>NZ_BAAAYR010000002.1:149500-529363 GCF_039536445.1 Microlunatus spumicola | reverse complement strand
GCCCGACGCGCGTCCGGGCTCGTGCGGGCCGCAGCCTCAGGAACGGCCGCGGGTCGCGTACGGGGTGTGGGTCGGCAACGTCATCCGTGGCGCGTGCCGGGGCCGTCGTGCCCCGACCAGCCCGAGCAGCTGCTGCACCCGGAAGCGGTGCCCGCGGTAGGGCTCCAGCAGCTCGGTCGCCGCGTCGTCGTCCAGCACCTCGCCCGTCAGGGCCCAGGTGATGTTCTTGCCCACGTGGTAGTCGCCCACGCTCCAGGCGTCGGCGTCGCCGTGGGCGCGCTGACGCACCTCCGCCGAGGTCCACGGACCCACGCCGGGAAGGCTGCGGAGCGCCACGTCGGCCGCCTCGTTCGTGCCCCTCAGCGTCCGTTCGAGCGCCGCCGCCCGCTGGGCGGTCCGGACCAGGGTGCGGCTGCGTCGCTCCTCGACCCCGGCCGCCAGGAAGCGCCAGCTCGGCACCCGCGCCCAGACCTCCGGGGTCGGCGCCACGAACATCCCGTACGCCGCCGAGCCCGGCTCCTGCGTGGGGCCGGGCGCGGGTTCACCGAACTCGCGCACCAGCAGCCGCCAGGCGCGGAACGCCTCCTTGCCCGTCACCACCTGCTCGAGGCAGGCCGGCGCCATGGCCTCGAAGACGGCGTCCGTGCGCCCGACCCGGAAGTGCGCGTGGTGGCGGTGCGCCTCGGCGACGACCGGGTGGCGCGGCTCGAAGCCGCTCACGTCGTCGTCCTCGCCCAGGAAGCGCGGCAGCTGGTCGAGCACCTGCTCGGCGCCGTCGCCCCAGGCGCGCGCGGACACCTCGGTGCCCTGGGCGACGACCTTGAGCAGGGCCGTGCCCGTCGACGTCCGCGTGGTCCGGAGGTGGATGCCGCCCAGCGACCGGTGCGTCGGGTCCCCGGAACCGCGCCGGTGCGGCGCGAAGAAGGCGCCGAGCATCGGCGTCCGGTCCAGGACCAGGCGCCGGGTCAGACCCCCGACCTCCGTGCTCATCGCGTCGGAAACTCTATGTCGGCCCGCCGACACCCGCACCGGTGACGGGCTCCGCGCTCCCGGGCGCGACCACCGCGAGGTCGCCCCGCGGCGTCCGGACGAACCCGTTGGCCCGCAGCACGGCGAGCGAGGCGGGACCGTCCGGGTTGTCGGGCTCGACCTCGGCGCGGACGACGTCGGCGCCGTGGCGCCAGGCGTGCTCGAGCAGCAGGGCGCACGCCCGGGTCGCGACGCCGCGGCCGCGCAGGGCCGGCGCGACCTGGTAGCCGACCTCGACCTCGGCCGGGCCGTCCTCCGGCGGCGGCCCGTGGAACCCGGCGTCGCCGACGACCCGGCCGTCGACGACCACGGCGAAGAACCACCAGGGCGAGGTCTCAGGGTCGCGACCGAGGGCCTCGTACGCGCCGAGCAGCATCCGCGCGGCGCTCAGCGTCCCGCCGGCCGGGAACTCCGGGTGCCAGGTCCGCGGCCGCACGAGGCTCCCGTCGACCAGCGCGCGGGCGACGGCGACGGGGACCCGCTCCAGCCGGACGTCGGGGGCGGCGCTCATCCCTTCGTGACCGAGGGCCACGGGTTGGCCGTGCAGCCCTGCAGGCCCTTGGTCTGCTGCAGCATCACCGGGGAGGGCTGGCCGGTCCGCGGGCAGCCGACGTGGGAGTGCCCGAGCGCGTGCCCGAACTCGTGGTTCACGAGGTACTCCCGGTAGGCCGCGACGTCGGTCCCGTACGCGTCCGCCCCGAGCACCCACCGCTTGGCGTTGAGGACGACCTTGTCCCCCGCGCGGCAGGACACCTCGCCGCGGGTCAGCAGCGGCGCGCACAGCTTGTCGGTCGTGCCGGGCGTGACGACGTACGCGTGCAGGTCGGCGGTCTCGCCGGCGGCGACCAGGGCGAACCGCACCCGGCCGGTCGACCGCCAGCTGCGGGGGTCGTCGAGCGTCTTCTCGAGCGCGCGCGCCACCGCGTCCGGGTCGAGGTCGAGGCCCTTCTCCACCCGGACGTCGAAGCGGTAGAGCCGGCCCTCGTCCGTCGTGCTCGGGACGGAGACCTTCGCCTCCTCGTACGTGCCCGGGCCCGTGTCGGCGACGAGGACGCCCTGGGCCTGGGCGGGTTCCGTGGTCGGCGGGGCCGCCGGGCTCGACGCGGCCGGCTCGCCCGGCGAGGCCGAGGCCCGGGCGGGAGCGGCCCCGATGGCGGGCGCGGAGGACGGGACGAGGGCGGACGGCCGGGGTAGCGACCACGCGCCGGTCACCAGCAGCGCGAGACCGATCGCCGCGCAGAGGAGCATCCAGCGGCGTCCGACGGTGAGGGCCGGTCGCTGCGCGGAAGACGGGGGGTTCGGGTCGGCTGGGTTAGATTGTCCGCCGACGTCGCGCGGGCCACGCGCGGGCCGTGGATCTTCGTGGGGGTCGTGGGTCCGACGCCCCTCCGACGATCGGCTCACGGACCAAGAGACTAGGCGGACGACGTGGCGCACACGCACAGCAACGCCGCACGCGGCGGACGTGGTGCGGCCGGGCACGGTCACCTCGCCGCCCACGACGGCTCCGAGCACCAGGTCACCGCCGCGGAGCTCTACCGCCACCGCCGGGCGCTGCGGATCCTCATCGTGGTGCTGATCCCGCTCGGGATCTGGACCCTGGTCGGCCTGATCGCCCTCTGGCCGGGCGACGTCGCCGACCACGTGAACGCCGACGCGGCGGGCTACAGCGTCGCCGGGGTCACCTACCCGCACGCGAAGATCACCGGCGTCGAGCAGATCGCCTGCGACGGCCTGCCCGGCTCGACGCCCGGCGAGCAGGGCGCCAACGCCTGCGCCAACCTGACGGCCACGGTCACCGACGGCGACGGCCGCGGGGACGTGGCCAGCGTCCCGCTCACCCAGGCCCTCTACGCCTCGGGCGCCGAGGTCGGGCAGGACATCGTCCTGATCCGGGTCCCGCCGGGCGACGGGCAGGGCGCCTCGTACCAGTTCTCCGACTTCGACCGCCGTACGCCGCTCATCGTCCTGAGCATCGTGTTCGCGCTCGTCGTCGTCGCGGTCGCCCGCTGGCGCGGCCTGGCGTCGCTGCTCGGCCTGGCCTTCGCGGCGCTGATCCTCGTCAAGTTCATGTTCCCGGCCCTCGTCGCCGGCCAGAACCCCGTCGTCATCGGCCTGATCGGCTCGTCCGCGATCATGTTCGTCGTCCTGTACGCGGCCCACGGCTTCAGCGCGCGGACGACGACCGCCCTGGTCGGGACCCTGTTCGGGCTCGGGCTCAGCGCCGCGCTCGGCGCCTTCGCGACCGGCTGGGCGCACCTGACCGGCGTCGCCAGCGAGGACGACTACATCCTCGCCGCCGCGACGCCCGACCTGCAGCTGACGTCGGTGGTGATCTGCGGGATCATCGTCGCCGGCCTCGGCGTGCTGAACGACGTGACCATCACCCAGGCCTCGGCCGTCTGGGAGCTGGCCGACGGTCACTACCTCGACGAGAACGGCCAGGCCCTGCGCCTGCGCAAGCGCGACCTGTTCACGCGGGCCATGCGGATCGGCCGCGACCACATCGCCTCGACCGTCTACACGATCGCCTTCGCCACGGCGGGTGCGTCGCTGTCGGTGCTGCTGCTGATCGCCGTCTACGACCGGCCGCTGCTGCAGGTGCTGCAGACCGAGCAGTTCTCGGACGAGATCGTCCGGACCCTCGTCGGCTCCATCGGCCTCGTCCTCGCCGTCCCCCTGACCACGGCGATCGGGGTGGCCGTCGTCCGCGCCGGCCGCGTTCAGCCCGCCGGGGTCGGGGCGGGGGCCGGCGCCGCCGGTGAGGGCACCGCGCTCGTCCCGTCGGAGCGCCGACGCCTCTCGCTCCCCGGCCGTAAGCGTCCGGCCGTCGCCGCCGCCCCGGTCGAGGAGGCCGCGCCGACCGTGGAGCCCGAGGGCGACACGGAGAAGACGATCCTGCCGGCCGTCAGCGCCTCCGGCGCCGCGCCGACGACCGCCCCGGAGCCGAAGGCCGATCCCGTGCCCACCGGTGACCCCGTGGCCGACGTCGTCTCGGACGCCACGGAGAAGCCGTCGCGGCGCCGCTGGCGCCGTCACGAGGACGACTTCGGCGACTTCTCCGACCTCCGCGACCCCGACGAGCCCAGCCCGCGCCGCTCGCGCTAGCCCTGCCCGACGAGAACGGGGAAGTTCCGGCCGCGACTACGCGGTCAGAACTTCCCCGTTCGTCCGGCTCCCGGTCAGGAACCGGGGCGCAGCAGCGGGAAGAGGATCGACTCGCGGATGCCGACGCCGGTGAAGAGCATGATCAGCCGGTCGAGCCCCAGGCCGACGCCGCCCATCGGCGGTGCGCCGAGCTCGAGGGCGTCCAGGAAGTCCTCGTCGAGCTGCATCGCCTCGGGGTCGCCCGCGGCGGCCTCGAGCGACTGGGCCGTGAGCCGCTCGCGCTGGATGACCGGATCGATCAGCTCGGAGAAGCCGGTACCCCGCTCGACCCCGCCGATGAACAGGTCCCAGGCCTCGATGAGCGCCGGGTCGCTGCGGTGCGGACGGGCCAGCGGCTGCGCGATCGGCGGGTAGTCGCAGACGAACGTCGGCTGCAGCAGCGTCGGCTCGACGAGCTCCGCGAACAGCTCCATGACGACCTTCTGCTCGCCCCACGCCGGGTCGAGGGCCACGCCGCGCGCGGTCGCGATCGCGTGCAGGCGCTCGAGCGAGGTCTCCGGGAGCACCTCCTCGCCGAGCACCGCCGACAGGCCGGGGTAGACCCCGAGCCAGCGCCACTCGCCGTCGAGGTCGATCACGCCGGCCGGCGTCTCGATCTGCCGGGTGCCGAGCACGTCAGCGACGTCGAGGATGATCTGCCGGGTCAGGTCGGCGACGGTCTTCTGGTCGCCCCACGCCTCGTAGAACTCGAGCATCGTGAACTCGGGGCTGTGGGTCGAGTCGACGCCCTCGTTGCGGAAGATCCGGCCCATCTCGTACACCCGGTCGACGCCGCCGACGACGGCGCGCTTGAGGTAGAGCTCGAGCGCGATGCGCAGCGTCATGTCGACGTCGAACGCGTTCAGGTGCGTGGGGAACGGGCGTGCGTGCGCACCGCCGTGCACCAGCTGGAGGACGGGCGTCTCGACCTCGAGGAAGTCGTGGCGGTGCAGCGTGTCCCGGATGCTCCGCGTCACCTTCGCGCGGGTCAGGACCATCTGCCGGGCCTCCTCGCGGACCGTCAGGTCGGCGTACCGCTGCCGGACCCGGGTCTCCTCGGAGAGCTCGGTGTAGAGGTTGGGCAGCGGCCGCAGCGCCTTGGACGCCAGCTCCCAGCTGCCGGCCATCACGCTCAGCTCGCCGCGGCGGGAGGAGACGACCCGGCCGCGGACGTAGACGAAGTCGCCCAGGTCGACGTCGGCCTTCCAGGCGGCCAGCGCCTCCTCGCCCACCTCGGCGAGGGACAGCATGACCTGGAGGCGGACGCCCGTGTCGGCCGTCGAGAGGCCCTCCTGGAGCGTGGCGAAGCAGAGCTTGCCGGTGTTGCGCAGGAACACGACCCGCCCGGCCACGCCGACGACGTCCTGCGTCTCCTCGCCCGTGGCGAGGCTCGCCCAGCGCGACCGCACCTCGCGCAGCGAGTGGGTCCGCCCGACCGACACGGGGTACGGCTGGCGGCCCTCCTCGAGCAGCCGGGCCCGCTTCTCCTGCCGCACGCGGCGCTGCTCGGAGACCGCCGCCGCCTCCGTGGCCTCGGTCGTCGCGGCGTCGGTCAGCTCGTCTGGCACCGGCTCAGACTAGTGGCCGGGGACCTGGGGATAAGTCCGGATCCAGCCCTCCGAGGACCCTCGCGCTGACAGACTGGCGGCCATGTCGTCGCCGCAGCAGCCGTGGTCCCCCGACCAGCCCGCCCCCTCGGGACCGCCCCCGGGCGCCGGGGCACCGCAGGGCTACGGAGCACCCCAGGGGTACGGCGCCCCGCAGGGGTACGGAGCGCCGCAAGGCTACGGGGCGCCCCAGGGCCACGGGTCCCCGGCGCCGGGCCCGACGTCCGAGCCGCTCGCCGAGCAGGGCTTCGTCCCGGCGGGCTACGGCGCGCCCCTGGTCGCGCCGGAGGCGTACGGGAGCGGTCCGACGGGCGAGCTGGTGATCAACCTCAACAAGCCGGTCGGGGCGATGGGGATGATCGAGCCGCTGCTGACCATCGACGGCCACCGGGCGACGGTCCGCTGGGGCCGCAACGCCTTTCCCGCGCCGGCCGGGCTGCGGCAGGTCGAGGCCGCGCAGGTCTACCTGGGGCGCACGTACGGCCGCGCGTCGCTCGCGGTGCCCGTCGAGCCGGGCTCCACGAGCGAGATCTTCTTCTCGGGGCCGATGACGACCGTCGGCAAGGACGGCGCCATGGGGTTCACGCCCCAGAAGCGTCCGGGCAGCGCGGTCTTCGTCGGCCTCATGGTCTTCCTCTTCGTGCTGCTGCTGCTCGTCGTCCTCGCGGTGGTGCTGGGCAACACCTGAGCGCCCGCCCGGGCCGAGGCTGAGAAGTTCACACAGGAGGACCCGGCCGAGCACCGATGATGTGAGGTGCGTCGCTCTGAGTAGGGTCACGGTCATGCCCGACGTCTTGTCCGACTACCGCCCGGGTGTCGCCTTCGACGAGATGGTCGACGCGTCCGGCAGCGTCCGGCCCAGCTACCGGGCGATCCACGCGACGCTGCAGCAGAGCACGCCGGCCGAGCTCAAGGGCATCGCCGAGGCCCTGGCCAGCAACTACACGCAGGCGGGCGTGACCTTCGACGTCGGCGGCGTCGAGCGGCCGTTCCCGCTGGACCTCGTGCCCCGGGTCATCGCGGCCGCGGAGTGGGACACCATCGAGTCCGGCGTCGCGCAGCGCGTGCGAGCGATGGAGCTGTTCCTCGACGACGTCTACTCCGACGCCAAGGTCATCTCCGACGGCGTCGTGCCGAGCCAGCTGATCACCACGTCCGCGCACTTCCACCGCGTGGTGTGGGGCGTCCGGCCGCCGAACGGCGTCCGCATCCACGTCGCCGGGGTCGACCTGATCCGCACCCCGGAGGGCGACGTCCGCGTCCTCGAGGACAACTTCCGGGTGCCGAGCGGCGTCTCGTACGTCATGACGAACCGCACCGCGATGATCACCGCGCTGCCCGACGCCTTCGCCAACCAGCGGATCCGCTCGGTCGGTGACTACCCGGCCCGGCTCCTGCAGGCGCTGCGCAAGGCCTCGCCGGTCACCGACGACCCGAACATCGTCGTGCTCACCCCCGGCGTCTACAACTCCGCCTACTTCGAGCACACGCTGCTCGCCCGCACGATGGGTGTCGAGCTCGTCGAGGGCCGCGACCTCGAGTGCCGGCGCGGCAAGGTCTTCATGCGGACGACCGCGGGGCTGCGTCGCGTGGACGTCATCTACCGCCGCCTGGACGACGACTTCCTCGACCCGGTCTTCTTCCGCAGCGACTCGATGCTGGGCGTGCCCGGCCTGGTCAACGCCGTGCGTACGGGCGGGGTCGCCCTGGCCAACGCCATCGGCAACGGCGTCGCCGACGACAAGCTGATCTACACCTACGTCCCCGACCTGATCCGCTACTACCTCCACGAGGACCCGATCATCGCGAACGTGGACACCTGGCGGCTGGAGGAGGACGAGGCCCGCGAGGAGGTCCTCGACCGCCTCGACGAGCTCGTGGTCAAGCCGGTCGACGGCTCCGGGGGCAAGGGCATCGTCATCGGCCCCCGCGCCACCCGCGAGGAGCTGGACGCCCTGCGCGCCCGGGTGGTCGCCGACCCGCGCGGCTGGATCGCGCAGCCGGTGGTGCAGCTGTCCACCGTGCCGACGCTGATCGACGACCAGCTGCGCCCGCGCCACGTCGACCTGCGGCCCTTCGCGGTGAACAACGGCGACAGCGTCTACGTGCTGCCCGGCGGTCTGACCCGCGTCGCGCTTCCCGAGGGCGAGCTCGTGGTGAACAGCAGCCAGGGCGGCGGCAGCAAGGACACCTGGGTCCTGAGCACGTCGTTCCCCCGCGTCGTCGACGACGTGGACGCGGTCGAGGCCGAGCTGCGCGCCGAGGAGGGCGACCTGGCCGGCACCGTGGCCACCGCCCCGGTCGACCCGGACGTCGCCCCCGAACGCGCGCCCGTCGTCCCCCCGCCGACCGCGGCCCCGCCGGTACGGCCGGTCGTGCCGATGGTCGTCGGCCGGGCCCGCGTCGACGTGCCCTCGCGCACCCCCGGCCACCGCCAGCAGGAGGAGCAGCAGCAGCAGGGCGACGGACGGCCCGGGACGGGGGCGGCCCGATGATCCTCAGCCGCATCGCGGAGTCGATGTTCTGGATCGGGCGCTACGTCGAGCGCGCCGAGGACACCGCCCGCCTCCTGCAGACCCACCTCCGCCTGCTCGTCGAGGACAGCTCGACCGAGATGCAGGCGAGCGCCAACCTGCTCGCCCTGATGAGCGTCGAGGGCGTCGAGGAGCCCACGCACACCGACCTGCTGCGGCTGCTGGCGTTCGACCGCCACGAGCCGAGCTCGATCTTCTCCTGCTGGGCGGCCGCCCGGGACAACGCGCGGCGGGCCCGCGAGGTCATCCCGCTGGACCTGTGGGAGTGCATCAACACCACCTGGCACCAGCTGCCGTCGGGCGGCTTCGGCGTCGCGCGGGCGAACGGCTTCCTGAACTGGGCGCGCGAGCGCAGCGCCCTGTTCGGCGGCATCGCCCGCGGGACGATGGTGCGCGACGACGGGTGGCAGTTCCTCTCGCTCGGCCGGTGCCTCGAGCAGGCCGACATGACGTCGCGGCTGGTGGCGTCGGCGTCGGTGTCGGGCGGGGCGTCGCAGTGGCCCTCCGTGCTGCGCGGCTGCGGCGGGCACGACGCCTTCCTGCGGACCTACCGCGGGGTGCACAACGACGCCTCCGCGGCCGAGTTCCTGATCCTGGACGGCCGCTTCCCGCGCTCGATCATGCACGGGCTCACCGCCGCCTCGGACTGCCTGGCCAAGCTCGCCGTGGACGACGCCGACTCCTCCGGCCGCGCCTCCCAGGCCCGCCGCCAGCTGGGCCAGCTGCGCGCCCGCCTCGAGTACGCCGACATGAACGAGCTCGTCGCCCACCTCGACGAGGAGATGGGCGCGGTGCAGGACGTGACGGCCGCGGTCACCGAGCTCGTCACGCGGCAGTACTTCGCCGCCGAGGACCAGCACGCCTGGGTCACCGGGGGCACCCGGTGACCCCCACCGAGCCGGCCAGAGAGGTCACCCCATGCGGCTGAGCATCGACCACCAGACCGGCTTCCGGTACGACTCCCCCGTGCGCTCGTCGTTCAACGAGGCCCGGATGACGCCGCTGACCCGTGACGGCCAGACGGTCTGGACGAACCGGATCACCATCGAGCCGACGGCGTGGAGCTTCAGCTACGTCGACTACTGGGGCACGACGGTCACGACCTTCGAGCTGCACGAGCCGCACGAGCGGCTGACCGTCCACGCCCAGGCCGTGGTCGACACGCGGGCCGACGAGATCGCCTGGGACACCGAACGGCGCCCCCCGCGCAACGACCTCGGCTGGGCGGCGCTGCGGGACCGCGGCGTCATCGACCCGATGACCGACTTCCTCGCCGTGACCGACCGCACGACCCCGCCGCCGGCCCTCGCCGCGGAGGTCGCCGCCGTCGCCGGGCAGGCGCCGCGGCTGGCCGGGCTCGACGTGTGCCGGATCGTGCACGACCACCTGCGCTACAAGCGCGGCTCCACGACGGTCAACAGCACCGCGGCGGAGGTCTGGGAGCTCGGCACCGGGGTCTGCCAGGACTTCACCCACGTGGCCCTGGGCGCGCTGCGCTCGATCGGGCTGCCGGCGCGCTACGTGTCCGGCTACCTGCACCCCGGCGGTTCGGCGGGCGGCACGGTCACCGGCGAGAGCCACTCCTGGGTGGAGTGGTGGTGCGGCACGTGGGTCTCCTACGACCCGACGCAGGGCCAGCGGCTGACCGACCGCTACGTCCGGGTCGGGCAGGGCCGCGACTACGGCGACGTGGCGCCCCTGCGCGGCACCTACTCCGGCGGCGAGTCGGAGATGTTCGTGTCGGTCTCCATGACCGAGCTCGGCTGATTCATGAGGGGGGACGACCCCCCACACCCCCCGCCCGCGATCCACTCGCTGGCGCTCCCGGAACGCGACAACCCCACGAGGGGGGACGAGCCCCCACACCCCCCGCGTGCGATCCACTCGCTGGCGCTCCCGGAACGCGACAGCCCCACGAGGGGGGACGACCCCCCACACCCCCCCCGCCTGCGATCCACTCGCTAGCGCTCGCGGAACGCGACAGCCCGGGGTGGACCCGGCCGGCCGGCCGGGCCTCGCGAGGGCCTTGCGCCCGATATCTTGGGCGGCATGAGCAACCCGTACGGCCAGCAGCCCCCCTACGGGCAGCCGGGCCGCCAGCCGAACCCGTACGGCCAGCCGCAGCAGAGCCCCTACGGGCAGCAGCCGCAGCAGGCGCCCTACGGGCAGCCGCAGGGCTACGGCCAGCCGCCGCAGCAGGGCTACGGCCAGTACGGGCAGCAGCAGCAGTGGGCGCCGCCCGCGCCGCAGCGACCGACGCTGCGCCGCTTCGGGATGCCGGTGCTGACCATGGACGCCGTCCCCGGCCGGGAGACCACCGAGGTCCTGGGCCCGGTCGTCTCCGTCGTCGCCCGGACCCGCGAGCTGCGGCCCGACCTGCGCAACGCGGGCGTGGTCGAGGGCTACACCGCGATGCTCACCGACTCCCGTCAGGACGCGATCGCCAAGGTCGTCGAGATGGCGCGCGAGGCCGGCGCGGACGCCGTCGTCGGGCTCCGCTTCGACTGCAGCGAGATCACCCAGTCCCTGAGCGAGGTCGTCGCGTACGGGACCGCCGTCAAGCTCTCCCCGGCTCCCGAGGGCCGCCAGGAGCCGTCGGCCTGAGCCCCGGCTCCCGGACCGCGCCTCAGGCGGCGGGGCGCACCCGGATGCCGTCGGCGCCCGGCTCGAAGCGCACCTCGGAGAGGTCCCCGACGATCGCGTCCGCGTCCAGCTTCTCGCGGGCCGTCGTGGTGACGACGGCGAGCGTCGCGCAGCCGGCCGCCTTGGCGGCCTGGAGCCCGAGCGGCGCGTCCTCGACCACCAGGCAGCGCGCGGGGTCGACGCCGAGGCGCTCCGCGGCCAGCAGGTAGGGGTCGGGCGCCGGCTTGCCGTGCTCGACCTGGTCGGCCGTCACGAGCACCGTCGGGGCGGCGAGCCCCGACGCGGCGATCCGGGCCTTGGCCAGCGGCATCGTGCACGAGGTGGCGATCGCGTTGGGGGCGTCGACCAGGGCGGCCAGCGCCTCGGCCGCGCCGGGCAGCACGGCCAGGCCGCCGGTGTCCGACAGCTCGAGCTCGTTGATGCGCAGGATGCCGGCCTCGCGCTGGTCCTCGGGCAGGAACTTGGCCACGATGCTCGCCGCCGGGATCCCGTCGTGGCCGCGCATCTGCTCCTCGGCGACCCCGTGCTCGACCGCCCAGCGCGCCCACGCCCGGTAGACGGCCGCGGTCGAGTCGACCAGCGTCCCGTCCATGTCGAACAGCACCGCGTCGAAGACCCTGTCCTCGAGCCCGTTGAGCCCCACGCCTGACCTCTTCCCCGTCGTCCCGCCGTCGGCCGCCCATCCTCGCACCCGCCCCCGGGCGGGGCCGACCACGACCTTCGGCCGAGAAGCGCACGCCCCGCGGCGGGACCGGAGTCGATGCTGATCGTCGTCCTCCCCGACGTCGCCCGAGGTCGGCTGGACCGCCACGCCGACCGGCGACCACGTCGGTGAGCTCGGGCACGGCACGGTCGCGGTGCCCCAGCGCCGGGGCTGATCCCGCTCGGCTTCTCCCTTGCGTGAGTGAGCACTCACTCATATGCTCTCGGTCGTGCCCCGCGCGACCCCCCTGCCCCTCGAGGACCGGCGTGCCGCGCTGGTCGCCGCGACGGAGCCGCTGCTGGAGCGCTACGGCCGCGACGTCAGCACCCGGCAGATCGCCGAGGCCGCCGGCGTCGCCGAGGGCACGATCTTCCGGGCGTTCGCCACGAAGGACGAGCTGATCGACGCCGTCGTCGACGAGGTGTTCGACGAGGCCCGCGCGCGGACCGCGATCGCCGCCATCGACCGGTCGCTGCCCCTGCCGGAACGCCTGCTGGCCGCCGTCACCGTGCTCCAGGACCGGACCCGCCGGGTCTTCGCCCTGTTCCACGCGCTGCGGCTGCGTCCGGGCTGGGCGCGGAGCGACGGCGAGGACCCGCCCGCGCACGACTCGCTGCACGCCCGCCAGCGCCACGACCACGAGCAGCTGGAGCTCGTGCTGCTCGACCTGATCGGCCCGGACGCGGACCTCCTCCGCGTCTCCCCGGGCGAGGCGGTGACCGTGCTGCGCGGGACCGTCTTCGCCCTGACCCACCCGTTGCTCGGGGACGAGCGGCTCGCCCGACCCGACCGCATCGTCGACCTCGTCCTGCACGGGGTCGCCCGCGACACACCACACACCGAGGGACGAACGTGCTGATCTCGCTGCTCCGCGAACGGTTCCTGCGGCCGTACGGACGACTGCTGCTCGGCGTGCTCGTCCTGCAGCTCGTCGGGACGCTCGCCTCGCTCTACCTCCCGAGCCTCAACGCCTCGATCATCGACCGGGGCGTGCTGACCGGCGACACCGCGTTCATCTGGAGCACCGGCAAGATCATGCTCGCCGTGAGCCTGGTGCAGATCGTGTGCGCGGCCGTCGCGACCTACCTCGGCGCGCGGGCGGCGATGGGCTTCGGGCGGGACGTCCGCGGGGCCGTCTTCGAGCGGGTGCTGTCCTTCTCGGCCCGCGAGCTGAACCACTTCGGCGCACCGACCCTGATCACCCGCACCACCAACGACGTGCAGCAGGTGCAGCTGCTCGCGCTGCTCTCCTCGACGGTCTTCGTCGCGGCGCCGATCACCATGATCGGCGGCGTGATCATGGCCCTGCGCGAGGACGTGGTGCTGTCCTGGCTGATCATCGTGGCCGTCCCCGTGCTGGTGCTCTCGATCGGCGCCCTGATCTGGAAGATGCGGCCGCTCTTCCGCGTCGTGCAGACGCGGATCGACACCGTGAACCGGGTGCTGCGCGAGCAGATCACCGGCATCCGCGTCGTCCGGGCCTTCGTCCGCGAACCCTTCGAGGCCGAGCGCTTCGGCCGGGCGAACGCCGAGCTCACGGCGACCCAGACGTCCGTCGGCCGCTACCAGGCCGCGCTGTTCCCGATCGTCATGCTCGTGCTGAACGTCTCGAGCGTGGCCGTGCTGTGGTTCGGCGCCCGCCGGATCGACGCCGGGGAGATGCAGATCGGCGCCCTGACCGCCTTCCTCACCTACCTCGTGCAGATCCTCATGTCGGTGATGATGGCGACCTTCCTGCTGCTGATCGCGCCGCGCGCCGCCGTCTGCGCCGAGCGCATCGAGGAGGTCCTGCGGACCGACTCGTCCGTCGTGGCGCCGGAGGCGGGCGTCACCGAGACCCCCGAGGTCTCCCGGGTGCGCTTCGACCACGTCGGCTTCACCTACCCGGGCGCCGACTCCCCGGTGCTCTCCGACGTCAGCTTCACCGCGGAGGCCGGGCAGACCACCGCGATCATCGGCTCCACGGGGTCGGGCAAGACGACGCTCGTCTCGCTCGTGCCCCGGCTGTTCGACGCGACCGCCGGGGTGACCGAGGTGGACGGCGTGGACGTCCGCGAGCTCGAGCCGGAGGCGCTCTGGGGCCGGATCGGCCTGGTCCCCCAACGGGCGTTCCTCTTCAGCGGGACCGTGGCCAGCAACCTCCGCTACGGGCGTCCCGACGCCACCGACGAGGAGCTGTGGGCCGCGCTCCGCACCGCGCAGGCGGAGGACTTCGTCCGCGCGATGCCCGAGCAGCTCGAGGCCCCCATCGCCCAGGGCGGGTCGAACGTCTCCGGCGGCCAGCGGCAGCGGCTCGCCATTGCCCGCGCGCTGGTCAAGCGCCCCGAGGTCTACGTCTTCGACGACGCCTTCTCCGCCCTCGACGTGGCGACCGACGCCCGGCTGCGGGCGGCGCTCGCCCGCGAGACCGAGGGCGCCTGCGTGATCATCGTCGGCCAGCGGGTGGCCACGATCCGCGAGGCAGACCTGATCGTCGTCCTCGAGGACGGCCGCGTGGTCGGGCAGGGCACCCACGAGTCGCTGCTCGCGGGCTGCCCGACGTACGTGGAGATCGTCGACTCCCAGCTGAGCGCCGAGGAGGTCCTCGCATGAGCACGACCAGCACGCCGTCCCCCGCCGCGTCCCCGGAACCCACCCCGGCCGCACCCGGCGCCAAGGCCCCCGAGCGTCCCGCGTACGCGGCCCAGGCCGGCCGCAGCGGGGGTCCCTTCGGCGGGGCCCGGGTGGCGGAGAAGTCGCTGAACTTCCTCCCCTCCCTGCGCCGCCTGCTCGGCGAGCTGCAGCCGGAGCGCTGGGTGCTGCTCGGCGCCGTCCTGCTGACCGTGGTCGGCATCGGCCTGAGCGTGATGGGCCCGCGCATCCTCGGCCAGGCGACGGACATCATCGTCGCGGGCATCACCGGCGCCGGCGGGCTCGACTTCTACCGGCTCGGGACCACGCTGCTCCTCGCGCTGGGGCTCTACGTCGTGAGCTCGCTGGTGCTGCTGCTGCAGGGCTACCTGCTCAACGGAGCCGTGCAGCGGTCGGTCCGGCGGCTCCGCGACGGGGTCGAGGCGAAGGTCCACCGCCTGCCGCTCTCCTACTTCGACAGGCAGACCCGCGGCGAGCTGCTGAGCCGCGTCACCAACGACATCGACAACGTGGCGCAGTCGCTCCAGCAGACGCTCAGCCAGCTGCTGACGTCGCTGCTGACCGTGGTCGGGGTGACGATCATGATGTTCGTGATCTCCCCCGTGCTGGCGGTGATCGCGCTGGTCACCATCCCTGTCGCGATCGGCGTGACCACGGTGATCGGCAAGCGGGCGCAGAAGCTCTTCGTGGCGCAGTGGAAGTCCACCGGTGAGCTGAACTCCCACATCGAGGAGGCCTTCACCGGCCAGTCCCTGGTGAAGGTGTTCGGCCGGCAGCGCGAGGTCGAGCAGGTCTTCGCGGACAAGAACGACGCCGTCTACCGCGCGAGCTTCGGCGCCCAGTTCGTGTCCGGGCTGATCATGCCGACGATGTTCTTCATCGGGAACCTGAACTACGTCGTCATCGCCGTGGTCGGCGGGCTGCGCGTGGCCAGCGGGACCATGACGCTCGGCGACGTGCAGGCGTTCATCCAGTACAGCCGGCAGTTCACCCAGCCGCTGACCCAGGTCGCGTCGATGGCCAACCTGCTGCAGTCGGGCGTCGCGTCGGCGGAGCGGGTGTTCGAGGTGCTGGACGCCGAGGAGCAGACCGTCGAGGGCGTCGTCACGCTGCCGCCGGTGCGCGGCCGGGTGGAGTTCGAGCACGTGTCCTTCTCGTACACCCCGGAGCAGCCGCTGATCGAGGACCTGACGATCACCGCCGAGCCCGGCCAGACCGTCGCGATCGTCGGGCCCACCGGCGCGGGCAAGACCACCCTGGTCAACCTGCTGATGCGCTTCTACGACCCGCAGTCCGGACGGATCCTGCTCGACGGCGTGGACGTCACGACGATCCCGCGGGCGCTGCTGCGGTCCGCCGTCGGGATGGTGCTGCAGGACACCTGGCTCTTCCACGGGACGATCCACGAGAACATCGCGTACGGCCGGCCGGACGCGAGCGAGGCCGACATCCTCGCGGCGGCCGAGGCGACGTACGTGGACCGCTTCGTGCGTTCGCTGCCGGACGGCTACGACACGGTGATCGACGAGGAGGGCAGCAACGTCAGCGCCGGCGAGCGCCAGCTCATCACCATCGCGCGGGCGTTCCTGGCCGACCCGACGCTGCTCATCCTCGACGAGGCGACGAGCTCGGTCGACACCCGGACCGAGGTGCTCGTGCAGAAGGCGATGGCCGCGCTGCGGTCGGCGCGGACGAGCTTCGTCATCGCCCACCGGCTCTCGACCATTCGCGACGCCGACGTGATCCTGGTGATGGAGGCCGGCGCGATCGTCGAGCAGGGCAGCCACACCGAGCTCCTGGAGCGCCGCGGCGCCTACTGGCGCCTGTACGAGGCGCAGTTCGCGGCGGCCGCGGAGTAGCCGCGGGCCGACGTGCTCGACCCGTGGCGCTCGATGCCCCGGAGGGCCGCCCGGAGACCGGACCTCGTCGTGCAGCCTCATGCCCCCAGGAGCGCGGACCGGTGTGGTCCGACGTGTGGTCCGACGTGTGGTGCGACGGGGTCGTCCACAGCCTCAGCCGCGGGCGGGCTCGCGACGCACGAGGGTGCCGCGGGCGACGAGGCGGTTCAGCCGACGCTGCCGGTGGCGGTAGAAGACCTGCGCGAAGGCCCAGGCCACGGGCGTCAGCGCCCCCGCCCGCACCTCGACCACGTCGGTGTAGCGGGTCATGCCGTAGAAGTCCGCGAGCTCGATGCGGTGGTCCCACACGGTGACGAGGTCGCTGTGGCCGGCGTCGTGCCACACCTCGTCGCCCCCATGCGGCGGTCGGGGCTCGATCGTGTGCTCGCCTAGCCCGATCCGTCCCCCGACCCGCAGCACGAACCGGTAGGGCCGGTACGCCCACCGGTCCGCCAGCACGGGCGGGTCGACGGGGGTGAAGGTGAGCACCGGCCAGGCGACCCGGCAGAGCAGGACGGGACGGGTCAGCGCCTCGGCGAGGGAGTCCCGGCCGCAGGCCTGCAGGGACGAGCACCGCAGCCGCATGGCCGTCACGCTAGCCCTGGCGGGCTCCCTCCGGGGGTCACTTCCCCGGTCTTCTGGTCAACGTTTCGCGCGCGACGGATAGTGGGAGCGTGCTGCGTCCCGTGCCGTCCCGAACCCAGACCAGATGGGCCGCCGTCTGCGGCCTGGTCGCCGGAGCGGCGGGCATCGGGATCTCCGACCTCGCCGCCTGGCTGGCCGCCCCCGCGGGCTCGCCGCTCGCCGCCGTCGGTTCCGTGATCATCGACCTGCTGCCGGCCGGGATGGTGAACTTCGGCAAGGACTACCTCGGCACCGCCGACAAGCCGATCCTGCTGGCGATCGTCGCGCTCGGCGTCATCGCCCTCGCCGCCTTCGGTGGGATCGCGGAGCTTCGCCGCAAGGGCGCGGGGGCCGCCGTGTTCGCGCTCGTCGCGGTCGTCGGCCTCGTCGCCGTGGCGATCGGGTCGGGCAGCGACGTGGCGGCGTACGTCCCCACGGTCGTCGGCCTGCTGCTGGCCTTCATGCTGCTCAGCAGCCTGATCACCCGCCTGCGTCGCTGGCAGCCGGCCCGCGCGGCCCTCCGCCCGGACGGGCCCGCCGACCCGGCCCGCCGGGGCTTCCTGGTCGCGACCTCCGTCTTCGGCGTGCTCGCCGCCGCGGCCGTCGTCGGTGGCCGGGTGCTGGTCGGTGCCGCCAACCGGGTCAGCGCCGCCCGCTCGGGCATCCGCCTGCCGACGCCCGCGACGCCGGCCCCCGCCGTGCCCGCCGGGGCGGACCTGGCCATCGCGGACCTGTCGCCCTACCTGACGCCGAACGAGGACTTCTACCGGATCGACACCGCCCTGCAGGTGCCGGTGATCGACCCCGCGAAGTGGTCCGTCCGGGTCGTCGGCATGGTCGAGCAGGAGGTGTCGCTGACCTTCGAGGAGCTCCTGGGCCTGCCGCTGGTCGAGCACGTCGCCACGCTGACCTGCGTCTCGAACGAGGTCGGCGGCAACCTCGTCGGCAACGCGACCTGGCTCGGCTACCCGATCCGCGAGCTGCTCGCCCGCGCCAAGCCGCTGGCCGGCGCGGACATGGTCCTGTCGCGCAGCGAGGACGGCTTCACCGCCGGCACGCCGCTCGACGCGCTGACCGACCCGGACCGGCAGAGCCTGCTGGCCGTCGGCATGAACGGCGAGCCGCTGCCGCTGGAGCACGGCTTCCCCGTGCGGATGGTCGTGCCCGGGCTGTACGGCTACGTCTCGGCGACCAAGTGGGTCGTCGAGCTCAAGGTGACGACGTTCGCCGAGGACGAGGGCTACTGGACCCCGCTCGGCTGGTCGGCCCGCGGCCCGATCAAGCTCGCCTCGCGCATCGACGTCCCCGGGGGCGAGGCGCCCGTCGGGACCGTCGCGGTCGCGGGGGTCGCCTGGGCCCAGCACACCGGGATCGGCGGCGTCGAGGTGAAGATCGACGGCGGCGACTGGAACCGGGCCGAGCTGGCCGAGACCACCGGTCCGGACACCTGGCGCCAGTGGCGCTACGCCTGGGACGCCCCGGCCGGCGACCATGAGCTCACCGTCCGGGCCACGGACGCCGACGGAACGCTGCAGGACCCCGCCGAGGCCGCACCCGCGCCGAACGGCGCGAGCGGCTACCACTCGGTCCGCGTCACCGTCCGCTGACCACCGGTCCGGGCCGGCACCACGGCCGGGGCAGGATGGGCCGGTGCGGATCGCCACCTGGAACGTGAACTCCGTCGGCGCGCGGCTCCCGCGCCTGCTCGACTGGCTGCAGACCCGTGAACCCGACGTGGTGGCGCTGCAGGAGACGAAGACCAACGAGGCCGGCTTCCCGACCGCCGAGGTCGAGGCGCTCGGCTACCAGGTGATGCACGTCGGCGACGGCCGCTGGAACGGCGTCGCCGTGCTGTCGCGGGTCGGGCTCGAGCCCGTCAGCCGTCAGCTGCCCGGCATGACCGAGCCCCGCTACGCCGTCGCCGACTGCGGCGGCCTGCGCACGGTGAGCGTCTACGTGCCCAACGGACGTTCCGTGGACGACCCGCACTACGCGTACAAGCTGGACTGGTTCGCGGAGCTGCGACGCACGCTGGACGACCAGGACCCGGCGCAGCCGCTGGTGATCATGGGCGACTTCAACGTCGCGCGCACCGACGCCGACGTGTGGGACATCAAGAAGTTCGACGGCAGCACGCACGTCACGCCGCCCGAGCGCGCGGCGCTCGAGTCGCTGATCGACTGGGGCCTCGTCGACGTCACCGCCCGGCCCGGCAAGAACGACCGGCCCTTCACCTACTGGGACTACCGGGCCGGGATGTTCCACAAGGACCTGGGCATGCGGATCGACTACGTCCTGCTCAGCCCGTCGGTCACCGTGCAGGACGCGTACGTCGACCGCGAGGCCCGCAAGGGCACCGGTCCGTCCGACCATGCGCCGATCGTCGTGGACGTGACGCTGCCCTGACCCTCCGTCAGGCTCAGGGAGCGGTGACGAGGGTCAGGGCAGCGACGACAGGCTGAGGACCGCGGTTCAGGCGGCGGCGAACACCTGCGCGGCGAGCAGCTCGAGCGTCGCCTCGCGGCCCGGGTTGCGGTCGACCGGGTCGCTGGCCAGGGCCCCCGCGACCGGGTGCACCATGACCTCGTCGACGCCAAAGTGCTCGGCCAGCTCCTCGAGCTGACGGGCGGCGGTCTCGGGGGTGCCGACGACCCACCGCTCGCTCATCTGCGCGGCGATCGCGGCGTGGGCCTCGGGCATCCGGACCTCGGCGGCGTCCTCGACGCTCAGCTGCGGGCCGAGCTCGCCGCCGGTGCGCAGGGCGACCATGGCGAGCACGTACGGCCGGGCGAGCCGCTCGGCCTCCTCCTGCGTGGGGGCGACGACGACGTTCACGGTGAGGAAGGTCTGCGGGGCCGGGCTCACGTCGGAGGCCCGGAACGAGGACCGGTAGAGGTCGAGGACCGCCGCGGTGCTGTCGCCGGAGAAGTGGTGCGCGAAGACGTACGGCAGGCCCTTCTCGGCGGCCAGGCGCGCGGAGTAGTCGGACGAGCCGAGGAGCCACGGGGTGGGGCGGCCGATCGCCTGCGGGGTGGCGCGGAGGGCGTACGAGCGGCCCTGGAGGTTGAGGCCGACGCCCGCCGGCTCCATCATCGCGACGAGGTTGTCCACGTGCTCGGGGAAGCGGTCCGCGTCGCCGGTCTGGGGGCCGCCGTGGCGGAGGGCCCAGTTGGTGACCGGGTCGCTGCCGGGGGCGCGGCCGATGCCGAGGTCGATCCGGCCCGGGTACGCGGCCTCGAGCAGCGCGAACTGCTCGGCCACGACGAGCGGAGCGTGGTTCGGCAGCATGATGCCGCCGGAACCGACGCGGATCTCCTTCGTCGCCCCGGCGAGGATGCCGATGATCACGGGCGGGTTCGTCGACGCGACGGACGGCATGTTGTGGTGCTCGGCGACCCAGTAGCGGTGGAAGCCGGCCGCCTCGGCGCGCTGAGCCAGCGCGACGCTGGCGGCCAGGGCCTGGCCGGTGCTCTGCCCGTCACGGACGGGGATCAGGTCGAGGACGGAAAGCCGACGGATGCTCACGTCTGGTGCAACCGCTCGGCCGCCGCGACCATTCCGTCCGGTGGTAGACCGTCCCCGTGACGGCGGCGACGACGGAGACCGGGCGGGTGCTCGGCGTCGACGGCTGCCGTGAGGGCTGGGTCGGCGTCGCGCCGGACCCCGACGGCCCGCGGGCGTACGTCGCGGCCGACCTGCGCACGCTCGTCCGGCTGGCCGAGCAGGACGGCCCCGTGGTCCGTGTGGGCGTGGACATCCCGGTCGGGCTCGCGGACTCCGGCTGGCGGGCGGCCGACACCCTCGTCCGGGCCGCCCTGGGACCGCGGAGGGCGTCGCTCTTCGCGACCCCGGTGCGGGCGGCGCTGGAGGCCACGGACCACGCGGCCGGCGTGCTGCTCAGCCGCGCGGCGAGCGACGCGGGCTTCTCGATCCAGGCTTGGGGGCTGCGCGGGAAGGTCCGCGAGGTCGACCGGCTGGTGCGCGACGGCGAGGACCGGGTGCGGGAGGTGCACCCGGAGCTGAGCTTCACCACCATGGCGGGGCACCCGGCCCGGCACCCCAAGAAGACGTGGGCGGGCCAGCGCGAACGGGTCGCCCTGCTCGACGCGGCCGGCATCCGGCTCGACGCCCTGACGGGCGCCACGGGCTCCGCGGGACCCGACGACGTCGTCGACGCGGCGGCCGCCGCCTGGACGGCCCGACGGCTCGCCGCCGGCACCGCGGTCAGCCTCCCCGACCCCCCGGAACTCCTCCCGCACGGCCTGCACGCGGCCGTCTGGGCCTGACCGACCGCCGTCGGCTTGGCCGCTGGGGCACAATCACGGGCGTGATCGAGTACCGCACCCCCGCCGAGATCGAGCAGATGAGGCCCGCCGGCCGGTTCGTTGCCGACGTGCTGACCGCCCTCGTCGAGCGGGCGGACGTCGGGGTGAACCTGCTCGAGCTCGACGCCCTGGCCCACCGCATGATCGACGAGCGCGGTGCCGAGTCCTGCTACATCGACTACCACCCCTCCTTCGGGGCGAGCCCGTTCGGCAAGGTGCTCTGCACCTCGGTGAACGACGCCGTCCTGCACGGGCTGCCGCACGACTACACGCTCGCCGACGGCGATCTGCTGAGCGTCGACTTCGCCGCCTCGGTCGACGGCTGGGTCGCCGACTCGGCCGTGAGCGTCGTGGTCGGGACCGAGCGGCCCGAGGACCGCCGGCTGATCGAGACGACCCAGGAGGCGCTCGCCGCCGGGATCGAGGCCGCCCAGGCCGGCGCCCGCGTCGGGGACATCTCCTTCGCCATCGCCCAGGTCGCCCACCACGCCGGCTACAAGATCAACACCGACTTCGGCGGCCACGGGGTTGGCCGGACGATGCACGGCGACCCGCACATCGCCAACGACGGCCGTCGCGGCCGCGGGCTCGTGCTGAAGCCGGGCCTCGTCATCGCCATCGAGCCCTGGTTCTGCGAGAGCACCGACAAGATCTACACCGACGCCGACGGCTGGACCCTGCGCAGCCGCGACGGCTCGCGCGGCGCGCACTCCGAGCACACCATCGCGATCACCGAGGACGGCCCGGTCGTCTTCACGGCCCGCGGCTGAGCCCTCCGCCGTCCAACCACCGCGGCGGTGGTCGGACGGCGGAAGCTTCTCAGCGCTCTCAGCGGTAGACGATGACCTTGTCGCCGTTACGGGCCTGGGAGAAGAGCGACTGGATGCCGGCGAGGTTGCGGACGTTCACGCAGCCGTGCGAGGCGCCGGCGTAGCCGCGGGCGGCGAAGTCGGAGCTGTAGTGCACGGCCTGGCCGCCCGAGAAGAACATCGAGTACGGCATCTTCGAGTGGTAGATCGTCGATGTCCAGGTGCGCTCCTTGCGCAGCACGCTGAACGTCCCCTCCCGCGTCGGCGTGCCGACGGCCCCGAACCGCACGTCCATCTTCAGCTGCGGCTTGCCGTCGACCACCCAGGTCAGGCTGTTCGACGACTTGCTGATGCAGATCGCCCGCCCGGTCAGGCAGCGCTTGTCGAGCCCGTTCGCGGACGGCTTCGGCGTCCGGTTGTGCTTGGCGTCGTCGGTGGGCGTCCGCGTCATGGCCGTCAGCCGGCTCCAGGTCCGGGCGTCGACCTCCCCGGTCTCGGGGATCCCGCGCTTGTCCTGGAACCCGCGCACGCCGCTCGCGGTGGCGCTGCCGTACGAGCCGGTCACCGAACCCGCGAACCACCCGATCTGCTTCAGCCGCGCCTGCAGCTCGCGCACCTTGTCCCCGCTCGAGCCCTGCTGGTAGAGCGCCTTGCCGGGGCGCAGCACGTTGTGCCGCTCGTCCTTCGTGGGCGTGGAGGTGCGCTTCGTCAGCTGCGACCAGGTCGCCCTGTCGACGTCCCCGGTCTTCTTCAGCCCCCGCTTGCCCTGGAACCCCTTGACGCCGGCGACGGTGCTCTTGCCGTACGTGCCGGTGATCGACCCGGCGTACCAGTCGAGATCCCGCAGCCGCACCTGGAGGTCGCGGACCTTCTCGCCCTTCGCGCCCTTGGCGAGCACGAGCGCGGGCTTCGGTGCGGCCTTCGGCTTGTCGGCGGCCGGCTTGGTCACGGGGGCCGTGCTGGGCGTGGGGCTGGGGCCGGCGGTCGCGCTGGTGGACGCGTCCGCAGCCGGGGCCGGGGTCTGCTCCACGACCGCCCCTCCGGGCTCCCCCGCCGGGACGGTGCCGCAGGCCGGCAGGAGCAGGGCGGCAGCCACGAGGGCCCCCGCCCACGCTGTCCTCGCAGTGGTCCGCACGTGTGCCCTCCCGGTCGTCCTGAGCAGCGCACCACGAACCGGGCGACGCCTTCGTCCGGTTCACGTTAATTCACGTCCGGCCCGCCGTCACCACCTCGGCGGCCGCGAAGCCGCCCCGTGACCGGGACCTCGACGCGGGGTCGAGGTTCGAGCGCGGCGCGTGACCGGTCCGTGACCCGCGGGGCGCGCTAAGGCCTGCGGGTGGACCCCCGGACGGCGAGAATGCCGGGCATGAGCCAACCTCCGAGCGGGCCGGACGGGCCGCAGGACCGCGGGTACGAGCCGGCCGGCTACGCGCCCGGCGGCTACCTGGTGCCGAACGGCGACCAGCCGCCGCGACCGCCCGCGCCCGGTGCACGCCTCGGGCGGGTGAGCGGGGTGTCGGTGCGCCAGGAGGCGCTGCGCCAGAGCAGCAGCACGACGCTCGGGCTCACGGTCCTCGAGCTGAGGCTGCTCGAGCCGGGCAGCCCGCGGCCCCTCGACGTGGTCCTGCGCGGACGGTCCCTCTCGGGGACGGTGCGCGACGGGGACTGGGTGGAGGTGGCGGGGCCTCCGGACGCCACCGGGCGGTGGAACGTGGCCAAGGTGCAGAACCTCACGACCGGGGCCACCGTCGTGGTGATGGGCGGCCGGCCGAGCAAGGCGGCGACCGTCGTGGGCCTCGTCCTGCTCGGCCTGATGCTCCTGGTCGTGCTGCTGGTGGTCGTGGGCGTCGTCACGAGCCTGGCCAGCGGCTAGCGGCGCAGTGCCGACGTCACGTGCGACGTCGGCACCGCACCACCGGAGCGTGCCGCGACCCGGACGCCCTCAGGACGTCCGGGGCGGCGTACGCGTCAGCCTCAGCGGCGACGCGACTGCGCGAGCTTGGAGATGCCCTCCTTGAGCTTGCGCTGGTTCTCCGGCTTCGAGAGCTCGCGCGAGACGACCTGCACGACCTTGGCGGCGACTGCGGTTCTGAGGACGGACTTGAGCATGCCCATGGGGTTCTCCTGGTGGGTCGTCGGAACATCAACGGTAGTCGGGAGCACCCCCTGACCGGTGGGGCCTCCGCCCTGACCGGCCCCTGGTTCACGGGCAATGTGCCGGTTCGCCCGCGCGGACGGGACCGGCGGCCTAACGTTGTCAGCACCGAGCAGGAGCAGGCGGCTGGACCCCGGTTGGGGGAGCGTCCCCCGGGGGACCTGCTGCTCCAGGCCGGCCGCCCGTGGGCGGCCGCTGGACGAGTCACGGGGAGCTTCGAGAGCTGGTCGCCCACGGCCCCTTCACCGTCGGGCCTGACGACGTGCACGCCGGGCCACGGGACCGAGGTCGCGGGTCACGGCACCTCCGGTCGCCGGCGGGACGTCGGCCCGTGGTCGCCCGGAGGGGCGTACGGCGGCACGGGCTAGCGTTCGGAGCACCCGTCCCAGAGCCGGGACCCATGACCCAGGAGCACCGTCGTGACCACCACCGCTGACCCCAGCACCACCGCCCCGGGAGCGACCCGGACCAACCGCAGCGCCGTCCTCCGCGGCGAGCGCGACCTCGTCGTCGAGGACCGTCCCGTGCCCGAGCCCGGGCCCCGCGAGGTGCTCGTCGAGGTCGGCGCGGTCGGCATCTGCGGTTCCGACGTCCACTACTACGAGCACGGCCGGATCGGCCCGTTCGTCGTCGAGGCGCCCATGGTCATCGGCCACGAGGCCGCCGGCACCGTGGTCGCCGTCGGCGAGGGCGTGGACCCCGCCCGGGTCGGCCAGCTCGTCGCGCTCGAGCCGGGCGTGCCCTGCCGGCACTGCGAGCAGTGCCTCGCCGGGCGCTACAACCTGTGCCCCGACGTCGTCTTCTTCGCGACCCCGCCGGTCGACGGCGCGATCGCCCGCCTCGTGACGCTCGACGCCGACTTCGCCTTCCCCGCGCCGGAGGGCATCGACGCCGAGCAGGCGGCGATGGCCGAGCCGGTCTCCGTCGGCGTCTGGGCCTGCCGCAAGGCCGGTGTCTCCGCCGGGGACCGCGTGCTCGTCACCGGCGCCGGCCCGATCGGCCTGCTGGCCGGCCAGGTCGCCCGGGCCTTCGGCGCCCGCCACGTCACCGTGACCGACGTCAGCGACTTCCGCCTCGGCGTCGCCGCCGAGCTCGGCCTCGACGCGCAGCGCGCCGACCAGCCGCTGACCAGCGAGTACGACGTCCTGCTCGAGTGCTCGGGCGCCCCCGTCGCCGTCCGGACGGGGCTCGCCGCCCTGGCCCGCGCCGGTCGGGCCGTCCTCGTCGGCATGGGGCCGGACGAGGTCCCGATCAACGTGCCGCTGGTGCAGAGCCGCGAGCTCACCGTGACCGGGACGTTCCGCTACGCCCGCACCTACCCGCTGGCGCTGGAGCTCATCGCCTCGGGCGCGGTCGACGTGAACCGGCTGATCACCCACCGCTTCGGGCTCGAGGAGACCGAGGCCGCGCTGACCGCCGGTCGCCGCGAGCCCGAGGCGATCAAGTCGATGGTCCTGCCCCAGGGCTGAACCACCCGTACGCCGTCCGCCGCCGCGGGGCCTGCCCTCAGGCCCCGCGCAGGCCGAGCAGGTTGCCGTCCGCGTCGGCGAGCACGGCGACGACCGTCCCGCCCCCGACGTCACCCGGCGGGCGCCGGACGACCGCACCCACGGCCACGAGCTCCTCGACCCGGGCGGGCACGTCGTCCGTGGCCCAGTAGGTGATCGGGCCGCCCGTGCCCGGGCCGGCGGCGTGCGGGTCGAGCCCGACCTCGACCCCACCGACCCGGTAGCCGACGTAGAAGGGCGAGTCGACGTACGGCGCGGTGCCCAGCACCGCGGTGTAGAGCGTCCGGGCGGCGTCCAGGTCGCCGACGCCGAAGACGACGAGGCTCGGAGCGGCGGGGGTGGACCCGGTCGTCGGGGTCGGGTTCGTCGGGGTCGGGTTCGTCGGGGTCGGGGTCATCGGGGTTCCTCTCGGGTCACGTCCGCCCGGGTGGCGGCGTCAGAGAGGGTGACGGTGGCGGCGACCGGGACGTGACGGGGCGGGGACGATGACGACGGACGGGCTCGACGAGGGGCTGGCGCGGGAGTTCGAGGCGGCGCGCCCGCGGCTGACTGCCGTGGCGCAGCGGCTGCTGGGGTCGCGCGGCGACGCGGAGGACGCCGTCCAGGAGGCCTGGCTGCGGCTCCAGCGCGCAGGTGGGACCGGCAGCCCGGGTGGCGCGGACGAGATCACGAACCTCGGGGGCTGGCTCACGACCGTGACCAGCCGCATCTGCCTGGACGTGCTGCGGGCCCGTCGGGCGCGGCCCGAGCTCCTGGGCGACGACGCGGTGCGGCCGGTGAGCGCGGCCGAGGTCGGGCCGGAGGCGTACGCCGAGGCGGCCGACGCGGTCGGGACGGCCCTGCTGGTCGTGCTGGACGCGCTGGCCCCGGCGGAACGGCTCGCCTTCGTGCTGCACGACGTGTTCGCGTTGCCGTTCGACGAGATCGGGCCGGTGGTGGACCGGTCCCCCACGGCCGCCCGGCAGCTCGCCAGCCGGGCCCGGCGCCGGGTCCAGGGCGGCACCCCCGACGCGACCGTCGCCGTCAGCCGCAGCCGGCGGCGCGAGGTCGTGGACGCGTTCCTCGCGGCGTCGCGGGAGGGCCGGTTCGCGGACCTGCTGGCCGTGCTCGACCCCGACGCCGTGGTCCGGTCCGACGCGGCTGCGGCCGCCATGGGCTCGGAACGCGAGCTCCGCGGTGCGGAGGCCGTGGCGAGGGCGTACGAGGGACGGGCCCGGGCGATCGCCCCGGCGCTGGTCGACGGCCTGCCCGGCGCGGTGTGGCGCCACCTCGGCGAGATCAAGGTCGTCTTCGTCTTCGACGTCGACCTCACGGCCGACGGCGGGCGGGTCCGCGAGCTGCTGCTCGTCGCCGACCCCGAGCGCATCGCGCGCGCAGACGTCAGCCGAGAGCCGGGCCTGACGGTGCTCTGGTGGGACGACCCCGAGGACGGGCGCCCGGCGGACGCCTGAGGTCCGGGCTCCCGAGCGCCCCGACCGGCCGCCACCGCCCCGGGTCCGTGCGGGGTGCGATGCTCGGGCCTCATGGAGTACACGAACCTCGGCCGTTCCACGATGACGGTCAGCAAGATCTGCCTCGGCACCATGCACTTCGAGGAGGAGTACGGCATCACGATCGGACCCGAGAACTCCCAGTTCCGGGACTTCTCCGCGCTCTGCCGCGAGCTCGGCGAGCCCGACGGGGTCGTGGCGACGGCGTGGGTCCTGCAGCACCCGGCCGTGGACAGCGCCATCGTCGGCGTCCGGACCGTCGAGCAGCTCGACGGCCTCGACCGGGCCGCGTCGCTCGTCCTGGAGCCGGCCGTGCTGGAGCGGCTCGACACCATCTTCAACATCAACAACGGTCGCCGGATCGGGCCGGGCGCCTCCCCGGAGGCGCACTCCTGGTGACGGGAGCCCGGGCGACCAGGGGTGGGCCGCCGGCCTCGCGACCGGCGGCCCCCAGCCTCAGAGGAGCCGTTCGAGCGCCTCGACGCAGAGCTGCCAGCCCTCGTGGCTGGTGTCGATGACGTCGGAGTGGTCGCCGTCGAAGGCCTGCAGCTCGCTGGTGTCCCCCGCCTCGCGGGCCGCGGCGACGAACGTCTCCGACTGCCCGATCGGCACCACGTCGTCCTCGCGGCCGTGCACGCAGACCGTGGGGACGCCGAGCGGCACCCGCGCGAGGGGCGAGGCCTGCCCGTACGCGTCGCCCAGGTGGTGCGGGGAGCCGCCCATGAAGTCGCGCACGGCCCCGCCCCCGAGGTCGGCCTCGTAGCCGCCGACGAGGTCGACGACGCCCGCCTGGATCACCGCGCCGCTGAGGGTGACCTGCGGGTCCGCGCCGGGGGCACCGGCCTCCTGGCGCGCACGACTGGCCAGCCAGCCCGCGAGGTGGCCGCCGGCCGAGTGGCCGAGCGCGACGACGCGGGACAGGTCCAGCCGGCCGCCGGCGAGCCGCTGGCCCGCCTCGGCCAGCGCGTCGACGGCCGCGGCGACGTCGAGGCAGGTGGTCGGCCAGCCGCCGCCGCCCGCCTGGGCGTTGGGGCCGACCCGGCGGTACTCCACGTTCAGCGCGGCGTAGCCGCGGTTCACGAGGTCGCGGGCCAGCGGGCGGCCCAGCTCGGCGCCGTACGCGTCGCGCCAGAAGCCGCCGTGGACGATCACGACGACGGGGACGACGCTGGTCCCGCTGGGCAGGCTGAGCTCGGCGAACTGGGCGGGGTGGTCCCCGTAGTGGTAGGTCGGCACCGCCTCATCCTCCCGCCCGGCCGCACCGCCCGGACGGGCGCCTCCGGCCGAGCAGCCGGTCAGGGCGGCGTACGCCCCCGCCGCGGCGAGGAAGCGGCGCCTGGACCAGCGCATGCGGGCTCCCGGGAGGTCGACGGTGCGGGTGCCGGACCCGGCTCCCGCACCCCCTTCGGCGCCACCGGCGGTACCGGCTTGGCCGGGAGCGGTCAGCGCGCCATGTCGACGAAGCGCGAGTAGTGGCCCTGGAAGGCCACGGTGAGCGTGCGGGTCGGGCCGTTGCGGTGCTTGGCCACGTCGAAGTCGGCCTCGCCCGCCCGCTCGGACTCCTTGTCGTAGAGGTCCGGGCGCGAGAGCAGCATGACCATGTCGGCGTCCTGCTCCAGCGAGCCGGACTCACGCAGGTCGGAGAGCATCGGCTTCTTGTCCGTGCGCTGCTCGGGACCACGGTTGAGCTGGGACAGCGCGACGACGGGGACCTGGAGCTCCTTGGCCAGCAGCTTGAGCTGGCGGGAGAACTCGGAGACCTCCAGCTGGCGCGACTCGACCTTCTTGCCCGACGTCATCAGCTGGATGTAGTCGATGCAGATGAGGCGGAGGTCGTGGCGCTGCTTGAGCCGCCGGGCCTTGGCCCGGATCTCCATCATCGTGAGGTTCGGGGAGTCGTCGATGAAGAGCGGGGCCGACTCGACCTGACCCATCTTCTGCGCGACGCGCTGCCAGTCCTCGTCGTTCATCCGACCGCCGCGGATGTGGCCGAGCGGGACGCTCGCCTCGGCCGACAGGAGCCGCATGGTGATCTCGATTTGGCTCATCTCCAGGCTGAAGATGGCCGAGGTCAGGCCCTGCTTGATCGACGCGGACCGCGCCAGGTCCAGGGCCAGGGTCGACTTGCCGCAGCCGGGTCGGGCCGCGACGATCACCAGCTGGCCGGGGTGCAGGCCGTTGGTCAGCTCGTCGAGGTCGGCGAAGCCCGTCGAGATCCCGGCCAGGCCCGCGCCGCGGTTCTCGATGGCCTCCATCTCGTCCATCGTCGGCTGCATCAGCTCGGCCAGGGACTTGTAGTCCTCCGCCGCCCGGCGGTCGGTGACCGCGTACACCTCGGCCTGCGCGCGGTCGACGATCATGTCGACGTCGCCCTCGCCGGCGTAGCCCATCTGGTTGATCCGCACCGAGGCGTCGACGAGGCGCCGCAGCACGGCCTTCTCCCGGACGATGGTCGCGTACCAGCTCGCGTTGGCCACCACGGTGACCGAGCCGATGAGGTCGACGAGGTAGCCGGAGCCGCCGACCCGGGTGAGCTGGCCGCGCTTGGTCAGCTCGTCGGAGACGGTGACGGCGTCGGCGGGGTCGCCGCGGCCGTAGAGGTCGAGGATCGCGTCGTAGACCAGCTCGTGGGCCGGGCGGTAGAAGTCGGTGCCCCGCAGCACCTCGACCACGTCGGCGATGGCGTCCTTGCTCGACAGCATCGCCCCGAGGACGCTCTGCTCGGCGTCCATGTCCTGGGGAGGGGTGCGGTCCGGACCGCGGGACGAGCTCTCGTACGGCGGCATCACCTCGGCCAGGCTCACCGACCACGCTCCTTCGTTCGTCATGCCCCGCACGCCGGGGCAGGCACCCCCACCGGCGTCCACGCGCGGCTCCGCCGACGGGCGACCAGGACAGGTTCGAGGACGAAGGTAGGAGCCGCCACTGACACTTCCGCCAGACCGGCCCCGACACCGTCTCGACCACCTCGGGGTCGACCCGCCGACGCGGGGGATCAGGTGAACGTACGCGCCTCTGGCTGTGAGGGCCAGACGACTCTCCACAGGTCCTGTGGACAACGCGGACGGCCCTGTGCAGGACACGCACAGGGCGTGTGCACAGCTTGGGGACAACGTTGGGGACGGGGTTGGTACGGGTACCACTTTATGGGTCTGACCAGGGGATACGCCCTCCGGCGGCAGTGGAGGAAAACTTCTTCTGAGGACCTCTGCCGATCCGGACATGGCCTGTTCCTGACCTTGACACCGTTGCACCGGACCGCTACGAGCTCGATTTGACCCACACGTTTTCCACCGCTAGCACGACCATTCCTGAGAAAACGTCATGTCCTGGCCCTTGGCCCTCCGGTATACCCTCGGGGGGTATCAAGGAAGGAGAAGGCATGGACACCGAGCACCCGCCCCCGGGCTACAGCGGGAGCAAGGAGGACCACCTCCGACGCCTCCGACGCATCGAGGGCCAGGCCCGCGGGCTGCAGAAGATGGTCGAGGACGACAAGTACTGCATCGACATCCTGACTCAGGTCTCCGCCATGACGAGCGCCCTGCAGTCGGTCGCCCTCGGTCTGCTGAACGACCACCTCAGCCACTGCGTCGTCGAGGCCGCCCGCCAGGGCGGGTCCGAGTCGGACGCCAAGGTCAAGGAGGCCGCGGACGCCATCGCGCGGCTCGTCCGGTCCTGACCGCGGCCGACTTCCTGAGAGAAACACCCTCGGCGCCCGCATTCCCCGAACGCCCCTCCTTCAAACACCCGAACCTCCCGCACACCGTCCCCGAGCAAGGAGCACCATGACCACCACCCAGGACTACGTCGTCGCCGGCATGACCTGCGAGCACTGCACCCAGGCCGTCACCGAGGAGGTGCTGGCCGTCCCCGGGGTCCGCGAGGTCACCGTGCACCTCGACGGCGGCAGCCTCCAGGTGACCAGCGAGGAGCCGGTCGACTTCGACGTGCTCAGCGCCGCCGTGAGCGAGGCCGGCTACACCCTCGGGAGCCGGTGACCGTGGCCGGCACCTCGACCCCGGCAGCACCCGCCGACGTGACGGGTGCGGTCGTCGACCTCGACGTCACGGGGATGACCTGCGCCTCGTGCGCGTCGCGGATCGAGCGCAAGCTCAACAAGCTGCCCGGGGTCGTAGCGTCGGTGAACCTCGCCACCGAGCGCGCCCACGTCGTCGCGTCCGTCGGCACGACGATCGCCGACCTGGTCGCCACCGTCGAGCAGACGGGCTACGGCGCGAGCGTCGTGGAGCCCGACCCGGACCCGGACGCGGCGGAGGGCCGCGCGGACGCCGCCGAACGCCGCCTGCGGCTGCGGGTGCTGGTCGCCGCGGTCCTCGGGCTCCCGGTCGTCGTCGTCTCGATGGTCCCGGCGCTGCAGGTGCCCGGCTGGCAGTGGGTCGGGCTGGTCCTGGCCGCGGTCGTCGTGCTCGGCGCCGGCTGGCCCTTCCACCGCTCCGCGCTGGTCAACGCCCGCCACGGCGCGGCCACGATGGACACGCTGATCTCCATCGGCACCCTCGCCGCCCTCGGCTGGTCGGCGTACGCGCTCACCGGTCCGGCCGGCGCGCTCGGCTACACCCACACCTTCGCGCTGCGGCTCGAGCGGCACACCGGAATGGCCGAGCCCTACCTCGAGGCGGCCGCGGCGATCCCGCTCTTCCTGCTCGTCGGGCGCTGGCTCGAGGCGCGAGCGCGGCGGCGTTCCGGGGCGGCGCTGCGGGCGCTGCTGGCCCTCGGCGCCCGGGAGGCCCGGGTGCTGCGCGACGGCCGTGAGGTGACGGTCCCCGCCGCCTCGCTCGTCGTCGGCGACCGGGTCGTCGTGGCGCCGGGCGCCACCTTCCCCGTCGACGGAACGGTCCTCGAGGGCCACAGCGCCGTCGACGCCTCCAGCGTCACCGGCGAGTCGGTGCCGGTCGAGGTCGGCCCGTCCGACGCGGTCGTCGGCGGCTGCGTGAACACATCCGGACGCCTGGTCGTCGAGGCGACCGCCGTCGGTGCGGACACCCAGCTCGCCCGGCTGGCCGCGATGGTCACCGAGGCGCAGAGCGGCAAGGCCGCGGTCCAGCGGCTGGCCGACCGTGTCTCCGGGATCTTCGTCCCCGTCGTCCTCGTGCTCGCCCTGGTCACGCTCGGCGTCTGGCTCCTCGTGGGGGCCGGGGCCTCGTTCGCCGTGACCGCCGCGGTCGCGGTGCTGATCATCGCCTGCCCCTGCGCCCTCGGGCTGGCCACGCCGACCGCGCTGCTCGTCGGCACGGGCCGCGGCGCCCAGCTCGGCATCGTCATCAAGGGCCCGGAGGTCCTGGAGGCGACCCGCGACGTCGACGTCGTCCTGCTCGACAAGACCGGCACCGTCACCGAGGGCCGGATGACCGTCGTCTCCGTGGTGCCCGCCGCGGGCGTCGACGAGGGCGAGCTGGTCCGGTACGCCGGGGCTGCCGAGGCGGGTTCGTCGCACCCGGTGGCCCAGGCCGTCGCCGCGCACGCCCGGGACGCCGGACCTCTGCCGGACGTCACCGCCCTCCGCGAGCCGGCCGGGCAGGGTGTCGTCGCCGAGGTCGTGGGCGTCGGGACGGTCGTCGTCGGCCGGGCGGACCTGCTCTCCGCCGAGGGCCTGACCGTCGACGCCGGTCTGGCGGCCGCCTTCACGACCGAGCAGGAGCAGGGCCGCACCGTCGTGCTCGTCGGTTGGTCCGGGCAGGCCCGCGGCCTGGTCGCCGTGGCCGACACGGTGAGGCCCTCCTCCGCCGAGGCCGTCCGCCGGCTCGTCGCACTGGGGCTGCGCCCGGTGCTGCTGACCGGCGACACCGCCCGGACCGCGGCGACCGTGGCCAACGAGGTCGGGATCGACGAGGTCGTGGCCGACGTGCGGCCGGAGGGCAAGGTCGACGCCGTACGCCGCCTGCAGGCCGAGGGCCGCCGGGTGGCGATGGTCGGCGACGGCGTGAACGACGCCGCCGCCCTCGCCCAGGCCGACCTCGGCATCGCGATGGGCACCGGAACGGACGCGGCGATCGAAGCCGCGGACCTGACGCTCGTCCGCGGCGACCTGCTCCAGGCCGCCGACGCCGTACGCCTCGCCCGCGCGACCCTGCGCACCATCCGCGGCAACCTCTTCTGGGCCTTCGCCTACAACGTCGCCGCTCTGCCGCTCGCCGCGCTGGGGTTCGCGAACCCGGTCCTCGCCGGCGCGGCCATGGCCTTCAGCTCGCTGTTCGTCGTGGGCAACAGCCTGCGGCTGCGGCGGTTCGCCCCGCTCGCCTCCTGACGCACCGGGTGCGCCGCCGATCCCGGCGGCACACTCGTCTCAGGCGAGGCGGGCCCGGACCCGGCCCTCCATCACCTCCTGGATGAGGTCGACCGTCTCCGGCTCGAGGTCGACGCCGAGGGTCCGGGCCTGTCGGGCGAGCTGCAGGCAGAGCCGCTCGGTCTCGGCCGCGTTGCCAGCCAGGTGCTCGGTCCGGATCCGCGTCGCGAGCAGCAGCTCGTCGCCGGGGGCCGCGACCAGCGCCCGGGCCGCCGCCCACCGCGCCAGGTCGAGGTCCCGGTCGTCCAGGCACCGCCGGGCCAGCTCGACGCCCATGTCGCGCACGCAGGACACGATGTCGGTGCGCAGCTCCTCCGCCCAGTGCCACTGGACCGGTGCCGCGTCGGCGAGCGGAGCGCCCCGGACCAGCCGGAGCCCGAGCTCGAGGACCGACGTCGGCGCACGGTCGACCCCGTCGCCGAGCAGCAGCCCGAGCTGGTGCCAGTCCGAGGTGATGACCGGGTCGAGACGGATCCGTCCGCTGTAGGCGTCCGGCAGGTAGGGCTGGCCGTCCGCGTCGCTGCCGAGCCAGGTCCGCAGCCGGCTCATGTTGGACCGGCGGGTCCCCTCGGCGACGAGCAGGCCGGCAGCCATCACCTGAGCCGTGGCGCCCGGGTTCTCGAGCAGCCAGGCGCAGTACTCGAGGCACTGCTTCGCCGCGCGGGTGGGTGGCGTCCCGGCCGCACCGAGGAGCTCGACAGGACCGATGAGCTGCAGCAGCGGGTGGCGGGCCGTGCCGGCTGCCGCCTCGCTGATCCGTGCCTCCACCGCTGCCCTCCTCTCCTGCTCGTCCGCCTCGTCCGTCTTCCGTCGCCGCCCCAGGTAGGTCACGTTGTCGGGCGGCGGCTCCGGCGGCCCGGCCGCGGACCACCACGGGGCCGGGTCGGTCTCCGCGCTGCCGGTCGCCGCGACCAGCTCGACCACCGGGTCGAGCCCGGCCGCCGGCAGCGTCTGCGGAACCATCCGCACGCCCTCGGGCAGGAGCGTGGCCCGGCCCCCGCCGTCGAGGGCGAAGATCGCCGGGGCGTGCTCGACCACACCGCGGACCACGACCGTCAGCCCGGTGCCGGGCCCACCCGCGAGGAGGTCCGTGAGGCGGTCGGACTGGGCGCGCGTGACGGGGACGTCGACGAGGACCACCTCGGGCGTCCACGCCTCGCCGAGGTCCGGATCGAGGCGCAGGTCGCGCGCGTCCCTCGCCCGGCCGTACGACCGGCGGGCCCGGTCCGTCTGCTCGAGCCGCGCGAGCAGCGCCTCCACGTCGTCCGTCGTCGACACGTTGTGCTGCGCGAGCGCCGGGCTGAGACGCTCGTCGCCGACGAGCGTCAGCCGCAGCTCGTCGGTCCACGGGGAGCAGGCCAGCTCGAGGGCCATGGCGGCCAGGACCGCCGTGCCGCGGTCGTGCTCGCCCGTGACGGCCAGCAGCCCGAGGGACTCCAGGTCGACGACCCGCTCGGCCCCCTCGTCGTCCTGCCCGAGAGTCACCAGCAGCGGCCAGGGCCGGGCCGCGGCACCGATGCCGGGCACCGACCGGAGCCCGTCGACGTCCTGCGACGACAGGGTCCACGTACCGCCCGTGTCGACGAAGCAGCGCGGGGCCGGTGGGGTCGGTCCGCCCATGGCGAGCACCAGCCACTCCTCCGACACCGACGCCGAGCGCAAGGGCGGGACGGGCACGCCGGCTTCGGCGCACGCGGCCGCCACCGCCCGGCTGGCTCGGTCGAGCGTGCGCAGGCCGATGGGCCGGGCGCGGCGGGCGAGCGCGACCTCGACCGGACGGGTCGTGGCCGGCGGGTGCGCGATGCGGCGCCCCAGCGGGCGGCGCTGCAGCTGCCAGCGTCGGCGCGAGGCCAGACCTCCCACTAGCGCGGCCGCGAGCAGCCCGCCGACGGTGGCCAGGCCGGGGACGAGGCTCCGCTCCTGGTCGTCCGCACCGGCGCCGTCGGCCTCGTCGGAGGGCACCTCCGCGTCCGGCTGGGCGGCAGCGCGACCAGCGGGCTGCTCGGCCGTCGCGGCCGTCGTCGGTACGGGTGCCGTGGTCGGTCCCGGAGCGGTGGTGGGTGCCGAGGTCGAGGCAGGTGCCGGTGGTTCAGGTGCCGGTGGCTCCGGCTCGGAGGAGGGCGACGGGACGGGTGTCGGCGCTGGCGGTGCGACCTCGGCCGTCTCCGGGCCCGCGGCCCGGCGTACGTCCTCCCCCTCCGCGCTCTTCGGCTCGGACGCCCGGCCGGGCAGCCGCAGGGAGAGGCCGACCGGGAGCGCGTCGGGGTCGCTGAGCTGGTCGCGGTTGGCACGGTAGAGCTCGTCCCAGCGGTCGGCGTCACCGAGCGCACGCTCCGCGATGGACGACAGCGTGTCCCCGCTCCGGACCCGGACCGACCGGACCTCGTCCGACTCACGGGCGTCCTGCGCCGTCCGCACCTCCGGCACGACGAGGCGCCAGCCCACCCGCAGACGGTCCGGTCCCCCGGTGAGCAGGTCGGGGTTCGCCGTCGCGATCCGTCGCCACTCCTGGCCCCGGCCGTAGTAGCGCTCGGCCAGCGACCACAGGTCGTCCCCGGTCTCGACGACGTGGACCCGCTCGCGGGTCCCGCTGGGTGCGGGCAGGGGTGCCGGTGCACGGTCCGTCCCGGCCCCCGGCCGGTCCGCCGCGTCGCGAGCGAGCGCTTCGGCGTCGGCAGCCTCGGCACGGACGGACGACGGCGACGGCGCCGCGCCCTCCTGCTCCGGGGCCGGCTGCGCGCGCGGAGCGTCGGCCCCCGGAACCAGGCGGGCGACGGCGGTGCTCGCGGCCGGCACGGAGGTCAGCTGGGCCGCACCGCCCAGGGCCACCACGGCGAGCATCAGGCCGGCCGCCCACTGCTGCACCCCGCCGAGGCCCGGGAGGACGACCGCCGAGGACCGGCGCCGCAGCTGGTTGACCAGCTCGACGAGCAGGCTGACCGTGAAGACGACCCAGGCCGCCCAGCCGACGAGCGTCAGGAGGCGGGCGAGCACCGTGCCGTCGTCGGGCTGCAGCAGGACGGACCAGAGGCCGGCCGGGTCCCAGGTGTGCGGCAGAGGGTCGCCGCCCAGCACGAGCAGGGCCGCCGGCACACCGACGACCAGACCCACGAGCAGGGCCAGGGACGCGAGCCCCCGGGACCAGCGCTCGATGCGCTCGGTCACGCCTGTCCTCCTCCGCTGCCGACGTCCCCTCCACTGTCGTGCGCGACAGCCCGTTGCGGGCGGATCAGGTGTTGTCCGTCCGGTACGGGTGTTGTCCCTCGTGCTGCGGCGGGCCCTCCTGCCGCGCCGAGCCCTGCCGCGCTCATCCGAGGACGATCTGCAGGAGGGCGGCGGTGAGCAGGATCAGCCCGAACGCCATGGCCGGCAGCGTCATGTAGATCGTCATCCCCTCGGCGTCGGCGCTCGCCCGGATCTGCTCGGCGGTGAGGTGGGCGTCGCGCAGCTCGCGAACGCGGGCGCGAAGGGTCCCCGACAGCGCGGCGCCCGTCTCGTCGAGCTGCATGACGTCGGCGACGTCGGCGAGCTCCGGCAGGTCGAGCGACTCCGCCAGCCGCCGCAGCTCGGCGTACGGGCTCTGCTGCTCCAGGCTCGCGCGTTCGAGGGCGGTCCGGATCTGCACGAACAGCCCGACCTGGCTGAGGCTCGCGGCACGCAGGAGAGCCTGCGGCGCGGAGGCGTTCGCGAGCCGCTCGAGCGTCACGAGGTCCACGAAGACCAGCAGCGCCTCGAGGGCGGCCGTCCGCGTCTCGGCACCGGACCGGAGCAGGAGCAGGTCGGGGACGAAGAAGCCCAGCGCCCCGCCGAGGACCGCGGCGACGGCGGGCAGGACCCCGACGTGCCCGGTCAGCACCCAGCTCGCGCCCGACCCCAGCAGCGCGGGCAGCACCGTGCCGATGACGGCCATCACCGTCTTGTCCGCGTAGAGCTCGGCCACCGACTTGTCCTGCAGGCGCAGCGCGCGGCGCTGGCCGGGGGTCAGGGGGACCGGGACGTGGCGCTGCAGCAGCGCGCCCCACCGCTCGGACGCCGAACCGAGCCGTGGCGCCTCCTCGTACGCCTCTGCCGGACCACCCGCACCACCGACGCGGTCGAGCGCGGCGCGCAGGCCGGGCGTGGAGCGACGCAGCCCGGCGACCAGGGCCACCAGCCCCGCCGCGACGAGCACCCCGGCCAGCAGGGCCCAGCCGGGCGTCACGTCCCGCCGCCCACGAGGATCCGCGGTCGGCGGGGCTGCCGGGCCTTGCGCCGCATCAGCAGCAGCGACCCGAGGTAGACCACGACCAGCACGACGAGCACCGCCTGCCCGACGGGCGTGCGGTAGCCCGCGAAGAACTCCGGCCGCAGCAGGAACATGCCGCCGAGCGTCACGAGGGTGATCACCGTGACCTGCCGGACCACCACGTACGGCTTGGCGCGCTCGACCTCGATGACCCGTCGCGCCCGCAGCTGTGCCTGGATCGACTCGGCCAGCGCGTTCAGCGTGGCGGCCGCTCCCGCCGCGCCTCGCCCGGCGGCCAGCATCAGCGCGGCGACGACCGCGTCGGTATCGGGCGAGTCGAGGGCGTCGGCGAACCGCTGCAGCGCGGTGCGCGTGTCCCACCGGCTGTTGAGCCGCAGCACGAGGACTTCCACCTCCTCCGCGATGACCGGTGGTGCGGTCCGGCGCGAGACGCGGATGGCGTCCGTCACTGAACGGCCGGTCGAGAGCGTGGAGGCCAGCGTGCGGACCCAGCGGTCCATCGCCTCGAGCAGCGCGACGTCGCGGGGCCGGGGCGCGCGGAGCAGGTAGGGCAGGGCGAGCACCAGGCCGGGCACGACGACGATCGCCGCGACCCAGCCCGACAGGGCGGCGAGCACGAAGCCGCCGGCGAGGCTACCGAGCACGAGCAGGTCCCGCCGCCTCCCCGCACGCCCGGACGGCCGGCGGGTGAGCCTGGCCCAGGTCGTCGCGAGGGTCCGCTCGCGGACCGGCCGCACCCGCGGCGGCAGCCGACGGAACCCGGCCACGACGCCGACCAGGCCCGCGGACACCAGCAGCCCGGCGAGGACGACCACGACCGAGGTCACGACGTGCTCACCCGTCCTCGTCCGTGTGCCGGCGCACCGGTAGCTCGCGGCGGAAGGGCGCTAGCTCGGCGGCGAAGTCGGCGTCGGGGTAGAAGCCTGCGGGCTGGCCGGGCGTGGGCCCGGCGCTGTAGGTGAGGTGGGTGACCGGGCGCCCGTTCTCGATGGCGCCGACGACCTGCCGGACCTCCGACACGAACCGTCTCCGCCGCCCGCCGCGCCACCCGTCGTCGACGAGACGGACGTGCACGAGCAGGTGGATGTTGTGCGCGATCTGGCGGTAGGCCTCCTCGACCGACAGCACCCCGCCCTGCGCGACGCGGGAGGCCAGGCGGTCGACCGTGGACGACGCCGAGTGCGAGTGCGTGGTCGACAGGGTTCCCGTCCCGGCCTGCATCGCCTCGAACATCGACGCCGCCTCGCTGCCGCGCACCTCGCCGACGACCAGGCGGGACAGGTTCTGCCGCAGCGCCTCGGGCATGAGGTCGGCGACCGTGAACTCACCGACCGCCCGGCCAGCCGCTGCCTCGCCGTGGCCGACCCGCGCCTGCAGGGCCAGGATGTTCTGCCGCCCGGGCTGCAGATGGGTCATCAGCTCGTAGTCGGTCTCGAGCGTGCCGAACCGCTCGTCGGCGGGGATGGCGTCGATGAGCGCGCGCAGCAGGGTCGTCTTGCCCGCGCCCTGGTCGCCGGAGATGACGATCGACCGGCGGGCCAGCACGGCCGCGTCGAGCATCTCGGCCACCTCGACCGGCATCAGCCCGGTCTCGGCCAGGTCGGCGAGCGAGACCGAGGTCATCGTGTGCTGGCGGATCACCACGCTCGGCCGGTACGAGAGCCCGAAGCCGATCGCGTGCAGCCGGAACCGTTCCCCGAGCGCGAGCGTCATCGTCGGGTGCACGTCGTCGAACGGGCGCGACGGCTCGGCGTTCTGACCGAGGAAGCGGATGGCCTCGACCAGCTCGGCGTCGCTGTCGGCCACGGGCGGCATGACCTCGCGCGTGCCGTCGCCGCGCTGGACGACCACCGAGTCCCAGCCGTGGATCTCGACGTTCTCCACGTCGGGCAGCGAGAGCAACGGCTGCAGGCGGCCGTAGCCGAAGACCGCCGCCTCCACCGCGACGACGTACGCCTGCTCCTGCGCCGGCGACCAGAGCGCCGCGCCCTCGCGGTGCAGGGTGCGGACGTGCTCGGCCACGACCCGGCGGATGACGGAACGTCCGAGCAGCAGGCGGTCGTCGCCCGTGATCGGGGTCCCGGTCGTGCGTAGCTGGTGCTCGCTCTCGCCGGCGATCTCCTCCGACGCCCGCCGGCGCAGCTGGACGACCTGCGGCCAGTCGAGCTCCGCGGTGGGCAGCGGCAGCGTCGCGGCGCGCAGGTCGTCGCGACGGAAGGCCCCGTACGACTGCAGCGCCCGTCGCGTGACCGGGCTGGAAGCGCCCTCGGCCTCGGCGACCGACTCGACGAGCAGCGGGATCTCGTCGAGGGAGCGCACGCCCGGGTCGGACGTCTCCTCCGCCCGGGTCGCCGAGGTCTCGTCGACGCTCACCGCGCCACCACCTCGCTCGCTCGCGCCATCCGGCCGGCCAGGACCCCGGCCGCGGCGCGCAGGCTGCGGACCAGCGGCGAGGAGTCGAAGCGCCGGGGTCGCGGCTCGCCGTCCGACAGGTGCGCGGCGACCTGCGGGTCGTCGGGGACGACGGCGTGCACGCCGACCCCGAGCGCCTGCGCGACCTCGCGCCGCCCGTACGGCCGGCCCTCGCCGACCAGCACGAGGCCCGTGCGCCCGGCGGTGCTCAGGCGCTCCTGCTCGGTGAGCGAGGGCAGGTGGACGCGGGCCGCCATCACCGCGCGCAGGCTCGTGCGCAGGACGAGCCCGGTGACGGCGCTGCGTTCGACCAGAGGGCCGGGCAGCCCGTGCGGGCCCAGGCGGCCGGCGTCGACGATGACGTCGTAGCCGACCTCCCCCAGCCGGTCGAAGGTGTCGGCCAGGTCGTCCCACACCCCGCCGAACAGGCCCGCGCTCGCCGCCCGGCTGAAGCCCGGCAGGAAGAGCTGCCGCTCGCCGTCCTCACCGCTGATCGGCAGGCTCTGGTCGAGCACCGCCTCCCGCAGCGGGCGGCGGTCGCGGTGCGCCTCGGCCACGCGCAGCAGGCCGCGTCCGCCCGCGCTCTGGCCGGACAGGTAGCCGGCGAGCACCGCCTGGTGCGCCCCCGGGTCGCAGTCGGCGAGGAGCACCGGGCGCGGCCAGGTGAGGGCGAGCCCGACGGCGAGCGTCGTCACGCCGGGCGAGCCGGCCGCCGAGGTCAGCAGGAGGATGGCCACGTCGTCACGTCCCCGCGTCGCGGACGAGCGCGATCCGGTCCTGCGCCCCCAGCGACGCGATCGTCGGCGCCTGCCCGGCGTCGACCTCGACGTCGACGACCGTCGAGGTGCCGTCCGCGCCCGGCGTCGCCCCGACCACACGGCCCGCGTACGTCTTGCCGACCAGCGAGTCCGCCGCGCCGGTCCCGTTGGACGGCGCGGGCAGCGCGACGATCCGCACCGGCGCCGAGGGCACGAGCAGGGTGGCGGGCGCGCGTCCCGTGGCGAGACGCAGGCCGACGACCGAGCGGCCGGCGTCCGGCACCGTCGCGTCGGTGAGCGAGCCTGGCGCCACGAGCGAGCCGACGGGGAGGTCGAAGGCGGCGCGCCGGCCCACGACGCTGGCCTGGTCGGTCGCGGCGACCGTCGGCCCGGGCGGGTCGCCGTGCAGCACGACGCTCGTCAGGTCCCCCGCCTCGACGACCTCGCCGCGGTAGACCGTCGAGGACAGCGTCAGGACACGGGTCTCGGTGCTGACCCGCGCGTAGACCGCGTACGCGAGGAGGCCGCCGAGGCAGATGGCGATCACCCCGAGCGCGACCCAGCGCGGGTTCCGGCGGCCGGGCAGGCGCGGCGGCACCGGGACGGACGGTGCCCCGTCGACGGCGGGACGGGCGGTCCTGCGCCGGGCCGGCCGGGTGCCGTTGCGCGACTGGTCGACGTCCGTGCTCACGTTCAGCGCTCCTTGCCGGTGGGGACGATGCTGGCCGTCGCCGCGCCCGTCCCGGTGACCTCGACGATGCCGATCGCCGACAGGAACACGGTCGGCTCGGTCGCCGCCGTGCTCACCCGGACCACGCCGCCGGACAGGCTCACCGAACCGGTGACGCCCGGCTGGCCCGCCAGGTACGCCTTGGCCGCGAGCACGCCCGCCCCGGCCCCGTCCCGTCCGGCGAGGCGCTGGGTGGCGGCGGCGTTCCCGGCGGCGCGGGCCGCACCGTCGGCGGCGGCCTCGGCCTGGCTGGCCGCGGTGACCTTCTGCCCGCCGTCGACGACGAGCCCGGCGACGGCGACGAGAGCCGCGAGCACGAGCAGCACGAAGACGCTCACCGTCAGGCCCCGCTCGTCGCGGCGGGGCCCGGAGGCGGGGCCGGTCATCGCGCCCGGTAGGTGTCGAGGGCCGCGCTGCCGCGACCGGTGAGGTTGAGGGTGCCGGGCAGGCCGGGCAGGAGGACGTCGCCGAACGGCACCGCGCACGTGACGTCGGAGGTCACGGTGGCCGGCGTCCCGACGGGGACCGCGAAGGCGGCCGTGGACACCCGCACCGAGCTCTGCGCGCACCGCAGCCCGGCCGTCGTCATCGACTGGCGTCCGGCGTCGGCGCCGACCGCCGAGGCCTCGGCGGGTCCGCGGGCCAGGGACGCGGCCCGGGCCGAGGTCTGCGCCGCCTCGACGACGGTCGTCCGGGCGAACCAGAGGCGCCCGCCCGCGACCAGGAGCCCCAGGACGAGCACGAGGGCGGGAGCGAGCAGAGCGATCTCGACGGCGACGGACCCGGCTTCCCCGAGCCCGGACCGCGTGGGCGTACGGGGGGTCACGGGTTGCTCACCCGTTCGCGCGGCGCCGACGCGGTCTCATCGACGGTCCCCAGCCCCAGGTCCAGCACCAGCGTCGCGTGCGCCGTCACCGAGGCCGTGACCCGCTGGGGTCCGCGGTCGACGTGGACGACGACGTCGGTCAGCCCCGCCGCGGCGGCGAGGTCGCGGGCGCGCTGCTCGCCCTCTCCCGCGGTGCCGTAGCTGCCGCGCGCCACGTCGACCGCGGACGTCGCCGCACGCTGGGCGACGTTGCGGGCGTGCAGCCACAGTCCGGCCTGGACGATGCCCAGCGTCAGGAGCATGAGCAGCGGGAAGACGACGGCCAGCTGGGTGGACGAGCTGAGGCCGCGCTGGTCGGCCCTGACCGGGCGCTGCCCGCTCCTGCGCACAGCTACTTCGGGAGCTTGGACTTGACGAAGGCGGTGATGACCGTGACGACGATCCCGGCGACCACGACCGCGCCGGCGAGCAGGATCGCCGTCTCGGCCGACTGGCTGAGCCCGCGCTCATCCCGGACAGGCCTCGGCGCCCGCGGAGCCTGGAGCACGAGCAGCACACCGATGATCACGGCGGCAAGGGTTCTGATCTTCATCGCAGTCCTTCCACGCGGGGGAAGGCTCGGACAGGTCGGCGCGTCGACCCGCCCCTTAGCACGCAGACTCCCCCGAGGCCGACATCGACACGCTACCGGCGGCGGCGTACGTGAGGCGGGCTTTTGTCGATCTTGTGGACCTTCACAGGCTCAGGGTGACAAACCGGTGTTGTCCGACCTGTTGTCCGAGCGGCCTCAGGTGTTGTCCGTACCGCCAGAAGGCCGAGCTCCTGCCCGGGTCACCCCCGCCGTCGCTGACCACTGGTCACTTGGGGGCTCCTATCGCCACTCCCACCATCCCCACGTGACCAGTGGTCGCTCGGAGTGAGGAGCCCAGCTTGGGATGGGGAACTCGGCCCTCAGCGCGGGCTTGCGCTCGTGGTCAGCGGGGCGGCGTGCTGGAGGTCGAGCGAACCCTCGTGGGCCGGGAAGGTGGCCGTGGCCTCGCGGCCCTCGGAGTAGACGAGGCCGTACGCGGCGACGTACTGGCGGTAGATGTCCACCGGCTCGGAGGTGGTGAGGGCGTTCTCGAGGCGGTCCTGGTCGCCCATCGCGCTGATCACATACGGCGGGGCGTAGGGGACGCCGTGCAGGACGACGGTGTTGCCCACGCACTTGATGCCGGTGGTGGAGATGACGCGCTGGCCCTGGATGGTCATCGCCTCCGCGCCGCCGGCCCAGAGCGCGTTCACGACGGCCTGGATGTCCTGCTGGTGGACGACGAGCAGGTCGGCGTCGACGCCGTTCGCGGCCACGGACGAGGGGGCGTCGTTGAGGGTGACGGAGACCGTCGGGCCCGTCACCGGGGTCAGGCCGGCCGCGGCCTCCTGGCGCTGGAGCTGCTGGGGCAGGTCGGAGCCGGCGCCCGCGTTCTCCGAGTCGGCGAGGGCGTCGACCTCGGCGCGCAGGTCGGTGACCTGGCGGGTGAGCTGCGCGTTCTGCCGGGACTGGTCGGCGACCAGGCTGACGAGGTCGGTGTTGCGGGCGGGCCGGAGGTCGCTGCCCCGGGCGTTCACGGTGCTGACCACGACGAGGAAGGCGGCGATCGCGCACACCCCGGCGGTCAGCGCGCGGGCGGTCGGACGGCGGCCGGCCCGGCGTCGGCGGCTGGCCTCGCGGCCGCGCAGCAGGGCCGCCACCACGCGGTCGCCCCACGTGTGCGCGTCCTGCGGCACTCGCTCTCCTGACTGCTGGCTCACGTGGCGTCCGACCCCGTCGGGAGCGGCGCCACGCGCGGCGGTCGGCTCGGGACGTCGCCCCGGGGCCCACCAGCAACTACGCTAACGGCTCGAAGTGAGGTACCGGCCCACCCGCGGGCCTGCCCGGTCGGGGCGGAGCCTCCCCAGCGCTTGAGGAAGATGGTCGTGCCCGAGTCCCGCACACGGAAGTCTGCCGACGAGAAGCAGAAGGTCAAGAAGCAGCAGGTCGCCAAGGCCAAGAAGGTCAAGGCACCGTCCAGCCGTCGCTGGGTGCCGCCGACCTTCATCACCGTCGGCCTCCTCGGCGTCGCCTGGCTGATCGTCTACTACGTGGCCGGCGACGCCGTGCCCCTCATGAGCGACCTCGGCAACTGGAACATCCTCATCGGCATGGGCGGCATGGCCGCCGCGTTCGGCCTCGCCACCCTCTGGCGCTGACCGCACCGCCTCCCGCACGCTCCGGGGAGCACCTGCTTACACCGGTGTGATTCTCCACATTGGGGACAACTCCTGTGGACAACTCCACGCCCGCCGGTCCGGCGTCCGCCCGGACGCTCGACCGGCGCATCCTCGCCCTCGCCCTGCCGACCTTCGCGACCCTGGTCTCGGAGCCCCTGCTGCTGCTCGTGGACTCCGCGGTGGTCGGGCACCTCGGCACCGCCCCGCTCGCCGCGCTGGGGCTCAGCTCCAACGTCCTGAACGTCCTCGTCGGCCTGTCGATCTTCCTGGCCTACTCCACGACCGGCACCGTCGCCCGCCGGCTCGGCGCCGGTGACCGCCTCGCCGCGCTGACCGGCGGGCTCGACGGCCTGGTCCTCGCCGTCGTCGTCGGGGTCGTCCTCGCCCTGGGGCTCGAGCTGGCCCTGCCGCTGGTCGTCGGCCTCTACGGCGTCGAGCCGGAGGTCGCCGCGCTGGCCACCACCTACCTGCGGGTCGCCGCGCTCGGCCTGCCCTCGGTGCTCGTCCTGCTCGCCGGGACCGGCGTGCTGCGGGGGCTGCAGGACGCGCGTACGCCGCTGGTCGTCGTCGTCGCGGCCAACCTCGCGAACGTCGTCCTCAACGTCACCCTCGTCTACGGCGTCGGGCTGGGCATCGCCGGTTCCGCGCTCGGCACGCTGGTCGCGCAGACCGGGGCCGCCGTCGTCGTGGTGACCGTCGTCGTCCGCCGGTCGCGGGCGGCCGGAGCGACGCTGGCCCTGCGCCCGGGCGGGATCCTCTCCGTCGCGCGGACCGGCGGCTGGCTCGTCGTCCGCACCGCCCTCCTGCAGGCGGCCGTCACCACGAACACCCTCGTCGCCGCCGCGCTCGGCGCCGTCACCCTGGCCGCGCACCAGGTCGTCGGCGGGCTGTGGACGCTGCTGGCCTTCGCCCTCGACGCCGTCGCCATCGCCGGGCAGGCCCTCATCGGGTCGGCCCTCGGCGGCGGCGACGTGGCGCTGGGCCGGGCGCTGACCCGGCGGATGCTCGGCTGGGGCGTCGTGTCCGGGCTCGTCTTCGGCCTCGCGCTCGTGGTGGCGCGGCCGGCGTACGTGGGGCTGTTCACGCCCGACCCCGAGGTGCAGCAGCTGGTCAGCCGGGTGGTCCTCGTCGTCGCCCTGCAGGCGCCGCTCGCCGGGATCGTCTACGTCCTCGACGGCATCCTCATCGGCGCCGGGGACGCCCGCTACCTGGCGCTGGCCGGCCTGGTCTCGCTGGCCCTCTACCTCCCCGTCGCCCTCGTCGTGCACCACCTGGGCGTCGGGCTCGCGTGGGTGTGGGCGTCGTACGCGGTGTTCATGGCCACGCGGGCCACGACCCTCGGCCTCCGGGCCCGCGGCACGGCCTGGACCCGCACCGGCGCCTGACCCGCAGCCTCGTCTTTTCGGCACGCGGGCGTGGCCTAACTCTGTCTGCCGCGTCACACTGGTTGCCGAGCACGGTAAGGGTGGCTTAACTTAGGCGAGGCTCACCTAGGAGCCGCTCCGTCGACCAGCCCCCCCGGGCCGCAGAGCACCAGCCGCCCGACCGGACCGAGGAGAGCAGCCCAGCATGGTCGCCAACTTCCTCATCGGCCTGCGCGAGGGCCTCGAGGCCGCGCTCGTCGTGAGCATCCTCATCGCCTACCTGGTCAAGACCGGGCGCCAGTCACTGCTGCCCCGGATCTGGCTCGGCGTAGGGGTCGCGATCATCGTGTCCCTCGGCTTCGGCGCGCTGCTGACCTTCGGTCCCAAGGGCCTGACCTTCACCGCGCAGGAGGCGATCGGCGGCTCGCTGTCCATCGTCGCCGTCGCCCTCGTCACCTGGATGATCTTCTGGATGGCGCGGACGGCCCGCACCCTGTCGGGCGAGCTGCGCTCCGCCGTCGACAAGGCCGCCGAGGGCACCGCCTGGTCGCTGGCGATCGTCGCGATGCTGGCCGTGGGCCGCGAGGGCCTGGAGACGGCGATCTTCCTGTGGGCCGCGACCTCCGCCGCCACGGGCACCACCGGCAGCAGCGCCCAGCCGCTGGTCGGCGCGGTCCTCGGGATCGCCGTGGCCGTCGTGCTCGGCTACCTGACCTACCGCGGCGCGGTGAAGATCAACCTGAGCCGCTTCTTCTTCTGGACCGGGATCTTCCTGATCTTCGTCGCCGCCGGGGTCCTCTCCTACGGCGTGCACGACCTGCAGGAGGCCGGCATCCTGCCGGGGCTCAACACCCTCGCCTTCGACGTCTCGCACGTCATCCCGCCGACCTCCTGGTACGGCACCGTGCTCAAGGGCGTCTTCAACTTCTCCCCCGCCACGACGGTCCTCGAGGCGGTCGCCTGGGTCTGCTACGTCGTGCCCGTGCTCACCGTCTTCGTCCGCCAGGGCCGGCACCGCGCCGCGCCCGCCCCTCGTCCCGCCGCCCCTGCGTCCGCGCAGCCCGTGGCCTCCGGAAGGAACTGACCCGTGTTCGTCCCGACGACCCGTCGCCCGCGCACCGCGCGGCCCGCGATGCGCCGCCTCGCCCCGTTCGCGACCGCCGGTGCGCTGCTCGTGCTCCCGGTGCTGTCCGGCTGCACCGACAACACGCAGTCCTCCTCCGGCGACGGACCGTCGGCCGACCCCCGCACCCTGACCGTCGCGGCCAGCGACACCGCCTGCACGGTCTCCGGCACCGGCGCCCCCTCGGGCAAGCTGACCTTCACCGTCACCAACAGCGGCTCGAAGATCAACGAGTTCTACCTGCTGGCCGGCGACGGCCTCCGGATCGTCGGCGAGATCGAGAACATCGGCCCGGGCATCACCCGCGACCTCGTGCTCACCGCCCCCGCCGGCGGCTACTTCACCGCCTGCAAGCCGGGCATGGTCGGCGACGGCATCCGGGCACCCTTCGCCGTGGCTGACTCCGGCGAGAACACCTCCGCGAGCGGCGACGACGGCGAGCTCGTCGCCGTCGCGAACGCCAACTACGCCTCGTACGTCCGCGACCAGACCGACTCGCTGCTCACCGGCACCGAGGAGTTCGTCACCGCCTACAAGGCCGGCGACGACGCCAAGGCCCGCGCCCTCTATCCCGAGGTCCGCGAGCACTGGGAGCGCATCGAGCCCGTGGCCGAGTCGTTCGGCGACCTCGACCCGAAGACGGACCTGCGCGAGGCCGACCTCGAGGACGGCCAGAAGTGGACCGGCTGGCACCGGATCGAGAAGGACCTGTGGCCGGCCCGGGCCAAGGGCTACCAGGCGCTGAGCACGAGCGCCCGCGCGACCTACGCCGACGACCTGGCCAAGAACATCAAGACCCTCTACGACCGCACCCGGACGCTCACCTTCACCACCGACCAGATCGCCAACGGCGCGCGCGGCCTGCTCGACGAGGTCGCCACGACCAAGGTCACCGGCGAGGAGGAGTACTGGTCGCGCACCGACCTGTGGGACTTCCAGGCCAACGTCGACGGCGCGCGGATCGCGTACGAGGGCCTGCGGCCGATCCTGCAGCAGCGCGACCCCGCGCTCGACACCCAGCTCGACACGCGCTTCTCGGCGCTGCAGACCCTGCTCGACCAGCAGAAGTCGGGCGACGGCTTCAAGCTCTACGACGAGGTCAGCAAGAGCGACGTCAAGAAGCTGTCCGACTCGGTGAACGCGCTGGCCGAGCCGCTGTCCAAGCTGACCGCCGCCGTCTCCTGAGCTCCGAGGAAGTGACCCGCTGACCGTGCCCGACGAGACGCGTCCCGACACCACGCCCGCCCCGACGACCGAACCGGTCGGCGAGCAGGTCCCGCGCAGCCGCTGGCGGTTCTCCCGCCGTCGCGCGCTGGGGGTGTCGGGCGCGGGCATCGCGGGTGCGGCCGTCGGTCTCGCCGGCGGCATCGGCGTGGCCCGGGCCGCCGAGTCCCCGGCCCCGAAGCCGGCCGCCGGACCTCCGGTCTACCCCTTCTACGGCGAGCACCAGGCGGGCATCACGACGCCCGCGCAGGACCGGCTGCACTTCGCCGCGTTCGACGTCACGACCTCCTCGCGCGCCGAGCTCGTCTCGCTCCTGCAGGACTGGACCGAGGCCGCTGCGCGGATGACGCAGGGCGAGGGCGCCGGCGAGTACGGCCCCACCTCCGGCCCGTACGACGCGCCCCCGGACGACACCGGCGAGGCCATCGGGCTGCCGGCCTCCGGCCTGACGATCACCTTCGGCTTCGGGCCGTCGCTGTTCCGGGAGTCGGGCACCGACCGGTTCGGCATCGCCGCCCGCCACCCGGCCGCGCTCAAGCGGCTGCCGCAGTTCCCCGGCGACAACCTCGACGAGTCCCGCTCCGACGGCGACCTGTGCGTACAGGCCTGCGCGGACGACCCGCAGGTCGCGGTGCACGCCATCCGGAACCTCTCCCGCATCGCCTTCGGTCGGGCCGCCCTGCGCTGGTCGCAGCTGGGCTTCGGGCGGACGTCGTCCACGTCGACCTCCCAGGTCACGGCGCGGAACCTCTTCGGGTTCAAGGACGGCACCATGAACCTCAAGGCCGAGGACCCCGCCGGCGTCGACGCCCACGTGTGGGTGCCCGGCGGCGCGGACCCGCGGGCGGGTTGGCTGACCGGCGGCTCCTACCTGGTCACCCGCCGGATCAACATGACCATCGAGACCTGGGACCGTCAGCCGCTGAGCGAGCAGGAGCGGGTGATCGGCCGGACCAAGGCCGAGGGCGCACCGCTGTCCGGCGGCGGCGAGTTCGCCCAACCGGACTTCGCGATGCTCGGGCGCGGTGAGCAGCCCGTCGTCGCCACCGACGCGCACGTCCGCCTCGCGCACCCCGACAACAACGACGGCGTGCAGCTTCTCCGTCGCGGCTACAACTTCGTCGACGGCAGCACGAACCTCGGCCGCCTCGACGCCGGGCTGTTCTTCATGGCGTACGTGACCGACCCGCGCACCCACTTCATCCCGCTGCAGACCAAGCTCGCCCGCCAGGACGGGCTGAGCGAGTACCTGCAGCACACGGGTTCGGCGCTGTTCGCGGTCCCGCCCGGCGCGAAGCCCGGCGAGCACGTCGGCCAGGCCCTGTTCGCCTGACCCGGCTTCTCCTGCCCGGACCGGCCGTCGAGCAGGACACCTCTGCATCGGGCTCGATGCACGACCGTCAAGCCTGACGCCCTCGGGCGGGGCGGGGGCATCGCGCAGGGTGGCCGGTTCCGAATACCCTGCCGAGGGGGCCAGATGACCAGCCTGACGCGGGACCGGGACTACGCGACGTTCGTCGAGGACGAGCGGTCGCTGCTCCAGCGGTGCGCCTTCCTCCTGGTCGGTCAGCGCGAGGCCGCCGACGAGCTCGTCCGGGCGACCCTCGCCGACCTGTACGCCCGCTGGCGCCGCGTCCGGGACCCCCGCCTCGTCGCGCTCCGGCTGCTGCACACCACCGACCTGGGCACGCTGCCCGACTCCTCGCCCCGCGCCCGCTTCGAGCTCGTCGACGCGCGTACGCGCCAGGAGGCCGTCGACCCGCTCGTCACCCTGCTCGGCTCCCTGTCCGCACGCCAGCGGCTCGTCGTCGTCCTCGAGTGGGTCGCGCGGCTGCCGAGCGTGGAGATCGCGGCGGTGCTCGACTCGTCGGTCACCACCGTCGGCGACGTCTCCCGTGACGCCCGCGCCGCCCTCGTCCGCGGGGCCCCGGAGCTCGCCGACGACGCCGTCCTCGCCCTCCGGCTCGACCAGGCGGTCCCGCCCGACGTCCGCTCGGTCCGCCGCTACGACGACCTGACCCAGGGCCGCCGGCTCGTGCGGCAGCGCTGGGCCCGACGTTCGGTCGCCGCCGCCGCGGCCCTCGTGCTGCTCGTCCTGGTCGTCACCCAGCTGCGCCCGACGGCGCAGGTCCCGGCCAGCGCCCCCGTGGCGCCCGCCCCGACCTCCACGGTGACCGTCACGCCCAGCCCGACGGCGGCCTGCGACCGCACCCAGGTCGTCTGCCAGGCGGCGCTCGTCCGGGCCTGGCGCGCCACCGTCTACGAGGTGGTCGCCGACTACCTCGACCCCGAGGGGGCCTACTTCAACGCCTCCAGCTACTACGCCCGCGACGAGACCGAGGGGCTCTGGAGCACCAAGCGGGGCGCGCTCGGCATGGAGGTGTTCCGGGTCGGCGAGGGCGCGACCCAGGTCTCCGTCCAGATCGCGACCGACCGCTCGTACGCCCCCCGCTGCGGCGAGGCCACCGGCAACGCCTGCACCTCGATCCGCTTCATGGACGGCAACCGCTTCGTCCTGAGCGACGGGCTCGACACGGTCGACGGGCTGGAGGGGCAGTACCGCCCCGACGGCCGTGAGGTGATCACGGTGATCGCCGAGAACGTCGGACGTGGCCCCGCCCTGACGATCGACCGGGCGCAGCTCGTCCGGCTGCTGCAGGACGAACGGCTGCGGCTCCCCGAGCTCTGACGGGAGCCGCTCGCGCACCGGAGAAGGCCGACGAGATCAGTGCCGGGCCCGGGTGCCCCAGTCGAGGACGTCGGGGACGACGGCCGAGAGCGCGACGACGAGGACCCCGAGGACGACGGCGGCCGCGAGGGCCGGCTGGATGATGGTCATGACTCGAGGGTGCGTCGCGGACGTGTGCGACACATCACACGCAGGTGTGTGGTTCCTGTGCGCGCTCGGCCCCCGGACCTAGTGGGGACTCAGACCGGGGTCGGAGCCGCGGTCCTGCGGCCCACGGCCCGGGCGATCTCGCCGATGTCGGCGGGCGTGACGCGGCAGCAGCCGCCGACCAGGCCGGCGCCCGCGTCGAGCCAGGTGCCGACGTAGGTCCCGACGTCCGCCTGGTCCCCGGTCCAGCGGCGCGCGACCGCGTCCCACTGCTCCCCCGCGTTGGGGTAGACGACGGCGGGCTTGCCGCTGAGCTCCGTGGCCAGGGCGACGAGGGCGGGGGTGTCGGCCGGGTCGAGGCAGTTGACGCCCACCGCGACGACCTCGGGGACGTCCGCCGCCATCGCGAAGGCCTCCGCCACCGGCTCGCCCGCGCGGGTGCGGTCCCCGACGCAGGTCATCGACAGCCAGGAGGGGCGCGACAGCCCGCGCACCTCCTCGAGCAGCGCCTCGGCCTCCGCCAGGCAGGGCACCGTCTCGAGCGCGAGGACGTCGGGGCCGACGTCGGCCAGCACCTGGATGCCGAACCGGTGCCACCGCCGCAGCTGCGCGACCGAGAGGCCGTAGTCGCCCCGGTACTCCGAACCGTCGCCGAGCGCCGCGCCGTACGGGCCGACGCTCGCGGCCACCCACGTCTCGCCGTCGACCTCGTCCGCGGCCCGGCGCGCGAGCCGCACGCTGCGGCGCAGCAGCCGGCTGATGTGGAGGCTGTCCTGCCCGACGCTGGCGAACCCGCGCGACGACACCTGGTACGACGCGGTGGTGGCGACCTGGGCGCCGGCGGCGAAGAAGGCGCGGTGCGCGTCGACCACCGCCTCGGGGTCGTCGGCCAGCACCTGGGCCGACCAGACCGACGACGTCAGGTCGCGGCCCGACGCCTCGAGCTGCGTGGCCAGGCCGCCGTCGAGGACCAGCGGGCCCTCGGCCAGGGCCTCGGTGAAGCTGCGCGGCGCCGGGTGGGTCACCCGGTCAGCGTAGGCGTGGTCCGACGACGCGTTCCCGGTCACCACGTACGGTCGTCCTGACCCGCTGGAACCGACGCACCTGGAGCCCTCGATGACCCCGTACGTCCGTCCCGACCGCACGATCAGCCGTCGGTCCCTGCTCGCCACGGCCGGCCTGGCCGCCGCCGCCGTCGGTGGCCTCAGCGCCTGCGGGGGTGGCGGTGACGACGCACCCGGTTCCGGTGGTTCCGCGGGACCCGTGACCGCCAAGACCAGCGAGATCAAGGTCGGCGGGGGCGCGGTCTTCGCCGCCGGCCAGGCCGTCGTCACGCAGCCCACGGCCGGCGACTTCAAGGCCTTCTCGTCGATCTGCACCCACGCCGGCTGCCCGGTCGCCGAGGTGACCGACACGATCAACTGCAACTGCCACGGCAGCAAGTTCTCGATCACCGACGGTTCCGTGGTCAACGGGCCCGCGACGCAGCCCCTCGCCGCCCGGACCGTGACCGTCTCCGGCGACTCGCTGTCGGTGGCCTGACCCCTCGGGGCGGGAGCCGCGCCCTCTAGCGGGGCGCGAACTCGTTGAACGCCTCGTGCCCGGCCCGCAGCGAGCCGTCGGCCTCGACGAAGTGCAGCCACTCCGGGCTGCCGACCGGTCCGTACGCGTCCTGGTGCAGGTCGGCCACGAGGCTGTGGCCGAGGGCGTGCACGGTGAAGCCGATGCGTCGGGCGGCGAGCTGGCCGAGCGTGTAGCGCATGACCTCGACGTGGGCGGCGTCGTCGCGCGCCCCCCACACGGTCTCGCTGGCGTAGAGCTGCTTGCCCGAGCGCTGCGCGACCGCCTCGCAGGCGTCGAGGAACGCCTCGAACGCCGGCTTGGTCAGGGTGTTCTCGTTGTGCCCGCTGCCGTTCGCCATGAAGTAGGGGTGGAAGCCGAGCACGTCGGAGATCGGCTCGGTCAGCTCCAGGGCCTTCACGCTCGCGAAGTTGCCGATCGTCAGGGGCTGCACCGCGCCCAGGCCCTTGCAGACCCGCTGGCACCAGGTCAGCCAGGTCAGCTCGGCCCGGCGTACGGGGCTGTCGTCGTCCTCGACGTAGCGGCCCATGAGCGGCTCGTTGCACAGGTCCCAGGCCCAGATGCGCGGGTCGTCGACGTGGCTGCCGACGACGTCGACCAGGTAGCGGTGGAAGAGGGCCTGCACCGGAGCGGCGACCGGGTCGCCCGCGTCCGGGTCCGCGAACAGGTCGTCGACGCCCGTCCAGGCGCTGTGGTGCGGGACGATGTGGTCCAGCGGCACGCCCCCGAAGTCGCACACCGGGTCGCGCCAGCGGTTGAACAGCACCGGCACGACGAGGATGCCGTGGCGCTCGAAGAGGGAGAGCCCGGCCTCGAAGTTGGCCAGGAACCGAGCCGGGTCGCGCTGGTGGGCCTCGTGCGAGAGCCACCAGCGCGCCACGTTCCAGCCGGGGAAGTACTCCTTGCCCCGCGCCACCTCGACGGCCATCCGGCCGTGGTCGTGGTGCTGCCACAGGTCGAGGCCGCTGGTGCCCCAGGACCCGTCGTAGTTGAAGCCGTGGACGTCCTCGGTCCGCACGTCGTCTGCTCTCTCGTGTGATCGTCCGGATGGTTCCGAGGGGTGCGGCGGGCCGAGCCGGGCTACTGCCCGGCGAGCGACCCGCCGATGCCGCCCACGCTGAAGTACTTGTTCAGGCAGGCGAACAGGATCACCGGGGGCAGCATCATCATCACGGCGACCGCCATGACCAGGCCCCAGTTGGTCGCGTTCTGCTGGAAGAAGCTCTGCAGGCCGACCGGGAACGTGAAGTTCAGGTTAGAGCGCAGGAACACCAGCGCGACCAGGTAGTCGTTCCACGCCAGCAGGAACGAGAAGATCGCCGTCGACAGGATGCCCGGGAGCGAGTTGCGCAGGACGACCTTGATGAACCCGCCGAAGACCGAGCACCCGTCCATCCAGGCCGCCTCCTCGAGGTTCACCGGGATGGAGTCGTAGTAGGCCGCCATCATCCAGATGGCCACCGACATCGTCGAGCCGACGTAGATGATCATGAGGCCCCACAGCGTGTCCACCAGGCCCAGCACCGCGAAGAGGATGAACAGCGGGATGATCGCCGTGACGACCGGCAGCGACTGGATCACGAACAGGATCAGCGAGAAGCCCGACACGAGCTTGCCGCGACCCCGTGAGAGCACGTAGCCGGCGGGAGCGGCGACCGCGACCGACACGACGACCGTCACGAGGGTGACGCTCATGCTGTTCCGCAGCCAGCGCAGCACGTCGGTCTGGCTGAAGATGTTGACGAAGTTCTCGAGCGTCAGCCCGGTGGCCGAGCTGCCCAGCGCGGGCTGGAGCGAGAGCCCCACCACGGCCAGGATCGGCACGAGCACGATGGCCGTGACGACCAGCAGCACGAGGAACCGCACGGCGCTGGCGCCCCGCGTCCCCGCGTCGGGGTTGCGGCTCGCGGGCCTGACCGCGGGCTTGGCCGCCCCGGTGGGGACGGGGATCGATGTCGCGGTCACAGGATCTGCACCTTCCTGATCTGCCGGAACAGGGCGACCGAGATGATGATCAGCACGAGCGTCATCACGAAGGCGATCGCGACCCCGGTCCCGGTGTTGAAGTTCTGGAACACCGTGTTGTAGGCCATGACGACGAGCGACTGCGTGGCGTTGACGGGGCCGCCGCCGGTCAGCAGGAAGATCGTCGGGAAGTCGTTGACGCAGAAGATCGTCATGAGGATCCAGCTGATGTAGGTGGACCGCGAGATCATCGGCAGCGTGATGCTGGTGAGCTCCTGCCACCGGCTCGCGCCGTCGACCCGGGCCGCCTCGTAGACGTTGTTGTCCACCGACGCGAGCGCCGCGCCCATCATCATCATCATGAACGGGAAGCTGATCCAGACCTTGAAGACGCAGACCGTGACCTGCGCCAGGGTCGGGTTGGCCAGGAAGAGCACGTTCCCGAGCCCGAGCGCCTCGGCGAGGATCGGCAGCGGGCTCTGCGGCGTCGCCACCAGCCAGTTCCACGCGGTGGCCGACACGACGACCGGGACGACCCACGGCAGCAGCAGGAGGACCTTGAACAGCGTCGAGCCCGGGACCTTGGTCTTGAGCAGGATCGCCAGCGCCAGGCCGACGAGCCAGCTCCCGAACACGCCGACGAGGGTGAAGACCACCGTGAAGCGCGCCGAGGCCCAGAACTCCGGGTTGGAGAGCACCTTCAGGTAGTTCTCCGCGCCGACGAAGTCGCCGGCGGAGATGAGGCTCCCGTCGCGCAGGCTCTGGTAGCCGGCGTAGAGCACGGGGTAGAGGTTCAGCAGGACGAGCAGGATGATCGCGGGGGCCGCGAAGGCGAGCAGCGTGAACGTGCTCGCCCCCGGTCGCCGGGGGGCGGGGCGGCCCGGACGTCCGGGTCCGGCGACCCCGACGCCCTTGCGCGCGCGGCCCAGGTCTTGCTCGACGGTACGGGTGGACACGGGTGTCACCTCTCCGGTCGTGGGCGCCACCCCGGCCCGCCCGGCGACACCGGGCGGGCGGGGCGATGCACCAGGCAGTCAGCCATGGCACGCACCCGAAGGACTACTTCAGGTTGGCCTTGACCTCGTCCTGCAGCTTCGTCAGCGCGGTGCGCGCATCGGTCTGGCCGCCGAGGATCGACTGGGTGAAGACGTTCATCGCCGGGGTGGCGTCGACCGTCGTGACGTTGAGGAAGTTCGCCTCCGTGCCCGGCGCGGCCCACGTCTTGGAGATGGGCTGCCACTCCTCGATGATCTTGACGTTGTTCTTGTTCTGCTTGAACTCGTCCGTCGCGGCGATCGACTTCAGCGGCGGCAGCCCGATGCCGGTCGCCTCCGTCCAGAGCGGCGCCATGTTCTGGTAGTAGTACGTCAGGAAGGCGTGCGTGCCCTCGACGCTCGGGTTGTTGGCGTAGACCATGACGTTGTTCGGGAAGTAGAGCGCGCCCTTCTTGCCCGACGGCGACGTGATCGGGCTCATGACGATCAGGTCCTTCGCGATCTCGCCGGCGACGTTCGCGGCCAGGCCGCCGGTGTCGTAGCCCATCCCGAACTTCTTGGCCTTCCACTGGCTCTGCACGTTGTCCGACGTGTAGGTGGAGCTGGCCGGGTCGACGTAGCCCTTCGAGACCATCTCGAGCACGAACTCGACGGCCTCGATGTTCTCCGGCGTCACCGCGTTCGGCTGCTTGTTCTCGTCGAAGAGGCCGCCGCCGTTGTTGATCATCCAGCAGACGATGGCGTGCTGACCGGTGTACGCCCCGGCGCCGGCACCCGTGCCGTAGCCGTAGATGTTCTCCTTCTTCAGCGCGGCGGCCGTGTCCAGGTAGGACTGCCAGTCGGTCGGCACGTCCGCGCCGACCTGCTTGAGCAGCGCCTGGTTGTACCAGAGCACGCGCATGTCGAGGTTGTACGGGATGGCCGCGTAGCCCTTCTCCACCTTGAGGGTGTCGATCAGGCCCGGCAGGAAGTCGTCGTAGAGACCGTTCTGCTTCCAGGTCTCGTAGAGCTTGTCGACGTAGTCGATGCCGCCCTGCGCCTCGAACTGGAAGACCTGGGTGCCACCGCCGGAGCTCACCGCGGGGTTGGTCCGCGAGGCCACCGCCGAGGCGAACGTCTGGTTGAAGTTGGCCCACTGGATCACCTGGTAGGTGACGGGCGGCATGCCGGCCGCGGGCGCGTACGCCTTGGTGATCTTCTCGTCGAGGGGGTTGAACGTCGTCTGGCCCCACGGCATGTTCCAGAACTTGAGCGGCTCGCTGCTACCACCGCCGCCACCGCCACCGCCGGCGCTGCTGCCCGAGCAGCCGGCCAGGGCCGTGCCGGCGAGAGCCGCCGCACTCAGCCCCATGAACGAACGTCGCGAAAAATTGGTGCTGTCAACCATTCCTGGGCTCCTTTGCTCAGAACAAGACAACTGCTGGTCGTGCATGCGCGCCAACGGCGCTCGGACGGCGTGGCCGGCACGTCACCGGCCCATCTGCGTCAACGTGCTGTCGAGCTGTCGGGCCGACCCCCGGCGGTTCGTGGACCGAAACTTTCGAATCGTGTTCGTCGGTGTCGGCGACATTAAGACGCTCTCACCTGCGCGTCAATGATTTCACCGAAACCTTGACAGGATCGTTTCGAAGAGTTTCTCTTTGACCACGGCGAGACATCACCGGTCCGTCGGGACACTTTCGCGGCAGGGCGCCGAGACGCGCTGCGCGGCCCGTCCGGACCGGCGCCACCAGCTCCACGTGCACCGAGGCACCCAGCGCGAGCCTGCGCGACGTCGCGGAGCCCGTGACCCGCGAAGGAGCGGACAGTGACCAAGCCCGGGCGCGCCACGCTCGAGACGGTCGCGGTCGCGGCCGGGGTCTCGATGGCCACCGTGTCCAAGGTGCTGAACGACCGCCACGACGTCGGCCCCGGGACCCGGCTGCGGGTGCAGCGGCTGCTCGAGGAGTACGACTACGCGCCCCCGCGACGGTCACCGGGCCGGACGACGCCCGTACGCCTGCCGGTCGAGCTGATCTTCGGCGCCCTCGACAGCCCCTACTCGGTGGAGATCCTGCGCGGCGTCACCTCGGGCCCGCTCGACGTCGTGGTGTCGTCCAGGCCGACCGCGAGCGAGCTGGTCGCCTGGTCGGCCGGGCTGACGTCGCAGGAGCGCTGCGGCGCCATCCTCGTCACCTCCGAGCTGACGCCGGCCGTGCAGGACAACCTGGCCCGGGCGCGGCTGCCGTACGTGCTGATCGACCCCGCCGGCGAGCTGCCCGACCCGTCGGTCGCCACCGTCGGGGCCACCAACTGGGCGGGCGGGGTGTCCGCGACCCGCCACCTGCTCGAGCTGGGGCACCGGCGCATCGCCGTGATCGGCGGACCGGAGGCGATGCTGTGCAGCCGGGCGCGCATCGCCGGCTACAGCTCCGAGCTCGCCTCGTGGGGCGTGGCCCTGGACCCCGCCCTCGTGCGGCACGGCAGCTTCCACCACCGCGCCGGCTACGACGCGGCCCTCGCCCTGCTCGACCTGCCCGACCCGCCGACCGCGATCTTCGCCGGCAGCGACGAGCAGGCCTTCGGGGTCATCGAGGCCACCCGGGTGACGGGGCGCCGCATCCCCGAGGACCTCAGCGTCGTCGGCTTCGACGACCTCCCGGTCGCACGGTGGTTCTCGCCGCCGCTGACGACCGTGCGCCAGCCGCTGGCCGACATGGGCCGCACGGCCGCCGGCATCCTCGCCGAGATGCTGACGGAGAACGAGCCGTTCGGGCGCCAGGTGGAGCTGGCCACGAAGCTCGTCGTCCGTGCGTCCACGGCACCGCTCGACGGGTCGCCCCTGGTCCACGGAGGTGCTGCCCGTGCGCACGGCTGAGCCGGGGTCGGACGACGAGCGCTGGCTCCGGCTGGTGACGTCGGCCGAGCTCCGGACGGCCGTCGACCGGGTGGTCCCGGCCGACGCGTGGCCCGGGGGCTGGAAGGGCGGCGTCGGCGCGTACCTGAGCGACGGGGACCCCGAGCCCCGGTGGGCCCTGCCGGCCCTGGAACGGCTGGTCGACGACCTGACGCGCCGCGGCTTCGCGGCGCTGCCGGCGCAGGACCAGGACGCGGCGCTGCGCGAAGTCGCCGCCCACGAGACGCTCGGCGCCGACCTCGACGCCCTCGTCCGGCTGTGCTGGGAGGGCTACTACGCCTCCCGGCGGAGCGCCGGCGACCCCGCGCACGCGGCGACCTGGCCGGTGGGACTGTCCATGCTCGGGTTCCGCGACCTGCCCCCGGGCACGAGCCCGGTCGAGCTCGACCTGCCCACGACCGTCGCGGCGGACCGGCTGCGGGACCACTACGACGCGGTCGTCGTCGGGTCCGGCCCGGGCGGCGGCGTGGCCGCGCAGACCCTGGCCGAGGCCGGGCACAGCGTGCTGGTGGTGGAGCGTGCGCCGCTGCTCCCCAACGCCGGCCTGCGGGGCGACCACCTGCACGGCAAGCGCAACGCGGTCTACCGCTCCCCCGCCGGACCCGGACCGGGTCACCCGCGGCTGACCGTGCACGAGAGCGAAGACGGCCGGCTGCACGAGACGCTCGTCGACGGCGACGACGCCTGGGCCTACGGGCTCAACGCGTACGCGCTCGGGGGCGGGACCCGGCTGTGGCAGGGCATGGCCTGGCGCTTCTTCCCCGAGGACTTCGCCATGGCGTCCGTCTACGGGAACCCGGACGGGGCCACCCTCGCCGACTGGCCCGTCGGCTACGACGAGCTGGAGCCGTACTACACCCGGGCCGAGTGGGAGCTCGGCGTCTCCGGCGAGGAGGGGCCGCTGACCGGACGGACGCGGCGGTCGAAGGGCTACCCGATGCCACCGATGGGCGGCGAACCCGCCCGGGACGCGCTGACCTCCGCGGCGGGACGGCTCGGCTGGGCGGCCGGTGCGCTCCCGCTCGCGATCAACAGCGTGCCCGCGTCCGGCCGCCCGGCCTGCGTGCGCTGCTCGTCCTGCGTGGGCCACGCCTGCCCGGTGGACGCGAAGAACGGTTCGCACAACACGTTCCTGCCGAGGGCGCTGGCCACCGGGAACGTCGACCTGCTGGTCGACGCCGAGGTCACCGTCGTGCACGACGGGCCGGGCGGCGCCTCGGTCGAGGTCATGACCGGCTGCTCCGGCGACGCCGTGGCCCGCACCGTCCGGGCCGACGTCGTCGTGGTGTCCGCCGGCGCGGTCGAGTCCGCCCGGCTGCTGCTGGCCAGCGGGCTGGGCAACGCCCACCTCGGCCGCCACCTGCACGACCACCGCTTCGTCAGCCTGCGCTGCGAGGTCGACACCCCGCTCAAGAACGGGCTGGGCCCGGGCCACTCCGTGGGCACCCTCGACCACGTGCACGCGCAGACGATCCCCTGGGGCGGCGGCGTCCTCGTCGACCTGATGAGCGTGCTGCCGCTGACCTCCGCGTCCGACCCGGGCGTCGGCGTCCCCCGCTGGGGCCTGGCGCACAAGGAGTGGATGCGGGACCGCCGGCCGTACGCGTTCGGCGCCTTCGGCATGGGCCAGGAGATCCCCAGCGCGACCTCGGCCGTCACGCTGGCCGACGTCACCGACCGCTGGGGCCGGCCCGGGGCCCGGCTCCGCAAGAGCACCCACCCCGCCTCCCTCGAGGTCGAGGCGGGCCTGGCCGAGCACGGCACCCGCTGGCTCGAGGCCGCGGGCGCGCGGGGCGTGCACCGCCACCGCGGCGCGGCGACCGCGTCGGCCGCCGGGGAGCACTCGTGCGGGACCGCGCGGATGAGCGACGACCCGGCGACCGGGGCGACGGACCGCTACGGGCGGCTCTGGGGCAGCAGCCGGGTGGTCGTCTGCGACTCCTCGCTGCACCCGACGAACGGGAGCGTCAACCCGACCCTGACGATCGTGGCCAACGCGATGCGCGTGGCCGAGCACCTGCGCGACAGCTGGCCCGCCTGAGGGGTGCCGCTCTGCGGCGAGACGCGCGCGACGCGCGAGGTCCCGCGGCGGGAAGACCTGCGCAACGCACAAGGACCGGCCCCGAAGGACCGGTCCTGAGGTCGTGCGCGAGGGGGGAGTAAGCCCCGCAAACCCGGGAGATCTCCCGTCCTGGGGCGCTTCCTCCGCCTGAAGTACCAGGTCGGACACTGACGACGTCCGCTGCAGCGCTTCGAGCGCTGCTGGCTCGAGGAACTGAGCCGGCCGGGGACCTCGTCGCTCATCGCGCTTCGATGCCATGGTCGGATGCTAGGTGTCGCACCGGACGAGCAGGTTCGTCGCGACCCCGTGGGCACGTCACCGCGGACAAGGCACTCTCGACAGCACCCACGGGTCGGGCCGACCGGGCTCGTGCAGCACACATGTGCGCCCTGGGTGTCCTGCCGCGGTCTTATCGTCTGGCTTGTGAACGACGACCTGGCTCCTCTGGCGGTGGGTGTCGAGGCGATCCGAGCCCGGCTAGGGCGTGCGACACCGGGCCCGTGGTACGCCGCCTCCGACAGGTTGTTGGCGGTGCACGCTGGCGACGCGGAGACCGCTGCCCGCCCAGTCGCCGAGGGTGTCGGGACCGCTGCCGATGCCGACCTGATCGCCCACGCCCGCGAGGACCTGGAGAGGCTGCTCGCCCGCGTCGGCGAGCTCGAGGGCGAACGTGACCAGGCCAGAGCGTGGGCCTGGTCGCAGTGGCACCGCTACTTCGACCCTGCCGTCACCGACCGGCACCATCCGCCGGCCTGGTTGGAGACAGACGAGGTTCCGACCGCGTGGTCCGCGGCCTCCGCTGCCAGCCGCGACGAGGTGCACTCGAAGGGCGTCTCTTGTGCCAACAACCTGGGAGACCTCGGCAGGTCCTGACCCGACACCGGGAGCTCTCAGAACTTTGCCTGGCGGCAGTGCCGCCGGTGGACCCAACAGCGAGGCGTGCTGCGCACGACCGACGGTCACAAGTTCCACCACTTCGATGACGCAGTGGTTGGCGACTGAGGTGTGAGGTCGTCGAGGAGCCGGGTGCAGCGGAACACGACCTTTGGCAGCCAGGCTCAGCCGGACCGGTGGCGAACCCTGTCTCCTTCGAGGACCCGACTCGGCCTTCGAGTCGACTTCAAGGTTTAGCGTCGCCCGTGTGAGCCCTTTGCGAATCGCTGAGGTCGCTGCGCGTAGCGGCGTCCCGGCGTCGACGTTGCGGTACTACGACCAGCTGGGCCTGGTGCGGTCGGGGCGGCTGCCGAACGGGTACCGGTCGTACCCGGACTCGGTGTTCGACCGGCTCAGGTTCATCGACTCCGCACGCAAGCTCGATCTGCCGCTCGAGGACATCGCTGGCCTGCTGGCGGAGTGGGAGGCGGGCCCGTGCGCGTCGGCGAAGGCCCGGCTCCGGCCGCTGCTGTCCGCGCAGCTGACGACGGTCGACGACGCCGTTGACACCCTGACCGAGCTGCGCGACCACCTGCACGCCGCCCGGGCTCACCTCGACGAGCTGCCTGACCGCGACGAGCAGTGCGACCCGTCGTGCGGATTCCTGCTCCACACGCCGGCCGCGCCGGTCGTGTGCCGTCTCGGTGCCGAGCGCAGCGGGCAGGTGGACCGGTGGCATGCCCTGCTTGCCGAGACCCCCGCCGAACGGCTGAACGGTGTCGGTGGTGGGGGCGGCGTGCGCTACCGACTACCGGTCACCGCCCTGGCCGACACTGCCGCTCTCGCCGCGGCCGAGCAGGCGTGCTGCCCGTTCTTCCGCTTCGACCTCTCGCTGCGCCACGACACGTTCACCCTGACAATCCGAACCCCGCCGAAGGGCTTGCCGCTGCTCGCCGAGATCACCGGCCTCCCCGACCTCGTCGAGGCCCCGTGAGCACGTCGTGGGGCCGAGTCGTGGAACGGCTGGAGCGCCACCAGATCGCTCTGTACCTGCTCGCCATCGTGGCGGGGTTCGCGGTGGCGCTGCTGGTGGCCGGCGCGCACGTGCTGGAGGTCGGGATCAACCCGTCGATCGCACTGCTGCTCTACGTCACCTTTCTCGGCATCCCGCTGACCCGGCTGCGGGCGGCGTTCACCGACGTCCGGTTCCTCACGACGCTGCTGGTGGTCAACTTCGTCGCTGTCCCGCTCGTGGTGTTCGCGCTGTCGCGCTTCGTCGCCCACGACCCGGCGTTGCTGATCGGGGTACTGCTGGTCCTGCTCTGCCCGTGCATCGACTACGTCATCGTGTTCTCCGGACTAGCCGGCGCCGCGCAGGACAAGTTGCTCGCCGCCGCCCCGCTGCTGATGCTGGTCCAGCTCGTGCTGCTGCCGGCCTACCTGTGGATGTTCGCCGGGGCGTCCACGCTCGGCATCATCGAGGTCGGCCCGTTCGTCGAGGCGTTCCTGGTCCTGATCGTCGTCCCGCTGCTCGCCGCTGCGCTGACCCAGTGGGCCACCGCCCGCAACCGGCTCGTCGCCGGCGTCGCAGCCGCAGCGCCGGCGTCGATGGTGCCGCTGATGATGCTCGTGCTGTTCGTCGTGGTCGCCTCCCAGGCACAGCGGTTGACCACGAACAGCGTCGCCCTGGCCGGGCTCGTCCCGCTCTACGCCGGCTTCCTCGTCGTCATGGCCGTCGTCGGCGTGCTCACGGCCCGAGCGGTGCGCCTCGACGTCCCCACGTCGCGTGCGTTGACGTTCAGCGGTGCGACCCGCAACTCACTGGTGGTGCTGCCGCTCGCCCTCGCGCTGCCTCCGGCCCTGGCGATAGCGCCGGCCGTCGTGGTCACCCAGACCCTCGTCGAGCTGGTCGGGATGGTGGTCTACGTCCGCCTCGTCCCGCGACTCATCCCAGACCGGACCCGGCAAGCACAGCTCGTCTCCCGCTAGACGACTGGCCCGGCCGAGCCAGCTCTCAGCTAAGAGTCGCGGTCGCCTTCACGCCGCCTCATTGCGGCTGGCCGACCGCATGCCCGACCGCCCCGGGCTGCCTCAGGTCGCCCCTGTCAGGTGGCCGGGTCGGGGTTCAGTGCCCGTGACGCTGACGCGAAGGCGCCTTCCACGAGGCGGTAGTAGGCCCACTTGCCGCGCTGCTCTCGGGTGATGAGCCCCGCCTCCACCAGCTGGCGCATGTGGTGCGACACCGTCGGCTGGGACAGCCGCACCGGTCCGACCAGGTCGCAGACGCACGCACCGTCCGGCCCGGCGGCCGCAATCAGCGAGACCAGCTTCACCCGGGTCGGGTCGGCGAGCGCCTTGAATACCCGCGACAGCTGCTCGGCGGCCGCGTCGCTCAGCACCTCACCCGTCAGCGGCGAGCAGCAACCCGCCACGTCGGCACCCAGCAGGTCCACGCCGACAGGCAGCAGACCGAGCGTCGAGGACGTTCGAGCAGCAGAAGCGGTAGCGGTCGGCACCCCACCAGTATGCCCGCCGCATTGACATCGGTCGATGGGACGCTACTGTCTGACGTATCGAGTTCCGTCAATCTGTAGGAGGATCGAGGGATGGACACGCTTCCCGTGGTCGTCATCGGTGCCGGGCCCCAGGGCCTAGCCGCCGCGGCACACCTGCTCGAGCGCGGTGAGTCCCCGCTCGTCCTCGAGGCCGGCGACGGACCCGCCGCCGCAGTCAAGCAGTGGGCGCACGTGCGGCTGTTCTCGCCGTGGCCCGAGCTCGTCGACCCGGCCGCGGCCCGGCTGCTCGAGCCCAGCGGGTGGACGGCACCGGGCGAGGGCTACCCGACCGGAGCGCAGTGGGTGTCGGAATACCTCGCCCCGCTCGCCGACGCCCTCGGTGACCGCGTCAGCTACGGCACTCGGGTCGAGGGACTGTCGCGGCGTGGCCGCGACCGGCTGGTCTCGGCCGGCCGCGACGGCCAGCCGTTCACGGTCCACCTGGTCGACGCCGACGGGGCCGAGTCGCGGGTGGAAGCCCGCGCGGTCGTCGACGCCTCCGGCACCTGGAACCAGCCCGGTCCGGCCGGCGCCGACGGCCTGCCCGCGATCGGGGAGCGCGCTGCCGCCGCATCCGGGCTCCTGACCTATCTCCCGCCGACCCCGGAGCAGATCGACTCGCTCGCCTCCCGCCACGTCGTGGTCGTCGGCAGCGGTCACTCCGCGCTCACCGCGGTCAACGATCTCGCTGCCGCCGCGCGGACGTCGGGCACCCAGGTGACATGGGTGCTGCGCCGCGGCCTGGTCGGCGACACGTTCGGCGGGGGCGCCGCCGACGAGCTGCCACAGCGCGGCGCCCTCGGCGTGCGGGCCCGCCAGGCGGTCGAGGACGGGCTGGTGACGATGGTGACCGGGTTCCGCACCGAGTCTGTGGAGCAGCGCGACGCGAAGGTGGTCCTGGTCAGTGAGGACGGCCGGCGTCTCGAGGAAGCCGACCGCGTCGTGGTGCTGACCGGGTTCCGCCCGGACCTGTCGTTCCTATCCGAGATGCGCCTCGACCTCGACCCGGTGCTGCAGGCTCCCCGGCGCCTGGCTGCGGAGGTCGACCCGAACCTGCACTCGTGCGGCTCCGTCAGCCCCCATGGCGCGGCGGAGCTCGCGCAGCCCGAACCGGGCTTGTACGTGGTCGGGATGAAGTCGTACGGGCGGGCGCCGACGTTCCTCGCGCTGACCGGTTACGAGCAGGTCCGCAGCGTCGTCGCCGAGCTGACCGGTGACCAGGAGGCCGCCGCGCGGGTCGAGCTGACACTGCCCGATACCGGCGTGTGCGGCGGCGCCGGGCTGTTCGACGACCCCGACGGCGCGTCGTCGGGTGGCTGCTGCGCCCCCGCGCCCGCCGGTGCCGCACGGGTCGAGCCGCAGCTGCTGAGCATCGGTAGCCTGCTCACCAGGCCCTGACCCGCCCGGTCGCCGAGCCAGCCGTCTCGTGGTCTCAGCCCTGACGTCGGAGCCCGTCCCGCGCCCGCACGGCGGGCTCCGTCGGGTCCTGGTCACGCTGTGCGTCACCGAGACCACCAGCTGGGGTGTCCTCTACTACGCGTTCCCCGTCCTGGGAGTACGCATCAGCGCCGACACCGGCTGGTCGCTGACCCGGTTGACGGCTGCGTTCTCGCTCGGTCTGGTCGTCTCGGCGGTGCTCGGAATCGGCGTCGGACGCTGGTTGGACCGGCACGGGCCGCGGTGGCTGATGACCTTCGGGTCCGTGCTGGCCGTGCTCGCGACCGTCGGGGTCGCGCTCGCGCCGACGTTCGCCTGGTTCGTGACGGCGTGGGCGGTGGCGGGGGTCGCGATGAGCGCGGTGCTGTACCCGCCCGCGTTCGCAGCGCTGACCCGCTGGTTCGGTGAGGCGCGGGTGCGGGCCTTGACGGTGCTGACGCTGGCCGCGGGTCTGGCCAGCACGATCTTCGCCCCGCTCACCGCCGGCCTGGCCGCACGCCTGGACTGGCGCACCACCTACCTGGTCTTGGCGGTCCTGCTAGCCGTCGTCACCGTCCCCGCCCACGTGTGGGGGCTGCGCCTGCCTTGGCCAGCACGGCCCGCGCATCGCCCAGCGACCGCCTCGTCCCGAGTACCGCACGCGCCCAGGCAGGTGCTGCGCAGCCGGGCGTTCCGCACTCTGGTGGTCTCGTTCGGGCTGGCGACGCTGACGTCGTACGTGGTGGTCGTGAACCTCGTCCCGCTCCTCGGCGAGCGGGGCATCGGGGCGTCGACCGCTGCCGTCGTGCTCAGTGTGGGCGGTGTCGGGCAGGTCATCGGCCGGCTCGGCTACGCCCCGCTCGCCCGGCGCCTCGGCGTGCGAGCCCGGACCCTGGTCGTGCTGGCCACTGTCGCGCTCAGCACCGGCCTGCTCGGGGTCTTGACCTGGCTGCCTGCCCTGGTCGCCGTCGCGGTCCTGGCCGGGATGGTCCGCGGCATCGTGACCCTGCTGCAGGCCACCGCGGTCACCGACCGCTGGGGCGCCCACCACTACGGCACCCTCAGCGGCGTCCTCGCCGCCCCGCTTACGTTCACCACCGCTGTCGCACCGTTCCTCGGCGCTGCCCTGGCCGTGGCGCTCGGCAGCTACGCCGCGATGCTCGCGGTGATGGCCGCGGTCGGTCTGGGTGCGGCCGCGCTCAGCCTCGGCTCGCTCCCCGGGTCTCGTCCGGCGGGAACACTGGAGCGGTGAGCACCGCCGAACCACCTTCGGCGCCCCAGACAGGGCCTACGCCTGGCCCGGCAGCCGGCGACGTGGACGTGCTCGTCGTCGGCGGCGGGCAGGCCGCGCTCGCCACCGGCTACTACCTGCAGCGGGCCCGCCGGCGGGCCACCAGCGGACCCAGCGCACCGGGAGAGCTGGGCAGGCTGAGCTTCGCCCTCCTCGACGCCAACCCGAGCGCAGGCGGCGCATGGACGGCGGGCTGGGACACCCTCCAGCTGTTTTCCCCCGCCGGCTTCAGCTCGTTGCCCGGCTGGCCGATGCCCCCCTGGACCGGCGAGGGCAACCCGTCGGCGCAGCACGTCCGCGACTACCTGAGCGCCTACGAGGACCGCTACCAGCTGCCCGTCCACCGGCCGGTCCGCGTCCGGACCGTCACGCGCACCACCGAAGGCTTCGACGTCGTCACCGACCGCGGAGTGTGGCGGTGCCGGGTGCTGGTCAACGCGACCGGCGCGAGCCGGCCGTTCTGGCCGACGTACCCGGGCATGGACGCCTTCGCAGGACGGCAGCTGCACAGTGCCGGCTACCGCAGCGCGGCCGACTTCGACGACCAGACCGTGCTGGTCGTGGGCGGCGGCAACTCCGGCGCTCAGATCGCCGCCGACCTGACCAGCCGCCCCACCGGGGAGACGGCGTGGGTAACGGCCCGCCCGCCGCGGTTCCTGCCCGACGACGTCGACGGTCGCAAGCTGTTCGAGCTCGCCACCCGCCGGGTCCGCGCGGCCGCCGCCGGCGATCCTTCGGACCCGGGTGTCGGTGGGCTCGGCGACATCGTGATGGTCCCGCCGGTCCTCGCCGCTCGCCGGCGCGGCGACCTGCAGGCGCAGCCGATGTTCGACCGGGTGACCCCAACCGGCGTCGCCTGGAACGACCCGCCCCGCCAGCTGGCGGCCGACGCGATCGTGTGGTGCACCGGCTTCCGTCCCGACCTGCGCCACCTCGCTGGGCTGGCCCTGACCCGCAGCGACGCGCTGCCGGTCACCGACCCGCCGCTGCCGTCGCGCTCGGTCGATGACCCGGGACTGTTCTTCCTCGGCTACGGCGACTGGTGCGGACCCGCGTCCGCCACCCTCATCGGGGTCGGGGGCGTCGCCCGCGCCAGCGTCGACGCCATCGTCGAGCAACTGCGTGAGCTGGGCGACCGGGCGGGGCGGGTCAGCGTCCGGCGTTGAGCCGCTCGTACAGCTCGTCGACCCGGCGCGCGATGTCGTCGCGGACCAGCCGCATCCGTTCGATGCCGTCGATGCCACGCTCGGACGGCTCGTCGGTGTCCCAGTTCTCGAACGTCGTGCCGGGCACCTCGTCGACGTGCGCCTCCCGGCCGAGGGTCACCACGACGTCGGCGGCCCGCACAAGGTCATCGGTGACCGGCTTTGGGGTGTTCGCGCTGATGTCGACGCCGACCTCGGCCAGCGACTCTGCCGACAGCGCGTTCACCGTGGTGCCCGGCTTCGTGCCGGCCGACTCCACCTCGATGGTGTCTCCGGCGCGGCGGGTCATCAGCCCGGCTGCCATCTGGGACTTGCCGCCGTTCTTCACGCACACGAATAGCACCGAGGGCTTCGGTGAAGGCTGGGTGGTCGGGGTGGTGTCGGTCATCGTGTGGCTCCGATCAGCTCGTCGAGGAGGGTGTCGACGCGGGTCTGGATGTCGCGGGCGATGACTTCGGTCTCCTCGAGGCTGCGCCCGGCCGGGTCGGCGACGTTCCAGTCGAGGTAGCGCTTGCCCGCGTAGAGGGGGCAGGAGTCTCCGCAGCCCATCGTGACGACCACGTCGGCGGCGCGGACCACGTCGTCGGTCAGCGGCTTCGGGAACTCCTCGTCGAGGCTGATGCCGCGCGCCGCCATCACCTCGATGGCGTGCGGGTCGATCTGCTCGGCCGGTGCGGAGCCGGCGGAGCGGACGTGGACCCGGTCGCCGGCGCGGTCCTTGAGCAGCGCGGCGGCCATCTGGGAGCGGCCGGAGTTCTGCACGCAGATGAACAGCACCTCCGGCACCGTCTGCTCGAGGGCGCCCTTCGCGGTCGCCAGAGCCCTGAGCCGGTCGGCGGCGAACCGCTCCGTGCGGGTGACGAGGAAGCCGCGGATCTTCGAGGTCCGTGCGAGGGCCGTGTAGGACTCGAAGACGTAGCGGTCGACGGTCTCGGCGGCGAAGATGCCCTCGAACCGGTCGGCGAGCTTGTCGACGATGCGGTGCAGCACCTCCTCGTCGCTGGTCAGCCCGTGCAGCGGGGTCTTGAGCTGCGTGTCCGTGTGCGTGTCGGTCATGGGGTGTCCTCGTCGTCGAGTGCAGATGGGTCGCGTCCGGTCGAGAGGCCGGCCAGGAGCTGGGCGACGCGGGCGTCGAGGTGATCGCGCAACCCGCGGATGCCGTCGAGGTCCCAACCCTGCGGGTCGGGCAGCGGCCAGTTCTCGTACCGCACGCCCGGACGTTGCGCCACGGCGAGGCCAGGCTTCAACGTCACGACGACGTCGGCCTGGTCGAGCAGGTCGTCGGTCAGCAGCGACGGCACCTGGTCAGACCGGTCGATGCCCAGCTCGGCCAGCGACGCCAGCGCCACTGCGTCGACGTGGGCGTCCGGCTCCGTCCCCGCCGACAGCACCCGCACGCCTGGTCCGGCCCGGTACGCGGCAAGGCCTGCGGCGAGCTGAGAGCGCCCCGCGTTGTGGACGCACACGAACAGCACCGTCGCCACGGTCACGGCCGCGCGAGCGACGAGGGGAGCGACGTGGCGAGGGCAACCTGCTGCGGGGGCAGCTGGTGCTCGCGCACCCAGGCCTGCGACGCCATCTGCACGGCGTCCCACGGCGAGCCCAGCGGCGGGGTGTACGACAGGTCGAGCTCGGACATGCCGTCGACCGTCATCGCGTGGAACAACGCCGCCGCGTACGTGTCGACGCGCTTCGCGGTCTCGGTGCCTCGCGCGCCGACCAGCTGGGCACCGAGCAGCCGCCCGGTGTCGAGGTCGCCGGTGACGCGGATGCTGATGGGCTGCGCCCCCGGGTAGTAGGCCTTGTGGTCGTCCGGGCTCGACTGGCTCGTACCGGGCCGGTACCCGGCGCTGACGGCCTCGTGCTCACGCAGGCCCGTCCGGGCGGCGACGAGGTCGAAGACCTTGACGACCTGGGTGCCCAGGCTGCCGGCGTAGCGGGTGGCGCCGCCCAGTGCGTTCTCCCCGGCCACGCGGCCCTGCTTGTGTGCGGTCGTGCCGAGCGGGAGGTAGGTGGTGCCGAGCAGGCGGTGGTGGGTGACGGCGCAGTCTCCCGCGGCCCAGACGTGCGGCAGGCCGGTGGCCATCGTCTCGTCGACGCTGACGGCGCCGCGGGGTCCGGTCTGGGCGCCGGCGCGGACCAGCAGGTCGGTGTCGGGACGCACGCCCACGACGACGAGGACCAGGTCGACGTCCCAACCGAGCGGCTCGCCGTGCTGCCCGGTGCCCTCGACGTGCAGGCGTCCGGAGCCCTTGCCGTGCTCGTCCTGACCGGTGCGGCGGATGCGCGTGACGGTGGTCCTCGTGTGGACGCGGACGCCGTGGCGGTCGAGCTCGGCGTGCACCAGCGCACCGAGCTCGGGGTCCACGGTCGGCAGGACCTCGGGCAGCATCTCGACCTGGGTGACCTCGATGCCACGCGCCGTCAGGCCCTCCGCCATCTCCAGCCCGACGTAACCCGCCCCAACGATTAGGGCCTTGCGTGGCCGGATCCGGTCGAGGCTCTCCGTGAGGGCGAAGGTGTCCCCCATCGAATGCAGGAGATGGACGCCGTCCTGGGCCCCGAGCTCGTCCAGACCCGCGATCGGCGGGCGGACCGGTAGTGCACCCGTCCCGACGACCAGCTCGTCGTACTCGATGGACGAGCGCCCGCCGTCCGGCTCGCGGACCAGCACCCGGCGACCGGCGACGTCGATGTCGGTGACGAAGGTGTCGAGCCGAAGCCGCATCCCCGTCGCCTCAAGGTCCGCCGAGGTCCGGTGGGCCAGGTTGCGCCAGTGCCCCACCTCGCCCGAGACGTAGTACGGAATCCCGCAGATGGAGAAGTTCGGGTACGCGTCGGCGACCACCACGGTCACGTCGGCGGACGGGTCGAGCTCGCGGGCACGCAACGCGGCGGAGATGCCGGCGTCGCTGCCCCCGATGGCCACCAGGTGCATCGAGAAGCCTTTCCAGAAGATCTGAGAAGAGCGCCGGTGCCGACGACCCCGGCGCGTGAGGATCAGTCGCGCGACGCCCGGGACAGCGGCTGGGTGGCCGTGCCGTCGGGGAAAAGGTGCTTGCGGGCCCACAGGCTCACGTAGACCAGGGCGACGAGGGCCGGGACCTCGATCAGAGGCCCTACGACCCCGGCGAGGGCCTGGCCCGACGTGACCCCGAACGTCGCGATCGCAACGGCGATGGCCAGCTCGAAGTTGTTGCCGGCCGCCGTGAAGGCCAGCGTCGTGGCCCTGGGGTAGCCGAGCTTTAGCGCGCGGCCGATGAGCAGGCTCACCGAGAACACGACGGCGAAGTAGACGAGCAGCGGCAGCGCAATCCGCGCGACGTGCAGGGGCTCCGAGGTGATCGTGTCGCCCTGCAGCGCGAACAGGATGACGATGGTGAAGAGCAGGCCGTAGAGCGCCCAGGGTCCGATCTTCGGCAGGACCTTCTGCTCGTAGGTCTCGCGTCCCAGCCGCCGCTCACCGATGGTGCGGGTTAGGAAGCCGAGCACGAGCGGGATGCCGAGGAACACGAGGACGCTCGCGGTGATCGCCCACACCGAGAATCCGGCTGACGTCGTTGGCAGACCAAGCCAGGACGGCAGCACCTGCAGGTAGAACCAGCCAAGGACGCCAAACGCCAGCACCTGGAACACCGAGTTGATGGCGACGAGCACCGCTGCCGCCTCCCGATCTCCGCAGGCGAGGTCGTTCCAGATCAGCACCATGGCGATGCACCGGGCGAGCCCGACGATGATCAGCCCGGTCCGGTACTCCGGCAGGTCGGGGAGGAACAGCCAGGCCAGGGCGAACATGAACGCCGGCGCGAAGACCCAGTTGATCACCAGCGAGGTGATCATCAGGCGCCGGTCCGCGAGCACCCGGTGGGTCTCGTTGTAGCGGACCTTGGCCAGCACCGGGTACATCATCACGAGCAGACCGATGGCGATCGGCAGCGACACTGACCCGATCTTGACCGCGTCGAGGACCCCGGCCAATCCCGGGACCACCCGGCCCAGGAGCAGCCCGAGCGCCATCGCCGCCACGATCCACACCGGCAGGAACCGGTCGACCGTTGACAGGCGCGCCCGGGTCTCCTGCTCGCCGGTCGCCAGCTTCGAGGTGTGGGCGCTCACGAGCAGCTCCTGGTGGTACCGGTCTGAGGCGTCGGGGTGATGAGGGTGGCGAGGTCAGCAAGAGCCATCGAACGGACGCGGTAGTAGACCCAGACGCCACGCTTGCTGCGCTCGAGCAGGCCGGCCGCGTGCAGCACCTTCAGGTGGTGGCTGATGGTTGGCTGCGAGAGCTCGAAGCAGTCGGTGAGATCGCAGACGCACGCCTCACCGCCCTCGTGCGAAGCCACGATCGACATGAGCCGGAGCCGGACCGGGTCAGCGAGCGCCTTCAGCAGCGGCGCCACCTGCTCGGCCTGGGTAGGGGTCAGCGGTTCCCGCGAGAGAGGCGAGCAGCACGCCACCGTCTCTACAGGAGACATCACGCTCATAGACATCGACACTCGTAAATGTTGACACACGTCGATGTCTGGCTGCAACTGATCGCGCAACTGCGGCGACAGTCGCCCACTCCGCTTCAGACCGAGCACCTGCACCTGAGCGCTCCTGACGACGCCGGACCGCAGCCCGCCGCCGGGGCATCTTTCCTGACGCGGCCCCCCGGCACGCCAGGGAAAGCGGAGCCACTGAATAGCCTCAGCTGCAACGCGTTCCCCGGCAGCCCGAATGCTCGAAAGCGCACGGCGCCCCGAGCGGACTCCTGCGGAACGGCGTCCTGGGGGCCGAGACCGCAGCCCGCCTCCGACCGCCGTACAGCAGGACCTGCGGAATCTTCAACCTACGGCCGGCGCAGCACCCTGCCGGTGCTGGCCTGGGGACTGAGGTCTAGGCGGCGCAGCAGTTGGGCATTCGCCGCAACCACGACCGTCGACGCCGACATCAGCAGCGCGCCGACAGCCATCGGCAGCACGAACCCGACGGGAGCGAGGGCGCCCGCGGCCAGGGGCACGGAGACGAGGTTGTAACCGGCCGCCCAGCCGAGGTTCTGGCGCATCTTTCGGTAGCTCGCCTCGGATAGTTCGATCACCGACAGGACTGAACGGGGGTCGTCGCTGGCGAGCACGACACCTGCGGAGGCGATGGCGACGTCTGTTCCGGCGCCGATCGCGATGCCGACGTCGGCCTGAGCGAGAGCGGGGGCGTCGTTGACGCCGTCCCCGACCATCGCGACGCGTTGGTTTCGGGCCTGGAGCTGGGCGACCTTGTCGCCCTTGTCTTCTGGCCGGACCCCGGCGAAGACCTCGTCGATGCCGAGCTCGGCGGCGACGCTGCGGGCGACGGGTTCTGCGTCGCCGGTGATCATGACGACCTGCAGGCCGAGCTTGTGCAGGGCGTCGACAGCTTCGCGCGACTCCGGGCGGACCTCGTCGGCCAGGGCCAGGGCACCGGCGATGCGGCCGTCTACGAGGACGTGCAGGACGATCGCGCCCTGCTCGGCCCATGCCTGGACGCCGTCAAGCGGCGTCAGCTGGTGCTCGCGCAGCAGCGCGGGGCCGCCGGCGGCGACGGTGTGCCCGTCGACGGTGGCACTGACGCCGACCGCAGTTGATGCCTGGAACCCGGACGCGCGACGTCGCGGCAGGCTCCGCTCGCTCGCGGCGGTGACGATGGCGCGAGCCAGCGGGTGCTCGCTGTCAGCCTCGGCGGCCGCGGCCAGGGCGAGCACTTCGTCGTCGGTGTACCCGTCGTTGGTGTGGCTGTCGACGGCGAGGACGTGGGTGAGGGCCGGCTCGCCCTTGGTCAGGGTGCCGGTCTTGTCGAACAGGACGGTGTCGACGGTGCGCATCGCCTCAAGCGCGGTTCGGTCGGTGATGAGGACGCCTCCGCGGGCGGCACGTTCGGTCGCGATGGACACGACCAGGGGGATGGCGAGGCCGAGGGCGTGCGGGCAGGCGATGACGAGCACGGTGATGGTGCGGATCAACGCGTTGTCCGGGGACCCGAGCAGCGTCCACACCACGACGGTGAGCGCGGCTGCGCCCAGGGCGAACCAGAACAGCCAGCCCGCGGCACGGTCGGCGAGCAGCTGCGCCCGCGACGACGAGCCCTGCGCCTGCGCGACGAGACGCTGGATGCCGGCCAGGGCGGTGTCGTCCCCGACCGCGGACACCCGTACCCGCAGCGCGGAGTCGGTCGACACGGTGCCCGCGACGACGGTGTCGCCGACACTGCGCGCTACGGGGCGTGACTCGCCGGTGATCATCGACTCGTCCACGTCGGCGGTGCCGTCGACGACGGTGCCGTCAGCGGGGACCCGGCCGCCGGGGCGGACGACGACGACGTCGCCGACGCGCAGGTCGGCTGGGGAGACGGCCACCGTCTGGTCGCCGTCGACACGTTCGGCCTCGTCGGGCAGCAACGCGGCCAGCGACTCCAACGCCGACGCCGACTGCGCGAGGGACCGCATCTCGATCCAGTGGCCGAGCAGCATGATCACGACGAGCAGCGCCAGCTCCCACCAAAAGTCGAGCTCGTGGCTGAGCAGGCCCAAGCTTGCGCCGAGCGACGACACGAACGCGACCGTGATCGCCAGCGCGACGAGCAGCATCATCCCGGGGCTCTTCGCCCGGAGCTCCGACACCGCGCCGGTCAGGAACGGACGCCCGCCCCACACGTACATGACTGTGCCGAGGACCGGCGAGACCCACCCGACCCAGCCGGCGTCGGGGAGGTCGTAGCCCACGATCATCGCGAACATCGGCGAGAGGAAAACGACCGGCAGCGCGAACGCGAGCATGATCCAGAACAGCCGCCGGAACATCGCCACGTGGTCGCCGTGACCCGCATGTCCCGAGTGCCCCGCGTGCTCGGCGTGGTCGCCGTGTTCCGCATGACCCTCGTGCCCGGCGTGGTCGGCGTGGTCCTGGTGCCCGTCCTCGAGCGCTCCACGGTGGACGTCTTGGTGGGCGCCGTGGCTCCCCGGAGCGGCCGTGGCGTCGGCGTCTGCCTGCTGAATCGTGGCCACCTGAGACGGCGCAGGCGAGGCCTCGTACGAGTGAGCCTGGTGCTCGGCTCCGGGTGCGCTGAGGCGCCCGCCTGGGGAGACGTGGCCCTCCTGGGCGCCAGCCGGACCCTGGGTCGCCTCCGGGCTGCTGGTCTCGTCCGTGCTTGCGCCGGTGGCGGCGTGGCTGTCGTGGTGCTGCTCGTTCACCTCGAACCTCTCCGTTGATACCCCCTAGGGGTATGTTGCTCTCGTTCGGCCGAACCGGCAAGGCTCCCGTCGTATTCCCCCTCCGGACAAGGTCCTCCCAGCACGCAGCAGCCGTCCAGGCCCTTCCGAGCCGTTCCAAGCGCTGCTCGGGCGCCGTCGAGGATGATCGGGGTCGCACGGCAGCGACATGAGCGGCGACGGAAGGGCGTGACGACGACGGTGTGGCAAGACGGCGCGGGTCAGCTGCTGGCGTCCGCACGGCAACGTGTAGCGGTGCTGGTCGCTGTCCTGACGGTCATGGCCGCCCTGGTCGCCTGTGGCACTACGGAGGACCCGGCGCCGGACGTCACCGGCGGCACTACGCCTGGCGCCACGACTGTCGACTACAACGAGGCTGACGTCGTCTTCGCTCGCGCGATGATCCCGCACGGAGCAGGGCGCCACCATGAGCGAGCTCGTCTTGGAGCAGAAGGGCCTGCCGCCGGCCCTGTCGGCGTTGGCCGTCGAGCTCCGCGAGAACCGCAGCACCGGGACCGACCAGCTGCAGGCCTGGGTCGCCGAGCGTGGCGAACCGGTCACGGCCGACGCCCCGCACGACCACGGTGGCGGCGGCGACGGGATCGCCACCCCGACCCAGATGGACGCGCTCGACAGCGCCACAGGCGCCGCCGCTCAGGCGCTGTACGTCGAGATGATGACCAAGCACCACCGTGGCGCGGTCGCCGCCGCCCAGGACGAGATCGCCCACGGGAAGAGCCCGGCCCTGCTCGAGTTCGCTCAGATGGTGCTCCGCACCCGGGAGGCGGAGCTGACGGTCCTGCTCGACGCCGCCGCTGCGGTGCCCGCGACGACGCCGAACCCCGACGCCACACCGCGCTAGCCACTGGTGGACCAGGGGCGCCGGCGTGGGTATCAACTCATCGGCGGCCCTCGCACGGGTGGGTCGCGCAAACCGCCCGTCCGGCGCTCCGATACCCCCCTGGGGTTCGGCGCTAGCCTGGCGTGGCCGATCAAGACGGAGTGGAGGTGCGACGTGAGGCCCGACCTGCAGGTCGTCGCAGGCGACCGCCGTCCGCGCACGCACCGTCGTTGGGTTCGACGCCTGCTGCTTGCGGCCACCCTCGTGGTGGTCGTGCTCGGCATCGTCGGCATGCACCAGATGGCCTTCGGCCACGACATGGCCCTCAGCCCGGCCACCTCCTCCGCTCAAGGCGACCACGCCGGGCACAGCGGGACCGGCGAGATGCTGCCGATGGCTGCGGCGCACGCGGGCGCTCACGCCGACGCTGGCAGGTCAGGCACGGGCACCGGAGGCGGCTGCCCGGACTGCGCCGACCACCAGATGGCCTTGGGGTCGTGCCTGCTCGCCCTCACCCTGCTCGTGCTCCGGTGGCTGCTCGCCCCGCCGCGGCCGGCGCGCGTCCTACCGTTCCTGCTCCCCCGCCTGACGCGGCTGTCCCGGCTGGTGACCCTCTTCGTGGCGGGTCGGCTGATTCCACCGCTGTCGCTGGCGGAGCTGTCTGTTCTTCGTACCTGATCGACCTGTGCTGCTGACGACCCGCTGAGCCTCGGCTCAGCCCCACCCCGGACGCACCCCGCTTCGAGCGGGCTGTGACGCGGGTGTCCCGGATGTCCACACAGACCTGTACGGAGAAGAACCCTCATGACCTACCCACGCGCACTGAAGACGGGCCTCGCGGCCCTGACCATCACCGCCGCTCTCGCCCTGGCCGGGTGCAGCGACACCGGCATGGGCGCCATGGCGCCCAGCTCGACGGCCCCGCCCGCCAGCAGCACGAGTGCCAGCACGAGTTCGAGCACGAGCGTCTCGGCCGAGTTCAACGACGCCGACGTCATGTTCGTGCAGATGATGCTGCCCCACCACGAGCAGGCCGTCGCCATGAGCGACACCCTGCTCGCCAAGAGCGGCGTGAACCCGGACGTGACCGCGCTCGCCGAGCAGATCAAGGCCGCGCAGCAGCCCGAGATCGACACTATGAAGGGCTACCTCGCCGCCTGGGGCCAGCAGGAGATGAGCGGCGGCGGCATGGGCGGCATGAATCACGGCAGCGACGACGGGATGGCCACCGACGCCCAGCTGAAGGACTTCGACCAGGCCGATGGTCAGGCCGGGCAGAAGACGTACCTGCAGCTGATGACCGCGCACCACCAGGGCGCGATCAAGATGGCTCAGTCCGAGGTCAGCAACGGCAAGAACCCCGACGCCATCGCCCTGGCCAAGACCATCATCACCACCCAGCAGCAAGAGGTCGGTGTCATGAAGGACCTGCTCGCCACCCTGTAGGAACGACGTGCCGGGACCGGCATCACCGGTCCCGGCCTCGTCGACCTACCCGGCCACACGGTCGTCAGCCACTCGGACGGCGCCGCAGCCGCCCTCTTGCGGACCGAGACAGGCCGCTTCGGTCGACGCCGTCCCTTGAGCGAGCCCGTCAGCGGCGTCGCTCTCACCCACGTTGAAGGAGCTAGCCATCATCTCGACCATCCCCGCCCGGCGTCGCCGACCGGTCGCCGCTGCCGTCCTCAGCCTCCTCGTCGTCGCCGCGGCCAGCGCGTGCAGCGCCCCTGCGCCGACGACCGCCCCCGACCAGCCTTCGGCAGCGCCGCAACCCGTCGAGCCGGACAGCCGGTCCCAACCGCCATGGCCGGTACCCACCGACGTCACGGCACGCGTCGCGGCCGCCGGCCTGGACCTCGGACCGATGGGGACCGCCGAGCACTACCACCCCCGACTTCGGATCATCGTCAAGGGCAGCGAGGTGCCGGTACCGTCCAACATCGGCGTCGACCCCACCACCGGTGCCATGTCGGCGCTGCACACCCACGAGCGGGACGGCACGATCCACATCGAGGCCGACCGGGCCGGGGAGACGTTCACCCTCGGCCAGCTGTTCGTCGAGTGGGGCGTCGAGCTGACCACGACCCAGATCGGGGGCGTGCAAGCCGCCGACGGCCAGCAGGTCACGCTGACCAGCAACGGGACAGCGGTCAGCGGCGACCCGGCACGGCTTCGTCTCGAGCCTGACCAGCAGATCGTCCTGCAGCTGCCATGAACGCACCCATGACCGCCGTGCAGGCGATTCGCCGGCTCCAGGCCCTCGCCGGGGTCCTCGCCGTTCTGGCTCTGGTGCTCCTGATGATGTGGTGGAGGCCCTGGTCCAGCAACGACGACAACGCGCTCTCCCGGGCCAACGACGGCACCGGGGTGACCGCCGAACCGGGCCTGGACCTCTACCCGGCGGCGAGTCGGGTCCCGGCACCGAAGCTCGAGGGCACCACCCTCGACGACAAGCCGCTCGCCCTGTCACAGCTGGCCGGCGACATCGTGGTGATCAACGTGTGGGGGTCGTGGTGCGCACCGTGCCGCGCCGAGACACCCGACCTGGTGCGGGTCGCCACCGAACAGGCCCGTCGCGGCGTCAGCTTCGTCGGGATCAACACCCGCGACAACCCCGATGCCGCAAAGGCCTTCGTGCGGGCCAACAAGGTCGCCTACCCCAGCGTCGTCGACCACAACGGTGAGGTCCTCCTCGCCCTGCGCGACACGATCCCCACCACCGCCGTCCCGACCAGCGTCGTGATCGACCGGCAAGGCCGCGTCGCCGCCCGCATCATCGGACCGGTCACCTACACCACCCTCCAAGGGCTGCTCGACGACGAGATCGCGGCCAGCAAGGCCACCCGGTGAACCCCGGGGACCTCGTCGCGTACGGGCCGCTGCTGCTGGCGATCCCGGTCGCCATGGCGGCCGGACTCGTCTCGTTCCTCAGCCCCTGCTGCCTGCCGCTCGTGCCCGGCTACCTCGCCTACGTCAGCGGCACCGCAGGGGCCGACGCCCAGACAGGTCCCACCAGGCTGACCCACGGCTCAGCCAGCTCAGCTCTCGAGGCCGCGCCAAGACCACGTCGCCGGAGCAGACCGAGCCGCACGGTCACCGGGACCCTGCTGTTCATCCTCGGCTTCGCTGCGGTCTTCACCAGCTACGGCGCGGCCTTCGGTGCCGCCGGCACCCTGCTGCTCACCCATCAGGGCCTGATCATCAAGGTGCTCGGCGTCTTCACCATCGTGCTCGGCCTGATCTTCACCGGGGTCTTGGCCCGGGTCCCGCTGCTCAACCGCTCGTTCCGCCTGGACTTCCAGCCCCGCCTCGGGGTGGCCGGCGCCCCGCTGCTGGGCGTGCTCTTCGGAGTCGGCTGGACCCCGTGCATCGGTCCCACCCTCGCCGCAGTCCTCTCCCTGTCGTTCAGCACCGGCGGCGCGGGCCGCGGCGCATTGCTGTCGTTCGCCTACAGCGTCGGCCTCGGACTGCCGTTCCTGCTGGCCGCCCTGGGAGTCCAGCGAGCCTTCAAAGTCTTCGCGTTCGCCCAGCGGCACGCCCGCCGGATCATGCAAGTCGGCGGGTTGTTACTGATCGTCGTGGGCATCATGCAGGTCAGCGGCATCTGGGCCTCGCTGATCGCGCAGCTGCAGGGCCTCGTCGCCAACTGGCAGACGCCCCTCTGAGGTGGTCAGGAGGTGAACGCGCACGGCTGCAACGTCGATGTGCCGGTTCAGACCGAGGTCGCTCTTCGTCCTGCCACTGGTTCAAGGGGGGCGGCCATCCGCCAAGCACTGGTCTCGTCCAACTCATCGGCCCTCTAAAGGGCAGGTCTCGACAGACCGGGTGGTCGAGTGGCCGACTCTGCCGTCAGCCCGAGCGAGGTTCTCGGGGGCCTTGAGTGCCGGATCGAACGCCCATGCGACGTTCGCGGAGGTCCCCTCGGATGAAGACGACGATGCCCAGCACACCGATCCCGGCGAACATGAACCACTGCGCGGCGTACCAGAAGTGCGGTCCGTCGGAGATTTCGGGTAGTGCGACGGGCTTGAAGTTGCCGGTCTGACTGGGCTCGACGGTGAGCAGGCCGATGTAGCCGTTCGCGACGGGGTACGGCAGCGTCGCACCGACGGCGGTGGAGTCGATGAGCCTGGCCGACCCGTTCACGGGGACTCTGGCTGTGGTCCGGCCCACTTCGTTGCGTCGGACGTGACCGACCACGGTGACCGTTCCGGTCGGGGGTGGTGGCGCGGTGCTGGGGACCTCCTCGCCGGCGCTGAGGGGGACGATGCCGCGGTCGACCAGGACGGTTCCTGCCGTGGTGCGCAGCGGGGTGAGGACTTCGTAGCCGTTGAGATCACCACTGGTGCGGTAGCGCAGCAGCACCTGGCGTTCGGCGTCGAAGACCCCGACTGCACTGACCCGCTGCCACTGGTCGGCGTCGGTGATGGTCCGGGTGAAGACCTCCTCCCACGGCAACACCTCGTTCTGGGTGTTGGCGACGGTCGAGATGTTGCGTTGGCGTCGTTGTTGCAGCCGTTCGAGCTGCCAGTCGCCGAGGTAGACGAAGGCCGTAACGAGGGCTGCGACGAACGCGACGAGAAATGCCCAGCGGATCCAGAGGCGCTTGTTGTCACCTTCCGGCCTCGCGGGGGGTCGGCCTGGGGCTCCAGAGGCTGTCGCCGATTCGCTCAGGGCCGGAGGTCGGCTGCTGGCCGAGCTCGAGGTGTCGGGGTCGGGGGGCTGGTTCACGGTTCGTCCGCGCGTGGGCGGCTGTTCGGGCGCTCGCGCTCGCGGAACGGGTGGGTCATCGTGTGCGGCACGTCGTGACCTTGATCGAGGTGGCGCGGCGCAGTGTGGTCAGGTCGACCTCGACCCGGGTCAGCTCGGAGTGGTCGGCGGGTGCGTCCACGTCCTTCTCGGCGACGGGTTGGAAGTCGGTGCTCTGCGCCAGGAGCCGGCAGACGGCCGGTTTCGTCGGGTCGCGGCGCTGCACCAGGATCTCCGCGCTGATGGTCGTGTCGGATCTGACGTCGAAGGACAGCACCTGAGCATCGACGGCCGGGCGGGCGTGGGTCAGTGCCGTGGAGACCAGCCACGTCAGGGCGCACACCGTGGCCGCACCGATCAGCGCAACCTTGATCTTGCGATCAACCCGAGGTGTTGGGTAGCGCCTCGCCAGGCGCAGCTCGACCTCGGCGACGCCGGCGCCCGGTGCCTCCCCTTCACCCCGTACGCGACGACCCGGTCGAGTCCTGGCCACCCTTCAGCGTCCACATGCCGGGGGAAAGCTGGCTGCGCGGCAGCGCGCTGCACGATGCTCCTCGAGCGCGGCAACGGCTGCGAGTGCTGCACTGGACGCCGAGGTCGGTCGACGGGAGTGCTCGACGCGAGGTGACGGCGCCGGGTCACGTGGCGGCGGCACACCGAGCCCAACGACTCGGATGCCGACTGCAGTTCCCGGCCACCGTGGTGATCGCCGCATCTTCCCGTGCCCCACTCCCACCCTCTGCGCTTGATTAAGCGACGGCTGTAGTGTTTGTGTCGTGACGGTCGAGCATGAGCCTGTGGGCGTCCTCGTGGACGCGGACGCGTTAGGTCGGGTCGGGACGGCTCTGGCCGACCCAACGCGACGGCGGCTGCTGCTGCGCTTGGTGGACGGTCCGGCGTACCCGTCGGACCTGGCGGACGCGCTGTCGTTGACGCGCGGGAACGTGTCGAACCACCTCTCGTGCCTGCGCGGCTGCGGACTGGTGTCGACCGTGCACGTGGGGCGCCGGGTCCGCTACGAGCTCGCCGATCCCCGGCTGGCCGGGGCGCTGGCGCAGCTCGCGTCACTGGTCCTCGTGGTGAACCAGGGCGCATCGGCCGGTGAGCCGTGCGGGCCTGACGACTACGCCTGCACCGACCACGAGGTGGCTGCGGAGCTGGCGGTTGGTCGTGGCTGACGCATGCTGCGGCCCTGACGAGGTCGACGAGGCCGACGCCCACGACGCGGAGCAGGGCACGACACCTACGCCGGTGTGGCGGGCGCGCGAGATCCAGGCTGCGGCGCTGTCAGGCGTCCTCCTGCTGGCCGGTGCGGTCGCTCCCGGCGGCACCTCGTTCGAGCTGGTGATGTTCTACGCGGCGGCAGTCGTCGGTGCGGCGACGTTCGTGCCGTCGGCGCTTCGCCGGCTCCTGCGGGGCCGGCTCGGGGTCGGTCTGCTGATGACGATCGCCGCAGTCGGGGCGGTGCTGCTCGGCGAGGTCGCGGAGGCCGCGACCCTGGCTTTCTTGTTCTCCATCGCCGAGGGGCTGGAGGACTACGCCCTGACCCGGACGCGGAACAGCCTGCGGGCGTTGCTGGACCTGGCGCCGCCGACGGCGACGGTCCTGCGCGGCGGTGGCGCTGGTGGTGGCAGCGGCGGTGGTGATCGTTCAGTTACGCTGGCGCTCGACGAGCTGGCCGTCGGCGACGTCCTGCTCGTCCGTCCGGGCGAGAAGGTCGCGACCGACGGCGTGGTGCGCAGCGGTCGGAGCACGATCGACGCTTCCGTCGTGACCGGGGAGTCTGTTCCGATCGAGGTCGGCCCGGCGTCGCCGGTGTTCGCCGCGACCGTGAACGGCACCGGTGCGCTCGAGGTGAGCGTGACCGCGACGGCGGCGGACAACTCGCTGGCCCGGCTGGTCCGGGTCGTGCAGGAGGCGCAGGACCGCAAGGGCCGCAGCCAGCGACTCGCCGACCGGGTGGCCAGACCCCTCGTTCCCGGAGTGCTCGTGCTGGCCGCACTGGTCGCCCTGCTCGGCAGCGTCCTGGACGACCCCGCGGTCTGGATCCCGCGTGCCCTGGTCGTGCTCGTCGCGGCCGCACCGTGCGCGTTCGCGTTGAGCGTGCCGATCGCCGTCATCGCCGCGGTCGGCGCCGCGTCGCGCGGCGGGGTGCTCATCAAGGGCGGCGCGGCGGTCGAGGCGCTCGGCTCCGTCCGCACCGTCGCGCTCGACAAGACCGGCACCCTCACCCGCAACGAGCCCACTGTGGTCGAGGTCGTCCCCTCCTCCCCCACGGTCACACCCGACCGGGTGCTCGCGGTGGCCGCAGCGCTCGAAACGCGCAGCGAGCACCCGCTGGCCGCGGCGATCCTCGAAGCAGCGAAGGACCTCGCCGCAATGCAGGCGGGCGACGTGATCGCCGTGCCGGGTCAGGGCCTGACCGGGACGGTCGCGGGGAGGCCGGCGCGGCTCGGGAAGCCGGGCTTCGTCGCAGCGGCAGATCTTGCCGATGCCGTGGCCCGGCTGCAGGACGATGGTGCGAGCGTCGTCTTGGTCGAGCAGGACGGGGAGCTGCTCGGCGCGGTCGCTGTGCGCGACGAGATCCGCCCCGAGGCCGCGGAAGCGGTAGCGCTGCTGCGCCGGCAGGGCATGGACGTGGTCATGCTGAGCGGTGACAACACGCGCACCGCCAACGCGATCGCAGCCCAGGCCGGCATCACCGACGTCCGGGCCGAGCTGAGCCCGCAGGACAAGGCCGCGATCGTCACCGACCTCCGACAGCGCGGACCGGTCGCAATGGTCGGCGACGGCATCAACGACGCGCCCGCACTGGCGACCGCGGACGCGGGCGTCGCGATGGGCGCCATGGGCAGCGACGCGGCCATCGAGGCGGCCGACGTCGCGCTGATGGGCGAGGACCTGCGGCGCCTCCCGGACGCCGTCGCGCACGCCCGCCACGCGCGGGGCATCTTCGTGCAGAACCTGGTGCTGTCCGGCTTGATCATCGCCGTCCTGGTGCCGCTGTCCGCGCTCGGCGTCCTCGGCCTGCCGACCGTCGTCGCCACCCACGAGCTGGCCGAGGTGCTCGTGATCCTGAACGGCCTCCGCGCCGGTCGACGACTGTTCCTGCCCTCGCGTCCCGCCCTCCGGGCAGGAACTTCCGCCTCGGCCAGGTCGTTGCCGGTCCAACACCGCTCTGCTGCAGCCGTACCTGCGGGAGGCCTACCTGTGATGAGCATGCCGCTGGTGAACCTGCCGCAGACCACGAAGCCGTCTGCTGGTGGCGGTGTCGACGTTCCGCGTTCCCCACTGACCCTGTCGTCCGTGCTCACCCTGTCGGCGACGCGGCCCGCGACACGACAGGAGACGTCTCACGGTTCCGACAGCGGCTGTGGCTGCGCTCCGGGCTGCGCCTGCTGCAGCTGACCCGGCACGCACGAGGGCGACGACCCATCGACGATGACCGACCGAGACGCCGAGCGGCACCCCCGCAGAGGTCCCGACCGAGAGGCACAGAGGACAAGAAGCATGGCCGCGAACCGATCGACGAGCCGATCAACTCCGACCACGTCGACCAGCCGTAAGCGGCTGGCCGCCGAGCAGGAGGCCCTGCGGCTCACCCGGAGGAGGAACCGGCTGTTCACCGGCGTCGCTGGCGGGCTGCTGGCCCTGCTGCTCGGCGTCGTCGCGGTCGTGCAGCTGCGCGGTGCGGACTCCCCCGACACCGCTGCCAGCGGGGTGGGGGCCACCGTCCGCGAGGACTCGCACCGCCTGAACGACGTCGCCGACGGCAAGGTGACGTTCGTGGAGTTCCTCGACTTCGAGTGCGAGGGCTGCCGCGCCGCGTTCCCGGTCGTGGAGCAGCTGCGCAGCACCTACGGCGACCGGGTCAGCTTCGTCGTGCGCTACTTCCCGCTGCCCGGTCACGTCAACGGTGAGCGAGCGGCGCGGGCCGTCGAAGCCGCAGCTCAGCAGGGACAGTTCGAGGCGATGTACCGGCAGATGTACGAGACCCAGACCCAATGGGGCGAGCAGCAGACGCCGCAGGACGACGCGTTCCGCGACCTCGCCCGCAAGCTCGGGCTCGACATGACGCGTTGGGAGGCCGACTACACCTCGCCGGCCACAAAGGCCCGGATCCAGACCGACATCGACGACGGCACATCCCTTGGCGTGACCGGGACCCCGTCGTTCTTCCTCAACGGTGAACGGCTCGAACCGAAGTCGGTCGACGAGCTCACCGTCGCCATCGAAACCGCCCTGGCCGGGTCGTGACCATCCAGCACGACCGACCGGGAACCCGCGTCACCGACACCGCATCTGACGCCGCCTCCTCCGAGGTCACACTCCCCCAGACCGCTCTGCCCCAGACCGGTCCGCCCGAGGGGACTCAGCCCGAGCCCATGCCGACCGCTCGCATCTCAGAGCGCCTGGTCGGCGTCGCGCTGCTGGCTGCCGGGCTGCTCGGGTTCGCGGCAGCGTTCGTGCTGGCGGTGGAGAAGTACTGGCTCTTGACCAACCCGTTCTACACGCCGTCGTGCAGCATCAACGCGACCGTCTCCTGCGGTCCGGTGATGAGCTCGGCGCAGGCCGCGGTCTTCGGCTTCCCCAACCCCTACCTGGGGATCGCGGGCTTCGCCGTCGTCGCCGCCACCGGCGCGATGCTGCTCAGCGGCGGCCGGCTGAGCGGCTGGTACGCCGCCGGGCTGCAGGTCGGGGTCCTCGCCGGGACCGCGTTCGTGGGGTGGCTGATGTGGCAGAGCCTGGTCTCCATCGGGGCGCTGTGCCCCTACTGCATGGCCGCGTGGGCCGCGACGTTCACCGCGCTCTGGTACGTCACCCTGCACAACCTCGGGCGCAACCGGCGCCGGCTCCCCACCCCTGTCCGTCCCGCTCTCGACATAGCGACCCAGAACCACAGCTCGATCCTGCTGGGCTGGTTCCTCCTCGTTGCCGCCGTCGTCACGATCACCGTGATCGCGTGAGCACCACGGCCGCGCAGCCGACCCTGCGGCGCGTCGGTTCGCCCGCGAGCAGCAGAAGCACCGGGATCGCCGGCCGTACGGCGCCGCTGGTCGCGTTGCTGCTCGTCCTGCTGACAGCAGGGTGCGGCGGCGACTCGATCAACCCGCTGACCCGCACCGGGAGCCGCCCCTTGGGCAGCACGCCCGGCGCCGACGGTCCGGTCACCCAGGCCTTGACCCGGATTCCGGTGGAGGAACGGCTGCCGGCGCCGGTGGCGTCCGGCCCCGCGCTGTCCGGCGAGGGCACGGTCTCTACCGCGGACTACCCGGGCAAGGTCGTCGTCATCAACGTCTGGGGAGCGTGGTGCGCCCCGTGCCGCCTCGAGGCGCCCGACCTCGCCGAAGCCAGCCGGAAACGGGCCGACACGGCAGCATTCGTCGGCATCAACGTCCGCGAGAGCAGCCCGCAGACCGCCCAGGCGTTCCTGCGGACCTTCGACATCGACTACCCGCACATCTACGACCCCAGCGCCGCACAGCTCGTCCGCTTCGCCGGCACTCTTCCGCCGAACGGGATCCCGACCACGTTGTTCATCGACCGGCAGGGCCGGATCGCCGCTCGGGTCGTCGGCGTGGTCAGCCTGACCACCCTGCTCGGCCTCATCGACGAGACCTACGAGGGCAAGTAGGTGCGCCGACCGTGCTGATCGAGCTGGCCGCCTGGATGCAGGACGCCGTCACCGGGACCATGCTGGTCGCGCTTCCCGTCGCGCTGCTGGCCGGGCTCGTGTCGTTCTTCAGCCCGTGCGTGGTGCCGCTGCTACCCGGCTACCTCGCCTACGCCAGCGGCATGGGTGCCGCCGACCTGGTCGCCGGTCACACCCGAGCCCAGCGGACCGTCCTCGGGGCGGCGTTGTTCGTCCTCGGCTTCGCGAGCGTCTTCGTCGCCGCCGGCGTCGTCCTCGGGGCACTCGGTCAGGTCCTGCTGACCTACCAGGCCCTGATCAGCCGCATCGCGGGCGTTGTTGTCATCGTCATGGGCCTGGTCTTCACCGGCCTGCTCCCGCTCGGACGGGCCGATGTGCGGCTACGGCGGATGCCCGCGGTCGGACTGGCGGGTGCGCCGTTGCTGGGCGTGGTGTTCGGGCTCGGCTGGACCCCGTGCATCGGGCCCACCCTCAGCATCGTGCTCTCACTCGCCCTCACCGAGGGCAGCGCCACCCGTGGCGGGTTGCTCGCCTTTACCTACGCCCTCGGGCTCGGCATCCCGTTCCTGATCGCCGCGGCCGCCTTCGCCAAGGCCTCTCGCGCGATCAGCGTGCTGCGTCGCCACGAGCACCTTCTCCTGCGCATCGGGGGCCTCGCCATGATCGCCGTCGGACTGCTCATGGTCACCGGTCTGTGGGACCACGCCACGGCCGTGCTGCGCCAGTGGGCCGCACAGTTCACCACCGCCATCTGAAGAAGGATCCGACCATGAGCCCCCTGGACACCCGTGCCCGCGCTCAGCTGCACACGGTCGCTCTCCAGCTGGGCCTGCTGACCTTCGTCGTGCAGCTGGTGGGCGTGGTGGCCGTCGGGTCGAAGCACGGCCCGAGCAGCGTGATGGTCCATCTCGTCGCCGGGCTGCTCGTCAGCACCGGCCTGATCGTGTTCGGGCTCCACGCAAGCAGCAAGTCCGGCCGGAAGCGACCCCGTGATCAGCGGCTTGGCTGAGCAGAGGCTCGTTTCGAGGTACGACCGGCAAGGCCTCGGTTCAACGACGGACGCTCAACGATGGCCCCAGGGGAACACCCATCGGAACGTGCTCAGGATCGGACGGTGACACCAGCAGGCGTCCGTACAGCCACACCGAACGGCGCCCATGCCCTCGACGAACCGGCTCACGACCGCGAGCAGCACATACAGTCCCAGAAGCCCTACGACGACCCGTCGGACCATGCCAGTCCTTCTTCCCCCCGAAGTTGCCCTCGTCGTCGAGTATGAGCCCGGCAAGTCGGGTTAGTACACGTCAGCTAGGGCGTGATGAGACCTGTCGCGAGTGCGGCAGCGATGAGCAGTCCCAGGGCGATCCGGTAGGGCACGAACACGGTGATGGGGTGTCGGGCGACGAGACGCAGCAGCCAGGCGATCGCCGCGTAGCCGACGGCGAAGGCGACGAACGTTCCCGTGCCGGTTGCTGCCCATCCGACTGTCCGGGACACGGCCGAGCCTTCGCTGGCTGCTTCGAACACCCCCGCCGCGATCATGGCCGGGATGGACAGGAAGAACGAGAACCGAGTGGCGCTGACGCGGTCGAGACCGCGCAGCAGGCCGGCGCTGATCGTGGCGCCCGATCGTGACACCCCCGGGATCAGGGCGACGCACTGCACCAGCCCGACCACCAGCGCGTCGCGCCAGCGGATCTCGCTCTCGTTGCGGCTCTGAGTTCCTGCTCGTTCGGCGGCGACCATCACCAGCGACCAGCCGACGAGAGCCGCCGCGACCACCCATAGGCTTCGGGCGGCGCTGATCGCGTCCCGGCCGAGGAACCCGACGACGCCGATCGGGATCGTGCCGAGGACCACCGCCCAGGCGAGGCGGTACTGGTCGCCACGCCGGCTGGGCGAGGCGATCCCGTGCAGCCAGGCGCCGGCGAGGGCGACGATGTCGCGGCGGAAGAAGATGAGGACCGCCAGGATCGGGCCGAGCTGGATGATCGCGGTGAACGCGGTCACGCCCGGGTCGTCGAGGCGCAGCCCGAGCAGCTTCTCCACCACCGTCAGGTGGCCGGTGCTCGACACCGGGAGGAACTCGGTCAGGCCCTCCGTCACGCCGAGCAGCACCGCTTCGCCCAAATCCACCGTGTTCTCCTTCGTCCTCGCGCGTCCTCTTGCCGCTGACGTCGGTGTCGGCAGGCGGTCGACCTGGCGAGACCGAACCGGCCCGCTAGTATCGCCGAATGGCGATAATAGGGCTCGAAGTTGCTCTTGGTGACACGGGACCGCCGGCGCGGGAAGCGGCCGCGTGTCTGTTCCACGGCTTCAGCGACCGGTCCCGGCTGGCGATCCTGCAGCACCTGGCGCTCGGTGAGCACCGCGTCGGGGAGCTCGCGGCACACCTGGACCTGGCGCAGAGCACGGTCAGCAAGCACCTCGCCTGCCTCAAGGAGTGCGGCCTGGTGTCCTCTCGGCCGCAGGGGCGGGCGTCGGTGTTCACCCTGACGCACCCCGACGCGGTGCTGGCCCTGCTGCAGGCCGCCGAGGTGCTGCTCGCTCTCACCGGCGAGGCCGTGACACTCTGCCCCCGCTACGGCTCGACCACGCTCCAGGAGCTCCAGGCATGACCTCATCTGGTATTCCAGCCGCCTCGGTCTCGTCGGCCGACGTCGAACGGCTCACCCGCCGAGGGTTGCGGCTGGCCCGGTTCACGGTCGCCTACAACGTCGTCGAGGGCGCGGTCGCGGTGACCTTCGGCCTGCTCGCCGGGCTGGTCTCCCTGGTCGGCTTCGGGCTCGACTCCGGCATCGAGTCCGTCTCGGCGGTGCTGGTCGGGCTGCGCCTCGCCGCCCGCCTGCGCCACGGCGAGGCCGACGAGGTGAAGGAACGCCGCGCTCTGAAGGCGGTCGCGGTCACCTTCTTCCTGCTCGCTGCCTACGTCGTCGTCGAGGGCATCCGGTCCCTGCTCGGCGCAGAGACGCCGGAGCGCAGCACGGTCGGGATCGTGCTGCTGGTGCTGTCGATCGTCGTGATGCCTGTGCTGGCCCGGGCGAAGCGGCGGGTCGGGGAACAGCTCGGCGGTGACCCGCTGATCCTGGCCGACGCTGCCGAGACCCGGATCTGCGTGCTGCTGAGCATCTCGACCCTCGTCGGGCTGGTCGTGTTCACCCTGACCGGCGCCGCCTGGCTCGATCCCGTCGCCGGCTTCGTGATCGCCGTCTTCGCGATCAACGAAGGCCGAGAAGCCTGGGAAGGCGAGCTGGTCGAAGACGGCGACGACGACGGCGATGACGGCGATGACGATGACGACTGAGCTCCGATCGCACGGGCCGCGTCGGCGTCAGGTCTTGTCGCACGAGGTGCGGCGCTGATGGGCGGACACACCGCCTCAGCGCGGCTGCTGCTCGTCGGGTTGATCGTCGGCCTGGGTGGTGCTGACCTGATTGCGAAGGCCGCCGCGCAGCGGACCCTCGGTGCCGGTCGGGTCGTGGACCTCGGCCTGCTCGACCTGCGTCTGGGGTTCAACTCCGGCACCGCGTTCGGGGTCGGCGCGGAGCTGCCTGCCGCTCTGATCCTGGCGATCGTCGGTCTGATCACCGCCGGTGTGGCCGTGTTCGCGTGGCATGAAGCGGCGAGGGGCTTCTCGATCATGGTTCTCGGACTGGCTGCGATCGTTGCCGGTGCGGCGGCGAACGTGGTCGACCGCGCTGGCGACGGCGTGGTGACCGACTACCTGCACTCCGGCTGGTGGCCCACCTTCAACCTCGCGGACGTCTTCATCACCCTCGGTGCGGTGGCTGTCCTCGTGGCTGCCTGGCGCTCGCCGAGCGCAGGGGCCGCGGCGGCGGACACGAGCGGCCAGCAGCCGACGTAGCGACCAATCCGGGGCCGGCGAGGAAGGAGCTGGTCCGGCGGAGTTGGGCGGGATGCCGGCCGCCTCGACGTCGACCCTCGGCCCACTCGTCAGTCGTGTCCGGGGGGGGCCGATCACGCCACGGAGCCACCGATGAGGCGGCCGATGCCGTAGGTGACGAGGACGGCGGCACCGCCGAGGCCGAGCTGGCGCAGGCCGGAGCGGAGCAAGGGGCGACCCGTGAGCCGGCCCACGACCATGCCGCCGACGATGAGCGCGACCGCGGTGATGACCATCGCCACCTCGAGCAGCGCCACACCGAGCAGGTAGGGCAGCAGCGGCAGCAGCGCGCCGACCGAGAACGCGGCGAAGGACGCGGCCCCGGCGATGATCGCGGAAGGCAGGTCGGTGTGGTCGACGCCGAGCTCTTCGCGGGTGTGGAACCGCAGTGCGGCGTCGGGGTCGGCGGAGACGGCGGCGGCCATGGTGGCGGCGGTCTGGGGGTCGGCGCCGTAGCCGGCGAAGGTGTCGGTCAGCTCGGCCTGCTCGGCCTCGGGAAAGCGGGCGTGCATCGTCTTCTCGACCGCGACCTCGGCGTGGACGAGCTCGTTCTGGTTGGTGACCGACACGTACTCCCCGGTCCCCATCGAGAACGCGCCGGCGACCAGCCCAGCCAGCCCGGTCAGCACGATGGTGTGGGTGGACACGCCACCCCCGCCGACACCGGCGATCAGCGAGGCATTGGTGACGAGCCCGTCGACGGCGCCGAACACGGTCGGGCGCAGCCAGCCGCCGGAGACGTCGCGGTGCCGGTGGCTCCAACCTCTGGCCAGGGCGGCCTCCTGCACCGGTGCCGTCTCGAGCAGCGGTGCCGCTGCAGGGCGGGGCGGGGTCACGGGCCCGGTCGTCGCGGCGGGTGCAGCTGCCGACCGGCTGTGGCTGTAGCCGCCGAGGGTGCTGCTGTCGTCCGCGGGCCTGCCTGCTGGCGGTGTGGTCGCGTTCACGGCCGGGTTGCGTCTGGTTGTGGGCGGCGTCGACGCAGCCGACGTTCGATGACCCACAGCACGGGACCGAGTATGACGAGGCTGATCAGGAACGCGATGATCCCGACCTTGACCGACCCGGTTCGAGACACCACGGTCGCGCCGGTGCCCGCACAGGCGAGGGCGAGCAGCCACAGCCGGCCCAGCTGCGCGATCTCTCGACGGACCTTGGCATCAAGCACGAGCCGACTCCTTCAGGGCGATGCGGAAGGGCCGGGCATCACGAGCCATCGGCCAGGTTGGTGGGCACACCGGCTTGGGGTTCACGCGGCGACCTCTCCGAGGACGTAGACGATCAGGAATCCGAGGAAGAACATGGCGCTGAGCACGGTGGTCTCGCGCTCCTCGTGAGCCTCGACGAGCAGCTCCTCGACGGCGAGGTAGAGCAGCGCGGCCGTGCCGAAGGCCAGGCCCGCGGCCAGCACCTCGTGACTGGCGCCGCCCAGCAGCGCGGCGCCGAGGACCGCGCCCACGCCGGTCAGCAGACCCAGTCCGACGGTGATCAGCGCCGACCGGCCGCGCGGCACGCCGGCGTCGGTGAGCTCGGCGACCACCGACAACGACAAGAAAAGGATCTCGACGGTGAGGGCGAGGGTGATGATGAGCCCGGTGCTCGAGCCGAGGGTCACGCCGAGCCCGACGAGCTCGCCGTCGATGAGGAGGTCGACGCCCACCGCGGCGAGCAGGCCGATCGGCAGCACGTAGGTCTCGCTACGGGCGATGCTGGTGCGGCGCTGCTCGAGGCGGCGGCTCCACGCACCAAGGGCGAGCATCAGCGCGACCCCGACGCTGAAACCGGCGACGACCCAGGGCAGGTGGCCCTGCTCGCGCAGGCCGGGCAGCACCTCCCCGACCAGGGCGGCCATCACCACCCCGGCAGCGAAGTGCTGGATCGCGCTCGCCACCGCCGCGCTGGGGCGCCGCACGAGGGCGATCAGGGACCCGACCAGCGCGGCCCCGACGGGCAGGCTCACGTACAGGGCAGCCCGCGCCACGTCGTCCACGTCCACCGCTTTCCCTGAAGCCACTGCCTGAGCCGATGCCATCGCAATCGAACGATGATTTGACGGAACCTACCAGATGCGATGTCATCGTCTGGTGTCGATCGAACTTGAGCCGGAGCTGGCTGCCGCTGCCACCTCGGCGGCGGAGTCGGACTCCTCGGCGGCCGTGTGCCTGTTCCGGAGCCTGGCCGACCCCACCCGGCTGCGGATCCTGCTGCACCTTGCCCTCGGGGAGCACCGGGTGGTCGAGCTGACCGAGCACGTCGGGCTGGCGCAGAGCACCACGTCGACCCACCTGGCGTGCCTGCGCGACTGCGGGCTGGTCCAGGTCCGCACGGTCGGGCGGTCGTCGGTCTACTCCCTCGCCGTAGCGACCGAGCTGATGGATCTCTTGAGCGCCGCCGAACGCGTCCTCGCCGCCACCGGCGACGCCGTGACCCTGTGCCCCCGGATCGACCACACCGGCGAGGCGCACGACCCGGCGCAGGTGGGCGCATGACAGCCCGTCGAGTCGTCCGCCCGACGACGGGGCGTGCCCTGTCGCGTCAGTGCCGCGCATGAGCGGCCACGGGCACAGTCACGATCACGGGGCGTCGACGGCGACCGGTAGGCACCGGTGGCGGCTGGTGCTGGTGGTCGGCATCACCGCGGCCGTGTTCGTCGCCGAAGTCATCGGTGGTCTGCTGTCAGGGTCGTTGGCCCTGCTCGCCGACGCCGGGCACATGCTCACCGACGCCACCGGTCTCGTCATCGCCCTGATCGCGACCTCCCTGGCCGCCCGACCAGCGACCTCGAGCCGCACGTTCGGCTGGCAGCGTGCCGAGATCCTCGCCGCGCTCGTCAACGGGCTGCTGCTCACCGGGATCGCGGTCTGGGTCCTCGTCGAAGCGGTCCGGCGGTGGAACCAGCCGGCCGACATCTCCAGCACCCTCATGCTGTTCGTCGCCCTCGGCGGCGCCGTGGCGAACGTGGTCGGGCTGCTCATCCTGCGCGGCGGCAAAGACGAGAGCCTGAACCTGCGCGGGGCCTACCTCGAGGTGCTCGGCGACCTGCTCGGCTCGATCGCCGTCGTCGTGGCCGCCGTGGTGATCGGGCTGACCGGCTACACCCGCGCCGACTCGATCGCCTCCATCGCCATCTTCTGCCTGATCGTGCCGCGCGCGGTGTCCCTGCTGCGCGACGTCGTGCACGTCCTGCTCGAGGGCACCCCGCCCGGCGTCGACCTCGACCAGGTACGGCGCCACATCGCCGAGACCCCCGGGGTCGTCGACGTGCACGACCTGCACGCCTGGACCATCACCAGCGGCTCGGCGGTGCTCTCCGCCCACGTCGTCGTCACCGACGAGTGGTGGCGCGCCGGGCGCTCCGGCGAGGTCCTCGACAACCTCGGAACGTGCCTGGACGACCACTTCGAGGTCGAGCACTGCACCTTCCAGCTCGAACCGGTCGGCCACCAAGACCACGAGACCATCCAGCACCTGTGACCCCTGCTCCGAGGCGCCCTAGCCGCCGAAGCGCTCACTTTCCTGCGCCTCGCGGCCGCAAGGGCCGAGCTGTCCCACGCGAGTTGCTTTCGTGACTCGCCTGCCGCGGGCACCACGACGAGCCGTGCTGCGTTGCTCCTTCCGACCGGTCATGACCGCAGCCCCGAAAGGCCCCCGATGCGAGCTTCCTTGAGGACGGCCCTCCTGCCCGTCCTGCTGAGCGTGCTCGCCGTGCCGCTCGCCGCCTGCGGCACCAGCAGCACACCCGCGTCGCCACCGGCGACCTCGTCCGCACCAGCAGCCAGCACCGCACCGTCGACATCGAGCACCCCCAGCACCCCGGACACCTCGCCCACCCCCACCAGCCCGGGCAACCCGAGCCCGACGGCGGAGACCGACGCCGTCGTCGTGAACGTGCAAGTCAGTGGCGGGCGGGTCCGCCCGGGCCTGCAGACCACGAAGGTGAAGGCCGGCCAGAAGGTCACCATCACCGCCACGAGCGACGTCAAAGACTCCGTCCACGTCCACGGCTACGACAAGACCCTCGACCTCCCCCCAGGCGAGGCCGCCTCGGTTAGCTTCGTCGCCGACGTCAAGGGCGTCTTCGAGGTCGAGACCCACGAGACCGAGCTGCTCGTCGCGAAGCTCGCCGTCACGTGACTAGTCCCACGCACAGCGACACCCACAGCGACGAGAGCATCGACAGTCGGCCCGCCACGCGTCATCGGGGAAGGTCCTGATGGTGCCGCTGCACGGCATCGGCGGCCGTCAGGACCTGCCCGTGCCGTTCGAGATCGTCGTGGTGGGCGCGATGCTGGCGGTGCTCGCGTCCTTCGTGGTCCTCTCGCTCACGTGGCGGGCGACCCGTTCCGCGGGGCGGGGCACGGTGGCACTGCCCCGCCTGACCCGCCTGGTCGACAGCGCGGCCGTGCGTTGGATGGTCCGCGTTCTCGGCCTGGCCGCCGGCGCGTGGGCCGCATGGGCGCTACTTGCAGGTGCGGACAACCTGACGAACCCGATCTTCGGCTTCGTCTACGTCTGGGTGTGGATCGGGCTGGTCCCGCTGTCACTGCTCCTCGGCCGGGTGTGGCCGCTGTTGAACCCCCTGCGGACGTTGCACCTGCTGGTCTGCCGCGCGCTGCGCATCGACCCTGACCACGGCGCCCTCGACCTACCACCCGGCGTCGGCGTCTGGCCGGCGGTGGCCGGGCTGTTCGGGTTCGTGTACCTAGAGCTCGTCGCCCCGGACCGGACGACGATCCACATGCTGCTCCTAGGCGCCGCCCTTTACATCGCTGTGCTGACCTGCGGGTCCGTGCTGTTCGGGCGACGCTGGTTCGCCGCGGCCGACCCGTTCGAGGTCTACGCCACCTTCATGGCGCATCTGTCGGTGTGGGGCCGCAACGGCGCAGGCGTGCTCACCGCATCCTCGCCCTTGGTGAACCTGTCCCGGCTCGTCCCCCCGTCCGGCACCGTCGCCTTCGTCACGGTCTTGATCGGCTCGACCGCCTTCGACGGGCTGTCGAACTCCACCGCCTGGATCGGCTGGATCCAGGCCCAGCCGACCCGCCCGATCGTCGCGGCCAGCATCACCCTCGTCGCGCTCGTCGCGCTCACCGCCGCCACCTTTGTCGTCGCCTCCCGCACCGGAGGCCGGATCGTCCGCAGCCCGCTCGCCGGCGAACCCCGCCTGTTCGTGCACGCCCTGCTCCCCATCGCCCTGGGCTACGTCACCGCCCACTACCTCACGCTGTTCGTCTTCGAGGGCCAGCGGACGCTGACGTTGTGGAGCGACCCGCTAAGCCGGGGGTGGGACGTGTTCGGCACCGCCGCCCTCGACGTCAGCTACGCCCTGGCCGCCTACCCAGCGCTGATCGCCACCGTCCAGGCCGGCGCCGTCGTCGCCGGCCACGTCGGCGGAATCGTCGCCGCGCACGACCGCGCCGTCGAGATCTCCCCCACCGGCCGCGCCGCCACGAACCAGGTCCCCATGGTCGCCGTCATGATCGGCTACACCGGTCTGGCCCTGCTCCTGCTCTTCGCCGAATGACGCGCCGCAGACGCCCGCCGCGCAGCGCGCACCGACCGCCGCGACCCGCCGGACCGGTCGTGCGCGCACAGCAGCCAGACTGGAGCCCCACGTCGTTGGTGGCCCAGCCGCGCCCGGACGTTCCGTACCCGTCTGTCCTGAGCGGACTCCAACCGCCGTGGCACGCCGGACTCGGGATCGTGATGGCGCTGGGCCTCTACCTGCTGATCGTGCCGCTGGTGTCCTCGACCGTGCTCGGGCTGGGCTACGTGCTGCAACGACCGGCGACGTCGCTGAACGACTACGAGGCCGCCGGCAGACGACTTGAGCACCCCGTCGGGATGCTGGCATCGAACCTCGGGCTCGCCACGCTCACTCTCATCGCCGCCTTCACCCTCTACGCCGCCCACCGGGTCCGGCCGCGCTGGCTCAGCTCCGTACGGCCCGGGCTGCGCTGGCGCTACCTCGGTCTCTGCACGGCAGCCGCAGCCGCCGTCTTCGCCGGCGTCCTCGCGCTTAGCGGCAGCCCCTCCGCCAGCGCAGCAGCGCCGACCCAGCCGCAGCTGGTCGCGTTCCTGCTGATCATCGTGATCACCAGCCCGCTGCAGGCCGCCGCCGAGGAGTACCTGTTCCGCGGCTACCTGCTCCAGGCCTTCGGGAGCCTCGCCGCCACACCCTGGTTCGGGGTGGTCGCCTCAGCGCTGTTGTTCGCGCTGTTCCACGGCAGCCAGAACCTGCCCCTGTTCCTCGACCGCTTCGCGTTCGGCCTGCTCGCGGCCGTCCTCGTCTGGCGCACCGGCGGACTTGAAGCCGGCATCGCCGCCCACACCGCCAACAACCTGCTCGCCTACGGCAGCGCCGCCCTCACCGGCAGCATCGCCTCCCTCCGCGCCGTCGACAGGATCAGTTGGGCCAGCGCCGCCCTTGACATCGGCGGCTTCACCGCCTTCACCCTCGTTGCGGTCGTGCTCGGCAGAGCCCTGCGCACTCGAACGGCCGTTAACGGCTGACGGAACCCGGGCCCATCGCCAGCGGCGGCTGCACCCTCGACGCAGTCTCAAGCTGCCGTCGCCCCTTGCTCGCCGTGGTGCTGACTTCGATCAGCGAGCCCGTTCACCTGGTCGGGATCGTGCTGGCATCGCCTGAGCCAGCGACTGCTAGTGGGGCGGGCTTCCCTGAGGCTGGCGCTTCGGTTGGTCACGCCTGCGCAATGCTCGTCGGCTCCACAGCCCGCTCACGGCCCCGAGCAGAACAAGGAACGCGAGCACGGCAACGGCCCAGACGACCGGCAGCCAGGCCCAGGCCTTGTCACCAGGATCGTGCTGCCAGTCGTGAACGACCAGCTCCGCGACCGCTGCGAGCAGTACCGCGGCAGACACCGAGCCAAGCCGCCTCAGGGGACGAGAGTTCCCGACCTCGTCCACCTGCCCAGGACCATCCGTCTGCACCCCGTCCACCTCCCACTCGAAGCCGAGAGCAAGTGTCCCTGCTTCTCGGCTCCTTTGCTGACCAAGTGCCTCGTGAAGCAGCTTCGGGAAGTCGATCTCCGTCTGAGGTACCTCGTTGTTGAACAGTCCTGTTCCAGAACGTTCCTCCCGACTGTCGCAGGTCCATTGCACAAGCGCCGGGCTTCAGCACTGTCCCCCTCAACATCGACTGAGGGAGCTCAACATCATGACGAAGACTGCGAAGCGCCGCCCCGGAGGCTCGGGCGGATACCGAGCCAGCGGAAGCTACGCCGCTGCGTTCCAGGCGTGGTTGAGGAGGCGATGCTCCATCCAGGCGGAAGGCGATGGCTCGCCGATCGACAAGATGCGGCCGATCCGCACGAGCAGCGAGACAGTGACGCTCTGGCTTGCGAGTGCGCGGACATCTTTCGCGGCTGCCGACCACAAGGACCCTGACGTCGCACAGGCCTTTGCGCTCGGTTTCGACGTAGTCCGCTCGGACGCCATCGGCGTGACCACGCGGGCCGACCTCGGGGACTCCGTCTTCGAGGTGAGGATGCACCACGCACCTGGCGGCATCGGAGCCCGCCGCCTCGGGGTGGTTCTGCACATCGGGAACACCTTCTTCGTGTACCTCCTGTCGAGCGCCCGGGCCAACAACCTCCACGCCGAAAGTGAAGACCGTCGCGGCAACGCCGCGACGGAGATCCTGTCCGGCGTGGTCCGTGCCATGTACAACTTCGGGAAGAAAGATCCCGGCTACCGGCCCCACGTTCACTGTCGCGAGCACGACCGCATCGTGCGCGACGAACGCCACGGTGCTGACCTCAAAGCCACCTTCGTCAGCTGCCGCGTGATTGCGCACACGCCACACACGACCGACCTCACCCAACCAGCCAGCGCCCAGAGCTTCAGCTTCGGTTCGATGCTCTCCTCGGGCTCGGCCGAAGCGGCAATCCGCGGCATGAACCGGTCGGAGATCGTCCTCCAGGCCGGAGGGGGGTACTACGAGCCCATCTGGACTGTTCCCTTTACTCACGGCCCCAGGGTTCTTATCGAAAGGGACACCCGAACCGGGGTCGAGGTGACCACCACCGACAAGCACCTGCTCGCAGTCACGGACGACGAGGCTGCCGCCCGCGCCCTGCTGCGTCGACTCGTCGACAAGATCCTCGAACCTCGCGAGGGAGAACACCGAGGGCAGGAGTTCGCCGACTGGGCGGGAGTTGGTGACGTCATGGCGGAGTGCGGACTACCTTCTCGGCTTCCTGAGCACCTGAAGAAGAACATCCTGCTCCGCGATCTGCCGTCGGCATCACGTGCCGGAGCGGCCAGGACACTGTTCAGCTCGCGCTGGATCTCGGGGTGGCAGCACGGTCATTTCGAGAAGCTAGTCCCCATCAAAATCGCCATGGAGCTCGACCTCACCGACCTCGGAGTTGAGGAGACGCTCACGCCAGACGGGCGACCCGCCTACCGCTGCCAGATCACCATGCCGTTGCCGGAGGGCGGATGGGGCATCACCGACGAAGAGTGGCAGCGCGTCCTTGATCGGCGCTACCCGCTCAGCGACAAGCCCCGGCGCTACAGCGGCATGGTCATGCCGTTCGCCGGCCTCGCCGCTTGGACGGACCAGACCGCCAGTCAGCAGTGCATGGTCGCCACCAAGATGCCGCTCTACAGCGTCCGGAGCCGCTCGCTCGCCGAGGCCGTGCACGGGGACGGCCGCCCCCGAGGGTGGTCGGGGTCGGAGACCAAGCAGCTGGCGGTCGTCCGGGCCGGCGACCTGCACGCGGACGTAGCCCGCGCGATGCGTGAGGCGCTGCTCGGTCTGGACGCAGAGGTGCAGCCTGCGGTCCTGGCGCCGCGGACGTCCCAGTCCTCTGACGTCGCTCAGGCAGCCGCTGCGGAGGTCTCGCTTGGTGCCCTGCGGGCTGAGCTTGCGGAGCAGGTCGAGCGGGCTGCTGATCAGGTCGACGGCGCGATCGACGAACGGAACGAGGTGAAGGGGCGCCACGCCAAGGAGAACAGCGTGGAGTCCGCTGCACTGCTCCAGGAAGCGGAGCGGGCGCTGGCCCGCGCGCGGGTACGTCTCGCCAATCTCGAGGCGGCCCTTGTAGCGGCCGAGGGACCGACATCGGCTTCGCCGCCCATCCCCGTAGATGAGCTGGCGGACGTCCAGACAGCAACGGCCGAGTTCGTCGCGGCGGCGCTCGAGAAATGCGTCGCATCAGCGCCCGGGTGGCTCCAGGAGGCCTGCCGGCAGCTCCTCCACGATCTTCAGCTCGTGCCCTGCCGACTGCCTGGGTCTCGTCCTCGGGTCGCGTGGTCGGCTTCGCTGGTGCTCAACGTCGTGGGCGAAGAGCCGAGGCAGGTGACGCTGCCTATCAGCGGCCAGATCCTCGATCGCACGAACACGCGAGCGGGCCAGCCGGTCTCGAGTGGTCCTGAGATCTGGTCGTGGGCGTACTTCTACCAAGGCCGTAGCTACGCCGAGATCGGTGCAGCGGAAGCGATCGACGGCTCGGGAAAGAAGAACAGCTACCTCCACAAGGGAATGACAACCTGGCTGACGCCGGCCGTCCCCGAGCCCGACCTGCGGGCTGCTGCCCTGGACTGCCCGGTTCCAGCCACGCGTCGAGCCCTCTACAGCGCCGTCACGGGTGACGGCACCGTGCTCGCGGGCATCAACGAAGGCTTCGCTGCCCACATCGTCGCCACGTACGCAGGCAAGGCCCAGAGACGTCGCTGGGGCTGGTGCGGCGACACCCATCAGCTGGCTCGACACGCCGCCCAGTTCTTGGTCGCCGCCGGCGGCACCGCACCAGTTCACGAGATTGCCCAGGCCCTGGGGGCGCCGGCGGAGCTGCTCGTTCCGCTCGCACGGGTCAACGGGACGTCGACCCGGGGCGGCCGGGCAGCTCACCCCGCACCAGCGGCGATCTCACCCTTCACCAAGTCCTGGTCGCGAGGGCCGCGCTGGCTCAGTGCCGACGAACGGACGCTGTCTCTGCGTCCGTGTCGTCACGACGACTGCCCCGAGCGGCTTCGAGGAGAAACGCCGTTCGCCAGTCATGTTCTGGCGGTACCCGAGACCGAGGCCGGCTTCGGCGTGCTCTGTCCGCACTGCCGACGACTGCCCGTCCTCGAGCTACGACGCGTCTACTTCCCGACCGACTACCTGCGGCCGTGGAGCGGTCGCTTCGGCCAGGGGAGTCATGACGGGGCGCGTCGGCAGGCTGGGACCCACCTCGATGTCGTCTTCCTCGATCCCGGCCCCAGCGCACCGCTGCCCGAGACCGGCGCTGCCCCGCGGCCAGAGGCACCCGCGAACCGGAAGGCAGCGTAGACGGCAGCATTCGTCCGGACCAGCGACTTGGGGCCGCGCAGCCTTGGCGTCCGTACCACCGCAACCGGTCGGACACCAGCGCACGGGTCCGTCAGCTCCGCAGCCGAATCTGTACAGGTGGGGCTTCGACGGTAGAGGCAGAAGGCGGGTACGGCGAGGCGTCGTCATGGTCCACGCTCATCAGCTCGACGAGCTGAGCCCAGCTGCGGGTGCGCCAGTACGCCAGGCGCTCAGCAACACGGGTGCCCGGTGCCGACAGCGGGGCGTTCCGGTTGGGTAGGTCGGTCATCGTCGTCTCCTCGTGGTGCCAGCGGACGCTGGACCTACGACGGTCCGAGGGAACCCTCGGGATGCAGTGGACTCGGCAAGGCCGCCGGGCTGATCGACGGCATCTGCCCGTAAAACGATCGGGTGTCCCCCTTCTGGGGGAATCGGCCGCGCACAAGGTCCTGTCCGAGCCACTGGGCTCCCGTTGACGCGGGGGCCATCCAGGCCCCACGCGACGGACGTTCCCGCTGGAGGATCACCGTGTTCCCAACCAACCAGCCGCTACCGACCACCAACCTGGTGCCGGTCGCCGAAGTACCACTCCGCTCCGAGGTCGCCCGCCTGCTCCACGCATGGGCGGACCTTGCCCGAAGCGCAGCTGCTCGAGAGGCCCACTCCCGGGTGGACGACGGCTCCCTGAGGCGACGGCAAGTGCTCGTCGAGGAGGCAATCCTCGACCACGTGCCCGACGCTCAGCCAGCTCTCGACGAGCTGATCGCCTGGGAGAGCACGTTCATCCACGTGGCTCCCGGTGTGCCTGTCGCGACCTGCCTGTTCTGCCGAAGAGCTCGGCGTAACCCGCCGCTCCTCGAGGCGCTCGGAGCCAGCCGATGAGCGTCGTCAACCTCACCACCGCGGCCGACGGTCCCATCACGGTCATCGCCGACCGCATCACGATCCACGACCTCGTCGTCACCCATGGCGAAGCAGCTGCCATCGCCCGCCGACAGCAAGACGCCGAGGCCCTCACCGAACTCCTGCGAAGAGCGATCCCTGTCGGGATCATCGCTCTGACCATGGGCACCGTCGACGTCGGCTCTCGCGCGCTCACACAGACGCTGGACGACTGGTCTGCCCAGGTGGAGCAGAAATCAGCGAAGACCATCGCGGAGCTCGAGCGAACCCTCGCGCACCTCCGGTCCGGGGAGCAGACCGTGCTCGAGACCGCGAATGCGGTTCTGGCCGGTCTCCCCGCGCAGCTCGAAGCCGCGATGCGCGGCGAGGCGGCGAACGTGCGTCAATCCGTTGGGGAGGCCGCGCACACGGTGCAAGCAGCCGGACTGCACGAGATCAGGACCGCTCTGGCGGGCCATCAGGAGTCCGTGCGGAACGCGCTGTCCCTCGACCGGGAAGGCCCCGTGCAGGCGCTTCGACGGGACCTGCTGGCCGAGCTCAACGGCACTCGAGCAGAGATCAGCGAACAGCTCACTGTCGTGAGGGCGATGCTGCAGGCGGCCGAGGCCGGGAAGGCAGCAGGCGCCAAGAGCAGCCGCGAGGTAGGCCGCGTTCACGAGACCGACGTGATGACCCAGATGAGAGACATCGTCACCGGAGCCGCAGACCTCTTCGAGGAGACCGGTGGTCAACCCGGCGCAGACACGACGAGGCGCACCGGAGATGGAGTTGCCACCATTCCCGGAAGCATCACGGGCAAGGGCGCAGCGATCAAGATCTTGATCGAGGCGAAGGCCCGGAGCAGGAAGCTCTCGTTGCCTGCCTGCCGTACCGAGCTCGAGGCTGGCCGTCGGGTGCGGGGTGCAGTAGCCGGCCTGATGCTGGTGCGGTCAGCCGACGAGGTGCCGGGAGGCGGACCATTCTGCCAGGTCGACGAGATGGGCTGGGTTGTTGCGGCCGACGATTGGCAGGTCGTGCGCTTGATCTACCTGTTCGTCCGCGAGAAGGCGATCCTGACCCGCGCCCGGTCGACAGAGAGCACCGCCGATCTGGTCGCGCTCGAACGCCAGCTCAACCTGGCGATGGCCGCTCTCGGCGACCTCTCCGAGGTCGGCAAGCTTGCAGGCCAGGCCGAGACGAATCTGCAGAAGCTTCGAGAAGTCGGAAGACGCGTCAGCGCCAGGCTTCAAGAGGCACTTCAGGGCGGCCTCGACGTCCTGCACCAGTAGTACAAACGTGAGAACAGGAGAGGAGGGAGCTTTAGCTCCCTCCTCTCCTCCTGTAGGCGACCTGATGGGGCAGGGGCCCGCCGACTCGGCAGGGAAAACCGGCATGCCTCAGATCAGTTGCGGACAACGCGGTCGGTAGTGCCCGGGCTGCTGGCAGTACCCGCAGCGACGCTGCCGGCCCGAGGTTGCAGGAAGTCCTACGGCCGAACCGATGGTGCCGGTCCGCTCCGCAGTGGGGGTGAGGTCATCGAAATAGGCAGCAGCGCCAACCATGGTTGCTGCTCTACGCAGGTGGCGGAGCTCGGCAGGGGTCAAGACCTCGTCCTCGAACGCAGCTTCGCGCAACGACTCCAAGAACGTCGCATTCAGCGTCCGAACCTCGGCCGCCCCCAACCCTGCGCCGCCCGCCAGAGCTGCCAACTGATGCGCCTCGTCGGCGACGATCTTGCCGTCGAGCAGCACCGCTCCCAGAGCGGCAAGGTACGCCTCCGCATGGGGGGCCTCGGCTTGTTCTGCCGTCTGCGGCAGCCGCGCCAGGAGCGACGCCATCCAGCCGTCGTCACCTCGGCGGAGACCCACAGCGCGTGTTTGCAGCCGGACGCTGCGCGACGGAAGCCCGGTCGTCCAATCGGCGACGTCGGCCGAGCTTGCCGGCACCACTTGGTAGGTCAGGGGCGCCGGGAGCCGGGCGAGCATGCCGGGCAGCAGGGCTGCGACCGCGCGTACATCTCCCAACGCGGCATGGGCATCAGTCATCGGGAGGCCGGCCTGGCGAGCCAACGTGCTCAGACGATGGTTGGGCGTCGTGTTGACCTGCCTCGACAACCACAGGGTGCACAGTGCGGGGAGCGGCCGTGGGCGCAATCCGAGGCGGGCGAACTCCGCGGCCAGGAACTGATCTTCGAACGCCGCGTTGTGCGCGACGACGACGCAGCCCTCGAGTCGGGCGAGAATGTCGCCAGCGACGTCGGCGAACCGGGGCGCGGTCCGGATCATGTCCTCGTTGATGCCGTGGACGAACTCAGCACCCGGGGTGCGGTCGGGATTGACGATCGTGGCGAACTCGTCCTCTACACGGCCGTCGAGGTGGATACGGCTGATGGCGATCTCGACGACACGGTCCCCCCGTTGCGCGTCGAGGCCGGTCGTCTCCACGTCGACCACGGCGAACAGCTGGTCCGGCACCCGCGCGCCGGCTCGTGACGAAGCAATGCGGCCGTACGTGAACAGAGCGCCTGTGCTGCCCGGCGCGGCTGACGGGAGCCCTGTCGGAACGGGGAGCAGCTTCGCGAGGTTGGTCGGCGGTGTGGAGGTGGGCAACCCGAGGGCGGGTCTGGTCAGGTTGGGCGTAGCCGGAAGGGCTGGGGCAGGCGCGGGTGCCTGACCCAGCGAGATCTGCGGGCCGGGGAGCCTTCTTGCTCGTCGCATCCGAAGCACGTTCGCCAGGTCGGCGGCGACGTCGGTGCGTGAGCAGGTGACGATCCACCACAGCCCGGTAGCGGTCCGCAGCTCGAGCTCGCCCAGGAGCAGGACCGGAAGTTGGCGGTTGTTCGAGAACCGACGGTCGGGTCCACCGTTCTTGTTCACGTAGCGCCAGGTCGAGTCGACAACCGTCGCGTCGGCGGGCACTGTGCCCTCTTCGATGAACCTCGTCCGACTCGCTTCCACCTGCAGAGCCTCGTAGCCGACGCTGCTCCAACTCGTTTCATTGCGGACCAGAACGCGGTCGGGCAGGAACAGCAACGCATCGGGCCCGCACACGATGGTTGGTACCTCGATGTTGGTCGTGAGCACCGGCGGGGGTGCGGAGTGGAAGGCCACGATCGACCGCCGAACGAGGCTGCTGGCGCCTGCGTTGACCTTGCGCTGATGCGCGTGGTGGAGATCCCCGGACGCCTGGACCCGCCAGGCGCCCCCGAGCTGCACCGCCGCCTGCCAGCTCGTGGTCAGGCGGTCGAACCATTCGGCGTCGGCATCCGTGACGTCGTAGAACGCGAGGACCGTCCTTCGGCTCTTCTCCCACAGAACGAGCCAGGTCGTGATCAGGACACCGAGCAGCAGAACCACCAGGCCAAAGGCGCCCGTGAGCAGTGCGAGAAGAAGGGTTGCTCCTGCCACCCACGGCCAGATGCGGTGTCGTGACGCGCTGGCGTTGAGCTGTTGCACGAGGTCGTCCGGGCCCGTGGTCACGAGCTGCTGCGCGGCAAGGCCCACCGTCGGAGCCATCGCCACGTCCCCTGACACCGGGATGGTCGGCCAGACCTGCTCCGGCGGCGTCGGACCCGACGGCGACGCCGGAGCAGAGCGGCCGCTGCTTCGACCCAGGCTCGTCCGGTAGCCGATGCCACCTGCCCCGACGGAGACGTAGTTGCCACGTGGACCCGTGCCGACCCGGAACCCGGGGACGCCCGCACTGACTCCGACGCCCGAGCTGGACAGATTCACCCGGAACGGCCCGGCTCGTAGGCTCTTCCGAACGTAAAACCCCATAGCGCCGCGTTCCTCTCCCCGTCTGCCAGGGATGATCACACGGATCGACAGCGACCAACGGGAAACCTCGGAACTTCCCCGCCAGCAGGTCCCGGCGGGCGACGTGCTCGCGAAGATCGACTCGGCCTGACCAGGCAAGAGGAATGGCCTTCAGTTCCAGCGGCGGTGCTTAGAGTTGGCGCGGCGGAGGCGATTGACCTCCTACGGAAACCTCGGACCGTGCGCCTCATGACGGTAAGCACCAGCCCCCACAACGACCCCAGACGTGTTCCCGCCTTCGAGGTGCGGCTCGGAGGATGGCTTCTGCTCAGGCCGCTGAGTGCAACCCGTCCCCGCTGGTACCGGGTGAAATGCATCGACCACGTGTCCAGGGGGGACAGCAGCTCCCTCCTCTGCTTCACGGTCGCGGACCCGACCGCAGGTGATGTCGAGCTCCAGTTCGCCGCCGACCGCTACGAGTCCGTGCCTTACGCGAAGCTGCCGGCGCCCGTTCCCGACCCCGCCCGGGACGTCCGCACCGCCCTGCGTCAGCGGTTCCCCGACACTCGATTCACCGTGCGCCCGACCGTCAGGGGGGCGTCTGTGTGGTGGACGGACGGGCCGACCCAGGAGCAGGTCGTACAGGTCGTCCGGACCGTTGGGACCTGCGAGCGGTGGACCGTCAACCGCAGGCTTAGCGTCGCGGCGGAAGCACTCCAGCTCATCTGCGACCAGAACCGGTCGGCATCGCAGGAGCCCTCCCGGGACAGCGCGTGGAGCGAGCGTCGGCTGGTCGAGGACGCGTCTCCAGAGGAGATGGCGATCACCCACCTCCTCCTCGCCCTCGCGCACGACGCCAAACCCCGACGGCCACCCAGGAAGCAACTGATCGTCACGCCGCTGGAGACGTTGCGAGCCGTAGCGCAAATGCCCGCGTGGTGAGCCTTGACGTCCCGGCAACTCACCGTGCCTGTTCGGCGCCGCCGCCCGGCTCCGGCTCCCACTACGCGATGGCGAGGCGCGGACGTTTCTCCGAAGCCGCATGGATTACTGCCTCAGCAACGTCTGGTGCCACTCGGCCAGCAGCCAGGACGCTGTCAAAGTCAAAGCCGCTGTCGGTCATCACCTGCCGTGCAAGACCAAGCAGCTGTGGCGACTCGGCCGGTCCGAGCGGGCCACGCTCCGGGTTTCCCCATACGGCCAGCTGCTGATTGGCTCGTCGGTACGAGGCATCGGACAGACGGCCGAGGGCGTGCGCTCGGTACACGAGGGCGCGGAGGCTGACGCCCCAGTGCCGCTTGAGCTCGTGGAACGCGGGCCAGTCGATGCGGCGCGGAAGGTCGTCGACGATCTCCTCCCGCGGCATAAGGAACTCGCTCGCGAAGCGGTTGGCCTGGTTCTCGACGAGCTTTGAGCCGGGCTCGGTGTCCGGATGGATCACGAGGTGCCCGAGCTCGTGAGCTGCGTCGAACCGGCTGCGGGCCTTGTCGTCCTTGACCGGCGACAGAAAGACCAGCGGTCTTCGGCCGGTGTAGGTGGAAAACGCGTCAACGGCGGAGTCCGTCCCCGCGGGAAGGCGGAGAACGACGACGCCGTGCGCTTCCATGGCCTGAACGACCGACGGCACCGGGCCCGATGCGACCTTCCACGTTTCCCGTGTACTACGTGCCGCTTCAACGATGTCGTCTTCCGTGAGCTCGTCGGGCAGCTCGAGGTCCGGAAGGAGTACGGGTGGGAGGTCGACGTAGGCCCCGATCAGATCCACAAGCTCCAGGCAGAGCTCACCGAAAGCGAGGGCCTGCTCGCGAGCGGCCGCTGTCGTTGACCGCAACGACCGGAAGTGGGCGCCCGAGGCGGGGAGCATCGTGAGCGGGCGACCGGAACTGAAGAAGTCCCGGGGAAACCCGAGCTGGAGGCACAGCTGTGCCAGTACGCCCTGAGTCGGTCTGGTCTCGGCCTTCTCGAACTGGGAGATGGCCGTTGGCGTCACCCCCACCTCGCGCGCCAGGGCGGACTTGGTCATCCGACGGAGGCGGCGAGCGACTGTGAGGCGCGTGCCGTCGAAGTCGGTACCGGCAGCCGGTTGACGCGCCGGTCTGCTCAAGACTGGTCCCTGGCCGCAGGACGCGGCTTGAGCGTCACCTGCGGGCCGGCAACCTGACGCTCGTCGAAGGACGGGCCGCGACTCGGCTCCGCGCTGCTGTACGTCCGAGCAGTCGGCTCCTCGTCCCACCACAACTGGGTCCGGGCGATGAAGGGCGTGTCACCGAGCACGGGGACGGTCAGCCAACCGGCCGTTCGGGGGTCGGACGGTTCTCCAGCCCAGACGAGCATGTAGTCCTTCACGACGGCGGGCGCGGTCCCGTACGAGAACAGGGGGACCTCGGCGGACACCTTCGTGCGGTAGCCCCCCAACGTGTGGCTGTTGGTCGCGGCTACCTGGAGTCGCACCTGGCTGTCCTGCTGCCAGTCGCCGAAGTGATCCCAGAGCGGCGCGCGGCCCTGGGCGTGGGGGACCTTCATGACGACCACGCGGGCTTGTGACAACACGAAGGTCAGCGTGTTGGCCGGTGTGGCGACCGTGAGATCGTCCACGTCCCAGTGGTCCTCGGCGCGTTCGAGGTCGTCGTGCCTGAAGCGTCGGCCGGCCCGCACCTTGAGGTTCTCCGAGCACTGGATGCCGAGCGTCATCGACGTGTCGCCAAGCTCCTCCGGCTCGTGTCGTCCGAGGTTGCTGGCGTAGACGTCCTGAACCAGGTTTCGCCACAACCCGTCCAGACCGCGAGCAGTGCAGAGTTCCACCGTGGCGTCGAGCGCGTCCCGCGCTGCCGTCTGAGCTTCATCCATGCCGCCAGTGAAGCAGGTGCGCGCACTCAGGGCCAGCCGACACGCCTTGGGTTCGCGCATCTCGTGAAGAAAAATGAAGTGGACAGTGAGAACTACACAAGAGGTCGAGCACGCTCAGCACTGGCCCGTCTCACGACCCCGGGCTCGAGAAGGCTGCCACCGACCTCTCAGCAGTATTGGACGTGGCTCCACTTCGTGCGTCCGAGCTTCCGGCTGCTGTAGCGCCGGTTCTCCCTCGTCGCTCATGCCGCGGCCAGCGGTTCGAGCAGGATCGCGTCAACGGTCTGCCAGAGCTCCTCGCCGGGGTGCGGCCACGACGGCGTCAGACGCAGGAACACTCGGGAACGATCGTCGCCTTCGACGGCGGCCCGCCAGGGGGCCAGAAGGGTGTCGTAGTCAGGTCGGCTGAACGGGCCGGCATCAACGAACTCGTTGAGCATGACAGCACCCAGGGCATCCGGGAGCCCGGTTCGCAGCCAAGTGCCGAGCCCGCGGGGAAGCATCTCGCTGTGCCACCAGGCATCGAACTCAGCCACCAGCCCGTGGGCCTTCAGTGCATCGTGGAACAAGGTCCAAGCGAAGTCACGCGGCATCATCAACAGGCGGTTCACGCCGTCGCCCCGTGTCTGCGCGTACGCCCGCTGCAGGGCCTGCAAGACGTGCTCGGGCAGGCACTCGAAGCGCTCGAGCATCCGACGCATCAGTGCTGCTGATGGCCCCCAGCCGGGCGCCTCGGTGCCGCCGATCTGGACAGATTCTTGGCTCACGAACGTGCACAGTGCCCGACCAGGTCGACCCTGCATTCGCGCTCCGCTCGCCTGCAAGCGGGCGAAGGTGCTCGCGACCTCGTTGTGCTCTCGCACCTCCGCAGAGTCGCCGCGGGGAGAACTCCTCCGCACCCCAGGCCCTGCGCAGGTCGGGCGCTGGCGACCAGCGAGCCGTGCACTGAAGAAGGCTGCAGTGGCCCGGAGTAACCGGGCCACTGCATCTTGTCCTACGAGCCGCTACCTCGTTCCGCGACTACACGTGGTCGATCCGACCCTCTCGAGGGCGCCAGGCGCCGGATGGCGGGCGACTTCGGTGGCGCCCGGAGCGAGTGCCATCTGAAGGAGGAGGCCGAGGTCCTGCTTGACGCAGAGGCGGCACCCGGGGCTCGGCGGCGGTTCCCCGGGGACGTGCCAGCGCTCGTCCTCAGCGGGCGTGACGATGCGGAGCTGGTCGTGGCAGTACCGACGGAAGCGGTCGAGACGGCGGTCGAGTCGGTGGACGTTCCTGAACAGTCGCTCCGCGTCTGTCGTTCGGTGGCACAGGGCGTCGACGTACAGGCGCCCGATCGTGATGCGCTCCTCGAGGAGCCGCTCGTACCGGTCGGGCGGTGCTCCGAGGACCGGTGCGTGCTGGGAGATGGCTTGGCTCATGGGGACCCTCCGGGGCCTCTTGGGTGGCTCCGTCCGGTTGTCGGTCGGGGTCCACCGGATCGCTCGGGCGATCGGGTGTCACCCGTTCGCGCGACCCCCCAGGACCACAAGGCCTGAGCAGGGGTCTGTTCTGCTCGTCAGCTCCAGACCTCGCGGCACGCCACGGTCAGACTGCTGCCGGCCCGTAGACGTTCGGCTCGATCTGGAGCTGCGCCCCCGGCCAGCGACGTCACTGGTTCTGGTCGTCGCGATGCAGCCAGGGGTGATCGCCTCCGTGGATACGGATGACTGCCTGCGCAACCTCTCGTGCGCTTGCGCGTCCGTACTGGCCGTTGACGTCCTCGGGCTCGTGGCGCGCGTATTCGGTGGCGACGGCCTTGGACGAGCTCCGCTCGACGAGAGCGATGGCGTGGTGACGCAGCGTGTGGGCGGTGACCTGGGCCTTGTCGGCCCAGGGCAGCGCGCTCTGCACACGCTGGAAGATGTTGTCGAGCCGACGATCCGTAGCGGGGCGGCTCGGCTTGGCGCCCTGCGGACGAGTACGAAAGACGGGGTCCGCACGCCGCGTGGCACCGCGTCGGACCGCGAACTCGTACAGCAGGTCGATCAGCCAGTCGGGGACGGGCTGGTCCACCACTTTGTTGAACTTCTCGTCGAGTCGGATGGTGCACTCGACGCGGTCGACCCCTCCAAGGGTCAGGTTGAACAGGCCTTCTCGACGCGCCCCGGCCACGAGGATGGTGAGGCAGATCAGTTCGTCGAGCTCAGGGTCGTTGCCCGTGTTCTTGATGACGGCCCAGAACTCGTTGATCTGCGGTTGGGTGAACGGGCGTCGCCTTCCTGCGGGACGGCGCGGCTTCTTGACGTCCTTGGCTGGGTTGAACTGCTTCGCCAGGTGGCGGTCCCTGACGGCGACCTCGAAGGCCCGTCGCCACGCGCCGACCGCGTTGTACTGCGCGCCCACCCCAGTGCCGGCGATCGGGGTACGGCCGACGGACTCGCGGATCTCGGCCCTGCGCGCACCGGCCTCCTGAGCGCGCTGTTCGACGAATCCCAGCGCCCGTTCCAGGTCGGAGGGCAGCACTTCGTGGGCCCAGCGGTCGCCCAGGCCGGGATAGCGCTGCACGGGCGGTGCACCGTTCGCGTCGCTGGACCACCCGTTCGCGAGGAAGTCGAGGTAGCTGCCGTAGGCACGGCGGGTTTCGGGCTTGAGCCCGCTCCGGGTCTTCTCCATGAGGTCGCGCACCTTGATGGGCTCCCCCGGGACCAGGAACCAGGTCGGCAGGGTGCCCTGCCGTGCCGCGTCGTCCGCACGGTCAGCAGACGCGTCATGCGCAGCAGACGGAGGCCCTCCCGACTCGACTACGCCGCAGGTCTCAGGAGGGGTGAGTCCCAGTGCGGCGGCATCGAGGATGCCCGCAGCCAGCAGTTGCTTGACGGTGTCGATCGACTGGGCCAGTGCGTGCGCGACTGGTGTGGCCGGCGTACGACGGTCGTCGTCGTCAGGTCCGGTGAGGGGTGCGATCGTCGTGGTCATCTGATTCTCCTTGTTGCTGTGCAGGCCGCGCTGGTCTGCTGCACGTCGGAAGGTGCTCGGTCCCGGGGCCAGCGCAATCACCGCCACAAGGTGGAGTCAGCGTCACGCCGAGTGCCCGTAGGCAGGGCGGATTCGGGTGCTTACTCCGACCCTGGCGGGAGCAACGGTCACGGTGGGGACCACGTCGTCAACGGTCAGGGTCCCCGTCAGCTCCTGCAGCGCATCTGCGGCGGAGAGCAGCCGGAGCTCGTCGAACGCCGGGAAGGCGATCGCAAGGACCTGGTCGCCGGCGCTGAGAGCGAGGGCCCCGGTCAGGGGAGGCGGGACCGTGAGACGCCCGCCAGCCACTCGCGCGGGGATCAACCATGGGTTGTCGCGGGTGGGCTTCCCTGGACGGACGACCCCCTGGCGGCCCTCGATCGCGACGACCAGATCGGTGCCGGTGTCCCAGCCAAGCGCCGCCAGCGGCTTGGCCAGGCTGACTCGATGGGTGCTGTCCATGGGCACGAGCGCACCGATGCGCACCAGGCCGTCTCGGCGCGCGGCCGCCGGCCGAGGAGTGCTGGGCGGGCGGACGTAGCCGGCACCGACCCCGTCGAAGTCGTCCACCGAGGCCACGTTGATCGACTCGGGGGCGAGGTAGGGGCCACGAATCCGGCTCCGGACGTGGTTGCTGCGGATCCTGGCGGAGAGGCCGTGGGTCATGGGCTCGTCCGTCCCGGGGACGGGGCGCAGTGCAATCAGGTCAGCAGCAGAATCGCGACCGTCCTGGAGGACGCCGCTGTCCTTGACGGCCAGGGCAGGGAATGGTTGCGCTGAATGGGCCGGGGCTAACTGTGAGAGATCCGGCTGCTGATCGACAGCGACGGCGACCGGGGCATTGCCCCGGTCGTCCGCCGCGTCAACAACCCGGGAGATTTCCCAGGTAAGGGTGCGCGAGGGGGGACTTGAACCCCCACGCCCTTGCGGGCACTGGCACCTGAAGCCAGCGCGTCTGCCATTCCGCCACTCGCGCCGGGTCGGGACGAGGCACGGAGCCTGCCTGACCAGCCGGAGAAGATTAGCACGGGCCAGGGGTCCCTCCCGCCCCTGAACCGTCCCGCAGACGCTCGCCGCAGGCTCGCGGATGCGGGGCCCGGGCGTCGGCACGCCGTAGGGTGGCGGCCAGAGAGAGGAGGGGACATGGGGATCTTCCAACGCTTCGAGAAGAGCGTCGAGGGTGCGGTGAGCGGCGTGTTCGCACGCGCGTTCAAGGGCGACGTGCAGCCGGTCGAGATCGCGGCCCGCCTGCAGCGCGAGCTCGACGCGGAGGCCAAGCTGCTGTCGCGCGACAAGAAGCTCGTCCCCAACGACTTCACCGTCGAGCTCTCCCAGCACGACCACGACAAGCTCGCCCCGTACGCGGCGACGCTCACCCGCGAGCTCGGCGACGAGCTGCGCACCCACGCCGAGGACCGCGGCTACGTCTTCAGCGGCCCGATCCGCATCGACCTCGCGCTGGACACCCGCCTGCCCACCGGCCGGTTCACCGTCTCCTCCGAGGCCGTCGCCGCCGTCGACGCCCGCGGCGTCCAGCAGCAGCCCGCGCCGCCGGAGGCCGCACCCCGCCCCGCGCCGCGCACGCCCGACGCCGGTCCCCGGCCCAGCGCCCGGCCGCGCGAGCTCGTCCTCGAGGTCAACGGCATGCGCCACCCCCTCACGCCCCCCGGCCTGGTCATCGGCCGCGGCACCGAGGCGGACCTGCGCATCAACGACCCGGGCATCTCGCGCCGGCACGCCGAGATCCGGGTCGGGCAGAGCGACGACGGGAGCATCGACATCGTCGACCTCGGCTCGACCAACGGCATCACCGTCGACGGCCACAAGGTGCGCCACGCCGTGCTCGGCGAGGGTTCGCGGATCGAGATCGGGACCACCCGGATGCTCGTCCACGACCCCTCCGCCCGCTGAGGCGCGCCGTGGTCGTCAGCGGGAGCTCGTCAGGCGTGTGCGGCCCTCGGGTGCGTGCATCGCAAGGCGGACGAGAGAGGGATACCGGGCGTATCGCGTCGAGGACGACGCAGCGAGGTGCGTGCCCGAGGGCCGCACACGCCCGGCGAGCGCCCGCTGGGGACCACTGATGTCGGAGATCGCCGTCACCGTCGTCAAGGTGCTCTTCCTGGCGCTGCTGTGGCTCTTCATCCTGTCCGCGGTGTCCGTGGTCCGCAGCGACCTCTTCGGCCGTACGGTCGCGGCCGACGACGGCCCCGCCGAGCTGGAGAGCCCCAGGCCGCCGACCCGCAAGGTGCGTCGGCAGCGCGGTGCACCACGGGCGCTCACCATCACCCAGGGACCGCAGACGGGTGACTCCGGCGCGTTCGTGGACCACGTGATCCTCATCGGGCGCGGCGCGGACTGCCAGCTCGTCCTCGAGGACGACTACGTGTCGACGCGGCACGCCCGCGTCGTGGACGGCCCCGACGGCGTCTACGTCGAGGACCTCGGCTCGACCAACGGCACCTACGTCAACAACCAGCGCATCACGAACCCGACCGCCATCGGCTTCGCCGACGTCGTCCGCATCGGGCGCACGATCCTGCGGCTGGAGCCCTGATGAGCCTCGCGCTGCGCGTCGTCAGCCACTCCGAGATCGGCCTGGTCCGCAAGAACAACCAGGACTCCGGCTTCACCAGCTCCCACCTGCTCGTCGTCGCCGACGGGATGGGCGGCGCGGCCGCGGGCGACCTCGCCTCCGCCGTCGCCGTCGACACCCTGATGCGCGTCGACGAGTCGGCCACGGGCGCGGCGATGCTCGACGTGATGTCGGGGGCGGTCGACGAGGCCAACGACCGGATCGCCGACCTCATCGCCGACGACGTGTCGCTCGACGGCATGGGCACGACGGTGACCGCGGCGCTGTTCGACGGGACCGACCTGGGGCTCGTCCACATCGGCGACAGCCGCGCCTACCTCCTGCGCGACGGGCAGCTGCGCCGGCTGACCCACGACCACAGCTGGGTGCAGTCGCTCGTCGACGAGGGCCGGATCAGCGAGGCGGAGGCCGCGGTGCACCCGCACCGGTCGCTGCTGCTGCGCGTGCTCAACGGCCAGCCCGGGGCCGACGCCGAGGCGAGCATGCTCCCGATGGCCCCCGGCGACCGGCTGATGTTCTGCAGCGACGGCCTCTGCGGCCTGGTCGACGACGTCGAGATCGCCGAGCTGCTCGCCCTGGCCGACCGCGAGGAGGCCCTCGCCGCCCTGGTCGCCGCCGCCCGCGCCGAGGGCGGGGTCGACAACATCACCGTGCTCGTCGCCGACGTCGTCCAGGTGGCGGCCGGCCCGCCCGGCGCGGCCGCCGACCTCGCCGAGACGCCGGCCCACGGTCCGGAGTCGGTGGTGCTCGGGGCTGCGTCGGAACGTTCCGTGCCGCCGCCCGCGGGACGCGGCCAGGAGGAGCACGAGGACACCGTCATCACCCGCGCGCTCGTGCCGCCGGGCGAGACCCCGGCTCCCGCACCGTCGCCGGCGCCGGCCCGGCCCGACGAGTCGCGCTACGACCCCGTGCCGCCCGCCCGCCGGCGCTTCGTGCGCCCGCTCGTCACGGCCGCCCTGGTGCTCGTCGTGGTCGCCGCCGGGCTGGGGGCCGCGTACGCCTGGACCCGCAGCCAGTACTACGTGGGGATCGCCGGCCAGCAGGTGGCCATCTACCGCGGGGTGTCGGAGGACCTCCCGCTGGTGCCGCTGTCCCAGCTCTACGAGGTGCAGGACCTCGAGGTCGCGAGCCTGCCCGTCTACTACCAGGAGCGCGTGCAGAGCTCCATCGACGTGCCGAGCCTCGCCGCGGCCCGCGAGACGGTGACCGAGCTGCGCGACGCGGTCACGCGCTGCGGCCGCGGCACCCCGGGCGCCTCGCCGTCCCCGTCACCGTCGCGCTCCGCGTCGCCCCGGCCCTCGAGCCCGGCACCCACGCTCGCCTCGGGCGCCACCAGCGCGGCCACGAGCCCCAGCCCGAACGGGCCGGACTGCTGATGTCGGCCACCGCAGGAACCGTCGCCGTCGTGCCCCGCCGTCGCCGGGGGATCGAGCTGGTCATGCTCGCCTTCGCCCTGGTCCTCGGCCTCGGCGCGTACGCGCAGGTCGACCTCAACGTGACCGGGCGCCTGGGGGCCGGCTTCGTGCCCGTCGCCGCCGGCTGCGCGCTCGCGGTGCTCGTCGCGCACCTCGCCGTGCGCTGGCGGCTGCCGTACGCGGACCCGCTGCTGCTGCCCTGCGTCGTCGTCCTCAACGGCCTGGGCCTGGCGATGATCCACCGCATCGACCTGATCAGCGACCCCGTCGCGCACGGCGCGCGCCAGCAGCTGATCTGGACCGGGCTGGGCGTCGCCGTGTTCGTCGCGGTCGCGGTGCTGCTGCGCGACCACCGCCCGCTGCAGCGCTACACGTACACGATCGGGCTCGTCGGCGTCGTCCTGCTGCTGCTGCCGCTGGCTCCGGGGATCGGGACCACGAAGTTCGGCGCGCGCATCTGGATCCAGCTCGGCCCGTACAGCTTCCAGCCGGCCGAGGCGGCCAAGGTGCTGCTGGCCGTCGCCTTCGCCTCCTACCTCGTGGAGAAGCGCGACGTGCTGGCGCTGGCGGGCTACCGGCTGCTCGGCATCGACCTGCCCCGGGCGCGCGACCTCGGCCCGATCCTGCTGGTCTGGCTCCTGAGCCTGGCGATCCTGGTCCTCCAGCGCGACCTCGGGACCTCGCTGCTCTTCTTCGGGCTGTTCGTGATGATGCTCTACGTCGCCACCGAGCGGGCCGGTTGGCCGGTGCTCGGGGTGCTGCTCTTCGGGGCGGGCGCCTACTTCGGCTACCTGAACTTCGGCCACGTGCGCGTCCGCGTCGGCGCCTGGCTGCACCCGTTCAGCGACTTCGACACCTACTACCAGGTGATCAGCGCGCAGTTCGGGCTCGCGTACGGCGGCCTGCTCGGCACCGGGCTGGGCCTGGGCCGGCCGGGGCTCACCCCGCTGGCCCGCAGCGACTTCATCGCCGCGGCGATCGGCGAGGAGCTCGGCATGGCCGGGCTGATGGCCCTGATCCTGGTCTACGGGCTGTTCGTGGCCCGCGGGCTGCGCACCGCGCTGCAGTGCCGCGAACCGTTCGGCAAGCTGCTGGCCGCCGGCCTGGCCTTCGCCTTCGCGCTGCAGGTCTTCGCGATCATCGGCGGCGTGACGCGGCTGCTGCCGCTGACCGGCCTCACGACCCCCTTCATGTCGCAGGGCGGCTCGTCGATGATCTGCAACTGGATCATCGCCGGGCTGCTGATGGTCATCTCCCACCAGGTCCGCCGGCCGGTGCCGACGGCCACGGAGTACCGCCCCGACCTCGAGACGACCCAGGTGGTGCGCGTCGCGTGAACGGACCGATCCGACGGGTCGCCGTCGTCGCCATGCTGATGTTCGGGCTGCTGCTCGCCAACGGCACGTACACCGTGCTGTTCCGGCAGGGGCCGCTGGACGCCATGGCGCAGAACCGGCGGGTGCGTGACGCCGAGTTCGCGCAGAACCGCGGCTCGATCCTGGCCGCGGGGAAGTTCGAGATCGCGACCACGATGCCCTCGGACGACCGCTTCGAGTACCAGCGGAACTACCCGGCCGGCAGCCTCTACGCGCCCGTCACCGGCTACTTCTCCTACGACCACGCCAGCACGGGCCTGGAGAACACGTACAACACCCAGCTCGCGGGCACGGCGGACTCGCTGCTCGTGCGCCGGATGATCGACCTCGCCACGAACCGCACGCCCGAGGGCGCGAGCGTCCAGACCACGATCGTGCCCAAGATGCAGGAGGCGGCCGCCACGGCGCTCGGCCGGCAGAAGGGGGCGGTCGTCGCGCTGGACCCCAAGACCGGCGCCGTCCTCGCCCTGGTCACGAGCCCCGGCTACGACCCGAACACGCTGGCCAGCCACGACGTCGAGAAGGCCGACCGCACGTACGACGAGCTCGCCGCCGAGAGCGACCGGCCCCTCGCCAACCGGGGCGCCCGCGAGATCTACCCCCCGGGCTCCACCTTCAAGCTCGTGACCGCCGCGGCCGCGCTGGCCGAGGGCAAGACCCCGGACTCCAAGGTGAAGTCGCCGGACCGGCTGCGGCTGCCGGGCACGAGCACCTACCTGCCGAACTCGACCCGCTGCGGCGGCACCACGATCACGCTGAGCCGGGCGCTCGAGGTCTCCTGCAACACCGCGTTCGCGAACCTCGGGCTCGAGGTCGGCGAGGACAAGCTGCGCGAGCAGGCCCAGCTCTTCGGCTTCGACGCCCGCCACCTGTCGGACCTCGGCGGCGTGGCCAGCCAGTTCCCCGACTCCCTGAACGACGCCCAGCTCGCGCTGAGCTCGATCGGGCAGTTCGACGTGGCGGCCAGCCCCTTGCAGATGGCGATGGTCTCGGCGGCGATCGCGAACGACGGCGTGCTCATGGATCCGTACGTCGTCAGCTCGGTCCAGGCGCCCGACCTCACCCCGCTCGAGACCCACAAGCCGCGGGTCCTCTCGACGCCGATGACGCCGGGCAACGCCGAGGCGCTGCAGCAGATGATGGGGCTCGTCGTCAGCCAGGGCACCGGCTCGAACGCCCGCATCTCCGGCGTCGAGGTGGGCGGCAAGACCGGCACCGCCCAGTCGGACCCCAAGCGCAAGCCGTTCGCCTGGTTCACGTCCTTCGCGCCGCTCGACAACCCCGAGGTGGCCGTCGCCGTGGTGGTCGAGGACGCCGACATCCCCCGCAACGACATCGCCGGCGGCCGGCTGGCAGCGCCCATCGCGCGCTCCGTGATGCAGGCGGGGCTGTCACGATGAGAGGGCACCGGCCGCACCGGGCGGTGCAGGGAAGGACGCGTTGATGACGCAGACCGTCGGAGGCCGCTACGAGCTGGGCGACCCGCTCGGACGCGGCGGCATGGCCGAGGTCCGCCGTGCCGTCGACCTCCGCCTCGGGCGCGCCGTGGCCGTGAAGCAGCTGCGCCCCGACCTGGCCACGGACCCCACGTTCCAGGCCCGCTTCCGCCGCGAGGCCCAGAGCGCGGCCGGGCTGAACCACCCCACGATCGTCGCCGTCTACGACACGGGCGAGGAGCCGGACCCCGTCACCGGGGTGTCGATCCCCTACATCGTCATGGAGCTGGTCGAGGGCCCGACGCTGCGCGACGTGCTCCGCGACGGGCGCAAGATCCTGCCCGAGCGGGCCCTGGAGCTGACCGCGGGCGTGCTGGACGCGCTCGGCTACAGCCACCGCGCCGGGATCATCCACCGCGACATCAAGCCGGCGAACGTCATGCTGACGACGAACGGCACGGTCAAGGTCATGGACTTCGGCATCGCGCGTGCCGTGGCCGACACCAGCGCGACGATGACCCAGACCGCCGCCGTGATCGGCACGGCGCAGTACCTCTCGCCCGAGCAGGCCCGCGGCGAGACCGTCGACGCCCGCAGCGACCTCTACTCCACCGGCTGCCTGCTCTACGAGCTGCTCACCGGACGGCCGCCCTTCACCGGCGACTCCCCGGTCAGCGTGGCCTACCAGCACGTGCGCGAGGCCCCGGTGCCGCCGAGCCAGATCGACCCGGAGATCGGTCCGGACATCGACGCCGTCGTGCTCAAGTCGCTGGCCAAGGACGCGGACGACCGCTACCAGTCGGCCCGGGAGATGAAGGCCGACATCAACCGCGTGCTCGCGGGCCAGCAGGCGACGGCGGTCGTCCCGCGCGTCGCCGCGGTCGCCGCGCCCACCGTGGTCGCGGCCGACGTGCCGACCCGCGTCGTGCCCCCCGTGACGACGAGCGTCGTCGAGACGACCACCACCGCCGACGAGGACGAACCGAAGAAGCGGACCGGCCTGGTTGTGCTCGTCAGCCTGCTCGTGCTCGCGCTCGTCGCGGGCGGGGTGTTCGCCTGGTACCGCCTGACCAACCCGTCCGTGCAGGACGTGGCCGTCCCCGACGTCCTCACCTACACCGAGTCGCAGGCCCGCAGCCAGATCGAGGGCGCGGGCTTCCGCACCCGGGTCGAGCACGACAACGGCGACGCCTCCACCAAGGGCACCGTCGTCGCCCAGGACCCGGCCGGGAAGTCCGAGGCGCCCTCGGGCAGCACCGTGACCATCACCGTGAACGACGGGCCCGAGTCCGCGGACATCCCCGGCGGCCTCGTCGGCGAGGACGTGGACGACGTCGAGAAGACCCTGCGCGACGCCGGCTTCACCAACGTGGACACGAACGCGGCCAGCTCGGAGGACGCCGACGCCAAGGAGGGCGAGGTGCTGAGCGTCTCGCCCGACGAGGGGACCAGCACCGCGCTCGCCGACCGCGTCACGGTCACGTACGCGACCGGCAAGTCGGCCGTCCCGGACGTCGGGGGCTTCCCGCAGGAGGCGGCGGAGAAGGCTCTGCGCGACGCCGGCTTCACTAAGGTCTCGACCTCCCGCCAGGTCAGCAGCCAGCCGGCGGGGACGGTCGTCTCGCAGAGCCCGGACGCCGGCAGCAAGGTCGCCCGCAGCACCACGGTGAAGCTCGTCATCGCCACCGCCGCACCCGCGCCGAGCCCGACCCCCTCCGCGACCACCACCCAGCCCGAGCCGTCCGCGAGCCCCGAGCCCTCGTCCACCCCCAGCGACGGCGAGGGTGACGGTGACGGCGGTTCCGACGGGGACGGCAACGGCAACGGCGGTGGGAACGGGAACGGCGGGGGCAACGGGAACGGTGGTGGCAGCGGGAACGGCGGCGGGAACGGGAACGGCAACAACGGGAACGGCAACGGCAACAACGGCTAGGCCGCTAATCGAACGCCTGTCCTAATCGGTGCTAGCCTGGCGCCATGAGCGTCCAGGCCTCGCTGTTCGACCCCAGCCTGTTCGACGACGCCCCCGGCCCGGGCCTGCTGCTGGACGCGCCGGTCGTCGGTGCCCTGACCGGGGTCGTCCGCCACGAGCTGGCCCGCAGCGCGTGGGTCGACCTGCTGCCGGGCTGGCTGAGCGGTGGCGAGCTGCTCGAGCGGCTGCTGGAGGACGTGCCCTGGCACGCCGAGCGGCGCCCGATGTACGACCGGGTCGTGGACGTGCCCCGGCTGCTGTGCCACTACGCCGAGGGCGAGCCGCTCCCGCACCCCTCGCTCGAGACGGTGCGCGACGCGCTGAACGCCCGCTACGAGCCGGAGCTGGGCGAGCCGCTGGTCACCGCCGGGCTCTGCCTCTACCGCGACGGCGCCGACTCCGTCGCCTGGCACGGCGACACCATCGGCCGCGGCCGGACCACCGACACGGTCGTCGCGATCGTCTCCCTGGGCTCCCCGCGGGAGTTCCTGCTGCGACCCCGCGGCGGGGGTGCGGTCGCCCGCGCGATCGCCGGCTCCGAGCTGCCCGCCCCGCGCGCGCAGGAGCGGACGACCGACACCCGACCGCGCCCGGTGACCGCCTCCGGGACGATCCGGCACACGCTCCACCACGGGGACCTCGTCGTCATGGGCGGCTCGTGCCAGCGCACCTGGGAGCACGCCATCCCGAAGACCGCCCGGTCGGTCGGCCCGCGGGTGAGCATCCAGTTCCGGCCCCGCGGCGTCAGCTGAACCCTCCCCCCGGTGCGTCGAGCAGCTCGGCGTGGGCGGCCAGCACCTTGACCGCGCGCGAGCACCGCTGGCGTACGGCGCCGGGGCTGAGCCCGTGGCGGCGGGCGGCCGACGCCCTGGAGAGCCCGTCGGCGTAGACGCTGCGCAGCAGGTCGCCGGTCGCCGGGTCCACCAGCCGATGTCGCCGGGCCCGGTCCAGCACCTCGGCGACGGACGGGCCCGCGACGTCGTCCGCCCGTCCGACCACGGCTCCGTGGGCGTGATCCGCGGCCTGCAGCACGACCTCCGGCGAGGTCACCACGTCCGGCGCCGGGTGCCGCAGCCGGTGCACCGCCTTGAGCGCGTCGAGCGCGAGGTTGGCCGCGACCGAGGTCGGGCGGCGCACAAGGGGGTAGGCGGCGACGGAGCACCACATGGCCGCCACGTAGTCGTCCACCTCGGCGCGGGGGTCGACCGCGGCCATCCGCACCACCTTCGGCAGCAGCGCCTGCAGCACGACCCGGGCGGCCAGGTCGTCACCCCCGGCCGCGTACGCCAGCAGCCACCCGAGGACCACGTCGGGTGCGCGGGCGACCCGGTCGAGCACGTCGGACGGTCTCGCGCAGCCCGCCAGCTCGACGCTCCCGTCGGCCCACCGCCGGCAGGCCCGCGCCGCCGGCCCGTCCTCCTGCAGCGCGGCCCACTCCGCGTCCATCCTCCGCAGCACCGCCGCCCGCCCCTGCCCTGGAACCGCCACCCCGACCCCTCTCCCACCACCGCCGTCGACCGCTGGCGCCACTCTGCTGCGCGGGTGTTGTCCGAGGTGTTGTCCGCCGCACCCCCGGTGTCGTCCGTCCGTCGACGCCGCTCACGGGACGGATCGCCGGCGGGACCTGCGGGCGGGCGCGGTCGGGTCTAGCGTGCGGCTGTGACCGCGCACGACCCCGACGCCTGGTGGTCGCCCGTCCCCGGGCCCTCCGAACCGCCCGCCCGGGCCGACGCGTACGCGCCCACCGACGCCCAGGGGCCCTGGTCGGCGGAACCTCCGTGGTCAGCCCCTGGACCGGCCGCGCCGGGCAGGCGCCGCTGGCCGTGGGTCGTCAGCGGCCTGACCGCCCTGGTCCTCGTGGTCGCCGGGCTGGGGCTCGCCCTCGGCCGGACGGGGACCAAGACCCTCACCGACGCCGGCGGCACCGTCTCGGTCGCCGTGCCCCGGTCCTGGTACGACAACACCGGCGAGCCCGGCTCCGACCCGGACTTCCCGCCGGTCCTCGCCGCCAGCAACCTGTGGCAGTCGCGGTGGGTGGAGGTCGCCCGCTTCGACGTCGACGACGGCGCGAGCCTGCGGTCCTTCCACGACGAGGGCGTCGAGCACGAGTGCGCCACGTGGGCCTGCACCCACCGGAGCGGCCCGCACACCCTCGTGGTCGGGGGCCACGACGCCATCGAGCAGGTCGTGACGCACGCCCGGGACGCGGACGGCGGCGCGAGCAGCTCGCTCACGCTCACCGTCTGGCTCGACGACGAGGCCGTCGAGCTCTACGCCGTCGCCACCGCGACCGGCTCGACGCCGCCCGACGCCGCGTCCCTCGAACGCATCGCCGCCTCGCTCCGGCTCCTGTGAGGGGACCCACGGCTACGCTGCGGCCGTGAGCCGGCGCAGATTCCCCCGAGCCGTCGGCATCGTCGCGGTGGTCTACCTGGCCGCGATGTCGGTGGTCTTCGCTCTCCTCTCGGCGCAGAACGCGGACTTCGTCCGCACCGCCGACCGGACCGAGGGCACCGTCGTCGCGCTGGTCGCGCGGGCACCGCTCGGCTCGACCCGGGAGGCCCAGCCCGACGCGCGCGCCCCGAGCCTCGCCCCGAAGGTGACCTACGAGGTCGACGGCCGGTCGTACGACTACGTGGCCGCGCACGGCCGCACGCGCCAGCGCCTGCAGGTCGGCGACCGGGTCACGGTCCTCTACTCCCGGGCCGACCCGACCCAGGCCCGTCTGCGCGGCGAGGGGCAGGACTCCGGGCCGCTGGTCAGCGCCGGCTTCGGGCTCGCCGCCCTGCTGCTCGTGCTCGTGCTCGTGCGCCCGAGACGGCGCACCCCCGGACCGCGCACGCCCGCGGGCCCGGCGCGCGCGAGCGCGCCACCCGCGCCCGCCGTGGCAGACTGATCCTCGCTCTCGGGCGGTGCGACGGCACCGGCACCCGGGCCACGACCGGAGACCGACCGCGCCCACCGAGGAGGCTGCAGCACATGACGGCGTCCACGCGCGAGCGCGAGACCGAGTTCGAACCGGTCTACCACCGCTACGGCCCGCACCGGGCCGGGGTCCCCCCGCTGGTCCCCTACTTCCGCGAGCTCTGGCACCGGCGCGGCTTCGCGACCGAGATGAGCAAGGCCTCGATGCGGGGCGCGAACACCTCGACCTTCTTCGGGCAGGCCTGGCTCGTGCTCAACCCGCTGCTGCTGGCGGCGGTCTACTACCTGCTCGTCACCATCCTGCGGGGCAAGCACGAGCCCGCGGTCTTCGTCCACCTGACGCTGAGCCTGTTCGCGTTCAACCTGGTGTCGACGTCGATGGGCACGGGCACGCGGTCGGTGGTGTCGGCGGGCAAGCTGCTCATCAACACCGCCTTCCCGCGGCTGCTGATCCCGCTGTCGGCCGTCCGGACGGCGCTGTTCCGCTTCCTCCCGACGCTCCCGGTGTACCTGCTGTTCCACCTGATCTTCCTGACCCGGGTGTGGTCGCCGACCATGTTCCTGTCGCTCTACTTCTTCGGGTGCCTGCTGCTCTTCAGCGCCGGGCTGGCCGCCTTCTTCGCCACCCTGCAGGTCTACTTCCGCGACACCTCGAGCTTCCTGCCGTTCTTCGTCCGGATCTGGATGTACCTCTCGCCGGTGCTCTGGCTGCCGGAGAACGTGGCCCACTTCTCCAAGACCCTGCTGACGATCATCCGGCTCAACCCCATGTACGCGATGCTCGGTGGCTACGCCGAGTCCATCCAGGAGCAGAAGGTGCCCGACGTCGGGCTCTTCGTCAGCTCCGGGCTCTGGGCCGTCGCGGCCGCCGTGATCGGCTTCCTCTTCTTCATCTCGCGGGAGCGTGATTTTGCTGTCCGTCTCACCTGATCCCGTCGTCGAGGACGCGGACGAGTCGCCGTACGCCGTCCGCGTCGAAGACCTCTCGATCACCTACAAGACGACGTTCGAGCGCAAGCCGACGCTGAAGCAGGCGCTGGTGCGCTTCGGCCGGGGCGAGCGCAAGGTCCACACCGTCGAGGCGCTCAAGAACGTCAGCTTCGACATCCGCGTCGGCACGGCGATGGGCATCATCGGCTCCAACGGCGCCGGCAAGTCCACCCTCATGCGGGCGATGGCCGGCATCCTCCCGCCGACCTCCGGCAACGTCGAGGTCTGGGGCCGCGCGAGCACGCTGCTGGCCCTCGGCGTCGGGTTCAACAAGGCGCTGTCCGGCCGGGAGAACATCGTCCTGGGCGGCCTGGCCGCCGGGCTCTCCCGCCGCGAGGTCGAGGAGCGCGTCGAGGAGATCGCCGAGTGGACCGAGCTCGGAGAGTTCATCGACATGCCGATGAACACCTACAGCTCCGGCATGGCCGCGCGCGTCGGGTTCTCGGTCGCGGTACACATGCGCCCCGACATCCTCATGATCGACGAGGCCCTCTCGACCGGTGACGCGCACTTCCGCGAGAAGGCCAGCGCCAAGATGGCCGAGCTCCGCGACAGCGCGCGGGCCATGTTCCTGATCAGCCACGGGCTCGGCAGCATCTCCGAGATGTGCAACGACTGCATCTGGCTCGACAAGGGCCGGCTGATGATGCGCGGGTCGCCCGAGGAGGTCATCGACGCCTACATGACCTACGTCAAGGTCAAGAAGTCGCCGACGACGACCGAGGAGATGTGAGCCGAGCCCTCCGGCTCCGCCCCACGGTCCGCTAGCCCGCCTCGAGGCGCTTGCGGAGGAACTCGGCCAGGTCGCCGGTCTCCCCGTCCCGGCCGCCCCGCCCGACCTCGAGCGGCGGCGGGCTCGGCGTGAGGCGTACGCCGCGGAGCCGCTCGCGCAGGCCGCCCGGCACCGTGAGGACGTAGTAGGCGCCGTCGTCGCCGACCGCCACGCTCTTGTTCTTCCGGAGGTACCAGCCGAGCTTGTCGGTCTTCACGCCGTGGCCGTCCATGAGCGTGGCCCGCAGCGGCTCGGGCTCGATGCCGCGGGACCGCGCCTCCACGACGAAGGTGTCCAGCAGCTGCTGCGCCTCGCGGGACTCCGCCTGGTCCTTGAGGGCGGCGAGCTCGACCCGGCGGGCGGCTTCCTCGGCGCGCGACATCCCCGAACCCTAGCCCTGGAACGCATCGGCGGCGCTGGTCGTTGACCCGTCCGGGCCTGGACCGCGCTATGCACCGACGTGCGCCGACGGCGGGTCCCCCTAGACTCCGAGATCACCGAGGCAAGGACGAGCAGTGAGCCAGACCGCCGACGACGGGCCGAGCGAGCCGGTCGGCCCCCGACGTGCCCGACCCCGTCGACGTGGGCTGCGCGGGGCTCTCATCGCGGTCGCCGCGGTCCTCGTCGTGGCGCTGGTCGGCGTCGGGGTCTACGCCTGGACGATCAACCGGCAGATCACCAGCAACATCACGCGCGGCATCGAGCTGCCCGCCGACACCCCGACGCCCGGTGCCCCCAGCGCGTCCGGCTCCCCCACGCCGACGCAGCCCCGCGAGACCGGCGCCCTGAACTACGTGCTGCTCGGCTCGGACAGCCGGGACGACGCGGACGCGAGCGACGGCCGCAGCGACACGATCATGATCGTGCACCTGAACGAGAAGCGGACGCGGGCGTACATCACCTCGTTCCCGCGCGACATGTACGTGACCGTCCCGGGCTACGGCAAGAACAAGATCAATGCCGCCTTCGAGCTGGGTGGGCCCGCCCTGACCGTGAAGACGCTGCAGGACCTGACCGGCGCCCACATGGACCACGTCGTGCTCGTGAACTTCGAGGGGTTCATCGACCTGACGGAGGACCTGGGCGGCGTCACCGTGGAGAACAAGACCGCCTTCTCCTCGCACGGCTACGACTACCCCAAGGGCAAGGTCAAGATCCAGGGCAAGAAGGCGCTCTGGTTCGTGCGCGAGCGCCACTCGCTGCCGGGCGGCGACCTCGACCGCGCCGAGAACCAGCGCAACGTCATCAAGGCCATCGTGGCCAAGGGCCTCAGCGCCGGGGTCATCTCCGACCCGGCGAAGTTCAGCGCGTTCGTGGGCAACCTGTCCAAGCACCTGACCGTGGACAACAGCCTCAGCGACTCCGAGATCCGGTCGACCGCGCTGTCGCTGCGCCTGGACGCGAGCGACATCCAGCTGCTGCAGGCCCCGCTCGCCGGCTTCGGGACCGCGAACGGGCAGAGCATCGACATCGTCGACCAGGCCCGGCTGGCCGAGCTCGGCAAGGCGCTGCAGGACGACACGATGGGCGCCTACGTCGCCAAGTACCCGCAGGGCTCGTGACCGACCGACGCCCCGGGCGACCGTGACCTTCGTCGCCGGCCTTCGCCGGTTGTGGCGCCACGCCCTGTTCCGCCGCCTGCTGACCGTACGGGTGGCCATCCAAGGTGCCGACGGGCTGCTGCAGGTGGCGCTCGCGTCGTTCGTGCTCTTCTCCCCCGAGCGGCAGCCGGACGCCGCGTCGATCGCGGCCGTGCTCGCCGTCACCCTGCTGCCCTTCTCCGTGCTCGGCCCCTTCGTCAGCGTGACGATCGACCGCTACCCGCGCCGCCAGATCCTCCTGGTCGGCGCGCTCGGCGAGGCCGTCCTCGCGCTCGCCCTCGCGGCGGTGGTCGCCACCGGCCAGCGCAGCGGGGTCGCCGAGGTGGCGGTGTACGGGATCGTCCTGCTCAGCATCAGCCTCACCCGCTACCTGCTGGCGGCGCTGTCCGCGTCGCTGCCGCACACCATCGACGCCGACGAGTACCTCGTGGCCAACGCCGTGGTGCCGACCATCGGCCCCGCCGGCGTGCTCGTCGGGGCCGGGCTCGGCACCGTGCTGCGCCTGGTGCTGGGCCGCTCGATGCCGGACTACCTGGCCAACGCGATCCTCTTCGTCATCGTCGCCGCCGCCTTCGGGGTCGCCGCGCTGCTGGCCCTGCGGATCGGTCGCCGCGCGCTCGGCCCGGACGCGACGACGCACGCCGTCCGCGCCCGCGAGGTCCTCCACGGGCTCGTCGAGGCCGTCCGGCACCTGCGGGAACGCCGCGAGGCCGGGCTGGGGCTCCTCACCATCGGCGCGCACCGGATCGTCTACGGCGTCGTGACGGTCGCGACGATCCTCGTGTACCGCAACTACTTCCACACCGTCGAGGACGTCGAGCCCGCGATCGCCGACCTCGGGATCCTCGTCGCGGCCACGGCGATCGGGTTCGTCGTCGCCGCGGCCGTCGCACCGCCGCTCTCCGCGCGCTTCGGGATCCGGCGCGTCGTCGTCGGCTGCCTCGTGGGCTCGGCCGTCTTCCAGCTGCTGCCCGGCGCGATCTACGTGCGCGTGCCGCTGCTGGTGGCCGCCTTCCTGCTCGGCCTCACCGCGCAGGTGATCAAGATCTGCGTGGACACCCTCGTCCAGGCGCACGTGGACGACGACGTCAAGGGCCGTGCGTTCGTCCTCTACGACATGGTCTTCAACGTGGCCCTCGTGCTGGCGGCGTCGATCGGCGCGCTGGTCCTGCCCGCCGACGGACGTTCGGTCGCGGTCCTCGCCGTGCTCGCCCTCTGCTACCTGCTGACCGCCGCCGCCTTCACGGCACTCAGCCGCCACCTCGAGCTCGACCGGGGCACGGAATCCCTGCGCGCCGACGTCCCCGCCGAGGGCTGACCCCACCCCGCGGCGACGCGCAGACCACCCGACACCTCTGGTCCCAGGACTCCCACGTGAACGTGAAAGACCCCTGCTGACCACGGCAGATCTGCCGTGCTGAGTACCGGAGTTTCACGTTCACGTGAAAGTCCTGAGGCGAAGTCCCCCCGAGTGGGCCGGAGCCTCAGTGCTCCTGCCGCTCCCACCAGGCCAGCAGCTCTTCGCGGGCGCGCTCGGGGCCGAGCGGGCCCTCGTCGATGCGGCGTTCGAGCAGATGCGCGTACGCCTGCCCGACGAGGCGGCTCGGGCCGACGCCGAGGATCTCCATGATCTGGTTGCCGTCGAGGTCGGGCCGCATCGACTGCAGCTCCTCCTCCTCGGCCAGCACCGCGATCCGCGCCTCGAGGTCGTCGTACGCCGCGCTCAGCCGCGCCGCGCGCGCCCGGTTCCGGGTGGTGCAGTCGGCCCGGGTCAGCACGTGCAGCCGCTCGAGCTGGTCGCCCGCGTCGCGGACGTAGCGGCGCACGGCGGAGTCGGTCCAGCCGCCGTCCTCGCGCTCGCCGGGGCCGTAGCCGTGGAACCGCAGGTGCAGCGTGATGAGCTCCGAGACCGCCTTGACCACCTCGGTGGGGTAGCGCAGCGCGGTCAGCCGCTTGCGCGCGAGCTTGGCCCCGACGACGTCGTGGTGGTGGAAGGAGACCTTGCCGCCGGCCTCGAAGCGCCGGGTCGCCGGCTTGCCGATGTCGTGCAGCAGCGCGGCCAGCCGGTTCACCAGGTCGGGCCGGTCCGGCAGGCGCTCCTCCAGCTCGATCGCCTGGTCGAGCACGGTCAGGCTGTGCTCGAAGACGTCCTTGTGCCGGTGGTGCTCGTCGCGCTCCAGCTGCAGCGCCGGCAGCTCGGGCAGCACGTGGTCGGCCAGGCCCGTCCCGACCAGCAGGTCGAGGCCGGGGCGCGGGTCGTCGGCCAGCAGCAGCTTGCTCAGCTCGTCGCGCACCCGCTCGGCCGACACGATCGAGACCCGCTCGGACATCGCCTCCATGGCCAGCACCACGTCGGGCGCCGGGACCATGCCGAGCTGCGCGGCGAACCGGGCGGCGCGCATCATCCGCAGCGGGTCGTCGCCGAACGAGATCTCCGGCTCGGCCGGGGTCATGAGGATCTTGCGGGCCAGGTGCCGGAGGCCGCCGTACGGGTCGACGAACCGGCGTGACGGCAGCTCGACGGCCATCGCGTTCACGGTGAAGTCGCGGCGCAGCAGGTCGCCCTCGACGGTGTCGCCGAACACGACGGCGGGCTTGCGGCTGTCGGCCTCGTACGCGTCGGAGCGGAAGGTGGTCACCTCGACCACCCAGTCGGTCCCGCTCGCTTGATCGGTCACGCGGCAGCCGACCGTGCCGAACTCCTTGCCGATCGTCCAGACGGCCGGGGAGAAGCGCCGGAGCAGCGCCTCGACGTCGTCGGGACGCGCGGAGGTGGTGAAGTCCAGGTCGTTCCCGAGCTTTCCGAGCAGGGCGTCGCGGACGCTCCCGCCGACGAGGTAGAGCTCGTGCCCGGCCGCGGCGAAGAGCTCACCGAGGCGGTCCACGACCGGGGTGAGCCGGATCAGCTCGGCGAGGGCGTCCCGCTGGGCCTCGTCGAGGGCGAGGAGGGCGCCGTCCGCAGGACGATCGGACGCCGGACGGGTGGTGGGCACGGCGATCCACTCTACCGGCGCGGCGCCGTCCGGCCGGGCGTCCGAGCGGGTCGGGACCGGCGCGCGCGGCGTCGCGACCGGTCGGCCGGACAGGTTCGGCACCTAGAATGCCCCGATGAGCAGGGGGTGCACGCGGGTCCGCGTGCACCCGTCCCCGCTGCCGACCAGCGGTCTGCGGACGGGCGGCCTGCGGACGGGCGTGCTGCTGCTCGTCCTCCTCCTCGCCGCCGGGGTCGCCGGGGTGCTGGGTCTCGTGGCCCGCCCGCTCCCGGCCGCGGCCGACGAGCCCGAGGCGCTGGCCTCGATCCGCCTGACCTCGATCAGCCCGTCGTTGCCCTCGCGCGACGGGACGCTCACGATCGAGGGCCGGGTCACGAACACCAGCAAGGAGCCGCTCGTCCGGCCGCAGGCCCTGCTGTGGCGCGACCAGTCGCCGATCACGGACGCGGACGCCCTGGAGTCGGCGCTCGAGTCGGACTCCAACGTCCCGCTCGGCAGCCGCCTGGTCGAGGAGGGCGCGTTCCAGAACCTCTACACGCCCGACCAGCCCGACCTCGCGCCCGGCCGGTCGGCGACGTTCACGGTCTCGGCCCGCGTGGCCGACCTGGCTCTCGCCCCCACGGACGGGGTCTACCTCGTGGGCGTGCACGTCACGCAGAACGGCATCCCCGTCGCCGTCGCGCGGTCCCGGGTCTTCCTGCCCGTGCTGTCGAGCGAGCCGCGCCGGACCCTGCAGAAGGCGACGCTGGTCGTGCTCGACTCCCGCCCCTCCTGGCTGGCCCCGGGCCTGCTCGTCGACGACCACGTCGCCCGCGACGTCGCCCCCGGGGGCCGGCTGCGCGTGCTGATGGACGCCGCCTCCCGCCGGGACGCGAGCTACGCCGTCGACCCGTCGCTCGTCGCCGAGCTGCAGACGATGCGGGAGGGCTACGCCGTACGCGCGAAGGACGGGACGACCACGCCCGGGACCGGTCAGGCGGACGCCGACCGCTGGCTCGCCGACCTCGCCCGGCTGCGGGACGGCCACGACGGCTACCGGCTGCTCTACGGCTCCCCCGACGTGGCCGCGCTCGCCCACGCGCGCCAGACCGACGTGCTGGAGGCGGCCGCGGCGGCCGGGCGCCGGGTCGAGGCCACGGCGGACCTGCCCCTGCTCGTGCTGCCGACCGGCGGGGCCGCCGACGCCGCGACGCTCCAGGCGGCCGCCGCGCTGGCGCCGCGCGCCGTCGTGCTCTCCGACAGCGCCACCCGCGGGGCCGGCCCGCTGCTGCAGACCGGCTCGGGCACGTCGGTGCTGACCTACACGGCCGGCGGCCTGGGCGGCGGGCCCGGTCCCGAGCCGCAGGAGGACGCCGTCCACATCCAGCAGCGGTCCCTCGCCACCTCCTGGATCGGGACGACCACCGCCGAGGGGGCGGGCGCGGCCCAGGTGCACGTCGTCCGCACCAAGGCCCAGGCCACCTCGACCGACCAGACCGACCCGCCCTGGACGCGCAGCACCCCGCTCGCCACCGTGCTCGACCGCGCCCCGGCCCGCTGGGACGAGGACCTGCGCTACCCCGCGTCCGCGGCGGACGACGAGCTGACCGCGGGCCAGCTGGGCGCGGCCGAGCGCCTCGACTCCTCCGAGCGCACGTGGCGCGACCTGCTGGCCGACCCCGGCACCGCGACCGCGGAGGTCGACGCCGCGGCCGCGCGGGCGACGAGCGGGAGCTGGCGGGGGCAGCGGGGCGCGAGCGCCGCCTACCTGGCGCCGCAGCAGGCGAGCCTCGACTCCCGGCTCACCGACCAGGTCCGGATCAGCACCAGCCCCAAGGTGTCGACGGTCGCCCAGCAGGGCGTCTCGCTCCCGATCACCATCCGCAACGACCTGCCGGCGCAGGGTGACGGCGGGACCGACGACCCGGCGGCCATCCGGGTGCGCCTGGTGTTCGAGTCCGACAACTCCCGCCGGCTCACCATCAAGCCGGTCACCCCCGAGCCGGGCGGGGTCCTCGCTCCGGGCTCGGGCTACACCGGCAACGCCGCGGTCACCGCGCGGGCCAACGGCACGGTCCCGGTGGTCGCGCAGCTCTACACCGAGTCCGGCCGCAAGGTGGGGCGCCCGGTGCCGATCGAGGTCGAGGTGACGCAGAACGGGACCACGGGATGGGTCATCGCGGTCGTCGCGGGGATCGTGCTGGCCGTGTCGACGACCTACCGCATCCGGCAGGTCGGGCGCGAGCGTGCGCGGCAGGAGGCCGCCCCCGACCAGGACCACGCGGCCCTCGGGTCGGTGCCCTCCTCCGAGCTCGGCGCCGAGCACGACGACGCGACGGTGGGCAGCTGATGACGGAGCAGGGCACCCGGCCGACCGCCGTCGAGCAGCAGGAGCCGGACGGCCGGGCCCGGGGCGACGAGGCCTCGGCCACCCGCCGGCTCGTCTCGGCCGGCGCCGTCATGGCCGCCGGCACCGCCCTGTCGCGGGTGCTGGGGTTCGTCCGGCTCGTCGTGCTGGTCGCCCTGTTCGGCAACGCCACCCGGCAGGCCGACATGTTCGCCATCGCGAACACGCTGCCCAACAGCATGTACATCCTGCTCGCGGGCGGCGTGCTCAACACCGTCCTCGTGCCGCAGCTCGTCCGGGCCGTGCGCCGCGACGCCGACGGCGGCGAGGCCTACACGAACCGGGTCATGACCGTCGGCCTGCTCGGGCTCGGGCTGGTCACGGTCCTGCTGACCCTGGCCGTGCCGCTCGTGGTCGCCCTCTACTCCGGTTCCGGGTGGAAGGCCCCCGGGCTCGAGCCGCAGTACGCGTCGATGACCGCGCTCGCCTACTGGTGCATGCCGCAGGTCTTCTTCTACGGCGTGCACGTGCTCGCCGGCCAGGTGCTGAACGCCCGCGACCGCTTCGGCCCGATGATGTGGGCGCCCATCGCCAACAACGTCGTCTCCGTCGCCGTGCTCGGGGTCTTCTTCGTCGTCTTCGGCCAGACCGACCCCGGCTCCGCGTTCACCCGGCCGCAGGAGATCCTGCTCGGCCTCGGCGCCACGGCGGGCATCGCGGTCCAGGCCGCGGTGCTGGTGCCGTTCCTGCGCTCGGCCGGCTACCGCTTCTCTCCGCGCCTGGACCTGCGCGGCACCGGGCTCGGCCACACCTTCCGGCTGGCCCGCTGGACGCTGGGCTTCGTCGCCGTCACGCAGGTCGCGCTCGTCGTCGTGAACCGCCTGGCCACCGAGGCGACCGTCGGCGGCCGCGGGGCGGGGCTCACCTCGTACGCGAACGCGTACGCGGTCTGGATCCTGCCGCACTCCCTGGTCACGGTGTCCCTGGCCACGGCCATGCTGCCGTCGGCCTCCCGGCTCGGCGCCGCGGGCGACCTGCGCGGGGTGGCGGCGGAGACCACGCGCACCGTCCGCCTCGCCGTCGCCGTCCTGCTGCCCGTGGCGGTGGGCCTCGTCGCGCTCGGGCTGCCCGCCGCCCAGCTGGCCTTCGGCTTCGGCCGCGGCGGCGTGGACGCGTCGTTCGTGGGGTGGGCGCTGATGGCGCTGGCCCTGGGGCTGGTGCCGTTCACCGTGCAGTACGTCCTGCTGCGCGCCTTCTACGCCCTCGAGGACACCCGGAGCACGTTCTTCCTCCAGCTCGTCATCGCCGCGGTGAACGTCGTCGCGGCGGTCGTCATCGTCAGCATCGTCGACGACCCGCTCTGGGTGGCCGCTGGCCTGGGGCTCGCGTACGCGATCGCGTACGGCGTCGGCGTCATCGTGTCGTTCCGGCGGCTGCGGCGCACGCTGCCCGACCTCGACCCGCACGAGCTGGTCCGGCACTGCGTCCGGCTGCTGCTGGCCGCGCTGCCCGCCGCCGCCCTCGCCTGGGCGGTCTGCTGGGCGGTCACCAGCCGGGTGGGGTCGCGCCCGGGGCTGTTCCTGGCCCTCGTGCTCGCCGGCGTGGTCGCCGTCGCCGTGTTCATGGGGCTGTGCCGGCTGCTGCGGGTCCCCGAGGTCACCCAGATCACCTCGGTGCTGCGCCGGCGGCGGACGCAGCAGCCCGGCGCCGCAGCCCCGGAGACCGTCGACCCGCTGGACGCGGCCGACGAGACGGTGGTCCGCGAGGCGGTCCTGCCGGAGGCCGGGGACAGTTCCGCACCGATCGGCGATTCCACCACACGGGTGCGCCCCGTCGCTCTTACCATCGACGAGGTATCACCCACCCCCGCCGGTGCTCTCGATCGGGGTGACGAGAGCGCGGCGAACGGCAGGTCCGAGGACGATGGAATGACGCAGACGGCACTCGCCCCCGCCCTCTCCGACGACGACGAGAACGACGCGGACACGGCCGCCCGGTTCCTGCCGGTCCCGACGGCGGCGGCGCTGCCCACGGGCACCATGCTCGCCTCGCGCTACCGCCTCGAGGAGCTGATCGCCGACTCCCGGCCCTCGGTGACCTGGCGCGCGTTCGACGAGGTGCTGTCCCGCTCGGTGCTCGTGCACGTGCTGGCCCCCGGCGACCCCGACGAGCGCGAGCTCCTCGCCGCCGCCCGGCGGGCTTCCGTCGCCACCGACTCCCGCTTCCTGCGGGTCCTCGACGCCGTCCAGGGCTCGGAGTCCGACGTCGGCTCCTACATCGTCTGCGAGTACGCGACGGGCCAGTCGCTGGAGGTCCTGCTCAGCCAGGCGCCCCTGTCCGGCCTGGAGGCGGCATGGGTCGTGCGCGAGGTCGCCGACGCCCTGTCCGGGGTGCACGGCCTCGGCCTGCACCACCGCCGGATCAACCCGGAGAACGTGATCATCACGCCCGCCGGCAACGTGAAGATCGTCGGCCTGCTCATCGACGCGGTGCTGCGGCCCAACCGCGGCACCAACGTGCCGGGCGCCGACACCGGCGAGCTCGTGGACGTCGCCGACCTCGGCCGCCTGCTCTACGCCGCGCTGGTCTCGCGCTGGCCCGGCGGACCGGCGTACAGCTTGCCGGCCGCGCCGCGCCTGGGCCGGCGCTGGATGACCCCGCGCCAGGTCCGGGCCGGGGTGTCCCCTGCGCTGGACAACGTCTGCGACCAGGTCCTCGGCGACCCGCCCCGCCACCACGCGACGCCGATCACCACCGCGCACGCGCTGGTCCAGGCGCTGACGAAGGTGCTGGGCACCGCGGACGCGTCCTCCGACCTCGAGCGCCGCCTGCACCAGCCGATCCCCGTCGTGCACCACGGCCCGGGTCGCAGCCAGGCCGCCGCCGACCCCGACACCGGGGCACCGCCGGTCAGCGCGCTGCTGGACCAGCCCACCGAGGAGATGACGGCCATCCGGCCGCTGCGGTCGGGCAGCACGTCCGGCGCCGCCGCACCGCACGCACCGCTCCGCCCCGCCGCCGACGCCCCCGTGAGCCGGCCGCGGTCGGTCCCGCTCGCGGTCGCCGCCCCCGTCCGGGTCGACGCCCCGGTGACGCCGCGCACCGCCACCCGGCCCCACCAGCCACGGCGCTGGATCGCCGTGCTGCTGGCCCTCGTGCTGGTCCTCGTCGTCGCGGGCGTCGTGTCGGCCCAGGTCCTCAGCCGTCGGATCGGCGCCGACCCGGCCCCGGTCACCTCCTCGAGCGCCCCTCCGCCCTCGGCCTCCGCACCCGCCACCCCGAGCGGCGAGGTCGTCCGGATCGCGTCGGCCCGCGACTTCGACCCGCAGGGCGACACCCGCGAGGAGAACCGCGACCAGGTCGGCCTCGCCATCGACGGCAAGGACGACACCCGCTGGACGACGGTCACCTACAAGGGCAACCCGAAGCTCGGCGGCATCAAGCGCGGCGTGGGGCTCGTCCTCGACCTCGGGGCGCCGCACCAGGTGGGTTCGGTCAGGCTGCGGCTGAGCGGCGACGACACCGACGTCCAGCTGCGGGTGCCCGCGTCCGACCCGGCCACCACGACCACGGCCCCGCTGGGGTCGGACAAGTCCTGGCGTAGTGTCGCGAGTCGTTCGGACGCCGGCTCCTCGGCGACCCTGACGCCCGACTCCCCCGTCACCACGCGGTTCGTCCTCGTCTACCTCACCTCGCTGCCGAAGGAGGGGAGCGGCTACAAGGGCGGGATCTACGAAGCAGAGGTGCTGTCTTGAGCGGTGGCGTGACGGAGGGCCCGGCCCCGCACGCACCGACCGCTCCGCTCCTGCCGAGCGACGCCGACCTGCTGCACGCCCACGTCGAGGGCGACCCCACCGCGTTCAGCACCCTCGTCGAGCGCCACCAGGACCGCCTCTGGGCCGTGGCCCTGCGGGTCATGGGCAGCCCCGACGACGCCGCCGACGCGCTCCAGGACGCGTACGTCGCCGCCTTCCGTCGCGCGGGCACGTTCCGCGGGGACTCCCTCGTCACGACCTGGCTGCACCGCGTCGTCGTCAACGCCTGCCTCGACCGGCTGCGCCGCGCCAAGGTCCGGGCGACCGACCCGCTGCCCGACGACCTGGACCGGGTCGGTCCCCTCGGCGCCGAGCCGGACCGTGACCCGGTGGAGGAGCAGGAGCGCCGTGACGCGGTGAGCGAAGCCCTCCAGAGCCTGAACCCGGACCAGCGCGCCGCCCTCGTCCTGGTCGACATGCAGGGCTACCCGGTCGAGGAGGCGGCCCGCGTCCTGGGCTGCGCACCGGGCACGGTCAAGAGCCGCTGCGCCCGCGGCCGCGCCCGCCTGCTGCCCCTGCTGAACCACCTCCGGGACCCTCCCGACGCCCATACTGGAGACGCTGCCGGGACGCGAACAGGGACAGGGACGGGGCCGGACCCCGCCACCGCCCGGCACCAGGACCCGCAGCACCGACCGAGGACCTCCCCGTGACCGACCACCCGTCCCGCGACGTGCTCGCGGACGCCGCCGAAGGGCTCCTCGAGCCCGACGACGCGGCCGTGGTCGACGCGCACCTGGCCGGGTGCGCCTCCTGCCGCGCGGAGACCGCGGCCTTCGGCGAGGTCAGCACGATCCTGGCGGGCGCCCCGGTGCTGACCATGCCGGCGGACGTCGTACGCCGGCTCAGCGGTGTCGTGGCGGCCGAGCAGGCGGCCCGCGAGGTGTCGCCGGTGCTGCACGCCGTCCCCGGCTCCGGGCCCGACGCTCCCCCGGTGCCCCGGCACCCGTACGGGACGCGACGTCGGCTGCACCCGAGCCTCGGCCAGTTCGGCGAGGACCTGCGCCGCGTGTCCCCCGGACGCCGCTGGGGGCTGCCCGTCCTGGGCGCCGCGGCCGCCGCCCTCGTGCTGGGGTTCGTCGCTTACGTGGCCAGCGCGACCCTCGGCCTCAACGAACCGCCGACCGTGGCGGTCTCCACCGCTCCCGGCCAGCTGGTCGCGGAGGCGAACGAGCTGCGGCAGCGGACCGACGTGGACCCGCACCGCTTCTCCCAGGCGTGGTGGTGCGCCCGGCAGGCGACCAGCGGACGGATCGTCGGCCTCGCCACGACCTCGGGCGGCTCCGCGCCGGCCGTGCTCGTCTACGTCCGGTCCGCCGACGGCCTGGGCGTCCAGGTCGTGACCGGCTGCGGCACCCGCGACGTCACCAGCACCCCCTGGCAGCGCATCGGGGAATAGCGCGCCCGCCGTGGGGCGTTCCTGTGCAGCACGGGACGAGACCCACCTAGGGTGTCTGTCCAACAGCGCCGGACAGCGAGGGACAGCAGGTTATGAGCGACCAGATCCGCGAGGTCATCATCGTCGGGAGCGGACCGTCGGGCTACACGGCCGCGACGTACGCCGCGCGCGCCGACCTCCACCCGCTCGTCTTCGAGGGCTCCATCACCGCCGGTGGCGCCCTGATGAACACCACCGAGGTCGAGAACTACCCCGGCTTCCCCGAGGGCATCCAGGGCCCCGACCTGATGGACAACCTGCGCAACCAGGCCGAACGCTTCGGCGCCGAACTGGTGAGCGAGGACATCGTGTCGATGGACCTGACCGGTGCGGTCAAGACCGTCACCGACGGCTACGGCAACACCTTCTCCTCGCGGTCCGTGATCCTGGCGACCGGCTCCGGCTACCGCACGCTGGGCCTGCCGGACGAGGACCGCCTGTCGGGCCACGGCGTCTCGTGGTGCGCGACATGCGACGGCTTCTTCTTCCGCGACAAGGACATCGCCGTCGTCGGCGGTGGCGACTCCGCCGTCGAGGAGGCGACCTTCCTGACCCGGTTCGCCCGCTCGGTCACCCTCGTGCACCGTCGCGGCGAGCTGCGCGCCAGCAAGATCATGGTCCGCCGGGCCGAGAAGGACCCCAAGATCCACTTCGCGTGGAACTCCGCCGTCACCGAGATCCACGGTGCCGACCACGTCGAGGGCGTCACGCTGACCGACACGCTCGACGGCAGCACCCGTGAGCTCGCGGTCAGCGGCCTCTTCATCGCCATCGGCCACGACCCGCGCTCGGAGCTGCTGCACGGCCAGGTGCGCCTGGACGGCGAGGGCTACGTGCTGACGGAGCAGGGCTCCAGCCGGACGAACCTGCCCGGCGTCTTCGCCGCCGGCGACCTCGTCGACCGCACCTACCGCCAGGCGATCACCGCCGCCGGCAGCGGGTGCGCCGCGGCGCTGGACGCCGAGCGCTACCTCGCGGACCTCGACGACGTCGGGGACCCCGTGATCGCGCAGGCCGAGGCCGCCCTCATGGCGGGCGCCGGCAGCTAGCAGAGACCTCGCGCGGGGCCCGAGGGCCCCGCGCTGTCAGTCCCGGCCGCCATGCTGGCGTCCGGAACCCACAGATCAGGAGCAGTCATGGGTGCAGTTTCCGACGTGACCGACGAGACCTTCGACGCGGTCGTCCTCAAGTCCGACAAGCCCGTCGTCGTCGACTACTGGGCCGACTGGTGCGGCCCGTGCAAGCAGGTGGGCCCCATCATCGAGGAGCTCGCCGACCAGCACGGCGACAAGGTGACCTTCGTCAAGATGGACACCAACACCAACCCGGTGACGCCGGCGAACAACCACGTCCTCGGGCTGCCGACCATCCAGGTCTACGTGGGCGGCGAGGTCGTCAAGGCGTTCAAGGGCGCCAAGTCGAAGTCGACGCTGCTGAAGGCCCTGGAGGAGTACCTCTGATCGACCGCGGTCGTCCGGGTCGGCGTCAGCCGGCCTGGACGCTCGGCCGCGGCGGCACGACCTCGGCCTCGCGTCCCGCGTAGGACGCCGGCTGCGGCGCGACCGGAGGCGTGACGAGACCGGTCAGCCGGTTCCACGCCGCTCCCAGACCTGGCCAGCGCTGGGTCGTCTGCAGGTCCATCCGCAGCCGAGGGGTCACCGGGTGCTCGCGCACGACCTCGAACCCCACCGACTCGAGCCACCCGACCGGGACCATGCAGGACGGGCCCTCGCGCCGCGTCCCGACGGCCTCGAGGGCGCGCAGGTCGCGTCGGGCGACCAGACCCGCGGCGCTCGAGACCAGCTGCCGGCCGATCCCCTTGCCCCGCCACCCCTCGACGACCTGCGCGCTCAGCACGACGGCGACGTCGGGCCCGACCGGGGTGGTGCTGAAGGCGGGGAGTCGCCGGACGAGCCGGGCCGGCGCCATGGTCAGGAAGCCCACGACCTCGTCCTCGTGCACTGCCAGCACGCCGCAGTAGCCCCAGTGCGCGGTGACCTCGTACGCCCACTCGGCCTTGCGGGCCGCCCGCTCGGGATGGTCCGGCGGGGCGGCGAGGTCGGCGGCGCTGCTCTCCCAGAAGGCGCACCGGCCGCAGGGCTCGGGCAGCAGGTCGAGGTCGTCGGCCGTCATCGGCCGCAGTCGGCGGGATCCCATGGCGTTCCTCCCGTTGCTCAGCCCGGTGCGACCGGGTCCGGCCACCGGCGAGGCCGGGCGAGGCCCACCGCGAAGCCGATCGTCACGCCGACGACGACCCCCGCCGCGAGGCGCAGGCCCCGGCGGAACGGGGTCGGGAGCCCGGGACGAGCCGTCGACGCCACGGGTTCATCGTAGCCAGGGCGGTCCACCCCTTCTCACCCGTGCGCGGGGGCGTGCGCCGCTGGGAGCGATGAGGCACCCTTGGGGGGTGGAGAGCCCGCCCGAACCGGACCGCGCGCCACTGCTGCGGCGCCAGGACACCCGGCTCGACAGCTACGTCGACCGGTACGCCGCCCGTACGCACGGCATGACGGCCTCGGCCATCCGCGCCCTGTTCGCCGTGGCCAACCGTCCCGAGGTCGTCTCCCTGGCCGGCGGGATGCCCAACATCGCCGACCTCCCGCTCGACGTGGTCGGCTCGACGCTGCAGGACCTCGTCCTCGGCCGTGGGCTGCAGGCCATGCAGTACGGCTCCGGGCAGGGCGAGCAGGAGATCCGCGAGGCCATCTGCGAGGTGATGCGCCTGGAGGGGATCTCCGCGCACCCCGACGACGTGACCGTGACCGTGGGCTCCCAGCAGGCACTCGATCTGGTCACCCGCATCTTCTGCGACCCGGGCGACGTGGTGCTGTGCGAGGCGCCCAGCTACGTCGGCGCGCTCGGAGTGTTCCGCTCCTTCCAGTGCGACGTGGCCCACGTGGCCATGGACGAGCAGGGCCTGGTGCCGGAGGCGCTCCGCGAGGCGGTGCTCGCGCTCCGGGCCGAGGGCCGCAAGGTCAAGTTCGTCTACACGATCCCGAGCTTCCACAACCCGGCCGGCGTCACCCAGTCGCTCGAGCGGCGCGAGGCGATCCTCGCCGTCGCCGAGGAGACCGACCTGCTGGTCATCGAGGACAACCCGTACGGGCTGCTCGGCTTCGACGCCGACCCGATCCCGGCGATCCGCTCGCTGAGCGACGACCGCGTGGTCTACCTCGGGACCTTCTCCAAGACCTTCGCGCCGGGCTTCCGGATCGGCTGGGTGCTCGCGCCGCACGCCGTCCGCGAGAAGCTCGTCCTCGCGCAGGAGTCGGCCACGCTGTGCCCGCCGACGTTCAGCCAGTTCGCCATCACCGCCTACCTGCGCCAGCACGACTGGCAGGGCCAGATCAAGGTGTTCGCGGAGATGTACCGGGAGCGCCGCGACGCGATGCTCGCCGGCCTCGCCGCCGACATGCCCGAGGGCGTGACCTGGACCGTGCCCGCGGGCGGCTTCTACGTCTGGGTGACCCTGCCGCCCGGGCTCGACTCCCAGGCGATGCTGCCGCGCGCGGTCACCGCCCGGGTCGCGTACGTGCCGGGCACCGCCTTCTACGCGGACGGGTTCGGCAGCCGCCACCTGCGCCTGTCCTACTGCTTCCCGACGCCCGAGCGGATCCGCGAGGGGACCCGCCGCCTCGGCGAGGTGCTCGCGCACGAGACCGAGCTGATGTCGACCTTCGGCACCCAGGTGAGCGCCCCGCGGCGCCCGGAGCTGCCCAGCCACAACGCCCCGGGGACGAACCAGGCATGACCACCGACTTCAGCGTCCCCGTCGAGCCGATCGACCTCCCCCAGCCCGACCTGGTGCTGGTGCTGGCCGGCGGCCTCTCGCACGAGCGGGACGTCTCCCTGCGCTCCGGTCGCCGGGTGGCGCAGGCCCTGCGGTCCCGCGGGCTCGACGTCCTCGAGGCCGACGTCGACTCGACGCTGGTCCCCCGGCTCGCTGACGCGGCCGGTGCGGTGGTCTTCCCGGTCCTGCACGGCGAGGCCGGCGAGGACGGCGCGCTCCGGGAGGTGCTCGCCCTGCTCGGGGTGCCGTTCGTGGGCAGCGTGGGCGCCGCCTGCCGCGTCGCCTTCGACAAGTCGATCGCCACCACCGTGGTGGCCGAGGCCGGTCTGACGACGCCCACCCAGGTCGCCCTCCCCCACGAGATCTTCCGCGAGCTCGGGGCCCAGGCCCTCGTCGCCGCCCTGGGTGACCAGATCGGCTTCCCGATGATGGTGAAGCCGTCCCGCGGCGGCTCGGCCCTCGGCTGCTCGAAGGTGTCCTCGCCCGCCGAGCTGCCGGCCGCGATGGTCGGGGCGTACGCCTACGGGCCGGTGGCGGTCGTCGAGTCCTTCGTCGAGGGCACCGAGGTCACCGTCGCCGTGGTCGACCGCGGTCACGGCCCCGCGGCCCTGCCCGCCGTCGAGATCCGGCCCGACTCAGGGGTGTACGACTACACCGCCAGGTACACGGCGGGGACGACCCGGTTCCTCTGCCCGGCCGAGCTGCCGCCCGAGGTCGCCCAGCGCTGCGCCGACGTCGCCCTGCGGGTGCACGCCGAGCTCGGGCTGCGGGACCTCTCCCGCACCGACCTCATCATCCGCGACGGCGAGCCCGTGTTCCTCGAGGTGAACGTCTCCCCCGGCATGACCGAGACCTCCGCCGTCCCGCTGGCCAGCGAGGCGGCGGGCTGGAGCCTGGGCAAGATGTGCGCCGACCTCGTCGCGGTCGCGGCGGCCCGCGGTGGGCGTCCGGCTGCGGCCGCCGCTGCGGTGTGATCCCGACGGAACCCGCATGAGTGCGCCCGTCGAGGGGCCGGCCCTCGCCCCGTCGCGCACCTGGCTCAAGCAGACCGGCGTGGTCGCCCTCGGGGTGTTCCTCGCGGCGGCCATGGTCGTGCTCGGGATCTGGCAGCTCGACGTCTACCAACGCCAGGGCAACCAGGCCGCCGTGGAGCGGGCGTCGGCCCCGCCCGTCGCGCTCACCACCGTCGCCCCCGTGGGCGGAGCGGTCGCGGACGGCTACGGGCGGCGGGTCACCTTCTCCGGCACGTACGACCCCACGCTGCAGGTCCTCGTGCCCGGCGACGGCGGGTACCGCGTGCTGACGGGACTCCGGCAGGGCGACGGCAGTGTGGTCGCCGTGGTCCGCGGCCTCGAGACGACGCCGGGCAACCCCCTGCCGCCCACGGGCGAGGTCGCGCGTACAGGGGTGCTGCTGCCGTCGGAGGAGCTCTCCGACTCCACGGCGTCCCTGCCGGACGGCCAGATCGCCTCGGTCCGCCTCCCCACGCTGGCCCAGACCTGGCCGAGCCCCCTGGTGAACGGGTTCGTGACGCTCGACCCCGACGCCGCCGCCAGCGAGGGCCTGTCCCCCGTCGCCGTCGAGCTGCCCGAGGCCCAGGGGCGCCTGCGCAACGGTGCGTACGCCCTGCAGTGGTGGGTGTTCGCGGCCTTCGCGCTCGGGATGAGCATCCGCGTGGCCCGCGACATTGGCCGGCTCGAGGAGCGCGACCTCGAGGCGTACATCTGAGGGGTGCCCCTCCGGGGCCGACGTAGGCTCCGAGCATGCGCAACGCGTTGATCCGCTACCGGGTGATGGCCTACGTGGTGGGTGTCCTGCTCATCGTGCTCGTCTGCGTCGGGCTGCCGCTCAAGTACATCTGGCACAACGACAGCGTCGTGAACGTCACCGGTGTCGCCCACGGCTGGCTCTACATGATCCTCATCATCACGGCGATCGACCTCGGTCGTCGCGCGCGCTGGAGCATCTGGCGCCTGCTCGCCATCGCCCTGGCCGGCACCGTGCCCTTCGTGACCTTCATCGCCGAGCACTCGGCCACGAAGGACGTCAAGGCCAAGCTGGCCTGGAACGCCGAGCACCCCACCGAGCCGGAAGCGGTCATCGCCGACCCGCAGGCCTGACGCCACCCGGCCCGGACCTCTCGTCCGGGCCGATACTGCATAGTCTGACTATGCTCTTTCGTCAGCCTCCGAGGATCGAGGCGATCCGCTCCAGGTCTTCCTCCGAGGCGAACTCGATGACGATCCGACCCCGGCGCCGCCCGGCGTCCACCCGTACGCGGGTGTCGAGCCGGTCGGTCAGCGTCTCGGCGAAGACGCGGGCGCGTTCCGAGGGTTCACGGGGGCCCCGGGTAGCCGGTGCGCTCGGCTGCTCCCGCTCCCCCAGCGTCACCAGCTCTTCGGTCGCGCGGACCGACAGCCCCTCCGCGACGACGCGCTGCGCCAGCCGCTCCTGACCCAGCGGGTCGGGCAGGCCGAGCAGAGCCCGCGCGTGGCCCGCGCTCAGCACGCCGGCGGCGACCCGGCGCTGGACCGTCGGGGGCAGGCGGAGCAGCCGGATGGTGTTCGAGATCTGCGGCCGTGACCGCTTGATCCGGGTCGCCAGCTCGTCCTGCGTGCACCCGAAATCCTCGAGCAGCTGCTGGTAGGCGGCCGCCTCCTCGAGGGGGTTCAGCTGGGCGCGGTGCAGGTTCTCCAGCAGCGCGTCCCGCAGCAGGTCGTGGTCCTCGGTCGGCCGCACGATCGCCGGGATCGTCCCGGTCTCCGCGAGCTGGGACGCCCGCCAGCGGCGCTCCCCCATCACCAGCTCGTAGGTGTCGTCCCCCAACGGGCGGACGACGACCGGCTGGAGCAGTCCGACCTCACGGATCGAGTCGACCAGCTCGTCCAGGGCGTCGCCGTCGAAGACGGTCCGCGGCTGGCGGGGGTTCGGCACGATGGACTCGAGCGGCAGGTCCGCGTACGACGAGCCCGAGGGCACGGGGACGAGAGGTTCAGGGGCTGGCGCGGGTGCGTCCGCGGTCGGCGCAGCGGTCGGCGGCAGATCGGTGCGCTGGAAGAGCTCGCCCAGGCCGCGGCCCAGTCCTCGACGCTCGGTGCTGACGGTCATGAGGCCTCCCCGGCTCCGCGGCGGGCGATCTCCTCGGCCGCCTTCAGGTAGGACACGGCTCCGACGGAGTCCGGGTGGTAGGTCAGGACGGACTGCCCGTAGCTGGGCGCCTCCGAGATGCGCACCGAGCGGGGGATCGCCACCGACAGCGTCTCGGTGGGGAAGTGCGAGCGCACCTCGTCGGCGACCTGGGCCGACAGCCGCGTACGACCGTCGAACATGGTCAGTAGGACGGTCGAGAGCTGGAGCTTGTCGTTCAGCTCGCCCTTGACCAGGTCGATGGTGCGAACGAGCTGGGAGACGCCCTCGAGCGCGTAGTACTCGCACTGGATCGGGATGAGGATCTCGGTGGCCGCGACGAGCGCATTCAGCGTGAGCAGACCGAGTGACGGGGGACAGTCGAGCAGGACGTAGTCCACAGGGTGCTCGGCCACGTGCTTGTCGAGCGCCCGGATCAGCCGACGTTCACGGGCGACGACGCTCACCAGCTCGATCTCGGCGCCCGCCAGGTCGATGGTCGCCGGCAGGACGCTCAGGCCGTCGGCCTCGGGGGACTGGACGACGTGATCGGCGATCTGGTCGCCACGGATGAGCACCTCGTACGTCCCCGCCACCCCGGGACCGTGGTCGATCCCGAGGGCGGTCGAGGCGTTGCCCTGCGGGTCGAGGTCGACGACCAGGACCTTGAGGCCGCCGAGGGCGAGCGCCGTCGCCAGGTTCACGGCGGTGGTCGTCTTGCCCACCCCGCCCTTCTGATTGGCGATGACGAACGTCCGGCGGTGGGTCGGCAGGGGCAGGACCCGGCTCGGTGTTTCACGTGGAACGTCGAGGTCGTCGGGCACCTCGACGCGGATCGTCAGCTCGTCCTCGTCGAAGCGAGCCCGCCGAGGACCGGCGCCCCGGGGGATCACCGGCGCCGACGCAGGCTCGGTCTCGGGCGGAGCCAGCACGTCCTTCTCCGGTGCGATGCCGACCTCAGGCCCGGCTGGCTGAGACTCAGGCTCGGGCTCGGCCTCGACCGGCTCCGCAGGACTGATCGGCTCCTCCGGAGCCGGCTGAACCGGCACCGGCGTCACCGGCGGCTCAGCCGGAGGTGCCGACGGCTCTGGCGCATCGGGGGAGGGTCCGACGACCGCAGGATCGGTCGGCCAACCGATGGTTTCACGTGGAACATCGGGCCAACCAACTCCCGGGTGCGCGTCATCCCGGCGTGGCCACCCCAGACCTGGCGCAACCTCGACGACGACCTCTGGGCCCGTCCCGATACTCATGTGCCTCGCTCTCCGTAGAACGCCTCACGCTATGTGCTCGGCACCAGCCCGTTGCGGACCCACGCGGACGGAGAGACGACTCGGACCAACGAAGCCAATACCGACCCTCCGCTGGGCGACCCCGCAGTCGACCCCGGGGCGTAACGACGAGTGGATTTGTGAGCTGAACGCTTCAGAAGTGACGGCCGAGGCCTACCGCGCGCGGCGTGCGCCATCCGTCGACGAACGACTCGGCACCCTTCTGGTCGACTGACAGCAGAGATCCCGGACCAGCTGCCAAGCGGGGCAGAGGGATCGAGCTAGGCACCGAGGTCACCGCACAGCTCTTCACGCGACGAGCAGGTCAGTCATTCCTACAGGAGTGCCGGCGACGCACGAGTGAGAGCCCGACGTGCCACACACGGCTCCAGATCGCCGCCAAGCGGACATCTGGATCCGATCCGATGGACCATCTGCGTCTATGCCGAAACCCCACCTTTCACGAGACTCTCACGTTTACGTGAAACTCCGACAGAGTGACGCAGAAGCCGCCGGGGTGAAGAGCGACGCGCTGATCGCCGGCACGGCCTCCGCCCGCTGAGCCGCGTCGAGCAAGGCTGGCGATGTGCCGAGGGGAAGCGTCACGCCGACCAGTGTCGTACGGTCCGCAGGAGTGGAACAGCTATCTCGCGGTGCCGGAGGAGACTCACGGCGATCACCAGCTCGGCGTAGGCGAACCAGCTCTATACGCCCGTCATATCCGGGAACCGCGCCAATGGACTGACCGCAGAAGTCTGATGTTCTGCACGGCAGATCTGCCGTGGTGAGCAACGGTCTTTCACGTAAACGTGAAAGACCTGAGGCAGGCGGGACAGCGGTGCCAACCCATCGGCATCGAAGTGACCGCCATCTTGCCACCGGCAAGTTACGTCAGACGCGACGGATGCGGACGACCGTGGTGGGGTCGGCGGCGGCGTAAGCGCGGACGCTGATGACCTCGGCGGCGAGGCGCTGGCGTACGAGGTCGCGGTTGCTCTCGTCGAGCTCGTCCTGGGCGGAGCGGCCCTTGAGGGCGAGCACGGCGCCGTCGTGGCGGGTGAGAGGCAGGCACCAGCCAAGGAGGCGGGGGAGGGGAGCGAGGGCACGGGAGGTGACGACGTCGTACGTCTCGCGGTGGTCCTCGGCCCGGGCGCGGACGACGTCGACGCGGCCGGTGAGGCCGAGCGACTCCACGGCCTGGGTCAAGAAGGTCGCGCGGCGGAGCAGCGGCTCCAGGAGGGTGACGTGCAGGTCAGGACGTCGGAGCGCCAACGGGATCCCGGGCAGCCCCGCGCCGCTGCCGACGTCGACGACGCGGGTGTCGGAGGGGACGAGGTCGGCGACGGCGGCACTGTTGAACACGTGCCGCTCCCAGAGCCGGTCGATCTCGCGGGGGCCGATGAGGCCCCACTCGACGCCGGTCGTGGCCAGCAGGTCGACGTACCGGACCGCGAGGTCGGCCGCAGACGGGAACACCGCCTCGACCACGTCGGGTCGGGGCGGTGTGACCGGCTCGCTCATGCTCAGGACGTCAGGACGCCGGGAGCACCACGACGTGGCGCCGCGGCTCCTCGCCCTCGGACTCGCTCACGAGACCGGCGGCCGCGACAGCGTCGTGCACGATCTTGCGCTCGAAGGGGTTCATCGGCTCGAGCGAGACGCGCTCGCCCCCGCTGCGGACCCGCTCGACCGCGCCCGAGGCGACCTCGAGCAGCTGCTGACGACGGGTGTCGCGGTAGCCGGCGACGTCGAGCATCAGCCGGCTGCGGTTGCCGGTCTCGGTCATCACGGCGAGCCGGGTGAGCTCCTGGAGCGCGTCGAGCACGGAGCCGTCCGGGCCCACGAGGACCTGGGACTCGCTGACGATCGAGACGTGCGCGCGGTCGCCCTCGATGAAGGTGTCGATGTCCCCGTCGAGGTCGGCGATGTCGAGGAGCTCCTCGAGGTAGTCCGCGGCCACCTCGGCCTCGGTCTCCAGCGGGTTCTCCGGGCCGTCCTCGTCGTCCTCGTCCTCGTCCGCGTCGTCCGACGCGTCGGTGGAGGTCGCGTCGCCGGCGGCGAGGCTGAGGTCGTCGGTCACGGCGCTGTCCCCGTCCTCGACGACCGTGCTCTCCGGCGCGGTGACCTCCACGGCCTCGTCGCCCCCGACCTGCTCGGGCTCACGGGACGTGTCGGGCTCGCTGTACGGGGACTCGCTCATGGGACAACCTTTCCTCCACGGGCCAGGCCCGTGGCGCACTCCGGAACCGCGTACGGTGCGGCCCGGTCTGGTCCGGCTCCGCGACGCGGGTCACGTCGAGCGGGGCCGGTGGGTTCTGGGGTCAGGGGCGGCGCTGGGACCTGGCCTGCTTGCGCGGCTGCTGACGCACGACGCGCGGCGGAGCGGCCGGTGCGGCCGCGTGGCTGCCCCCGTTCCGGCTCGACTCGGCGACGGCCACGCCACCACGCCCCGTCTCGACGGCCGGCTCGGCGACGTGCCGGTGGCTCTCGTGACGCTGGCGCCGCTCCTCCCACGCCGCGAAGGCGGGGGTGCCGGGCGCCGGGTTGCGGCGGATGACGTAGAACTGCTGGCCCATCGTCCACAGGTTCGAGGTGAACCAGTAGATGAGGACGCCGACCGGGAAGTTGATGCCACCCACGGCGAAGATCAGCGGGAAGACGTACAGCATGATCTTCTGCTGCTGCGCGAACGGACCCTCGAGGGCCTCCATCGGCATGTTCTTGCGCATCAGCTGCAGCTGCGTGATGAACAGCGTCACCGTCATGGCGATGATCAGGCCGAGCGTCAGCAGGTGGACGCTCGTGATGCCGTTCGCGAAACCGACCTTGGTGAAGGTGTCGGAGATGCGGGCACCGAAGATCGTGGACCCGTTGAGCGAGTCGAGCAGCTCGGGGTGGATCCGCAGCCAGTGGCCGCGCGGGATGTTCCGCGCCGCGCCGTCGAGCACGCGGAACAGCGCCAGGAAGATCGGCATCTGGATCAGCAGCGGGAGGCAGGAGGCCAACGGGTTGGCGTTGTTCTCCTTGTAGAGCTTCATGGTCTCCGCGCCGAGCTTCTCGCGGTCGTGACCGTACTTCTTCTGCAGCTCGCGGACCTTGGGCTGCAGCAGCTGCATCGACCGCGACGACTTGATCTGCTTGACGAACAGCGGGATCAGCGCGACGCGGATGACGACGGTCAGGGAGACGATCGAGAGGGCCCAGGTCCAGCCGTTGCCTTCGCCGAAGACCGGCGACCACAGCGAGTGGAACAGGACCAGGATCCCGGAGACGACCCAGTAGAGCGGCTGGATGATCGTGCTGCCGATGGAGACGAAGGGGTCCCAGATCGACAAGGAGGTCAACAACGGGCTGAGCATCAGGTCACCCTCTGCAGGACTGGCGAGTGGTCGGAAGGGTAGGCCCTCCGGGGAGCCCGCGCGTGCGGGTCGAGGGGGGAGTGGTCGTGGTCGGCGTGCCCGTCGTCAGCCTGGGCTGCGAGCAGCGCCTGCTCCTCGCGCCACTCCGGCGTCCCCGGGACGGGGTCGAAGCCCCCGGGGGTCCAGGGGTGGCAGCGGAGCAGCCGGCGACCGGCCAACCAGCTGCCCTTGACGGCACCGTGGACCTCGACGGCCCGCAGCGCGTACGCGGAGCAGCTCGGGTAGTAGCGGCAGACGTTGCCGTAGAGCGGGCTCACCACAAGACGGTAGGCCTTGAGCAGCGCGATCAGCACGTGCTTCACGACGACACCGGGGACGGACCAGGGGAGAGCCGGTGCTTCGCCTGGGCCCAGGCCGACGTCAGGTCCGCCTCGAGCCGCGACGGCGTGGTCGCCGACCCGGGCAGCGCCCGGACGACCACGTCCTGCGCGGACGACGAAGCGGCCAGCTCCTGCGCCACCAGGTGGCGCAGACGGCGCTTCACCCGGTTGCGGACGACGGCACCGCCGACGGCCTTGGAGACGACGAAGCCGACCCGGCTCTGCGACCCCGTGCCCCTCGCGGCGTGCACCACCAGCGTCGGTCGTCCGGCGCGGACCCCAGACCGGGTCACACGCCGGAAGTCGGCCGACTCGTGCAGGCGCGCCGCTCGAGGAAGCACCGGGTGTGGAGAGGTGCGCTCAGGCGGAGAGCTTGGCGCGGCCCTTTTCGCGGCGGGCGGACAGGATCGCGCGCCCGGCGCGGGTCCGCATCCGGAGCCGGAAGCCGTGGGTACGGCTGCGACGCCGGTTGCTCGGCTGGAAGGTGCGCTTGCTCACGGGAGTACTCCCCAGGTGTTCGAGATCGTGGTCGGTCGGTCCGCCCCCGCCGCTGGGCGCGAAGCTCAGGGACAGGATCGGGAGTGCCGCTGCTCACAGCGACTTCCCAACGGTACGGGTGGGCCCCAAACGCGTCAAACCGGTGCGTCGGCCCGTCCGGCCATTCTCCCCCGCCCTGTCCAGCCGACACGCCGGACGATCGGACATTGGTTGTCCTGCAGGCTTGCATCGCAGAGTTTCGGGTTGCTAGCGTCGCGCCTCGCCTTCACTTCACGTCGTGCCACGGGCTTCGGGGGTTGCTCCGCGGTACGTCCCCACCCCTGTCCCGGTGCCCCCGGGAGATCTCGGTGCACCCATGCACAGGTTGTGGACAACACTGTGGAGCGAGACTGACCGACAGACACTGAGCAGACTGTCCGTCGGATGGCGTCGACCCCCTCCACGGGTGTCGTGCGTCCTCGGGTGGAGTCGATGGAGAGGCACGGAGACCGGGTGAGCGACGTCGTCGACAGCAGCGCACCGCCAGCGACGGCGGCGTTCGACCAGGTGGTGCTGCAGGCCTCGCCCGAGCTGCGCCGGTGGCTGGACAACGCCAAACCCCTGAACGTGCACGACGACGTGATGATCATCGCGGTGCCGAGCAACTTCGCCCGGAACCTGCTCGAGGTGCGCTTCCGCACCCACGTCGAGGGCACGCTGGCCGGCGTCTACGGCCGGCCGATGAAGATCATGGTCACCGTCGACGACAGCCTCAACCCCTCGCCGTCGGCCATCGAGCTCGATCAGGAGGCGTCCCGCGACGAGGCCTCGCGCGGTGGCGCCCCGGCCGACGAGCGCGCCCCGCTCGACCCGTCCCGTACGCGCGACGCCGACGAGGACCTCGACGAGCCCGACGAGACCGCGCCTCCCGTACGGACCGGCGTCACCGCGGCGCAGGAGAGCGCCCGGGCCGACAACACGCACACGACGAACGGGTTCCGCGGGCCGCGCAAGGACATCGGCGCCCGCCTGAACCCGAAGTACACCTTCGAGACCTTCGTCATCGGCCCGTCGAACCGCTTCGCCCACGCCGCCGCCATCGCGGTCGCGGAGAACCCGGGCAAGTCGTACAACCCGCTGACCATCTACGGCGACTCCGGGCTGGGCAAGACCCACCTGCTGCACGCGCTCGGGCACTACGTCCGCAGCTACTTCGAGACCACGCGGGTCCGTTACGTCTCGACCGAGGAGCTGACGAACGACTTCATCAACTCGATCAGCCAGAACAAGGGCGCCGAGTTCCGCCAGCGCTACCGCGACGTCGACGTCCTGCTGATCGACGACATCCAGTTCCTGGAGGGCAAGGAGCAGACGCAGGAGGAGTTCTTCCACACCTTCAACACGCTGCACAACGCCGAGAAGCAGATCGTGATGACCTCCGACCGGCCGCCGAAGCTGCTGGAGAACCTCGAGCCGCGCCTGCGCAGCCGGTTCGGCTGGGGCCTGATCACCGACGTCCAGGCGCCCGACCTCGAGACCCGGATCGCCATCCTGCGCAAGAAGGCCGCCCAGGAGCGCCTCGTCGCCGGCCCCGACGTGCTGGAGTTCATCGCGACGCGGATCCAGACCAACATCCGTGAGCTCGAGGGCGCCCTGATCCGCGTCACCGCCTTCGCCAGCCTCAACCGGCAGCAGGTCGACCTGAGCCTGGCCGAGATCGTCCTCAAGGACCTGATCCCCGAGGGCGGCGAGGCCCAGATCACCAGCAGCATGATCATGGCCCAGACGGCGTCGTACTTCGACATCACCATCGACGACCTCTGCGGCGGCAGCCGCACCCAGCAGCTCGTCAACGCCCGCCAGATCGCGATGTACCTCTGCCGCGAGCTCACGGACCTGTCGCTGCCCAAGATCGGCCAGCAGTTCGGCGGCCGCGACCACACCACCGTCATGCACGCCGACCGCAAGATCCGTACGCAGATGGGCGAGAAGCGCAGCACCTTCAACCAGGTGACGGAGCTGACGAACCGGATCAAACAGCAGGCCTCACAGAGGTAGTTCGCTCTGCCTCGGGCTCCTGGGTCTCCGTCGGGGCTCAGGGACCACGGCGCTTCGCAACCATCCGCCCGGGCGCCGTCACCAACCCGCTCGACCCTCGCTACGCAGCGCCCGGGCTCCCGCCAGACCCGTCCACGCTCAGCGCCGTGGTCCTGAGCCCCTCCTTCACGTCGCCTTCCGGCCGGCTCTACCTCGTTCGGTTGAGGCATCGGTTCGGCTCGCGTCCGTGCGCTGCCGCAGCCAATGCCCCTACGCCTCGGGTGTACGCCCCCTGAGCTTGTCGAAGGGCCACGAAGTGGTCGGCGTCTGAACGCCGTACGTAGAGCCAACCTCTTCGAGGCCCTTCGACAGGCTCAGGGGGCGTCTGGCGGAGCCGCCCGCACCAGTCACGAGTGCACTGAACCGGCGCCAGGCGGCAAAGCCCGACCTCGGGCAACCCGCGGCCCGCTGCGGAGAGCCGGGCGCGTCACCATCTGCGACCAGCGCAGCGACGCGGTCACCGGACAGTGACGGTGAAGGGCGGCGTCCGGGGCACGGCGCCTCGCGTGGATGGGTCTGGCGGGAGCCCGGGCGCGCGTACCCACGCAAGAGGAGCAGAAATCACGCGCCCGGGCGGATGGTTGCGAGGCGCCGTGCCCCGGTGCCGCCCGGCACCAGCCGCGACCACAGCAGGCCGCGGCAGAAACCAAGAGCTAGTCGCCGATCGTGTCGCGCCCGCGCTTGACCAGCAGGGGGTCGGCGGGGAAGACGACGGACGCGTCCTTGCCGTCGTAGTCGAACTGGTTCAGGAAGAAGCGCATCGCGTTGATGCGGGCGGCCTTCTTGTCGTTGCTCTTGATCGTCGTCCAGGGGGCGTCGTCGGTGTCCGTGGCGGCCAGCATGGCCTCCTTGGCCTCCGTGTAGGCCTCCCAGCGGTCCAGGGACTCGATGTCCATGGGGGAGAGCTTCCAGCGGCGTACGGGGTCGACCTGGCGGATCGCGAAGCGGGTCCGCTGCTCCTGACGAGTCACCGAGAACCAGAACTTGGTCAGGTGCACGCCGCTCTCGGCCAGCATCTCCTCGAACAGCGGGGCGTGGCGCAGGAACAGCTCGTACTCGGTCGGCGTGCAGAAGCCCATCACGCGCTCGACGCCGGCGCGGTTGTACCAGGAGCGGTCGAAGAGCACGAGGTCGCCGGCGGTGGGCAGGTGGGTCACGTAGCGCTGGAAGAACCACTGGCCGAGCTCGGTGGTCGTCGGCTTGGTCAGCGCGACGACGCGGGCGGAGCGCGGGTTCAGGTGCTCCATGAACCGCTTGATCGTGCCGCCCTTGCCGGCGGCGTCGCGGCCCTCGAAGAGGATCACGTGCTTCTGGCCGGTCTCGCCGATCCAGTACTGGAACTTCAGCAGCTCGATCTGCAGCTGGTACTTCTGCTCCTCGTAGGTGTCGCGCTCCATGCGCTCGGCGTACGGGTAGCCCTCGCGCCAGCTCTCGATCGGGTCCCCGTCGGGCCCGATGAGGTCCGGGTCCGACCCGTGCTCGTCGTGCCGGACGGTGTAGCCCGACGAGATGAGGTCGTCGAGGTACTCCCGGAAACCTTCGCGGATGATCGTCACGTCCTGCTCCTTCCCTGCCGCGGCCGTCGCACACGGGTGCGTCGCGCCGCTCTCGAGGGCCAGTGTCGGCCCCCTCGGGGTGGGGTCGGGCGACGCCTGGATGAACAGCGGGTGACACCGCCGCCAGGGTGGCTCCAGGACCCCCGGAGAGGGCTCCGGGAGCGTTACCGGTCGCCCGGTCACGATCCGGTGACGCACGACCCACACCTGGGGACAACGGTGTGGACAGATGTGGATGCCAGGACTTTCGCCGGGGACGGCACGTGAACAGCTCTTCGGGCCGTGCAGCGTGTCCGCAAATCCTTCCCGTGTAGTTCCACGTCTTCCACACCTGGCTCCCGAGGCCGATCGCCGGGCTGACCAGCGCGGACGTGTAGTTCTCCACAGTGCGCACAGCACCTACGAAGACGATGAAGAGAGAGATAGGAAAAGATGAGTCTGAGTCAGAAGGTCCTCGCGCTGTGCACAGCGGGGTCTCGACGAACCAGAAGCGGAGATCGACCGGTGGGTCTGTTCGACAAGCTGTTCCGACGTGGGTCCGACGACGACGACGGCGAGGAGACGGTCATCGCCCTCGACGTCGAGGCCCGGCGGCCCCAGCTGCTCCGCCTCGAGCAGGCGCTCGACGCGCTGTCCCGCACGATGCGCGAGGTGCAGAGCGTCGACAACCCGGGGTGGCGCGGCCGGGTGAACGAGTACAGCCGGCTGGCCGGCGACTGCTCGGTGATGCGCCGGGGGACGCCGACCCGCGAGGGCGTGCTCGACCTGGTCTTCGAGGTGCGGCCGGTCTACACCGGGGCGGCGCCGGAGGGGCTCGAGGTGCTCGGCCCGCTGCAGGACGAGGTGCTCGCGGCCGCCGAGGAGCTCCGGCAGCTGCGCCCCGGCGAGAAGGCCTGACGCTCGTCCGGCCGGGTCCGTCCGGTCGCGGGTCGGCCGTGGGTGCGCGTCCTCGCTATGCTCTGCGTGCTCACGACCCGGTCGCGCCTGCTGCTGGTGGTCAGAGCAGTCTGTCGAGGAGGACGCGTGAAGATCAGGCTCGAGCGCGACGTGCTGGCCGAGGCCGTGCAGTGGGCGGCCCGCAGCCTGCCCGTCCGGCCGAGCGTCCCGATCCTCGCGGGCCTGCTCGTGCGGGCCGACGCCGACGGCGTGACGTTCTCCAGCTTCGACTACGAGACCTCGGCGCAGATCAGCGTCAAGGCCGCGGTCGCCGACGAGGGCCAGGCCCTGATCTCGGGCCGGCTGCTGTCGGACATCTCCAAGAGCCTCCCGGCCAAGCCGGTCGACATCACGAGCGACGACAGCCGGATGGAGCTGGTCTGCGGCAGCGCCCGCTTCACGCTGCAGACGCTCCCGGTCGCCGACTACCCGACGCTGCCCTCCATGCCCGAGTCGAGCGGGACCGTGCCGAGCACGGTCTTCGCCCAGGCCGTCGCGCAGGTCGTCGTCGCCGCCGGCCGTGACGAGCTGCTGCCGGTCTTCACCGGCGTCCGCGTCGAGATCGAGGGCGACACGATCTCGCTGCTCGCGACCGACCGCTACCGGATGGCGCTCAAGGAGCTCACCTGGAACCCGGGATCGCCGCAGCTCTCGGCCACGGCGCTCGTGCCCGCCAAGGTCCTCAACGACACCTCCCGCTCGATGACCGCCGGCGAGGAGGTCACGCTCAGCCTGGCCAGCGCGGGTTCCGGGGACGGGATCATCGGCTTCGAGGGCCACGGAGCGGCGGGGGAGCGCCAGACCACGACGCGCCTCCTGGACGGCGAGTTCCCCAAGGTCCGCCACATCATGAACACCGCGGCCGTGCTCAACGTCCGCGTCAGCACCGCCGAGGTCATCTCCGCCGCCAAGCGCGTGGCGCTCGTCGCCGAGCGGAACACCTCGCTGCGGATGCTCATCGCCGACGGCTCGATCACCCTCGAGGCCGCGACCGGCGACCAGGCCCAGGCGTCCGAGGCCATCGAGGCCGTCGTCGACCAGCCCGACGGCGGCGAGCTCGCCGTCACCGCGGCCGGATTCAACCCGAGCTACCTGCTCGACGCGCTGGGGGCCTTCGACACCCCGTACGTGAACTTCGCCTTCACCGCGCCGAGCAAGCCGTGCCAGCTGACCGGCGTCCCCGCCCTCGACGGCGAGGCGCTGACCGACTACCGGCACGTGATCATGCTCATGCGCCTGCCGTCCTGATCTCGTTCACCCTCCAGGAACGCCCCCTGAGCTCGTCGAAGGGCCACGAAGTGGTCGGCCACCGCGCTGAGCCGACCTCTGCGAGGCCCTTCGACAGGCTCAGGGGGCGTTTCCGCGGCAAGACCCGAACCGCGGGGCGCGGCTCGTCACCGCTAGGTTGATCCGCGAAGTCGTCGGCGAAGGAGTCTTGTCATGCAGCTGGGAATGGTCGGCCTGGGCCGGATGGGCGCGAACATCGTCCGCCGCCTGATGCGCGACGGGCACGAGTGCGTCGTGTACGACGTCAACCCGGATTCGGTGACCGAGCTGGCGGGCGAGGGCGCGGTCGGCTCCGGCTCGATGGAGGAGTTCGTCGGCAAGCTGAGCACCCCGCGCGCCGTGTGGGTGATGATCCCCGCCGGCATCACGGGCAGGATCGTCGACCAGATCGCGCCGTTGCTCGACGAGGGCGACATCATCATCGACGGCGGCAACTCGAACTACCACGACGACGTCCGCCGCGCGGCCAAGCTGCGCGAGCAGGGCATCCACTACGTCGACATCGGCACCAGCGGTGGCGTGTTCGGCCTCGAGCGCGGCTACTGCCTCATGGTCGGCGGCCCCGACGAGGCGGTCTCGTACATCGACCCGGTGCTGAAGACCATCGCCCCGGGACCGGGCGAGATCGACCGCACCCCCGGGCGCAGCGGCGACCTCGCGCAGGAGGAGCAGGGCTACCTCCACTGCGGGAAGTCCGGCGCCGGCCACTTCGTCAAGATGGTCCACAACGGCATCGAGTACGGGATCATGGCCGCGTACGCCGAGGGCCTGAACATCCTGCACAACGCCGACGCCGGCGAGAAGCAGGCCGAGCACTCCGCGGAGATCGCGCCGCTGGAGGAGCCGGAGTTCTACCAGTTCGACATCGACACGGCCAAGGTCGCCGAGCTCTGGCGCCGCGGGTCGGTCATCTCCTCCTGGCTGCTCGACCTCACCGCCGCCGCGCTGCAGGCCAACCCGCAGCTCGACGGCCTCGCAGGCCGCGTCTCCGACTCGGGCGAGGGCCGCTGGACCGTCAAGGCCGCCATCGACGTCGGCGTCCCCGTCCCGGTGCTGGCCGCCTCGCTCTTCGAGCGCTTCGCCTCCCGCGACAACGACAAGTTCGCCAACCAGGTCCTCTCCGCGATGCGCCAGCAGTTCGGCGGCCACCACGAGCTCCCGGCCGGCGACTCCCTCGAGGCCGGTGGCGAGAACGCCGACCAGGCCGGCGGGAAGAACTCGGGTCAGTCCGACACCGCTTAGGTCTCTTCTCGTCAGGGGTCGTGTGTTGCGCCGGTGGGCGCTCGGACCACGGCCCCTCACAACCATCCGCCCGGGCGCCGTCTCCGTCTCTGCCCCGGGTGTGAAGGCGCAGCGCCCGGGCTCCCGCCAGGCCCGTCCACGCTCGGGGCCGTGGTCCGAGCGCCCGCCTTCGGGTAGCGGCTCTCGCGGTGGTCTTTCGCGCCGGCCTGCCGCTTCAGGTTTCGGCGAACTGCCCGGGTGCGGTAGGCGGTCTGCCGCACCACCGTTGTTCGGCGAGGTTGCGTCAATCGTCGGAGGCGCGCACGGGTCCTGCCCTGTTGGCTGGTGACGTGCCCGAGTCTGCGAGTCCCTTCCAGCACGTCGTCGACGTGTTCTGCTTCGTCCCCGAGCTCGGTGCGGCGACCGCCTGGTACACCGACCGTCTGGGGGTCGCGCCGACGCTCACGGCGCGTCAGCTCGCCCGGTTCGACCTCGGCGGCAGCCGCCTCACGGTGCACACGATCGACGACTTCAACGACGGCGGGCCGGGGGGCTGCGTCGCGTACTGGGACGTCACCGACGTCGACCGCCTGACCGAGGAGTGGGTGGCGCACGGCGCGGTCGCCCACCGTGGGCCCAAGACGATCATGACCGGGGAACGGCTCTGCCAGCTCCTCGACCCGTTCGGCAACCTCATCGGGATCCGGCAGGCCGCTCCCACGGGTCCCGGTGCTCCCGCGTCGTCGCACGCCGACCACCAGGACCACCGATGACCGAGCCCGCCCTGCCCGTCGGCTACGCCACGTCGATCCGGCCGCTCTTCCGCGAGCTCGACCGGAACAGCATGCTCAAGGCCTTCGACCTCTGGCGGTACGAGGACGTCCTCGACCACCGGGACGCGATCCTCGCCCGGCTCAGCGCCGGGACGATGCCCTGCGACGGCGCGTGGCCCGCGTCCTCCGTCGACCTGCTGCGTCGCTGGATCGCCGGTGGATCGCTCCCGTGACCGGCGTTCACCGATGACCGGCCAGGCGGACGCATGAGCGAGCAACCGTCGAAGGTCTCGGCGTGGGCGCCGATGGCCATCACGGCGTTCCGGGTGCTGTGGTTCGCCCAGCTCGGCAGCAACATCGGCAGCTGGATGCAGACGGTCGGCGCGCAGTGGTTCCTGGTCGAGGCGGCGGCCGGGCCGACGGTCATCGCCCTCGTGCAGACCGCGAGCCTGGCGCCCGCGATGCTCTTCTCGCTCCCCGCGGGCGTGCTCGCCGACTCGCTCGACCGGCGCCGGCTCCTGATCGTGGGTTCGGCGGCCAGCGCGGCGATCGCCGCCGTGCTGACCGTGGTCGCGGCGCTGAACGACCTCACGCCGTGGACGATCCTCGGCTTCACGTTCCTGCTCGGGATCACCTCGACCCTGACCTCGCCCGCGTGGCAGGCGGTCCAGCCCGAGCTCGTCCCGCGGTCGCTGATCGGCGCGTCCTCGGCCCTGGGCGGGGTGACGGTGAACGGTGCGCGCGCCGTCGGCCCGGCCCTGGCCGGCGTCCTGCTCAGCGTGACCGGGGTCCCGGTGGTCTTCGCGATCAACGCGCTCAGCTTCGTCGGCGCCGTCGTCGCGCTGCTGTGGTGGAAGCGCCCGCCGCAGGCGGGGCTCGACGACCGCGAGCTCTTCACGGCGGCGCTGCGGGCCGGCGTGCGGTACGTCGCGTCCGCCGGGCTGGTGCGTCGGATCCTGCTCCGCTCCGCGTTGTTCGCGCTCCCGGCGAGCGCCCTGTGGGCGCTGCTCCCGGTGACCGCGAAGCGGCTCCACCTCAGCTCGAGCGGGTACGGCCTCCTCCTGGGCGCCGTCGGTCTGGGTGCGGTGCTGGGCGTCGTGGTGCTCCCCGTGGTGCGGCGACGGTTCTCCGACAACACCGTGATCGCGGCCAGCGCTCTCCTGTTCGCCCTCGGGATGGTCGCTGCGGCCGTGCTGCCGCTGCCGGCGGCACTGGTCCTCTTCGTGGTCACCGGCGTCGCGTGGATCGGCACCCTGACGGTGCTGAACGCGGCCCTGCAGCTCACGCTCCCGCAGTGGGTCCGCTCCCGCGGCGCGTCGATCTACATCCTCGTCTTCATGGGCACGATGGCGGTCGGGTCGTTCGCCTGGGGCCTCGCCGCCGAGACGTTCGGGACGTCGGTCGCGCTCCTCGCGGCCGGGGTGCTGCTGGTGCTGGTCGCCGCGAGCGTCCGGGTGCTCCCCCTGCTCCACGGCACCGGCACGATCGACCGCAGCATCACGACGACGTGGGCCACCCCGAACCTCGTCTTCGAGCCCGACCCGGCCGACGGACCGGTGCTCGTCCAGGTCACGTACGCCGTGGACACCGCCGCGCTCGCTGCGTTCCGCTCGGCCATGCGCCGGGTCGAGGCCTCACGGCGGCGCACCGGCGCGACCCGCTGGAGCCTGTACCGCAGCGGCGAGGACCAGGACGTGCAGCTCGAGTCGTTCGTCGTCCCGTCGTGGAGCGAGTACCGCCGCCAGCAGACCGAACGCCTCACCGGCCGCGACCGGGACGTCCGTGCCGCCGTCCTCGGCTACCGCACCGGTGACCCCGCCGAGCGGCACTACTTCGCCGCGGACGACGCCGGACGACGGCCGGCGGCGCACGACGTGCCGACCGACCCCGGTCAGCCCGCCGGTCCCCCGGTCCCCTCCAGGAAGGACACCTGATGTCGAACGCTCCCGCTCCCGCTCCCGCTCCAGCTGCCGACCCGTCCCCGACCGACGTCGCGGTCGAGCGCGACGTGACGTACGGGGAGGTCGGAGGGGTGACGCTGCTTCTCGACGTCTACTCCCCGCCCGGCCCGGTCGACGACGCGCGGGCCGCGGTCGTGCTCGTCCACGGCGGCGGGTGGTTCCGCGGCGACAAGGCCAAGGAGCCGCCGCTCGCGTCCACGCTGGCCCGCGCGGGCTACCTCGTCTTCGTGCCCGACTACCGCGAGGCACCCGCCCACACGTTCCCCGCCAGCCGCGACGACGTCCTGGCCGCCGCCACCTGGGCGCTCGCCTCCGGCTACGCCTTCGACCGGGCGCGGGTCGCCTTCTTCGGCGGCTCCGCCGGCGGCAACCTCGTCATCGAGGCGGCCATCGCCACCGGTCGCCCCGCGGTCAGCTGGTCGGGGATGTTCGACCTGCAGCACATCATCGAGAGCACGGACGCGACCGCCTCGGCCCCGACCACCCAGGACCTCGACGCCCTGCAGAGCGCGAACATCGACCAGACCGGTCCCGACGTGCCCTTCCTCCGCTGGACGATCCTGCAGGAGGTCGGCGGCGACCGCTCCCTCCTGCCCGCCGCCTCGACGAACCGGCACGTGGTCAGCACCACCGGGCCCGCCTACCTCGCCAACTCGCTCGACGAGTTCGTCCCCGTCGAGGACGCCATGGCCCTCCAGCGCGCGTACGCCGACGCGGGCGTCGCGTGCACCCTCCAGCTCGTCCCCGGCCACCACCACGCCGAGGGCTACACCGCCCAGGCCATCGGCGGTTCCCTGGAGTTCCTCCGCCAGGTGCTCTGAGCGTCACCCGCGCGCGAACCCGTCCCGCTCGACCAGCCTGTGGTGACCACCGGCGGCTGAGCGTCGCCACCAGGCCGCGTCACGTCTGGACGACCGGAGGATGACGACACGTTTCTCCGTCGTCATCCGCAGGGAGGAAGACGGGACGGTGAAGGCCGGGTGCGCGAAGCCGCCCCTAGATTGGTGTGCGTGTTCGTCGACCATCTCCAGCTCGTCGACTTCCGGTCGTACACCGGGGTCGACGTGGCGCTGGGTGCCGGGGTGGTCGTCTTCGTCGGGGCGAACGGTCAGGGCAAGACGAACCTCGTCGAGGCCGTCGAGTACCTCTCCACGCTGAGCTCCCACCGCGTCTCCTCGGACGTGCCGCTCGTCCGCGCGGGGGCCGAGCGCGCGGTCGCGCGGGCGCGGGTGCAGGCCGGGCTCGACGACCCGCGCCAGCTGCAGCTCGAGGTGGAGATCACGCCGGGCAAGGCCAACCGGGCCCGGCTCAACCGGTCGCCGGTGAAGCGCACCCGCGAGATCGTCGGCGTGCTGCGCACGGTGGTCTTCTCGCCGGAGGACCTGGCGGTCGTCAAGGGCGACCCGGGGGAGCGCCGCCGGTTCCTCGACGACCTCGTCGTGAACCGGTGGCCGCGGATGGCCGGCGTCCGGGCCGACTACGACCGGGTGCTGCGGCAGCGGAACACGCTGCTCAAGTCGCTCAGCGGCCGGATGCGCGGGGCCACGCCCGGCGCGGACGTCGCCGCGACGCTCGACGTGTGGGACGCGCACCTCGCGGCGGCGGGGGCGGAGCTGCTCGAGGCCCGGCTGACCACGCTGTCCGACGTCGTGCCGCACCTGGCCAAGGCGTACGCGGACATCGCCCCGACCAACAGCGACGCCACGGCGGCCTACACGTCGGCGACGACGTTCGAGCCGGGCGCCGGCCGCGAGGAGCTGACGGCCGCGCTGACCGCGGCGATGGCGGCCCGGCGCAACGACGAGGTCGCCCGCGGGGTGTCGCTGGTGGGGCCGCACCGCGACGACGTCCTGCTGTCGCTCGGGGTGCTGCCGGCGCGCGGCTACGCGAGCCACGGCGAGTCGTGGTCGCTGGCCCTCGCGCTGCGCCTCGGGAGCCTCGCGCTGCTCCGCGAGGACGGGGTCGAGCCGGTGCTCGTGCTCGACGACGTGTTCGCCGAGCTCGACGCCACCCGGCGCGAGCGGCTCGCGTCGATGGTCAGTGGTGCCGAGCAGGTGATGGTGACGGCGGCGGTGGGCGGCGACGTGCCCGCCGTGCTGTCCGGGCGACGGTTCCGGGTCGCGGGCGGGACGGTGACCGAGGATGACTGAACCCGACGGCACCCGGCCGGACGGGCCGGCCGACGAGCCGGTCCCGGCGGAACCCGAGGCCGAGCCGCACGACCCGACCGGGCTGAGCCTGGCCCGCGACACCGCCCGGGCGTTGGGGGCGCGGGGGCGTCGTCGCCGCCCGCCCACCGGCACGACCCCGCGGCGGAGCGTGGACCCGGTGTCGTCGGGTGCGCACGCCGACGACCGGGACCCGCAGACCCTCTCGCGGGCGGTGCACCGGCTGATCGACGCCAAGGGCTGGGCCGCCGACGTGAACGTCCGCACCCTGCTCGCCCGCTGGGCCCTGCTGGTCGGTCCGACGCTCGCCGCGCACTCCCGCCCCGAGCGCTACGCGGACGCCGAGCTGACCGTCCGTACGGACTCCACGGCCTGGGCGACCCAGCTCCGGCAGATGGCGCCGCAGCTCGTGGCGATGCTCAACGAGCAGCTGGGCACGGACACCGTGCGCCTCGTCCGGGTGCTCGGACCGGACGCCCCGTCCTGGAAGCACGGCGGCCGGTCCGTCCGCGACGGCCGCGGCCCCCGCGACACGTACGGCTGAGCCGGACCCTGCCTAGGGTGACCGGGTGCAGCCGATCACCAGCCTGACCGACGTCCTCGACGACGGTGCCGTCGTCAGCGTGGAGCGCCAGCGACGCCTGGCCGAGCTCCTCGGCGAGGGCGGACCGTACGCGGACCGCTGGGACGTCGACCTCGCGACCGGGGTGCTGCGGTTCGGCGGACGCGCGGGCACCCTCGAGACGCCGGCGCACCTCGTCGGGTCCGCCGCACCGGGACCGGGCACGTGGATGTGGGGCTGGAGCAACGTCAACGGCTTCCCGCCGCCGGTCGTCGCCCGCGCGGCCGCGGTGCGTGACTTCGGCGCCCGCTTCGGCCTCGCCGAGCTGACCGCGCCGGAGACCCCGCTGCGGGGCGAGCCCCGGCAGGACGCGGTCGAGTACGCGATGGTCGCGGGCCTCGTGAACGGCGGCCTCCCGCACTACACGGCTGACGCCGGCAACGGGACGGTCGTCGCGTTCGTCCTCGACGAGCCGCAAGCGTCGCTGCCGGCCCCGAGCTGCGCGACAGCGGCCACGGTGATCGGCGAGGCCCTGATGGGCGGCGTGGTGAACCACCGCCGAGCGGTCACCGCGTACGCGGAGCTGCGCGGGTTCGGGCTGGAGCAGGCGGGCGACGAGGTCGTGCTGCAGGCCGGCGACGGGCGGCTGGTCGTGCGGTTCGACGGGCTCGGCCGGGTCGCGTCCATGGACGCGCGGCTGGCGAAGGACTAATCGGGTGGCCGTCCCGGTTGCCTCTCTTGCATACTCGGACTAAGCCAAACCCTGACGAACGAAGGCACACCCATGCCCACCCAGCCGACGATCTCGCTGCGCGCTGCCGCGCACGGTCGCGACGGCGGGGTCCGGACGGGGGCGGCCACCTCGATCTGGCGCTTCCGCTCCTACCTGCTCCCCTACCGCTGGCGCTTCGTCGTCATGCTCGTGGTCTCCCTGCTCGGCATCGGCGCCAGCATCCTCGTGCCGCTGGTCACCCGACGGGTGATCGACGGACCGATCGCCCAGTCCGACCGGCCCGGCCTGTACGCGCTCGGCGCGGTCGCCGTCGTGGTGGGCGTGGTCGAGGCCCTGCTGATGTTCATCCGCCGCTGGATCGTCTCCAAGGCGACGCTCGGCGTGGAGACCGACATCCGGGTCCAGATGTACGCCAAGCTGCAGCAGCTGCCGCTGGCCTTCCACTCGCGCTGGGCCTCGGGCCAGCTGCTCTCGCGGATCACGTCGGACCTCTCGGTCATCCGCCGGTTCCTCGGCTTCGGCCTGGTGTTCCTGCTGGTCAACGTCCTGCAGATCATCGTCGTCGTCGCCATCCTCGTGCACCTCTACTGGCCGCTCGGCCTGGTCGTGGTGGCGAGCACGGTCCCCGTGACCTGGGTGTCGCTGCGGACCCAGCGCGTCTACACCAAGCTGTCGCGGCAGGTGCAGGACCAGGGCGGCGACGTGGCCTCCAGCGTGGAGGAGATGGCCCACGCGCACCGCGTGATCAAGTCCTTCGGCCGCGCCGACCACGTCTTCACCGGCTTCGACCGCCGCAGCGTCCGGCTGCACGACACCGCCGTCGAGCGCGTCCGCGTGCAGTCGACCTTCTGGACCTTCCTCGAGGTCATCCCGAGCGTCACGCTGATCATCGTCCTGGCGCTCGGCGCGCTGGCCGTCGCGCAGGACCGGGTCACGCTGGGCACGCTCGTCGCCTTCACCACGCTGATGGTGTCGCTGGTCTGGCCCGTCACCTCGCTCGGCTTCCTGCTGTCGATGACCCAGGACGCCATGACGGCGGCGGACCGGATCGCCGAGGTCTTCGACGCGGAGATCACGATCACCGACGGCGACGTCGAGCTCGACGACGTCCGCGGCGAGCTGGTGTTCGAGGGCGTCGCCTTCCGCTTCCCCGACGCCGACACCGACGTCCTGCACGACATCGACCTGCGCCTCGCGCCGGGCGAGACCGTCGCGCTCGTCGGGGCCACCGGCTCGGGCAAGACGATCTTCACCAACCTCGTGGCCCGGCTCTGGGACGTCACCGGCGGCCGGATCACCCTCGACGGCGTCGACGTGCGCGACCTCCGGCTCGACCGGTTGCGCCAGCTCGTGGCGACCGCGTTCGAGGACCCCGTCCTCTTCTCGATGTCCGCGCGGGAGAACATCGCGCTCGGGCGGCCGGACGCGACGGACGAGGAGATCGCCGAGGCGGTCGACGTCGCCCAGGCGCAGTTCGTCCATGAGCTGCCGTTCGGCCTCGACACCCGCATCGGCGAGCAGGGGATGAGCCTGTCCGGCGGGCAGCGGCAGCGCCTGGCGCTGGCCCGGGCCGTGCTGGCCAAGCCTGCGGTGCTCGTCCTCGACGACACCCTCTCCGCGCTCGACATCCACACCGAGGCCCTCGTCGAGGAGGCCCTGCAGCGGGTCCTCGTCGGCGTGACCGGCATCGTCGTCGCGCACCGCGCCTCGACCGTGCTGCTCGCCGACCGCGTCGCGCTGCTGCAGGACGGCACGATCACCCACGTCGGCACGCACAACGAGCTGCTCGACACCGTCCCCGCCTACCGCGAGCTGCTGTCCGCCGAGTACGACCCGAGCGGCGAGCTGCTGGAGGTGGCGTCGTGAGCACGACCTCCACCCCGGGCACCTCCATGGCGGGCACCTCCACGGCGGGCACCGTCGAGCCGGTCGTCGTCGACGAGCACGAGCGCTGGCGCGGCGTCGCCCTGGAGTCGGGGCCGGTCGATGCGACCGGGAACGCCTTCCTGCGCCGCCGGAGCCGGTCGCTGCTGTGGTCGCTGCTGGCCCCGTACAAGGGCTGGCTCGCCGTCATGGTGCTGGTCGTCCTCGTCGAGAACGCGGCCCGGCTCTCCATCCCGCTGCTCGTCGCCCGCGGCATCGACCGCGGCCTGCCGCCGGTCATGGCCGGCGGGAGCCCCCGCACGCTGCTCGAGATCGTCGCGGCGATGCTCGTGGCCGTCGTCCTGCAGTCGCTCGGTCGGATCGCCTTCCTGCGCGTCTCGGGCCGGATCGGCCAGGACGTGCTGCTCGAGCTGCGCCGACGGGTCTTCACCCACTTCCAGCGCCTCGACGTGGCGTTCCACGACCGGTTCACCTCCGGGCGGGTGACGTCGCGCCTCACCAGCGACATCGACGCCATCACCGAGCTGCTGGTCGGCGGCTTCGACGGGCTCGTCACCGCGGTGCTGACGATGGTCGGCGTCGCCGCGCTCATGATCAGCCTGGACGTCGAGCTCGGCCTGGTCTGCCTGGTCTGCTTCCCGGTGCTGCTGCTCCTGGTGCGCTGGTTCGCGCGCCGCTCGGCCCAGGTCTACCGCCGCGTACGCGAGCTGTCCGCCCTGGTCATCGTGCAGTTCGTGGAGACGATGACCGGCATCCGCGCGGTGCAGGCCTACCGGCGCGAGGCGCGCAACTCGGAGATCTTCGACGAGATCGCGGACCGCTACAAGGACGCGAACACCGACTCGTTCCGCCTCGTCGCGCTGTTCATGCCCGGCGTGCGCGTGATCGGCAACGTCACCATCGGCGTCGCGCTGCTGTTCGGCGGCCTGCGGGCGCTCGAGGGCGACATCACCGTCGGCGTGCTGACGGCGTTCCTGCTCTACCTGCGGATGTTCTTCGAGCCGATGCAGGACATCAGCCAGTTCTTCAACACCTTCCAGTCGGCCTCGTCCGCGCTGGAGAAGCTGTCCGGCGTGCTCGAGGAGAAGCCGAGCGTCGTCGAGCCCCGTCACCCGGTGCCGCTCCCGCGTGCCCGCGGCGAGGTGCACTTCGAGGGCGTGGACTTCGGCTACGACCCCCGGCGCCCGGTCATCACCGGGCTGGAGCTGACCCTGCGCGAGGGCGAGACCGTCGCCGTGGTCGGCACGACCGGGGCCGGCAAGACGACGCTGGCCAAGCTGCTCGCGCGCTTCTACGACCCGACGGGCGGTCGGGTGACCCTCGATGGCGTCGACCTGCGCGACCTCTCCGACACCGACCTGCGGCGCGCCGTGGTCATGGTGACGCAGGAGAACGTCATGTTCTCCGGCTCGGTGGCCGACAACATCGGGTTCGGGCGGCCGGAGGCGACGCGGGCCGAGATCGTGGCCGCGGCCGATGCGGTCGGGGCGCACACGTTCATCGAGGCGCTGACCGAGGGCTACGACACCGACGTGGCGAAGGGCGGCGGCCGGCTCTCCGCCGGCCAGCGCCAGCTCGTCGCGTTCGCGCGGGCGTTCCTCGCCGACCCGGCGGTGCTCGTCCTCGACGAGGCCACGTCGAGCCTGGACGTCCCCAGCGAGCGGCTCGTGCAGCAGGCGCTGCAGACCGTGCTCGCGCACCGGACCGCCGTGATCATCGCCCACCGCCTCAGCACGGTCGAGATCGCCGACCGCGTCCTCGTGGTCGAGCGCGGTGAGATCGTCGAGCAGGGCTCGCCCGAGCAGCTGCTGCGCGAGGACGACGGCCGCTACGCGGCGCTGCACGAGGCCTGGGAGGCGTCGCTCGCCTGAGGTTCCCCGGACGGGCGTCAGGCCTGGGCGGTGGGGCGGACGACGATCTCGCTGACGTCCACGCCCGCGGGCTGCTCGATGGCGAAGCCGATCGCGTTCGCCACGGCGGACGGGGGCATGGCGATCGCGACGCGCTGCTGCTCCATCCACGCGGCGACGTCACCGGTGGTGCCCTTGCCGACGCCCTCGGTGTCGGTGAAGCCGGGGGAGACGAGCGTGACCCGCAGGTCCGGCCCGGACTCCTGGCGCAGGCCCTCGGTGAGGATCTTGACGGCGGTCTTCGTCGCCGCGTAGACGCCCTGCGGGGCCTTCACCACGTACGCGGCCGTCGAACCGACGTTCACGAACTGGCCGGAGGCCTGCCGGCGGAAGACGGGCAGCGCGGCGGCGATGCCGTTCAGGAGGCCGGTGACGTGGGTCGCGACCATCGCGTCCCAGCCGTCCTGGTCGAGCTGGTCGAACGGGGTGACGTTCATGGTGCCGGCGTTCGACACCAGGACGTCGAGGCGGCCGTGACGCTCGACCGCGGTGTCGACCAGGTGGCGGAGGTCGTCGCGGCGGGTGACGTCCACGACGACGCCGACCGCGTCGCCCCCGGCGGCGGTGATCGCCCCGACGACCGCGTCGAGGCGGTCCTGCCGCCGCGCCCCGAGGACGAGCCGGGCGCCGCGCGCGGCCAGGTGATGCGCGGTGGCCTCCCCGATCCCGCTGCTCGCGCCGGTGAGGGCGACGACGGTTCCTGCGACCTGCTCGTGCACGGTGGTCTCCTGGTCTGGTCCCGAGTGGGACCCGTACGATGTGGACGCATGTCCGGTTCGCCTCGAACCATACCGGACAGATGTCCGCTTAGGCGAGGAGGGATGCGTGCGCAGCGACGCGGAGCGGAACCGGCAGCGGCTCGTCGACGTCGCGCGGGAGGCGCTCGAGACCGAGCCGCCGCCCACCATGGCCGCGGTCGCGCGGGCCGCGGGCGTCGGGCAGGGCACGCTCTACCGGAACTTCCCGACCTGGGACGACCTCGTGATGGCCGTGCACCGCATGGACGTCGCCGAGCTGGTCGACATGGTCCCGGGGCTGCTGGAGCGGGAGCCGGCGGACCGCGCGCTGCGGACCTGGCTCGACCGGCTGGCCGAGTACGGCCGGCTCAAGAAGGGTCTGGGCACCGCGATCCACGCGGCGATGCTCGAGCAGCTCGCCGGCGAGGGCTACGCGCCCGTCGTCGGGGCCATCGACCGGCTGCTCGAGGCCGGTCGCACGCAGGGGCTCGTCCGCGCCGACGTCGGCGGCGAGGAGCTGCTGCTCATGGTCGGCTTCCTGTGGCGCCTGGAGCTGACGCCGGACCGTGACGAGCGGTCGGCACGGATGCTCGACGTCGTGATGGCCGGGCTGGCGGCGTCGACCGTCGGCTGAGGCGGCCGGGGCGGAGCCTCAGACGTCGAAGACGACGACCTTGTCGGCGTGCGCGCCGATCCCCTCCGCGACGGGCTGGTGCGCCGGGTGCGGGAGGTAGGCGTCGCGGGCCTCCGGGGAGGCGAAGGTGATGATCAGGGCGTAGTCGTAGCCCTCCTCCTTGCCCTCCGGGCTGGTGGAACGTCCCTGGACGACGTCGACGACGCCGGGGATGCTCCGGGGGAAGTCGGCGACGAGCGGGCGGATGGCCGCCTCGGCCTCGTCGGCCTCCCCGTCTCGCCAGGACACCAGGACGACGTGCGTTGTGGTCACCCGAGCACCGTAGGTGGTCGGCGGTCGCGGCGGCGGAGGACCCACGCCCGGGCCGCCTCGACGTCGTCGACGGTCTCCACGCCGACGGGTGCCTCGGGTCGGCGGACCACCACGACCGGGACGCCCAGCTCCGCGGCGGCGTCGAGCTTGGCCTCCGTGAGCCGGCCACCGGAGTCCTTCGTGACGAGCAGGTCCGCGCAGTGGTCGGCGAGCAGGGCCCGCTCGCTCGCGAGGTCGTAGGGTCCCCGCGACCGGACCACGCGCCAGGCCGGGGGGAGCGCGAGGTCGGGCGGGTCGACGACCCGGACCAGGACCGTGCGCTCGGCCCAGGGCAGGAACGCTTCCAGCGACTGCCGGCCGGTGGTCAGCACGGGCCGGTCGCCGGGGACGTCCAGCACGCCCGTGACCTCGTCGACCCAGGTCCAGCGGCCCGCGTCCGGGTGCGTCGACCATCCCGGCCGGGCGAGACGGAGCAGCGGGGTGCCGGTGGTCCCGCAGGCCCGGGCCGCGTTGGCGGAGATGGTGGCGGCGAAAGGGTGGGTGGCGTCGACCACGGCGGCGACGCGATGTTCCACGAGAAACGTCGCCAGCCCGTCGACCCCGCCGAACCCCCCGACCCGGACGCGTCCGACCGGCAGCGCGGGGCGGGACACCCGGCCCGCCAGCGACGACAGCACGTCCACGCCGTCGTCGACGAGCGCGGTCGCGAGGGAACGGGCCTCGCCGGTCCCGCCGAGCAGGAGGACGGTCACGGCGTCCTGCCCTGAGATCCACTCACTCGACGGCGCGAGCGGCCGTCCGGCACGCTCAGCCGCAGACCGGCGCGCGATCGAGTGAGCGGATCCCAGGGGAACCGGCCGACGACCGCGGTGAGGCCGACGGCCACGGCCAGGCTCAGCACCGACACCGCACGCGAGAGCCGGACCGCGCGCTGCACGTCGCCCACCTCGACGGTCCGTCCGTCGCCGAGCGTGCCCCGGTCCTCGACCTCGCCGCCGTAGACGTTGACCCCGCCGAGCCGGACACCGAGGGCGCCGGCGAAGGCCGCCTCGACCACGCCCGCGTTCGGGCTGGGGTGCCGCGCGGCGTCGCGACGGACCGCGGCGAGCGCGGCCCTCGGCGAACCCCCGACGAGCGGCGCCGCGGCCGCGGCGAGCAGGCCGGCGACGCGGGCCGGACCGAGGTTCAGGAGGTCGTCGAACCGCGCGGCCGCCCAGCCGAACCGGAGGTAGCGCTCGGACCGGTGGCCGACCATGGCGTCGAGGGTGTTGGCCGCGCGGTAGGCCAGCAGCCCGGGCACCCCGGCCACGGCTCCCCAGAGCAGCGGGGCGACGACGGCGTCGGAGGTGTTCTCCGCGACCGACTCGACGCAGGCCCGCGCCAGCTCGTCCGCGTCCAGCCGGCTCGGGTCGCGCCCGACGAGGTGCGTCACCTGCACGCGGGCGGCGGCCAGGTCACCGGCCTCGAGCTGCCCGGCGAGGACCGCGGCCTCGCGCCGCAGCGACCGGCCGCCGAGCACCGTCCAGGTCGCCGCTCCCGTGACCACGACCCGGGCGACCTGCCCGCCGGGCGCGCGTCCCAGGGCCGTCCCCAGCACCACGGAACCACCGACGAGCAGGCCGACGTGCGTCACGCCGGCCCCGCGGCGGGAGGCGTACGTGCGCCGCTCGACCCACGAGGCCATTCGGCCGAAGGCGGCGACCGGGTGCCCGCGTCGCGGGTCGCCGACGAGGGCGTCGACGGCGTAGCCGAGCAGCAGCCCGGCGGCGGTCCCCAGGGCGGGAGAGCGCAGGTTCGCTAGGGTCATCGGCGATGTCTCTCCCGGCCTCGACACCCTCGTCGCTCCCCGCGTCCGCCCCCGCGCAGCGCACGCTCGTCACGGGGGGCTCGCGCTCGGGCAAGTCCCGCTTCGCCGAGGGTCTGCTGGCTCGCGAGGAGGCCGTCACCTACGTGGCGCCGGGCCCGGTGCCCGACCCTGTCGCGGACGCCGAGTGGGCCGCACGCGTCCGGACCCACCAGGAGCGTCGCCCCGAGCACTGGACGACGGTCGAGACCACCGACGTCGCGGAGGTGCTGCGGCGCGGCGACGCCGCCTACCTCGTCGACTGCCTCGGCACCTGGGTCACCGCCGTCATCGACCGGATGGGCACGTGGGACGTGCCGCTCGGCGACTGGCAGGGCGACTTCGACGCGCAGGTGACGGACCTGGTGGACGCCTGGCAGTCGACGCCGAAGATCGCCGTCGCGGTCACGAACGAGGTCGGCTGGGGCCTCGTGTCCGAGCACCGCTCGGGCCGCGTCTTCACCGACCTGCTCGGCCAGGTCAACGCGGCCGTCGCCGGCGCGAGCGAGGACGTCGTCCTCATGGTCGCGGGCCGCGCGCTCTACGTCTGACCCTGGTCCCTCGACAAACCCGGTCACGGTCGTGCCGCCAGGACGACGACGAGCGTCGCGAACGCCGCCTCGACGCCCGCCCCGAGCACGTCGCCGCTGACGCCGCCGAGCCGGCGGACGGCGTGGCCGACCAGCGCGAGGACGACGCCGACGGCGAGGACGCCGGCGAGCAGGCCCTGCCACCACGGCCGGGCCCCGAGCACCGCGGCACCGGTGGCGAGCGCGAGCAGCAGCAGCACCCCGGCGGTCAGGCCGAGAGGTCCGACCGACGAGGCGACGACGCGACCCAGGCCGTCCGGCCGGGCGGCGGGCACCCCGCGGCGGCAGGCGAGCGCGAGGGCGCCGCGGGAGGCGCAGACGACGAGGGCGACCGCCAGGCCGCCCGCCCAGCCCGGCGCGGAGACGGCCAGCCCGGCCGCCTGCAGCGCGAGCACGACGACGAGGGCCACCGCGCCCATGGGCCCGACGTCCCCGCGGCGCATGACCTCGAGCGCCCGCGCCCGGTCCCAGCTCGCACCCAGCCCGTCGATCGTGTCGGCCAGGCCGTCGAGGTGCATCGCCCGCGTCCCGAGCGCCAGGGTGCCGACGACGAGCAGGCCGCCGACGAGGCCGGGCAGCCCGGCCGCGGAGGCCGCCCACCAGACGAGCCCGGCCAGCGCGGCCAGGGGCACGACGGCGACCGGCGCCAGGACCATCGCGCGGCTGACCGTACGGGGCGACGGGTCGAGCACCGCCCGCACCGGCAGCACGCTGAGGAACCCTCCGGCCAGGCGCAGGGACTCCGGAGCCATCGTCAGGCCGGCGGCGCGAGGTCGGCGAGCAGCGCCATCTCGCGCAGCAGCAGCACGGCCGAGCGCAGCACGGGCAGGGCGGTCAGGGCGCCGGTGCCCTCGCCCAGCCGCAGCCCCACGTCGAGCAGCGGCACCAGGCCGAGCTTGTCGAGGGCCAGCTGCTGCGCGGGTTCGGTGGACCGGTGCCCGGCCGCGCACCACGCGACCACCCCGGGCTCGAGGTCGGCGGCGACGGCCAGCTCGGCGACGGTGACGATGCCGTCGAGCAGCACGGGCACCCCCGCCCGGGCGGCGCCGAGCAGGAACCCGACCCCGGCGGCCAGGTCGGCCGACCCCAGCGCGGCGAGGCGCTCGTACGGGTCGTTCGTCCGGTCGCCCGCCCGGGCCAGCGCCGCGGCGACGACCTGCGTCTTGCGGGCCAGCGCGGCGTCGTCGACGCCGGTCCCGCGCCCGGTGACCTCGTCGGCCCCGACGCCGAAGGTCGCGGCGACGAGCGCGGCGGCGGGCGTGGTGTTCCCGATGCCCAGGTCGCCCAGCACCAGCAGGTCCGCGCCGGCGGCGACCTCCTCGGAGGCGATAGCGGCACCCACGGCCAGCGCCCGGTGCACCTCGGCCGCGCTCAGCGCGTCCTCGCGGTCGATCGCGCCGGAGGAGCGGCGGACGTGGTGCCGCCGGACCTCCGCCGGCAGCCCCGTGAGGTCCGCGTCCACGCCCACGTCCAGCACCTGCATGGTGACGCCGTGCTGGCGGGCGAGGACGTTCGCCCCGGAACCGCCGCCGACCATCGCCGCGACCATCGCGCCCGTGACCTCACGCGGGTAGGCGGAGACGCCGGCGTGCGAGACGCCGTGGTCCCCGGCCAGGACGGTCAGGCGTACCCGGTCGAGCGGGCGGGGCGGGCTGACGCCCTGGCAGGCCGCGACCCAGGCGGCCGCGTCCTCGAGGTGGCCGAGCGCCCCGGTCGGCTTGGCCAGCGCGGCCAGGCGCTCCCGGGCCGACGCGTACGCGGCGGCCGACGGCGGGGTGATCAGCGGGCCGGCCTGACGCAGCGGTCGTTCATGTGGTCCTCCTGGGTTTCGGCGACCCGTCGACGGAGCCCGCGGAGGAGGGGTCTGGCTCGGACGAGCCCTCCCGGGGGAGGACCGGTCCACACAGTGGCGCGACCGTGCCGGACTCGCACCGGCTTCCCGCTTGTTCTCCGCGAACCCGTGCACTGTAGCGGCCCGGCACCCACCCGGGTCGACGCCGTCCGGGCCGTCCGGTGCCGTCAGCCGTACGTCTCGACGTCGCTGAACAGGCTGCTGACGGACTCGCCGTGGTGGATCCGGTGGATGGTCTCGGCGAAGAGCGGGGCGACGGAGCGGACGACGAGGTTGGGCAGCTCGCGGCTGCCGGTCTGCGGGACCGTGTCCGTGGTGACGATCTGGGTGATGCCGGGCTCGTGGAGGAGCCGCTCGATGGCCCGGCCGGTGAACAGGCCGTGCGTGCAGACCACGGACGCGGGGCCCGCGCCGGCCTGGCGCAGGACGCGCAGCAGCTCGACGATCGAGCCCGCCGTGGCGATCTCGTCGTCCAGCACGATCACGTCCTTGCCGGCCACGTCCCCGACGATGCTGTCGATCACCACGGTGTCGTCGCTGAGGCGCCGCTTGGAGCCGGCGGCGACGGGCACGCCGAGGTTCCGCGCGAACTCGGTCGCGACCTTCGCGTTGCCGAGGTCCGGCGAGACCACGACCGTGTTCGTCAGGTCGAAGCGGCGGAAGTGCGCGGCCAGCTCGAGGGTCGCGCTGAGGTGGTCGACGGGGACCGAGAAGAAGCCGTGCACCTGGGGTGCGTGCAGGGCCATGGTGAGGACGCGCGTCGCCCCGGCGGTCTGCAGCATGTCGGCCACGAGCCGCGCGCCGATCGAGATCCGCGGCGCGTCCTTCTTGTCGGAGCGCGCGTACGCGAAGTGCGGGATCACCGCGGTGATGTGGGCGGCCGAGGCGGCGCGGGCGGCGTCGAGCATGAGGAGCAGCTCGAAGAGGTTCTCCTGGACGGGGGGCACGAGCGGCTGGACGACGTACACGTCGCGGAGCCGGCAGTTGGCGCGCAGCTGCACCTGGAGGCAGTCGTTGCTGAACCGGCTGGTGCGCGACGGGCTGAGCTCCACGCCGAGGATGCGGCAGAGGTCCTCCGCGAACTCCGGGTGGGCCGAACCGCTGAACACGGTGATCTCGCCGGTCACGTCGTTCTCCTCGAGCTGGTCGTCCACGCGTCGGCGACAGCGGACCCCGCCCGCCCGTCCGCCGGTGCTGCGACAGTCTCTCCTGCGGCCCGGCCGCGCTCCGCCGCGGTGCGCCGGGAACCGTTCCCGAGCCCCGTTCCCCGCGTCCGAGGCGCGGATGGACCGACCAGCACGTGAGACAAGGGCTATTCCCTAGTATCACTACAGGCAATATGTAGGACGTGAGCCCGATGTCTCTGCGCCGCTGCTGTCCGCGGTCCCGCTCGCGGTCCTGAACCCGCTCCCGGTCGCTCCCGACCGGCCCGTGGTCCACCGAGCCGCACCCGTCCTCCCCGCCCGCTCGCCCTGCCTCCGGAGCCCCGCCATGCCTGCCACTGCCACCGCCCTGCCCAACCGACCGTCGCGGACCCCGTCCGCGCGTCCCCGACCCGCGCTGGCGCTCCTCGCGCTGCTGGTCACGGTGGTCGTCGCCGCCTGCACCCCGGCGTCGTCGTCCACCACCGACGCCGGGTCCGCGCCGACCTTCACCCTGCGGGTCGGCGCCACCTCGGTCACCGGGACGCCGTCCGGCAGCCTCGGGTGGGGCGACAAGACCGGGATCCTCGGCGACCGGCTCAAGGCCGCCGGGGTGAAGAAGATCGAGTACAGCTACTTCCAGTCCGGCAAGGACGTCGTCGCGGCCCTGCTCGGCGGTGCCGTCGACGTCGCCGTCGTCGGGGACAACCCGACCCTGACGGCCAAGGGCAACGGCGCCGACCTGCGGCTGCTGGCCTTCGACCAGGTCCACCAGGACGCCTGGCTGATCGGGGCCAAGAACGGCCCGACCACGATCGCCGGCCTGGCCGGACGTTCCGTGACCGCGCCGCAGGGGACCATCCGGGACCGTGCCGCCCGCCAGCTGATCGCGACCGCCGGCCTCACCGGCAAGGTCGAGGTCAAGGACGTGCCGACGCCCGAGTCCATCGCCGGCCTGAGCTCGGGCAGCGTCGACGCGACGATCGTCACCGGCACGGGCGCGGCCGACCTGGCCAACCGCGGCTACCCCGTGCTCGACAAGACCATGGCGCACGGGCTCGGCGCGGTCGGGACGACCGTGGCGCTGTCCTCCTTCGTCGACGGCCACCCGGGCTTCGAGGACGCCTGGCGCTCCGGGCTCACCGCGACGAACGCCGACGTCCGGGCCCACCTCGACGACTACACCGCCTGGGTCGCGCAGAACGACGGCGTCGACGTCGCCCTGGTCCGCCAGGTCACCACGGCCGACACCTTCAACAGGGAGGCCCTCCCGGCCGACGGGCTGGCCGAGCTGCAGGCCGCGTACGACTTCCTCGCCGCGGACGGGACGCTCAAGCAGCCGTTCGACCTGCAGCAGTGGGTGGGCCAGGCATGACGCTCACCTGGCCCTCGACCGCCGCGCGCGCCGCCCGCCGAGTGCCGCCGCCGGACACCGTCGCGCTGCAGGGCACCGTCGGCACGGTCGCCCCGCGGTTCACCGTGCCCCGCCGCGTACGCCGGCTGGCCGGGCCGCTGCTGCTCCTGGTCGTCTGGCAGCTCGGCTCGCTGCTCGGGCTGCTGGACCGCGACCTGATCCCGCCGCCGAGCGAGGTGCTTCGGGCCGGCTGGGACCTCCTGGCCAGCGGGCAGCTCCAGCGCCACGTCGGCCGCTCGCTCGTCCGGGTCGCCGAGGGCACCGCGCTCGGCGTGGTCCTCGGGGTGGCCGTCGCGCTGCTGGCCGGGTTCAGCAGGATCGGCGAGGACCTCCTCGACTCGACCATGCAGGTGCTCAAGGCCGTGCCGAACTTCGCCCTGACCCCGTTGCTGATCATCTTCATGGGGATCGGCGAGGGCCCGAAGGTCCTGCTGATCACGCTCGGCGTGGGCGTCGCGATCTACGTCAACACGTACGGCGGCATCCGCAACGTCGACCGCCAGCTCGTCGAGATGGCGCAGGTGCTCGGCGCCGGCCGCTCGCGCCTGGTGCGCGACGTGATCCTGCCGGGCGCGATGCCCGGCTTCCTGGTCGGGCTGCGGCTGGGCCTCAGCAGCGCCTGGCTGAGCCTGATCTTCGCCGAGACGATCAACACGACCGAGGGCATCGGCTTCCTGATGTCGCGCGCGCAGACGCTGCTGCAGTTCGACGTGTCGCTGCTCGTGATCGTGATCTACGCCGTCGCGGGCCTGCTGAGCTACGCGTTCGTCAAGCTGCTGGAGCGGCGGCTGCTGTCGTGGCGCCTCGGCTTCGAGGGGGTCTGATGACCGGCGCGGTGACCGTGCGCGGCGTCGGCCGCACGTTCGGCGAGCAGCACGTGCTGGCCGGGCTCGACCTCGATGTCGCGCCCGGCGAGTTCGTCGCCCTGCTCGGCCACAGCGGCTCGGGCAAGAGCACCCTGCTGCGGGTCCTGGCCGGTCTGGACCGGGAGTTCTCGGGGACCGTCGAGGTCCCCCGGAACCGTTCCGTCGTCTTCCAGAACCCCCGCCTGCTGCCCTGGCGCCGCGCGCTCGCGAACGTCGCCTTCGCGCTCGACGGGCCGGACCCGGCGGACCGGGCGCGGCGGGCGCTGGCCGAGGTCGGGCTGGCGGGCAAGACCGACGCCTGGCCGCTGACCCTGTCGGGCGGCGAGGCCCAGCGCGTGTCGCTCGCCCGGGCCCTCGTACGGGAGCCCCGGCTGCTGCTGCTCGACGAGCCGTTCGGCGCGCTGGACGCGCTGACGCGGCTGAAGATGTACGGGCTGCTGCGCCAGCTGTGGGACGCCCACCGCCCGGCGGTTTTGCACGTCACCCACGACGTCGACGAGGCCGTGCTGCTCGCCGACCGGGTGCTGGTGCTGTCCGACGGCCGGATCAGCCTCGACCTCGAGGTGGCCCTGCCCCGCCCGCGCAGCCGGACGGCGCCCGGCTTCGGTGCCCTGCGCGACCGCCTGCTCGCCGAGCTCGGCGTGGAGGAGCAGGTCGGGGCGCCCGCGGAGGACGCCGCGTGAGCGGCACCCGGGGCCGCGGGGCGACCCGGCCGGCCGGCGTCGCCGACGGGCCCGCGCACGAGCTGGAGACGGACGTCCTCGTGCTCGGTGGGGGACCGGCGGGCACGTGGGCCGCCGTGTCGGCGGCGGAGCAGGGCGTCCGGGTCGTGCTGGCCGACAAGGGCTGGTGCGGCACGAGCGGCGCGACCGCGTCCGGGGGCAACAACCTGTGGGCCGTCCCGCCCGGCGCGGCCCGCGAGGACGCGCTGCGGGCCCGCGAGGCGATCGCGGGCGGGCTGACCGACGTCGGCTGGATGGACCGGGTGCTCGACCAGACCTGGCGCCGCCTGGACGACCTCGGGACCTGGGGCTACCCCTTCCCCCGCGAAGCGGACGGGACCGAGCACCGCACCAGCCTCCAGGGCCCCGAGTACATGCGGCGGATGCGCCGGCGGGTGCACCGCAGCGGCGTGACGATCCTCGACCACCACCCGGCGCTCGAGCTGCTGGCCGACGCCGACGGGGCCGTGGTCGGCGCGGCGGGCCTGGCCCGGCAGCAGGGCCTTGCGCCCTGGCGGGTCCGCGCCCGCGCCGTGGTGCTGGCGACCGGGGGCTGCGCCTTCCTGTCCGGCGGCTTCGGCACGAACGTCGACACCGGCGACGGCCAGCTGATGGCGGCGGAGGCCGGGGCGGAGCTGTCGGGGATGGAGTTCTCCACCGCGTACGCCCTCTCGGCCGCCTGGGGCGTCCACACGAAGGGTCTGATGCTCAAGTTCGCCTCCTACTACGACGCCGACGGCACCCGGCTGGAGCCGCCGCCCGGTGTGCACGGCCGGGCGTTCGCGGCGCGGCTGCTGACCGAGGGCGTCGAGGTGCACGCCCGCCTCGACCAGGCCCCGCCGCACCTGCGGGCGGCGATGCGCGAGGCGCAGCCGAACTACTTCGTGCCGCTGGAGAAGGCGGGCGTCGACCCGTTCGAGGACCGCTACCCGCTCCGGATGGTCTACGAGGGCACGGTCCGCGGGACCGGCGGGCTGCGCGTCGTCGACGAGGGCTGCGCGACGACGGTGCCCGGCCTGCACGTGGCCGGGGACGCGGCGACGCGCGAGCTCGTGACGGGCTCGATCAGCGGCGGCGGCAGCCACAACGGCGCCTGGGCGATCTCGAGCGGGACCTTCGCGGGGCGCGGGGCGGCGGCGACCGCCCGCGCCCGTCGCGGTCCGGTGGCCCCCGGCGAACCGCTCGGCCGCGTCGGCCTGCGGCCCGGCGGTCGCGTCGACCCCGAGGCCGCCGACGCCGTCGTCGCCGCGGTGCAGGAGGAGGTGCTCCCGCCCGCGCTGACGGCCCGGCGCGACGGCGTACGGCTGGCGGTCACCGGCCGTCGGCTGGAGACCGTGTGGACGCAGGCCGGCGACGCGCTCGGCGGCGAGGGCCGGGACGCCCTGCGGGCCCGGCGGGCGGCCGCGCTGACCGCGAACGCCCGGTGGGTCACGGCGGCCGCGCTCGCCCGCCCCGAGACCCGGGGCATGCACCGGCGCACCGACCGGCCCGACGTCGACCCGGGCTGGGGCCACCGGCTCCTGGTCGGCGGGCTCGACCGGGTCTGGACCCGGCCCGACCCGGTCCTGCCGCGGCTGGTGGACGGGACGCCCGTGGCGGTCCCGGCTCCGCAGGCCGCGGCCCCGACGGCGTACGAGCAGCGGAGGGCCTCGTGATCGAGGTGGTGAGCAGCAGCCGGTGCGTCGCCTGCGACGTCTGCATCGAGGTGTGCCCGACGGACGTGTTCGAGCGCGGTGAGGACGGCGTGCCGGTCATCGCCCGGCAGTCCGACTGCCAGAGCTGCTTCATGTGCGAGGCGTACTGCCCGACCGACGCCCTCTACGTCGCGCCCCTGGCGGGACCGGCGCCGGCGGGCAGCGTCCACACCGACGAGGAGGCGCTCGTGGCCTCCGGCGCGCTCGGTTCCTACCGTGAGGTGCTCGGCTGGGGACGCGGGCGGACGGCCGGGGCACGACGGGACAAGAACCACCTCTTCACGGCGGGCGGCGGCTAGCGCGTGCCGCCTGCTCCCGGTGGAGCGGGGAGATACGCCCTAGGGTCGCACCCATGAGAGAGGTGCCGCCGCGCACGACGGTCCCGCACCTGTTCCTGCAGCGCGAGCTCGTCCGGCACCCGTCGGCCATCCTGCTGGTGACGCAGCTGGTCGGCGTGCTGCTCTACGCGACCAACGACGCGCAGGCCGCGGGCTGGCGCGTCACCTTCGAGGTGTTCGGGGCCCTGGTCCTCGGCCTGGCCATCTGGGCCGTGCGCGACCAGCCGGGCCCGACCTGGCTCGCCGTCGTCCTCGGTGTCACCGCGTCCGGGCTGTCGATCGCGGCCGCCGTCACCGGCTCGGGCGGGCTGACGCTCGCCGGCGCGGTCGTGCACGCCCTGTTCTACTTCTGGGCCGCCAGCAGCATGCTCGGCTACATGCTGTCCGACAGCGACGTCACGCGCGACGAGCTGTGGGCGGTCGGGGCGACGTTCACCCTGGTGGCGTGGGCGTTCGCGTACGTCTTCTCCGGCCTGCAGCAGGTCGTGCCGGGCAGCTTCACGGCGGCGGTCGACCCGGACGCCCCGCGGACCTGGTTGGAGCTGCTGTTCCTCAGCTTCACCAACCTGTCGAGCACCGGCCTGTCCGACGTGGTCCCGGTCCTGCCGCAGGCGCGCGCCGTGGTCATGATCGAGCAGCTGGCCGGGCTGGCCTACGTGGCGCTGTTCGTCTCGCGGGTGGTCGGGCTGACGCTCAACCGGAAGCGGATGACGCATCCCGAGGCGGGGGAGCAGGTGCGGCGGGAGACTGCAGGGACAGACCCGCGACCTGGCCGATGACGGTCACGGCGGGGGCGCGGACGGCCGCCTCCTCGCCGAGCCGGGCGATGTCGGCCACGGTCCCGGTCACCGAGCGCTGACCGGGCAGCCCCGCCTCCATGACGGTGACCGCCGGCGTGGTGGCCGTCATCCCCTGGGCTACCAGCTCCGCGGTGATCGCGGGCAGCGTCGCGATGCCCATCAGCACGACGAGGGTCGTGCCGCTGCGGGCCAGCGCGCCCCAGTCGAGGGTGGAGCCCGGGTCGCCGGGCGGCAGGTGCCCGGACACGACGGTGAAGCCCTGGGTCAGGGTGCGGTGGGTCAGCGGCACACCCGCGAGGGCCGGCCCGCTCAGCGCGGAGGACACCCCCGGGATCACCTCGACGGGCAGCCCCGCCTCCACGCAGGCCTGCCACTCCTCGCCGCCGCGCCCGAAGACGAAGGGGTCGCCGCCCTTGAGCCGGACCACGCGCTTGCCGGCGCGGGCGTGCTCGACCAGCAGCTCGTTGATGCGCTCCTGCGACGTGAAGGCCCCACGCGGGATCTTGGCGACGTCGATGACCTCGGCGTGCGCGGGCGCCTCGTCGAGCACGGCGAGCGGGGCCAGTCGGTCGGTCACGACCACGTCGGCGCCACGGACGGCCGCGAGCCCGGCGACCGTGATGAGGCCGGGGTTACCCGGGCCGCCCCCGACGAGCACGACGGAGCCCTGACGGCGTACGGGCGACGGCGCCTCGGACCGGCGGCTGCCGACGAGCGGGATCCCGAGCTCGACGCACCACGCGCGGACGGCCTCGTCGAGCGCGGGGTCGGCGACGACGACGAGGTGGGCGGCGCCCAGGTCGACCGGGCTGGGGGAGCGGCGTTCGAGGCCGATCTGACCGCGTTCGGCCAGGTCGACGAGCGAGTCGACGGGTGCGTGACCGACGACCCGGACCACGGCGCCGGCGTTCAGCAGCGAGCGCACCGGGCCGAGGGCGTCGGCGCCCGCGCCGGCGACGAGCACGGCGCAGCCCGTCAGCTCGAGGTTCGCGGTGAAGCTCATGCCAGGCACCGTGCCACGGCGGCGGCGAAGGCGGCGCTGGTCTCCGCGTCGCGGACGGCCACGCGGAGCCAGTCGGCGTGCAGCCCCGGGAACGTCTCCCCCCGGCGCACGGCCCACCCCTGGTCCCGCAGGGCCAGCCGCAGCCAGCCGCGCGGGCGGTCGGGACGCAGCCCGCTGGTGTCGAGCAGGAGGAACGGGGCCCGGGACGCCGCGACCGGCTCCAGGCCCAGCGGGGCGAGGGCGTCGACGAGGGCCCGGCGGCGACCCTCGAGGCGGGAGGCGGCGTCGGCCGCCTCCGCGCGGGCGGCCGGGGCCAGGCAGGCGGCGGTGGCGGCCAGGGCCGGGGACGACACGGACCACGGCGGCTGCTGCGCGCGGAGGCGCTCGACGAGCGCCGGGTCGCCGACCACGTAGCCCGCCCGCAGGCCCGCCAGCCCCCAGGTCTTGGTCAGCGAGCGGAGCACGAGCACGCCGGGCAGGTCGGCGGCGGCGAGCGAGGCGGGTTCGCCGGGCACGGCGTCCATGAAGGCCTCGTCGACGACGAGGACGCGCTCAGGCCGGGCCAGCGCCCGGAGGGTGTCGGCGTGGTGCAGCACGCTCGTGGGGTTCGTCGGGTTGCCCACCACGACCAGGTCGGCGTCCTCCGGCACCTGGTCGGCGTGCAGGACGAAGCCCTCGTCTGCGCTCAGCAGCAGCCGCTCGACCCGGTGGCCGGCGGCCAGCAGGGCGGCCTCGGGTTCCGTGAACTGGGGATGGACGACGACCGCCCGCCGGGGCGTGAAGGCCCGCGCGACCAGGGTGAACGCCTCCGCGCCGCCGGCCGTGGGCAGCACCCGGTCGAGGTCGACGCCGTGCGCGGCCGCGATCGCCTTGCTCGCCTCGTCCGTCCGCGGGTAGCTCCCGAGCGTGGCCGTCGCCGCGTTCACGACGTCCTGCAGCCAGCGCGGGGGAGCCGCGGTGCTGACGTTCACGGCGAGGTCGACGAGGCCCTCGGTCGCGTCCCGGTCGCCGTGGTGGTCGAGGTCGTGCTCGTCGCTGTGCTCGCTGTTGCTCCGGGCCTCGGGCTGCGGGGTCGTCCGGGCGTGGTGGTCGTGGACCGCGTCCGCGAACCGTTGCGCGAGCCGGGGGTGCCCGGCCCAGTGGATGTGCTGGTAGGACGCGTGCAGGGTCGCGCCGCCGAGGCCGGCGGGGTCGAGGCTGAAGCCGTACGCGTGCCCGTCCGCCAGCCAGGCGGCCCCCTCGCCCCGGGTCGCGTCACCCCGTTCCGGGGTGACGGTGGTGCGGTGGAACTCGTGCCCGGTCGCGCGGGTGCCGGCCGGGCCGAGCAGGCCGTCCTCCGGGGCGACGAGGGCCTGGTAGCGCAGGGTCAGCTTCGGCGTCATCACGGCCTCGGCGTCCAGCGCCCCGACCATCGGCACGCGGTCGACCCTGCGGCAGAGGTAGAGCAGGCCGGCGCACTCGGCGACCGTGGGCAGGCCGGCCGCGACGGCCTCGGCGATGTCGGCGCGGAGGGCTGCGTTCGCGCTGAGCTCGGTGGCGTGGACCTCCGGGAAGCCGCCGCCGAGGTAGAGCCCGGAGGTGCCCTCGGGCAGGGCCTGGTCGACGAGGGGGTCGATCTCGACCGGTTCGCAGCCGGCCGCGCGCAGCAGCTCCTCGGTCTCCGCGTAGCGGAACGTGAAGGCACGGCCGGCCGCGACGGCGATCCGGGGGCGGGCCGCGGAGGGCGGGTGGACCTCGGCGGCCGGGTCCCAGGCCGTGGCGGTGAGCGGCGGCGCGCCGTGGGCGACGGCGAGGACCGCGGAGAGGTCGACTTGGGCGCTGACCTGCTCGGCGAGGCGGCGTACGGTCTCGGCCGCCTGCTCGCGCTCGCCCGCGGGCACGAGCCCGAGGTGGCGCGACGGGGCCTCGATGCCGGCGTCGCGGGGGAGCACGCCGAGCACGGGCAGGCCGGTCGCCTCGAGCGCGGCGGTGATCTCGTCGACCAGCCGGGCCGAGCCGGCCTTGTTCAGGATGACGCCGGACAGGCGGGTGCCCGGCTCGAAGGTGTGGAGGCCGTGCACGAGCGCGGCGGTCGTCCGGGCCATCCGCGAGATGTCGACGACGACGACCAGCGGTGCGTCGATCAGCCCGGCGACGTGGGCGGTGGACGCGAACCCCTCGCCCCCCATCCGGCCGTCGAAGAGCCCCATGACGCCCTCGACGACGGCGACGTCGGCGGGTTCAGGGAAGGCGGAACCGTGCAGCAGCAGCGGCGCGAGCTGGTCGGCCCGGCAGAGGTGCGGGTCGAGGTTCCGTCCGGGACGGCCGGTCGCGAGCGCGTGGTAGCCCGGGTCGATGTAGTCCGGCCCGACCTTGAACCCCGCGACCTCGAGCCCCTCCGCCCGCAGCGCGCCCATGAGCCCGGTCGCCACGGTCGTCTTCCCGTGCCCGGAGGCGGGGGCGGTGACGACGAGGCGGGGGAGGACGGTGGCCACCGGTGAGCCTGCAGACGTTCCCTGAGCCTGTCGAAGCGGTGTCCTGAGCTCGTCGAAGGCGGCCCCGGAGGGGTTGGCGTCCCCGGGCACTGTGCCCGGAAGCTCGGTACTCACCACGGCAGATCTGCCGTGGTCAGTACCGGACTTTCACGTTTACGTGAAAGTCCTGGGACAGGAGGGGCGAGGGGCTTCGCTACGACGGCGGGGTTCACCACTCGATGCCTCGCTGGCCCTTCTGGCCCTGCTCGAAGGGGTGCTTGACCTGGGTCATGTCGGTGACCAGGTCGGCGACCTCGACGAGGCGGGGGTCGGCGCGGCGGCCGGTGATAATCACGTGCTGCTGCCCGGTGCGGTTGGCGAGGGTGTCGATCACGTCGTCGGTGTCGACCCAGCCCCACTGCATCGGGTAGGTGAACTCGTCCAGCACGTAGAGCGTGTGGGTCTCGGCGGCGAGGCGGCGCTTGATCTCCGCCCAGCCCTCCGCGGCGGCGCGGGCGTGGTCGTCCTCGGTGCCGGCCTTGCGCGTCCAGGACCAGCCGGCGCCCATCTTGTGCCACTCCACGGGGCCGCCCTGGCCGGTCTGCGCGTGCAGCTCGCCGAGCGTCTCGAGGACGGTCTGCTCCCCGATCCGCCACTTGGCCGACTTCACGAACTGGAAGACCCCGATCGACCAGCCCTGGTTCCACCCGCGCATCGCCAGCCCGAACGCGGCCGTCGACTTGCCCTTGCCGTCGCCGGTGTGGACGACCAGCAGCGGCCGGTTCCGGCGCTGCTTGGTGGTCAGCCCGTCGTCCGGCGTCTGCTCGACGCGTCCCTCGGGCATCAGGCGGCCCTTCCCTGCGTCTTGCGGAGGGCGGGGTCGAGCGCCGCGCGCTCGGTGCGGACCGCGTCCACGAGGCTCCCGGCCGCGACCTCGCCGAGCTTCACGTGGTCGGCGCCGAGGCGTACGGCGAGGTCCGCGGCGAGGCCAAGGGTCATCCGGCCGGTCTCGCAGTCGATGACCAGAGCGCTGACGCCGGTCGCCCGGAGCAGCTCGGCGGCCTGGCGCGAACGCGCCACCGCGTCCGGGCCCGAGGTGGCGCGACCGTCGGTGACGACGACCAGCAGCGGCCGGCGGCGCGGGTCGCGCAACCGCTCGAGACGCAGCGTCTCCGCGGCGCGGAGCAGGCCCTCGGCCAGCGGCGTACGCCCCCCGCTGGGCAGGTCGGTCAGCCGGCGGGCGGCGACCTCGACCGAGGACGTGGGCGGGAGGGCGAGGACGGCCTCGTTCCCGCGGAACGTCACCAGCCCCACCTTGTCGCGGCGCTGGTAGGCGTCGAGGAGCAACGAGAGGACCGCGGTCTTGACCGCCGCCATCCGCTTGCGGGCGGCCATCGAACCGGAGGCGTCGACGGCCAGCAGGACGAGGTTGGACTCACGCCCCTCGGTCACCGCGTGCCGCAGATCGGTCCCCACGAGCTGGAGCCGGCCGCCCGGCGTACGCCCGCGCACGCCCTGGTGCGGGGCCGCGGCCCGGACGGTCGCGCTGAGGTGCAGCGGCCGGTGCTCGCCGTCGGGCAGCGTCGAGCCGACGGTGCGCCCGGTCGTCGTCACGGCCCGGCTGCGACGTCCGGCCGTGCCCGTCCCGACGCCGCGCGCGGTGAACAACCGCGTGCGGTAGGCCTGGCCCGGCGCGGCGACCGACAGCGCGACGGCCTGCGGCGCGGGGGCCTGCTCGTCCGGTGTCGACGGTTCGGCCGGTGAGGTGGAGGGCTCCGGCTCACGGTCCTGCGGCTGGCCGTTCCCGTCGCCGGTGCTGCTCGGTCCGTCCTGGGGACCGGGGCCCGGCGGGGTCGCGGGCGGGTCGCCGGCCTGGGCGTCGCCCGGGTCGGTCGCGTCGCCCGTGCCCTCGGAGTCGTCGGGCGCGTTGCCCGGTGGCGGCTCCTCCGGCGGGGGAGGGTCGTCGTCGCCGAGCAGCTGGTCGAGCAGGTCCTCGTCGAGGCCGGGCGCGTCGAACGGGTTGCGCCGGCGGCGGTGCGGCAGCGAGAGCCGGGCCGCGGCGCGGATGTCGGCCTTGGTCACGCGGTCGCGGCCGTGCCAGGCCGCGTGGGCGACGGCCGCGCGGGCGGTGACGAGGTCGGCCCGGAGGCCGTCGACCTCGAACGCCGCGCACACCTGCGCGATGAGCAGCAGCTCGGCGTCGCCCAGCTCGACGTGCCCGACCAGCGCCTGCGCGCGGGCGAGGCGTTCGCGCACCTCGGTCTCCGCGTCGGCCCAGCTCGCCACGAACGTGTCCGGGTCGGCGTCGTACGCCATCCGCCGCCGGACGACCTCGGCGCGCAGCACGGGGTCCCGGGGTGCAGCGACCTCGACGGTCAGCCCGAAGCGGTCGAGCAGCTGCGGGCGGAGCTCGCCCTCCTCGGGGTTCATGGTGCCGACGAGGACCAGGCGGGAGGCGTGGGCGATGGAGACGCCCTCACGCTCGACCGTCGAACGTCCGGTCGCCGCCGCGTCGAGCAGCAGGTCGACGAGGTGGTCGTGGAGGAGGTTGACCTCGTCGACGTAGAGCAGCCCGCGGTGAGCCGCAGCCAGCAGCCCGGGGGAGTAGACGACGTCACCCGCGCCGAGCGCCTGGCGCAGGTCCAGCGAGCCGATGACCCGGTCCTCGGTGGCGCCGACCGGGAGCTCCACGAGCTTGGCGGGCCGGCTCGTGGAGACGACCGGGTCATGCGGTCCGTCGGGGCAGCTGGGGTCAGGGTCGGTCGGGTCGCAGCTGAACCGGCACCCTTCGACCACGGCGACCGGGGGCAGCACGGCGGCGAGCGCGCGCACGGTCGTGGTCTTGGCGGTGCCCTTCTCGCCGCGGACGAGGACGCCGCCGACCTCGGGCGACACGGTGGTCAGCACCAGGGCGAGGGCGAGGTCCTCCGAGCCGACGACGGCGGAGAAGGGGAACGTGCGCGAGGCGCGGGCGGTGCGCGCCGTCGGGGGAGCAGGCATGTGCGGGTAGGACCCTCCTGCGGGTGTCCTCGCCCGCGTCCGTGGGTGTGCCACGCAGCAGACGTCCTGACTTCCGGGGGTCACCCGGTCACAGTGGCGGGACCGCTCCGGAGTCGCACCGGATTCCTCTGCTCGCGCTGCGCCCGATCATGTCACAGGGCTACAGGCCCTCCGGAACCGAAGAGCATGAGCAGGCCAACGACGATCAGGTTCAGCCCGTAGCCGACGTGCTGCAGCCCTACCTGCCGGACCAGACCGGGGCGTAGATCGTCCTCTGAGGCTTGCTACAGACCGTGACCGAGTGACCGTTCTTCGTGAAGCGGATCAGCTGATCTCTGTCGTCGGATCGCTCTCGAACGGCGACGAGAGAGTTCCCGTCTGTTGACCAGCTCGCTTTTTGAGCATTGCCGACCAAGCGCTTCGGGTTCCCTCCCGCTGCCGAGATCTTGAAGACGCTCTTCTCGTCGTCCTTCTCGCGGGAGAAGGCCAGCGTTCGGGAATCGGGCGCCCATGCGGGATCTGTGTCGCGGGAGCCGGACATCGACGTCAGCTGCTTCGGCTCTCGATCCGACGCAAGATCGAGCACGAAGATCGCTCCGCCCGGATACCCAGCGACGTCGGTGTCAGAGCTTCCCCAGTAGGCCAGGTACCGGCCGTCCGGGGAGAGTGAAGGATCGTCGAGCTTGCTTGACGTCGTGTCGAACCTTCTGACGACGAGGCCCTGAAGATCGATGAGCTCGAAGAAGTCGTGGTAGTCGGTCTGGTTCTCAGCCGGCCTGTCACGGCATTGAAGCAGGAGGTGGCCGTTGTCGACCTTGCTGATCGAGACATGGCGCACGTACTTGCAGGTGTCGTTCGCTCTGAAGACGATCCGACCGTTGTTCCCGTCGGCGTCCGAGACGTGCACGTTCCCGCTCGGGTCGGAGAAGTAGACGAGTCGACGATCTGCCGTGATGGTGGGCGTCCCGGCGCCGAAGCCATCAGCGGTCAGCCGTGTCAAGACGCGCCCCGAGCCCACGTCCATCACAGCCAGATACGTCGGGTCCTTTGTCGCTGACAGCGGCACGACAACGGCGAAGAGAGGAATTGGTGAGACGGACGCTGCCTGCGCTTGAGGATGGACGTACTCGTTCCACAGCAGGTGTGCCCGGTTCCACCAGAGCGGCGCGTCCGACAGGAAGAACACGCTTGGAAGAACGGCGGCGAGGACGCCGACCAGGATCTTGCCGGCGAGTGAGGATCTCCGGGGTCGACGTCTTGGCTTTTCGTCAGAGCGAAGACGCGTCAGATCGTCAGCTGTGTCCACGGCAGTCCCTTGTCCCCCAGCCGACGCCGCCCCCGGCGTCGGACGACAGTGAGCGCGTACGCCGGCTGTCAATCCGAACAGTGAACCGTACGAACGCCGTAATACTCGGGGAGAAGTTTTCAGGTTTCGCTCGGTGAGATTTCCTGCCTCAGCCGAAGGTGATCAGACGCACCGTCAACCTGGTGTCAGGGCAACCGGCGTTCTGAAGGCTCGCCGTTGTGTTGCGGCGCCTTCCGGGGCAGCTGAAGGACCTCGCCCTCAGATAACGCTCGCGTCCGACAGCGCGGTCGCGTACGCCCGCGAACCCTCCGCGGTCAGGTGGAAGCTCGAGGAGTCCGGGACGAGGGAGCCGAGCGAGGCCAGGACGACCCCGTTGACCCAGGGGGCCTGGCGGTCCGACAGCGCGTGTCCCTCGAACTCCGCGCTCACATCGACGTACCGCGCTCGTACGCCGCCGGCGCGGGCCCGCTGGACGCCGGAGGCGATCGCGGCGTCGAGGGCCTCGCTCTGCGCGCTCATCCAGGCCGCGTCCTGCTCGGCCACGAAGAGCGGGAGGACGTCGGACGCGCGGTGGCCCTGGGGCGTCGGCCGCGAGCCGAGCAGGCGGGGGTAGCCGGTCACGAGGATCTCGGCGTCGGGCGCGCGCCGCCCGACCTCGGAGAGCACCCGGACCAGGGGGACCGTCCGGTCCTGCGGTGCGGCGGCCGGCCCGCCGAGAAACGCGATCCGCCGCTGCGCCCCCGCCTTGGCCGCGGCCCGCCACTGGGCGCCCTGGTCGAGCACGGCCTGCAGCCGTGGGTCGGGCGAGTGCAGGCAGGCCGCGACGACCGTGGCGAAGCCGGCGTCGTTCCCCCCGACCGTGAGCGTCACCGTCCGGGTGTCCGCCCGCAGGGACGAGACCTGCGTGGCGAGGACGTCCCCGGTCACCGCACCGGAGCGGGCGGCCTGGGTCAGCGTGGAGAACCGCTCGACCCCGCCCTCGCGGAGCAGCACGGGGTAGGCGAGGGAGGGCGCGAGCCCTTCGCCGGAGGCGTACGAGTCACCGAGGGCCACGTAGGTCACAGCCCCCACCCTGCGTCGCCCGGACCGGCGGTGCCGGGGCGTCCACGACTCAGGCGGTGACGAGCAGCCGGTCCGCGTCGAGGCCCAGGGAGCAGCGGGCGCCCGGGGTCAGGCCGCCGAGGGCGGAGCCGGTGACCTGGGAGACGAGCTCCGAGCCGTCGGCCGCGCGGACCCGGACGCGGGACACCGCCCCCGAGAACTGCACGACCAGGACCTCGGCGCTGCCCTGGTCGTCGGGGCGGACGAGGAGCTGCTCGGGCCGGACCAGCGCGGTCCCGGCTCCGGCGGTCACCGAACCGTCGACGGTCCCGACGCCCACCCCGAGCACGACGGCGCGGCCGTCGGCCACCTGCGTGGGGACGCGGTTCATCAGCCCGACGAAGTCGGCGACGAAGGCGTTCCGCGGGTGGGCGTAGAGCTCCTGCGGGGTGTCGAGCTGCTGGAGGCGGCCCTGGTTCATGACGCCGACCCGGTCGGCCATGGCCAGCGCCTCCTCCTGGTCGTGCGTGACGAACAGGGTGGTGGTGCCGACCTCGAGCTGGACCCGGCGGATCTCGTCGCGCAGCTGCACGCGGACCTTGGCGTCGAGGGCCGAGAGCGGCTCGTCGAGGAGCAGGACGGCGGGCTCGATGGCCAGCGCCCGGGCGAGCGCCACGCGCTGCTGCTGCCCGCCGGACAGCTCGGAGGCGTAGCGCTCGGCGCGGTCGGCGAGCCCGACCAGCTCGAGCATCTCGCGGGCCCGGGCGGCCCGGCGGGCACGGTCGACCTTGCGCAGCCGCAGCCCGAACTCGACGTTGGCCTGCGCGGTCAGGTGGGGGAAGAGCGAGTAGGCCTGGAAGACCATGCCCATGTCGCGCTGGTTCGCGGGGACGGACGTGACGTCCTTGCCGTCGACCAGCACCCGGCCGGCGGTGGGGTCGTCGAGGCCGGACAGGATCCGCAGGGCGGTCGTCTTGCCGCAGCCGGAGGGGCCGAGCAGGGCCACGAGCTCGCCGGGCCGCAGCGTCAGGTCGAGCCCGTCGAGAGCGCGGACGCTGCCGTAGTGGCGCTCGACGGCCTCGAAGCGCACCTCGACCCCGCCGCGTCCGTCGGTGCCGGGGCTGGTCTGGCCGCTGCTCACGGTCGTCCTCTCGAGGTCGTGCGGGGCGGGTTCGTGCGGTGCGGGTTCATGGGGAGGGGCCTCACGAGGCCGTGGGGGCCGACGGGGCCGGGTTGCCGGTCGTCACGGCGAGCGCGGCGGCGGGACGGCCGCGCGTACGGCGGCGGCCGCCGCTCACGAACGACAGGACCACGAGCAGCAGCGCGGCGAACAGGATCGAGGCCAGCGAGGCGGCGATCGACTCCTGCGCGTTCGACTTGGACTGCAGGTTGATCGCGACCTGGAGGGTGTCGTAGTTGAGCAGCGAGGCGAAGGTGAACTCGCCGAGCACCAGCGCGACCGCGATGAACGAGGCGGACAGCAGCGCGGTGGTGAGGTTCGGGACGATCACCCGGACGATCACCGTGGCCCAGCCCGCGCCCAGGCTCCGCGCGGCCTCGGCGAGCGTCGTCACGTCGATCGCCGCGAGCCCCGCGTCGAGCGCGCGGTAGGCGTACGGCAGGACGAGGACGACGTAGAGCAGGGCCAGGATGTACGGGGTGTCGCCGAAGAGGTAGTTGAGCCACAGGACGACGTTCTTGAGCCCGACGACGATCACCAGCGGCGGCACGGTCAGCGGCAGCAGGCAGAGGAACTCCAGCGGCCGGGCCACCCACGGGACCCGGAGGCGGACCCAGATCATCGTGGGCACCAGGAGCACGAGCATCAGCACGACGGTCAGCACCGCGAGCACGAGGGACGTGACGATCGCGCCGGTCAGCTGCGGGTCGGTGACCAGCGCCGTCCAGGCCGCTCCCGTCCGGCCCTCGCCGAGGAAGTTCCGGGTGCTGAAGTCGAGCATGCTCAGCAGCGGGACCAGGAAGAAGAGCCCGACCAGGCCGAGCACGATCACCCGGAACGTCGTCAGCCGACGGCGTGCGGCCCGCGCCGGGGTGCCTCGACCCGCCGTGGTCGGACCCGCGCTCATCGGACCCACCGGGCGGTGCGCCGGACCAGCAGGCTGTAGCCGGCCATGACGAGGGCGACGACGACGATCATCTCCAGCGCGAGGGCGTAGGCGAAGTTCTGCCGGCCCAGCACCACCTCGCTGGTCAGGGCGTTGCGGATCCACAGCGGCAGGATCGGGCTGCCCTGGCTGACCAGGGCGGCGGCGGTCGCGTACGCGGCGAAGCTGTTCGCGAACAGCAGCAGCAGGGAGCCGAGGAAGGCCGGCGCCAGGAGCGGCAGGCCGACGTGGCGCCAGTACTGCCAGGTGCTCGCGCCGAGGCTCGACGCGGCCTCGCGCCACTGCACCCGGATGCCGTCGAGGGCGGGCAGGAAGACGATCACCATCAGCGGGATCTGGAAGTAGGCGTAGACGATCACGAGCCCCTGCAGCCCGAAGAGCCAGACGCTGCTGGTCAGCCCGGTGCCGAGGTGGGCGTCGAGCCAGGTGGAGACGACGCCCGAGATGCCGAGCGTCGCGATGAACGCGAAGGCGAGCGTCACCCCGCCGAACTGGGCGAGCACGCCGCAGACGCTGGTCACCAGCCGCCGCAGCGTGCCGTCCGGCCGGCCGGTGACCACCGCGTACGCGGCCAGGGCCCCGACCACCGCGCCGATGACCGCGGTGATGGCGGAGACCAGGACGCTGTTGAGCAGGGCGGTGAGGACGCTCGGCTCGACGAGGCCGGCGAGGTTCGTCAGGCTGGGCCGGCCCTGGTCGGCGAACGCGCCGATCACGACCGTCACGGTGGGGACGACGAGGAAGATCAGCAGGTAGACGCCGAACGGGAGCACGCCGAGGGCCGGCCGCAGCCGTGCCACCCGTGACCTCGCCACCCGGCGTCCTCCCTCTGTCCGCTGTTCCGTGCCTGCTGCTGGTCCTGCGTGGGCGCTCAGCTCGTGGCCTTGCTCCACTCCTTGCTGAGGACGTCGGCGGCCTTCTTGGTCTGGTCGGTCGTCAGGATCGTCGGCGTGCTGCCGGTGACCGGGGGCAGCTTGGCGTACGCGGCCTTGTCGATCGTCCCGGCCTTCTCCATGTCGTCCGCGCGGACGGGGCGGGCGCCGCCGCCGAGGAACAGGTTCTGGCCCTCGTCGGAGTAGAGGAACTCCTGCCACAGCCGCGCAGCGGCCGGGTGCGGGGCGTCCTTGCTGACGGCCTGGTAGTAGTAGCCGCCGACCAGCGCGTCGCTGGGGACCACGACCTTCCAGGTGCTGAGCTTGGCGCTCTCACCGGCGTTGAGGTAGTCCCAGTCGATCACCAGCGGGGTCTGCCCGGACTCGATCGTCGCCGCGGTCGGGTCGGTCGGCAGGAAGTTGCCGGCCTTCTTGAGCTGCGAGAAGAAGTCGATGCCCGGCTGGATGTCGTCCGCGGAACCGCCGTTGGCCAGCGAGGTCATGACGACGCCCGAGAAGGCCGCGCCGGCCTGGGTCGGGTCGCCGTTCAGCGCGACCTTGCCCTTGTACTCCGGCTTGAGCAGGTCCTTCACGCCGGTCGGGGCGGGGACCTTGGCGGTGTTGTAGCCGATGGACATGTAGCCGCCGTAGTCGTTGACCCACGTGCCGCTCGGGTCCTTGAGCTCGTCGGGGATCGTGCTCCACGTCGACACCTGGTACGGCGCGAACTTGGCCGTGTTGGCCAGGGCGACGGACTGGCCGAGGTCGAAGACGTCGGGCGCGCGGTCCGTGCCCTTCTGCTGGTCGGCGGCGTTGATCTCGTCCTGGCTGGCCGCGTCGGGCTGGGCGGAGTCGATCTTGATGCCGTACTTCGTGGTGAAGGCCGAGATGATCGCGCCGTAGTTGGCCCAGTCCGGGGGCAGCGCGATGACGTTCAGCGTGCCCTCCTTCTTGGCCTCGGCGACGAGCGCGTCCATCCCGCCGGCGCCCTGCGCCGAGGTCCAGGTGGCCGCGCCGCTGGCGGCGCTGCCCGACGCGCTGCCCGACGACGGCGCGGGCGGGGCGCAGCCGGCGCCGAGCATGACGAGCCCCGTCGTGATGGCGGCGAGCGCGGTGATCTTCTTCGTGAGGTTGATCTTGGTCGTGCGCATGGTGTGGTTCCGATCCGCCCTCGCGGGCCAGCCTGGAGTGGTCGTGCTCGAGCGGGCGTCGACCCCCGACGCCCGGTCTGGTGCTGAGGATGGCACGACCGCCGCCGCACGCCGCGCAGGATGCGCACGGCCCCGCTGTGCCGCAGGCGTCGCCGCCTCGGCAGGTGCGGCGCCCGGAGGAATCAAACCTCCTGCTCAGCGGCCGTTCAGGCGGGACGGACGCCCGGCCGTACGCCCATCGCCCGCCCGCGGCGTCATCCCGCGTTCACCCGAACCGTCACGGAACGTTCACCCGCCCGAGGAGGCGGGCGGCGTCGGACAGGGTGGCGGCGGGCTGCAGCCCGAGGGCCCGCAGGTCCTCGACCACGTCGACGGGGGAGTCGCCGCCGGTGTCCTGGTTGAGCTTGCCGCCGATGATCACCGCGCCCTCGAAGCCGGTCGCCTCGACCGCGGCGCGGAGCTCGCGGCCGACGGCGAGGGCGGCACCGTTGTACGTCCCGAGCACGATCACGTCGGCGTCCTCGGCCACGGCCGCGTGCACGACGCCGGCCGGGGTCGCGTCGCTCGGCAGCAGCACGACCTCCGCGCCGGCCCTCGGCAGGGCGTGCAGGAGGGCGTCGCGGACGACGTCGTGGACGTCGAGGACGGCGAGCACGAGCCGGGTCCCGCGCAGGTCGGGCAGCTCGGCGTCCAGGTCGCCCGCGAGCGACCGGACGTGCCGGGCCTTCCAGGGCACCAGGTCGGCGACGGCGCGCGGGACCGGCAGCCGCAGGCGTTCCTCGAGGCCGGCGGTGCCGAGCATCCGCAGGGCGAGCAGCAGGGCGACCGGGTCGGCGACGTCCACGCCGTCGTCGAGCAGCAGCCGCAGCGCCGCGTCCCGGAACCCGAGCGCGTACGCCGCCACCTCGCCCGCCAGCCGCTCGGCCCGGTCCCAGTCCACGACGGCACCGGAGCGCCGCACGTCCGCGTCGAGCGCGTGGGCGAGGAGCTGGACCTCGAGGTTCTCCGCGCCGGTGGGCACCCGCTCGGCCTCGGTCAGCGGGACGGGGTGCACGGCGTGGCCGGTCGGGCGCCGGAGCTGGGCGGCGAGGTCGATGGTGAGATAGCGCCGCAGGACCTCCTCGTTGTGCGCCCGGTCGCGGGCCCGCATGTCGACGGTGTTGCCGTAGACCATCGAGCCGAGGTGGTCGCGGTCGTGCACGTCGTCGACCGCGAGGTGCACCACCGCCCGGTGCCACGGGTCGTCGACGAGGCCGCCGTACGAGTGCGCGAGCCGTGCGCCGCAGAGGTCCTCGACGACGTGGCGCTCGAGCGCCGCCCAGCCGACGTACGAGCCGTAGTGGCTCGCCTGCATCGCGACGCCATCGTCGAGGTAGGAGTGCACGAGCGCGCCGCGGTCGCGCCAGGCGGCGAGCATGCCGATCGCCCGGACGGTCGCCTCGGTCACCTGCAGCGCGTCCTGCCCGCCCGGCACCTCGAAGGACCAGTACTGGCCGAGGTTGCCGATCGTCGTGACCCCGGCGCCCAGCGCGGCCCGGGCGTGCTCGGCACCAGCCGGCGTGCCGATCATGAAGTCGCCGAGGTGCGGCTGGATGGCGGCCGCCTCCCCGAGCACGGCCCACTCCTCCGCACGCAGCGACGGGCCGGTCTCCTTGTGCACGCCCGCGCGCTCGGCCTCGGGGACGCTCATCGCCCGCGACAGCGTCAGCCCGAAGCGGTCGCAGGCCAGGCCGTGCTCGGCGAGGCCCGCCTCGATCTCCTGCAGCGCCCGGGCCGTCGCCGGCCAGTCCGTCGAACCCACGTGCGCGTGGAAGGTCGTGCGGCCCTCGGCACGGGCGCGGCGCTTGACCTCGGCCTCGCTCCGCGCGTCGTGCCGGCGCAGGTAGGCGGTCCGGTGGATCTCCGTCGGCGCCGCCGCCCGTCCCGCCGCGAGCGAGCGGAGACCCCGGTTCGTCATGCCCCGCAGTCGATCACGCTCTACCCGGTCACGGGGTGTCGATCACCCGGTCGAGCCACTCGACCAGCAGCCCGCGCTCGGCGTCGGTCAGCGCCTCCAGCCGGGGCACGAGCGTCCGGAAGGCGACCGCCTCCGCGACCGGCCCCGCGTCAGCGTGCGCCGGGGGGTCGGTGAGGATCCGGGCGAGGACGGCGTCGTAGACGCTCTCCGCCAGGTCCGGGTCGCGGTGCTCGGGCTCGGTGGTCAGCAGCACCTGGATGACGCCGACCCCGGCGGACTGGACCATCCCCACGGCGCGCGCCTCGCTGACCCGCAGGCGGCCGGTCGCGGCCACCCGGTGCACGCGCGACTCCAGGACGCGCTGCCCCGACTGCGCGGCGGGCGACTGCCGTACGCGGCCCGGCTCGCTGAGCATCCGGAACACCGCCGGGTTGGCCAGCCCGAACTCGATCTGGGCGAACCAGCTGGTCCGCAGCTCGTCGAGCGGGTCGTGGCCGCCGGCGACGGCCGCCGCCTCCATGGCCTGCTTGGCCGCCACGTGCGTGGCCATGACGTGCTCGGCGACCGCCTCGAGGAGGCCGTCCTTGTCCCCGAACAGCCGGTAGATCGTCGGCGCCTGGACCCCCGCCCGGTCGGCGACGGCTCGGGTGGTCACCGCGGCCGGCCCGGACCCCGCCAGCAGCCCGGCGGCGACCTCGACGATGCGCGCGCGGGTGGCGCTGCGGGCGTCGGTCGGCTCGGCCATGGACCGATGCTAACGGAACCTTGATAGCGGTGCGTTTCCACTGCTACCGTCGAACTGCTTCCACTGCTACCAAGGAGACCCCATGATCGTCGTCACCGGAGCGACGGGCGCGCTCAACGGCGCCACCGTCGACCACCTGCTCACCTCCACGCCCGCCTCGGAGCTCGTCGTGGCCGTACGGGACCCGGCCCGCGCCGCGCGGTTCGCGGACGCCGGCGTCGCCGTGCGCCGGGCCGACTTCGCCGACCCCGCCTCGCTCCCGGCGGCGTTCGCCGGCGCTGACCAGCTGCTCCTCGTCTCGTCGAGCGACCCCTCCGCGGACGCGGTCGCCCTGCACCGGACGGCGATCGACGCCGCCGTGGCGGCCGGCGTCGGGCGGATCCTCTACACGAGCCACCAGGGCGCCGCCCTCGACACCCCGTTCGGCCCGGGGCGCGACCACGCCCGGACCGAGGAGCTGCTCGCGGCCTCCGGGGTCCCGTGGACCTCGCTGCGCAACGGCTTCTACGCGCACAGCCTCGGCTGGCTCGTCGGTCCCTGGCGCGAGACCGGCGTCGTCTCCGTGCCCGTCGACGGACCGGTCTCCTGGACGTCCCGGGAGGACGAGGCCGAGGCCGCCGCCGTGATCATCGCCTCCGACGGCGCGTACGAGGGCCCGACGACGCTGACCGCGAACGCGGCGCCCACCTTCGCCGAGGTGGCCGAGATCGCCTCGGCGGTGGCCGGGCGGACCGTCCGGAGCGAGGTCCTCGGCGTCGAGCCCTGGATCGCGGCGCAGGTCGCCGCCGGGCGGCCGGAGGGCATGGCCCGCTTCGCGCTCGGCATGTTCGAGGCCGCTCACCAGGGGTTCTTCGCGGGCACCGACCCGCTGCTCACCACGCTCCTCGGTCGTGAGCCGCAGAGCGTCCACGACGAGCTGGCCCGGTCGCTGCCCGCCTAGGCTGAGCACGTGGTCGTCGACGTCGTGGGTCTGCCCGCGGTCGGCTGGTCCGGCCTCGGCGAGGCCGAGCGCGACCTGGTGACCGGCGCCGAGGTCCTGCTCGGCGCCCCCCGGCACCTCGGCCTGGTTCCCGAGGTCGCCGGCCAGGAGCGGCACCCGTGGCCGAGCCCGCTCCGCCCGCAGCTGCCCGCCTTCCTCGACGGGTTCGCCGGTCGCCGCGTCGTCGCCCTGGCCAGCGGCGACCCGCTCGTCGCCGGGATCGGCGGCACCCTCGTCGACCTGCTCGGCGTCGAGGCCGTCCGCGTGCACCCCGCCGTCTCGTCCGTCGCGCTGGCCGGGGCGCGGATGGGCTGGGACGCCGCGACCGTCGACGTCGTCCGCATCACCTCGGACGGCGCCCAGGAGGTCCGCGGACTCGTCGCCCCGGGCCGACGGCTCGTGGCCCTGTCCCGCGACGCCGGGAGCCCGGCCGCGATCGCCGCCGTGCTGGCCGAGGCGGGCTACGGGCTGAGCGTCGTCACCGTCCTCGGCGACCTGGGGACGCCGGCCGAGACGCGGCGGGAGACGCTGGCCGCGACCGGCGTCGAGGGCGACGTGCCCGCCCTCAACGTGGTCTGCGTCGCCTGCGCCACCGACCAGCCCGACGCCGACAGCTCGCCGGTCCCGGGCCTGCCCGACGACGCGTACGAGCACGACGGCCAGATCTCCAAGCGGGTCGTCCGCGCCGCCGCCCTCGCGCACCTGCGCCCCACCGAGGGCGACCTGCTCTGGGACCTCGGCGCGGGCGCCGGTTCCGTCTCGGTCGAGTGGTGCCGCGCCGTCCGCGGGGCCCGTGCGATCGCCGTGGAGCGCGACGGCGAGCGGGCCGCCCGCATCACCCGCAACGCCCGCCACCTCGGCGTCCCCGGCCTGCAGGTGATCAGCGGCGTGAACGCGGACGCCCTGACCTGGCTGCCCGCGCCCGACGCCGTCTTCGTCGGCGGCGGCGCCGACACCAACCTGCTGCACACCGTCCTCACGATGATCAAGCCCGGCGGGCGCCTGGTCGTGCACGCCGTGACGGTCGAGACCGAGACGCTGGTCCTCGACCTGCACGCCCGGCTCGGCGGCGACCTCGTCCGCCTCCACGTCGAGACGCTCGGCCCGCTCGGCCGCTACCGCGGCTGGGCCCCCGCCCGGCCGGTCACCCAGTGGAGCCTGCAGATCGACCCCGCCGACCGGGACGCCGACGCGTGACCGTCCACTTCATCGGGGCCGGGCCCGGCGCGGCCGACCTCCTGACCCTGCGGGCCGTCCGTCTGCTCGAGACCTCGGCCGTCTGCGTCTTCGCCGGCACCTACCTCGACGAGGCCGTGCTCGGCCACTGCCCGGCCGGCGCCACGCTCGTCGACAGCCAGCACCTCGACCTCGACGCGATCACCGCGCACCTGGTCGCCGCGCACGAGGCCGGCCAGGACGTCGCCCGGCTCTGCTCCGGCGACCCGTCGCTCTACTCCGCGCTCGCCGAGCAGACCCGCCGCCTCGACGCCGCCGGCGTCCCCTGGGACGTCACGCCCGGCGTCCCCGCGTACGCCGCCGCGGCCGCGCGCGTCGGCCGCGAGCTGACCGTCCCCGAGGTCGCCCAGACCGTCATCCTCACCCGCGCCCAGGCCGCTTCGACCGCCATGCCCGAGACCGAGTCCCTGGCCTACCTGGCCCGCAGCCGCGCCACCCTCGTCCTGCACCTCGCCATCCGCCGCACCCGCGAGCTCGCCGCCAGCCTCGTCGAGCCGTACGGCCCCGACTGCCCCGTCGTCGTCGTCGGCAACGCCTCCCAGCCCGACGAGACCGTCCTGCGCGGCACCCTCACCGACATCGCCGACGCGGTCGAGGCCGCCGGCCTCCGCCAGGCCGCCGTGATCATGGTCGGACCGGCGTTGGCTGCGCGCGACTTCACCGAGTCCCACCTCTACGACAGCCACCGCCCCCGCCCGGCCGCTGGGGAGGGCACTCCGGGCCTGTCCCAGGAGCCCGTCGGATCGACCCGAGCGGAGTGAGCGCGCGGGACGTGACGCTGAAGGAGGGGTGGGGGACGACGGCGCTGAACGTGGACGGGTCTGGCGGGAGCCAGGGACGCACGACCGGCACCGAGCGTCGGCCGTCCCTGGCGGATGGTTGTGAAGCGCCGTCGTCCCCCACCCCTCCGGCCCCAGACGCCACCACCGAGCGCGACCGACGACCATGACCGACGACCAAGGCTTCTGGGACACGCTCGGCGCACTGATCCCGCTGGGACTCGCGGGGGCGTTCAGCTGGCTGCCGGTGACCGGTCTCGTCGTGCTGCTTCTGGCGGGCAGCGGCATGACCCGCGTGTGGGCGTTCGTCGCGGGGCGGGTCTTCGGGCTCGCGCTGATCACCGTGGCGTTCGTGGCGGGTGCCCGGGCGCTGCCGGCCCCGCGGTCGACGCCGGCGATGGAGGGCCCGCTCGTGGCCGGGGCCGAGGTGACGGCCGGGCTCGCGCTGGTCGTGGTCGGCGTCGTCGCCTGGCTGCGGCGCCACCGGGCCCGGGAGCGGGACGCGCCGGCCTGGCAGCGTCGGCTCGCCGAGGCGTCGGTCCCCGCCGTGTTCCTGACCAGCGTCGTCGTGGACCTGCAGCCCAAGGGCCTGGTCCTCGGGCTGGCGTCGGGCGTCGTCGTCCGGGCCGGGTCGATGCCGGTCCCGGAGTCCGTGCTGGCCGTCGTGCTCTACCTGGCCGTCGCCGCCTCGTCGGTGCTGCTGCCGCTCGTGGCCGCGTACGCCGCGCCGGAGCGGACGTCCCGCTGGCTCCGCGCGACCCAGGACTGGCTCGTCGTGCACGGGTCCGTGCTGACGGCCGTGGTAGCCGCGGCGGTCGGCGTCGTGCTCGTCGTCGACGGGCTCGCGCGCTTCTGAGGACCGCCCCCGACGGCCTGGCGATGAAGAGTTGCCGTGGTTCTGCTGAGGGGTCGGGGGCTGACCCCGCGCTCTGCCAGGATCGGGCTCGTCGGGTCCCGAGTCCCCGGCGTCTCGATGTCCATCGAAGGGGTCGGCGTGGGCCGGCCGGGAAGTGGGTTGGTATGCCAGCAGGACGCGTCCTCTCCAGCGAGCAGGCGAAGTCGGCCATCACGCAGATGCAGTCGATCATCAACGGCGGTCTGACGAACGAGATCAACAACCTCAACACGCAGGGCCAGGCCCTCTCCGACCCGAACAACTGGGACGGCCCGCTGGCCGAGCGGTTCCGCAGCTCGACGTGGCCGGAGACGAAGGCGGCCCTCGACAAGGCCAAGATCGAGCTCGAGGAGCTGCGCGGCCAGCTGCAGCAGATCTCCACGAACATCATGACCGCGGGTGGCGGCAGCTAGCAGAGCCCGACCGGCCGGGTCGTGGCGACGCCGATCGTTCATAGCCGACCTCTCCGAGGCCCTTCGACAGGCTCAGGGGGCGTAGGCGCCACGACCCGGCCCCACCCCGCACCACCGCTCGACCGGGCACCGTCGTGCCCGCCTGCCGCACGTCGTCGTACGCATCCCGGGCCCCTGCTGGCCCGCGCGGGTGCGCGGAAGCTGGAAGTCGGAGGTTCAGATGGCTGACCTGGGTGCGATCGAGGAAGACGTCCCGTTCGACGTGGGGACGGCGGACGCACTGATCACGGCGTGCCGTACGGCGGCCTCGACGATCACCTCCCAGACCGGTCAGCGCTCCTCCCTCGTGACGACGGCCCTGACGGACTTCCGCGGCCACTTCTCCGAGCTCTTCTCGACCAACGCCGACACCGCGGCCGGTGACGCGGTGGAGCTGGCCAACCGGCTGCGCGAGGTCGCGACCGGCGCGGAGCGGCTCAAGGAGGAGGCGCGCAAGGAGCAGCAGCGCCGCGAGAAGGCGCGGGCATGGAAGAAGGAGCACGACGACCGCAACGCGCTCGAGCAGTTCGGTGACTGGCTGAGCGGCGGGGACGACCCGCCCGTGGGCCCGCCGGCCGAACCTGTGTCTGTCGCCGTGTCGCCCGCGGTCAACCGGTCGCGCCAGACGCCCGCCCCCGGCGGTGCCTCCGGCGGCGGCGGGGGCACGTCCTCCGCGCGGCCGTCCCAGCTCCGGGCGTTCGCGACCGGCTCGACGGGCGCGAACGACGCGCTGCGCTCGCGCCCGGCCGTGCTGCGCGCGGACTACGCCGACTTCCAGGCCCGGTGCCGCTGGGGCACCCTGAGCGCCGCCGGCGTGTTCAGCGGGTTCGACGCCTGGCTGGCCGCAAACGACGAGGACGTGGCCTGGGCGACGACCGTCGCCGACGCGTTCACCGCCGCGGGCGGCGAGGGCGAGGTCTCCACGTTGTCGGACAGCGCGGTCGCCGCCGCCCTGCACGCCGCCGGCGTGAACGTCACCCGTTCGGACCTCGTGATCGAGCCCGTCCAGGCCCAGGGGCATCCACCGACCACCGGCTACGCCGACGACCCCGTGAACACGGCCACCGGCAACTTCGTGGAGACCGAGACCGACCTGGTCTTCCCCGGGGCGGCGGGCTCCCTGGTGCTCGCGCGCACCTACAACTCCTTCCGCGCCGCCGACGGCCCGGCCGGGGCGTGGGGCCCCGGCTGGGCGTCGGTCTGCGAGGCCGGCCTGGTCCTGGAGCCCGACCGGGCCCGGCTCGTGCTCACCGACGGCAGGCAGGTCTTCTTCCCGCGCCTCGGCGACGGCTGGGACCGCGCCGTCGGCGAGAACCTCTGGCTCGACCGCGACCGCGACCCCGCCAGCGGCACCGGGACCGGCGACCTGCTCGTCACCGGCAACGAGGGGTCCTGGTGGCGCCTCGGGGCCGGTGGGGCCCTGCTCGCCTTCGGCCACGGCCCCCGCGACGCGCGGTCGTTCGTCGAGGTCGGCCGGGACGCGGCCGGCCGGGTCGTCCGGCTGACGCACGCCCGCGGCCCGTGGGTGGAGCTGGAGCGGGCCGACGATCTCGAGAAGGAGGACGGGGACGGCCGCGTCGTCGCCGCGCGGACCTCGGACGGGCGCGAGGTCGGCTACGCGTACGACGCCGACGGTCGGCTGGTCGCGGTGACGGGGCCGAACGGGACCCGGACCTACCGCTGGGGCGAGGACGGCCTGGTCGCTGCCGTCGTCGACGCGGACGGCGTGGTCGAGGTCGAGAACGTCTACGACGAGCGCGGACGGGTCGTCCGGCAGCGCTCGCCCTTCGGCCGGGTCTCCCGGTTCGCCTACCTGCCCGGTCGGGTGACGGTCGTCTCCGACGAGGACGGCGCCCGGTCCAACACCTGGGTCCACGACGAGCGCGGCCGGCTGGTCGGGGTCGTCGACGCCGACGACCAGCGCCAGTCCACCTCGTACGACCGCTGGGGCAACCCGGTGCTCCTCACCGAGCGCGACGGTGCGACGACCGTGCACGAGCACGACGCGCGCGGTCGTCGGATCCGCACCGTCACGCCCTCGGGCGCCGACCTCACCTACGGCTACGACGCGCTGGACCGGGTCACCACGGTGGTCGCGGAGCAGGGCGGCGTCACCGCGTACACGTACGCGGGCGACCAGCGGAACCCGTCGACGATCGTCGACCCGGAGGGCGGCCTGACCCGGCTGACCTGGGCCGACGGGGTGCTGACCGAGGTCGTCGACCCGACCGGCGTCGTCGTCCGCTACGCCTACGACGCGCGCGGCGACCTCGTCGCCACCACCAACGCCGACGGCGCCACCGCGCGGCTCGAGCGGGACGGCCTCGGTCGCGTCGTCGCCGCCGTGACGCCCTCCGGGCACCGCGCCACCTTCACCTACGACCCGGTCTCCGGGCTGCTCGCCGAGCGGTGCGACCCGGACGGCGCGACCTGGCGCTACGAGCACACGGCCGCCGGACGCCTCGCGGCGACGACCGACCCGTACGGCGCCCGCACGACCCTGGAGCACGGCCGCCACGGCGAGGAGGTCGCGACCGTCGACGCCCTCGGCCGCGCCGTCACGCGCACGCTCGACGACCTCGGGAACCTCGCCGCGGTGACGCTGCCGGACGGCTCGACGTGGCGCTTCACCCACGACGCCCTGTCCCGGCTGGTCGCCTCGACCGACCCCACGGGCGCCACCTGGACGCAGGAGCACGACCGGTCCGGGCGGGCCGTCGCGAGCGTCGACCCGACGGGCGTCCGGGTCGGGGTGGACCTCGACCAGGCCGACGGGAAGGTCGAGGTGGCCGACGCCGGCGGCGCGACGGTCAGCGGCTTCGACCCGCTCGGTCGGCTGACGTCGGCCGGGCGTCCCGACGGCTCCGCGGTCGTCTACACCTACGACCGCTGCGGCCGCCCGGTCGAGGGCCTCGACCCCGAGGGCGGGCTGACCCTGTTCCGCCGCGACGCCGCGGGCCGGGTCGTCGAGACCGTCACGCCGAGCGGGGCGAGCACGCGCTACGCCCACGACGCGTGCGGCCGGCTGACGTCGGTGACCGACCCGCTGGGCGGGGTGACGACGATCGCGTACGACGTCGACAGCCGCCCGGTCGCGCAGACGCTGCCGACCGGCGAGGTCGTGCGGACCGCGTACGACCCGACCGGCCGCGTGGTGTCCCACGACGAGCCGGGCCTCGGGACGCTGACCTGGACCTACGACCTGCTCGGCCGGGTCGTGGAGTCGCGCGACCCGCGCGCCGGTCAGCGGCGGTTCCGGTACGACCCGGCCGGACAGCTGGTGGAGGCGGTCGACGGCAACGGTGGCGTCACGCGCTTCGGCTACGACCTGCTCGGCCGCGCCGTCACGACGACCACCCCGACGGGCGCGGTGACGCACCGGACGTTCGACGCGCTGCACCGCTGCACCTCCGAGACCGACCCGCTGGGCCGCACGACGCGGGCGGGCTACGACGCGGCCGGGCGGCTCGCCTGGCAGGAGTCGCCGGACGGGCGCCGGACGACGTGGACCTACGACGCCGCCGGTCGGCCCGCCTCCATGGCTGTCGACGGCCGGACGGTGACCGCGCTGACCCGGGACCTGCGGCGCCGGACCGTCCGGGTCGCCGACGACACCGGTCCGCGCCGCGTCGAGCACGAGCTGGCGTGGGACGGCCGCGGGGACCTGGTCCGGCGCAGCCGCGACGGCCGTACGGTCGCCTGGACCTACGACGCCGAGGGCCGGCGCACGTCGATGACGACGCCGGACGGCCAGGTCACCGCCTACGGCTGGGACGCCGCCGGCCGGCTCGCCACGGTCGACCACACGACCCTCGGCCGCGCGGCCTTCGACCGCGACGCCGCCGGGCGCCTCGTCTCGGCCGTCGCCGGCGGGCTCGTCCAGTCCTGGGAGTACCGCGACGCGTTCGTCGTCGCCCACACGGTCACCGACGCCGACGGGGCACGCCGCACCGAGATCGGGCGGGACGCCGACGGCCGTGTCCGGCGGGTCGTGCGACCCGCTGCGGACGGCACCGACGTCGTCACCACGTACGAGCACGACGGCGCCTGTCAGCTGGTCGAGGCCCGGACCCGGACCGCCGACGGCACGTCGACGCAGCGCTGGGCCTACGACGCCGACGGTCGCCTCGTGGGCGAGACGACCTCCGGGGCGGCCGGGACGTCCGCCGTCGAGCACGTGCACGACGCCGCCGGCCAGCTGCTCGCCAGCGTCACCTCGGACGGGCGCCGCACGACCCACGCGTACGACGGCGTGGGCCGCCGGACCCGTTCGGTGGGGGACGACGGTTCGGCGCGCGAGCTGGTGTGGAACCCGACGGGCTACCTCGCCGGCGTCGTCCACCACGACGGCACCCGCTCGCGCCGGACCGCCGTGCACGCCGACGCGCTCGGCGAGCTCGCCTCGGTCGACGGGACCGAGGTCTTCTGGGACACCGCCGCGTTCGCCGGCGCGCCCGTGCTGGTCGGGGACACGGACGTCCTGACCGCCGGGCCGCTGACCGGGATCGGCCGGACCTGGACGGCGCCCGGCTGGCGCAGCGCGCGTTCCGTGGGCGCGGACCCGTGGGCGACCGCGGGGGCGACGGACGTGGGTCCGGCCACGGTCGGGACGTCGGGCGAGCTCGGCGTCGACGGCCTGGAGTGGATGGGCGCCCGGGTCTACGACCCGACGGCGCGCGGCTTCCTCTCCGTCGACCCGCTCGACCCGGTCACCGGGACCGGCTGGGCCGGCAACCCGTACGCCTTCGCCGGCAACGACCCGCTGCACGCGCTCGACCCGGCCGGCCTGCGGCCCGTCACCGACGCCGAGCTCGCCGTTTACCGCGACAGCAACGGCGTCGCCGGCACCTACCGCGCGGTGTCGAGCGCGGTCAGCACGGCGATGGACGCCACGGGCAGCTGGCTGAAGGACAACTGGGAGTACGTCGCCGGCGGGGCCATGGTGATCGGGGGCGTGGTCCTGGTGGCGACCGGCGTCGGCGGCCCGGCCGGCGCGATGCTCATCTCGGCCGGGGCCGACACGATCATCCAGAAGGCGACGACCGGCGAGGTCAACTGGGGCGAGGTCGGCGTCAGCTTCGCCGCCGGTGCCTTCGGCGGCGGCGCGCTGGCGGCCCGGCTCGGCGCGACCGGCGTCCGTGGTGCCGTGGTCGCCGGCATGGCCTCCGGCGGGGTCGGCGGCGCGGCGACCGGGGCGTACCAGTACGCGTCCGGGCCCGGCCCGCACGACGCGGCCGGGTTCCTCGGGGCCACCGCCCGCGGCGGCGCGACCGGGCTGGCGTTCGGCGGGGTGGGCGGTGCGGCGGGCCACGGCATCGCGAGCGCGGCCGGTCGCACGCTCGACGACGTCCACCCGGCCCCCGCGCCCTCGCCGCACCCCGCGCCCGTCCGGCTGCCGCAGGACCTGAACGTCAACCCGCAGGCACCGCCCGCCCTGCCCCTGAACCGTCCCGTCGGCGGCAGCGCGACGCAGAACGCCTTCGTCCAGCAGCGGATCGGGCAGCTGCAGGCGCAGGGCGCGTCGGACTTCCGGGTCAACCAGCAGCAGGTGGACATCAACGGGACGCGCGTCGGGATCAACCGGCCCGACCTGCAGTACACGCACGGGGGCACGCGGGTCTACGAGGAGTTCGACGTGCCCTCGTCCAACCGCGGGCCGATCCACGAGCAGCGCATCCTGGCGAACGACCCCGGCTCGACCGTCCACCTCCACACGGTCCCGTAGGGTCCCGGCACGTGGAAGCTGTCCTGCTCGACGACGCGTACGCGCCGATCACCTCGCGGATCGGGTTCCTCCGGGCGCCCCTCGACGAGGCCGCCGAGGGCCTGCGGGCGTGGCGGGCCGAGATCCACGGCTCGGCCCGGGCGGAGCCGCTGGCCGGCGGGCTGCCCGACGCCCTCGGTCGGCTGGAGCCGCTGACGGGCGGCGTGCGCCCGCGCGAGCTGCTGGTCGCGACGGCCGATCCCGGGTGGACGGCCGTCTTCGACTGCGGGGTGCAGGGCGGCGACCAGACGACCACGGTGGGGTTCCTGGCCCGCCGGCTGATGGTGCAGGGCGTGGTCGTGCTCTCGATCCCGGACCGCAAGGCGTCCCCGGGCGTGCCCGACCGGTTCGGCGGGCGCCAGCTCGAGCTGTTCGCCCCGATCGCGACGGACTTCCTGAACTACGTCCGCACGGTCTCCGTGGTGCGCGACCAGACGCGGTGGCGCTTCGACGCGAACGGGACCGTGCAGGACTTCGAGGACGAGGACGCCTACCGCCGGCGCAAGGTGGCGGACCGGTTCAGCCCGGAGCTGCTCGTCGCGTACGCCGCCGCTCTCGGCCTGCGGCCCTTCGACGCCGACTTCTACCCCGGTCCCGCGGTGCTCGTGACGAACCCGGCGACCCCGCCGCCCGGCGCCGCCGTCGTCAGCCTCGCCGAGGCCCGGCGCGCGACCGGGCTCTGAGCGCCCGGCGCTCCTTACGCCTCAGGGACCGGGGCGGTCGAGGTAGCGGAGCACCGCCAGCACGCGACGGTGCTCGTTCGTCGAGGGCGGCAGCCCGAGGGTGTCGAAGATGGCGGAGATGTTCCGGGCCACCGCGTGCTCGGTGACGACGAGCTCCTCGGCGATCCGCGCGTTGCTCATGCCCTGGGCCATCAGCGCCAGCGTCTCCCGGCGCCGCGGGCTGAGGCGGTCCACGGGGTTGTCGGTCCGGCGCCGTCCGATCATGCCGTCGACCACGGACGCGTCGACCACGGTGCCGCCGGCCAGGACCTCGCGCACGGCCTCCAGGAAGGGGTCGACGTCCATGATCCGCTGCTTCAGCAGGTAGCCCACGCCCTGCGCCCCGTCGGCGAGCAGCTCGGTGGCGCCGGTGCTGTCCACGTGCTGCGAGAGGACGAGCACGGCCAGCGAGGGGAGCTCCCGGCGGAGGCGCAGCGCGGCCGCGATGCCGTCGCGGGTGTGGGTCGGGGGCATCCGGATGTCGGTGATCACGAGGTCCGGACGCAGGGAGAGGGTGGCGGTGACCAGGTCGGGCCCGGTCGACGCGGTGGCGACGACGTCGTAGCCCTCGTCGGCCAGCAGCCGGGTCAGGCCGGCCCGCAGCAGGACCTCGTCCTCGGCGATGATCAGGCGCACGGCACCTCCAGGCGGACGACGGTCCCGGCGCCCGGGCCGGGACCGACGGTGAGGGTGCCGCCCAGCGCGGCGAGCCGGTCGTCCAGACCGCGCAGCCCGGTGCCGGCGGCGGGGTCGGCACCGCCCGTGCCGTCGTCGGTGACGGTCACCAGCAGCCGTGCGCGGTCGTCGTCGACGAGCCGCGCGAACCGGACCCGGACGGTGGTCGCCCCCGCGTGCTTGACCACGTTGGTCAGGGCCTCCGACACCGCGAAGTAGAGCGTCGACTCGACCTCGGCCGGCAGCCGGGCGGGCAGCGCCTCCGCCTCCACGGTCGTCGGCAGCGGCATCCGTCCCGCCAGCAGCTCGACGGCCGGCACCAGCCCGCGGTCGAGCAGCGCGGCGGGCATGATCCCCGCGACCAGGTCACGGAACTCGGTGAGCAGCCCGGTCATCCCGTCGGCGATGCCCGCCGCGGAGGCCGCCACCTCGGGGTCGCTCGCGCTGCGGCTGAGCCGGCGGGCGTTGAGGCCGAGCAGGACGATGTGCTGCTGGGCCCCGTCGTGCAGGTCGCGGGAGATCCGCCGGCGCTCGGTGTCCTCGGCCTGCAGCAGGCGCCGGCGCGACGCCTGCAGGTCCGCCTCGCGCTCGTGCAGGTCGGCGAGGAGCGCCAGCTGCTGGGCCGCGAGGCGCTGCGCGTCGATCCCCATGGCCACGACCCCGCCGAGCACCTCCATCACCGACGCGTCCGCGTCCAGGTCCTCGCGGTGCAGGATGCCGCCCACCGTCCGCCCGTTGTACGCCACCGGGTGGATCCGCCGGCCCCGCGGCCGGGCCGGGACCGGGAGCCCGGACTCGTCGACGAAGCCGTCCGCGCCGACGTCCGTGCGCGCGTAGACCACCTCCGCCTCCGGGTCGCCCAGCGCCTGCGCCACCGCCGCGCTGAGCTCGCGGGGCCGCGGGGTGGTGGCGCCGATGCGGGTCACCAGCTCGTCGACCTCGCCCGCGCGGCCGAAGGACCCGAGCAGGAGCCCGACCAGGAAGACCACGGGCAGCCCGAGCACCCCGAGGAACTGCACGAGCCCGAGCCCGGTGGCGAGCCGGTCGGCGGCCAGCTGGGTCGCGAGCGCGCCCACGGCGATCAGCAGCGGCAGCAGCACGCGGTACCAGACCATGGGCCCGAGCCGGCGGCGCTCGTACGGGTCCGCGTCGAGCATGCGCACGGCGACGAGAGCGGCCGCCGCGACCACGGAGAACACGCCGACCGTCGTCTGCACCCAGCTCGCCACGAGGACGACGGAGGCGGCCGCGGGCGGGTCCCACACGGCGGCGGGTCCGCTGCCGACCAGCACGACGGGCACCTGCAGCAGCGTGGAGGCGAGGTAGCCCAGGCCGACCAGCACCTTCGCGAAGCGGCCCTCGACCCGGCCGGAGGGGTAGGCCAGGATCAGGTGCAGGGTCAGGGCCAGCGGCATCGAGCCGGCGACGAGCGCCGTGGTCGAGAGGAACCGGGTCGGGGCGCTCGCGAGCGCGGTCAGCCAGATCGACAGCCCGGTCACCAGCAGCAGCACGCCGATCCGGTTGTGCGGACGACGGCGCCAGGCCACGAGGCCGGCGGTGAGGTAGAGCGCGGAGGTGCCCAGCACGGGCAGCACCTGGTCGGGGCGGGGTTCCGGCACGTCGAGCGCCAGCGCGCCGCCGACCACGAGGAGGGCCACGAACAGGGCCCCGATCAGCGCCGTCGTCGGGTCACCGCGCCGGTTCCGGGGGAAGCGCCGGGCCCCGGGCGCACCGGCCCGGGCCAGGGGCACGGGCGCGCGACCCTGGCGCACCCGCATGGCGCCAGCATGGCAGCCCGTGCCCCGGAGGCGGCCGCCGACGCGTCCCCCACCTGCCACCGGTCCGGCGGGGAGGGGGCTGCGGATCGGACACCGTGGCTCCTCCGGGCTGGACCGGCGCCCGCGTCGACGGGCCTGGACCAGCCTGGTCCGTCCGCGCCCGCCCGCCTATGGACCTGGGTCCACACTTCCGCGGCCCGTCGGCGTACGCGGGGTCGGTCGGATCGGCACACCTTGCGCCTCGCGGCACACCGTCTTCGTGGAGGCACACCGTCTTCGTGGAGGCACACCGTGCACGGTGTGCCTCGGGCAGTTCGGTGTGCCTCGAGAGGAACGGTGTGCCTTGGCACTCGAGCTTGGTCGGGCGCCCAGGCCCGGCGCTTTCGGCAAACCCTCCTTGAGAAGGCACACCGTCTTCATCGCGGCACACCGTCCTCGTGGAGGCACACCCTGCACGGTGTGCCTCGGGCAGTTTGGTGTGCCTCGAGAGGAACGGTGTGCCTCGAGCGGGGTGGCGGCGCGGCGCGCTGCCGCTCAGGCCGTGCTGCGCGGGGTCCAGACCTGGCCGGCGCCGGTGACGCGGGTGGCGCTGCTGCCGATGATCACGAGGGTCTTCATGTCCACGGCCGCGGGGTCGAGGTCGGCGAGGGTGGTGACGACGACGGACTCCTCGGCCCGGCCGACGTCGCGGCCCAGGACGACGACCGTCTCCGGTCCGCGGACCTCGAGCAGCACGTCGCGGGCGGCGGCGACCTGCCAGTCGCGGCTGCGGGAGGCGGGGTTGTAGAGGGCGAGGACCAGGTCGGCCTCGGCCGCGGCGCGGAGGCGGCGCTCGACCAGCTCCCACGGCTTGAGCCGGTCCGAGAGCGACAGGACCGCGTAGTCCGCGCCCAGCGGCGCGCCCGCGCGGGCCGCGACGGCCTGGGCGGCCGTGAGGCCGGGCAGCACCTCGACGCGCACGGCCGGGAACTCGTCGGCCACCTCGTACGCCGCCGCGGCCATCCCGAACACCCCGGCGTCGCCGCCGGAGACGATCGCGACGCGGGCGCCGGTCGCGGCCATGACGAAGGCCTCGCGGGCCCGGTCGAGCTCCACGGTGTTCCCGCTCGCGTGCAGCTCCAGGCCGGGGCGGGGCGCGACGCGCTCGACGTACGGGCCGTAGCCGTAGACGTGCTCGACCGTGCCGAGCGCGCCGGCGACCTCGGGCGTGAGCCAGGCGTCCGGCCCGGGCCCCAGCCCGACGACGAGCAGCTGCCCGCCGTCCGCCGGGCGTTCGGGGTCAAGGGCCGTGGCCGGCGCGGAGGAGGAGGCCCGGTCGGCCGCGTCGGCGCGGCGGTCCGAGCCGGGCACGAGCACCATCGCGAAGTACGGCACCTGGTCGGGGTCGACGTCGCGGACGGGCAGGACGCGCTCGCGCCCGGTGCTGGCCCGCTCCACGTAGCGGGCCTCGTCGAGCCGGCCGGCCTGGCGCAGGGCCTCGACCACCCCACGGAACGTCCGCCCGAGCTTCATGATCGCCGCGGCGTCCGTGCCGGCCAGCCGCCGCGCGAGCTCGGGCACCCCGAGGGTGCCCGGCAGGACCGTGAGCACGTCCTCGTGCCGGGCGACCGGGGTCGCGAGCGCCGCGGTCGAGGCGCTCACCGACGTCACGCCGGGGACGACCTCGCAGGCGTAGCGGTCGGCCAGACGGTCGTGCAGGTAGGAGTAGGAGCTGTAGAACATCGGGTCGCCCTCGGCGAGCACCACCACATTCCGGCCGGCGTCCAGGTGCTTGGCCAGCCGTTCGGCGGACTCGTCGTAGAAGTCGTCGACCGCGCCGTAGTAGCCCAGCGGGTGGTCGGTCGTCCCCGTGGTCACGGGATAGATCAGCAGCTCCTCGACCGCGTCCTCGCTGACGAGGTCGCCGGCGATCGTGCGCGCGATCGACCGGCCGGCCGTGCCCGAGTGGTACGCCACGACGTCGGCCGCGGCGATCAGCCGGGCAGCTTTGAGGGTGATCAGCTCGGGGTCGCCGGGGCCGACGCCGACGCCGTGGAGGCGCCCCGGGGCCGGGATGGGGACGGGGGCGCTCACGCGAGCTCGTCCTCGGTCGCGAGCGCGTTGATCGCCGCGACGCAGAGCGCCGAACCGCCGCGCCGCCCGTGCACGACGAGGAAGGGCAGGTCGTACGGGTTGGCGGCGAGGGCCCGCTTGGACTCGGCCGAGCCGATGAAGCCGACCGGGATCCCGATCACCGCGGCGGGGCGGGGTCCGCCGTCGGCCACGATCTCGAGCAGGTGGAACAGGGCGGTCGGCGCGTTGCCGATGGCCACGACCGCGCCCTCGAGCTCGTCGCCCCACAGCGACACGGCCGCCGCGGAACGCGTGGTGCCCCACGCACGGGCCAGCCCGGTCGTCCGCGGGTCGTGCAGGAGGCAGCGGACCTCGTTGCCGGCGGGCAGCCGACGCCGCGTGACGCCCGAGGCGATCATCTGCGCGTCGGTCAGGACCGGCGCCCCGGCGCGCAGCGCGTCGCGCGCGGCCCCGATGAGCCGCGGGTGGAACGCGAGGTCGTCGACCAGGCCGGTGTCGCCCGCGGCGTGGATCATCCGCACGGCGACGACGGACTCGTCGGGCCGCAGCCGGCTCAGGTCGGTCTCGGCGCGGATCGTCGCGAACGAGTCGCGGTAGATCGAGCCGGGGTCGGTCTCGTACGCGTAGCGCCGCGTCGGCGGGGCCGCGGGCAGCGCGGTCACGTCGGCGTCAGGCACGGGCGAGGACGAGCTCGGCGATGTCGACCCGGGTGGGCGCGACGAGGTCGACGTGCTGGCCGACGGGGGCGCCGCAGCGCCGCTCGCAGCCGCTGAGGTGCGTACGCCCGCCCGGTCCGCCGGCGCGGACCAGCGAGGCGGCGAGTCCCTGGGTGTCCGCGCGGCCGTTGCCGCACCAGGGCGACCCGACGCAGGCGCTGACCAGGCTCCACGCGTTGTCCGGCTCGGTCACGAGGCCGACGCTCGCCAGGTCGCGGCGCGCGGGCGCGGCGTCGGGCAGGACGAGGCTGCGCCAGGGGGTGACGACGACCGGCCCGCCGCCGACCGCGGCGTGCACGGCGTCGACCTGCACGGGGCTCAGCAGGCCGAGGGGCACGTCGACCACGAGGTGCTCCTTGACGACTCCGGTCGGCGTCGGGCTCGGCGCGTCGGGCAGGGCGGTCTCGGTGCCCAGGACGAGCGGTTCCGGGAGCTGGCGCACGTGCCACTCCTCGGTCCGGCGCTCCAGGAACGTCAGCGCCAGGGACACGAGGGTGTCGGCCACCTCGACCAGGCGGACGGGCCGGACGCGGCGGCGCTCGCCGACGATCAGCTCGCCCCGGCCGGCGTCGAGCGCGCGGTAGCCGAGGTCGCCGCCCATGCCCTCGACGTCGCCGCGACCGTCGTCGAGGACGAAGAGGAAGCGGCCCGGCAGGTCGGCCAGCCGCGGCTCGGCGAGCAGCGCCTCGTCCAGCCGGGCGACGAGCGGGCGCAGGTCGGCCCGGCCGCCGACGAGCCCGGTGAGGGGCGAGGCGACGACGTTGCGGACGCGTTCGTGGGTGGAGGACGGCAGGAAGCCGGCCCGGCCCACCGCGTCCTCGAAGGGTTCGGGGACCGCCGCGGGCAGGCCCCGGACCTGCAGGCTGCCGCGGGAGGTCAGCTGCAGCAGGCCGCTGCCGTACGTCTGCGCCAGCCGGCCCAGGTCACGCAGCGCGGTCCCGGTCGTCTGGCCGCCGGGGACCCGGACCCGGACCATCGCGCCGTCGGCGGCCTCGTGCGGGCGCAGCACACCGGGGCAACGGTCGGCACGCGGTTCCGGGGGCATCTGGTCATCGTAGGAGCGTCCGCCGATCGCGCCACCCCCGCGAACGACCGGATGAGACCCGTACGCCGAGCCGCCCCGGACGTGCACCGCCGGGTCATCGCTCAGTGGCCCAGCACCCCCGCGAGCGCGGCGGCGTCCTCGAGCTGCAGCACCAGCAGGTCGCCGTCGACCTCGACCTCGGCGCGGGCGCGCGGGGTCCGGGGCAGGGCGGCGAAGCGTTCCGAGCCCGGCGGCGGCGGGACGACGGTCACGTGGTCGACCGACGCCCGCGGGAAGGCGGAGGCCTTGACGCCGACGAGCTGCTCGAGGCGGTTGGGCACGAACACCAGGCGGCGGTCGGTCACGCTCACCTCGCCGCCGACGGTCCGCCGGCCCCGGCGCAGCGTGCAGACGCGTCGGAACAGCAGCTCCTCGCCCTCTTCGAGCGGGGCGTCGACGAACAGCCAGCCAGCCATCCGCCCACTGTGCCAGCGACCGCGGCGGCGGGCACCGTCCGACCCGTCGCGCAGGATGGTCCGGTGAACCCGCGCCCGAGCACCGACCGCGCCGCCCTGAGCCTCGCCGGGCTGCTGACGTTCACGGGGGCGGCCCACCTCGTGCGTCCGCACACCTTCGACCCGGCCCTGCCGGACTGGCTCCCGGGCAGCAAGCGCGCCTGGGCCCTCGGCTCCGGCGTGGCCGAGCTGCTCTGCGCCGCCCTCGTGGCGGTTCCGGGGACCCGGCGGTTCGGGGGACGGGCCACGGCCGCCCTCTTCGTGGCCGTCTTCCCGGGCAACGTGCACATGGCGACCACCGCCCGTACGCCGCGCGCCCGTGTGGTCACGCTCGCCCGCCTCCCGCTCCAGGTCCCCCTGGTCCTCTGGGCCCTGCGCGCCGCGAGAACGGTTCGCTGAGCCGTACGAACGCCCCCTGAGCCTGTCGAAGGGCCACGCAGTGGTCGGCGTGCGAGAAGCCAACCTCTTCGAGGCCCTTCGACAAGCTCAGGGGGCGTTCCTGCATGGGCGAGTCCTAGCGGCGGTCGACCAGCGCCCAGCTGGCGCCGGTGGCGACGGCGGTGACGGCCAGGACCGAGGGCCAGGCGCCGATGCGCTTGGCGAGCGGGTGCGACGCACCGAACCCGAGCACGTAGAGCGCGCCCAGCGCGGCGGTGACGGCCGGGCCGCGGCGGGCGAGCCAGGTGCGGCCGGCGTACGTGCCGGCGGCGGCGAGGACGACGCCGCCGAGGGGGCGCAGGCCGGTCTCGCGGGCGACGGCGTAGCCGCCGAGCAGCCCGAGGGCGACAAGCGGGGCCGTGTGGACCTGGGTGGCGGGAGTGAGAGGCACGGCCCGAACCTACGTCGCCCGGTTGGCGCGGCGCGGAGCATGGGAGCCGTCATGGAGCCCGCCCCGCACCCGGCCCAGCTGGACCGCGCCCAGCGGCTGCTGGTCGTGCTCGAGCGCGACGGGCCGACGTGCGTGTGGTGCGGGCGGACGTTCGGCGCGCAGGTCGTGCCGACCACCGACCACCTCGTCCCACGGGTCAAGGGCGGGCCGTCCTGGCTGGAGAACGAGGTCGCGTCCTGCCGCCGCTGCAACGGCGAGCGCGGGCACCGCGGCGCGGCCGAGTGGCTGGAGGAGTGCGGGCGGCGGGGGTGGCCGGCGGACGGCGACCGCGTACGCCGCGTGCTGGCCCTGCTCGAGGACGCGATCGCGCGGCGGGGCGGTCAGCGCCGGGCCCGGGGCCACCTCGCCACCCAGGTGCGCCGGCTCCGACGCGGCGGGTGAGGATCGGGGTCATGGACGTACTTCTCACCGGGGGAACCGGGTACATCGGGTCGGTCGTGCTCAGCGAGCTGCGGAAGGCCGGGCACAGCGTCACGGCGGTGGTCCGCAGCGAGCGGGCCGCCGAGCAGGTCACCGCGGCCGGCGCGACCGCCGTGAAGGGCGACCTGACCGACAGCGCGTGGCTCGCCGAGCAGCTGCGCGGGGTCGACGGCGCCATCCACACCGCCTCGCCCGGCGACGCGTCGAGCCCGGCCTTCGACCGGGCCGTGATCGCCGCCGTGGTCGACGCGTTCGACGGCACCAGTAAGCCGTACGTGCACACGAGCGGCCTGTGGATCTACGGCAGCGGCGAGGGCCTGGGGGAGGACAGCCCCCTGAACCCGCCCGCCCTGACCGCGTGGCGCCCGGCCGTCGAGGCCGAGGTGCTCGACTCCGACCTCGTCGCCTCGATCGTGGTCCCCGGCGTGGTCTACGGCCACGACGGCGGCCTGCCGCGCCTGCTGGTCGACGCGCCGCGCGACGGTTCGGGCCGGCTGGTCCTGCTCGGTGACGGCAGCCAGCACTGGGGTGTCGTGCACGTGGACGACCTGGCCGTCCTCTACGTCTCCGTGCTCGAGAGCGGCCGGGCGCTGGGCCGGGTGCTCGGCGTGACCGACGAGAATCCGACGGTCCGCGACGTCGCCGAGGCGACGGGGGACGACGTCGTCGCCGAACCCGTGGAGGCCACCCGGGCCCGGCTCGGCGAGGCCTTCGCCGACGCGCTGCTGCTCGACCAGCGGTTCAGCCTCGGCGCCAAGGCCGTCGCGCTCGGCTGGAGCCCGCAGGGCCCGACGCTGATCGACGACTTCCTGGAGGGCACGTACGCCGAGCACGGCTGAGTCCGGACACCGGGGACGACCCGGCACCGCTGCGGTGCCGGATCGTCGTCGTCGTCGTCGCGTCGCCGGCGGCTAGGGCCGACGCGGGTCGAGCGGGCTCCCCGCGAACGCCCCGAGCACCCGCCCGTACGCACCCGGCAGCGCGCGGACGAGCAGGTCCGGGAACCGCGCGGTCACCCAGCCGATCAGCACCCGGCCGCGGCGACGCTCGACGCCGCGCAGGATCGCCTCGGCCGCGTCGGCCGGGGTGATCCGCAGCAGGCGGCCGACGCGCGCGCGGGTGACGTCGAACGCGGCCCGGTCCGCCCCGGTGGCGACCGGCGCGTCGACGGCGATCCGGGTCGCGATCCCGCCGGGGTGGACGACGGTCACCCCCACCCGCCCGGCGAGCTCGTGGCGCAGCGCCTCGGCGAAGCCGCGGACGCCGAACTTCGCCGTCACGTAGGGGACCTGCCCGGGTGCCGCGAAGATCCCGAAGATGCTGGAGACCACGACGACGTGGGCGCCGGGGTCGGCGAGCAGGACGGGCAGCAGGCCGTGGGTGAGCGAGACCACCGCCCGCAGGTCGACCTCGAGCACCCGGTCCACCTCGGCCAGGCTCAGCTCGGCGAGCTCGCCCCCGACCGTCGTGCCGGCGTTGTTCACCAGCAGCGTCGTCTCCGGGTGCTCGGCCGCGAGCCGGGTGCCCAGCGCCACCGTCGCGTCGTGGTCGGCGAGGTCCGCGACCACGACGTCGACGCGCAGACCGGGGTGCCGGTCCCGGACGGCCGCCGCCACCCGGTCGAGCCGGTCGGCGTGCTGGTCGACGAGCACGAGGTGGCTGCCGCGGTCCGCGAGCCCGTGGCTGAGGGCCTCGCCGATCCCGCTGCCCGCGCCGGTGACGACGGCCGTGCCGCCGGCGAAGGCGTACCGCCTCACCGGGCACCGCTCCCGGCCCCGTGCGAGCGCTCCAGCCGCAGGCCCGTCGTCCGGCGCCGGAGCGCGAAGGACAGACGTTCGCGTACGGGGTCCTGACGCACCACCCACGGGTGCCGGCTGCCCTGGGACGGCAGCCGGGCCGCGTCGCGGAGGACGTAGCCGGCCCGCAGGGCGAGCAGCGGCCGCCGCTGCTGCGGCCGGGTGGGGGCGAGCGGTGTGACGGTCGCCAGCCCCCGGCGCCGCATCGTGCCGAGCAGCCGGGTGACGAACCGGGCGACCAGGTCGGCCCGCAGGGTCCACGAGGCGGCGCTGTAGCCGAGGGTGAGGGCGCAGTTCGGCACGCCCTCGAGCATCAGGCCGCGCCAGGCGAGCCGTCCGGCCGGGTCGACGACCTCGCCGTCGACGACGAGCTCGAGCCCGCCCAGCGCCAGCAGCTCGAGCCCCGTCGCCGTCACCACGACGTCCGCGGGCAGCACCCGGCCGGTCTCGGTCCGGACGCCGCCCGCGACGAGCCGGTCGACCGTGTCGGTGACGACCTCCGCCCGGCCGGTGGAGATCGCCGCGAACAGGTCACCGTCCGGCGCCACGCACAGCCGCTGGTCCCAGGGGTCGTAGCGCGGGGTGAAGTGGGTGGCGACGTCGTAGCCGCGGGGGAGCCGGCGGGCGGCGTCGCGCAGCAGACCGGCCCGCACGAGACGCGGCGCCCGTCGGCTGAGCGCGTAGAGCCCCGTCTGCGTCACGACCCCGCGCAGCCGGGCGCGCCGGCCCGGGTCGGTCCGGGGGACCGACGCGACGTAGCTCGGCGAGCGCTGCAGCATCGTCACGCGGGCACCGCGGTCGACGAGCGCCGGCACGAGGGTCACGGCCGTCGCGCCGCTGCCGACCACGACGACGTCGCGACCGGCCATGTCCAGGTCAGCCGGCCAGGCCTGCGGGTGCACCACCCGGCCCGTGAAGTCCTCGCGCCCGGCCAGCGCGGGGAGGTGCCCGTGGTCGTAGCGGTAGTAGCCGGTGCACACCCACAGGAAGCGGCAGACGACCTGCGACTCCGTCTCCCCGCCGTCCGCGCCGGCGTGCCGGACCGTGACGCGCCACCGCTCGTCGCCGCTCGACCAGGCCGCGCGGACCACGCGGTGGCCGAGGCGCACCCGGCGGTCGAGCCCGTACGCCCGGGCCGTGCCCTCCAGGTAGTCCAGGATGTCGGCGCCCTCCGCGAGGGCCGTCGGTCCCGGCCAGGGCGCGAAGTCGTACGCGTAGGTGAACATGCTCGAGTCGGACCGGACGCCGGGGTAGCGGAAGAGGTCCCACGTGCCGCCCACGCGCTCCCGGGCCTCCAGGACCAGCACGGACTCGTCGGGGCAGCTCCGGGCGAGGTGGCAGGCCGCGCCGATGCCGGACACGCCCGCGCCGACCACGACCACGTCGTACGTCTCGTCCACCCCTCGATCGTGCCCCGCGCTCGGTGGGACCGGGTTGTCGGCCGCACGGGGGACACGGCGAGAAACCCGGGGACGGTGGGCGGGCCATTTCGTACGCTGACCGTCAATACCCCCCCCAGCCGCAAAGGAGCGGGCCGTGCGACGAGGACGAGGACGAGGTTATTCGCTGCTGGCGTCGAAGGACGTCTGCGGGAGCTGAAGGACGGGGCACCGCGGCCGAGAGGTCGCGGTGCCCCCGCAGCAGCCCCGTCTCCGCACCCCGTCGCCGCACCCCCCGCCGCTGCACCCCGACCGGGGAGTCCTCCCCATCGACACCACGCCCGCCCGGGCCGAACCTGGTGCGGTCCCGCGACGTGCGCGGGCCAGCGACAGGTCGGCGAAGGAGCAGGCGGAGATGACATCGGTCCGGACACGGTCGTGGGCGGCGCTCGCGGGGCTGGCGGTGCCCCTCGCGCTCACGGCGGCACCCGCGCACGCGGCGACGGCGGCGAAGCCGTACGACTTCGACGGGAACGGCAGGACCGACCAGGTCGCCGGTGCGCCCACCCTGGACCGGGGTTCGGACGCCGAGGCCGGCGGGGTGGTGGTCCGCTACGCGCGGAACGCGTCGGGCTCCGGCCGGCTCGGCCAGGTCATCACGCAGTCCACCTCCAAGGTCTCCGGCAGCTCGGAGGACGGTGACCACTTCGGCTCGGCCGTGGCGAGCGCCGACTTTGACGGGGACGGGTACGCCGACCTCGCCGTCGGGCTGCCCGGCGAGGACTTCAAGGGCAAGCAGGACGCGGGTGCGGTCACCGTGCTCTACGGCACGTCGAAGGGCCTGAGCGGCAGCCGGTCGAAGCAGTTCTCCGAGCCGGAGGGCAAGTACCGCTACGCGGGCTTCGGCGGGGCGCTCGCGGCCGGCGACCTGAACGGCGACGGCTACCCGGACCTCGCGGTCGGGGCCGTGGACGACGAGCGCGACCTCACCCCCGACGACGACTTCCCGGCCAGCGGGTCGGTGACGATCCTCTACGGCGGGAAGAAGGGCGTCACGACCTCCAAGAGCACGCGCTTCCTCGGGCAGCAGGGTGAGGAGCAGGACTACCACTTCGGCTCCTCCCTGGCCGTGGCCGACGTCGACGACGACGGGCGCGCGGACGTCGTGGTCGTGTCGGAGGGCGCGGGCGACGACGACGACGGCAACGACACCGACGGGTCGCTCTCCTACTGCGCCGGCACGAGCGCCGGCCCGACCGGCTGCCGCCGCCTGCTGCACGAGAGGTCGCTCGGCAGCGCCAGCACGGTGCTGGTCGCGAACGTGGCCGGTTCGGCCCGTCCGGAGGTCGTCGTGGGGGTGCCGGACAACAGCGCCGCCACCGACCCGGGCGGCATCACGGTCGTGACCCTGACCGGCACCGGGACGGCGACGACCGCGAGCGCGGCCGACGTCGACCAGGAGGACGCCGGCCTGCCCGGCACCGGCGAGGAGTCGGGCGACTACTTCGGGGCCTCTGTGGCCGGTGCCGACCTGGACGCCGACGGCTACACCGATCTGGTCGTGGCCGCGCCCGGCGAGGCGGTCGGCGACGAGGACGCGGGCCGGGTGTTCGTGATCCGCGGCGGCGCGGACGGGCTCGCGACGAGCGGGAACACGGCCTACGACCAGGACACCCCGGGCGTCCCGGGCGGCTCGGAGGAGGGCGACTTCTTCGGCGGGTCGCTCTCGCTCCTCGACGTCGACGGTGACGGCCGGCCCGACCTCTCGATCGGTGCCCCCGGCGAGGACGACGGCGGCGGGCGCGTCACCACGCTCCTCGGCTCGGGCTCCGGCTTCACGACCGACGGTGCGCGGTCGTACCGGGTGCGGGACGTCGACGTCAACGACGAGAGCCCATACGGCGGCAGCCTCGGTGAGGCCCTCGGGCGCTAGCCCGCAGCGGACCGGCGGCGACGGACCCGGGCGCCAGGGGGGCGCCCGGGTTCAGCGCGTGAGGGCGATGGGCGAGCACACCTGCACGACCGGCGGTGCCGGTGCGGCGGGGTCGTCGGGCTCGGGGATCGCCTGGAGGCTGAAGCCCTGGACGACCCCGGGCCGGAACACCAGGCAGACCGTCGAGCCACCGAACTGGAAGTAGCCGAGCTCCTCGCCCTTGGCGAGGTGGTAGCCCGGCTGCAGGTGTGGGTGGATCCGGCACGACGAGACGTCCGACATGCCGATCGGGACGAAGGCGACCAGCCCGATCTCCGGGTTGTCCGCCTCGATCAGGATCACGGCCCGGGTCGCGACGTGGGCCGTGTAGCCCTGCGAGCTCGAGGGCTCGGTCGCCTCGGCCCCCTCCGTGTCGGCCTCGGAGTAGTAGGTGCCGTCGACGTTGAACGCGCGCACGACCGTCCCGGCCACGGGGCTGTGCCAGCGGTGGTAGCTCGTGGCGCTCAGGTAGGACTGCCAGACCGTCCCGCCGACGAAGTCGTCGACCGACGGGTCCCGGGCCAGCAGGTCCCGCAGCGAGTAGGGCTGGCTCTTGATCCAGAAGCTGTCCTCGCGCTGCACGTCGCGCCCGATCGCGTACGGCGACGACTCGCACGGGCTGACGACCACCCGGTCGTCGTCGGGCTCGGCGACCGGTCGCTCGCCCTCCTTGAAGCGGCGGGTGAAGAAGGCGTTCCAGGAGTCGAAGCCCCAGTGCTCGGCGTCCGGGTCGTGCTCGAACCGCTCGATCCCGATCGCCTCCACCGCCTCCTCCGACATCCAGCCGCCCTCCGCGTCGGTCAGGACGTAGAGCGAGTCGGGGCTGTCGAGGAACACGCACCAGGCGTTGAGGATCTTCTTGAGCGCCGCGTTGAACCGCGGCTCCCGGAACGCCGCGAAGCCGGCGGTGGTGCCCATGGGCCAGTCGAAGATCGCGCCCAGCGGGGTCGCGACCATCACCTTCTCGCTGAACTCCGGCGCCGTGGTCAGCACCTGGTCGATCAGCCGGAGCAGCTGGCCGGTGTCCTGGATGTGCCGCCGGCCGTAGGGCTTGCCCTGGGGCTCCTCGGTGAGCATCCGCTCGACGTACATGCGTAGCAGCGGGTCCGAGGCGAGGAGCTCCTGCAGCTCGACGACGGCCGGGTGCAGCTCGACGTCGTCACGGTCGGCCTCGACGCGTTCCTGGCGTTCCTCGAGCCAGGCCTCGAGGTCGTCCTGCGGGGGCAGCCAGCCGGCCTGACGTCGTACGTCCTTCGTGTCGCTCACGTTCGCGTCACCTACCCCGTTGGGCCGGGTTCGACGCAGGGACGTCACCGCGCCTCCGCCCGCTAGGCTGCCGGGACGACCTCGGACCCAGGAACCCGGTGCGACTCCGGGACGGTCCCGCCACTGTGAGCCCGCGTGCCCGAGCACGGCGCTGGTGAGTCAGAGACTGACCGGCGTCGCGACCTTTCCCTACTGCTCGGAGGCGCGGACCTCCGGCGAGGAGACGAAGTGCCCCGGATCGTCCTGCTCTCCACCTCCGACACCGACCTGCTGACGGCCCGCGCGAGCGGCGCCGACTACGTGGTCGCCAACCCGGGGCGCCCGGCGCACCAGGAGATGGCGGAGGCCTTCGCGTCCGCCGACCTGATCGTCGCCCGCGTGCTGGGGTCGCCCCGCGACCTGTGCGGCGGGTTCGAGCGGATCCGCGCGTTCGGCAAGCCGATGGTCGTCCTCGGCGGCGAGCAGGCCCCCGACGCCGCGCTCATGGAGCAGTCGACGGTCCCGATCGGCACCTGCGCCGAGGCCCACCGCTACCTCGCCCAGGGCGGCCCCGAGAACCTCCGCCAGCTCCACGCCTTCCTCTCCGACACCGTCCTGCTGACCGGCGAAGGGTTCGAGGCCCCCGTCGAGCAGCCCCAGTGGGGCGCCCTCCCGCGCCCCGAGAGCATGCTCCCCGAGCTCCCCCAGACGCTCCCTGAGCCTGTCGAAGGGCCACGAAGTGGTCAGCGTCTGAGCAGTGAGAGCCAACCTCTTCGAGGCCCTTCGACAAGCTCAGGGGGCGTTGCTGGCTCTGGCGTTCTCCCCGTACGCCCGCGCGTCGCGATCCTCTTCTACCGGGCGCAGTTCACGGCCGGGAACACCGCGTACGTCTCCGCCCTCGCCGACGCGATCGACGAGGCCGGCGGCATCGGCGTCCCCGTCTTCGCCGCCTCCCTGCGCGACGCGCCGGACGACCTGATCGAGCACCTCGGCACGTACGACGCGCTCATCACGACCGTGCTGGCGGCCGGTGGCACCCGCCCGGCGAACGCGTCGGCGGGCGGGGAGGACGAGGGCTGGGACGTCCGCAAGCTGGCCGGGCTCGACGTGCCGATCCTGCAGGGCCTGTGCCTGACCACGAGCCGCAGCGACTGGGCCGAGTCCGACGAGGGGCTGTCGCCGCTCGACGTGGCGACGCAGGTCGCGGTGCCGGAGTTCGACGGGCGCATCATCACGGTGCCGTTCTCCTTCAAGGAGGTCGACGCCGACGGGCTGCCGCACTACGTGCCCGACCCCGAGCGCTGCGCGCGCGTCGCGTCCCTCGCGGTCAACCACGCGCGCCTGCGCCACGTCCCGCCGAGCGAGCGCAAGATCGCCATCGTGCTGTCGGCCTACCCGACCAAGCACTCGCGGATCGGCAACGCGGTCGGCCTCGACACCCCCGTCTCGGTGATCCGGCTGCTGCGCGCGCTGCGCGAGGAGGGCTACGACCTGGGCGAGCCGGGCGAGATCCCGGGCACCGCGACCCTGCCCGAGGTGGAGGACGAGGAGCCGGACACGACGGCCGGCAACGCCCTCATCCACGCCCTGATCGACGCCGGCGGTCAGGACCCGGAGTGGCTGACCAGCGACCAGGTCGCCGGGCAGCGAGTCCGGATCCCGGCGGCGAAGTACAAGGCCTGGCTCGCGGACCTGCCGGACGACCTCGTCGAGCACGTCACGCGGACCTGGGGCGAGGCCCCGGGCGAGCTGTTCGTGGACCGCACCCTCGACCCCGCCGGCGAGATCGTCGCCGCGACCCTGCAGGCCGGCAACGTCGTCATCCTCGTGCAGCCGCCGCGCGGCTTCGGCGAGAACCCGATCGCGATCTACCACGACCCCGACATGGCGCCGACGCACCACTACCTCGCCGTCTACCGGTGGGTGGAGCGCGAGTTCGGTGCGCACGCGGTCGTGCACGTCGGCAAGCACGGCAACCTCGAGTGGCTGCCCGGCAAGAACCTCGGGATGTCCGCCTCCTGCGGCACCGACGCGGCGCTCGGCTCGATGCCGCTGATCTACCCCTTCCTGGTGAACGACCCGGGCGAGGGCACGCAGGCCAAGCGCCGTGCGCACGCCACCGTCATCGACCACCTCGTGCCGCCGATGGCGCGCGCGGAGGCGTACGGCGACATCGCCCGGCTCGAGCAGCTGCTGGACGAGTACGCGACGGTGTCGGCGATGGACCCGGCCAAGGCTCCGGCGCTGCGCGGGGAGATCTGGACGCTCGTGCAGGCGGCCGAGATGCACCACGACCTCGGGCTGGAGGACAAGCCGGACGACGAGACGTTCGACGACTTCGTGCTCCACGTCGACGGCTGGCTGTGCGAGATCAAGGACGTGCAGATCCGCGACGGGCTGCACATCCTGGGTCAGCCGCCGGTGGGCGACAACCTGGTCAACCTCGTGCTGGCCGTGCTGCGCGCCAACCAGGTGTTCGCGAACCAGGTCAACGGCATCCCCGGCCTCCGGGTCGCGCTCGGGCTCAAGGAGAACGAGTCGAGCACGGCCGAGGCCGACGCGGCCGAGGAGCAGGCGCGGGCCCTCGTGCAGGCGCTCGCCGACGGCGGCTGGGTCGAGGACAGCGCGCGCGGGATCGCGCTCGCGCAGCTCGGGCCCGACCACCCCGGGCTGGCCGGGGTCGAGGCCTCGCTCGCCTTCGCGTGCCGCGAGGTCGTGCCGCGCCTGGCCAAGACCACCGACGAGCTGACGAACACCCTGCACGCGCTCGCGGGCGGCTACGTCCCCGCCGGACCGTCGGGCTCGCCCTTGCGCGGCCTCGTGAACACGCTCCCCACCGGGCGGAACTTCTACTCCGTCGACCCCAAGGCCGTGCCGTCCCGGTTGGCCTGGACGACGGGCCAGGCGATGGCCGACTCGCTGCTGCAGCGCTACCTCGACGAGACCGGCGAGTACCCGGCCTCGGTCGGGCTGTCGGTGTGGGGCACGTCGGCGATGCGCACCTCGGGCGACGACATCGCCGAGGTCCTCGCCCTGCTCGGCGTCCTGCCGACCTGGGACGAGGCCTCGCGCCGCGTCGTCGGGCTGGAACCCATCCCGCTCGCCGAGCTCGGCCGGCCCCGCATCGACGTGGTCGTGCGGATCTCCGGCTTCTTCCGCGACGCGTTCCCGCACGTGGTGGCGATGCTCGACGACGCCGTACGCCTGGTCGCCGGTCTCGACGAGGCCCACGAGGACAACTACGTGCGCCGCCACGCCGACGCCGACCGCGCGGCCCACGGGGACGAGCGGCGCGCGACGACGCGGATCTTCGGGTCCAAGCCCGGCTCGTACGGCGCGGGGATCCTGCAGGTCATCGAGTCGGGGAACTGGCGCGACGACTCCGACCTGGCCGAGGTCTACACGGCGTGGGGCGGGTTCGCGTACGGGCGCGACCTCGACGGCGTGAGCGCGCGCGAGGACATGGAGTCGACCTACCGGCGGATCTCGGTCGCGGCCAAGAACATCGACACCCGCGAGCACGACATCGCCGACTCCGACGACTACTTCCAGTACCACGGGGGCATGGTCGCGACCGTGCGCTCGCTGACGGGCGCGGACCCCAAGGCGTACGTGGGGGACAGCACGACCCCGGACGCGATCCGCACGCGGACGCTGACCGAGGAGACCGCGCGGGTGTTCCGGTCGCGGGTGGTCAACCCGCGCTGGATCGCCGGGATGCGCAAGCACGGCTACAAGGGCGCGTTCGAGCTGGCGGCGACGGTCGACTACCTCTTCGGGTTCGACGCGACGACGGGCGTGGTGCCGGACTGGATGTACGCGACGCTCGCCGAGACCTACGTGCTCGACAAGGAGAACCAGGACTTCCTGCGCCACGCCAACCCCTGGGCGCTGCACGCGATGGTGGAGAAGCTGAGCGAGGCCGCCGACCGCGGCCTGTGGGAGAAGCCGGACGCGGAGCTCATGGACCGGCTGCAGCAGGTCTACCTCGACGTCGAGGGCGACCTCGAGGACCGGGTCTCGTGATCTGCTCGCGCCTACGCCCCCTGAGCCTGTCGAAGGGCCTCGCAGAGGTTGGCGCCTCTGCTTCAGACGCTGACCACTTCGTGGCCCCCTTCGACAGGCTCAGGACACCGCTTCGACAGGCTCAGGGAGCGTCTTCATGAGCCTCGACCCCGGCGCCCTGGACGAGGAGACGCTGACGTTCCTCGTGGAACGCCACCTCGCCACGCTCACCAACGTCCGCGCCGACGGCACGCCGCACGTGGTCCCGGTCGGCTTCACGTACGAGCCGGAGACCCGCCTGGCCCGCGTGATCACGGGTGGCGGTTCGGTCAAGGCGCGGCTCGCGGCCCGGCCCGGCGCCGTCGCCGCGCTCTGCCAGGTCGACGGCCGGCGCTGGCTGACGCTCCAGGGGCCGATCCACGTCGAGTCCGACCCGGAGAGCGTGGCCGACGCCGTCGAGCGGTACGCCGCGCGCTACCGCCAGCCCCGCGTCAACCCCGAGCGCGTGGTGCTCGTCGTCGAGGTCGAGCGCGTCCTCGGGCACGGCTGACCCCTCTCCGCTCTTGCGGAGGCTGAGCCGGCGGTCCACCCTCGGAGCATGAGCAGCTCGGCCCGCGTCGTCGAAGCGACCCACCTCGTCACCCTCGCCGCGCTCACCGGCCTCGTCGGGCTGGACCCCACCGCGCGCCTGCGCAGCGCTCCGGACTACGCCGGCTGGCTGGCCGGCCAGCAGCGCGTCGACCGGGTGATGTCGCGCGTCGCGCCGCCGCTGTTCCTGTCGGCGGCCGCCACCGCGGTCGGCGCCGCGCTGGTCGCCGGCGCCGGGCACCGGCCGGCCCTGGCCGTGTCCCGGATCGTCGCCGCAACGTGTGTCGCCGTGGCCGTCCGGGTCACGTTGACCGTGAACGAGCCCGCGAACGCCCGGCTGCGGGCCTGGCGACCGGACGCCGTGCCGCCGGACGACTGGCGCGCGGTGCGTGCCCGGTGGGACGAGGGCCACCGGCAGCGGCGGGTCCTGGTCGCGGCCGGCGCCGCCGCGGTCACCCTGGGCCTGCTCGTCGACCGCCGCTTCCGCCGCGGCTGAGCTTTCCGCCGTCCGTCCACCTCCGGGGTGGTCAAGCGGAGGAAAGTTCGGCAGGGTCGTTCCTCCCGACGAACGAGGAGGACCGCGTGGCCGAGATCCTGATGTTCCACCACGTGCTGGGCCGGACGCGCGGCATGGAGGCGCTGGCCGCACGGTTCCGGGAGGCGGGCCACACGGTCCACCTGCCCGACCTCTACGAGGGCCGGGTCTTCGGCGACCGCGAGGACGGCAGCGCGTACGCCGAGGAGGTCGGCTTCGACACGCTGATCGAGCGCGGTCGGCTCGCCGCCGAGGCGCTGCCGCGCGAGCTCGTCTACGCCGGGGTGTCGCTGGGGGTGCTGCCGGCGCAGCTGCTGGCCCAGACCCGGCTCGGGGCCCGGGGTGCGCTGCTGATCAGCGCCGCGGTCGAGCCGAGCGAGTTCGACGCGCCGTGGCCGACGGGCGTGCCGGTCCAGGTGCACGCCAAGGAGGAGGACACGATGTTCGTCGAGGAGGGCGACCTCGACGCCGCCCGCAGCATCGCCGCCACCGTGCCCGACGCCGAGCTCTTCCTCTACCCCGGCGGCGGCCACCTCTTCACCGAGCAGGGCGGCGCGGACCACGACCCGGCCGCCACCGACCTGCTCGTCGAGCGTGCGACCGCCTTCCTGACCCGCCTCTGACCCTCACCCCCTCACCCTCACCCCCTCGCGACCAGTGGTCGCTGCGGAGCAGCGACACCCGCTGGACGAGGCCCGGAGCGACCACTGGTCGGCCCAGGGAGAGGGGGAGGGGCCGAGGGAAGGGGGGAGGGGTCAGGTGGGGCGGAGGAGGTAGGTGTCCATGACCCACCCGCGGGCGGCGCGTACGGCGTCGCGGCGGGCGCGGATCTCGGGCAGCACCTCGGCCAGCCGGCCGTGGACCAGGGCCTCGTCGGGGAGCCCGAGCTGGGCGCCCCAGAAGATCTCCAGGTCGGGGTGCGCCTCGACCAGGCCGGCGCAGGCGAGGTCGCCGTCGAGCATGACGACGACGTCGCCGAGGGCCGGGTCGTACTCGGCGAGGAGGCGGCGCCCGGTGGTGATGTGGACAGGGGCACCGACGCGGTTCAGGCCGGTGCGGTGCCGGGCGGCCAGCAGGCTGACGCTGCTGATGCCGGGCACGACGGTCACCTCGAGGTCGGTCCCGTCGGCGGCCAGCAGCTCCGCGGCGCGGTCCACGACGCGCAGCGTCGAGTCGTAGAGCGAGGGGTCGCCCCAGACGAGCATCCCGACCGTGCCGGAGGTGCCGACCTCGCGGGTGATCGCCTCGGCGTGCCGGCGGGCGCGTTCCGCGTGCCAGTCGCGCACGGCCGCGGCGTACGCCGCCTTGTCGCGCTCGGCGTCGGGACCGCGTTCCGGGTCGGGCACCTGGACGAAGCGGTAGCGCCCGTGCGTGATGACCGCCGCGCACAGCTCGGCCCGCAGCGTCACGAGGTCGCGGGTGGCCGCGCGCTTGTCCGCGACGAGGAAGACGTCGACCGCGTTCAGCGCGGCCACCGCCTCGCCGGTGAGGTGCGCGGGGTCGCCGCTGCCGATGCCGACGACCAGCACCCGGACGCTCACGAGACCGCCCTGCTCGGCGCGCCGACGCGGGTGCCGGCCAGCAGCAGGTCGACGTCGAGGTGCTCCTCGACGGCGTCGGCGAGCGCGTCCACCATGGCCTCGCGGCGGGCGCCGTACGCCGGCGCGTCGGGCCGCGGGGTCCAGGACGACCCGCTCGCCGCGGCGACCTCGGCGAGCCAGGCCCGCCGGAACCCGTCGTTCTCGAACGTGCCGTGCCAGACCGTGCCCCACGTCGACCCGGAACGCCAGCCGTCCAGGAAGGGCGTGGCCTCGGCCTCGACCGAACCGACGCGGTCGGCCCGCCCGTGGTGGATCTCGTACGCCCGCACCTCGTGACCCTGCCACGCGCCGACGGGGCGGCCGAGCGTCTTCTCCGCGTCGAACCCGGTGACCACGGGCAGCAGCCCGAGGCCCTCGACCTCGGGGGCGTCGGCCTCGACGCCGTCCGGGTCCTCCACGCGCAGGCCGAGCATCTGGTAGCCGCCGCAGATCCCGAGCAGCGGCGCACCGCGGCGAGCGCGGTCGAGGACGGCGTCGGCCACGCCGGTGCGGCGCAGCCAGGCCAGGTCGGAGAACGTGGCCCGCGTGCCCGGGAGCACGGCGAGGTCGGCCCCGGCGACGACCTCGGGGTCGGTGGTGACCAGGACCTCGACGCCGGGCTCGGCGGCGAGGGCCTCGACGTCGGTGGCGTTGCTGACCCGCGGGAGCCGGACCACGGCCACCCGCAGGCGGCCGGTCTCGGCCCCGCGGACCGAACGCCGCCACGCCCCGACCTCGAGGGAGTCCTCGGCGTCCAGCCACACGCCGTCGAGCCACGGCAGCACGCCGGCGAAGGGCACGCCGGTCCGGCGGGTGATCTCGGTCAGCCCGGGGGCCAGCACGTCCGGGTCGCCGCGGAACTTGTTGATCAGGAACGTCCGCACGAGTGCCCGGTCCTCGGGCTCGAGCAGAGCGACGGTGCCGTACAGGGACGCCAGGACGCCGCCCCGGTCGATGTCGCCGACCACGACGACGGGCAGCCCGAACCGCCGCGCCAGGCCGAGGTTCACGTAGTCGCCGGACCGCAGGTTGATCTCCGCGGGCGACCCGGCGCCCTCGCAGACGATCAGGTCGTGGCTCGCCTCGAGCTCCGCGTACGCCGCCCACGCGGCCTCCGCGAGGTGCCGTCGTCCGGTGGCGTACTGCCCGGCCTCCAGCACGCCCGACGCGCGGCCGCGGACGACGACGTGGGCCCGGCGGTCCGTGCCCGGCTTGAGCAGGACGGGGTTCATCGCCGAGGTCGGTTCGAGGCGGGCGGCCGCGGCCTGCAGGATCTGCGCGCGCCCGATCTCGGACCCGTCGGCGCAGACGCCGGAGTTGTTGCTCATGTTCTGCGCCTTGTAGGGCGCCACGTCGATCCCGCGGCGCACCAGCGCCCGGCAGAGGCCGGTGACGACGAGGGACTTCCCGGCGTCGGAGGACGTGCCGGCGACGAGCAGCCCGGAGGCTCCGGAGGGGGTCCGCAGGGCTGCGGCTCGGCTCACCGTCTGATCGTAGAGCGGAAGCGGCCGAGCGCCGCCCGGTAGAGCAGGCGTCCCGCGGCCCACGGCGGCGCCGTCGCCGAGCCGCCCTGGACGACGACCACGCCGACGAGCACGAGCAGGGCGCCCAGCAGCTGGCCGCCGGTGGGGATCTGGCTGACCAGCACGGCGGCGAAGACGATCGCGAACAGCACCTCGGTGAGGGCCACGAACGAGGCGACCGGGCCGCCGAGCCGGCGGACGGCCATGATCCCGGTGAGGTAGGCCAGCACCGCGGAGACGAGCACGAGCAGCGCCATCGGGGCCCACCACGGCAGCTCCCGGCCGCCGAGGTCGGCGGTGCCGAAGCCGACCGTCAGCGGCAGCAGGCCGAGGCCGCCGACCGCGAGCAGCACGACGACGCCGACCCCGGTGCCGCCGGTCAGCAGCACCAGCGGGGGCAGCTCCGAGGCGTCCGCGCGGGACTCGGACAGCACGAAGTAGGCGGCGAGGCAGAGCATCGCGGCCAGCCCGTACGCGACCCCGACGCCCGAGACGGTGAAGCCGTGGGTGACGTCGAGGACGAGCGCGAGGCCGACGAGGGCGAGCCCGGCGCCGGCGAGGACCGCGGCGCTCGGACGCTCGCCGCGCGACCAGCGCCAGCCGATCAGGGCGACGGGCGCGAGGTACTCCAGCAGCAGCGCGACGCCGACCGAGAGGTGCTGCAGCGAGCTGAAGTAGAAGAGCTGGCAGCCCGCGACCGCGACGACGCCGTAGACGACGACGCGGCCCGACTGGCGGAGGTTCGGCAGGCCGGTGCGCCGGAGCAGCAGCAGGCAGGGGATGAGCAGGACGAGGAACGCGCCGCCGACCCGGGCGGCCACCAGGGCGGTGGGGGACCAGCCGAGGTCGAGCAGGGCGTGGCCGAAGGAGCCCGAGAGCCCGAACGCCGCCGCGGACCCGAGGCCGATGAGCAGGCCGGTCGTGCGGTGGCTCGACGCGGTCACGGCCGGGGGCCTGACCGTCTCGGTGGCTGCCACGGGTCGCTCCTCGTCGTCGGTCGGCCATGGTGTCATGACCAAAAGTGCTCTACGCTCGTGACACTAAGCGACGGGCTTGTCAGGAGTCAAGATGTTGTTCACCGGTGACACGGAAGGCGCGCTGGCCGAGGCCGCGGGCCTGGTGAACACGCGCCTGGACGGGGCGGACCAGCTCGAGACCGTGGCCGGGCTGGACGCCTTCCTCGAGGTGGTGCCCATGTCGGGGGAGCGCCTCGGCACCGTCGCCGAGCTCGAGGCCGTGCGCGAGATCCGCGAGCGGCTGCGCGCGGTCTGGTCGGCCGCGGACCGCGCCGAGGCGGCCTCCCTGGTCAACGCGATCCTGCGCGACACCGCCACCACGCCCTACCTCACCAAGCACGATGCGCTCGACTGGCACCTGCACATGACCGAGCAGGACGCCCCGCTGGCCCACCGGATCGGCGCCGAGTCGGCCATGGGCCTGCTCGACCTGATCCGCACCGACAACCTCGGCCGCCTCAAGACCTGCGCCGCCGACGACTGCGAGGCCGTCCTGGTCGACCTCTCGCGCAACTCCTCCAAGCGCTACTGCGACACCGGCAACTGCGGCAACCGCGCGAACGTCGCCGCCTACCGCGCCCGCCGCCGCGGCGCGGAGCAGGACGTCGACCGGTAACGCCCCCTGAGCCTGTCGAAGGGCCCGGGACGGGTTGGCGCCTTTTGCAGGGGTGCCGACCTCTTCGAGGCCCTTCGACGAGCTCAGGGGGCGTTCGGCTCAGAGCTTGTCGAACCAGGGCTCCAACCGCTCGTACGCCTCCATGAACAGGGCGTACGCGTCCGTGAGCCGGGCGTGCCTGTCCGGGTCCGGGGTCGCGGTGCTGACCTCGGCGGAGAAGCGCTGGGCGACGGAGAAGTCGTCGAACAGGCCCACCCCGACCCCGGCGACGACGGCGGCGCCGACGGCGGTGGCCTCGTCGGTCAGGTTCCGGCGCACGACGGGGACGCCCCAGACGTCGGCGAGCACCGACAGCACCACGGGCGAGTTGGCCGCGCCGCCGATGGCGTCGACGGAGGTGATGGGCACGTCGTTCTCGACGAACGCGAGCAGCCCGGTCCACAGGTTGAAGGCCACGCCCTCGAGCACCGCGCGCGTGAGGTGCGCCGGGCCGTGGTGGCGGGCCAGGCCCGCGAACACGGCGCGCGCGGCCGGGTTCCAGTAGGGGGAGCGCTCGCCGAGCAGGTGCGGGAGGAAGTAGAGCCCGTCGCCGGAGGCCTCGACCGCGCCGGCCTCGCCGAGCAGGCGGGGGAAGCGGTCCTCCTGGCCCGGGGCCAGCGTCTCAACGACCCACTCCAGCGAGGCGCCGCCGGCCTGCATCGTGGCCGTCGGCACGAACCGGTCGGGCAGCACGTGGTTGAACGTCATCGTCCGCATCGCCGGGTCGTAGAGCGGCGCGTCGGACGCGACCGACACCCACGACGACGACCCGAGGTAGCAGTAGGCGCCGGAGGCGGCGTCCACGATCCCGGCGCCGAGCGCGCCCATGGGTCCGTCCCCGCCGCCGACCACGACCGGGGTGCCCTCGGCCAGCCCGGTGGCCTCGGCGGCCGCGCGGGTGACCCGGCCGAGCACGGCCGTGGAGGGCCGCACCTCGGGGAAGAGCGAGGCGGGCAGCTCCGCCGCGGCCAGGATCTCCTCGGACCAGCGGCCGGTGCGCTGGTCGAAGGCGTTCGTGCTCGACGCGTCGGACGGGTCGGTGGCGAGCTCGCCGGTCAGCCGGTGGCCGATGAAGTCCTTCGCCTGGACGACGGTCACGGCCCGCCCGAACGCCTCCGGCTCGTGCTCGCGGACCCACATGACCTTCGAGGCGGAGTAGGTCGGGTTCAGGCGGTGGCCGGTGATCGCGTAGCCGTGCTCCATGCCGACGCGCTCGACCAGCGTGGCGCTCTGCGCGACCGAGCGGGTGTCCGCCCAGATGGTCGCCGGGCGGACGGGCTCGCCGTGGGCGTCCAGCAGCACCGCGCCCATCATCTGGCCGGAGAAGGAGACCGCCTCGACGTCCGCGGGCCGCGTGCCGGTGCGCGCCAGGAGGTCGCGGGTGGCGTGGCAGACCGCCGTCCACCAGGCCTCCGGGTCCTGCTCGGCCTTGCCGCCCGGTCCGAAGTCGGTGCCGTACGGGGACGTGCAGGCCGCGAGCAGCCGGCCGTCCGCGCTCACCAGCGTCGCCTTGTCGCCGGTCGTGCCGAGGTCGTGGGCGATGATCATCGTGCTGCTCCCTCTCCGGGCTCGTCGTCGGGCCCGGTCCCGTCCGTCCCGGCCAGCCAGCGGGCCGGGTTCGTCACCAGCAGCGCCTCGACCAGCCCGGGCGGCGCCTCGGCCTCGAGCCGAGGCAGCACCCGTTCACCCAGGTGGGCCAGGCCTGGCATGCCGCCGTACGCGCGGTAGCGGCTCGCCCGGGCGACGTCGCCCCCGATCAGCAGCCGTGGCCCGGCGCCACGGGCGGCCGCCGCGAGCAGGCAGTCCAGCAGCACCGAGTCGGGCCAGCGCACCGAACGCGCCCAGCCGTCGTAGCCCAGGTAGGCCCCGGCGGCCGCGAGCTCGGCGTGCAGCCCCGGGTCCGGGTTGCGGTCGACGTGCGCGAGGCAGACGGCCGAGCCGGGCACGCCGTCGGCGGCCAGCCGGGCCAGCACCTCGAACCCCGCGCTCCCGTGCTCGAGGTGCACCATCACGGCCGCCCCGGTCCGCCGCCAGGTCGCGGCCACCGCCGCCAGCACCCGGCCCTCGAACGCGCCGATGCGCCAGTAGCCCACGCCGGCCTTGACCACGCCGGCCCGGACGGGGCCCGAGGCCGCCGGCTGGACCGGACGGCCCCGGTCCGGCCCGTCCTCGGCGGGGAGGCCTTCGGTGACGTCGGCGCAGAAGCGTTCGGCGAGCCGGTCGGCCGGCTCCTCGAGCAGCCAGTGGCCCGCTTCGTAGTGCTCGACACGGTGGGCGCCGGTCGTGGCGACGACGTGCAGGCCGGTGGCGGCGCTGATCCGCGTCAGACCGGCCGGGTCGCGGCCGAGGCCGGTGGGCGTCGCGTCGACCATGGTGACGAAGCCGGAGCCCCGCAGCGACGCGGCCTCGGCCGTGCTCGCCGTCTCGTCGTCGAGGTCCTCGCCGGGCAGCAGCGGGCTGCGCTGGAAGAGGTGCTCGTGGTAGTCGACGCGCCCGAGCGCGCTGGCGTCGACCTCGCCCAGGACGGTGCGGACCGTACGGGGCCCCGGGCTCACCGCGTCCCCGCCGCCGCGTGCGCGAGCTCGGCGACGGTCTCCGGGGGCATGGGCACGTCGAACACCTCGGCCACCGCCTGGCTCCAGCCGTGCACGAAGTAGCGCCAGCCGTCCTCGACGTGCAGCCCGCGCTCCTGCTGCTGGGCCAGGGCCTGCGCGAGCACCTCGAGGCTGCCGCGGTAGTTGAAGTCCCAGACGTAGCCGCCCTCGGGCAGCAGGGAGTCGGACGGCAGCGGGGACCCGGGTCGGTCCTTGCCCATCCCGGTCGCGTTGACGACGAGGCTGCCGGGCGGCAGCGTCGCGACGATTGCGCCGACGTCCGCCGACCCCTCGGTCCGGACGTAGCGGACCAGGCCGGCGGGGACCCCGGAACGTTCGTGGACCGCGCGGGCGTGGTCGAGCGACCGGTCGTCGAGCGCCGTGCAGACGACCGCCCCCGGCCGGTCCGTGCGGACGCCGAGCTGCTGGCTGAGCGCGGTGCCCGCCCCGCCGCTGCCGAGCACCAGCGCCGTGGCGCCGGTCCGCGCGAAGTGGTCGGGCGGCAGGAACTCCTCGAGCGCCAGCCGGGCCGTGAGCGGGTCCTTGGCGCTGCCGACGAGCCGACCGTCGCGCTTGCTGATGCAGGACACCTCGCCGAAGGCCTCCGCGTCGGCGTCGAGCTCGTCGAAGAGGTCGTACGCGGCGTCGTGCACCGCGACCTTGTGCGTGGTGACGAGCGCGCCGAGCTCCTCGGGGTCCGCGGCGATCGCGGAGACGAGCTCGCGGTACCGCTCGGGAGGTGCGTCCAGCGCCACGTCGTGCCCGACGAGCGTCCGGGTGGGGAGGTCCAGCACGTCGGCCCAGAGCGGGAAGACCTTGAGGATCGACGAACCCCCGGTGCTCACCCCGACGAAGCCCATCCGCAGCCCGTCGCCGCCCGCGCCGCTCACGCCGGCACCCCGCGCGCCGCGTCGGCCGCCGCCCGGAACCGTCGGGCCGAGGCCGTGACCGTCGCCCAGTCGCCCACGGCGAGGGCCCGGGCCGGGCAGAGCTCGCCGCCGGCCCCGACCGCGACCGCGCCGGCGGCCAGCCAGTCGGCGAGGTTGCCCGGGTCGACGCCTCCGGTCGGGCAGAAGTCCACGTCCGGGAACGGGCCGCGCAGGGCCTTCAGGTAGGCGGGGCCGCCGAGGGAGGAGGGGAAGAGCTTGACGACGTGCACCCCGAGGTCGAGCGCCACCATCACCTCCGTCGGGCTGAGCGCGCCGCACAGCACCGTCGCGCCGGTGCCCAGCATCACCCCCGTCAGCTCGGGCAGGCTGCCCGGGCTCACCAGGAACTCGGCGCCCGCGGCCACCGCCTCCATGGCGTGCTCGGGCCGGCGTACGGTGCCGGCGCCCAGCAGCACGCCGGGGTGGCGGTCGCGCACCTCGCGCAGGACGACCGGAACCTCCGGGGTGCTGTAGGTGACCTCGATGCCCGTCACGCCGCCCGCGACCAGCGCGTCGACGGCGGAGACGGCGACCTGCGCGGACGGGGCCCGCAGCACGGCGACGACCACGGTCTCGCGGAGGCGCGCCAGGACGTCCCCGCCGGGCGTGGACGTCTCGTCGGGGCGGGTGTTCGTCGTCATGCGGGACCTCCTGGGGTCACGAGGTGGGCGGGCTCGCGCCCGGTCAGCACGGCGAGGACGGCGTCGACGGCGCCCCGGCCCATGGCGTCGACGGCCTCGACCGTGTGGGCGCCGGCGTGCGCGGTGAAGGTCGTGCGGTCCGCGAGGTCGTCGGCGAGCAGCGGGGCGTCGGGGCCGTCGTCGTCGAGCACGTCCGCGGCGTAGCGCCCGAGCCGGCCGGCGCGCAGCGCGTCGGCGACCGCGCGCTCGTCGACGAGGGCCGCGCGGGCCGCGTTGACCAGGACCGTGCCCGGGCGGAACCGCTCGAGCAGGGCGGTGTCCACGAGCACCGCGTCGCCGGGGGCGTGCAGCGTGACCACGTCGCTCCGCCCCGCCAGCTCCTCGAGCCCGACGGCCTCGGCCCCGAGGGCGGTCGCGCGCTCGGCGGCGAGGAACGGGTCGTACGCGAGCACCCGGCTGCCGAAGCCGGTGAGCCGGGCGGCGACCGCCTGGCCGATCCGGCCGAAGCCGACCACGCCCACGGTCAGGCTGCCGAGCTCGCGGCCGCGGGTGACGCGGGAGGACCGCGTACGGACGCCACGGTCGCCGGGCACGACGTCGCGCAGGGCGGCGAGCGCCAGGGCGACGGCGAGGTCGGCGACCGCCCCGGTGTTCGCGCCGGGGGTGTTGGTGACGAGGACGCCGCGGGCCTGCGCGGCCGCGAGGTCGACGGCGTCGACGCCGACGCCGTAGCGCGCGACGAGGCGCAGGCGGGGGGCGGCGTCGAGGTGGGCCGCGGTCACGGGGGCGGTCCCGGCGATCCAGCAGACCGCCTCGGCCAGCAGGGGAGCGAGGGCGTCGGGGTCGTGGTCGGGGGCGCCGGGTCGGACGTCGCAGCCGGCCGCCTCCAGCTCGCCGCGCAGGTCCGCGTCGCCGCTGGAGAAGGAGCGGCTCGTGGCGAGCACGACCGGGCGCGTCCCGTCGGGAGCGGGAGGGACGGTCACCCCGGGAACCTAGCCCTGTCCGGACAACTGCGTCAACGGCCTGTACGGACAAGTCCTCGTCGCACTACAGTCGCGACGTGCGTGCGGAGGACCTCGACCGGGCGTCCCCGCTGCCGCTCTACCACCAGGTCAAGCAGCTGCTGCTGGCCCGCGTGCGTGCGGAGGACCTCGGTCCGGGCAGCCGGGTGCCGGGCGACCACGAGCTCTGCCGGACGCTCGCGGTGTCGCGCAGCGTGGTGCGCCAGGCCCTGGCCGAGCTGGAGACCGAGGGCGTGGTCGAGCGGGTGAAGGGCCGGGGCACGTTCGTCGCCCGTCCCCGCACCTCCGAGCACCTCGTCGACCGGCTGACCGGCCTGCACGAGGAGATGACCGCGCGCGGCTCCCGGGTCACCAGCGTCGTCCGGCGCCAGGAGGTCGTCCCCGCCGACGGCCACGTCGCCGCCGCCCTGCGCTTGGAGGCGGGGGCCCCGGTGCTGGTGCTCGAGCGGCTGCGGCACGTCGACGGCGAGCCGTGGGTGCTCACCACCACGCACCTGCCCGCCGACGTCGCGCCCGACCTCGTGGGCGAGGACTTCGCCGAGCAGTCGCTCTACGCCCTCCTCGCGCGCCACGGGGTCGTCCTGACCCACGGCCGGCGCAGCGTGGAGGCCGTGGCCGCCACCGACGAGGCCGCCGCGGCGCTGGCCGTACGACCGGGGGAGCCGCTGCTGGTGCTGCGCAGCACGTCCTGGTCCGGCGACCGTCCGGTCGAGGTGTTCGTCGCGCTGCACCGCGGCGACCGCAGCCGTTTCGAGGTCGATCTCGAGCGGGAGAGCCCGGGAGCGGGCGTCGTCGTGACGCCGGCCCCGGCCGAGGGAGAGGTGCGTCCATGAGCTGGCCCGAAGAGGCGGTGGTCGTCGTCACCGGCGCGGCCGGGGGCATCGGCCTCGCGGTCGCGACCTGGTTCGCCGAGCGGGGGGCCCGGGTGTTCAGCCTGGACCGCCCGGGCACGCGGCCCGGGGTGGGCGAGGCGGTCGAGGTCGACGTGACCTCCGAGGAGTCGCTGGCCGCGGCCGTCCGCACGGTCGTGGAGCGCGCCGGCCGGGTCGACGCCCTGGTCGCGGCGGCCGGCGTCGCCGAGCGCGACACCGGGGCCGAGGACATGACCACCGAGGTCTGGTCGCGGACCATCGGGGTCAACCTGACCGGGGTCTTCCTGTCCTGCCGCGAGTTCGGCCGGGTGATGCTGGAGCAGGAGACCGGCGGGCGGATCGTGACGATCGCCTCGATGTCGGGCCAGCACGTCGTGAACGTCCCCCAGCGCCAGGTCGCGTACAACGCGTCCAAGGCCGGCGTGGTGGCCATGACGAAGTCGCTCGCCCTGGAGTGGGCCGGCCGCGTCCGGGTCAACGCCCTCTCGCCCGGCTACGTCGACACGCCGCTGCTCACCGGCGCGTCCCCCCTGCACCCGGGGTGGAAGGAGCGGACGCCGGTGGCCCGCTTCGCCACCCCGGCCGAGGTGGCCGCGGGCGTGGCCTGGCTGCTCAGCGACGAGGCGGCCTTCTGCGTCGGCACCGAGATGCTGATGGACGGCGGCTACGCGCTGGCCTGAGGTTCGGTTGTCCGGCCGTCGCCCCGGTCCGCACCGGCGGCGACGGACCGGACGAAGCCGGCGAGCACCGGGGCGAAGCCCGCCGGCTCCCAGGTGTGGTGCGCGCCCGGCACCTCGCGGACCTCGGTCTGCGGGAGCACCGCCCTGATCCGCGCGGCGGCCGCGGTCATCACCGGGACGGTGGAGGTGCCGTAGACGGACAGCACGGGCACGTCCACCTGGTCGCGCAGCGCCTCCGACTCCAGCTGGGCGCTCGCCCAGCGCAGGGACTGGCCGTCGGCGCGCAGGGAGACCACCCCGGCGTAGATCGCCGGCCAGGCCGGGGACGCCTTGGCGCCGGCCAGCCACTCCGGCGGCATGTCCTTCATGTACCACTCCTGGGCCGCCTCGAGCTCGCCCGCGTCGATGCGCTCCTCGAGCCCGTCGACCCAGTCCTTCGTGGCCGCGGCGCCGGCGGCCAGGGGCGCCTCCCACAGCACCAGCCCGTCGACGGGCACGCCCTGCGCGGTCGCGTACAGGCTGATCGAGCAGCCCGACGAGTGCCCGCAGAGGACCGCGTGCCCGCCCGCGGCGTCGACGACGGCCCGGAGCGCGTCGACCTCGCGGTCGAGGTCGAGCCGACCCTCGGCCGCGCTCTCGCCGCGCCCCAGCCGGTCGGGGACGAGCACGGCCACGCCCTCCCCGGCGACCAGCCGCGCGGTCGCCGCCACGACCGCCTCGTCGCCGCGCAGCGAGCCGGCGCCCGCGACGAGCACGACGGCCGGGCCCCCGCCGACCGGCCCGTAGCGGTCGTACGCCACCCGGTCGCCCCGGCGGCTGGTCACGTAGTCGGTCATGGTGCTCCTCTGTCGTCGTCCGGTCGTGCTGGTCGTCGTGGTGCCTGTGACCCGCGGCGTCCCCCGCACTCATCGGCCGCGACGCCCGGTCCTCCGGACGCAGGAAGTAGGCACCGCAAGTTGTTTTCCCCATCCCCGGACCCGGCGGTACGTTGACGAGAACCGCTCCGGCGCCGCCCTCCACGGGTGCCGGACGGACGAGAGGAGCACCGTGAGCGACGTGCGCGAGAGCGGCCCGGACGAGACCGCGGAGGCCGTCCAGCTGCTGACGCCCGAGGGCGAGCGGGTGGAGCACCCCGACTACGCGTTCACCGGCGACGACGAGCTGGTCCGGGAGTTCTACGCCCGGATGGCGCTGGTCCGGCGCGTGGACGCCGAGGCGATCGCCCTGCAGCGCCAGGGCGAGCTCGGCCTGTGGCCCTCCTCCCTGGGCCAGGAGGGCGCGCAGATCGGCGCCGCGTACGCGATGCGGTCGCAGGACTACGCCTTCCCCACCTACCGCGAGCACGGCGTGACGATCACCCGCGGGGTGGACCCGCTGCGGCTGCTGGCGATGTTCCGCGGGGTCGACACCGGCTCGTGGGACGTCCTCGAGCACAACACGTACATGTACTCGATCATCATCGGCACCCAGGCCGTGCAGGCCACGGGCTACGGGATGGGCCTGGAGCGGGACGGGCTGGTGGGCAGCGGTGACCCGGAGCGGGACGCGGCGGTCGTCTGCTTCTTCGGCGACGGGGCCTCGAGCCAGGGCGACCTCAACGAGGGCCTCGTCTTCGCGTCGTCGTTCAACGCGCCCGTCGTGTTCTTCTGCTCCAACAACCAGTGGGCCATCTCCGAGCCCAGCGAGCGCCAGTCGCGCGCCCCCCTCTACCGCCGGGCCGCGGGCTTCGGCTTCCCCGGCGTCCGGGTCGACGGCAACGACGCGCTCGCCGTGCACGCGGTGACGACGGCGGCGCTGGACCGGGCCCGCTCGGGCAACGGGCCGACGTTCATCGAGGCCTACACCTACCGGATGGGCGCGCACACCACCTCCGACGACCCGACGAAGTACCGCCTCGCCGACGAGCTCGAGCACTGGCGCGCGCGCGACCCGCTGAGCCGGGTGCGGGCCTACCTCGAGCGGACCGGTGCAGCCGACGCGGCGTTCTTCGACGCTGTCGACGCGGACGGCGACGCCCTGGCCACGCAGCTGCGGCGCGACTGCCTGGCCCTGCCGGTGCCGTCCCTGGCCGACACGTTCGACTGGGTCTACGCGGAGAAGTCCCCCGAGCTGACCGAGCAGCTCGCCCGGCACCAGGCGTACGCCGACAGCTTCGAGGAGGCCCGATGAGCGACACCGCGCTGGCACCCGTGCGCACCATGACCATGGCCAAGGCCCTGAACGCGGGGCTGCGGCGGGCGATGGAGGACGACCCGAAGGTCCTGCTGGCCGGCGAGGACATCGGCAAGCTCGGCGGCGTGTTCCGCGTGACGGAGGGCCTGCAGAAGGACTTCGGCGAGCACCGCGTCATGGACACCCCGCTCGCCGAGTCCGGCATCGTCGGCACCGCGGTCGGGCTGGCGGTCCGCGGCTACCGCACGGTCTGCGAGATCCAGTTCGACGGGTTCGTCTTCCCGGCCTTCGACCAGATCGTCACCCAGGTCGCCCGCATCCGCTGGCGCACCATGGGCCGGACGCCGATGCCGATCGTCATCCGCATCCCGTACGGCGGCGGCATCGGGGCGATCGAGCACCACAGCGAGTCGCCCGAGGCCTACTTCGCGCACACGCCGGGGCTCAAGGTCGTCACCTGCTCCAACCCGGTCGACGCCTACTGGATGATCCAGCAGGCCATCGCCTCCGACGACCCGGTGATCTTCTTCGAGCCCAAGCGGCGCTACTACGAGAAGGCCGAGGTCGACACGACCGCGGTGCCGCTCCCGCTGCACCGCTCCCGGGTCGTCCGTCCGGGCCGCGACGCGACGCTGATCGCGTACGGGCCGATGGTCAAGACGTGCGTCGAGGCCGCGGAGGCCGCGACCGACGAGGGCCGCGAGCTCGAGGTCATCGACCTGCGGACGCTCTCGCCGCTCGACCTGGGCCCGGTCTTCGCGTCCGTGCGCCGGACGGGGCACGCGGTCGTCGTGCACGAGGCGCCGGTCAGCGTCGGGCTCGGCGGCGAGGTCGCCGCGCGGATCACCGAGGAGTGCTTCTACTCCCTCGAGGCCCCGGTGCTGCGGGTGGCGGGCATGGACGTGCCCTACCCCCCGAGCCGCATCGAGGAGGACTACCTGCCCGACCTCGACCGTGTCCTCGACGCGGTCGACCGGTCGCTGGCCTACTGAGACCCAGGACGTAAGGACACACGTGGCGACGAGCGAGTTCCGCCTGCCCGACCCCGGGGAGGGCCTGGTCGAGGCCGAGATCGTGACCTGGCGCGTGGCCGTCGGGGACGTGGTCAAGGTCAACGACATCCTGGTCGAGATCGAGACGGCCAAGTCCCTGGTCGAGCTGCCGAGCCCCTTTGCGGGGACGGTCACGGCGCTGCTCGCCGACGAGGGCCAGATGGTCGACGTCGGTGCGCCGATCGTCGCCGTCTCCGACGGGGCGGACGAGCCCGTGCCCAGCCCGGCCGTGGCGCTCGGCAGCGACCACGTGGCGACGGTTCCGGAGGGTGGTGCGGAGGCCGGCGACGGCCGCGTCGCCAACCTCGTGGGCTACGGCCCGCGCAGCACCGAGGCCCGCCGTCGCCCGCGCAAGGGCGCACCCGAGCACGCCTCGGCGCCCGCGGCTGCTGCCCCTGCTCCTGCCGCACCGGCGGCTCCGGCACCGGCGGCTCCGACCCCGGCTCGGGCCGCCGCGCAGGTACCGGCGACCGCGCCGGTCACCGGGAACTCGCTCCCCGCCGAGCCGCAGTCCCCGGCCCGCGAGGACGCGCCGTTCCTCGGCGGCGGGCCGGCCGTGCTGGCCAAGCCGCCCGTCCGCAAGCTCGCCAAGGACCGCGGCGTCGACCTGACGGCCCTCACCGGCAGCGGCCCCGGCGGCGTGATCACCCGCGAGGACGTGGAGCGGGCGGCCCAGCCCGCGGCCGCCCCGGCGGCGTCGGCCCCTGCTGCCCCGGCCCCGGTCCGGCCCGTCGTGCCGGCCGCCCCGGCCCGCCAGGGCGACCCGGAACGGGAGACGCGCGTCCCGATCAAGGGCGTCCGCAAGGCGACGGCCGACGCGATGGTGCGCTCGGCGTTCACGGCGCCGCACGTCACCGAGTGGGTCACCTGCGACGTGACCGCGACGATGGACCTCGTCGAGCGGCTCCGCGACCGGCGGGAGTTCCGCGGGGTGAAGATCTCCCCGCTGCTCGTCGTCGCCAAGGCGGTCTGCGTGGCGCTGAGCCGCGTGCCGCAGCTCAACGCGTACTGGGACGAGGCCGCCCAGGAGATCGCGACCCTGCACTACGTCAACCTCGGGATCGCCGCGGCGACCCCTCGCGGGCTTGTCGTGCCCAACCTCAAGGGCGCGGACGCCATGACGCTGCTCGAGATGGCCCAGGCGATCAACGCCGTGGTCAGCACCGCGCGCGACGGGCGTACGTCGCCGTCGGACATGGCGGGCGGGACGTTCACGATCACCAACGTGGGGACGTTCGGCGTCGACGCGGGCACCCCGATCGTCAACCCGGGCGAGGCCGGCATCCTGTGCGTCGGTCAGATCGCCCGGCGGCCCTGGGTCGTCGGGGCCGGTCGTGACGAGCGGATCGAGCCGCGCTGGGTGACGACCCTGGCCGTGTCCTTCGACCACCGGCTGGTCGACGGCGAGCAGGGCTCGGTGTTCCTGTCGACCGTCGCCCAGATCCTCACCGACCCGGGGCTGGGCCTGCTCTTCTGACCGACACCTGCCGCCGGAGAACGGGGGTCCGCGCTCAGAGCTGGGTGCGGACCACTGTCGCGACGGAGATCGCGACGACGACCAGCAGCACGGCGCTGAACGCCGACGCGCCCACGAGCTGCCCGTCCTGGATCTGGTCGAGCGTCGCCGAGCGCAGGATCAGCCGGTTGGTCAGCCACCGGAACAGGTAGAGCATCGCGACCGCGAACAGGCTGGTCGCGGCGAAGGCCACGAGCCCGTCGGTCCAGGTCGTGAAATCGCCGGCGACCCCCTCGCGGACGACGATCCCGACGGCGGCGAGCACGCCGCCGGCCTCGAAGCCCGCGGTCAGGCTGCGGTCGCGGACCAGCTGGCGCACCGACCACGGCGTGACGAGCTCGTGCAGCCAGAACACCCCGACGACGACGGCGAGGCCGAGCAGGCCGAAGACGACGGTGCTGGCCAGGCTGAGGCCGAAGGTGGGGGCGTACCCCGTCAGCGAGCCGTTGAGGACGAACCCGAACCCGACGTAGAACCCGGCCTCGACGACCCCGAGCGCGACGTTGCCGTCGAGGAGCTCCTCGGTGTTGCGCTCCCGCAGCAGGATCGCGTCGACGAGGTAGCGCACGCCGAGCAGCGCGACGAACACCCAGGCGAGCTGCGCGGCCTGCAGCGGCAGGACGTTCCAGGGGTGGTCGTCCTCGCCGCGCGTGATGGTCGGCAGCGAGGCGATGCCGAACGCGAGCACGAGGGAGCTGCGCTGCACGAGGTAGGCGACGCTGCCCCGCACGAACAGCACCTCGCGGTCGTCGAACCGCGTCAGGGCGTTGTGCGTGGCCCAGAGCGCCCCGCCGACGACGAGGGTGAGCAGCAGGCTGACGGCCGCGGCCGGCCAGCTCATGGCGATGGCCTGCAGGTAGTCGAGCATCGAGACGTCCTCCGGGGGCTCGTACGGGTCGGGCGCCGAGGGGAGAGGTCTCAGCCCCGGACGACGTGCGGCACGCACACGCTCAGGTTGTCGACGACGACGGTCTGGCTCTCCCGGAGGTCGAGGCCGGCCGGCTCGCCGTCGACGACGAAGATCCCGAGCGTGGCGAAGTTGTCACCCTCCAGGCCCACGAAGTTCGGGCTCGGAGCGTACTGCTGGATGACCGCCGGCTCGTCGCCGTACGGGCCGGGGGTGTCGAGGACCGTCCGGCCGTCGACGACCACGCGGACGTTCGCGCCCTCGCGCCCGAGGATCGGCTTGCGCACGTAGCTCTCCATCCCCTCGGGCTGCTCGCCCTCGAACCAGGCCGGGATCAGCAGCTTGCTCTTCTCCGGGTCGCGACCGAAGAGCTTCCACAGGACCGGGAGCAGGCCCTTGTTGGACCAGAGCATCTTGTACGGCGGCTCGATCCAGACGGTGCCGCCGGGACGGGCCATGTCCTCGAAGACGGCGGGGCCGAACTCCTCGGCCACCATGTGCTCCCAGGGGTAGAGCTTGAAGACGACGTCCAGGTGCTCGCCGGCGCGGCCGCTGCTGCCGTCGTAGAAGCGGCCGTCCTCGCCGAGGTGGATCTGCTCGACGTAGAGCCAGCGCGTCTCGTAGCCGGCGTCGGTGCACGCCTGCTGCATGACGCGCAGGTTCTGCAGGTCCTCGTACGAGCAGCCCTCGAGGTCGATCCCGGCGCGCTGCTCCGGCGGGACCAGGTGGGCCAGCTCGGGCAGGAGGTTGTCCTGCCAGGTGCACGCGAAGTGCACGACGGGCCGATGGCCGAGCGCCTGCTCCGCCTCCGCGAGGTTGCGCCGCCAGGCCTCGACGAGCATCTCGTAGATGCCGTTCCACTGGTCGTCGCCCTGACGGGTCTTGTCGAACCAGTCCCACTGGATGACGGCCGCCTCGAGCAGCGAGGTCGGGGTGTCGGCGTTGAACTCGTACAGCCGGATCCGGCCCAGCGCCTCGTCGACGCCGTCCTGCAGGTCGGTGCACATCGGGTCGAGGAGCCGGTTCCCGCCGTAGACGACGTCGATGCGGCCGTAGACGCTGCCCCACTCGGGCGTACGGTTCCAGGTCGCGTTGATCCGGGGGAGCGTCCAGCGGGGGATGCCCATCTGGTCGGTGAGGCTGGGGTGCGCGAGCAGGAAGTCGCCCGCGACCACGAACATCTCGAACAGCGTCGCCGTGTCCGCGGCCATCTGCTCGATCTCGGCCGCGGAGAAGGCGTAGTGCGCGCCCTCGTTCCAGTAGGAGCGGGTCCGGCCGTCGGGCAGCTGCGTCTGCCAGTAGGTCAGCCCCTGGGCGGCGACGACCTCCTGCCAGTTGGGGCGCTCGACACCGGTGGGTCGGCGTTCCATCAGCTGCCGGTCCCGCCCTGGGTGCCGCCGAAGCCGCCGCCCTTGGACGAGCCGGCCTTGGTGCCGCCGGGGTTGCCGCTCATCGAGCGGCTGCGCGTGACGGTGCTGCCGAGCCCGCCCGAACCGGTCACCCGCCCCGTGCGCGGCAGGCCGGCGTTCTGGCGCGCGACCGGGTCGTTGTAGGGGACCATCGAGGTCCGCTGGCTCACCGGCAGCTGGTAGCCGAGCCCACGCCCGAGCCCGAAGCCGCCGATCCAGATGAACCCGGGGAAGCCGCCGCGGTAGCCGTCGTCGCAGTTGGCCTCGTCGATGACCTTGCCGTTGGCGTCGGCGCAGTAGACGTCCTCGGTGACGCGTTCGTCCGTCGAGCTGCAGGCGGACAGGATCCCCGTCGCGGCGAGGGCCGTGGACAGGGCGAGGGCGGACAGCCGCGGGACGCGGGAGGTGGGCACGATCGGGGGCTCCTAGGTGAGGGCCGGAGGCGTCGACGCGTTCCGGTACCCCTCCAGGATGCGTCGTGGAGGTTCATCCGGCCGGGTCGACGCCGCGCGGCGGGCGTACGGGCGGCGACCGGGCCGGCGTACGCGTCGCCCCCGGGGTCACCAGCGGGACGCGTCGGTGAGGCAGAAGGGGTGCCCGGCCGGGTCGAGCAGCACGCGCCACGTGTCGCCGGGCTGGGGTTCCGCGAGGGTGGCGCCGAGGGCCAGGGCCTGCTCCTCGCTCGCGGCGACGTCGTCGCAGGCCAGGTCCAGGTGGAACTGCTTGGTGCCGCGCTCGTTCGGCCAGCCGGGTCGCTGGTGGTCCTCGACCCGCCCGAAGCCGAGCATCGCCCCGCCGTCGGCCGGCACGACCATCGCGTACTCGTCCTCCGCGACCGCCACCTGCCAGCCGAGCAGCGCCGACCAGAAGGCCGCCTCCGCGCGCGGGTCGCTGCAGTCGAGGGTCGTCATCTTCAGCTGCGTCGTCATGGGTCCAGCGTCCCTAGGATCGGCCGGTGGGGGATAGGAGAAACGCGACGCCCGTCGCGGCCGCCACGAGCGGCGGCACGGGGACGACCGGCGGCACGGCGGGGATCCTGCGGCCGGAGGAGTTCGCGCGGCACGTCGCGCTGCGGCGCCTCCCGCCGGCACCCGACCTCGCGCCCTGGGTCGAGAACCACTGGGTGCTGCGCTGGGACCTGCCCGACGGCGTCACCTACCCGAGCCAGGTGCTGCCGCACCCGACCTGCAACCTCACGGTCGAGCGGGGCGTGCGGCGGGTCGGCGCCCCGCCGGTGGCGGTGCTCCTCACCGGTCCCGTCACCCGGCGGTTCGACGTCGAGACGACCGGACGCGGCTGGGTGTGGGGCGTGCGGTTCCGTCCGGGCGGGCTCGCGGCCCTCGCCGGGCTCGACGCCTCGCGGCTCGCCGAACGCACCCTCGCCGCCGCCGACCTGCTGCCCGACGCGGTCGTGACGGCGCTCGACGCGCTGCACGACACGGGCGCACCGCTGGAGGACGACCGGGCGCGCGTCGAGGCGGCCCTGCGGCCGCTCGCCCACGGCCCGGACCCCGACCACGAGCTCGTGCTCGCCCTGGTCGCCGAGATGCTCGCCGACCGGACCCTGGTGCGCGTCTCCCAGGTGACCGAGCGGCACGGCCTCTCCACCCGCCGCCTGCAGCGGCTGTTCGCGCGCTACGTCGGCGTCGGCCCGAAGTGGGTCCTCGCCCGCCACCGCATGCACGACGTCGTCGCTGCGCTCGACGCCGGCGACGACCGCTCCCTGGCCGACCTCGCCGCCGCCCACGGCTGGTACGACCAGGCCCACTTCACCCGCGACTTCTCCGCCCTCGTCGGCGTCACCCCGGCCCGCTACCGCGCAGGTCGCTGAGGCACCCGGACGCAGGTCGACCCCGAGCTGGTCGTGCCCGGCACGAGAAGAGCCTGAACGAGGGGCCCCATCGGGTGCCTTCTCCTGCGAGCGGTACCTCCTCCCGCTCTCTGCGGCCTCGCGACCGGGAAGGCGTACCGCTCGAGAAGAGGTGTGACCGGTGGCGCCGCTCGGCGTGCGACACGCCTCGTACGCGTGCCCGGTGGCGCCGCTCGACCCGGTCTGGGCCGACGGCAACCGCTTCTACCTGGACGTCGTCTTCCCGGACGCCGGCCTCGTCGTCGAGATCGCGTCGAAGCGCCGCTAGAAGGCGGCCTCGGGAAGGTCCATCACGGAGAGGTCGGTCCGCTCGGCGGCGATGCGTTCGGCGGTGAGGCGCGGCAGGACGGTCCGGGCGAACCACCGCGCGGCGGCGACCTTGCCCTCGTAGAACGCCTGCTCCGCCGGGGTCTGGTCCTCGCCGAGCCGGGCGAGCGCCACCTCGGCCCCGCGGAGCAGGAGCCAGCCGCAGACCACGTCGCCGAGCGCCATCAGCAGCCGGGTCGTGTTGAGCCCGACGAGGTAGACGTCGCGCTCCTGCCCGGGCGCCTGCGACGCCATCGCGTGGCCGATCATCGTCTCGACGATGCCGGCCGTGTCGGTCAGCGCGGTCTGGAGCAGCTCGCGCTCTTCCTTGAGCCGGCCGTTGCCGGCCTCGGAGTCGATCCAGCCCTGCACCTGCGCCGACAGGTCGCCGAGCGCGCGCCCGCGGTCCCGGACGATCTTGCGGAAGAACAGGTCCTGGCCCTGGATCGCCGTCGTGCCCTCGTAGAGGGTGTCGATCTTGGCGTCGCGGACGTACTGCTCCAGCGGGTGGTCCTCGACGTAGCCGGAACCGCCGAACGTCTGCAGCGACTCCGTGCCGAGCAGCACCCACGAGCGCTCCGACCCGTAGCCCTTGACGACCGGCAGCAGCAGGTCGTTGAGCCGGACGGCGTCCTCGTCGACGCGCCCCTCGGCCCGGGCCAGCGCCACCCGGTCCTGCACGCTCGCCGTGAACAGCACGAGCGCGCGCATGCCCTCGACGCCGGCCTTCTGCGTCATCAGCGAGCGCCGCACGTCCGGGTGGTGCGTGATCGTCACGCGGGGCGCGGTCTTGTCCGACGCCCGCGTCAGGTCCGGGCCCTGCACCCGCTCCTTCGCGTACGCCAGCGCGTTCAGGTAGCCGCTCGACAGGGTCGCGATCGCCTTGGTGCCGACCATCATCCGGGCGTACTCGATGATGTGGAACATCTGCTTGATGCCGTCGTGCACGTCGCCGAGCAGCCAGCCGACCGCCGGGGTGCCGTCCGTGCCGAACGCCAGCTCGCCCGTCGCCGACGCCTTGATGCCCATCTTGTGCTCGAGCGCGGTGACGAAGACGCCGTTCCGCTCGCCGAGCTCGCCGGTCTCCGGGTCGAACCGCCACTTGGGCACGAGGAAGAGGGACAGGCCCTTGGTGCCCGGTCCGCCCTGGCCCTCGACGCCGACCGGGCGGGCGAGGACGAGGTGCACGATGTTCTCGGTCAGGTCGTGCTCGGCCGACGTGATGAAGCGCTTGACGCCCTCGACGTGCCAGCTGCCGTCGGGCTGGGGCAGCGCCCGGGTGCGTCCCGCCCCGACGTCGGAGCCGGCCTCGGGCTCGGTGAGCACCATCGTCGCGGCCCACTCGCGCTCGACCATGAGCTGGGCCAGCCGCCGGTCCCGCTCGGTGCCCTCGCGCCAGAGGACCTGGGCCATCTTCGGCCCGGCGGCGTAGAGGTAGGCGGCGGGGTTGGCGCCGAGCAGCAGCTCGTTCGCGGCCCACTGCAGCGACGGCGGGCTGGGCGTGCCGCCGAGGTCCTCGGGCAGCTCGAGCGCCCACGCGCCCGAGTCGAGCAGCGCCCGGTAGGTCTTCTTGAACGGCTCGCCGACGCTGACCGTACGGGCCTCGACGTCGAGCACGGGCGGGTGCCGGTCCGTCGACGCGAAGGTCTCGGCCAGCTTCGTCCGGGCCAGGTGGTCGAGCTCGGACAGGATCGCCTCGGCCGTCTCGCGGTCCAGGTCGGCCCACGGCCCGGTGCCCAGCACCTCCTCGCGGCCCAGCACCTCGAAGAGGGTGAACACGGTGTCGCGGAGGTTCGACCGGTAGTGGCTCACGGCGCTCACATCTGACTCCTGGGGTCCCGGGAACGTGGACGGTCCCGCCATGTTACTGGCCAGTAACTTAGCGGATCGGCTCCAGCGGCCCGGGGCGGGTCACACGCGTCCCGCGCGTCACGCGGCGACCTGCCCGCAGACCAGTGGGGGACAGGTCTAACGTGACCGGCGAGGTTCGGCCGGAACCGCTGCGAAGGAGCGTCATGGGCAGGCTCGACACCAACATCTTCGACTACTCGATCTTGGCGATCTACTTCATCCTCGTCATCGCCATCGGGGTCCTCGCCAGACGCGCCGTCGCCACCAGCGAGGACTTCCTGCTCTCCAGCCGGTCGCTGCCGGCCTGGGTGACCGGCCTCGCCTTCATCTCGGCGAACCTCGGCGCCATCGAGATCCTCGGCATGGCGGCCAACGGCGCCCAGTACGGCCTCGCGACCGTGCACTTCTACTGGATCGGCGCCGTGCCGGCCATGGTGTTCCTCGGCCTCGTGATGATGCCGTTCTACTACGGCAGCCGGGTCCGCAGCGTCCCCGAGTACCTGAAGCGACGCTTCGGCACCGGCGCGCACCTCTTCAACGGCCTCAGCTTCGCGGCCGCCGCCGTGCTGAACGCGGGCGTGAACCTCTACGCCATGTCGATCATCATCGAGGCGCTGCTCGGCTGGCCGACCTGGCTGGCGATCCTCGTCTCCGCCGCCTTCGTCCTCGCCTACATCACCCTCGGCGGCCTCTCCGGCGCGATCTACAACGAGGTCCTGCAGTTCTTCGTGATCATCGCGGGCCTGATCCCGCTGGTGATCATCGGCCTCAAGGACGTCGGGGGCTGGGACGGGCTGAAGGAGAAGGTCGTCTCGCAGCCGGGCCAGGACCGGTTCTTCTCGACTTGGTCGGGCACCGGCTGGAACTGGAGCAACCCGCTCGGTGACTGGATCGGCATCGTCATGGGCCTCGGGTTCGTGCTGTCGTTCGGCTACTGGACCACGAACTTCGCCGAGGTCCAGCGCGCGCTGTCCGCCAAGAACCTCTCCGCGGCCGAGCGCACCCCGCTGATCGGCGCCTACCCGAAGATCTTCATCCCCGCACTGACGATCATCCCCGGCCTGCTGGCCATCACCGTCGTCCCGGACATGCTCAAGAACGCGCAGGGCGAGACCGACTACAACTACGCGATCCCGGCGCTGATGGGGCACTACCTCCCCAACGGCGCCCTCGGCGTCGCGCTGGCCGGCCTGCTGGCCGCCTTCATGGCCGGCATGGCGGCGAACGTGAGCTCGTTCAACACGGTCTTCACGTACGACATCTGGCAGAGCTACATCAAGAAGAACTTCCCGGACCACTACTACCTGAACGTCGGCCGGATCGTCACGATCGTCGGCATCGTCATCGGCGTCGGGACCGCGTTCATCGCGGCGGGCTACAACAACATCCAGGTCTACATCCAGACGCTGTTCGGCTTCTTCAACGCGCCCCTCTTCGCGACGTTCATCATCGCGATGTTCTGGAAGCGCACGACCGCCAAGGCCGGCCTCTGGGGTCTGGTCGCCGGTACGGCGGGCGCCGCGATCTACCAGTTCCTCATCGGCCCGAACTGGTCGCACATGTACCCCGGCGGGGACATGACCAAAGAGGCCAACGCGCAGATGATCAACTTCTACGCGGCCATCATGGCCTTCGTCCTCGACGCCGTCGTCACCGTGATCGTCACGCTGACCACGAAGTCGAAGCCGCTGGTCGAGCTGCGTGGCCTGGTCTGGGGCGTCCCGGACCCCGATGCCGGCGACCCGCACGAGGGCTACGTGCGACGCTGGTGGGAGTCCCCGAAGCTGCTGGGCTTCACCGCCCTCGGCATCGTCCTCGTCCTGTCCATCGTCTTCGCCTGAGCAGGAGGAAACCTCATGAGCGAGCAGAAGCAGACCCCGGTCACGCAGTCGGCCGCAGCCAAGCTGTTCGACATCCGCATCATGATCGGCGGCCTGTTCGTCGTCTACGGCCTGATGCTGACGATCGCCGGCTTCTTCACCTCCGCGGCCGAGCTGGCCAAGGCGGCGGGGATCAACATGAACCTGTGGCTCGGCATCGGGATGCTGATCCTCGGCGTGCTCTTCCTCGTCTGGGCCAAGGTCAACCCCAACCGCCCCGACCCGAACCCCGCGGGGGCGAAGCCCCGGCCCAGCCAGCACTGAGCTTGATCAGGGGAAACGCCCCCTGAGCCTGTCGAAGGGCCGGACGCCCCCTGAGCCTGTCGAAGGGCCGGACGCCCCCTGAGCCTGTCGAAGGGCCCGAACGCCCCCTGAGCCTGTCGAAGGGCCCCGAAGGGGTTGGCTCCTCTCCTTCGTGAGAAGAGCCGACCTCTGCGAGGCCCTTCGACGAGCTCAGGGGGCGTTGGTGCGCTCAGCCCGAGATGCGGATGCCCAGCTCGGCGGCGAGGGCGGGCGCGAGGAGCGTCAGCTGCTCCGACGTCAGCCAGCTGCCGGCCAGGCCGGTGAGGCCCTCGACGACGTCGATCCGGGCCCCGCGCAGGTCGACGTCGGTGAGCCGGGCGTGGCCGACGACCAGCGTGCCGACCGTGCAGCCGTCGAGCCGGAGGCGCTCGACTTTCGCGTCGGTGAGGTCGAGCTCCCCGATGCGGCAGCCCGCGAGGTCCACGTCGCGCCACGTCCCGGCCCGGGCGTTGAGGTAGTCGACCTTCGTCCCCTCGAACCGCACCCCGCGCCACTCCGTCTCGTACGCCTCGACCGAGCCGAGCCGGCAGGCGTCGACGACGACGTCGCGCCACGCGGACCGCGCCACCCGCAGGTGCGCGGCCTCGCACCCCTCGAGGACGCTCTCGACGACCCGCGCCCGCCCGAGGTCGGCGCCGTCGAGGGCGCACCGGCGCAGCAGGCAGCCCGACACGGTCCGCCCGTCGAGGTCGGCGTCGCCGAGGTCGACCTCGACCAGCTCGACCGACTCGAGGTCGTCGTCCAGGGGCCCGGGCTCGTACGCGGCCAGCCCCCGCGGCGTGACGGTCGTGGTCCTCGGCGGCTTGGGCGTGACGGGGGTCGGGGGCATGGCCGCCACGCTAGCGGTGGGCTGGCTAGGGTCAGGAGCTATGAGCGACACGAACCACGACCCGGTGCGCGAGCTGCTGGTCGACTCCTTCACGCGGGTCAAGGACCTGGTCGAGGGCCTCACCCACGGCCTGAGCCCGGAGCTCGCGACCTGGCGGGCCGACGACGAGGCGAACTCGATCGCCTGGCTGGTCTGGCACCTGACCCGCATCCAGGACGACCACGTCGCCGGGATCGCGGACGAGGAGCAGGTCTGGCCGCGCTGGCGGGACCGGTTCGCGCTGCCCTTCGGGCCGTGGGCGACCGGCTACGGGCAGAGCGCGGCGGAGGCCGCCGAGGTCCGGGCGAGCGGCGAGCTGCTCGCCGGGTACCACGCCGACGTGCACCGGCTGACCCTCGACTACCTCGAGCGGATCGACGCGGGCGAGGGCTCGGCCGAGCTGGCGCGCGTGGTCGACGACAGCTGGAAGCCGCCGGTCACCGCGTCGATCCGGCTCGTCAGCGTCATCGGCGACGCCCTGCAGCACCTGGGCCAGGCCGCGTACGTCAAGGGCCTGGCCAACCGGGCGGGCGTGGCGTGACCGAGCCCGTCGAGGCCGTCGGCGGGGGCGTCTTCTACGGCGACCTCGCGCCCTGGTGGCCCCTCATCTCCTCCCCGGACGAGCACGTCGAGGAGGCGGCCTTCGCCGCGGAGCTCCTGGCCGGGGCCGAGCCGCCGACCCGGACGGTGCTCGAGCTGGGCAGCGGGGGCGGCAGCAACGCCCACCACCTGCAGCAGCGCTTCGCCATGACGCTCGTGGACCTGTCCGAGCAGATGCTGGCGGTCTCGCGCGAGCTCAACCCCGACTGCGAGCACCTCGCCGGCGACATGCGGACGCTGCGGCTGGGACGCACCTTCGACGCCGTCTTCGTGCACGACGCCATCGAGTACATGACGACCGAGGACGACCTGCGCGCGGCGGTCGCGACCGCGTACGTGCACTGCCGTCCGGGGGGCGTCGCCGTGCTCGTGCCCGACGACATCGCGGAGAACTTCGAGCCGGGGACCGAGCACGGCGGACGCGACGCCGCCGACGGCCGGGGCGTGCGCTACCTGTCCTGGTCGACCGACCCGGACCCGTCGGACTCGACGACGACCACCGAGTACGCCTTCCTGCTCCGCTCGCCGGACGGCTCGGTCCGGGTGGCCCACGACACCCACGTGCTGGGGCTCTTCCCGCGCGAGACCTGGCTGCGGGTGCTGGCCGACGCCGGCTTCGAGGCGCGCTCGGTCGCCGAGGTGACCACCGACGACCGGCTGCCGCGGGAGTTCTTCGTGGGCCGCCGGCCGGCGGAGACGTCCAGTTCCTGAGAAGCCTCAGAAACGCTTGACGGCCAGGTCCCCGGGGTGGATGCTGGCACCGTTGTCGGTCGGGGGGCCACAGCAGCAGCCCGGAGCACCCGCTTGTGGGGAGCGGACCCGGGCTCGGGGGTCCGGCAACGGCTCAGCGGTCACGAGGGCGACCTCGGGACCCGGGTCGCGGAGGGTGACGGCGCGAGCCGTCACCCTCTTGCCGTCCCCGGGGGCGTCGACCACGGAGGCGCTTCGTCCTTCCCGTCCACGGGTCCGCCCGCGCTTAGGGTGACCCGGTGACGAACCCCAGCACCCCGTTCGCACCCGGCACGCCCTGCTGGGTCGACCTCTTCACCTCCGACCCGGAGCGCAGCGGCGCCTTCTACGCGGCCGTCCTCGGCTGGGAGCTCACCGACCTGGGCGAGGAGCTCGGCGGCTACACGCTGGCCCGCTCGGGCGGCGAGGTGGTCGCCGGCCTGATGCGCAACAGCGGCGACTCGGGCAGCCCGGACACCTGGAGCACCTACCTGGCGACCGACGACGTCGAGGCGACCGTGGCCCGGGCTGTCGAGGCGGGCGCGACCGTGCTCGCCCCGCCCATGCCGCTCGGCCGGCTCGGGTCCACCGCCGTGGTCGTCGACCCCGCCGGGGCCGTCGTCGGGCTCTGGCAGGGGGACGAGCACCGGGGGTTCACCCGCCACGGCGAGCCCGGCTCGGTGGTGTGGAGCGAGGTGCACAGCAAGAGCTTCGGGGCGAGCCGCGACTTCTACGCGACGGTCTTCGGCTGGCGCTACGAGGTGACCGGCGACTCCGACGACTTCCGCTACCTGACGGCGAAGGTGGACGGCACCGAGGTCGCGGGGGTGATGGACTCCGCGCGCTTCCTGCCCGACGCGGTGCCGAGCCACTGGGCGGTCTACCTCGGGGTGGAGGACGCCGACGCGGCCGAGCGGACTGCGGTGGAGCACGGGGCGACGGTGCTGATGAGCGCCCAGGACACGCCGTTCGGGCGGATCGCCGACCTCCTCGACCCCACCGGCGCGCCCTTCAAGCTGCACGCGTCGACCCTGAAGAACCCGCCGCCCGCGGAGTAGCGGCGGGGGACCGAGGGGCCGCCCGGGGACCGGTCGGAGCCCGTCCCCGTCCACGTCCGGCGCCGTTCTGACGCCGCCCCCGTGAAGTCCGCCGCGTGCACTACTTTTGACGTGCGGAGGCCCTTCGTCGCGCCTTCCACCCCGCTGCACCGGACACCTCGCACGCCTCAGGAGATCGATGACCGACACGCGCCCCGAGACCGACGCCGAGGAGACGGCCGACGCCCGGACGCCGGACGCGAACGGCGAGGTGCGCGAGCCCGAGATCAGCTTCGACGAGGCGCGCTACCCCGCCCGCCCCCAGCGGCTGCGGCCGCGCGGCCGGCTCCGCGGGCTCTTCCCCCGGCGCCCCAAGGAACGTTCCGGCCGCCCCAAGGGCGACAACCCGGACTACGTCGCGTGGCTGACCGAGCAGTCGATGCTCGTCGACGCGTACGAGTTCGCCAAGCAGTTCTCCGGGCAGGGGAGCATGTGGCAGAACCCGTACGCCAACCCCGCCCCGCGCGCCGCGATCGAGAAGGCGTCGGTGTGGTTCACGGCGTACCCGATCTCCATGATCACCAAGCCGGGCACCTCCTACCTCGGCACCCTCGGCGACGACGACCTCTGGGCGGCGTTCGAGTCGATCGGCATCGACGGGGTGCACACCGGCCCGCTCAAGAAGGCCGGCGGCATCCTCGGCTGGGAGTCGACGCCCAGCGTCGACGGGCACTTCGACCGGATCAGCACGCAGATCGACGACGCGTTCGGCACCGAGGACGAGTTCCGCACGATGACCGAGGTCGCCGCGGCGCACCTCGGCATGATCATCGACGACATCGTCCCCGGCCACACCGGCAAGGGCGCGGACTTCCGCCTGGCCGAGATGAAGGTCGGCGACTTCCCCGGGATCTACCACATGGTGGAGATCGACGAGAAGGACTGGCACCTGCTGCCCAAGGTCCCCAAGGGCCGCGACTCGATCAACCTCGACACCGAGGGCGAGTCCATGCTGGCCAAGCGGGGCTACATCATCGGCCGCCTGCAGCGGGTGATCTTCTACGAGCCCGGCGTCAAGGACACCAACTGGAGCGTCACGCCGCCGGTCCTCGGGCCCGACGGCCAGGAGCACCGCTGGGTCTACCTGCACTACTTCAAGGAGGGCCAGCCCTCGATCAACTGGCTCGACCCGAGCTTCGCCGGCATGCGGCTCGTCATCGGGGACGCCCTGCACTCGCTCGGCGACCTCGGCAGCGGCGCGCTGCGGCTCGACGCCAACGGCTTCCTCGGCGTCGAGAAGAGCCAGGAGGACTCCCCGGCCTGGTCGGAGGGCCACCCGCTCTCCGAGGCGGCCAACCAGCTGATCGCCAGCATGGTCCGCAAGGTCGGCGGCTTCACCTTCCAGGAGCTCAACCTCACGATCGACGACATCAAGGCGACCTCCGAGCGCGGCGCCGACCTGTCGTACGACTTCGTGAACCGGCCCGCCTACCACCACGCCATGGCCACGGGGGACACCGCGTTCGTACGGCTGACGCTGAACCTGGCCAAGGACATGGGCGTCGAGCCCGCCTCCCTCGTGCACGCGCTGCAGAACCACGACGAGATGACCTACGAGCTGGTGCACTTCGCGACGCTGCACCGCGACGACGTCTTCACCTACCACCGCGCCCCGATCAAGGGCGGCGACCTGGCGGTCAAGATCCGCGGCGACCTGCTCGAGCACCTGACCGGCGACGCCGGCCCGTACAACGCGACGTTCACCCAGAACGGCATCGCGTCCACGACGGCGACGATCATCGCGGCGTCCATGGGCTTCACCTCGATCACCGACCTGACCGACGAGCAGGTCGAGCGGATCAAGCAGGCCCACCTGCTGCTGGCGGCCTTCAACGCGCTGCAGCCCGGCGTGTTCGCGCTGTCGGGCTGGGACCTGGTCGGTTCGCTGACCCTGGACCGGCGCCAGATCGCCCGGCTCCTCGGCGACGGCGACACCCGCTGGATCCACCGGTCGGCGTACGACCTCATGGACTACCGGCCCGACGCGACCGAGTCGCTGATGCAGATGCCCAAGGGCGTCTCGCTCTACGGCGGCCTGCCGTCGCAGCTCGAGGACCCGCGGTCCTTCGCCCGCCAGCTCGGGGACATCCTCGCCGTGCGCAAGCGCTACGGGATCGCCACCGGCATCCAGCTCGACGTGCCGCCGGTGTCCAACAAGGCGATGCTCGTGATGGTCCACCAGCTCAGCGACGCGGAGCAGATCACCGTCCTGAACTTCTCGGGCGAGGAGGTCTCGGGCGGCGTGCGGTCGGAGGAGCTGGTCCCGGGCAGCGTGCTCGTCGACATGTTCACCGACGAGGAGATCGGCGTCGTCGACGACCTCTACAGCTTCGGCGTGCGGCTCGGCCCGTACGAGTTCAAGTCGCTGCTCGTGCTCTGCCCCGGCGAGCACCTCGTGTCGCACGTCCGCGGGGCCGAGAAGGCGAGCGTCCGGGACTGAGCACCGCGCCAAGCCGGCCGGACGGGTCGGACGAGCGGCCGCTCCCGGTCCTGCGCGCCGCGCTCGCGGTCACCGGGCTCGCGGAGCGGTTGCGGCCGTCCCGCGCGACGACCGTGGCCGAGCGCCGGGAAGCCGGGGAGCGGTCCCCGCTCTCCATGCCGAACGTCACCCGTGCCGGCCGGGGGCCGCTCACCGTCGTGGACCACCAGGTCCCGACGGGCGACGGCGTCGTCCGGCTGCGCGGCTACCGCCCGAGCGGTGCCTCCGGCGCGCTCCCCGCGCACGTCCTGATCCACGGCGGGTCGTACTGGGCCGGCAGCGTCGAGTCCTACGGACCGCTGTGCGCCTGGTACGCGCGGACGGTGCCGTGCCAGGTGTTCTCGGTCGACTACCGGCTGGCGCCGGAGCACCCGTTCCCGGCCGGGCTCGAGGACTGCTACGCCGCGCTCGTCCACGTCGCGGAGCACGCCGGGGCGCTCGGGGTGGACCTCGCGCGCCTGTCGGTCGGCGGCGTCTCCGCCGGCGGCGGGCTCGCCGCGGCCGTCGCGCTCCTGGCCCGCGACCGGTCCGGTCCGGCGCTGCGGCTGCAGCTGCTCGAGATCCCGATGCTCGACCCGACGATGCGCTCGCGCTCGCTGGACACGTACGCGGAGGGGTTCGGGATCGGCCGCGCGGACGTCGCCACCGGGTGGGGCCACTACCTCGCGGGCGGGACGGCCGGGCTGGCGGACGCGTACGCCGGACCCTCCGCGGCCGCCGACCTCACGGGCCTGCCGCCCGCCGCGGTGCTGACCGCCGGCTGCGACCCGCTGCGCGACGAGGGCGAGGCGTACGCGGCCCGCCTCCGTGACGCCGGCGTGCCCGTCGAGACCTACCGCGCCCACGGGCACGTGCACTCCTCGCACTACCTGACGAAGTTCCTGCCGTCGGCCCGCCGGGCGGTCGGCTGGAGCACCGACGCCCTGCGCCGCGCGTACGCCTGAGCGGTTCGAGCCGACCTCTCCGAGGCCCTTCGACGAGCTCAGGGGGCATCCCTCGGAGACGCCCCCTGAGCCTGTCAAAGGGCCACGCAGTGGTCGGCGTCCTCGCCTTCAGGCCGCGCGCTCGGACACCGCGCGCAGCACCTCGGGCCAGCGGCGGTCGAGGAGCCGGCCGCCCTGGACCATCCCGACGCGCAGCAGGACGAGGCCGGTGAGCAGGCCCACGGGCAGCGCCGCCCAGCCGTAGAGCGGGTCGACGAGCACCCCGAGGACGACGAGCGCGAGGGCGGGCAGCCCCGCGACGAACGTCCCCGTCAGCACGGTCATCGCCGACGCCAGCGCGGGGAGGCCGCCCGAGCTGCCGCGCTGAAAGGGGTTCTCGCCGGGGGCCGGGCCGGGCCACTGCCAGAGGGCGCCGACCCAGGAGCCGACGCCCAGCCCGCCGAGGGTGAGCGCGGCGCTGAGCCCGACCGCGCCGGGCAGGTCCGACCAGGCGCCGCTGACCGCGGCGACCACCAGGTGCATCACGACGAGCAGGGGTCCGAAGACGGTGAGGGAGGCCAGCACCCGGCCCCGCCGGTCGTCCGCCCCCGGGACGCCGGTGCTGATGTGGAGCCAGACCGCGCTGCCGTCGAACGACAGGTCCTGCGCCGCGCTGGTGCCGATCAGCAGCGCGAGGACGGCGGGCACGAAGACGGTCAGCCGGGTGGCGCCGTCCGGGTTCATGCCGAGCACCACGAACAGGACGAGCGGCGTGACGAGCGCGCTGGCCAGGGTCGCGAGGTGGCGCGGGTCGCGGCGCCAGTAGCGCAGCGAGCGCACGGCGACGGCACCGGCGGCGTCGGGCGGGTAGAGCCGCTCGACCCACGCGGCCCGCCCGACCGTGGCCGACCCGGAACCCCCGGTCCCCGGCTCGGTGAGCCGCCGGCCGAGCACGTGGGTCCAGGCCACGGCCAGGCCGGCGACGAGGGCGGTGGCCAGCACCAGGTGCAGGCCCGCCTGAGCCCAGGCGCCGCGCGCCACGTCGCCGGGCAGCGCCCACGCCCACCCGAAGGGCGTCCACGACGCGACGGCCACGAGCCGGTCGAGCACGCCCGCGAGGTCGTCGAGGTTGTCGACCGCCGCACGGCTGAGCACGTTGATCCCCACGCCCAGGCCCGCACCGACGACGGCGAGCAGCACCGCGGCGAGGTCGCGGAACCGTCGCGACGAGAGGCTCGCCGCGAAGGCCGACGTCGCCGTCCGCGCCAGCAGCACGCACGTGAGCGTGCCGAGCACCGCCGCGACGAGGGCGGCGACCGCGAGCGCCGGCGTCCGCGCCCAGGTGACGACGAGACCGAGGGCGAGCAGCACGGTCGCGGCACCGGGCACTCCGACCAGCGCGGCGGCCAGCAGGCCCGGCACCAGCTCCCGGGCGCGCACGGGCAGCAGCGCGAACCGGGCCGGGTCGACCGTCTCGTCCACCCCGAAGACGAGCAGCGACAGCAGCAGCCAGCCGAGCGTCAGGGCGGCGTACGCGAGCACGGTCACCTGGGTGGTCACCGTGGTGGAGGTCCAGCGCAGGGCGACGAGGCCGGCGTACGCGGCGACCACGATCCCCAGCGCGTAGACCGCGCCCAGGACCAGGCCGACCGTGCGCCACACGCTGCGGCGCAGGCTGTTGCGCAGCAGCGTCAGCTTCAGCCCGACGAGGAGCGCAACCACGAGAGGCCTTCGCCGCCGCCGGCGCGGAAGCCGACGAGCTCCAGGAACCGCTGCTGCAGGGTGAGGCCGCCGCGCACCGCGTCCAGCGGGCCGGAGGCGAGCACCCGCCCCTCGGCGACGACGGCCAGCTCGTCGCACAGGCTCTCGACGAGCTCCATCACGTGGCTCGAGAGGACGACCGTCCCGCCGTCGCGCGTGTAGCTCCGCAGGATCGAGCGGATGCCCTCGCCGGAGACCGGGTCCACCGCCTCGAAGGGTTCGTCGAGGACCAGCAGCCGCGGCGCGTGGACGAGCGCGCAGGCCAGGCCGATCTTCTTGGTCATGCCGGCGGAGTAGTCGGCGACGAGGGTGTCGGCGTCCGCGGTCAGTCCCAGCGCTTCGAGCAGCTCCCCGGACCGGGACGTGATGTCGGCGGTCGGGACCCGGCGCAGCCGGCCGACGTAGCCCAGCAGCTCCCGCCCGCTCAGCCGGTCGAAGAGCCGGACCCCGTCGGGCAGCACGCCCATCAGGGCCTTGGCCGCGACGGGGTCGGCCCAGACGTCGTGGCCGAGGACGCGGGCGGTCCCGGCGTCGGGCCGCAGCAGGCCCGTGGCCATGGAGAGCGTGGTGGTCTTGCCCGCCCCGTTGGGGCCGACGAGGCCGTAGAGGCAGCCGGCCGGGACGTCGAGGTCCAGGCCGTCGACGGCGCGCTTGGCGCCGAAGACCTTGGTCAGGCCCGTCAGCTGCATGGCCGTCGGCATGCCGCCAGTCAAACATCCCCCTTCCGCGGGCGTACGGTCGACGCCGCGTCGGGCACCGGCCCGCCGACGGGCGGGAGGAGCGCGGGTGGCGGACGCGGACGGGCTGCTGGACCTCACCGACCCGGCGTTCCGGGCGGATCCGTACCCGGCGCTCGCGGCCGTGCGCGGCCTCGGCCCGCTGCCGCGGCACGAGGGCCTGGGCGCCCGCCTGGCCACGTCGTACGACGCGGTGCAGGACGTGCTCCGCAGCCGCGACCTCGGCCGCACCTACACGATGCGCGTCCCCCGGCCGGGTCGGCCGGCGGGGGAGTGGGACACGTTCAACGCACTGCACGAGCACGCGCTGCTCGAGGTGGAGCCGCCGACCCACACCCGGCTGCGCCGGCTGGTGGCGAGCGCCTTCGGACGCGGCCACGTGGAGCGCCTCCGCCCGCGCGTCGAGGAGCTCGCCGCGGGGCTGCTCGACGACGGCGCCGCGACCCTGGCCGCGGAGGGGTCGTTCGACGTGGTCGAGGCCTACGCGGAGCCCCTGCCGGTCCTCGTCGTCGCCGAGCTGCTCGGCTGGCCCGAGGCGGATCGGCACCTGCTGCGGCCGTGGTCGCAGGCGATCGTCGCGATGTACGAGCTGGACCCGAGCCCGGAGGCGGAGGCGGCGGCCCGAGCGGCGGCCGACGCGTTCGCCGCCTACGTCGTCGGGCTGGCACGCGAGCGTTCCGTGCGGCCGGCCGACGACCTGGTCAGCGACCTCGTCGCGGTGCGCGACGCCGGGGACCGGCTGAGTGAGGCGGAGCTGGTGGCGACCGTGGTGCTGCTCCTGAACGCGGGCCACGAGGCCAGCGTCAACGGCTTCGGCAACGGGCTGGTGTCCTGGCTCGGCGCGGGTGCGCCCGAGGCCGAGGTCGCGCCGCTGGTCGAGGAGATGCTGCGCCACGACGCCCCGCTGCAGCTCTTCGAGCGGACGGTCGTGCGGCCGTGCACCGTGGCCGGGGTCGACCTGGTGCCGGGCGAACGGGTGGCGGCCCTGCTCGGCGCGGCCAACCGCGACCCCCTGCGGTTCGCGGAACCCGACGTCTTCGACCCCACGCGGACGGTCCCGCACCTGTCCTTCGGCGCCGGGATCCACTTCTGCGTCGGCGCCCCGCTCGCCCGGCTGGAGCTCCAGGTCGCCGTGGCGGCCCTGCGGCGCCGGTGGCCGCGGCTCGCGCTCGTGTCGGCGACCCGGCGGCCGACGTTCGTCCTGCGCGGCTGGTCCGAGGTGCGCGTCCGGCCCGTCTGACGAACCGGCCCCGGCGGCCTAGCCGGCGTGCAGCGCGGTCCGCACCTCGCCGACCAGGGACACGAGCCCGTCCAGGTCCGGCTCGTCGGCGGTCGGCTGGAAGACGAGGTGGTTCACGCCGAGACCGGCCAGCCGGCGGACGGAGGCCACGAGCGCGTCGGCGTCGCCGGCCGTGCCGATGCCCTGGCCCGGCTCGCCGCCCCAGCGCGGCAGGTCGGCGTCGAGACGTTCCTGCGCGCCCGGGCCCGTGGCGATGATCTCGCTGTAGACGAAAGGGTGCCCGGGCCCGCGGACGTCGGTCACGATCGCGCTGACGTCGGCGACGTGCGCATCGGTCCAGGCGCAGGGCGCCATGTAGGCGTCGCCGAGGCGTGCCGCCAGCGCGACCGACTTCGGGCCGGCGCCGCCGACGAACAGGGGCGGCACGACCTCCGGGGGCCAGTCCAGACGGACGCCGTCGAGGTGGACGTACGTCCCGTCGGTCGTCACGGTCTCGCCCGCCAGCAGCGCCCGCAGCGCCGTGGCGTACTCGTCGAGGAGCCCGAGCGGTGACTTCGGCCGGACGCCGGCCTGGGCCATCCACTCCTGCACGCCGTGCCCGACGCCCGGCAGCAGCCGCCCGGGGAACAGCCGGGTCAGGGTCGCGACCTCCATGGCGGTGAGGGCGACGTTCCGCAGCGGGGTCGGCATCAGGCCGATGCCCACCTGGATCCGCTCGGTGCTGGCCAGGGCGACCGCGGCCGACGCGACACCGCTCTGCTTGAAGCAGTCCTCCCACACCCACAGCTCGTCCAGGCCCGCGCTCTCGACGCTGCGCGCCAGGTGCACGAGCGTCTCCGGCGCCATGTCGGGGGTGAAGCAGAGGCCGATGGCGGGGACGGGAGTCACGACGTCATCCTGCTCCTGACGGGGCCGCTCGCGCTCGCTAGGGTCGGACGGACCCGTCGGCCGGGTGGCTGACGGGCACGGGACGGACGGCTCGAGGAGGTCGGGTGGACCGGTACGAGGCCCTGGCGCGACGGCTGGCCGTCCAGCAGCTCGACCGGCCGACCGCGCTGCGCCCGCTGTCCGACGCCCGGGTCCTCGACCTCGGCGTGCAGGACACCGGCCGGGACGGCGCGAGCTGGGCGCTGGCCAACCGCGGCGTCCCGGTCGAGAGCCCGGCGGCACTCGCGCAGAGCCCGGACCTCGCGCTGGTCTGGACCCTGCGCGGGGCGCCGCACGTCTACCGGCGGGCCGACCTGCCCGGCGTGGTCGACGCCACCGCCCCGTACGACGACGCCGACGCGCGGAAGCGCACCCTCGACGCGCACCGGCCGCTGGCCGCGGTGGGCGTCGGGATGCGCGAGGGCATGGGCGTCGTCGCGGCGGCGATGCGGGAGCTGGTTCGGGAGCCGACGGTCAAGGGCGACGTCTCCGGCGCGCTGAACGCCCGCCTGCCGGAGGAGTACCAGCGCTGGTGCGGGCCGTGCCAGGCGCAGCACGTCTACGAGCAGCCCTTCCGGCTCTCCGCCCTGGCCGCCGGGCTCGAGCTGGAGCCCGGCACCTCGCCCCCGGTGCTGCGGCCCGTGCCGGGCTGGGACCGACCGCCGGTGCTCGGCCACCCCGACCAGGCGCCGCCGCACCTGCGGGTGGTCGACGCGTACGTGCGGCTGTGCGGCCCGACGACCCCGGCGGCGACGGCCACGTTCCTGGAGGCGCCGCCGGCCCTGGTCAAGGCGCACTGGCCCGCGGAGGCCGAGTCCGTGGAGGTGGAGGGGGCGCCGGCGTCCGTGCTGCCCGACCTCCCGGGACCGGCGGTGACCGACGGGCTCGTCCGGCTGCTCGGGCCGTTCGACCTGTGGCTGCAGGCCCGCGACCGCGACCTCGTCGTGCCCGACCGCGCCCGGCACAAGGGGCTGTGGCCGACCATCGGGCGCCCGGGGGCCGTGCTGGTCGGGGTCGACGTGGTCGGGACGTGGCGGCCGAAGGCGTCCGGCCGGAGGCTGGCGCTGACGGTCGACGCCTGGGAGCCCGTGGGGGCGGTGGTCCGCGCGCTGGTCGAGGAGCAGGCCGAACGGCTGGCCGCGCACCGCGGCGTCAGCCTCACCGCCGTCGCCTGGACCTGATCGGGGACGATCCGGCACCGCTGCGGTGCCAGATCCTCCCCACTGCCGTCAGGGGCGTTCCCAGACCACCTCGGCGGCGTCCTTGTCCGGGCGCAGCCCCCGCCAGACCGGGTGCCGCATGCGGCCCGGCCCGGTCAGCTCGGCGTAGGTGACCTCGCCGACGAGGTCGGGGGTCACCCAGTGCGCGTCGCGCGCGTCCTCGCGCGGGACGTCGACCAGCGCGGTGGTCGTGGTGGCGCGGGCGTCCAGGAGGCGCTGGACCTCGGTGAGGGTCGCGCCGTCGAAGCCCGAGCCGACCCGGCCGACGTAGTGCAGGCCGTCCGGGCCGGGGACGCCCATCAGCAGCGACCCGAAGGTCGCGCTCCGCCCGCCCTGCCCGGGCCGCCAGCCCGCCACGACGACCTCCTGGGTGAGGAAGTTCTTGATCTTGAGCCAGGTCCTCCCGCGCCGCCCGGGCGCGTAGGGGGAGTCGGTCCGCTTGGCCACCACGCCCTCCAGCCGGAGCTGCCGGCTGATCTCGCGGGCCGCCTCGAGGTCGCTGTGGAAGACCGGCGGCACGTGCACCCGGTCCCCGAGCGCGTCGAGCCCCAGGCCCTCGAGGAGCTCGCGCCGTTCCGCGTACGGGCGGGAGAGCAGGGGCTCGCCGTCGAGCTCGAGGACGTCGAAGACCATCAGCTGCGCCGGCCACGTCTGCGTCGCCCGCTCGACGTCGCTCGCCCGGCTGAGGTTGATGCGGTTCTGCAGGAGCCCGAAGTCGGGTCGTCCGGAGGCGTCGGTCACGACGATCTCGCCGTCGAGGACGGCGTTGCGCACGTCGAGCCGGGACAGCGGCCCGGCCACGTCGGGGTAGGCCGCGGACTCGTCGCGGCCCTTGCGGCTCAGCAGCCGGACGCGGCCGCCCGCCAGGTAGGCCACGGCCCGGACGCCGTCCCACTTCATCTCGAACGCCCAGCCCTCCTCCGGCCCGAAGTTCTTGCCGTCCGTCAGCGTCGCCAGCATCGGGTCGACCTCGGCGGGGAAGGCGTCAGGGCTGTCGGCGTCGGTGTCGGCCCAGTCGTGGACGGCAGGGGGCGGGGCGGGGAGCCGACCTCTGCGAGGCCCTTCGACAGGCTCAGGGGGCGTAACAGGAGCGGGCCCAGGGGGTGTGGAGGAGGAGATGGGCTTGGGAGGCGTCGAGGAAGTGGGCTCGGCGGGCACGTCGTCGGGGTCGGTCTCCATCAGGTGCATCAGCCAGTTCCGGTCGGCCTTGGTCCCCTTCGCGTTCTTGCCGCCGCCCGTGTGGATCAGGGCGAACCGGCGGACCTGCCCCAGACCTCCGTCGGGCCGGCCGCGCAGGGTGACGATGACCTCTTTGCCCTCGCGCCACTTGTGCAGGCGGTAGGTGCCGGAGTCCCAGATGGTCACCTGGCCGCCGCCGTACTCGCCGTGCGGTATCCCGCCCTCGAAGGTGGCGTACTCCATCGGGTGGTCCTCGGTCAACACCGCCAGCCGGTTGCTCTTCGGGTCCGTCGGCGGCGACTTGGGCACGGCCCAGCTGACCAGGACGCCGTCGTGCTCCAGCCGGAAGTCCCAGTGCAGCGCCCGCGCGTGGTGCTCCTGGATGACGAAGATCGGGTCGCCGTCCCCGGCGGCGGGCGTCGGCGGGGTGGCGGGCACGGGTTCCGGGGTGCGGCGGGCGTCGCGCATGCTCCGGTAGGTGCTGAGCCGGTCCGGACCGGGGGCGTCTGCGGTGCCGAGATCAGGGGCGAGGGCCGCGAGCAGGTCGCCCTGCTCGGCGACCCGCGCGAGCACGTCCACGTAGGTCAGCTGGGCCAGTTCGGGGTCCTCGAGCTCCTCCCAGGTCCTCGGCGCCGCGACCCAGGGGTGCGACCGGCCGCGCAGCGAGTAGGGCGAGATCGTCGTCTTCGCGCCGTTGTTCTGGCTCCAGTCGACGAAGACCTTCCCGTCGCGCTCGGTCCGCTTCATGCTGCTGATCACCCGGTCGGGCCGGTCGGCCTCCAGCGCGAGCGCGAGCTCCCGCGCGACCGCCGTGGCCTGCTCGGGGGTCTGGCCGCCGTCGAGCGGCGCGTACAGGTGGATGCCCTTGCTGCCGCTCGTCACGGGCACCGGGTCGTGGCCGATGTCGCGCAGGATGTCGCGGGCCCAGCGCGCGACCTCCGCGGCCTCGGCCAGGGTCACGCCCTCGCCCGGGTCGAGGTCGAGGACGAGGCGGTCGGGGTTCTGCGGCGTGCCGTCCGCGGCGAAGCGCCACTGCGGCACGTGGATCTCCAGACCCGCGAGCTGCGCGATCCAGGTCAGCGTGGCCACGTCGTCGACCACGGGGTAGTCGTTGTCGTGGTCGCGGTGCTGGATCGTGAACCGCCGCACCCAGTCCGGCGTGCCCGCCGTCAGGTCCTTGGCGAAGAAGACGGTCGCGGCCTCGACGCCGTCCGGCCAGCGCTTCCGCGTCGCCGGGCGCTGCCAGAGGTGCGGCAGCATCGTGGGCCCGACCTCGGCGTAGTACGCCAGGACGTCGCCCTTGGTGGTCTGCGTCTCGGGGTAGAGGACCTTGTCGAGGTTCGTGAGCTTGAGGGTGCGGCCGTCGACCGTGACGGTCTGGCTCTTCGCGCTGCTCGGCGCCGCTCGGGCCATACGCGAGGGTAACGCGCCGCGGTCCTCGGCGTCCGGGGGTCGACCTGATCTTGCTTAGCCAGGCTGTTGATCTTCGCTCCGGGCCTGCAGATCGGTGATCACCTGCCTCTTCCCAAGGGCTCCGGGCCCTGCCAGGATGCGGGGCACCGTCCGCCCCACCGGAACTGGAGCCCTCCGTGAAGAAGCCCGCCGCCGCCGCCATGGCCGCCCTGGCCGTCGCCGCGCTCGTCGCCCCGACCGTGCCCGCCGCCGCCGCCGACCCCGTCGACTCGAGCAAGCTGCGCGAGGCGGTGACGGTGAACGGGATCCTGCAGCACGAACGGGCGCTGTACGCGATCGCGGCCAAGAACGAGGGCAACCGGGCCTCGGGCACGAAGGGCTACGACGAGTCCGTGAAGTACGTGACCAAGAAGCTCAAGAAGGCCGGGCTCAAGGTCAAGACGCAGTCGTTCGAGTTCCCGCTCTACACCGAGCTCGCGCCGGCCACCCTCAGCGAGGTCAGCCCGACGGCCGGCGAGCTCGAGACGGCGACCGTCGACTACTCCGGCAGCGGCGACGTCACCGGGACCCTGGCCGTCGCCGGCGGGACGGTGCTGCCGCCCACCCCCGAGCCCTCCAGCGCCTCGGGCTGCGCGGCCGACGACTTCACGACCGCGCCGAGCACGCCCGCCGTGGCGCTGGTGCAGCGCGGCACCTGCGACTTCGCGGTCAAGGTCGCGAACGCGACGGCGGCCGGCTACGACGCCGTGATCATCTTCAACGAGGGCCAGCCGGGTCGCGACGAGCTGCTGACCGGGGTCACCCTGGGCGGGCCCGTCGAGGTCCCCGTCGTCGGGGTCAGCTTCGCGACCGGGAACGCGCTCGTTGCGGAGGCCGGGGACGGTCCCGTGAGTGTCCGCGTCACCACGTCGACCCGGTCCGAGACCCTCAAGACCAAGAACATCCTCGCGGACACCCCGAAGGGGAAGACCGGCACCACGGTCGTCGTCGGCGCCCACCTGGACTCGGTCCTCGAGGGGCCCGGGATCAACGACAACGGCAGCGGGAGCTCCACGATCCTGGAGATCGCCGAGCAGATGAAGAAGCTCGGCTACACCAAGAAGGGCAAGCTGCAGCGCCAGGTGCGCTTCGCCTTCTGGGGCGCCGAGGAGGAGGGCCTGCTCGGCTCGGAGCACTACGTCAGCTCGCTGTCGCCCGAGAAGCTCTCGACGATCTACGCCAACCTCAACTTCGACATGGTGGGCTCGCCCAACTACGTACGGTTCGTCTACGACGGCGACGGCTCCGACACCCCGGACGCCGGCCCGGCCGGCTCGGCGGGCATCGAGAAGATCTTCACCGACTACTTCGCCGGGCAGGAGCTGGCGACAGCGCCGACCGCGTTCGACGGCCGGTCGGACTACGGGCCGTTCATCGCGGCGGGCATCCCGGCCGGCGGGCTCTTCAGCGGCGCCGAGGGGATCAAGACCGAGGACGAGGCCAAGATCTTCGGCGGCACCGCGGACGCGCCGTACGACGCCTGCTACCACGCCGCCTGCGACGACGTCACGAACCTGAACGAGAAGGCCCTCTACGAGCTCGGAGACGCGGCGGCGCACGCCACCTTCGTGCTGGCGACGTCGAAGACGGGTATCTACCCCGACGGCAGCCGGGTGGCGAACCCGGGTCAGCGCTCCGCGAAGGCCGGCACCGCCGCGCTGCCGTACAAGGGCAATTACGCCGTCCGCTGACCGGGCGGCCTCGACGGGAGGCACGCGATGAGGGCGATCTGGACCGGAGCGATCACGTTCGGCCTGGTGAACGTGCCGGTCAAGCTCTACAGCGCGACCCAGGACCACGACGTGAGCCTCCACCAGGTGCACGACGCCGACGGCGGGCGCATCCGCTACGAGCGGAAGTGCGAGGTCTGCGGCAAGGTCGTCGCCTACGCCGACATCGACAAGGCGTACGAGGAGGGCGGCTCCACCGTCGTCCTCACCGACGAGGACCTGAAGTCGCTGCCGGTCGAGCGCAGCCGGGAGATCGAGGTCGTGGAGTTCGTGCCGACCGAGCAGATCGACCCGGTGCGCTTCGACCGCAGCTACTTCCTCGAGCCGGACGCCAACGCGGCGAAGGCGTACGCGCTGCTGCTGGAGACGCTGAAGGAGACCGACCGGACCGCGGTGGTGCAGTTCTCGCTGCGCCAGAAGACGCGGCTCGGCGCGCTCCGGTCGTACGGCGACGTGATGATGCTGCAGTCGCTGCTGTGGGACGACGAGGTGCGCGAGGCCGACTTCGACGCGGTGAAGAAGCCGCCGAAGGTGTCGGACAACGAGAAGAAGATGGCGTCGTCGCTGGTCGAGAACATGTCGAGCGACTTCGACCCGGCGTCGTTCACCGACGACTACCAGGAGCAGCTGCGGACGCTCGTCGCCGCCAAGCTCGAGCAGGGCGACGCCCTCGACACCGCGGCCACGTTCGGCGAGGAGGAGGGCGAGGCGCCGGAGAAGGGCCAGGTGATCGACCTCGTCGAGGCCCTGCGTCGCAGCGTCGAGGCCAACCGGCAGAAGCGCGCGGGTTCGTCGTCGTCCTCCGCCAAGGACACGAAGGACGAGCCCGACAAGAAGACCGCGGCGAAGAAGAGCACGGCCAAGAAGAAGGCCCCCGCGAAGAAGGCTGCCGCCAAGAAGGCCCCGGCCAAGAAGTCGGCCTGACCGGGCCCACGTCCCGTCCCGCCTAGATTGGACGCATGGGAATCGGGACGGGCGTCGTGCTGATCGTGCTCGGCGCGATCCTCGAGTTCGCGTGGACGGGCAACATCCCGTACGTCGACGATGACGTCCTCGGCACCATCCTGATGGTCGCCGGCGTTCTGACCATCGTCCTGGTGATCATCGTGAACGCCCAGCGCAGCCGGACCAAGAACGTTCAGGAGACCCGCTACCGCGGTCAGTGAGCCGCACGCTCACCCCTCGCGCGGGTGCCCTCGCGCGCCCGCCCCACCGGCCCCAGGACTTTCACGTAAACGTGAAAGTCCGCGGTGACCACGGAAGTCTGATGCCTTGCACGGCAGATCTGCCGTGGTGAGTACCGGTCTTTCACGTTTACGTGAAAGTCCTGAGGTTCGTACGCCCCGCCCGGCACCTGACGCACGCCCTGCCGACCGCCACGTACGCCGTGGCCGGAGCCGCGTACGACTCAGCGGAAGATGTGCGGCAGGACGAGGAGCATGCCGGTCGACCAGGTGACATGGGTCAGGATCGGGGCGAGGACGCCGCCGCCGGCGCGGCGCTGGAGGCCGGTGACGAGGCCGAGGATCACGGCGGCGAAGACGAGGACGGGGTTGCCGCCGGCCACGGTGGCGAGGGCGTAGAGGCCGGTCGAGATCAGGACCGGGTGGCGCCGCCCGATGGCGGCGAAGAGCGCGCCGCGGAAGAACAGCTCCTCGGCGACGCCGTTGACCAGGGTGACGAGGACGACCAGCCAGAGGCTGCCGGCCTTCGCGTAGCCGAGCACGTCGTTGGTGAACCGGGCGAGCGGCGGGATCTCGCGGGTGATCAGGCCCCCGACGACGAAGACGGCGGCGAGCAGCAGCCCCACGACGATCGGCGTCACGATCGGGCGGCGGGTGCGGCTGCGGAACACGATGTGCCCGAGGTGCAGCGGCCCGGAGGCGAGGCTGCCGACGACCCAGGTCGCGGCGAGGGCGAACGTCAGGGGGTAGAAGGACGGGTCGCCGGGCTCGGTGGAGAAGGACAGGCCGAGCAGCGTCGCACCGACCACGATGGTCACGGCGACGACGATGCGCCGCCTCAGGAACTGCGCGTCCGTCTGCAGGTGGTCCCGCTCGACGCGGTCGATCAGGACGGGACGGACGACCTCCACGGCCCGTTCGGCGAGGCGTGCGCGACGACTGGCGGCACGGGCCTCGCGGGCCTCCGTGCTCCTGCTGGCCACCCGCGCCTCAGTCGGCGGACGACTCGGCGAGGGCCTGCTCGCGTTCGGCCATCGCGGCGCGCACGGCGTCGTCGTAGCCGAGCAGACGCCGGGGGACGACCCGGGTGATGGCGTCGTCGGTGACCACGACCTCGTTGCTCATCGAGTCGATGAGGTTCCGGGCCGTCTCGGTGTCGACGTCGGTGACGAAGGCGAGCCAGTGCGACGACAGCCGCGGGGTGAGCAGCGGCACCGCGAGCATCGGCAGCGGCCGGTTCTTGATCACCATCGAGGCCCGCTGCATCATCTGCTTGTACGTGAGCACCTCCGGGCCGCCGATCTCGAAGGTCCGGCCCTCCGCCTCCGACGGCTCCAGGACCCCGACGAGGTAGGCGACGGCGTCGGCCAGCGCGATCGGCTGGGTCCGCGTGGTCGTCCAGTGCGGGACGACCATGGCCGGCAGGTGGTCGACGAGCTGCCGGGTGATCTCCCAGGAGATGCCGCCGTGGCCGATGACGATCGCCGCCCGCAGGACGGTGACGGGGACGCCGTCCTCGCCGAGCAGGTGCTCGACCTCGCGCCGCGAACGCAGGTGCGGCGAGAGGTCCTGGTCCTCGCGGCCGAGACCGCCGAGGTAGACGATGCGGCGCACGCCGGCCGCCTTCGCCGCCCGGCTGAAGTCGCGCGCCGCCTCGGCGTCGGCCGCCTCGAAGTCCTCGCGGTCGAGGGAGTGCACGAGGTAGTAGGCCGCGTCCGCCCCGTCCAGCGCCGGGCCGAGGCTGTCGGCGTCGGAGACGTCGCCGTAGACGGGGTCGCCCGCGCCGTCGTACGTGTCGGGGTGCCGCGTCATCGCGCGGACGCTGTGGCCGGCCTCGACCAGCGCCTGGCACAGGTGGGAGCCCACGAAGCCCGAGGCTCCGGTGACCGTGACCGTCAGCGGCACGTCGTGCTCCTTCTTCTCGGCCGGGCTCCTGCGAGCGTACGGTCCGTCAGGAGTTGTTCGCCCCGGCCTCGACCGCACGATGCGCCGCGGACGCCCGGATCCGCAGCGAACCGGGGTCGACGTCGGCCACGAGGACCCGCCCCTCGCCCTCGACGTCGCCGTCCAGCTCGTACGCGTCCTTCTCCTGCAGGTGGATCTCGACGTGCCTGCCGGACCAGACGCGCACGTGGTCGTCCTTGCGCGGGCGCCGGGTGACGAGCCGGAGCAGCGCCTTGAACCAGTGGCTGGGCCGTGACGGAAAGGCCACGTAGAGGTAGAGCAGGCCGTCGTCGGGCTGCGCGCCGGGGATCAGCTTGAGGTTGCCGGTCAGCTCGCCGCAGTTGCCGATCAGGGTGATGATCGCCTTGCGCTTGTGGGTGTGGCCGTCGATCGTCACCCGGACGGGGACGGGCAGCCGGCCCAGCGCCTTGCCGGCCGCGATGAAGTAGGCGCCCGGCCCGATGAACTTCTTCAGCCGGTCGTCGACGTTGTCCATGATCATCGCGTCGATGCCGGTGCCCGCCATCACGGCGAACCGGTCGGGCTCGCCGCCGTCGACGGTCAGGACCACGGTGTCGATGCGGCGCTCGTCCGACCCGAGGGCCACGTCGAGCGCCCCGGCCACGTCGAGCGGGAGCCCGAGGTTGCGGGCCAGCAGGTTGCCCGTGCCGGCCGGGATGATCGCCATGGCCACGTCGGTGCCCGCGAGCCCGGCCGCGACCACCCGGATCGTGCCGTCGCCGCCGGCGGCGATCACGAGGTCGACCCCCGCCTCGACGGCCTCCTTCGTCATCGCCCGGCCCGGGTCGTCGGCGCTGGTCTCGAGCCAGAGGGGTTCGGCGTAGCCGGCCTCGGCCAGGCGCTGCCGCACGAGCTCTGCGCCCCGTTCGTCCAGCTTCGTGGGGTTGGCCACGACGGCGCAGCGGGTCTCGATCATGGGCGAAGGATATGGGGCTGACACCATCTCTACGGTGGGTTCCATGGACGCCGCCGAGGTCGCCGAGGTGCTGACGCCGCGGCTGCGGCTGCGATGCTGGACCGACGCCGACCGCCCGGCCTTCGCCGCCCTGAACGCCGATCCCGAGGTCATGGCGCACCTGGCGGGCGTGCTCGACCGGGCCGGGAGCGACGCGCTGATGGACGCCCTGCGGACCGGCTGGGCGGAGCGCGGCGTGGACCTGTGGGCGGTCGAACGGCGCTCCGACGGAACCCTCCTGGGCTGGGCGGGCCTCCACCCGATGCCCCCCGGGACGCCCGGCGCGGGGGAGTGGGAGGTCGGCTGGCGCCTCGCCCGCTCCGCCTGGGGCCACGGCTACGCGACGGAGGCGGCCACCGAGGCGGTGCGCGTCGCGCGCGGGCTGGGCCTGCCGCGGCTCTGGTCGATGACCGTCCCCGCGAACGTCCGCTCCCTCGCCGTCATGCGTCGCCTCGGCATGGTCGAGCACGGGCGGTTCGCGCACCCGCGGTTCCCCGAGGGGCACCGGCTGCGCGACACCGTGGCGTACGTGCTCCCGCTGGCCTGACCCCCGTCGTCGCCGGGCCCGCCGCGGGCCTCAGCCCGCGTCGGCGCGCAACGCCTCCTCGGCCTCCTCGGCGGCCGCGCGACGGCTGCGGACCTCCTCGCGGGCCGCGCGGGCGGCCGTGCCCGCCTCCCGCTCCGCGTCCTCCGCGTGCGCGAGCTCCTCCTTGAGCCGATCGACCTCCTCGGCCCGGCGGTCGGCCTCCTCGGTCGCCCGGTCCGCCGCCTCCTGCGCCTCGTCGAGGGCCTCGCGGGCCTGGTCCCGGGCCTGCTCCAGCGCGGCGCGGCGTTCCGCGGCCTCCCGGCGTACGCGCTCCGCCTCCTCGTCCTCGGCACTCGGGCCGGACGCCTTGCCCTTGTCCTTGGAGGACCTGCCCTTCCCGGCGGGCATCGACGCCGCCAGGAGCGCGGCGAGGTCCCCGCCGCCGTCGGAGGGTGCCGCGCCTGGCTCGGCCGGCCCCCCGAACCCGCCGTAGACCGCCGCACCGGCGAGCCGCGCGCCCCGCACCTGCTCCGCGACGCCGGGGTCGCCGAGCCCGGCCTGCAGGGTCTGGGCCACCTCGTTGAGGGTCGCCTCGGTCGGAGGGTGCCCGGCCTCGCGCCCGAGCGTGGTGCCGCGGCGGACGAGGGCGTCGATCGCCTTGCGCCGGCGGGCCGAGAGCTCCCGCAGCGTCGCCCCGTCCCTCTGGTCCTGGGCCGCCCGCAGCGCGTCGCCGAGGTCGAGCAGCGACCCGACGGCGTCGGGGTCGTCGCGGGCGAGGAGGTTCACGAGCCAGGCCGTCCGGGTCGGCTTGCGCAGCGCGCCGATCGCGGCGGCCAGCGGCCGGTCCTTGGCCGCCCGCGCCTGCTTGACCCGCGCGGTCCGTGCCGCCACGAAGTCCTCGGGAGCCAGGGCGTAGAGCTCCGTGGCCGCGTCCTCGAGGTCCGTCATGGCTGCCGGAAGGCGCCTAGCGCGGGGAGGGCAGCCGGGGGACGGTGAGCGGGACGACCGGCTCCGGGTGGCGCAGGATCACGTTGTCGATGAGGCGCACCGCGCCGACCTTTGCCGCGACCACGAGCAGGACGTCGCCCGGGTGGTCGCTGGCCACCTCGGCGAACGTCTCCGGGTTGACCGCCGCGAGGTAGTCGAGCTCGAAGCCCGGCTCCAGGCTGGCCTCGTCGAGCACCGCCCAGGCGGCGTCGAGGGCGCCCGCCAGGGTCGGCTGCGCGGCCGCCCCCTCGAGCGCGCCGACCAGGCTCAGCGCCAGGCCGCGGTCGGCGGGGGAGAGGAAGACGTTGCGGCTCGACAGCGCGAGCCCGTCCGGCTCCCGCACGGTCGGGGCGCCGACGACGCGGACGTCGAGGTTGAGGTCGACGGCCATCCGGGACACGCACGCCAGCTGCTGCGCGTCCTTGCGGCCGAAGACCGCGACCTGGGGGCGTACGAGGTTGAAGAGCTTGAGCACGACGGTCAGGACGCCGTCGAAGTGGCCGGGACGCGCGGACCCCTCGAGCACGGTGCCCATCGTCCCGGCGCTCACGCTGACCTGGCGACCCGGCGGGTAGAGATCACCGACCGACGGCACGAAGACGAGGTCCACGCCGAGCTCGGCGCACCGGTCGAGGTCGGCCTCCAGCGGGCGCGGGTAGCGGGCGTAGTCCTCGCCCGGGCCGAACTGCAGCGGGTTGACGAAGATGCTCACCACCACGGTGTCGCTCTGCGCCCGCGCCTGCTCGATCAGCGAGGCGTGCCCGGCGTGCAGGGCCCCCATGGTCGCGACGAAGCCCACCCGGTTCCCGGCCGGCACCTCGGCGCGGAGCCCGACGAGCTCGGCGATGCTGCGCGCGACCTTCATGCGCGGGCGGGTGCCGGCGGTTCGGTCGGGACGACCGGGCCGTCGGCGGGCGTGGTGGCAGGGACGGAGGCGGCGGCGGGGACGGAGGGGTCGCCGAAGGTGTGCTCGGCGGCCGGGAACACGCCGCTCGACACCTCCTCGACGTAGGTCGCGGCGGCCTGCTCGAGGATCTGGCCGAGCTGGGCGTACTGCTTGACGAAGCGCGCCATCGTGCCCTGGCGCAGCCCCATCGCGTCCTGCCAGACGAGCACCTGGGCGTCGCAGCCCGGCCCGGCGCCGATGCCGACCGTGGGGATGTCGAGCTCGGCGGTGACCTGGGCGGCGAGGTCGCCCGGGACCATCTCCATGACCACCGCGAACGCCCCCGCGTCGGCCACGGCGCGCGCGTCGGCCAGCAGCTGCTCGGCGCCGGTCCCGCGGCCCTGCACGCGGTAGCCGCCGAGCTGGTGCTCGCTCTGCGGGGTGAAGCCGATGTGGGCCATGACCGGGATGCCGGCGCCCGTCACCTTGCGGATCTGCTCGGCGACGCGGACGCCGCCCTCGAACTTCACCGCGTGGCAGCCGCCCTCCTTCATGAACCGGATGGAGGTCTCCAGCGCCTGGGAGGGGCCGTCCTCGTACGAGCCGAAGGGCAGGTCGCCGACGACGAAGGCCCGCCGGGTGGACCGGGCGACGGCGCGCACGAGCGGCAGCAGCTCGTCGACGGTCACCGGCAGCGTGGTGTCGTAGCCGAAGACGTTGTTGGCGGCGGAGTCGCCGACGAGCAGCGCCCAGACGCCCGCCGCGTCGAAGATCGAGGCGGTGTACTGGTCGTAGCTGGTGAGCATCGCCCAGCGGCGGCCCTCCCGCTTGGCGCGCGCGAAGTCGGTCAACCGGATCCGTCGCGCCTCCGTCGGGGCGTGGTCTCCGGCAGCGTCGGTCATCCTTCGAGCCTACCGGCGGGGGCCGGCCCGTCGTCGGCCGCGAGACCCCAGCACGACCACCGCTCCCAGGTCGTCGTCCGTACGAACCGACGGGGTCAACCCGGCCGCCGCCATCGCCTCCTGCGCGGCGTCGATCTGGCGCTCGCTGGTCTCCACCAGCAGCGTTCCGCCCGGAGCGAGCCAGGCGGGCGCCTCCGCGGCCACCCGGCGCAGCACCTCGAGCCCGTCCACGCCGCCGTCCAGCGCGAAGGCCGGCTCGTGCTCCCGGGCCTCCCGCGGCATCAGCGCGAGCGCGTCGGTGGGCACGTACGGGACGTTCGCGGTGAGGACGTCGACGCGGTCCCGGAGGTCGGCGGGCAGCCCGGCGAAGAGGTCGCTCTCCAGCACGCGGGCGCCGGGCAGGTTCCGTCGGGCGCAGCGGACGGCGACGGGATCGACGTCGGCGGCCGTGATCTCGACGTCCGTCCCGGCCGCGCGCAACCCGTGCGCCACGGCGGCACCGACGGCCCCCGAGCCGCAGCACAGGTCCAGCAGCACGACCGGGCCGTGGTCGTCCGGCCACGCCGGCTCGAGAGCGACGGCGGTGGCGACCATGAGCTCCGTACGCCGCCGCGGCACGAACACGCCCGGTTCGACCGCCACCCGGACCCCGGCGAGCGCGGCCCAGCCGAGCACCTGCTCCAGCGGGAGCCCGCCCGCGCGGGCCGTGGCGAGCCGGTCGACCTCGGTGGCACCCCCGCCGACGGCCTCGGCCTGCTCGAGGATCAGCGCGGCTTCCTCCTCGGCGAACACGCAGCCCGCGGCCCGCAGCCGGAGGACCAGCGGCGCGAAGCCGGCGGCCTCCTCGGATCCCGCTGCGCCCTCGGGCCCGGCGGGGATCACAGGTGGGAGAGGACGATCGCCGAACGCGTCCGGCTCACGCCCGGGTAGGTCCGGATGTGCCCGAGCACCTTCTCGAAGTGGCCGGCGTCCCGCGCGCGCACCATGAGGATGCCGTCGGACTCCCCGGTGACGGTCCAGGCCTGGACGACCTCCGGGATCGTCTTGACCATCTCGGCCATCCGGTCCGGCGGGACCCGGCCCTCGCAGTACAGCTCGACGAAGGCCTCGATCGTCCACCCGAGCGCGGCCGGGGCGATCTCGGCCGTGAAGCGCTGGATCGCGCCGTCCTGCCGGAGCCGGTCGACGCGCCGTTTCGTGGCCGCCGTGCTCAGCCCGATCCGGAGACCCAGGGTCGAGTAGCTCTCCCGGCCGTTCTCGCCGAGAGCCGCAAGGATCTTGCGGTCGATGTCATCAATACGCAACGTTCTCCCCCAGAGTTCGCACGTCATGCTACGGCTGTTGCGGCTCGACCGAAATACCCTGGACACGTGACGACCACCGTGCCGAGCCGGCCGCAGACCCCGCAGCGGCGGGTCTCGCCGCGGCACTTCCTGATGTGCCCGCCGACCTTCTTCGACGTCACCTACGCCATCAACCCGTGGATGGACCCGCGCGTCCCCGTCGACCGCGACCGCGCGCACGCGCAGTGGTCCCACCTTGTCGCCGCGTACGAGCGCGCCGGACACCGGGTCGACCTGCTGGAGCCGGTGCCGGGTCTTCCGGACCTGGTCTTCGCCGCGAACGGCGCGACCGTGGTCGACGGGCGGACGCTGCTCGCGCGGTTCGCGACGCCGCAGCGCGCGGCCGAGGCGGCGGTGCACCGGGCGTGGCACGAACGTTCCGGGGTGCTCTACGGCGGGCGCGGCCTGGCCGAGCCCGTGGCCGTCAACGAGGCGGAGGGTGACTTCGCGGTGCTGGGTTCCGTGGTGCTCGCCGGCCACGGCTTCCGGACGAGCGTCGCCGCGCACGCCGAGCTCGCCGCTCTGACCGGCCGGGAGGTCGTGAGCCTGGAGCTGGTCGACCCGCGGTTCTACCACCTCGACGTCGCCCTCGGTGTCCTCGACGCCGCGGCCGACCAGGTCGCCTACTTCCCCGGAGCCTTCAGCGCCGCCGCCCAGGCGGTGCTCGCGGAGCGCTTCCCCGACGCCGTGCTCGCCGACGCCGAGGACGCCTTCGCCTTCGGCCTCAACCTCGTCGGCGACGGCCGCCACGTCTTCATGCCCACCGGCGCCCCGCACCTGCGCGACGCCCTCGAGGCCCGGGGCTACGTGCCCGTCGAGATCGACACGTCGGAGCTGGTCCTCGGCGGCGGCAGCGTCAAGTGCTGCACGCAGGAGATCCGCCCGACGCCCAGCACGCCCGGAGCCACCTCAGAAGGAGACCCACGATGACCCTCCTGGACCACCCCGTCCTCGACACCCCTGCCCTCGATGGCCCCGGGCCGTCGGGCGAGGCCGGCGCGCTGCTGGCGGCCGAGGCCGAGCACGTCGCGCACAACTACCACCCGCTCGAGGTCGTCGTGGCCCGCGGCGAGGGCGCGGTGCTCACCGACGTCGACGGCGTCGAGTACCTGGACTTCCTCGCCGCGTACTCCGCCACCAACTTCGGCCACGGCCACCCGCGGCTGCTGGCCGCCGCCCGCGCCCAGCTCGACCGCGTCACGCTCACCTCGCGCGCCTTCCACCACGACCAGCTGGCCCCCTTCGCCACGGCGCTCGCCGCGCTCGTCGGCAAGGAGATGGTGCTGCCGATGAACACGGGCGCCGAGGCCGTCGAGTCGGGCATCAAGGTCGCCCGCAAGTGGGGCTACCGGGTCAAGGGCGTGCCGGCCGGCCGGGCGCAGATCATCGTGGCCGGCGGCAACTTCCACGGCCGCACGACGACGATCATCAGCTTCTCGGACGACCCCGACGCGCGCGACGACTTCGGACCGTACACGCCCGGCTTCGTCACCGTCCCGTACGGCGACCTCGACGCCCTGCGCGCGGCGATCACCGACGACACGGTGGCCGTCCTGCTCGAGCCGATCCAGGGCGAGGCCGGCGTGCGCCTCCCGCCGCCCGGCTACCTGGCCGGGGTTCGCGAGGTGACCCGCGAGCAGAACGTCCTCTTCATCGCCGACGAGATCCAGTCCGGGCTCGGGCGTACGGGGCGCACCCTCGCCTGCCAGCACGAGGGCGTCGTTCCCGACGTCTACCTGCTCGGCAAGGCGCTCGGCGGCGGCATCGTGCCCGTCTCGGCCGTCGTCGCGGACGCGGACGTCCTCGGCGTGCTGCAGCCGGGCCAGCACGGCAGCACGTTCGGCGGGAATCCGCTCGCCTGCGCCGTGGGCCACGAGGTCGTCGCGATGCTGGCCACGGGCGAGCTCCAGGAGCGCGCCCTGCGGCTCGGCGACCACCTGCGGGAGCGGCTGGAGAGCCTCGTCGGGCACGGCGTCGTCGCCGTCCGCGTCCGCGGACTGTGGGCCGGGATCGACGTCGACCCCGCGCTCGGCACCGGCCGCGACGTCTGCGAGGCCCTCGCCCGCCGCCACGTCCTGGCCAAGGACACCCACGGCTCGACCATCCGCCTCGCCCCGCCGCTGGTGATCACCCAGGCCCAGCTCGACGCCGGCCTCGACGCCCTCGAGGCGGTGCTGCGGGAGCTGGCCGCCTGAGCGACGTGCTCGAGCGGTCTGGTTCGCCCTAGGGCTTCGCGGCCCCTGGGTTGAAGGACAAAGGCGCAGCAACGGGGAGCGGGCTCGTACGCGAGTGCGCGCTCCCGCACCAGGGGGCGGCGTGTCGGGGTGCGGGAGCGCACACCTGCGGCCGCCACCCCACCCCTGGTTGCGCGAGTGGCGCCAACCGGTAGGCGCACGCGGCGTGTCGCGTGTCGGGTGGCGCCACTCACGCGCACGGTGGGCGCCCGGACGCACTCGAGGGTTCTGGGCGCTTCAGGGCTTCGCGGCTTCAGGGTTCGAGGACACAGGCGCAGCAACGGGGAGCGGGCTCGTACGCGAGTGCGCGCGCCCGCACGCGGGGGCGGCGTGTCGAGGTGCGGGAGCGCACACCTACGGCCGCCACCCCACCCCTGGTTGCGCGAGTGGCGCCAACCGGTACGCGCACGAGGCGTGTTGCGTGTCGAGTGGCGCCACTCGCGCACCCCGACTGCTCGGGCGCTGCCCCGGCTCGCGTCTGGACGTACGCGAGCGTCAGAAGCGGCGGCTGATGAACCCCACCACACGGTTCCGGAGCGGCTTGTGGGAGTCGCGGCGAACCTGGAGGCGGCGCCAGGTGTAGGCGGCGAGGACGCCGACGGCGACGCCCGGGACGGAGAAGTCCTGCACCGTCGGGGGCGTACGGCGGCTGAGGAGCTGCGAGGCGCCGACGATCGAGGCGGAGGCGAGCAGGCCGTCGATGAGCTTGTCGATCACCTCGTCGGGGTCGTGGACCTTGACGTCGACCTGGGCGCCCTCGCGGCGCAGCCGTACGGCCAGGCCGGCGAGCTCGTCGGGGAGCGGGCCGAGGAGACGCTCCCAGCTGCGCAGCGTGCGACGGGCCTGCTTGAGCAGGGCGGCCGGCTTGTAGCGGTCGGCCAGCATCTGCGTCAGGTACGGCCGGAGCATGTCGTCGAGCGGGACGGTGCTGCCGAGCTGGAGCCCGAGGCCCTGCAGGCGCAGCAGCACGCGCAGCGGCATGAGCAGGTCGGACGGGAACGTCAGGTGGTCCGCCCGGATCAGGATCAGGAGGTTCTCCAGCGCCGGGCCGAGGTCCTGCTCGCTCACGCCGCCGCCGAGCCAGCGCTGCATCCACTCCTCGACGTCGCCCTGGACGACGTCCTCGTCCACCTCCACCGAGGCCCGGGTGACGGCCATCAGGGCGTGGGTGAAGTCGGACGCGTCGCGCTCGGAGATGGCGAGCAGCAGCGCCTGGAAGTCGAGACGGCGGCTCGGCGTCAGGTAGCCGACGTCGCCGAAGTCGAGGATCGCGAGGTGCCCCGCGTCGGGGATCAGGAAGTTGCCGGGGTGCGGGTCGGCGTGGAACATGCCGTCGCGGAAGATCATCGCCAGGAACACGTCGCTGGTCCGCTGGACGAACCGTTCGACGGTCCAGCCGGAGGCCTCGAGGTGCTCGCGGGTGTCCACCGGACCGCCGTAGATCCGGGTCATCGTCAGCACCCGGGACGTGGACAGCTCGGGGTAGGCGTGCGGGACGACGATGTCCGGCTCGACCGCGAGGTTGGCGCCGATCTGCTGCAGGCTGGCCAGCTCGTCGGTGAAGTCCACCGCGCCGCTCATCAGGTCGCTGAACTCGTCGACGATGGCCACGGGGTTGTAGCGGGCCAGGCCGGGGTCGAGGGACTCGACGGACCGGGAGAGCACCTTCATCAGCTCGATGTCGCCCTTGACCTTGCGGTCGGCGTCGTGGTGCAGGACCTTGACGACGACCTCGGTGCCGTCGTGCAGCGTCGCCGCGTGCACCTGGGCCACGGAACCCGAGGCCAGCGGCTCGTCGGAGAACGAGGCGAACACGACGGCGACCGGGTGCCCGAGCTCGGTCTCGACGGTGGCGCTCGCCAGCCCGGGGGCGTCGGCGGGGACGGTGCTCTGCAGCCCCTTGAGCGCCTCCGCGATGTCGGCGCCGACGAGGTCGGCCCGCAGGCTCAGCATCTGCCCGAGCTTGACCCAGGTGGTGCCGAGCTCGGCCAGTGCGGCGCGCAGCCGCTCGCCGGTCGTCATCGCCACCAGCTCGGGGTCGGCCAGCCCGGCGATCCGGAGCCCGGCCCGGTGGAACGGGATCCGCGACGGCTCGTCGCCGGTGGCCGCGCCGAAGACCGAGGCCAGCTGCGTGAACCCGTACCGGGCGAACACGTCGACGATCTCGACGACGCGACGGCGCTGGTGGATCAGCACCCCGCCGATGTCACTCATCTGGCTCCCCGCCTCGGGCGCCTGGGTGGCACACGTACGCGTCCGACCCTAACAACGTCCTCCGCGCCACCCGGCGGCCTCAGGGCTGCGGGTCGTGCGCGTCGTAGTCCCAGAAGCGCCGCTGCAGGGCGATCACCACGACGAGCACGACGACGCAGAGGAGGCCGCCGCCGAGCGCGGCCCAGGCCTCGCCCACCCGGTCCGCCGCCGTACCGAGCACGAGGTCGCCGAGCCGCGGGCCGCCGGCGACGACCACGATGAACACGCCCTGCAGCCGCCCGCGCATGGCGTCCGGGGTCGCGGCCTGCAGGATCGTCTGGCGGAACACGGAGCTGACCGCGTCCGCACCACCGGCCAGCGCCAGGAACACGAAGGACAGCACCAGCGCGGGGACGACCACGTCCGCGGGCGAGGTCGGCCCGACGCCGAGCAGCACGAGGCCGAACGCGGCGACCGCCAGCCCGAAGACGACGATCGAGCCGACGATGACCCGGCCCTGGTGCCGCACCCGGACGAGGCCGCCGGACAGCAGGCCGGCGAGCACGGCGCCGACCGCGAACGCGGCGCTGAGCTCGCCCGTCGTGGCCGCGCCGCCGCCGAGCCAGAGCACCCCGACGGCCGGGAGGAGCACCCGCGGCATGGCCAGGATCATGGCCGTGAGGTCGACCAGGAAGGTCATCCGGACGTTCGGGCGGGTGGCGAGGTAGCGCAGCCCCTCGAGCACGGACGCGAGCCCGCGCTTCGTGGGCGCGCCCTCGACGGCCTCGACGGGCGGCAGGTCCGGCAGCCGCCACAGCGCCCAGAGCGCCGCGCTGAAGAGCACGACGTCGACCGTGTACGCCAGCCCGAAGTCCCCGCCCGCGACCAGGAACGCGCCGAGCAGCGGTCCGACGACGAAGGCGATGTTCCAGGAGACGGTCTGCAGGACGTTCGCGGCGGGCAGCAGCGCCGGCTCGACGAGGCGCGGGATGATCGCGGACCGGGCCGGGTTGTTCACGGCGAACCCGGCCGACTGCAGCGCGACGAGCGCGTAGAGCAGCACGACCGAGTCGAGGTGCAGCCAGGCCTGCAGGGCGAGCAGCCCGGAGACGACCCACAGCCCGATCGAGGCCACGAGGGCGACCTTGCGCCGGTCGTACACGTCGACGAGCGCTCCGCCGTAGAGGCCGAGCAGGACCAGGGGCACGAGCGCGCAGACGCCGAGCACGCCGACGGAGAAGGTGGAGCCGGTGATCGCGTAGACCTGCAGGCCCACGGCGGTGACCGTGAACTGGGTGCCGAGGTTCGAGACGCTCAGCCCGAGCCAGAGCCGACGGTAGGCGGGTGCGCTGCGGAGGGGGGTCAGGTCCAGCAGCACAGCCATAGCGCGGCTAACCTACTCGACCCGCCGCGGTGACGCGGACGACGACCGGAGCCACGCGGTCCGCGGTGCCGGGGCCCCGCGGTGGGAGAGTGTCGCCGTGGCAACCGAGGAGCTCCCAGCGGCCCGCCAGCTCGTGACCACCTGGTGGGTCCCGGAGCAGTACGCGGGTCAGACGACCGCGACCCTGCGCCGGGTCGGCGAGCAGGTGCAGCGCAGCGGCCGGCCCGTGGACCTGCTGACCTTCAGCGCCCTGCAGGACAGCGCCGAGATCACCGAACGGCTCACCCGCCGCGGCAGCCTGCCCGAGGGCGTGACCGTACGGACGCTGTTCAGCGACCTGCGCGCCTGGGACGCCGAGGGTGTCCTGACCGAGCGCCTCGCGACGCTCCCGCACACCCCGCCCGCGGCCGACACCGGCGTGCCGACGGTGGAGGAGGAGGGCAGCCGCTGGTGCCTGCGGACGTACGACGAGCACCGCGAGCTCGTGCACTCGCAGATGTTCCGCGCCGACGGGAGCCTCCTGGCCCGCGACTTCCCGGTCGAGGTCGACGGGGAGAAGAAGCGCTACCAGCAGTTCTTCGGCCCCGACGGCGTTCCGACCGTCCTGGCCGGCAGCACGTGGGACGTCTACTACCTCTGGCTCGACCACCTCGTCGGCGACGGGCCGGCGGTGGTCGTCAACGAGTCGAAGAGCACGGCGCGCTTCCTCTCGCGCTACCGCAACCCGCGGGCCACGACGATCCACGTCTTCCACGAGTCGCACCTCGCGGACGCGTCGAACCCCTACCTCGGCGACCTCTACGTCGCGCACCGCCGGATCATCCCGCACCTGGACCGCTTCGACGCGGTCGTGTTCCTCACCGGCAAGCAGCGCCGCGACGTCGCGGAACGGTTCGGTGACGCCCCGAACCTCCACGCCGTCCCGAACGCCGGTCCGCCGGTCGTGCCCGAGCCCGCGCAGCCCCGGTCGCTGCTGTCCCGGCTCCGGCCCGGTCCCGACCGCCCGGAGCGCGGCGTCGTCGTCGCGACCCTCAAGCCGCTCAAGCGGATCGAGCACGCGGTCGAGGCCGTCGCGCTGGTGCAGGCCCGGGGCGGGCGCGCCCCCGACTTCGGGCTGGACGTCTACGGCAAGGACGCCGGGAGCCTCGCCTCGATCGAGGCGACGGTCGCCGCGACCGGGAGCGCCGGGCAGGTGGTGCTGCACGGCTACGCGCCCGGCGCGGCCCGGCACTTCGCGGCCGCGTCCTTCTCGCTGATGACGTCCACCACCGAGGGCCAGTCGCTCGTCCTGCTCGAGAGCATGGCGGCCGGCTGCGTGCCCATCGCGTACGACATCCGCTACGGCCCCGACGAGCTGCTGGTCGACGGCGAGACCGGCTTCCTCGTGCCGGGCGGCGACGTGTCGGCCCTGGCCGACACGATCGACCGCTTCCTCGCGCTGCCGCCCCGCCGGGTCCGGCAGCTGCGCGACAACGCGCGCGAGCGGCTCTCGGCCTTCACCGACGCCGAGGTGTTCCGTCGGTGGGTCGAGGTGCAGCGGGCCGCCGTGGCCGGCCGCGCCCGGCGGCTCAGCCTCACGTCGCTGCGCGTGCCGACCTTCGAGGTGGGCACCGCGGACGGCCGGTTCGCCCTCGGGGCCGAGGCGACGGTCACGTGGGACGTCGAGACCTGGACCGACCCGACGCCGCCGCCCGCCCCGACGGCGCGGTGGCTGCTCGTGGGCCGGGACAGCGGCCGGCCCTGGCGTCAGCCGCTGACGGTCGACGCGACCACGGGTCCGGAGGGTGCGACGCTACGTCTGGACGGGGCGCTCGACCCGCTGGCGGTGACCGTCGGCGAGCGGGTCGCCGACGTCTACCTCGAGGTGACGGCCGGCTCCTCCGTACGCCGGCTGCGCCTCAACGGGCCCAGCGGGGTCGAGCTCTCGGGCGGCCAGCTCTACTCCACCGCCCACGGGAACGTCAGCCTCCGCAAGCGGTAGCGCCGGGCGAGGCCTCCCGGCCCGGCGCTCCCGGCGTCAGGAGATCTTCTTGCTGCCCGAGGTCGTCGAGCCGGTGACGTAGCCGTAGCGCTTGGCGGTCACGGTGATCGTGATCTTCTTGCCCTTGTCGGCCTTGCCCAGCTTGTAGGTCTTCTTGGTCGCGCCCTTGATGGCCGCGCCGTTGCGCTTCCACTGGTAGCTCAGCGACGCGCGGGTCGTCGGGTAGGAGCCGGCGAGCCACGCCGTGGCGTGCACGCTCAGCGTCTTGCCGACCTTGCCGCTGCCGTTGATGTAGGCCTTGTAGGACTTCCGGAACGGCTGGTTGTCGAGGACGACCTTGACGCCCAGGTCCTTGCGCACCTCGAGCTGCACGCTCTCGGTCTTGAAGCCGTCGCCCGAGTAGATGGCCCGGATCCAGTAGGTGCCGTTGCCGAGGCCCTCGAGGGAGAACTCGCCCTCGTCGTCCTTGCCGGCCGAGCTGCGGGTCAGGGAGATGACGTCGCGCTCGTCGCCGTTCGCGGCGATCGCGGTGAGGTCGACGTCGCGGATCGGGTCGCCGCCGGTCGTGACGACCTTGCCCTTGACCTCGTGGCCGTCCTTGATCTCGACGTCGGGGGCGTTCGTGGTCTTGCCGAGCTCGACCTTGATCGTCGAGGCCGCGTCGAACGTCCAGCCGCCGTCGCTGCCCGACCGGGCCCAGGCGGAGGCCTTGTTCCCGCCGCCGGTGTACTGCAGCTGGACCTTGTAGTTGCCGGGCCGGACGTTCAGCGAGTACTTGTTGTCCGAACCCACCGTCACGGCCTCGGCCATGTCGCCGGAGGTCGTGTACGCGGTGGCGGTCAGGTCGCTGCCGGTGACGCCGGAGATCGAGCCGCTGATCGTCCCGCGGGGCACGATCGACTTGGCGGTGACGAGGGCGCTCGACTCCGTCAGGCGCTTGCCGTCGGCGTCGACCAGGTAGACGATCGCGAAGTAGGTGGTGTCGTTCCGGAGACCGGTCAGCTTGCCCGAGGTGCCCGTGAACTCGCCGGACGTCTTCTGGTGGTCGGTCTGCGCGTAGTTGTACGCGTACGAGACCTTGTACGCCGAGTCCTTCGGGGCGCCGGCGACGCCGGTCCAGTCGAGCCCCACCGAGGTCGGGCTCTGGCTCGTGACCTTGAGGCCGTCCGGGGTGGCCAGCTTGTACTTGGTGGTGGCCTGGATGACCTCGAGCGAGTCCTCGCTCAGTCGCACCTCGTCGGTGCTCCCGGCGGCGGGCTGCACCACGTACGCGCGGATGTAGTAGGTCGTCGAGGCCTTGAGGCCGGTCAGGTTGACCGAGCTGGTCGTCGTCGTGAAGTACTTCGTCGGGTTGCCCTTGGAGTACACGCGGACGGTGTAGCCCGGTGCGCCGCTGACGGCCTTCCAGGAGACGGTCATGCTGTCGCGGTCGACCTTGCTGCGGAACAGGTCGCCCGGCTCGTCGAACTTGTACGTCGCCTTCGCCTCGGTCGCCGCGCTGTAGGTACCGACCTTGCCCTTGTCCGAGACGTCCGCGACGCGGACGAAGTAGGTCTTGCCGGTCGACAGGCCCGTGAGCGTCGTGTCGCTCTTCGTGATGGCCGGGTCGCCCTTGGCGGGCAGCGTGGTGGTGCCGCTGCCGAAGCTCTTGCTCGTAGAGTACTGCACGCGGTAGCCCGCCGCGCCCTTGACGTCGGTCCAGTCCACCTTGAGGGCCGTGCCCGTGGTGGTGTCCGCAGCGACCTTCGGCTTGGTCACGTCGGCCGTCGCGGTGCTGGTCGTGAGACCGGTGCCGACCAGGGCGATCGCGACCAGTGCTCCGAGGCTCGTCCGCACCTTCTTGACGGTGGTGCCGTCCGCGCTCGTCACAGTTCCCACTCCACTCCTCGACCTACAACCGCTGCGGACTCTACCAACGCAGGGCTCCCAGGGGTGCCAGGAACGACGCGCGCCCGGGACGGAAGGGGCCTGAGAGGAGGGAATTATTCTGAGGAGTTGAACAAAGAATCTGCTGAGGGTGTGTCGGTTGTTGACAGGTGGGGTGGCTGAAGCCTGAGCGATTGGTTAAGGTTTCCGGCACCGGGGGGCTTGACGGATACGCATCTCTATTCGAGGAGCCCAGCAGCATGGCCCAGTTCCACCCACGTCCGCAGCCCACCCCGCCGAGCAGACGCCGCCTCACCGCACTGGTGGTGGCGACGCTCCTCGGCCTCACCGCCGTCCTCACGACGGTCCTGCCTGCCCAGGCGGCGACCGCGGTCCCGTCGTCGGTCAAGGTCGCCGCGAGCGGCACCACGACGCTCGACGTGTCGTGGAAGGCCGTCTCCGGGGCTCCCCGCTACCGCGTGCAGTACTCGACCAAGAGCTCCATGAGCAAGGCGAAGTACAAGCGGGTCACGGGCACGAAGACCGGGCTGACCGGGCTGAAGGCGGGCCAGGCCTACTACGTGAAGGTCCGCGTCATCACGGCCGACGGGGCCAACCTGAGCCCGTACTCCAAGGCCGTCAAGGCGACCACCAAGAAGGGGTACGCCGCGCCCAGCGGGCTCGCGCGGACCAGCGTCAAGGCCTCCAGCGTCGCGCTGACGTGGGGCAGCCGCGGGTCGGGCGTGCGCTACCGGGTGCAGTGGGCGGACGACGCCGCGATGTCGGGCGCCTCGTACAAGCGGTTCACGGGCACGTCCGGGACCATCTCCGGGCTGAAGGCGGCGACGCCCTACTGGTTCAAGGTGCGCGTCATCAACAGCGACGGCGACAACCTGAGCCCCTACTCCGCCGCGGTCAAGGTCACGACGGCCCGGGCGACCACCGCGCAGCCCACGCCGACGCCGACCTCGCGCCAGCTGCGGCTCGGCACGTTCAACATCAAGTGCTTCAACTGCAAGGCCGACGCCCCGAACGAGCGCTCGTGGTGGGACCGCCGGGCCGACGTCGTGCGGGACGTCAAGTCCCAGCGGCTCGACGTCCTGGGGATCCAGGAGGCGAGCCAGGCGTGGCTGCCGGCCAAGGAGGGCGGCAAGGGTCAGGACCTGAGCCAGTTCGAGGACCTGCGCAACCGGCTGGGCGGCGACTGGCGCCTGGCGAACGCGAACCGCAACAACTGCGTGAAGGCCAAGACCCCGACGAAGTGCGTCTACAAGGACCAGGGCGCGTCGAAGGGCACGAAGATCCTCTACGACCGCGGGCAGGTCACGCTGGTCAAGCAGGGCTCCAAGCTGCTGCCCAGCCCGGAGGACGACCGCTACATGGCGTGGGCGATCTTCACCCAGCGCAGCACCGGCAAGAAGTTCTTCTTCGCCACCGCGCACCTCGAGCCCGACAGCAACTGGAACCTGCACGTCAGCGAGGCGAAGGCGCTGGCCAAGGAGGTCGCCAAGCGCAACACGTCGCACCTGCCGACCTTCATCACGGGCGACATGAACGCGCACAAGAACACGCTGAACCCGTCCGGGGTGAAGGACAACCCGGTGTGGGACGTGTTCGTGGACCAGTACGGCTACGTCGAGCCGCTGGGCAACCGCTCGGGCTCGACGACCACCACTCCGGGCGCGACGGTCGAGAAGCGGATCAACACCCCGCTGAGCAGCTTCAACGACTTCAAGCCGCTCCCGAGCCCTAACTACTACGGCCGCCGCCCCAACGGCACCTACATCGACTACATCTTCACGTCGAAGAAGGTCCGGGTCCTCGAGTGGGAGAACGTCGCCCACCTGACCGCCAGCCACGCGTACGTCGGCAAGCAGGCCTCCGACCACAACCTCCAGCGGGCGACGGTGGTCCTGCCCTAGCGCGGTGACCAAGAACGCCCCCTGAGCTTGTCGAAGGGCCCCGAAGGGGTTGGCGTGAACCGCTGACGCCCCCTGAGCTTGTCGAAGGGCCCCGAAGGGGTTGGCCTCTGAGGTCCACCCCTTCGACGAGCTCAGGGAGCGACACCGTCAGCACGACCGCCTGGCATCCGATCGAGACAGCGCGGGCAGGTCCGCCAGTCGTCCTTCGATCAGGGCCACGCGTTTCGCCCGCCGCCAGCCCTTGACCTGGCGTTCGAGCTCCGCCGCGTCGTCCATCCGCTCGGTCTCGAGCGCCCAGACGAGCTCGACGGGCAGCCGGGTCGCCGTGTAGCCGGCGACGGCTCCTGAGCCGTGCTCGCCCAGCCGCTGCTCGAGGTTGCGCGTGCTGCCGACGTACAACGAGTCGTCCGAGCAGCGCAGGAGGTAGACGTACGGCACGGCGGCAGCATCGCGCTGGTCGGACGTGTCGGCCGCTCGGTCTGCCTCGCCTATGGACGGTCGAGCGCATCAGGACGTGGCTGTGGATCAGCGGACGCCAACCCCTTCGGGGCCCTTCGACAGGTTCAGGGGGCTTAGGTCGCGGCGCCAACCTCTTCGGGGCCCTTCGACAGGCTCAGGGGGCGTTCTGCAAGTCCCCTTACTTGCGGATCGCGAGCAGGCGGCGGACGACGCGTTCCGCGGAACGGCCGTCGTCGTGGTGGTTGAACCGCTCGACCCAGGCGTCGTAGAGGGTCGCGTAGCGCTCGCCGGCGCGGTCGAGGTCGAGGACGGCGGCGGTGACCTCCTCCTGGGTGGAGAGCACGGGGCCGGGCGCCACCTCGGAGAGGTCGAAGTAGACCCCGCGCAGCGAGTCGCGGTAGTCGTCCATGTCCGGGACGTAGAAGATCATCGGCCGCCGGGTCACGGAGTAGTCGAACATCACCGACGAGTAGTCGGTGATCATCGCGTCCGCGGCCAGGAACAGGTCGGTGACCTCGGGGTAGGTCGTCACGTCGATCACGCCGGGCAGGTCGTCGAGGCTCGCGCCGAACTTGACCGTCCGCGAGTGCCCGCGCAGCAGGATGACGTAGTCCTCGCCGAGGTCGGCGCTGAGCCGCTCGAGGTCGAGGAACGTCACCATCGAGGTCATGTTCTCGCGCCACGTGGGCGCGTAGAGCACGGCGGTCTGCCCGGGGCGGATGCCCAGCCGCTCACGGATCGCCGCGCCGTCGCCGGCGTACGGGCTGCCCGGGGTGAGCGGGTCGTTGCGCGGGTAGCCCTCCTCGAACAGCGTGCGGTGCCAGTCGTACGCCGACTCCAGGATGACGCTGCTGTGGTGGTTCTGCGAGAGCAGGACGTCCCACTTCGACTGCTCGAGACGGATCGTCTCGATCTTGGACCTCGGCTGGCCCGACCGGTCCAGCCCGATGCGCTTGAGCATCGAGCCGTGCCACGTCTGCAGCACCACCTGGAACGGCTGCGGCGAGAAGGTGCGGCGCAGCCAGTCGTTCGCGACCACGTAGCGCGACGTCGCCCGCGCGTGCCACCACTCCCGCGTGCCGCGCACCACCGTGATGGCCCCCTCGGGGACCGGCACGGACGCGTCGACGACGCCCCAGAACCGCGTGAGCTGGGGGTAGCGCGCCGCGATCTCGCGGTCGATGGCGTACGGGTTGCAGGTCGCGGCCCGGCCGTAGAAGCTCTCGAGGTAGATGGCGTTGCGCGGGCTCCACGTCGTGCGCCTGTAGAGCCGCTCGAGCCGGCGCTGCTGGAACGACCCGACCTCGTCGTCGCGGCGCGGCGGGGACACGTTGAACCGCACGGAACGCCCGCCACCGGACTGCAGCCGCAGCCGGAACCCCTCGAGGTGGTGCAGCTCCGGCGTCCGGCGCGTGATCGCGGGGACGTTGGAGACGGGCAGGACGACGCCGTCGGGCGTCCGGGCCCGGAGCACGTAGCCGCCGACGCGCGGCGGCAGCGGCTGACGTCCCCAGACGGAGGCGAGCAGCGGGGCCCAGCCCTCCCACGTGCCCTGGCCGCGGCTGGTCTCGACGAACGTCGCCTCCACCGGCAGCGTCTGGCGCGCCCCGGTGAAGACCAGCGTCGGCCGGTCGCCCTCGGCGACGTCCTCGCCGAGGACCCACCGCCCCCGGAACCGCAGCCCCGGCGGCCGCTCGTCGACCGTGACCTCGTCGACCAGCACCCGGCCGGGAGCGTCGACGAGGGACAGCACGCCGTTGCCGTACGCGGTGCAGATCAGGGTCGAGCCCGGCGTGAGCACCGGCGCCGCGTCGTCCAGCGCGGTCGACACGCGGACCTCGGTGCCGTCGTCGAGGTGCGCGTAGAGGTCGCGCTCGAGCGAGAGCGCCTGCTCGCCGTCGACGACGCCCGGCCGGGTGCGCGGGACCAGGCCGGTGACGCGCGTCAGCGGCCGGCCCGCGTCGTCGTGGCCCTCGGGCGTGCAGGTCAGCTCCGTGCGCTCCTGCCGGTCGCCGTCCTCGTCGGTGCGTAGCGACGCTCCCGTGAGGGTGCGGCCGTCGGTCGTGACGAGGGCGGTGAAGGTGCGGCCGTCCACCTCGGCGGACCGGGCGAGCGCGGCCGGGCGCTGGCGGCGCAGGGTCAGGCCCCGCCCGCCGGCCCAGCGCGCGACGAGCTGGACGTCGTCCGGCTGCGTCGAGGCGAAGAGGTGCCGCACGGAGCCCAGCCGGTAGCGGGAGGTGAAGGTGCCGGTGCGGTCGCGGCCCGCGCCGACCACCCGGACGTGCGCGACCCACGGCCCGTCGCCGCCCGCGGCCAGCAGCGGGGCGAGGTCGAGGGTGGCCGTGAAGGCGGTGTTGCCGTAGTCGTGCTCGCTCGCCGGCGGCGCCGCGGCGTTCACCTCCGGGTCGTAGCGGTGGACCACCTCGGCGTTCATCCGGCGGCCGTCACGCTCCAGCCAGACGCGCGTCTCCGGCGGGCCGTCGAGGTGGCCGTAGCCGCGCTCGTACGCCCAGCCGCCGATCTCGAAGGTGGTCGGGCCGGTCCAGCGGGCGGTGCGCAGGTGCGCGACCCAGCCGAGCTGCTTGCCGGTCAGCCGCGTCCCGACGGCGCGCGCGACGGCCCGGCTCTGCCGGTAGCCGCCCGCGACGTACGGGTTGCTCGAGCGTGACGCCTCGAGCAGGGCCTTGCGCAGGCGCTCGCGCGCCAGCCGTCGGGCCCGGGCGAGGTCGGGGGTCCGCGCCCTCACCGCAGGACGGTGGCGTCGGCCCGCGCCGCCTCGATGATGGCGGCGATGGTGATCGACTCGGACGACCGCAGCTTGAACGACTCCGGGGTCTCGTTGCGGATCAGCCAGGCGAACTCGGCCACCTCGTAGCGCAGGCCGTCGCCGTCGAACTTGTAGTAGTACTTCTTGTTGTCGCCCGGGTCCTCGAAGCGCGCCTCGAAGTACTCCGTCTTCCACCACGGGGCGGGGACGTAGATGTAGCCGTTCGTGCCGGCGACGACCAGGTCGCCCTCGGCCTTGACACCCAGGCCGACGCGGGCGGTGCCCAGCGCGTGGGGGAAGGTCAGGTCGACGCGCGAGAAGGTGTCGACCTCGCTGCCCTCCGGCCGCAGCGACGAGCTGGTGACGTCGGTGTAGCCGGTGCCCAGCAGCTTGACGATCGCGACCAGGGGATAGCTGGCGAGCTCGGAGATGGAGCCGCCATCCGGGGCCTCGAGCTCGCGGCCGGACGTGACCAGCTTGGTGAACGTCGCGTCCACCGACCGCACCTGACCGATGGAGCCGCTGCGCGCCACCGCGACCATCCGCTGGAAGCCGGGCGCGAACGCGGTCTTGATCGCCTCGAGCAGCACGACCTGGTGCTGCTCGGCGAGGGCGTACAGCTCCTGGGCCTCGGCCTTGGTCAGCGCCAGCGGCTTCTCGCAGAGCACGTGCTTGCCGGCGGCCATCGCCTGCCGGGCGAGCTCGCCGTGGGTGCCGTGCGGGGTGGCGATGTAGACGGCGTCGACCTCGGCCAGCAGCTCGGCGACGGTCTCGGCCACCACCCGCAGCTCGTGGACGTCGGCGAACTTCTGGGCGCTCGCCACCTGCCGGCTCCAGACGCCCTCGACGTTCACGCCGGAGACGAAGCGCACCTCCTCGACCATCCGGTTCGCGATGCGCCCGGACCCCAGGACGCCGATCCGCAGGATCCCGGTCTCGTCGCGCAGCTGCGTCGAGGAGACGCCCTTGGTGCGGTCGAGGTAGACGACCTTGCAGTAGTCGTTGAGGTAGTCGAACTTGCCCAGCCAGTCCGAGCCGATCGCGAAGATGTCGATCTCGTAGCGCTGGATGTCGTTGATCTTCTGGCCTTCGTACTCCTCGATGATCACCTCGTCGGCGAGGCCGCTCTTCTGCACGTTCTGGATCCGCTGCATGAGCGACTGCGACACGTTGAGCTTGCCGCGCGTGCTGTCGTAGTTCTCCGTCGTCACCGCGACGATCAGGTGGTCCCCGAGCGCCTTCGCGCGCTCCAGGAGACGGACGTGACCCTCGTGGAAGAGGTCGAAGGTCCCGTAGGTGATGACCCGTGTGGACATGATCTCCTCCCGGCCGGGCCGCTGCTCTCCGGCGGTGTCGGGACGTCGGGAAGAAGGTGGAGAGCGTGCCCGGACGGCGGCGAGTCTAGGGCATGCCGCGGCCCGTCCGACGGCGCGACGTGCCCGGCCCGTCGCCTCGGATGGGCGGGGGAGCGCGGCCCCGGCGATACGCTGCGGCGGTGCTGAAGTCCCGGGCCAGGCAGGCCGTCCGTCGAGCGAGGCGCGTGTGGGACGCGGCCTCCGGCTCGAGCAGCCCCGCGCCCAGGCCGGCCGTGGTGAAGGCGCCCAGCGCGCCGCCGCGGGCGCCGGACGTGGCCCCCCGGCTCGACCCCCTCCCGGCGCTGCGGCCGCTGCCCGACGCGAAGTACGTCTTCGTCGTCGGCGCGATCCCGCGCAACTTCGGCGGCCGGACCGCGTCGATCCTGCACAAGTGCCGGCTGCTCAAGGAGCTCGGCGGCGTCGACTCCGTGATCGTCACCCTCAACTACTCCTCCGAGGTCGACGACATCGCCGCGGACCTGCGCCGGCGCGGCCTGCTGGTCGACGGGGTGGAGATCGTCAACCTGCACGACTACTTCGACGAGCAGTCGGTCGGCGTCGCGGACCCCGTCGAGCACCCGGTCGACGAGCCCGGCATGCCCTGGATCCGCGACCCGGACCAGGAGGTCTACCGCTACTACGACGCGCTGGGCGTCTACCGGCTCTACCAGCGCTTCGACCACGCCGGCCGGCTGATCGTGCGGGACTGGTTCAACGAGAACCGCGGGCGCACCCGGCGCGACGAGTTCAACGACAACGGGACCGTCCGCCGCACGACCTACATGGACCTGCACCACAACAAGCCGCGCCAGGAGATCTTCTACCGGGCCGACGGCACCCCGTACATGAACAAGTGGCTGCGGGTCGACCCGGTGTCGCGGACCAGCAGCGTCGAGCGGATCACCATGCTCGACGAGCGGGGCGCGCCGTACGAGGTCCTCAACAGCAACGTCGAGCTGATCCAGTCCTACCTCGACCGGCTGATCGGCGACGACCACACCTTCCTGACCGTGGAGTCGCGCCGGTCGGACGGGGAGACCCTCACCTACGTGCGGCCGAACGTGAAGCACGTCTACGTGCTGCACAACCCGCACATCGCGCCGCCCTTCGACGACCTCTCGGCGGTCCGGCCCTCCTACCGCCCGATGCTCGACACCCGCGACCGCCACGGCGCCGTCGTGTTCCTCACCAACGCGCAGCGCGCGGACGCCGAGGTCGTCTACGGCGAGCAGGCGAACTTCGCGGTCATCCCGCACCCGGTGGCGCCCGTGCCGCAGGTCCCGTTCGAGGACCGCGACCCGAACCTCGTGGTGATGCTCGCGCGCCTCGACAGCCAGAAGCGGATCCCGCACGCGATCGCCGCGTTCGGGCACGTGGTCAAGGTCCTGCCGCAGGCGCGGCTCGAGATCTACGGGCAGGGTCCCGAGGCCGAGGCGCTCCAGCAGCTCATCGACGAGCAGGGGCTGCGCGACAACGTCACCCTCGCCGGCTACACGAAGGACCCGGCGGGGGTCTACGAGCGGGCGTCCTGCTCGCTGCTCACCAGCCGCTTCGAGGGCTTCGGCCTGGTGCTGCTCGAGAGCCTCAGCCACGGCTGCCCGGTGGTGAGCTACGACGTGAAGTACGGTCCCGCCGACATCGTGGCCGACGGCGTGAACGGCTTCCTGGTCGGCTCCGCGATGCAGCAGCAGATGGCCCGCCGCGTCGTCGAGCTGCTCACCGACGAGAACCTCCGCCGCCGGCTGAGCGAGAACGCGGCCCGCCCGCGGCGCGAGTTCAGCGAGGAGTCCTTCGTCGCCCGCTGGTCCGAGCTCTTCCACACCCTCGACGACCAGGGCTGGGGCGACACCGCGTCGGCCTGACGCGTACGGGGTCCGCTCCCCTCGACGAGCTCAGGGGGCGTGCGCCCGCCCGTTGAACCAGATCAGGGGCGTGCCTGCTGGAGAAACGCCCCCTGAGCCTGTCGAAGGGCCCGGAACGGGTCGGCGCTTCTCTCCCCGACGGCGGCGGTCAGTCGTGACCGGGTGCGCCGCTCTCCTTGTTCTTGTGCCACAGGCCGAACACGGTGCCGGCCACGGCGAGGAGGAGCACGACGCCACCGACGATCCAGGGGGCGCCGCCACTGCCGCCGTCGGCCTCCGGGGTCGCGCTGGGCGGGTCCGCGGTCGTCTCCGAGGGGTCGTCGCTCGGCTCGTCGCTGGCTGCGCCGGTCGGGGCGTCCACCGTGGCGGGGGGATCCGTCGGCGGGGGCGGGTCGGAGGACGGCGCCTGGGACGTCACCTCGATGCCCGGGGTGTTGTCGCCCGACGAGGGCGGGTCGGGCGCCTCGGAACCGTTCGGGTTCGTGCCGGCCAGGACCGCGGGCTCGTCGTCCTCGCCGGACCAGGAGCGGTCGGGGAGGTCGGTGAAGCTGCCGCTGCCGTACGCGAACTGGTAGGCGCCGCCCTCCGGCTCGCCGTCGCGCCCGTCAACGCGGTAGTGCACGGTGTAGGTGCCCCGCTCGAGGTCGTCGGTCAGCTGGCTGGTGACGTTCGTGCCCTCGACGATCAGCGGGCCGCTCGTGACGTTGTCGCCGCCCGGCCCGATCACGACCACCTTGGCGACGCTGGGGTCCACGTCCCGCTCGAAGGCCAGGGTCACGGCGCCGGGCGCCTGCGACACCTTCTGCTTCGACCGCGGCTCCGAGGCGACGGGGGTGACCGCCTCGGCGGGGGCCGGCAGCGCGGCGAGCGCGGCGCCCAGCAGCAGGGCGAGGAGCAGCGCGAGCGGCAGCGCCAGGGCGGGTCCGAGACGCAGGGCGCGGGCCGACGTCGGACGGGAGCTGTGCTCGACGACGTCGGTGCGACGGTGCGTCACGTGGTCCTCCCGAGGCTGGTTGCGGGCCCGGCCGGGCGCCGCGGGTGCGGTCGCGACCAGTCCTCCGGGCGGAAAATCATTGTATGGTTCGGTGCGTCGCTCCCCCCGTCACGGCGCGCGGGTGCGACGGTTGGGCATCGCCGTCGACGTCTCGACGTGAGCGGTGCAGGTGACGCGGGGCTGAGCTGTCGGAGGGTTTTTCAGGGTGTCGATCCGAGCGTGGCGGTCCGTCCGTCCCAGAGGTGCGGCGCGGCTGCGCCTGGTGGTCCTGCTGAGCGCCCTGGCGGTGACCTTCGGCCTGGTCGTGGGCCCGGCGAGCGCCATCACCGTCGACCGTGACGGCAACGGGAACATCGCCCTGCCGAGCGGCGACAGCTGCCCCACGATCGCCACGCCGGCGCCGTACGAGGCCTGGTACAACATCGCCGACATGGAGCGTCGCGGCTTCGTGAACCCCGACGACAGCCGCCCCTGGGACTACTACAAGTACGTCTCGCAGATCATCTGCGGCGCCGCGAAGAACTCCGAGATCAAGATCGGCATGTTCTTCATCCGGGCGCTCGGCACGATCGACGGCACCGCCCAGGGCGACCGGCCCGAGTCCGACCCCGAGGTCGTCTACAACGCGCTCGACTGGGTCAAGAAGAACCGCAACGTGTCCGTGGGCCTCGTGCTCGACGGCGGCTCGATCATGCCGGGCGGCGAGAAGACCAAGGTCTCGAAGCGCCTGCAGGACATCGCGTCGGTCTACTACTGCAGCAACGGCTGCTTCAACGTGAACAAGGCCAAGGTCTGGCCGTACGCGATCAACCACGAGAAGTTCCTGTCGATCTCGGACACGACCTGGGCGAACTCCGGTGACGGCACGCACCCGGCGATCCTGTCGATGTCGGGGAACTTCGCCCGGTCGCAGCTGCGGAACTACCACCAAGAGACCACGCTGATCTACGACGACCACAAGATGTTCGACATGTTCGACGCCCGCTACGACGCGATGAAGTACTGCGCGACGAAGGGCTGCTCGTCGGCCTCGGGCTTCCCCGCGTCGATGAAGCTGACCAAGCAGCGCGGCATCTGGGTCGACCCGATCTACCGGCACTACACCGACGCCGGCCGGGGCACGACGGTGTCGTTCACGCCGGCGACGCAGGACGCCCGCGACTTCTACGTGCAGCAGTTCGACGACGTCGACTGCACCGTGGACAAGAACATCCGGATCGCGATGTTCAAGCTGACCGACGCGAAGGCCGAGCAGATGGTCAACTCGCTGACCCGGCTGCGCAAGCGCGGCTGCGACATCTCGATGCTGCTGACCTTCCAGGGCGGCAGCACCACGATCTCGCCGGGAGTGGTCAAGGCCCTCAAGAAGGCCGACATCCCGACCCGCTGCACCACGGTCGCCATGCACACCAAGCTGATCCTCATCGGCCCGGAGCACAGCAACCTCGGTCGCGTCCTGACCGGCACCCAGAACATGTCGGTCGCCGGGCTCCGCTACAACGAGGAGCACGTCATCACGATGGACACGCGGGCGGCCTCGGCGAAGTACCTCGAGCCGATGCGACGGGTCTACAGCCAGTACATGAACGGCTGGTACGAGCTGTCGAAGGACACCCGCTCCTGCAGCTGACCTGCAGCCGGCACGGTCGTCGGGCCGCCGCTCCGTCCTCATCGGACGGGCGGCGGCCCTCGCCGTCTCAGGGGTGACCGCCCTCCCCGCCCGGGTCCTCGCTGTACTCGCCTGCGCGCTGGGCGTCCAGCGTCGTGATGTCCTCGTTGGCGGCCACGGTGCCACCGGCGTCCTTGGCCTCGCGGATGGCCTCCCCGGCCTGCTCCAGGGCGGTTCCGCCGTCCTCGGTCCTGGTCGGGTCCTCCGTGCTCGTGTCGGGCCGGGTCGCCTCCGCCTCGCTGGTCTCGGACTGGTTCGTCTCGGGCAGGTCGCTCATCGCAGCAGTCTGCCGGTGCCGCGCACGGCCGCGCCGGGCGCCCCTACACTCGCCGCCGGAGGTGGTCGTCGGTGAGCCAGGACGCGTCGCAGGCGCGCGGTGCGGGCGCGGGCCGAGCCGTGCGGGACGACGACGCGGACCCGGACGACGGCCGCGACGAGACCGTGAACCAGCGGATGGACCGCAACTGGGTCGAGCTGCTCCAGGAGCTGCGCGTGACCCAGACCGGGACGCAGATCCTCACCGGCTTCCTGCTCGCGGTCGCCTTCCAGCAGAAGTTCGACGATCTCACCGCCGGGCAGCACCGGCTCTACCTCGGGCTCATCGTGACCGCGGTCCTCACCACCGCGCTGGCGCTCGCGCCGGTCAACGTGCACCGCGCCCTGTTCCGTCGCCACGCCAAGGTGCGGCTCGTGACCGTGTCCGACGTGCTGCTGCGGATCGTGCTGCTGGGCGTCGCGCTCGTCCTGGCCGGCACGGTCGTCCTGATCTTCGACGTCGTGGCCGGCCGGGGTGCCGCCGTCGGCGCCGCTGCGGGCGCGCTGGTCGTCCTCGTCGCGCTCGGCCTCCTGCCCCGGCTCGTCCGGGCCCGCGACCGCCGGGCCTGACCCCGGGTCCCTACGCTCGGGTGGTGCTCCGCGCCGACCTCCTCGCCGGACCCGCCGAGCGGGTGGCGCCGCTGCTGCTCGGGGCGGTGCTGCGGCACGACGAGGTGGCCGTCGAGGTGACCGAGGTCGAGGCGTACGCCGGCCCGCGCGACCCGGCGTCCCACGCCTTCCGGGGGCCGACCCCGCGCAACGAGGTGATGTTCGGTCCGCCCGGGCACCTCTACCTCTACTTCTCCTACGGCATGCACTGGGCCGCGAACGTCGTCTGCGGGCCCGACGGCACCGCGGGCGGGTGCCTGGTGCGCTCCGGCCGCGTCGTGGACGGGCTGGAGATCGCGCGGGAGCGGCGGCACGGGGCGCCCGAGCGGGACCTCGCCCGCGGACCGGGCCGCCTCACCCAGGCGCTCGGGCTGTCCCGCGAGCACCGCGGGACCGACCTCTTCGCCGGCGGCCCGGTCCGCCTCGAGGAGGGCGAGGAGGTGCCCGCGGCGGACGTCGCCCGTGGCCCCCGGGTCGGGGTGTCGCAGGCGGCCGACGTGCCGTGGCGCTTCTGGGTGGCCGGCAGCCGCTACGTGTCCGCGTACAAGCGCAGCCCCCGAGCGCCGGCCGCCCTCTAGGGCCCTGTCGGGCCCGGCCTCAGCCGGCGGGGCTCGGCGTCGTGGCGGCCGCCTCCTCGGGCTCCGCGTCGGGGTCGTCGAGCGGCTCGAGCGCGGCGAGGATCGTCGGGAAGAACTCCGAGACCGTCGGGTGGATGGGCAGGGCGTCGCGGACGGTGGTGTAGGGCACCCCGGCCTGCATGGCGACGCCGACCACCTGCACGACGTCGTCCGCCTGGAGCCCGAGGATCGTCGCGCCCACGATCTCCTCGGTGTCGACGTCGACGAGCACCCGCATGACGCCGGTCTCCTCGCTCTCCAGGCGGGCCCGGCTCACGCTGGACATGGCGATCTCGCCCTTCTGGATGTTCCGGCCGGACTCGCGCGCCTGCTGGGTGGTCCAGCCGACGCGACCCAGCGGCGGGTCGGTGAACATCGCGTACGTCGTCACCCGGCCGGCGACCGTGCGCGGCGGGTGCAGGTAGATGTCGCCGTCCTGGTACGAGGTGTGGGTGAAGGCGCCGCGGCCGTTCATGTCGCCGAGGGCGACGACGCCGGGGACCGAGCTGCCGTAGCGCTCGTCGGTGGTGACGAAGCCGCGCTCGTCCATCGCCAGGCCGGTGTCGGGGCCGAGCAGGTCGGTGTTCGAGCGGCGTCCGGTCGCGACCAGCACGTGGCTCCCGGTGACCGTGCCCACCTCGGGCACCTCCACCGCGACCCCGGACCCGTCCCGGCGCACGCTGCTGGGGCGGCCGCTGACGATCGTGATCCCCTCGCTCTCGAACAGGTCGGCCAGGATCTGCTGGACGTCCGGGTCCTCGCGCGCCGCGATCCCGCCGCCGGCGATGATCGTCACCTCCGAGCCGAAGCGCCGGAACATCTGCCCGAACTCGAGGCCGATGTAGCCGCCGCCCACGATCACCAGGTGCTCGGGCAGCTCGGTCAGCGCCAGCAGCTCGATCTCGGTCAGGTAGGGCACGGTGTCGAGACCCTCGATCTGGGGGATCGCGGCGCGGGTGCCGACGTTGAGGAAGACCTCGGACGTCGTCAGTTCCTGCTCGCCCTCGTCCGTGGTCACGAGGACCCGGTGCTCCCGGCCCTCCGGGTCGCCGACGAGGGTGGCCCGCCCGTGGACGTAGTCGATGCCCTCGGTGGTGTCCAGGGAGTGCTGCAGCGAGGCCCGCATGCCGTCGATGAGGGTGTGCACCCGGCCGATCGCCTGGCCGTAGTCCACCCGCACCTCGCCGACGTGCACGCCGAACTCGGCCGCACGCCGCGCGGAGTGCGCCACCACGGCGCTGGCCCGCAGCGCCTTGGTCGGGCGGCACCCGTGGTTGAGGCACGTGCCCCCCGGCTGCGCCATCTCGACGACCGCGACCCGCTTGCCCTGCCCGGCGTAGGTGAAGGCCACGCTCGGCCCGGCCTGCCCCGCCCCGATCACCACTGCGTCGTACCGCGTCACCTGTCGTTCTCCCGTCCTGTCCTCGCCCGGCCACCCGGACGCGACCACGCTAGGCCGTCGCCGATTGGGCAGGGCCCCCACCTTGTGCCTAGACTCCGCCACTTCGCAGGTCACGATCAGATCACGACGCCCGGAGGAACTCTTGTCACGACCCCGTCCCCGCCGGGCGCTGCGTCCGTCGGCCGCGGTCCGCGTGGCCCGCGTCGCCGTCCCCGTCGCCCTGGTCGGCCTGGCCACCAGCGGTGTGGTGGCCTTCGCGGTGCCCGGTCAGGACGCGACGTCGGCCGTGCCCGCCGCGACGACGAGCGCGCCGGTCGAGCCCGTGGTGCGCGAGCAGCCCGTGAGCCGCGACGTCGTGCGTACGCCCAGCCCGACGCCCGTGGCCACCCCCACCCCGACCGCCTCCCCGGCACCCGCGAAGGCGGCCCCGGCCAAGGCGGCACCCAAGGCGAAGCCGAAGAAGCCCAGCGCCGACGACCTCGCCGAGGACGCGAAGGCGTCGACGACGCTGTGGGCGACGGACGCGCTGAACATCCGCACGGACCCCTCGAAGAAGTCGGACGTCGTCGCCGAGGTCGCCGCCGGCACCAAGCTGGGCGCCACCTCCACGGTGCGCGACGGCTTCCGCCTGGTGGTCTTCAAGGGCGAGGGCCGCTGGGTCAGCGCCGGCTACGTCTCCAAGAAGAAGCCCGACCCGGCGACCACGGGCGGGGTGACGGACGCGGCCTGCGGCAAGGGCTCGTCGATGGAGAGCGGGCTCACCCCGGACGCGGTCCTCGTGCACCGCACGCTCTGCGCCCGCTTCCCGCAGGTGACCTCGTTCGGCGGGACGCGCGGCGGCGGGGGCTTCCACGCCACCGGCCAGGCCGTGGACTGCATGATCTCGGACTCGAAGGTCGGGTGGGAGATGGCCCGCTGGGTCCGGGCGCACGCGTCCGAGCTCGGGGTCAGCGAGGTCATCTACTCGCAGAAGATCTGGACCGTGCAGCGCGGCCGCGAGGGCTGGCGCTCGATGTCGGACCGCGGGTCCGCCACGGCCAACCACTACGACCACGTGCACGTCTCGGTCTACGGCAACCGCGCGCGCTGATCGCGCGCCCCGTGCACGGGGTGCCGGGGCCGTCATCCCGGAGCAGCCAGGCTGCTACGGACCGCGCCCAGCGGCATCCGTGCCGGGGTCGGGTCCGAAGTCTGGATGAGCCGTGCAGAGCTGCCGGCTCACTCCGACGGCCGCTTGTGGCGGCTCCGCACCAGACTTAGGGTTTGCCCATGATGGACACGTACCAGGTGGTGCTCGGCGCCCTGGCCGTCGTCATCATGGTCCTCGTACCGATCGGCTGCGTCCTGCTGTGGGACCTGCTGGCCGGTCGGTGGGACGAGAGCATCACGCACTTCCGTGAGCGCCAGATCAACGCCGCCGAGCACCGTCGGACCCTCAAGGCGCTGCGCCGGATCCACGGTGCCCCCCTCGAGCGGCTCGCCGCCGACCTCCGCCGCCTGCGCGAGGTCATCCGGGCCGACGCGCACCGTTCCGCGGCGCAGCAGCTCGGCAACCGTCTGGCGTACGACCAGGTCCTCATGCAGGCCTGCTCCATGCTCGAGATCGAGCACGAGCTCCGCGACGAGACGACCGGCATGGAGCGCGACATCGAGCGCCTCCGCGTCGAGGCCGAGCTCGAGCGGGCCGGCGTCACGGTCACCGACCGTGACTTCGGTCAGGCCGCCTGACCTCCTGCCGCACCACCCGTTCCCACCCGCCCCGCCCTGCCTGAGGGTGTGACAGCCGCCTCTCGTGCGGCGTTCAGCGGGTCCTGAGCCGTTCTTGAGGCGGCAATACTTCAGGGTTCAATCTTTCGTTGCTCCTGAGCGAACCGGGGCGCCGGCCCTGAGCGATCGCCGAGGTGGCCTGGGCAGAGTTCATCTCACCAGCCCAGAGGGGCCGGGGAGCAGGCGGGGGCTGGCTCGTACGACCTCGACCACTCGTCAGGAGCCCCCGATGATCGTCTTCGCCTCGACGCTGCGGACCACCCGCCGTCCGCGCAGGGTCCCGTCCGTCGCCTCGCTGGTCCGCGCGCTCGGCACCGTGCGCATCTCCGACCAGCCCTCCGCCGGCTCGTGCCCCGCTCCGACCGCCCTGCCCACGCAGGGTTCGGTGGTCCCGCTCCACGGCCTCCGGCACCGCTCCGGGCCTTCCCGCTCCAGCTGAGCGCACCGCACCACCACGCAGGACCCAGACGCCCGGGAGCGTCGGCCGTACACCCGTCGGGGGAGTGTGGCCGGCCTCACCGGGGCTCGACGCCGGACGTGGGGACGTCCGGCAGGTGACCGGAGGGGGGACCGGGAGCCGTGCAAGGGGGACGACGGACGTGGGGACGTCCGTCGGAGCAGGAAGCTTGAGGGGCGGAGGGGACGCTCGTCAAGAGGTGGCCGGCTGGTCCGGGCCACCGCACGGGGAACCGCAGGTCGTCGGGGGTCGACCGCGGTGACGAGGGCCCGCACCGGCGCTGGGGGCAGCAGCCGGGGCGGGCCCTCGTTCGTCGTCCGGGCTCCTTCGGGGGCTACATCTGAAGCCATGCTGGAAAGTTCGGGGGAAATCCCCCTCTTGAGGCGTTGCGTCGGGCAGGATGAGACCGCCCCGACGAGCGCGCCCTGTCGGGGGGCGCCCGCTCCCTCTCGGAGCGCAGTGCCGCCGGGGCGGCACCACATGAACCAGCACCGCCACGACCCTCACAGGTCGTGGCGGTGCTGCGTCGTGCGCCCGGACGCCCCCCGTCGGGGAGGTCGTGGGGTCCTCGGAATAAAGCCTCCCCAGGAGCGTTGATCTGGTACAGTTCGATATCGAAGGCTTTCGAGCCCAAGACGACCACATCAAAGTTTCATCCGGAAGGAAGCAAGACCATGACTAGCCTCGGCCAGGCCATCCGTCGCCACCGTGAGACCACCCGTCGGGAGCGCGAGCTCGCTCGTGCGTTCCGTTCGGCGTCGGGCTCCGACATGCGGACCGAGCTGGAGCACCTCGCCAACTACTCCGACCTGCGCTGACGCGCCCGGGCCGGTGACGGCTCGATGACGACCAGGGCTTCCCTCTTCGGAGGGGAGCCCTTCGTCGTCCTCTTGGGTGGTGCGGCGCCGGCTCCGAGTTGCGGCGGGTCGTACAGGCCGGTCCTGCCGCGAGCGCACTGACCACGGAAGTCTGCTGCTCTGCACGGCAGATCTGCTGTGGTCAGTACCGGACTTTCACGTAAACGTGAAAGTCCTGAGGCGCAAGGGGACGCGCAGCCACCACGGGCCGCGAGTCCTTCCGCCGCCCCCACTGACCACGGAAGTTTGCTGCTCTGCACGGCAGATCTGCCGTGGTCAGTACCGGGGTTTCACGTAAACGTGAAAGTCCTGAGGCGCGAGGGGCGAGCGCCGGGTACCGCGAGCGGCGGTGGCGTGGGCTACAGCGCGCCGGTCGTCCAGAGGAGCCCGCTACCGCCGGCGAGGCGGGCGGCGAAGGCGACGGCCTGGGCGTCGGTGAGGCCGCTGACGAAGTCGGCGATGCCGCGGCCGCGGGCCATCCGGGCGAGGTCGGCGTCGGTGGTGCGGTCGTCGAGCTGGTCGGGGTGGTCGCGGACGAGCCGCTCGTAGCCGTACGCGGCCGCGTTCACCAGGTCGACGAGCCGCCTCGGCGCGCGGGAGGCGTCGGTCGGGTCCGAGAGCCACTCGTCGAACCCGGTGACCAGCTGCTCGATCGTGCGTTCCTGCCCGCGCTGCAGCATCGCGAGGTCGGGCCGGTCGAGGATGAAGTAGGAGTTCACGAACTTCAGCACCTGGACCTCGTGCCAGGCCCGCGTGGTCATCCGCACGTAGCCGGAGCGCACGGGCGGGTCGGGGTCCGGGCTCACGGACGTGACGAGGTGGTCGATCCAGCGGGACGTGAAGCCGGAGATGGCGCGGTCGCTGACCATCGACCCGTCGTACGGGACGGCGAGCACCCCGTCGACGAACTCGTCGCCGACCGAGGCGACCGCGGCGGCGAAGGTCGCCTCGTCGAAGGTCCAGGCGTCCCGGCTCCGCAGCCGGCGGCGCAGGCGTTCGAGGCCGGCGCCCGGGGTCCGGCCCATCTGCGTGAGGCGCGGCTCGTCCAGCGCCGTGAACGTGTCCAGCTCGGACTCCCACGAGCGGAACTCGCTCGACACCGGCGAGAACTGCAGCACCCCGGACCGGTGGAAGTCCTCCACGTCGTGCAGGGAGTAGGCGATGTCGTCGGCCAGGTCCATCACCGAGCACTCGAGCGTCTGACGCCCCGGCGGCAGGTGCGGGAAGGCGGCCAGCGCGTCCCGCATCTCCGGCAGGTCGATCAGGTAGGTGGAGAACTTCGCCGCGCCGGTCCCGCTGCGGCCGTGGCCGGCGCCGCGGGGCGGGACGGGCCAGCCGGTCGGGTGCGGCTCGGGCCAGTGGTTCCGCGCCCAGGGGTACTTGAGGACGGCCGCCCGGACGGCGGCGGTGAGGTTCAGGCCCTCGTCGCCCGGTCCGTGCACCTCGAGCTCGGTCAGGATCCGGAACGTCTGGGCGTTGCCCTCGAAGCCGTCGGCCAGCCCGAACCGCTCGCGGGCGAGGCGGTCGAGCGCGCGTTCGCCGAGGTGCCCGAAGGGCGGGTGGCCGAGGTCGTGCGCGTTCGCCGCCGCCTGGACGACGACGTGGTCGAGCCCGCCGAGCTCCCGCAGCAGCTCGCGGTCCTCGCTGCGCAGCAGCCGCACCGCGATCGCCCGGGCGACGGCCGTGACCTTGATGGTGTGGGTCAGGCGGTTGTGGACCACGCCGTTCGTCGCCCCGGCGCTGACCACCTGGGTGACCTCGGCCAGGCGCGAGAAGGACTGCGCGAAGCGGATCCGTTCCAGGTCCGTGCGGAACTCCGACTCGCCCGGCGCGTACGGGCGCTCCGACTCCGGACGTGCACGCGCCAGTCGCGGGTCCATGGGTTCACCGTAGATGTCGCGGGCCGGGCGCCCCGATGAGCCCGGGCCGCACCGGCGGTCCACCGTGCATGAGCGACACGAGCACGCCGACCTACGAGGTCCGGCACCGGGCGGCCCAGCACGCCGTGACCGTCACCCGGACGGTCACGATGACGACGATGAACGAGGTCGTGGACGAGATCCCGCCGCTGGTCGACTGGCTGGCCGCGCGGGGCCAGGCGCCGTCCGGCCCCGCCTTCCTGCGCTACCTCGTCATCGACATGGCTGCCGACATGGTCGTCCAGGCGGGGGTCCCGGTCGCGGTCCCGGTGCCGGGCGACGGGCACGTCGAGCCGGACGTGCTGCCGGCGGGCGACTACCTGACGACCGTCCACGTCGGTCCGTACGACGAGCTCGAGGCGGTGACCGGCGACCTGCTCGACCACGCGGCCGCCGAGGGGCTCCGCTTCGACGCGCACCCGTCCGACGCCGGGGACGTGTGGACCAGCCGGCTCGAGTGGTACGAGACCAACCCGGTCGAGGAGCCGGACCCCGCGCGCTGGGTGACGCGCCTGGAGTTCAGGTTGGCCGATGGCTGACGCCCGCCGGCGCTACGGGGCGAGCTCCTGCTGCAGGGCGCGCCACGTGGCGTAGCTCAGCCTGCCGGTCGCCTCGAGGTCGTGGTCGCGCTGCCAGGCCTTCATCTTCTTGACCGTGGCGGCGGAGTAGGTGCCGGTCTGCTTGGCCCCGATCGCCTTCTGCACGGCCTTCACCCCGCCGAACCGGCTGCCGAGCTTCATCGACCGGCCCGAGTAGGTGACGATCGTCTTCAGCGTCTTGGACGCGCCCTTCGGGGCGGTCACCTTGCCGACCCGGGGGCACGGCACCGGGTTGGGCTCGCTGTAGCCGTACGCCCAGCTCATGTCCGCCGGCCGGCAGCGCCCGTAGTCGGTGGGGGCGACGGCGCCGGTCCAGTAGGAGGTGCGGCCCATGGCGCCCGCCCACGACAGCGACAGGTGCATGTGGTTGCGGTGGCAGGCCGCGTCGAGCGACTTCGCCTGCTTCTTCTTCGCCTCGCAGCCGTTGTACTCGCGCCACCCGTCGCCGGTCCGGTAGGCGCCCCAGATCCGGTTGTCCCAGATCACGTACATGACGCCGAGCCGGCGGGCGTTGGCGTACGGGCGGCCCTGCTCGTCGGCGGCGAAGAGCCAGTCGATGACGGCCTGGGCCTGCTTCTTCTCCTTGGCCTTGCGCACGCTGTTCATCCAGTCGACGGCCCGCCCGTCGTGGTGCTCGCTGTTCGGCGACGCCGGGCAGGAGCGGGCGCCGCCGAACGAGGTGCCCGGGTAGGTCGCGACGAGCAGCTTGCCGAGCCGGTCGGTCCCGGGCCGCGTGGTCGGCGTGCAGGAGTTCGCGGGGACGTACGCGGCGAGGTCCTCGATCCCTCCGGGCACCTGCGCCGCACCCGGTGGCCGCGGCGTGGCCGAGGCGGTGTCGGACCGGGTGCAGGCGGGCAGCACCAGGGCGAGCGCGAGGACGAGCAGGACGGCGCCCAGGGCGGCTCGTGCGGGACGGGAGGTGCGGGCGGTCGCGACCACGGTGTCGGCTCCTCGGTCGAGGTCGCGCGGGCGACCAGGTGGTTCCCCGGTCGGAGAAGCGTAGGCGGGCCAGCCGCACGCCGCTGCCCCTTCGCCGCTGCCCTTCGATGCAGCCCCGCTGTCGTTCCGCGCCCCGCACCCCGCCGAGCCCGGCCGGCCCGTTTCACTAGGCTGCCGCTCATGAGCGATCCGGTCGATGCCACCACCACCCCCGCCTGGGCCCGGCTGACGGAGCTGAAGGCCTCCTACGAGCCCGACCTGCGCGGCGCGTTCGCCGCCGACCCCGAGCGTGCGACGCGCTTCGCGCGGACCGTGGCCGACCTCTACGTCGACCTGTCGAAGAACCTCGTCGACGACGAGATCCTCGCCGCCCTGGTCGACCTCGCCGAGCAGACCGGGGTGCCGCAGCGGCGCGACGCGATGTTCGCGGGGGAGAAGATCAACGTCACCGAGGGTCGCTCGGTGCTGCACGTCGCCCTGCGGATGCCGCGCGACGAGCACCTCGAGGTCGACGGCAGGGACGTCGTGGCCGACGTCCACGAGGTCCTCGACCGGGTCTACGCCTTCTCGGACAAGGTCCGCAGCGGCGAGTGGGTCGGCGTCACGGGCAAGCGCATCGAGACCGTCGTCAACATCGGCATCGGCGGTTCCGACCTCGGGCCGGTCATGGTCTACGAGGCCCTCAAGCCGTACGTGCAGGCGGGCCTGACCTGCCGCTTCGTCTCCAACATCGACCCCACCGACGTGTACGAGAACACGGCCGACCTCGACCCCGAGACGACGCTGTTCATCGTCGCGAGCAAGACCTTCACCACGCTGGAGACCCTGACCAACGCGCGGCTGGCGCGCTCCTGGCTGCTCGACGGCCTGCGCGCCTCGGGCTCCGTCGGCGAGGGGGACGACGCGGCCCGCGACGCCGTCTCCAAGCACTTCGTCGCCGTGTCGACCGCGCTGGACAAGGTCGCCGCGTTCGGGATCGACCCCGAGAACGCGTTCGGCTTCTGGGACTGGGTCGGCGGTCGCTACTCCGTCGACTCCGCCATCGGCACCAGCGTGTGCGTGGCGATCGGCCGGGAGAACTTCGCCGACTTCCTGGCCGGGTTCCACGCCGTCGACGTGCACTTCCGCGACACCCCCGCCGCCCAGAACGTCCCGATGCTGATGGGTCTCCTGAACGTCTGGTACGACGGGTTCTTCGACTCCCAGAGCCACGTGGTGCTGCCGTACGCGCAGTACCTGCACCGCTTCGCGGCCTACCTGCAGCAGCTGACGATGGAGTCGAACGGCAAGAGCGTCCGCTGGGACGGCAGCCCGGTCACGACCGACACCGGCGAGGTGTTCTGGGGCGAGCCCGGCACGAACGGCCAGCACGCGTTCTACCAGTTGATCCACCAGGGCACCCGGGTGATCCCGGCCGACTTCATCACCGTGGCCACGCCGGCGCACCCGCTCAAGGACGGCGAGACCGACGTCCAGGAGCTCTACCTCGCGAACTTCTTCGCGCAGACCGCCGCGCTGGCGTTCGGCAAGACCGCGGACGAGGTGCGTGCCGAGGGGACGGCGGAGGAGATCGTGCCGGCGCGCGTGTTCAGCGGCAACCGGCCGACGAGCTCGATCATGGCGCCGTCCCTGACGCCGTCGGTGGTCGGGCAGCTGATCGCGCTCTACGAGCACATCACCTTCACCCAGGGAGTCGTCTGGGGCATCGACAGCTTCGACCAGTGGGGCGTCGAGCTCGGCAAGCAGCTGGCGCAGCAGGTCACGCCGGCCGTCGGCGGCGACGAGGCGGCCCTGGCGAAGCAGGACGGCTCGACCCAGGCCCTGATCCGCTACTACCGCGAGCACCGGGCCTGATCCGAGGACGTACGGGGAAGTTCTGACCGCGACTGCGCGGTCAGGACTTCCCCGTTCTTCTGCCCCGACGACGCTCACCGAGGAGCACACCGTGGACGAGCAGGACCGGCGCCACCTGACGCACGCGGTCGACCTGGCCGAGGCCGCGCTCGAGGCGGGGGACGAACCCTTCGGTTCCGTCCTCGTCGACGCCGCCGGCACCGTGCTCCGGACGGCGGTGAACGAGGCCGTGCACCGCAACGCGACGATCCACCCGGAGCTGACGCTCGCGCAGTGGGCGGGCGACCACCTCGACCCGGACGCCCGGACGGGTGCGACGGTCTACACCTCCGGCGAGCACTGCCCGATGTGCTCCGCCGCCCACGCCTGGGTGGGCCTCGGCCGGATCGTCTACGCCTCCTCGTCCGCCCAGACGGCGCGCTGGGTCGCGGAGCTCGGCGGCCCGCCGTCCCCGGTGGCGGCCCTGCCGATCACCACCGTCGCGCCCGGGATCCCGGTCGAGGGTCCCGACGAGGAGCTGGCCGCCCGCGTCCGCGAGCTGCACCGCCGGTTCCGCGAGCGCTAGCGAGGGGAACCGCCGTGGGGGCGTGGGGGTCGTCCCCCACACAGACAGGCTTCCGCGAGCGCTAGCGAGGTGAACCGCCGCGGGGGCGTGGGGGTCGTCCCCCACACAGACACGGTTCCGCGAGCGCTGAACCCCGACAGCGAGGTGGATCTGACCGGGCAGTCGCGGTCGGATCCGCATCGATCTGCCAGCGCCTCTTAGCCCAGGGCGACCGTGCCGGTGATGCCGACGACGGTGCTCCCACCGACCCAGACGTCGTCGCCGACGCGCTGGACGTGCGCGCGGCCCCGGCGTCCGAGGGCCGTGCCCTGGGCGGCGACGTAGCGGTCCGGCGCGCGCCCAGTCCGCGTCAGCCACTCGCCGAGGGCGGCGTTCAGGCTGCCGGTGACCGGGTCCTCGGTCGGTCCGGGCGCGCAGAAGGCGCGGACCTCGTACGCGGTCTCGCTCCCGTCCGGGTGCGGCCCCGCCACCCCGATGTCGGTGAAGGTGGACATCCGCCGGACGTCCGGCTGCAGCGCGAGCACGGCCTCGGCGGTCGGCAGCAGTACCATGACCCAGCCGGGGCCGTTGTCGCCCCACTGGGCGTCGACGATCTCGATCGGGTCGATGCAGAGGGCCTCGGCGATCTCGGCCACGTCGAGCATGTCGACGGGTCCGCCGCGCAGCAGCGGCGGGGCGGCGAAGGCGAGGCGCTCGCCGTCGCGGCGGACGCGCACGAGGCCCGCGCCGCACTCCTGGACGACGACGTCCGGGTCGGCGGGCCGCCCGCCCGCCTCGAGCCACGCCCGGGCGGAGCCCAGCGTGGGGTGCCCCGCGAACGGCAGCTCGCGGCTGGGCGTGAAGATCCGCAGGCGGTAGTCGGCGCCCGGTGCGGTCGGCGGGAGGAGGAACGTCGTCTCCGACAGGTTCGTCCACGCCGCGAACCGCTGCAGCTCCGCATCGTCGAGGCCGTCCGCGTCGTGGACCACGGCGACCGGGTTGCCGTAGCCGAGCTCCGACGCGAACACGTCGACCTGCGTGAACCGGCGCTCCTTGGTCATCTGCCTCGCCACCTGCCGTCTGCTCGATCTCGGGAAGCCTGCGCGCGTACGGACGCGCGCAGGCTCACCAATATCGAGCAGACGTCGCGGGCCGGGGGTGCCGGGGTCCCGGCACCGCCCGGGTCGCGGCTAGAGCTCGGGGCCCTGCGACCGCAGCTTGTCGACCTCTTCCATCGCGGTGCGCAGGCCCGAGAGCCAGCTCTCGGTGTGCTCGCCGACCAGCTTGACGGCCCACGACAGCGCCTCGGAGCGCGACCGCGCGACGCCCGCGTCGACGAGCGTGTCGAGCACCCGGCGCTCCGGCTGACGCAGCCGCGTCATCACCGGCACCGACACGTTCGTGAACAGCGCCGCGGTGCCGCCGAGCCGCACGCCCCACGAGACCTTGCGCCCGTAGCGGGCCTGCGCCTCGTCGGCGATGGTCATGCGCGCGTCCCGCGTCTCCTCGCGGAAGCGGCTGATCCGCCCCTGCGTGGCCGCCTCGTCGGCGGTCTCGTCGGCCAGCGTGCCGACGACCGTGATCTCCTCGCGGTCGACGGTCACCTCGACCGCGCTGAACCAGCCGTCCGGCAGCCGGCCCTCGAACCACGACCGCGCGTCGTCCGCCGGCGGCAGGTCGACGTTCTGCCAGCCGCCCGGACGCGCACCGCGTCCCCGACGGCGGCCCTCGTCCTCGTGCCCTGATGTCCAGTTCATGCTTGCTCCTTTGCTTTGCTTACATGATTACACCGGTAAGAAGACGTGCGAAAGCCCTTTCGCTCGCAGCGATCAGGCGGTCGGGTCAGTCCCGGAGGGCGCGGTCGACCGAGGTCTCGCGTGCGCCGAGCACCGGGTTGCGGCGGGTGACGACGTCGAAGACCGTCTTGACGCAGGCGACCTGGTCGCGCAGCGCCCCGCGGCGCCAGGCCTCGCCGCCCCGGACGGTCTCGTCCCCGACGCCGACGGCGTCCAGGCCGAGAGCCCGGCAGGTCGCCACCGCCCGGGGCAGGTGGTAGCCCTGCGTCACGACGGTGAGGCGCTCCACCCCGAAGATGCGCTGCGCGCGGGAGCAGGAGTCGTAGGTGTCGAAGCCGGCGTAGTCCGCCACGACCTTGTCCGCCGGCACGCCGGCGTCGACGAGGTAGCGGCGCATGGCGTCGGGCTCGTTGTACTCGCGCGCCATGTTGTCGCCCGACACCAGGATCACCCGGACCAGGCTGGCGTCGTAGAGGCGCTTCGCCAGGTCGAGCCGCCCGGCCAGGAAGGCCGACGGCCTGCCGCTGGGGTAGACCTGCGCGCCGAGCACGAGGGCCACGGGGGTCGGGGGCACGCCCTCGAGGTCGTCGCCGGCGTACGTGTGCCCGGCCGCGGTGGCGCGGACCCAGCCGGCCGAGCCGAGCACGGCCGCACCGGCGGCGAGCCCCAGGCCGACCAGCACCCACGCACCCCGCCGCCACCACCCCGTCATGCGGTCCAGCCTGACAGGCGCTTCTGTCAGTGGGTCGCGGCAGGATCGGGTCATGAGCGCAGGTACGGGCCGGACCACGTCGTTGCCGGTCAGCGGACCGTACGACCTGGGCGAGGTCGCGCAGATGGGGTTCGGTCACCGTGACGAGGCGTCCTTCGACGGCGTGATGCGGATGGCGTTCTGCCTGGACGGCGACCTCGAGCGCCAGGTCGGGGTGGAGGCGCGGCAGGAGGGCGACCGGCTCGACCTGACGGTCCGGTCGGTCGACGGCGACGAGCCCCTCACCGACGCCGAGGTCGCCGCCGCCGCGGCCCAGGTCGCGCGGGTCGTGTCCGTCGACCACGACGGCGCGGCCTTCCACGCCCTCTGCGTGGCCGACTCCGTCCTGGCCCCGGTGCACGCGGTCGCGCCCGGCTTCCGTCCCGCGCTCTTCTACTCCCCGTACGAGGCCGCCGTCTGGTCGATCGTGAGCGCCCGCCGGGCCCGCGCCCAGGGCATCGGCGTCCGGCGTCGGCTCGCCCAGGAGCTCGGGGCGACGGTGCAGCTGGCGGGCCTGGCCACGGAGGCCGTGCCGACGCCGAGCGCGTTGCTCCGCCTCGAATCGCTACCGGGTCTGCCCGCCGACCGCGTTCCCCGGCTCCACGCCGTGGCCGAGGCGGCGCAGCGGGGCGAGCTGGACGTGGGCGAGCTGCGGGCTCTGCCGCAGGCCGAGGCCGAGGAGCGGCTGCAGCGGCTGCCCGGCATCGGGCCCTTCTACAGCTCGCTGATCGTCGTCCGGGCCTGCGGCCACACCGACGCGATGGTGGTCGGGGAGCTGCCTGTCCGCGGCGTCGTGCAGGAGGCGTACGGCCTCGACCACCCGCCGACCCCGGCGGAGCTGGCCGCGGTCGGCGAGACGTGGCGGCCGTACCGGACGTGGGTGCTGGTGATGCTGCGGGCGCTGTCGGGTCGGGCGGGGCTGCGTCCCCCCGGGTGACGTGGAGCGGGACGGCAGACTGGACCGATGCCCGAGGGAGACACGGTCTGGCTGGCGTGCCAGCAGCTGAACAAGGCGCTGGCCGGTCGCGTGCTGACGCGCTGCGAGCTGCGGGTGCCGCAGCTGGCGACGACCGACTTCACCGGGGTCGAGGTGCGCGAGGTCGCCTCGCGCGGCAAGCACCAGCTGACCCGGTTCGCGAACGGGTGGACCCTGCACACGCACCTGCGGATGGACGGCGGCTGGCGGGTCTACCCGACCGGGAAGAAGTGGACCGGCGGGCCGGCCTGGCAGATCCGCGTCCTCATGGCGAACGCGGAGGCGGCCGCGATCGGCTACCGGCTGCCGGTCACCGAGATGGTGCGCACCGACGCCGAGGACACCGTCGTCGGACACATCGGGCCCGACCTGCTCGGCGCAGACTGGGACGCGGCCGAGGCGCTGCGACGGCTGCGGGCCGACCCGGCGCGGACCGTCGGCGAGGCGCTGCTCGACCAGCGGAACCTCGCCGGCATCGGCACCCTCTACCGCGCCGAGACGCTGTTCCTGCAGGGCGTGCACCCCCGGACGCCGGTCGGCGACGTGCCGGACCTGGCGCGGGTCGTCGGCCGGGCCAAGCAGCTGCTCGAGGCCAACAAGAACCACCACGAGCAGACCACCACCGGCAACCGCCGCCTCGGGTCGCACTGGGTCTTCGAACGCCCCGGCCAGGACTGCCGCCGCTGCGGGACCCGCATCCTGACGGAGGAGTTCGGCCCGGCCGGCGTCGAGCGCCGCAGCTACTGGTGCCCCCACTGCCAGCCCCTGCGCAGCCCCGCCGCCTCCTGACCCCGTGCGCGGCCACGCCCCCTGAGCTTGTCGAAGGGCCCGGAACGGGTTGGCTCTCGTCCTCAGAGCGAGCAGAAACCAACCTCTTCGAGGCCCTTCGACAGGCTCAGGGGGCGTTCTGGCACCAACGCCCCCTGAGCTTGTCGAAGGGCCCGGAACGGGTTGGCTCCTCCAACAGGCTCAGGGGGCGTTGCGCTCCGCGCTCAGCCGCCGCTCCGCGTCGTCGTACAGCGCGAGGACGGCGTCGAGGAACCCCTCGACGAGGTCCTGCTGCTCGGGCGTGTAGGCCGCGATCAGGCGGTCGATCGCGTCGGTCTGGGGGGAGATCAGGGCCCAGGCCCGGTCGGTGCTCGCGGCGGCTGCCGTGACGACGAGCTTGCGGCCGTCGGCGGGGTGGCGTTCGCGGGTGATGTGCCCGGCGTCCTCGAGGCGGTTCAGCACGAGCGACATGGCGGCCGTGGAGGTGCCCAGGCGCGCGGCGAGGGTCGACGGGGTCGTGGGGCCGAGGGCGATCAGGTGGTCCATGACCTCGAGCCCACTCACGTCGGTGCGGAGCGCGCCGGCCAGCCGCTTCTCGAGGTGCCGGTGGCGTACGCCGAGCTGCTGGAGCCGGGACCGCAGGTCGTGGTCACGAAGCGGCGTCCCGTCGAGCCGTTCGCGGGCGCGGTCCGTCGGGGAAGGAATGGCGTCGGGAGGTGGGGTGTCGTCCACGTCCCCGAGGTTACCAAGGATATTGCTAACGACGTTGGTGATCTGCACGTAGGGTGACCGGCATGAGCAGAGTGTTGATCAGCGGGGCGAGCATCGCGGGGCCGGCCCTGGCCTTCTGGCTGCGGCGAGCGGGCTGGGACGTCGTGCTGGTGGAGCGGGCGCCCGAGCTGCGCCGGGGCGGGCAGAACATCGACATCCGCGGCGCCGCCCGCGAGGTGGTGCGGCGGATGGGCCTCGACGAGGCCGTCGTCGCGGCGACGACCGGCGAGGAGGGCACCGAGTTCATCGGGCGCGCGGGCCAGGTGATCGCCGCCTTCCCGGCCGGCACGACCGAGTCCGGCGGCGCGACGGGGGAGCGCGAGATCCTTCGCGGCGACCTGTCCGAGATCCTCGTCGGGCAGACGCTCGCCGGCGAGCGGCCGGCCGAGTACCGCTTCGGCGACCGGATCACCGGGCTCGCCGAGCAGGAGGGGCGCGACGGCGGGGCGGGTCAAGTCCTGGTGTCCTTCGAGCACGGGCCGGACGAGGCGTTCGACCTGGTCGTCGCCGCCGACGGGATCGGCTCGTCCACCCGCGACCTCGTCTTCGGCGACGAGGTCGAGATCCGCTCGCTGAACCTGCAGATCACCTACGGGACCATCCCCCGCACGACCACGGACAAGCCCTGGTGGCGGTGGTACAACGCGCCCGGCGGCCGCAGCGTCACGCTGAGGCCGGACCGGCACGGGACGACCCGGGCGACGCTGACCCGCCTGACCGACGGTCGCGACCGGGCCGGCGTGCAGGACCGTTCGTCGGCGGACCTGGTCGCGCGGCTGCGCGCCGACTTCGGCGACGCGGGCTGGCAGGCCGAACGGGTCCTGACCGGCTTCGCCGCTGCGGACGACCTCTACTCGGAGTCGATCGGCCAGGTGTTCGCCCCGGCCTGGTCCCGCGGCCGGGTCGGCCTGCTCGGCGACGCGGCCTGGTGCGCGGCCCCCGTCAGCGGCATGGGCACGAGCCTGTCGCTCGTCGGCGCGTACATCCTGGCCGGCGAGCTGACGACGCACGACGACCACCGCGAGGCGTTCGCGGCGTACGAGCGGGTGCTGCGGCCGTACGTCGCCCAGGCCCAGAAGCTGCCGCCCGGCACCCCCCGCCTCGCGAACCCCCGCTCCCGCGTCGGCATCGCCGCCTTCCAAACGGGTCTCCGCGTCGCCGCGGCCCTGCCGTTCTGGGTCGGCGAGAAGGTCTTCGCCCCCTCGGTCGACACCTTCGAGCTGCCCCCGTACGCCTTCTGAACCCCCGGGCCCGCCCTCGGCCCGGACCTCAGGTCTTTCACGTAAACGTGAAAGACCGGTACTGAGCACGGCAGATCTGCCGTGGTGAGTACGGGAGTTTCACGTAAACGTGAAAGTCCTGGGGCCAGAGGTACGGCGCCCCGCGAGCCCTCAGCCGGCGTCGACGGCGTCGGCTGCGCCGCCGAACACCCCCGCCCGGCGGGCCACGACGACGGCCGCGGCGGCGCTCCAGGCCTGGGGGCGGCAGGCGGCGGGGTAGGGGACCGGGGCGCCCTCGCCGCTCCACAGCTCGGGGAGGCGCTGGTCGAAGGCGACCGAGGCGGCGAGCAGGCCTTCGACCAGGCCGGCGGCGGCGTCGCCGAGCCCCGCGCGGGTGAGGCCGTCGACGACGATCGCGGTGTCGTGGGGCCAGACCGAGCCGCAGTGGTAGCTCAGGGGCGCGTACGCGGCGTCGCGGGTCGACATCGTGCGCAGCCCGTAGCCCGAGTCGAGCGCCGGCGACGTGACGCGCTGGGCGACGCGCCACTCCTCCTCCAGGTTCAGCAGGCCGGTGCCGGGCAGGTGCCCGATGTTGCTGCTCAGCGCGTCGACGCGCCGACCCGAGCCGTCGACCGCCAGCGCCGGGTAGGGCTCGTCGGTGTCCGTGCCGCACCAGAAGGCCGCGCGGAACCGTTCGGCCAGGCCCTGCGCCCAGGCCCGCAGGTCGTCGCCCCCCGGCCGGTCGAACCCGTCGAGCAGCGCCGCGCCGGACACCGCGGCCTCGTACGCGTAGCCCTGGACCTCGCACAGCGCGATCGCGCCCGCGGCGTACGTCCCGTCCGCGAACCGCACCGCGTCGTCGCTGTCCTTCCAGCCCTGGTTGGCCAGGCCGGAGCTGCCCGCGCTGACGTAGCGCACGAACCCCGCGACGTCACCGACCTCCTCCGTCGGTCCCGCCTGGGCGGTGAGCCAGCCGAGGGCGGCCTCGAGGTTCGGGAGCAGCGCGCGGACCACGTCGTCGTCGAGCCCGGCCCGCCACGCGTCGTGCAGCAGGCAGACCCACAGCGGGGTGGCGTCGACCGTGCCGTAGTAGAGCGGGGGCAGGGACATGCCGTTCAGCTCGTACGCGTTCCGCCGCAGCTCGTGCGGGATCTTGCCCGGCTGCTCGCCCGTGCGCGGGTCCTCGGAACGTCCCTGCAGGCGAGCGAGCGCCCGGAGCGTGCCGCGCGCGACGTCGAGCCCGAGCGGCAGGGCGAGCCGGGCCGCCCAGAGGCTGTCGCGGCCGAAGAGCGTGAAGTACCAGGGGGCACCCGCGGCGTAGAAGACGTCACCGGGGCTGTCGGGCAGCGCCATGGTGAGGCCGGCCAGGTCGGCCACGGAACGTTCGAGCCAGGCGGCCAGCCGCTGGTCGATGTCGGGCTCGAGCAGGACGTCGGCGGCGACGAGGTCCGGCGGCGCGGCCACGACGACCGGCGCGGGGTCGACGGCCTCCGCGGACCAGGCCACGGTCACGGAACCGTGCGCCGGGACGGTGACGGTCCAGCGCAGCGCGAGGCGCCCGTCCTCGACGCCGACGGTCGACCGCGGCGCCCGGACGGTGACGACGATGCCGTCCGAGCTCCACCCGTCGCCCTCCGGCGGGAGGTCCACCGCGACCAGCGGCCCGCCCACGCGGACCGTCTCCATCGGGCTGGCGTCGGGGGTGAGCCGGACCTCGACGCGCACCTCGACGTCGACGTCGAGCGTGGAACCGACGACGAGCTCCTCGTCGACCCGTCCCGGAGCGACGACCCGGACGCGGTCGAGGCGGACGTGCGGGTCACCCGTACGGGCGTGCGCCGCGTCGAGCCGGCGCAGCAGCGAGGTGAAGATCACGGCGCCGTCGGCCCGCCGCCGGTGCGCGACCGGCACGCCCGGATCGCCGTCGACGCTGACCTCGATGCCGCTCAGCAGCCGGACGTCGCCGTGCAGGAGGCCGAGGACGCCGGCCGCGCCGTCCGTCCGCGGCACCACCTGGCCGTCCGGGGTCGACCAGACCTGGGTGGGCGCGGCGACCTGGCTGACGAGGTCGTGCAGGAAGGGCTGGAGCGGCTGCGGCACCCGACCATGCTGCCCGCCAGGCCTCCGACGCACCGGCCGGACCCGCCGCCGTGCCGCCCACGGAGGGCGCGGCTGACGGACGCGGGCCGGAATCGTGGTCGGGCGCGCGCGACCGGAGTGGGAGAATCTGTGACCGTGGCTTCTCTTCCCTCCCAGCTGAGCACCCGCGTGCAGGCCGTCGCCGGGATCGAGCCGGAGCTGCGTGCGGCGACACGGCCCGAGTTCGGCCACTTCCAGTCGAACGTCGCGCTCCGCCTCGCGAAGGCGGAGAAGCGGTCTCCGCGCGAGGTCGCGGCCGACATCGTCGCGCGCCTCGACGTCGACGACCTGTGCGAGCCGGTCGAGATCGCCGGTCCCGGCTTCCTGAACTTCCGCCTGCGCTCGTCCGTGCTCGCCGACTTCGTCACCGGCCAGCTGGCCGACCCGACGCTCGGCGTCGAGCGGGCCGAGCACCCGCAGCGCGTCGTCATCGACTACCCGTCGCCCAACGTGGCCAAGCAGATGCACGTCGGCCACCTGCGGACCTCGATCATCGGCGACTGCTTCAACCGCGTCCTGACCGCCGTCGGCCACGAGGTGCTGCCGCAGAACCACCTCGGCGACTGGGGCACGCAGTTCGGTCAGCTCGTGGAGCAGATCCTGGTCGAGCGCGTCGACGCCTCCACGCTGAACCTGGACGAGGTCGAGGACCTCTACAAGCGGGCCGCCGCCCACTTCAAGACCGACCACGACTTCGCCGACCTGGCTCGTCTGCGGGTCGTCAAGCTGCAGTCCGGGGACGAGGAGACGCTGCGCATCTGGCGCGAGCTGGTCGACGTGTCGCTCGCGAGCCACAACGTCATGTACGCCCGGCTGCACCTCCTCCTCACCGACGAGCACCTGGCCGGCGAGTCGATCTACAACGCGGTCCTCGGGTCCGTGGCCGACGAGCTCAAGGCCAAGGGCGTGGCGGTCGTCGACGACGGCGCGCTCTGCGTCTTCGTGCCCGGTTTCAACGCGCCCCTGATCCTGCGCAAGCGCGACGGCGGCTACGGCTACGACGTCACCGACCTCGCCGCGCTGCGGCACCGCGTCCGCGACCTGCACGCCGACCGGCTGGTCTACGTCGTCGACGTGCGCCAGGGCGACCACTTCGCGCAGGTGTTCGCGGTCAGCCGGATGGCCGGCTGGCTGCCCGACAGCGTCTCCGCGCAGCACGTCGGCTACGGCATGGTGCTCGGCAGCGACGGCAAGCCGTACAAGACCCGCGACGGCAAGGCCATGCACCTGTCCACGCTGCTCGACATGGCCGAGGAGATCGCCGCACCGCCGGTGGCCCTCGCGGCGATCAAGTACGCCGACCTGTCGAACGGGCTCAACAAGGACTACGTCTTCGACGTCGAGCGCATGGTGCAGACGACGGGCAACACCGGCCCCTACCTGCAGTACGCCCACGCCCGCATGACGCAGGTGCTGGCCCGGGCGCAGGCCGAGGGCGTGCTGCCCGCGCACGAGTCCGTCACCGTGCTGACGGAACCGCAGGAGCAGGCGCTCGCGCTGGCGCTGTCCGGGTACGGCGAGGTGGTCGCCGAGGTGGCCGCGACGCTGCAGCCGCACAAGCTCTGCACCTACCTCTACGACCTGGCCGGGACGCTGTCCGTCTTCTACGAGCGGTGCCCCGTGCTGCGTTCGGAGGGGGAGGTGCGCGACTCGCGCCTCGCGCTCTGCTGCGCCGCCAAGCGCGTCCTCGCCGCCGGGCTCGATCTGCTCGGCATCGAGGCCCTCGACCGGATGTAGGGGTGCTCATCCTGCTGCCCCCCTCGGAGGGCAAGGCGGCCCCGGCGCGCCGCGGCCGTCCCGTCGACCCGGCCGCGCTGCCGCACCCGGTGCTCGCCCCGGTGCGCGAGGAGCTGCTCGACGCGCTCGCCGACGTCAGTGGTCGGCCGGGCGCCGCCGAGGCACTCGGCCTCAGCCCCGGGTTGGCGGACGAGGTCGCCCGGAACGTCAGCCTCCGCACCACCCCGGCCCGGCGCGCGATCGACGTCTACACCGGCGTGCTCTACGCCGCGCTGGACCACGCGACGCTCACCCCGGCCGGGCGCCGACGGGCCAACCGCTGGGTCCGCGTGCAGAGCGCGCTGTGGGGCCCGGTGGCCCCGACCGACGCGATCGCGCCCTACCGCCTGCCGATGACCGCGTCGCTCCCGGGCGTCGGGACGGTGGCGGCCCGCTGGCGCGCGGTCCTCGCACCGGTGATGACGGAGCTGGCCGGCGACGGCGTCGTGGTCGACGGACGCTCGTCGTCGTACGCCTCCGTCTGGCGCCCGACGGGCGACGCGGCGAAGGCGTACCTGGGGGTGCGGGTGTTCAGCGAGGTCGCCGGCCGCCGCACGGTCGTCTCCCACGCGGCGAAGCACACCCGCGGCCTCGTCGCCCGCTGGATCTGCGAGGCCGACCGCACCCCGCGTACGCCGAAGGCCCTCGCCGCCCTCGTCGCCGAGCACCGCCCCTGCGAGCTCGTGCCCGACCCGCGCGGCGGCTGGTTCCTCGACGTCGACGCCCCCGCTGCCGCATCCGTCGGGTGAGCTTGTGAGCGTGCGATTCCCCGCGCCGACCCAGGCGGCGGACAGCCGGACCGAGGTCTATCTCCGCTACCTCGCCTACTTCCGCGACGGCGTGATCCGGCGGGTCGGGGCGATGAGCGAGGAGGAGGCGCGCCGGTCCCGGGTCCCGTCGGGCTGGAGCCCGCTGGAGCTGGTCCGCCACCTGACGTTCATGGAGCGGCGCTGGTTCGTGTGGGGCTTCGAGGGCCGGGCGGTCGACGAGCCGTTCGGCGACGCGGTCGACGGTCGCTGGGCGGTGCCCGAGGGCTTGGGCGTCGCCGACGTGCTCGCGGACTTCCGTCGCCAGGCCGCGGCCACCGACGCCGTCGTGCGCCGGCACGACCTCGACGAGGTCGGTCGGCCCAGCGAGCGGTGGGACGGGGAGCCGCCAGCGACGCTCGAGCGGGTGCTCCTGCATGTGCTCCAGGAGCACGCGCGCCACCTCGGCCACCTCGACGTCGTGGCCGAGCTCGGCGGCGGGGTCACCGGCGAGGCGTGAGCACGTCTCGACGCCGGCTGAACCTGCTCATTTCGTAGCCCTCGATGACGAGAACGACCCCGTAGGACGCCCTGAGGGCGATCGAGGGCTACGGATTGAGCGGAGTCACTCGACGAGCGCGGACTCCGACGTGCCCTCGCGGATCAGCGCCGGCTGCTGCTGGCGGTTGGCGGCGAGCCAGGCGGCGCCGACGATGCCGGCGGTGTTGCGGAGCTTGGCCGGGACCATCTCGGCGTTGATGTCGATCAGCGGCAGGAACTTGTCGGAGTCCTTGCTCACGCCGCCGCCGACCACGATCAGGTCGGGCCAGAGCAGCGCCTCGAGCGTCTCGTAGTAGCGCTGCAGGCGCTTGGCCCACTTGGCGTACGAGAGGCCCTCCTTGTCCTTGATGCTCGAGGCCGCGCGCTTCTCGGCGTCGTAGCCGTCGATCTCGAGGTGCCCGAGCTCGGAGTTCGGCACGAGCACGCCGCGGTAGAGGATCGCCGTGCCGATGCCGGTGCCCAGCGTCGTGAGGACGACCAGGCCCGGGTGCCCGGCGGCGGCGCCGTACTTCACCTCCGCCACCCCCGCGGCGTCGGCGTCGTTGACCAGGAGGATGTCGCGACCGAGCTTGTCCTCGAAGATCTTCTCCGCGTCGCAGTTGATCCAGGACTTGTCGATGTTCGCGGCCGACCGGGTGATGCCGTGCGTGACGACCGCGGGGATCGTGATGCCGATCGGGCTGTCGGAGGCGATCTGGCCGCTGAAGTGGTCGACGATCTGGGCCACGACGGCCGCCACGTTCTCCGGCGTCGACTTCTCCGGGGTGTCGATGCGCAGCCGCTCCGCCGCGAACTCGCCCGTGGTCAGGTCGACCGGCGCCCCCTTGATCCCGCTGCCGCCGATGTCGATCCCCAGGACCGGAGGGGTGCTGGCCGCCGTTGCCTCGCTCATGACCCGCACCCTAGCGAGGCGGGCCACGAGCGGGACAGCCGCCTCAGCGCGCCGCGACCAGCCCGAGCCGCACCCGCTCGGCGTCGACCAGCGCGGTCGAGACGTCCCAGAGGCGGGCGGCCGCCTCGGGGTCGACGGCCCACGGCAGCACGCCGTAGACCACGTCGTAGATCTCGGGGACGACGCGGGCCTCGCGGTTGTCCTCGAAGTAGCGGCCCCCGTAGCCCTCCAGCTCCGGCGCGGTGGCCAGCAGCACCGACGTCGACGCCCCCTGCTCGGTCGTCTTGACCAGGTCGACCGCGTCGCGCTTGAGCGTCGCGAGCAGCTCGGGGTCCCAGTGCTTCTGCAGCCCCGTCCAGATGCCGCCCGGCATCAGGGCGTTCGCCGTGACGCCCTCGCCGCCCCAGCGGCGCTGGGCCTCGACCGCGAACAGCACGTTGGCGGTCTTGGACTGCCCGTAGCCGAGGTTCGGCGTGTAGTCGCGGCGGACGAAGAACGGGTCCTCGAAGTGGAACGGGGAGCTTCCGTGACCGCTCGAGGCGACCGAGACGACGCGGGCCGAGCCGGCCTCGACGAGGGCGTCGTGGAGGCCCGTGGCGAGCGCGAAGTGGCCGAGGTGGTTCGTCGCGAGCTGCGACTCCCAGCCGGCGGACGTGTAGGCGAGCGGGGTGTCCATGATCCCGGCGTTGTTGACCAGGATGTGCAGCGGTCCGGACCAGGCGGCGACGAACGCGTCGACCGAGGCGATGTCGTCGAGGTGCAGCTCGGCCACGCGGACGGCGGGGCTCGTGCCCGGCACGCTCGCGGCGATGTCGTCGGCCACCTCGCGCCCCTTGACCGTGTTGCGGACGGCGATCGTCACCTCCGCACCCGCCCTGGCCAGCGCGCGGGCCGTCTCGACGCCGATGCCGCTGGCGGCCCCGGTCACGACCGCGCGCTTGCCGGCGAGGTCGATGCCGGCGAGCACGTCGTCGGCGGTGGAGGTCTTGGTGAAGCCCCGGATGTCGTTCATGGTCATGCGTCGAACCTCTCTAACCAACTGGATAGTTAGAAGACTAGGGCGGCCTCGAGGAGAAATCAACCGACTGGTTGGAACTAAGATCGGGGCATGCCGATCCGTGACGCCGACGCCACGCGCGCCCGCATCCTGGCGGCGGCCACGGCGGAGTTCGCCGAGCACGGTCTCGCCGGGGGCCGGGTCGACCGGATCGCGGCCACGGCGCAGACGAACAAGGCGCAGCTGTACCACTACTTCGGCAACAAGGAGACGCTGTTCGACCTGGTCTTCGGCCACTACGTGCAGACGCACGTGGCCAACGGCTGGTTCGACCCGGAGCGGTTGCCGGAGTACGCCGCGGGCGTCTACGACTACTACCTGCAGGACCCGGTGCTGGTCCGGCTCGCGACCTGGGCCCGGCTGGAACGCACGCCGACCGGCGACCTGTACGCCCGGGTCGGCGGCGTGGACGTGCAGGTGGTGGCCCGCATCGAGATGGCGCAGGCGCAGGGGATCCTCGTCGACACCATGCAACCGCTGGACATCTACAGCCTCGTCATCGGCATGGCCAGCTCCTGGGCGCAGTCCTCGCTGACGTTCACCGCCACCGCCGACGAGCCGGAGGCGGTGCACGCCGCCCGCCGCGCGGCGCTCGCTGACGCCGTCCGCGCGGCCTTCTGCCGCTGAGCGCCGGCTCGGCTCAGGCGGCGTCGGCCCGCGAGGGTGAGTAGTCCAGCAGCTGCGCGACGAGCAGCAGGCGGTTGAGGTCCTCGCTGCTGATCTGGCGCCCGTACGGTCCCCGTGCCCGGGCCACGGCCCCGCCGATCCGGACGAGCGCCCGCCGGTACCCGCCAACCCGGTCCTCCGGGCCCAGGACCGTGACGACGTCGCGCAGGCCGGAGACCACCGACCGCCCGTCCAGCTCCAGGTCCAGCAGCAGCCCGGACCGGTCCACGGTCAGCGTGCCCAGCAGCACCCGCGCCTCGGCCGGCGCCCGCAGGCCCTCGCTCACCACGGCGTCCCAGAAGGCCGCGAGGTCGGGCTCGGCGAAGCTCGCGTGCGTCCCGACGAGTGCGCTCAGCACCCACAGCGGGCCGAGCTGCAGCGTGCGGACGTCCTCCGTGCGCATCGCCGACCACCTCTCGTACCGCCAGGGCCGTTCGCGGTTCAGTGTGCGACGGGGCGGGCCCCCGCACAACCTGCTCGGGTCACGCCCCGTCCAGCTGGCGCAGGCACCAGGCGTACGTGCGCGGGTCGGCCTCGGCGGTGTCGGAGAAGTAGAAGCCGAAGTAGCGGCGGTAGACGCCGATCCAGCGCGCGACCTCGGGGCCGTGGCGCTGCACGGCCAGGCCCAGCAGCCACTCGCTGTCGGCGACGGCCCCCTCGTACGCGAGGAGCTCGAGGAACGCGACTGCCCCGGTCAGGTCCATCAGCGGGTCGGCCTGCAGGGTGTGCGGGCTGAAGTCGCCCAGACCGGTGACGTGCGGGACGCCGTCGACCAGCTCGACGTACGCGTTCGGCGCGCAGAGGTCGCCGTGCACCACGGTCGGGACGACGCTGCGCCCGGCGAGGTCCTCCTGCAGCCGGTCCCACGCGCGGGCGACGTCGGGGACGTCGCGCGCCAGGTCGTCCCGGCTGCGCGAGGTCGGCCCGGCCAGCATCGCGTTGAGCAGCTCGACCAGGGACCCGTACGTCTGCGGCGCCCCGTCACCGACCAGCCGCGCGAAGCCGGGCACCGGCGCCGGCAGCCGCGACACGTCCACGGCCGCGTCGAGCAGGCCGGCCAGCGCGGTCCGTCGGGCCTCGACGTCGGCCGTGGGCAGCCAGTCCGCCAGCGACGTCCCCGCGAACCGCCGGTCCACCGTCCACGTGCAGCCGTGGCTGACGCCGGCGTCGAGGACGAGCGGGAGCCGGAGGCGGCGGGCTTCGGGCGGGACGCTGCGGTCCCAGAAGCCGTAGAGCCCGCGGAGCTGGTCGACGACCGGCGAGGTCGCGCTCTCGTGACCGGGTCGGTAGACGCGCAGGACCCGCGCGTCGTCGAGGGCGAAGACCTGGCTCTCGCCGCCCTCGCCGAGGAAGCGGTCCCGGTCCGTGCCGAGCTCGGCGAGCACGGCGTCGGTCGCGGCGCGCTCCTCCTCGGACTCCGGCCGCACCTCGCCGGGGTGCAGCACCTCGAGCTCGGCGGCCGCGCGGGCCGCCCGGGCCCGGTCCAGCTGGCTGAGGGCGAGGGCACGGGCCGCGTCGGCGTCCATCTGGTGCGCGACGGCGTGGACCGGGCCCTTCGGGGTGTCGATGTGCACGTCGGCCAGGCGCAGCCGGCGCTGCAGGGGCCCCTGCTCGATGCGGACCGACTGGGTCTTGGCGTGCGGCACGATGTGGCGCTCGTGCACGACCCAGCCCTGCTCGGTGACGATCGCGCGGTCGTCCCAGCCGTAGCGCAGCGTCCACCAGTCGAACCACCGGAAGGCGCGGGCCCGGCGGGGCGCCCCGGTCAGGGCGATCTCCTCCACCCGGAAGCCCGGCAGCACCCGGCTCAGCGCGACGCGCACCTGCGCCCAGGACGCGACGGGCAGCAGCACGCTCGTGGCCCCGCCGGAGTTGTCCTCCCGGTCGCTCGACCCGTAGCCGACGATGTCGACGTCGACGCGCCACCAGCCGAAGGGCTTCCACAGGACGGGCTGGCACAGGCGTACGCCCTGGATCCGGTCGACCGGCACGGACTGGCTGGAGAGGTTCGTGAGGCCGCGGGTCACGCGCAGGCCGCGGGACGACTCGGCCAGCGTGAAGTGGAACATCGCGATCACCCGCCGGCTGACCAGCGAGAACACGCCGAAGAGCATCGGCACGACCCCGCCGAGCGCGACGATGCCGATGCCGGTCAGGCCGGCCGCCACCGCGAAGCCCACCAGGACCAGCGTCGGCACGAGGAACTCCGTCGACAGCAGGAAGCTGCCGACCAGGGCGCCGGGGGTGACCGTGACGAGCTTGCGGTCGGCCACGCCGGCGTCGAAGAGGACGTCCGGGGCGGGCGCGTCCGCGGTGTCGGAGAGCCGCGTCGCGGTCCCGTGGGCGCGGGCCAGCAGGTAGTCGCGCAGCCGGGCCGCCTTGACGCGCGAGAGGTAGCGCAGCCGGATGCCGCTGTCGCCGGCCCCGGCCTCGATGCGGAGCTCGGCGAGGGAGAAGATCCGGGCGGCCAGCGGCTGGATGACGTCGACCGACTGGATCCGCTCGAAGGCGATCTTGCGGGAGGTCTTGAAGAGCACCCCCGTCTCGACCCGCAGCTCCTCGTCGTCGATGACGAACCGCGTGAAGCGCCAGGAGACGTAGCCCGCACCGCCGGCCAGGAGCGCGAGGCCGAGCACGACGGCGAGGACCCAGCCGATCCCGAGCCCGGCGAGCCCCTCGCCGTTGCTGGCGTTCTCGACGAAGCGCTGCCCGAAGCTGATGACGATGGCGACGAAGACGATCCAGCCGCGGATGAACGGGGTCAGCGGGTGCGGACGCTCGGTCTGCTTGACGACCGGTGCGCCCTCGACCACCGGCGCGGCGTCCGGCTCCGGGACCTCCGGGACCTCGGTGGTGGGGACCGGGGGCTGGCTCACAGCCCGGAGGCCTGGGCCTCGCCCAGCTCGGTCAGCCGGTCACGCAGCCGCGCGGCCTCCGCCGGGTCGAGGCCCGGGATGGAGGCGTCGGTCTCGGCGCTGGCCGTCTTGAGCGTCACCGTCGCGAGCCCGAAGGACCGTTCGAGCGGGCCGGAGGCGACCTCGACCAGCTGCATCCGCCCGTACGGCACCGCGACGAGGCTGCGGAACAGCACGCCGCGGGTGATGTAGAGGTCGTCCTCGCGCTCGACGTAGCCCCACGACCGGTAGGTCCGCCCGATGAGCACGAAGCGCACCACGACGATCACGACGGCCAGGCCCCAGAACACCGCGGCCAGCCACCAGAGCCCGAAGCCCAGCCCGACGATCAGGGCGGGGACGAAGAGCAGGAGCGGGGCGACCACCAGGGTGGTCACGCGCCGCAGGGACACGTAGCGCGGCGAGAGCCGTTGCCACGCGTAGGCCGGCGGGGCGAACAGGTCGTCCATGGTGCTGCCAGGGTACGCAGGCCGGGTCCACCCGTTCTCCGAACGCCCCCTGAGCCTGTCGAAGGGCCACGAAGTGGTCGGCGCCTCTTCATCACCAGGAGGAGCCGACCTCTGACGAGGCCCTTCGACAGGCTCAGGGGGTGTGGGCGAGCTCAGGGGGCGTTCCGGTCGGGCGTCAGTGCCCGCAGCCGTTGCGGCGCTGGTGCGCCTCGGGCCGCGGGTCGAGGGCGGTGAGGCCCGGGCGGGCGGAGCCGCGGCCGAAGAGCTTCGGGCGGGGGCCCTTGACCGAGACGCCGCCGAACAGCACGTTGCCCTTGATCACGAGCGTCGGGGCGCCCTCGACGGGTTCGCCGATGTTCTTGACCTCGGTGCCGCCGAAGATGTTCACGGTCTCGTTGCGGACCGTCAGGCCCGCGGGGACCTTGAGCTCGACGCCGCCGAAGCAGGCCTGCACGTGGAGCTCGATGACGGGGGCGTCGAAGTCGGCCTCCCGCAGGTCGAGGTCGACCCCGCCGAAGACGGCGGTGATCTGGTTGCGGGCGCGGACGCGCCAGCGGCCCTTGCGCTCGACCCCGCCGAAGACGGCGACCATCCGGTCGACCTCGGGGTTGGCGCCGGTCCCGACGACGAACTGCGGCGTGCTCGACGAGACCGTCGTCGGTGCCGGGTCGAGCGGCACGAGGTCGGAGGTGAGCGGGACGAGGTCGTCGAAGGTGCGGGCGGCGAGCACCCGCTCGAGGCGCTCGTCGTGCTCCTCGTGGGTGAGCCGGCCCTCCGCGTACGCGGCGTCGAGGAGCGAGGCGACCTGGTCGCGGTCGCCGTCCGAGGCGCGCAGCGAACCGCCGGCGGCGGGTCCGACGCCCGTGGGCTCGGGCGTCGTCTCGCGGATGGTGCCGTCGATGGTCCCGGGGAAGGGGGAGGGCGCGTACGCGTCGTGGTGCTGCGGGCCACCGGCTGCGCCGGTCGGGCTGTCCATCGGGGTCCAGGTGCTCACGGGGTTCACGCTAGGACTGCTCCGGGCCTGCTGGCGAGGGTGTGGGAACGCCTTCAGGGTCGGTTCCGGGGGTCCCCGTACGGCGGGAGGGTTGGACCCTGGCCGCCGTCCGCTAGACTCTCCAACCGCCGCTCGAGAAGCATCGGCGCGGCGCTGCGGACGTAGTTCAATGGTAGAACTTCAGCTTCCCAAGCTGATAGTGCGGGTTCGATTCCCGTCGTCCGCTCCACGGCCCCTTGCCGGGGCCACCCCTCGCCAGCACCATGGACGGGTGCGCACCCCCCGCGCCGCTCGTCGTGACCGTGACGAGCTCCTGAAGCCCTACCGCGTCGCCGCCGTCGTGCTGCTCGTGCTCGGGGTGCTCTGCGTCCTCGTCGAGCTGCAGTCGCCGTCGCTCGTCTACTGGACCGGGGAGCGGGTGCCCGCCACGAACGACGCCGGCATCGTCTACTACGAGGTGCACGGCGAGCCGCGCACCCTGAACGACCCCCGCGAGGCGCCTGTACGCCCGGCGCCGACCGCCGTCTACGCCGACCCCGACGACGCGAGCCGCGACCGCCAGGCCGGTCCGGGCCGGTGGTTCGACGCCGCCTTCGTCCTCGCGCCGTTCGTGGCCGCGGGTGCGCTGCCGGTCCTCGGCCTCGTACGGAGGCGGCGGTTCCGGGAGCGCCTCGCCCGGCGCGCTACGGCCGGCTCGGACGGACCTCCGCCATCTCGCCCCAGCCCGTCGCCCCGATCGTCTCGCTGATGATCTTCGGCGTGGCGCTCACGTAGTCGGGGAGCTTCGCGACCGCGGCCTTGAAGTGGTCGCTGCCCACGTGGTCCGCGCCGGCCTCGCCGTCCCGGAAGCCCTCGACCAGCACCCACTCGTTCGGGTCGTCGACGCTGCGCGACCAGTCGAAGAAGAGGTTCCCGACCTCGCCGCGCGTGCCCTCGGTGAAGTCGGCGACGATCCCCGGCCAGTCGTCGGCGTACTCGGGGCGGACGGGCCACTTGACGACGATGAAGATCACGGGCGCTCCTGGGTCGGGTGTGCGGACGGCGCCGGGGGTCGCTCCCGGGCCGGGTCCCCACTCTGCCCGGCGGTCACGGCCAGGTGCGGGCCAGGGTGGCGAACGCCTCGGGGTCGCTGTGCACGGGGATGACGCAGAGCAGGTGCCCGCCCGGCACGCGGAGCGTGTGGCAGTCCAGCCACGTCGAGACCTCGACGGCGCCGAGCGCCTCGAGGCGCGCCACCTCCGCCGGGACGTCGTCGGTCTCGACGTCGAGGTGGTAGCGCGGCTCGTCGTCGACAGCCTGGACGGCGGCGACGAGCCCGCCGAACCCGCCCTCGAGGCTCGTGAACTGAGGTTCACCGGGTGCCTCGTGAGCCGCGACGCCGAGCGCGGCCGTCCAGAAGGCGGCGCTGGCCGCGGCCTGGTCGCGGGGGCTGTCGACGAGCAGGGTCGACAGGCGGCTGCGGTGCATCGCGCGTCCTCTCGTGGCGGGCGTCCGGCGTCCTCCGGCGGTGGTCCAGCACGCTAGACCGGCCGGACGCGCCCTCCTGCGTGCCCCCACAATCGCTGGGTGACGCACAACGCGATGATCATCGTCGGCTTCGACCTCGACCGGCACGTCTGGCTGTGCCGGGTGCCCGACCACGGCGAGCTGGTCGGCTGGCCGGCGGTGTTCGAGTACCTGGACCAGCAGGACTACCGGGTCGTGTCGTCGTGCGTCGACTACTACGACGCCCGGGTCGCGACCGACATCACGCCCTCGTCCCCGACCTCGTTGGACGCACGGATCTACCGGCTGTTCCTCGTCCGGGACTGACCTCGCCGGGCGGGGTCGTGTCAGCCCCGGACACGCCCGACGAGCTCCGGCTCGAGGTCGGCGAACGACCCGTCGGTGAGCGCTGCCTCGCCCGCCTCCCGCGCCCAGGCGAGGGTCGCCGTCGCCAGCTCGATCGGCGACGAGAAGACCAGCCCCGTAGCGAGCGCCCTGGACGAGTCGATCGCGAGCTGCGGGATCTGGTCCTCGGGGAACCAGAGGGGACGCTCCTCCTCGTCGACGCCGAGCAGCAGGCGCCGCATCAGGTCCTCGGGCGCGACCACCGCGTCGAGGTCGGCCAGCGACGTGCCGCCCCCGGCGACCACGCAGGCGTCGAGCACCTCGCGCAGGGTGTCCGGGCGACCCGGGCCGACGGCGTTGAACGTCCCGCCGCGGCCCTCGGCGAGCATCCGCACCGACCAGGCGGCGATGTCGCGGGCGTCGGAGTACTGCACGGGGCGGTCGAGGTCGCCGGGCAGCAGGACCGTACGGGGGAGCGAGCCGTCCAGCGCGCCGGCCAGGCGGACCGGCCAGTAGGTGTAGCGGTCCGAGCGCGGGCCGACCATGATCCCGACCCGCGGGAAGAACGCCTGCTCCCCGAACCGCTCCCGGACCGCCGCCTCGCCGGCCAGCTTGGCCAGCGAGCGTTCCTGGAGCCGGTCGGTCTCGCGGCCCGCCGTCCGGACGGGACCGTCCTCGTCCGGGACCTCGGGACCGGTGGGGGCGTAGACGCTCATGCCGGAGACGTAGCCGTACGTCCCCACAGAGCCCGCGAGGAGCGCCGTCGTCGCCGCGATCGCCGGGGCGCCCTCGCCGGTGTCGTTGAAGGTGTCGAAGACGGCGTCCCACGTACGCCCGCGGAGCCCCGAGAGGTCGCCCTGCCGGTCGCCGGTGACGACGTCGACGCCGTCCACGGGAGCCTGTCCGGAGCGGCTCAGGACCGTCACCTCGTGCCCGGCGGCCAGCGCCGCCGTGACGACGTGGTAGCCGAGGAAACCGCCGCCGCCGAGGACCAGGAGTCGCATGGCGCGAGGCTAGACGGGGGTGGGCACCTCGGGTCGGCGGCTGCGCCGTGCTGGGTACGGTCGGGAGCGAAGACCCACCTACGAGAGGACGCCACCATGGCCACCCCGGACGAGATCGCCAAGCTGGTCGACCTGACCAAGGACATCAGGATCGCCATGCTCACCACGGTCGAGGAGGACGGCGCCTTCGCCGCCCGCCCGATGGCGCAGCAGGAGGTCCAGGCCGACGGCTCCCTCTACTTCTTCACCGAGCGCGACTCGAACATCGTCCGCAACATCGCCGCGAACCCGCACGTCGGCGTGGCGCTCAGCTCGGCCAGCGTCTGGGTGTCCATCGCCGGCACCGCGACCATCGTCGACGACGTCGACAAGAAGAAGGAGCTCTGGAACGCCGGCGCCGAGGCGTGGCTGCCCCAGGGCCCCGAGGACGCCAGCGTCGCCCTGATCTACGTCGACAGCGACTCCGCGGAGTACTGGGACACCCCCGGCGGCCGCGTCGCCTCCGTCTTCAGCTTCGTGAAGGCCAAGGCCACCGGCGAGCCCTTCGACGGCAACGAGGTCAAGAAGCTCGACCTCTAGGCCTCCACCCGCGCACTCGGCTCCGCCAGCGGCGGGTCCCAGGCGCCACAGGACTTTCACGTTTACGTGAAACTCCCCTACTGACCACGGCAGATCTGCCGTGGTCAGTACTGGTTTTTCACGTTTACGTGAAAGTCCTGGGACTCGTACGGCCGGCGGGGCGGCGGCGGCCGCCGGGGACGGGAGGCGGTGGCCCGCGGGACCGCTGGCAGAGTTCGGCCATGAGCCTCGCCGACTTCGCGCGCTACCCGCTGACCTTCGGGCCGAGCCCGGTCCACCCGCTGCGCCGCCTGACGGAGCACCTCGGCGGCGCGCAGGTCTGGGCCAAGCGGGAGGACGTCAGCAGCGGGCTGGCGTACGGGGGCAACAAGACCCGCAAGCTCGAGTACATCGTCCCGGACGTCCTCGCCTCGGGCGCGGACACGCTGGTCTCCATCGGCGGCTACCAGTCGAACCACACCCGCCAGGTCGCCGCCGTCGCCGCGCACCTCGGGCTGAAGTGCCGCCTCGTGCAGGAGCACTGGGTGAACTGGGACGAGCCGGGCTACACCGACGTCGGCAACCTGCTGCTGTCCCGTGTCATGGGCGCCGACTCCAGGCTCGACCCGGCCGGCTTCGACATCGGCATCCGGGCGTCCTGGACCGACGCGCTGCGCGAGGTCGAGGAGGCCGGGGGCACGCCGTACGGGATCCCGGCCGGCGCCTCGGAACACCCCCTCGGCGGCCTGGGCTTCGCCGGCTGGGCGTACGAGGTGGCGCAGCAGGAGCGTGAGCTCGACGTCTTCTTCGACACGATCGTCGTCTGCACGGTCACCGGCTCGACCCACGCCGGGATGATCGCCGGGTTCGCCGCGCTGGAGGACGCCGGCGGTCGTCCCCGCCGCGTGATCGGCATCGACGCGTCGGCGACGCTGGAGAAGACCCGGGACCAGGTCGGGCGGATCGCCCGGCACACCGCCGAGCTCATCGGCCTCGAGCGCGTCCTGCGCGACGACGAGATCACGGTGCTCGAGGGCTGGGCCGGCGACGAGTACGGCGTCCCGGTCGACTCGACGCTGGAGGCCATCAGGCTCAGCGGCCGGCTCGAGGCCATGATCATCGACCCCGTCTACGAGGGGAAGTCGATGGCCGGGCTGATCGACCTCGTGACGAGCGGCGACATCGGGCCCGACTCGACCGTGCTGTACGCCCACCTCGGCGGCCAGCCGGCGCTGAACGCGTACGCGAGCCTCTTCGCCGGCTGAGCCTCCACCGCGGGCACCCTCCTCGGGCCGGAGCCCCGGCGCCGTTTCGGGCCGTGCCCCCACGGGAACCCACCCTCCGTGGGCCTGCCCGGGGACGGTGGCCGACATCACTCGATACCCGGGGTACCGAAAGCGGCGCCTCTTCGATACCCTAGGTATCGAAGGGAGTCGCCATGACCACCACCCGGGTCCGCCCGCTACGGGCCGACGTCCGCGAGCAGATCGTCGCGGCGGCCGGCGAGGAGTTCGCCGAGCGCGGCTACGCCGGCACGTCGGTCGCGCAGGTCGCCGCCCGCGCCGGCTTCACCAAGGGCGCCGTCTACTCGAACTTCGGCGGCAAGCCCGAGCTCTTCGCGGCGGCGATGCAGGCCTACTTCACCGAGGCGGTCGTCGGCGCGTTCGCGGACGCCCTCGGCGCCGCCGCGGCGGTGACCGACCGTCCGCCGGCCCGGGCCATGGCCCACGCGCTGGCCGAGAACGTCCTGCTCGGCGAACGCTGGCCGACCCTGCTGGGCGAGTTCCGCTCGGTGGTCGCCGCCGAGCCCGCGCTCCGCGACCTCTACTCCGACCTCCGCGTCGCGCAGCGCGCCCAGCTCGTCGAGGCCCTGCGCCGCGCGGGCGAGCAGGTCGCGCTGCGGCCCGACCTCGACCTCGAGGTCGCCGCCACCCTGCTGCTCACCTGCGTCCACGGGCTCTCGGTCGAACGCCTCGCCGCGCCCGACGCGATCCCCACGGCCCTCGTCGAGGGCCTCTTCGCCCACGTCCTCGAGGGGATCCTCGCGTGAGCGCCCCGACCCCCCAGCACGCCGCCCCCCAGCACGCCCCGCAGCACGCCGCCCCCGAGCAGCCCGCCGATCAGCCGGCGCCCGAGCAGCGCCCGCCCGCGGTCGTCGAGGCCCGGCACCTGAGCCTCGTCGGTCCCGAGGGGCCGGTGTTCCGCGACGTCACCCTCGCCGTACGGCCCGGGCTCGTCACCGTCGTCGCCGGTCCGGGCGGCAGCGGCCGCTCGAGCCTGCTGCTCGCGCTCTGCGGCCGGATGCGCGGCACCACGGGCACCATCGGGGCCCAGGGCCACGTCGTCCGGTCCGGCCGTGACCTGCGCGCGCTGCGCCGCCGGACCTCCGTGGCCCGGATCTCCGACGTCGTGCAGCCCGAGGCCCGCCTCACCGTCGCCGAGTCGGTCGTCGAGCGGGCGCTGCTCGACGGCGTCCGGCCGGCCGACGCCGAGCGGGCCTTCGCCGCCGCCGAGGAGCTGCTCGGGACCCACCTCGACCGCCGCACCGCCACCGAGCGGCTGACCGCGTACGAGCAGACGGTCCTCGCCGTCGCGCTCGCCCTCGTCGGCCCGGCCGACCTGGTCGTCCTCGACGACCTCGACGCCGACCTCGACACCGACGACCAGCGGCGGCTGCTCGACGCGCTCGTCCGCGTCGCCGCGGCCGGCCCCGCGGTCCTCGCCAGCACCACCGAGCGGGAGTCCGTCCCCGACGCCGCCGTGCTCGTCCCCCTCGCCCCACCCCAGGAACCGTGATGTCCTCGCTCCCGCACCTCTCCCCGCGCCACCTGCCGCTCCTCGGGCGCTTCGAGCTGCACCGCTTCAAGGGCCGCCTGCCCAAGCTGGCGCTCGCCTTCGTGCTGCTCGTCCCGCTCCTCTACGGCGCCATCTACCTCGCCGCGAACTGGGACCCCTACGGCAAGCTCGACCGCCTGCCGGTCGCCGTGGTGAACCTCGACACGGGGACGACGTACGACAAGAAGGACGTGCACGCGGGCGACGACTTCGTCGACAGCCTCCACGACGAGCACAACTTCGACTACCGCGACGTGACCGCCGCCGAGGCGGACCGCGGGCTGCGCGAGGGCGACTACTACCTGGCGATCACGGTCCCGGCCGACTTCTCCCGCGACCTCGTCAGCGGGCAGGGCGACGACCCGCGGCGCGCCGGGATCCTGCTCCGTCGCAACGACGCCAACGGCTTCGTCATCGGCAGCATCACCAACCAGGCGCAGAACGCCATCGCGCGCTCGGTCGACGAGTCGGCGACCGCGAGCTACTTCGACGCGGTGTTCGCCAACCTGGACGTCATCCGGGGCGGCCTGTCCGACGCGACGGACGGCGCGGACAAGCTGCACAAGGGCATCGCCTCGGCGGACGACGGTTCCGCGGACCTGGCCGACGGCGCCCGTACGGCCGCGAGCGGGGCGGACGACCTGCACGACGGTGCGCGCCAGCTCGCGACGGGGCTGGGGACGGCCAAGAAGGGTTCCGGGGACCTGGTCACCGGCCTCGACACCCTGCACACGGGCGCCGGCCGGCTGGCCGACGGCGCGGACCAGGTGGCCGACGGCACGCAGCAGCTGAACGACAAGGCCCAGCCCGTGCTCAAGCTCGCCGCCCGCGACCTGCCCGACGTGGAGCGCGAGACCAAGGCGGTCGCGAACGACCTCGACGCGCTGGCGCAGACCGCCGCCGGCAGCACCGGTTCCATCAGCAGCGACCTGTCGACGATCGACGACTCCCTGGACGCGCTGCAGAAGGCCGACCCGGCGCTCGCCGACGACCCGGCGTTCCAGCGGGCCCGGCAGCGCGTCCAGGACGCCTCCGGGCGCGCGGACGAGATCGCCGACGACGTCAAGGACGGCGCCGCGCGGGTGCACCAGGCGAACCGGCTGGTGCAGTCCGCCGGCGACCTGGCCGCCCAGGCGGCCAAGGCCAGCCGCGACCTCGACACGCTGAACGACGGCGCGCACGACGTGGCCTCCGGCGCGAAGACCTTGGACCGCGGCCTGGGCAGCGCCGAGTCCGGGGCCCGCACGCTGGACGCGGGCATCGGCACCGCGGCGACCGGCGCGACGCAGCTCAGCGGCGGTTCCGCGACGCTCGCCTCCGGGCTGCACGACCTGTCCGACGGCGCGGACGACCTGCACGAAGGTCTCGGCACGCTCGACTCGGGCTCGAAGACGCTGGCCACCCAGCTGCAGAAGGGCACCGACCGCATCCCGACCTACACGGCGGACGAGCAGGACCGCGCCGTGCAGGTGCTGTCCTCCCCGGCCGACGTCAGCATGACGATCGACAACCCGGCGACCTTCTACGGCCGGGGGCTGGCCCCGCTGTTCTTCTCGATCGCGCTGTGGGTGTTCGGGATCTCGGTGTTCCTGGTCGTCCGGCCGATCTCGGGCCGCGCGCTCGTCGGCCGGGCCAGCGCCCTGCGCCTCGGGCTGGCGGGGTGGGCGCCCGTCGGTGCCATCGCCGTGGCCGCCGGGTGGCTGATGCTCGGGGTGGTCTGGCTGACGCTCGGCCTCGACCCGAAGCACCCGGTGCTCGCCTTCGGCGTCGTCACCCTCGGGGCCGTGGCCTTCTCGTCCTTCGCGCACCTGCTGCGGACGGCGCTCGGCACGGTGGGCTCGAGCCTGCTGCTGGTGACGCTGATCCTGCAGCTGGCCGCCGCGGGGGGCACCTACCCGTCACCGATCCTGCCGCGGTTCTTCGCGGCCATCCACCCGTTCCTGCCGATGAGCTACCTCATCGACGCGTTCCGGGTGGTCGTGTCGGGCGGGCTCGCGTCGCACCTCGCGCGCGACGTCGCGATCCTGGCCGCGATGGCGGTCGTGGCGCTGACCCTCACGGTGCTCACCGTCGCGAAGCGCAAGCAGCTGAGCGTGAAGGACCTGCACCCGCCGCTGGTCGCGCCCTAGCCCCCTGAGCTACGCCCACTCGATGCGGGCTGGACCGCGCGCCTGCGCTCAGCCGCCGGCCGACCCGTCATCGAGTGAGCGGATATCAGGGGATCAGCCCGGCCGCCGCGACCGCGTGACCGTGAACCGCGGGTTCTGCGTGACCACGGAGGTCGAGCCGACCCGGGCGCGCAGCATCGGCAGGTAGGGCAGGTGGGAGTTCCACACCGTCCACAGCTCGCCGCCCGGCCGCAGCGCCTTCCCGACCTCGCCGAAGAGGTGCGGCGTCGTGCTCCGGTCCAGCGCGGTCCCGCGGTGGAAGGGCGGGTTGCACACGACGAGGTCGAGCGACCCGGGCTCGACGCCCTCGAGCCCGTCCGTACGGACCGCGTGGACCTGGTCGAGCACCCCGTTGGCCTCGGCCGTGGCCAGCGTCGAGTCCACCGCGGCGGCCGACACGTCGGTCCCGAGGACCCGCGCTGCGGGCAGCGCGCGGGCCACGCCGACGCTCAGCACCCCGTTGCCGCAGCCCAGGTCGACCACCTCGGTCGCGTCCTGGGGCAGCCGGTCGAGCACGTCGAGCAGCACCCGGGTGCCGACGTCGATCCCCGTCCCCGCGAACACGCCCCCGTGCGCCAGGACCGTCAGGTCCTCGGCCTCGTGCCGCTCGCCGTGCGGCCAGGTCTCCGGGCCGGCCGCCCCGTCCCGCGGCCGCTCGGCGACCAGCGCCCGCGCCTTGTGCCGGCCCAGGGTCGCGTGCACCTCGCCGAAGTGCTGGCTCAGCACGTCGTTCATGCCCCGGCTCAGGTGCCGCACCAGCCCGCCGGCCAGCAGCACGACGTCGGGGGCCGCGTACGCCGCGACGGCCCCGGCGAGCTCGTCCAGGGCGGCGAGGCTCTTGGGCAGGCGCGCGACGACGAGCCCGGCGCCCTCGAGGAGCTCGCGGTCCGGCCATTCCGACGGCGCCGCCGCGGGGGCCGCCGCGCGGACCGTCCGCTCGTCCACCAGCGAGTCGCAGAAGAAGCCGGCCACCCCGGGCAGCCCGGCGACCAGGCTCCCCGTCACGTCGTCGAGCACCACGGTGCGCCGGCCCGCGTACGCGGCGGCCTCCTCGAGCAGCAGGCGGTCGACGCCGTCGGGTTCGGTCATCCGGACAGTGTCGCGGCTCCGAAGTGTCTGCGGAGGGCGGCGACGGTGGGTGTCCCCGTCACCGCCTTCCCCGACCCCCTCCGTGTGCCGCAGGTCATGGTGCGAGGCAGGGCGGGTTAGGTTAGCCTTACAAATACAGCTCGACCCGACGGAAGCGAGGACGACGTGGAACGACCGCAGCGCAAGAGGGTCCTGCGTCGCGCGACCGTCGTCTCGACGGAGTGGCTCAGCCCCTCGATGGTGCGGATCGGCTTCACCGGACCCGACCTCGACGTGATGCGTGACCTCCCGTACAGCGACCACTACATCAAGATGCTGTTCCCGCCGGCGGGGGCGCCGTACGCGTGGCCGTTCGACCCGGAGCAGGTCAAGGCCGAGCACGCGCCCGAGCACTGGCCGATCACCCGGACCTACACCGTCCGCAGCTACGACGAGCTCACCGGGACCATGGCCGTCGACTTCGTCGTCCACGGCGACGAGGGCATCGCGGGGCCCTGGGCCCGTCGCGTCAAGCCCGGCGCCGAGATCGGCTTCTACGGCCCGGGCGGGGCCTTCACCCCCGACCTCGCGGCCGACGCGCACCTGATGATCGGCGACGAGGCCGCGCTGCCGGCCATCGCGGCGAGCCTCGAGCGCCTGCCCCGCGACGCCCGGGCGCACGTCTTCCTCGAGATCGAGGAGGACGACTGCCGCCAGCCCGTCGCCGGGCCCGACGGCCTGCACCTGACCTGGGTCGCCCGCGGCGACCGTCCGCACGGCGAGGCGCTGGCCGAGGCCGTCCGGGCGGCGCGCCTGCCCGAGGGGTGCCTGAGCATCTTCGTGCACGGCAACGCCTACATGGTCCGCGACCTGCGCCGCTACCTCTGCGCCGAGCGGGGGACCACGCGGTCCGCCATCTCGATGTCCGGCTACTGGCGCCCCGGTGCGACCGAGGACCTGTGGCAGGCCACCAAGCGCGAGTTCAGCGCCGAGGCCGAGGCGAGCGCACCGCCCGCGTACGCCACGGCGATCTCCGCCTGACCGGAGCGTCGCCGGTCCCCGTACGCCAGGTGCGCAGCCTGCGCGCGGGCTACGATGCCGAGCGGTCAGGACCGTCGGCGGTCCGGCCCGAGGAGGCCGGATGAGCGGGGACATGGGGCGCTGGCGCGCCACCTACACACCGGGTTCCTGGCTGCTGCTCTGCGGCCCCGCGGCGGCCGTGGTCCTCGAACCCGCCGACGCCACCTGGTCGGACCTCGTCGAGACGCTCTGGGACGAGGTCGTCTCCGCCGAGTCGATCGCCGACCTCGCCGCCCGCCTCGCCTGGTACCGCATCGACAGCATGCCGAGCTTCGCCGCCTTCTTCTGGGGTCCGGACGGCATGCGCTCGCTCGTCCGTGGCGACGTCCGCGTGGTCGACGCCGACAGCAACGAGGTCGTGGCGACCGGCGCGGGCGTGCAGACCTGGGTCGAGACCGGGCTGGGTGACCTGCGGCAGGTCCGCGTCGAGCTCCCCGCCGAACGTCCCGAGGGTGTGTTCCCCCTCCCGCTCGTGGTCGGGGCCGTCGGTGTTTCGGCCGTGTTCCTGGACGCCACCGACGAGGCCGCGCTCGACTCCCCGCAGCAGGTCGGTCCGGACAGCTCGGCCGACGAGACGACGGCCGACGAGACCGCCGCCGACGAGACCCCGGCCGGGGCGACCCCGCCCGTGCCCGAGGAGCCCCGGCCGGTCGACGAGCCCGAGCCGACCTCCCGGACCGAGCACGAGAACGCCGAGACCCGCCTGATGTCACCCTCCGAGCTGCCGGTCCCGCCGCTCGCGCCCGGCACCGACGAGGGCGGGGCTGACGGGGGCGTGCCGACGGTGGCGGCCGTGTTCTGCGCGTGGGGCCACCCCAACCCGCCGGGCGCCGACCGCTGCCGCGTGTGCACCGCGCTCATCGCCGTCCAGACGCCCCGCGAGGTCCCGGCGCCCGTCCTCGCCGTCCTGCGTGCGAGCAGCGGCGCGACCGCGGAGGTGGTCGGCTCGGTCCTCGTCGGCCGCGCGCCGGCCCGCGACCGTGCCCGTCACCCGGACCCCGTGCTGCTGACGGTCACGAGCCCCAGCCACGACATCAGCCGTACGCACCTCGAGGTCTTCGCCTCCGGGTGGGACGTCGGCGTGACCGACCTGCACTCGACCAACGGCACCGACCTCGTCGGGCCCGACGGGTCGATCCGGACCATGGACCCCGGCGAGACCACGGGCGTGGTGCTCGGCACCTCGCTGGAGCTGGCCGACGGGGTCTCCGTGCTGATCGACTTTCCGCAGTAGGTTGGGGCGCGCCCCCGATACGGCCGCCCCGGAATCCTCCGGAGCGGTCGGACACGCGCGCGGTCGTCCGTACGCGGCCCGCACAGGAGGAGCGACATGAGCTCGGCACGACCACCGGCACCCGCCCGCGACACGGGGCTGCCCCCAGGCGTCCAGGTGGGCCCGCTGGGACGTCGCTTCGGCGCGTACGTCATCGACGCCGTCGTCCCGGCCGTCGCGGGCCTGCTGGTCAACCTGGGCGCGCGCGACGGCGGTGACGGCACGAACGTGCCCCTCGTCGTGGTCGGCGTGGTCCTCGGCCTGGCCTGGGGCGTCGTCTGCTGGCAGCAGCTGGCGACCGTCGCCGCCTCCCCGGGCATGCGGCTGCTCAAGCTCCAGCTCGTCGGCTTCTTCGACGGACGCCCGGTCGGGTGGGGCCGCGTGCTGCTCCGCTGGCTGGTCTGGACCGTCCTCTCCGCCACCGGCGTCGGGCTGCTGCTGGTCCTCGGCTCGCTCCTCGTGAGCCCGCGTCACCAGGGCTGGCACGACCGGGCGGCCAAGGCCGTCGTCATCGTCGAGCGCCCGCTGGCCCCGCGGGCCGGCAAGGCCCGCACCGCGCGTCCCGCGACGCCGCCCGCCGCGGCTGCAGCGCCCGCCGTCGACCCGGCGTCCGACGGCCGTCCGGTGCCGAACGCCCAGTTCCCCGTCGGTCCTCCGCGCAGCGCCGGCGTGCGCCCGGTCCCCGCGACCGCGCCCGCCGTGGCCGGGGACCCGGCCATCGGACCCGAGCTCGCCCCGCTCGCCGGCGAGCCCGACCCGTCGGGCGAGCCGTCCCCGGCCGAGGACGGCCGCACCGTCGTCGCGGGTGCCCGGCGCACGATCCTCGACGGCTGGGTCGCCGAGCTCGACGACGGCCGCGAGATCGTCGTCCGCGGGCTGGTGCTGCTCGGCCGCAACCCGCAGCCGGAGGACGGCGAGACCGACGCGCAGCTGGTCAAGCTGCCCGACGAGTCGCGCACCGTCTCCAAGACCCACCTCGCGCTCGGCGTCGACGACGCCGGCCTCTTCGTCGTGGACCGCGGGTCGACCAACGGGTCGACCATCACCCCGCCCGGCCAGCCCACCGTGCCCGTCGGGCCGTTCCACGCCGTGCCGGTCACCGAGGGTTCCGTGGTCTCGATCGGCGACCACTGGGTGCGGATCCGGCGCGACGCCCGCTGATCCCGGACCGACGGCGGCCCGGACCCCGCGCCCGTTCCGCCGGATAGGGTCACGCCCATGCTGCTCTCCGACCGCGACATCCGCGCCCAGGTCGAGGAGGGTCGGATCGGGCTCGAGCCCTACGACGCGGGGCTCGTGCAGCCGTCGAGCATCGACGTGCGGCTGGACCGCTACTTCCGCGTCTTCGAGAACCACCGCTACCCGCACATCGACCCCGCGGAGGAGCAGGCCGACCTGACCCGAGCGGTCGAGGTGCCCGTCGACGAGCCGTTCATCCTGCACCCCGGCGAGTTCGCGCTCGGGTCGATCTACGAGGTCGTCACGCTGCCCGACGACGTCGCCGCGCGCGTGGAGGGCAAGTCCTCGCTCGGCCGCCTCGGGCTGCTGACCCACGCGACGGCCGGCTTCATCGACCCCGGCTTCTCCGGGCACGTGACCCTCGAGCTGTCGAACGTCGCCACCCTGCCGATCAAGCTCTGGCCGGGCATGAAGATCGGCCAGCTCTGCTTCTTCAGCCTGACCTCACCGGCCGAGCACCCGTACGGCTCCGCCGTCTACGGCTCGCGCTACCAGGGCCAGCGCGGCCCGACCCCCAGCCGTTCGCACCTGGGCTTCGTCCGCGGTGGTGTGTAGAAGAACTCGACCGGTACCTCGACCCGCCGAGCGGTACCTGATCCCGCTCGCGGCGCGTCAGCAACCGGGAAGCGGTACCGCTCGCGGCCCCGGCACACCAGCACCGACCTTCGGTCAGTGCTGGCAGTTGCCGCAGACGCCGAAGATCTCGAGCTGGTGCTGCACGTCGGTGAAGCCGTGGTCGGCGGCGACCTGGTCGGTCCAGCGCTCGATCGCGGGGCCCTCGACCTCGACCGTACGGCCGCAGGTCCGGCACACCAGGTGGTGGTGGTGCCCGGTGGAGCAACGGCGGTAGGCCGTCTCGCCGTCGTCGGTGCGGATGGCGTCGAGCTGCTGCGCCTCGACCATCAGCTGCAGGGTGCGGTAGACGGTGGTCAGCCCGATGTCCTCCCCGGCGTGGCGCAGGTCGTCGTGGATCTGGCTGGCCGTACGGAACTCGGAGGTCCGCCCGAGCAGCTCGCCGACCGCCGCGCGCTGGCGGGTGTTGCGCTGGGCCATCAGGCGGCCACCTCCGTGGCGAAGCGGGGCGTCCGCGGGCGCCGGCGGTCGCGCACGCCGCCCACCACCCGGCAGACGACGTAGATCAGGAACGACAGCGTGGTCACGTACGGGCTGATCGGGATGGCGCCGCCGAGGGCGAGCAGGATCCCGCCGACCATGGAGACCACGGCGAAGAGCGTCGACAGCAGCGGCACGAGCACCGGCGAGGCCGAGATCCGCAGCGCGGCGGCCGCGGGCGTGACGAGCACGGAGAGCACGAGCAGCGAGCCGACGATCTGCACCGACACCGCGACGGCGAGGCCGAGCAGCAGCATGAACACGATGGACAGGGCGACCGTCGGCACCCCGCGCGCCTCGGCGACCTGGGCATCGATGCTGGCGAACATCAGCGGCCGCCAGACGAGCAGCAGGCTGACGACGACGATGCCGCAGATGACCAGCAGCGCGGTCAGCCGCGGGTTGTCCACGGCCACGATCTGCCCGGTCAGCAGCCCGAACTTGTTGGCCGCCCGTCCCGAGTAGAGGGCGAGGCAGAGGATCCCGAGCCCGAGGCCGAAGGGCATGAGCACGGCGATGATCGAGTTCCGGTTGCGCGCGCGGCTGCCGAGGACCCCGATCAGCAGGGCGGCGGCCAGCGAGCCCGCCAGCGAGCCCTCGACCACCCCGACGCCGAACAGCAGCCCGGCGGCCGCGCCGGCGAACGACAGCTCGCTGATCGCGTGCACCGCGAACGCCAGGTCCCGGGCCATGACGAAGACGCCGACCAGGCCACCGGTCAGGCCGAGGACGGCGCCGGCGATGATCGAGTTCCGCACCAGGGCGATCAGCTCGCCGTAGTCGGAGAACGAGAAGAGCTGGCCCCACAGCGAGGCGAACGCGTCGTGCATCAGTGCCTGCTCCCGTCCCCGTGCGGGGCGTGCTCGTGGCCCTCGTGGGCGTGGTCGGGCAGCCCGACGACGACGATCCGGTCGCGTACGCGGACGACCTCGACCGGGGTGTCGTAGAGGTCGCTCAGCACCTCGGAGGTGAAGACGTCGTCCACCGACCCGACGAGGGCCTTGCCGTTGGCGAGGTAGACGACGGTGTCGACCATGTCGAGCACCGGGTTCACGTCGTGCGTGATCATCAGCACCGCCCGGCCCGGCTCGCGCCGGCTGGCGTCGATCAGGTCGCTCACGGAACGCTGCTGGTTGAGATCGAGCGAGATCAGCGGCTCGTCGCAGAGCAGCAGGCGCGAGTCGCCGATCAGCGCCTGCCCGATCCGCAGCCGCTGCTGCTCGCCGCCCGACAGGCTGCCGATGCGCGCGTCCGCGAACGCCTCCGCGTGCACCGTCGCGAGCATCGCGTCGACCCGCGCCCGCCGGCCCCGCGACGGCAGCGGCGGCCCGAACCGGTCGCCGTCGATCCCCAGCGCCAGGAAGTCGCGCGCGCGCAGCGGGGTGCCGCGGTCCGCGAGGTGCTGCTGGGGGACGTAGCCGACGAGCCGGTGGCCGCGCCGGACGGGTTCGCCGAGGATCTCGATGCGGCCGCCGGTCAGCGGCTGCGTGCCCAGGACCGCGCGCAGCAGGCTCGTCTTGCCCGACCCGTTCGGGCCGAGGATCGCGACGAACTGCCCCGGGGCGACGTCCAGGTCGAGCCCGGCCCACAGCAGCCGGTCGCCGTAGCCGAGCGACGCGTCCCGGATCGACAGCACGGGCCGCACGGCGCCGGCCTCGACGTGGTCGGTCGCCGCGCTGGTCACGGTGGTCATCATCCCTTGAGCGCCGACCCCACGGCGTCGAGGTTGCCCTGCATCCAGCCCACGTAGTCCTGGCCGGCCGGGAGGGTCTCGGTGACAGGGACGACCGGCACGCCGTTGTCGCGCGCGGCCTTCAGCACGGCCTCGGTCTGCGGCCCGGTGGTCTGCTCGTTGTACGCGAGCAGCCCGACCTGGCGTCCGGTGAACAGGGCCTCGGTCTGCTGCAGCACCGCCGGAGCGACGTCGGAACCCTCCTCGATCGCCTCGCTGAACGCCTCGGGCGTCTTGTCGACGAGACCGGACGCCTCGAGGAGGTAGAGCGGCACGGGCTCGGTGATCGCCACCCCGGTCCCGTCGTGGGCGGCCTTCAGGTCGGCCTCGGACTTCTCGAGGCCCTGCAGGCGGGTCGTGAGGGCGGCGGCGTTGGTGCGGAACGTGTCCGCGCGGTCCGGCGCGACCGCCGTGAGGTCCTGGCTCAGCCGGTCGACGAGCTTGACCATGGTCGGGACGTCGTACCAGAGGTGCTCGTTGAACTCCCCGTCCGCGGGCTCCTGGTCGTAGCCGGACACGTCGGCGACGTTCACGACCCGCGGCTTCGCGCTGCTCGCGGAGAGCATCGTCGCGACGAAGTCGTCGTAGCCGCCGCCGTTCTCGACGACGACCTGCGCCTTGCTCACGGCGAGCTGCGTACGGGCGTCGGCCGTGTACTCGTGCGGGTCCTTGTCGGGGCTGTCGATGATCGACGTCACCTGGACCGCGTCGCCGCCGATCGTCTTGACGATGTCTCCGTAGACGTTCGTGGAGGCGACGACGGCCACCGTCCCGTCGGAGCCGCCCGCCGAGCCCGGAGCAGGGGTCGCCGTGCCGGAGCAGGCGGCCAGGCCGAGCGCGAGCGCGGCGACGGGTACGGCGAGCAGTCGAGGCATGCCCCGACGTTAACGAAAGTGAAAACGGTTGTCAAAAGCGTTAGCGGGAGGGGCGGGCCGGGGAGGACGACGAGAGGCCGACCACCGGACGGCGGCCGACCTCGGGGTCGTGCGGCCCGGCGTGACGGGGGACCGTCAGGCCGGGGAGTCGGGCTCAGTGCTCGTCGTAGTGGCCCTCGTGCACGAAGTGGCGGTGCCCGTCGTGCACGTAGTCGACGTGGTCGTCGTGCGTGACGGTCTCGTGCCCGCAGTCCGTGCCGTGCTCGTGCGCGTGGTCCTCGTCGTGGGAGCGGTGCTCGGCGACGGTCTCGTCGGTCTGCTGCGTCATCGGTGGTTCCTCCTGGTGGTCGTGGTGCCGCTGGTGGGGGGTCGGCTCCGCCAGTCAAAGCCGTCGGCGGGGCAGAAGCAACACGACGACGACACCCGTTGCCGACACCGTCCGGGCCGTCGACAGGGGCGTGGGTGGGGGCGTCGCCGAGGGAGCGGTCAGCCGCCCCGCCGTACGGACTCGAGCAGCAGCTGGGCGACGTCGAGGACCTCGACCGGTGCGGCCGTCGTGCCGTCCGGCAGGGCGTCGACCCCGTCGGTGAGCATCGTGCGGCAGAAGGGGCAGCCGGTGGCGATCGCTCCCGGCTTCGCGGTCGTGCCCGCTCCGGCCGCGGTGAGGGTGGCGACGGCCTCCTCGGTCCGGTTCGCGTTGATCCGCGTCCCGAGGTCCTCCTCCATCCACATCCGCGCCCCGCCGGCCCCGCAGCAGAAGGACTCCTTGCCCGAGCGCGGCATCTCCGCCACGGTCGTGCCGGGCAGCGCGCCGAGCAGCTCGCGCGGGGGTTCGTAGACCTGGTTGTGCCGGCCGAGGTAGCAGGGGTCGTGGTAGGTGATGGTGCGCTGGTCCTCGCCCGCGGCCGGCGGGACCGGGGTCAGCCGGCCCTCGCGCACGAGCCGGTTCAGCAGCTGCGTGTGGTGCACGACCTCCATCGACAGCCCGAGCTGCGGGTACTCGTTCTTGAGCGTGTTCAGGCAGTGCGCGCAGGTGGCCACGACCTTGGTCGCCCCCGCCTCGCGGAGCGTGTCGGTGTTCTGCGCGGCGAGCTGCTGGAAGACGAGCTCGTTGCCCGCGCGGCGGGCCGGGTCGCCGCTGCAGGTCTCGCCCTTGCCGAGGACCGCGTACGACACCCCGGCCGTGTGGAGCAGCTCCGCGACGGCCCGGGTCGTCACCTTGGCCCTGTCGTCGTACGCGCCGGCGCAGCCGACCCAGAAGAGGTAGTCGACCCCGCTCAGGTCCTCGACGTCGTGCTCGCCGGGGCCGCCGACGACCGGCACCGGGAACGGCAGGTCCTTCGCCCAGTCCATCCGGGTGCGCGGGCTCGCGTTCCAGGGGTTGCCCTTGGTCTCCAGCCCCTTGAACAGCCCGTTCAGGGCGGCCGGGAACTCCGACTCCATCAGCACCTGGTTGCGCCGCAGGTCGACGACGTGGTCGACGTGCTCGATGTCCACCGGGCAGGCCTGCACGCAGGCGCCGCAGGTGGTGCAGGACCAGAGGGCGTCGGCGTCCAGGACGGCGACCAGGCCGTCCTCGATCGTGATGGGGTCCGGCTCGCCGGCGCGGTTCACGCCGCTGACGCCCGTCCCCCGGGTGCCGCCCGCCCCGGTCGGCCCGACGAGCGCCCGCCCGGCCTCGTGCTGCAGCGCCTCGGGCAGCCCGGCCCGCTCGCCCTCCGGGGTCTGCAGCCAGGGGGCCTTGGCGTACGCGTGGTCGCGCAGGCCCATCACGATCAGCTTCGGCGACAGCGGCTTGTCCGTCGCCCACGCCGGGCAGGCGTCCTGGCAGCGGCCGCACTCGGTGCAGGAGGTGAGGTCCAGCAGGCCCTTCCAGGTGAAGTCCTCGATGGCCGCGGTGCCGAGGTTGGCGTCCTCGTCGAGGGCGTCCAGGTCGTCGAAGTCGACCGGCTTGCCGCCGGCCCGCAGCGCCGGCAGCGCACCGAGGGCCGGCGCACCCGACGCCTCCCGCTTGAACCAGACGTTCGGCCAGACGGTGAAGCGGTGCCACGCGACGCCCATCGTCGTGTCCCGGCCGAGCGCCACGAACCAGGCCATCGAGATGACGATCTTGGCTGCGGCGACCAGCACGACGGCGGTCTCCAGCGCCCCCGTGCCGAGGCCCGCCGGCAGCAGGAACCACGTCAGCGGGAAGTCCCACCGCGTCGTCTCCCCGGCGAGCAGCTGCGCCTCCATGGCGCGGAGCAGCAGGACGCAGACGACGATGCCGAGGATCGTCAGCTCGACGTAGAGGCCCTTGCCCCCGTGCGAGCCGAAGAACCGCGACGCCCGGCCACGCCCGCGCTGGGACACCCGGATCCCGATCAGGAGCAGGATCGCCAGCAGCCCGGCCCAGGCGATCAGCTCGGCGGCCCAGGCGTACGCCTTCCAGCGCCCGATCACCGGCAGCACGAAGCGGGGGTCGAACAGCTGCCCGTACGCCGTCACGAGCGTGAAGAAGAGGGCGCCGAAGGCGATGAAGACGAACCAGTGCGCGGCGCCGACGAGCGGGCGCTGCAGCATCCGGGTGTGGCCGAGGGTCTCGGTCAGCATGTTCCGCCAGCGCCGGCCGGGCGCGTCGCTGCGGTTCGCGGGGCCGCCGAGGGCCACCACCCCGACGATCGCGCGGACGGCCCGGACGAACATCGCCACGCCCACCACCGACACCGCCAGCGCGACGACGATCGCACCGACGACCACGAGCTGCTGCACCCTGTGTCTCCGCTCCGCTGGGACGGGCGGTCCTGCTCCGCGGCGCCGCCTCGTGCGAGGCGGTGGCGCAGGACCGGTCCCCGCATGTTACTCACGGGTAACTTGCGCGCCGGCGGATCACGTACGCGGGAGCGACGTCCGAGGTGCGGGCGCGCCGGTCGCTCCCGTCGGAAATGTCGGCGACCCCCGTTAGTGTCGGGCACCAGACGTCCGGATGTGGGTCGACAGGGTCGGTGGGGTTCAGCGTGATCGAGTTCGAGTCCGTGAGCAAGACGTTCGCCGGGGGCACGCACGCCGTCCAGGACCTCAGCCTGACCATCCCCTCCGACAAGATCACCGTGATCGTGGGCCCGTCGGGCTGCGGCAAGACGACCACGCTGCGGATGATCAACCGGATGCTGGAGCCGTCCAAAGGCCGGATCACCTGGGACGGGACGCCCCTCAAGAGCCGGCGCAAGACCACGCTGCGGCGCCAGATGGGCTACGTCATCCAGAGCGGCGGGCTGTTCCCGCATCGCACCGTGCTGGAGAACATCGGCACCGTCCCGGGCCTCCTGGGCTGGGGCAAGGACAAGACGCGCAAGCGTTCGCTGGAGCTGCTGGGCAACGTCGGCCTCGACCGGGTCATGGCCGACCGCTACCCCGCCCAGCTGTCCGGCGGCCAGCAGCAGCGCGTGGGCGTCGCCCGCGCCCTCGCCGCCGACCCGCTCGTGATGCTGATGGACGAGCCCTTCTCCGCGGTCGACCCGGTGGTGCGGACCGAGCTGCACGAGTTCTTCCTCGGGCTGCAGCGCCAGATCAGCAAGACCATCGTGCTGATCACCCACGACATCGACGAGGCCATCAAGCTCGGCGACCAGGTCGCGATCCTCCGGGTCGGCGGCCGTCTGGCCCAGTTCGGGCCGCCGCAGGAGCTGCTCGACGAGCCGGCGGACGCCTTCGTCGAGGGGTTCGTGGGCCGCGACCGCGGCTACCGCTCGCTGAACTTCCTGCCCGCGTCCGGGCTCCACCTCGACGAGGTCGCCGTGATCCGGGAGGCGGCCTCCGGGCGCGGCGAGGGTCCGACGCTCGTCCTCGACGGCGACGCCCGACCGGTCGGCTGGGTCGACACCGAGCGCCCCGGCCTCGTGCACCCGATGGGCTCGACCTTCGTCCGCGAGACCGACACCCTCCGGGCCGCGCTCGACTCCGCGCTGACCTCCCCGTACGCCCTCGCCGTCGCGCTCGACCCCGAGACCGGCCGCTACGCCGGCGTGGTCCCGGCCGACGCGATCCTGGCCCAGGTCGCCACCCAGCGCACCGGCTCGCCGGAGTCGGTCACGCTGCAGGCCGCCGAGGCGCGCGAGCAGCAGTCCGCGGACGCGCAGACCGCCGTCGCGACGGCGTACACGCAGCTGGACGCGCACGACGACGGTTCCGCGAGCGACGAGCCCGTGCGTGACGAGCCCGTCAGCGACGAGGCTGCGGCCGAGGCGCCTGCGGGTGACGTGACCACGGCCGACGAGCCCGCGCGGGACGAGGCCGTGACCGACCATGCTGCGGCCGACGAGCCCGCGGCCGTCGAGAGCACCCGCGACGAGCGCACGACCGGCGAGCCCCAGGTGGCCGGCGAGCCGGCGGCCGAGCAGGAGCTCGGTCCGGGCGGGGCGAGCGCCGTCGAGCTGGGCGCGCCCGGAACCGCCAACGACGGGACCCCGGTCGACGAGCCGGTGCAGGACGCGGGCCGACGTGACGGGTTCACCGAGGACGAGCAGCCCACCACGGTCCGCGGCGTCCCGGTCCCGGCCGAGGACCCGCCGGGCGACGAGGCGCGGGCCGACGCGGCCGAGGGGCGTACGGGGTCGGGCGCCTACACCCAGCCCCGGTCGCTGCCGCACGACCCGGCGGAGCGCGGATGAACCTCGACTGGCGCTGGATCAGCCGCAACCTGGGCTACATCGGCGGGCTCACCGCGCAGCACGCCGTGCTGGCGGTCCTGCCGGTGCTCGCCGCGCTGGTCGTCTCGATCCCGCTCGGCTTCCTCGTCTACCGGACGGGGCGCGCCGCCAACGTCATCCTGTCCGTGCTGGGCGTCATCTACTCGATCCCGTCGCTGGCGCTGTTCGTCGCGCTGCCCGTCATCCTCGGGACCCAGATCCTCGACCCCGTGAACATCGCGGTCGCCCTGGCGATCTACTCCGTCGCCCTGCTCGTCCGCAGCGTGGTCGACGGCCTGCGGTCCGTGCCCTCGGCGGTCAAGCAGTCCGCCTCGGCGGTCGGCTACGGCTGGTTCGCGCGGCTGGTCAAGGTCGAGCTGCCGCTGGCCATGCCGGTGGTGTTCTCGGGGCTCCGGGTCGTCACCGTCTCCAACATCGCGCTCGTGAGCGTCGCCGTGGTCGTCGGCGGCGGGGCGCTCGGGCAGCTGTTCGACACCGGCTTCAACCGGAACTTCTTCACCCCGATCGTCGTGGGCCTCGTCCTGACGCTGCTGCTGGCGCTGGTCGCGGACGCGATCATCCTGCTGGTCCAACGCGGGACCCTGCCCTGGGCCAGGAGGCGGCGCACCGCATGAGCTACTTCTCCTACCTCTTCGACGCCGCCAACTGGGGTGGCCAGGGCGGCACGGGCCAGCTGGTGCTGCAGCACCTCGAGTACACGGTCGTGGCCGTCCTCCTCGGTGCGATCGTCGCCGTCCCGCTCGGCGTGCTCATCGGGCACACCGGGCGCGGCGGGTTCCTCGTCATCGGCCTCAGCAACGCGGCGCGCGCGATCCCGTCGATCGGGCTGCTGGTCCTGATCGTGCTGCTGCTGGGCACGGGCTTCGCCCCGACCGTCCTCGTCCTCGCCGTCCTCGCCCTGCCGGCGATCCTCACCGCGACGGCCACGGGGGTGGCCGGCGCCGACCCCGACGCGGTCTACGCCGCCCGCGCCCTCGGCATGACCGGCGGGCAGATCGTCAGCCGGGTGGAGTGGCCGCTGGCCGTCCCGCTCGTCATCTCCGGCCTGCGGAGCGCGACGCTGCAGGTCGTGGCCACCGCCACGGTCGCCGCCTTCGCGGCCGGCGGCGGGCTGGGGCAGCTGCTCATCAGCGGCCAGCGCAGCCGCGACTACTCCCAGATGCTGGCCGGCGCTGTGCTGATCGCCGCGCTCGCCATCGTCCTCGACCTGCTCATCGGCACCATCGGCCTGCTGGCCGCCCGACGGGTCCGCCCCGCCGCCAAGACGCGCACGAGCGCCGCTCCGGCGCCCGCCTAACCTAGTCCGACGGTCGGGAATCCCTCCCGCCCAGAACACGGAGAACAGTCCCCATGACCATCAAGCGATCGTTGGCCGCCCTCGGCCTCACCATCACGACGCTCGTCCTGGCCGCGTGCGGTGGCGGCAGCGCCAACCCGCTCGGCAGCTCGGCGCCCCCCTCCGGAGCGGCCTCGTCCGGCGGCACCCCGATCGTCGTCGGCGCCGCGAACTTCACCGAGTCCCAGGTCCTCGCCGAGGTCTACGCGCAGGCGCTCAAGGCCAAGGGCCTGGACGCGTCGACCAAGCCGCCGATCGGCTCGCGCGAGGTCTACGTCAAGGCCCTGCAGGACAACTCGATCCAGATCGTGCCGGAGTACACCGGCAACCTGCTGCTCTTCGTGGACAAGAACGCGACGGCCACCACGCAGGAGGAGCTCGCGAGCGCCCTGCCCACCGCGCTGCAGCCCGACAACCTGAAGATCGGCACCATCTCCGCCGCTGCCGACCAGGACGTCTACGTGGTCACGAAGGAGTTCTCGCAGCAGAACAACCTGACCTCGCTGGCCGACCTGAGCAAGGTCTCCTCCAACGTCGTCCTCGGCGGACCCTCCGAGCTGGCCACCCGCGCGTACGGTCCCGAGGGCCTGAAGGGCGTCTACGGCGCCACGCTCAAGCAGTTCAAGCCGTACGACTCCCCGGCCGTGAAGACCAAGGACCTGCTGGACGGCAAGATCCAGATGGGCGAGTACTTCACGACGGAGAGCGCGATCGTCGACAACGGGTTCGTCCCGCTGGCCGACCCGCAGTCGATGATCCTGCCGCAGAACGTCGTGCCGCTGATGCGCTCCGACGTGGCCGACAACCCGCAGGTGAAGGCGGCGCTCGACCCGGTCCAGGCCGCCCTGACCACCGAGGAGCTCACCGCCCTCAACAAGCAGGTCGACGTCGACAAGATGGACCCGAACGAGGTCGCGAGCGCCTGGCTGAAGAGCAAGAACCTCGGCTGACCGACGCCCCGTACGACGCCCCCGGTGCTGCCGCACCGGGGGTTTCGTGCGTCCGGGGGCGGCGCGGCTCGATCGTCGGGCTCAGCCGGTGAACCGCTCCAGGTGGGTCCACGGGCCGCCGTCGTAGCGCCACAGGTCGAAGCCGGGCGCCTCGACGTCGCGGGGCTCGAAGCCGCCGCGCAGCGTCTCGACCGTCTGCCGGGCCACGGCGGCCTCGACCTTGTTCTGCAGCGTCACGTGCGCCCGCAGGCGCTGCTGGTCCTGCCGGGTCAGGTGCGCCCACCAGGCCCGCTGGAGCTCGTCGTGGCGGCGCGCGAGGTCGGGGCTGTCGACCGCGTACGCCGCCCCGCGGCCCAGGCTCAGCACGCCGCTGAGCCGCACGGCGACGGGACCGCGCCCGGCCACCTCCTCGAGGTCCGCGCGCACCTGCCCCTCGAGCGCGCCGGGCACCGCGTGGAACAGGGTGAGGTGCGCGCCGACGGCCGTCCGGCCCGCCGGGAACCACCGCCGCCGGAGCGCGTCCAGCTCGTCCTGGACGTCGTCGGGCAGGGCGAGCGTCACCACCAGCGGTGCGTGGTCGTCCGGCATGTGGGTCCTTCCCCTGGTCAGGAGCCGGTCCGGCGGGAGGCGGCAGGAGCACCCCTCCGGGCTCTTGTGCCCACTGTGCGTGCTGGCGCATGCTCACGACTGTGACGACCACCCATCGGAGCCGCCCGGCCGAGGCCCTGCGCGCGGCGCTGTCCCGGTTCCGCGCGGCCCTGCCGGTCGCGCCGCCGCCCTCGTACGTCGAGCCCCAGGACGACCCGCGGGTGGCCTGGCTGCGCCGCCTCGACCGGGTGCAGGCGGCCCTCGAGCAGGCCCGGGCCGACCTCGTCGAGCAGGGCTGGACGCAGCGCGCGTGGTTCGCGGTCGACACCGGTGGGACGGTGCGGCCCGCGACGGTCGCGGAGTCGTTCGACCTGGTCCGCCCGACCTCGACCGTCGGCGGTGCCTGTCTGGTCGGCGCGCTCCTGCGCCGGGCCGAGGACCCGGACCGGGCCACCACGCACGCGGACGTGTGGGGTGCGGTCGACGAGCTCTACGAGGCGCTGCACGAGCGGATGGGCCACCACGCGATGCCGCCCGGCCGGGTCGACACCCACGCCCGTCGGCACGACAAGCTCGGCGTGCTCACCGCGTGGAACGACGAACGCACGACCCGCCGCGAGGACGTCCTCGACCTGCTCGACCGCGCCGTGAGCCGGACGCTCGTCGGCGCCTGCGGCTGACGGCTCTCAGCCGGGACGCGACGCGCGGCCCGCGTCGGCCTTGGCCTGGAGCGCGCGGATGTGCTGCTCGGCCAGGTCCATGAACGCCCGTGTCGCGGGGGACAACGAACCGCCGGGCCGCGTGACGAACGCGAAGTGCTCCTCGAACACGGGGTCGAGGTGCGCCCAGTGCAGCGTCCGCGGGAAGCCCGTCCACTGCGTGACGAGGTAGGACACGAGCGAGTCGCCCACCCCGTACGCGGCCAGCTCCACCGCCGCCGTCTGGAACTCCACCTCCACCGACGGGTGCAGCGTGACGCCGGCGCGCTGGGCCCGTTCGGTGAGGCTGCGACGCAGCGGGTCGTCGCGGGTCCAGCGGGCCTCGGACAGGATCAGCCGGCGCCGGCTCAGCTGCTCGACGTCGACGGGCCGGTCGGCGCGGGCCGGGTCGGCGCTGACGTAGACGACGGTGTCGGTCAGCACCGGGTGGCTCACCCAGAGCCCGCGGTCGTCGATCGGCAGCTGCACGAGCCCGCCCTCGAGGTCGCCGGAACGGACGGCGTCGGCGACCTCGGAGGAGTTCAGGCCCTGGACCCGGATCGAGACGTCGGGGTGCAGCCGGCCGAACTCCGCGGTGAGGGCCGGCAGCAGGTAGAGGTGGGCGCTGCTGAACGTGCCGAAGGAGACCGTGCCGCCGGCGAGCTCGCGGACGTCACGCACGGCCGACGTCAGGTCCTCGACGTCGCGCAGGACCTTCTCGGCCCAGGGGATCAGCATCCGGCCCGCGTCGGTCAGCTGGAGCTGCCGGTTCGTCCGCGTGAAGAGCGTGACGCCGAGCGTGCCCTCGAGCCGGCGGACCTGGTCGGACAGGCTCGGCTGCGCGACGTAGAGCGCCTGCGCCGCCGCCGCGAACGACCGGTGCTCGACGGCCGCGAGGAAGTAGACGAGCTGCTGCAAGGTCGGGCGTCCGTTCGCCACGTCGGCGCCTCCTCAGCCCGCGAGCGGGGTCAGCGGCTCAGGTAGCCGCCGTCGACGACGAGCTCGGTGCCCGTGACGAACGAGGCGTCCGAGGACAGCAGGAAGGCGACCGCGGCGGAGATCTCCGAGACGTGGGCGCGGCGCCCGAGCGGGGTGTCGGGGATGACGCCGCCCTCCTTCTCGTGCTCGTTCATCGGGGTGCTGACGCCGCCGGGGACGATCGTGTTCACCCGGATCTGGTCGGGCGCGAGCTCGAGGGCGGCGACCTTGGACAGCGAGGTCAGCGCGCCCTTGCTGGCGCAGTAGGCGACGTAGCCGGGGGCACCGATGACGCCGAAGATCGAGGCCACGTTGACGATCGAGGCGTAGTCGCTGCGGCGCAGCAGCGGCAGCGCCGCCTGGATGCCGAGCAGGGCGCCGGTGACGTTGACGGCGAAGAGCGCGTTCCAGGCCTCGAGCGGCTCGTCCTCGATCGGCGTGACGTGGATGATCCCGGCGTTGTTCACGAGGCCGTCGAGCCGCCCGTGCGCGGCCTCGACCTCCGCCACGACGGACGCCCAGGCCTCCGGGTCGGTGACGTCGAGGTGGCGGTAGCGGACGTCCAGGCCCTCCGCCCCCAGCCGGCCCGCCAGCGCCGCGCCGTCGTCGTCGAGGACGTCGCACGCCCAGACCGTCGCCCCCTCGCTCGCCAGCCGGTGCGCGTGCGAGGCCCCCTGCCCCCGGGCACCCCCGGTCACCAGGACCACGCAGCCGGTGAGGCGGGTCGCGCGGACGTCGGTGCGGGCGGAGGTGGCGTTCACGCGCTGACTGTACGGGCGCGTGCTTCCTGTCCTCGCTCCGCTCGGACGCGGCTCGCGCTCTGACCCGACGACCGCGTCGTCGCTCGTGACGACGGAGAAGCGTGTCGTCGCGACCTCCTCCTTGCTTCGTCGGCGCGCGAGCCGGCGCGGTCGGCTACTCCGGCTCGGCCGGCCGCGCGTCGCTGTCGCGCTCGTCCCGGTCGGCCCACTCCAGGAGCTCGTCGATCGCGTACGGGTGGGCGTCGATGTCGGCGTGCAGGTCGCCGATCTCGGCGTAGCGGGCCGGCATCGTGGCGATGGAGAAGTCCCTCGGGTCGACGTCGGGCACCTCGTCCCACGTCACGGGGGCCGAGACCAGGCCCTCGGGCGTCCCGCGTACGGAGTAGGCGCTGGCGATCGTGTGGTCGCGGGCGTTCTGGTTGTAGTCGACGAAGATCGAGCCGGGGTCGCGGTCCTTGCGCCACCAGGTCGTGTCGACGCCCCCGTCGCTGCGGCGCTCGACCTCGCGCGCGAAGGCCCAGGCCGCCCGGCGCACGTCGGCGAAGCCGTGGTCGGCGTGGATGCGGACGTAGACGTGCAGGCCCCGCCCGCCCGAGGTCTTGGGGTAGCCGACGGCGCCGAGCTCCCCCAGCAGCTCCCGGACGATCCCGGCGGTCTGCTGCACGTCGGCGAAGGTCGCCAGCGGCATCGGGTCGAGGTCGATGCGCCACTCGTCGGGCGACTCGACGTCCTCGCGGCGGGAGTTCCAGGGATGGAACTCGACGGTCGACATCTGCACGGCCCACACGACGTCGGCCACGTGCGTGACGCACAGCTCGTCCGCGTCGCGGTTGTAGCGCGGGAAGTGCACGCGCACCGTCTCGACCCAGGGCGGGGCGCCGTTCGGCAGGCGCTTCTGGTGCACCTTCTCGCCGTCGACCCCGTCCGGGAAGCGGTGCAGCATGCACGGCCGGTGGCGCAGGGCGTTGACGATGCCGTCGCCGACCGAGAGGTAATAGTTCGCGAGGTCGAGCTTGGTCTCGCCGCGCGCCGAGAAGTAGACGCGGTGCGGGTTGCTCATCGAGACCGTACGGCCGTCGACGTCGAGGGCGAGACGTTCCGTGGCCACGCGGTGAGCCTAGGCCTAGGCCTCCGCAGGAAGGTCGCGTCGGGCCATCATCGCGTGCAGGGTCAGGAACCGGACGCACGTCGCGATCCCCTGCGCGACCACGAGGACCGCGACCTCGAGGGCCCGCCCGGCGCCCGGGTCGACGCGGTGCAGCAGCCAGAGCGCCCCGGCCGACAGCACGAGCCCGAAGGCGAACGCCGCCAGCCCGCCCGCCTGGTGGCGCAGCGCACCCTGCGACCCGCGCAGGCCGAAGGTGAGGCGACGGTTGGTCGCGGTGTTCGCGACCTGCGTGACGACGAGGGCGACCACGTTCGCCACCTGCGCGCCCGTCACCGTGCGCAGCAGGAGGTAGAGCAGCAGGTACGCCGCGGCGCTCGCCGCCCCGATCACCGCGAACCTCACGAGCTGGCGCGACGTCGGTCGCGGACGCGCGACCCGGTTCACGGGACCCATCCTCCCCGGTTCCAGGACAACGGGGAGGATCCGGCACCGCAGAGGTGCCAGATCTTCCCCGTTGCGCCTCCGGCGCGACCGACGGGGTGTTCGCCTCAGCGGCGGTGGGCCATCAGCTGGCGGAGGGCGAGGAAGCGGACGAGGGTGGAGACGGCGTTCGCGAGGACGAGGATCGCGACCTCGATGCCGCGGTTCGGGTCGGGGGAGAGCTGGTGCAGCACCCAGAGCGAGCCGCTGGTGAGTCCGAGCCCGACGAGGAAGGCGACCAGGCCGCCGGCGTGGTGGCGCAGGGCGCCGTCGGAACCCCGTACGCCGAACGTCACCCGCCGGTTCGCGGCCGTGTTGGCGACCGCGGTGACCAGGAGCGCGACCAGGTTCGCGGCCTGCGGGCCGGTGAGGTCGCGCATCCCGAGGTAGAGGACGAAGTAGACCAGCGTGCTCAGCACGCCCACCCCGCCGAACCGCAGCAGCTGGGCGAACATCCCCCGCGGCACCCCGGGCACCGTCGACGGGACCTGCGTGTCCCGGCCGAGCTCCGCGCGCAGCCGGGTCACCGGGATGCGCCCGCCCGCGAACCCGCGCAGCAGCCGGACGACGCCGTGCAGGTCCTCCCGTGCCGTCGCGACGATGTCGACGCGGCTGTCCGGGTCGTCGACCCAGTCCACCGGCACCTCGTGGATCCGCAGCCCGGCCCGCTGCGCGATGACCAGCAGCTCGGTGTCGAAGAACCAGTTGTCGTCCTCGACCAGCGGCAGCAGGTCGTGCGCCACCTCCGCGCGGATGGCCTTGAAGCCGCACTGCGCGTCCGAGAACGACGCCGACAGCGCACCGCGCAGCAGCAGGTTGTAGCTGCGCGAGATGATCTCCCGCTTCGGTCCGCGGACGACCCGGCTCGAGCGCGAGAGCCGGGTCCCGATCGCCAGGTCCGAGTGGCCGGAGATGAGCGGCGCGACGAGCGGCAGCAGCGCCCGGAGGTCGGTCGACAGGTCGACGTCCATGTAGGCGAGGACCGGGGCCTCGGACGCCGACCACACGGCCTTGAGCGCGCGGCCGCGGCCCTTGGCGTCGAGGTGCACCGCCCGTACGTGGTCGAGCTCGGCGGCCAGCGCTTGCGCCTGCGCCCAGGTGGCGTCGGTGCTGGCGTTGTCGGCGATCGTGACGCGGAAGCCGTACGGGAGCTCGGCGGCGAGGAAGGCGTGCAGGCGTTCGACGGAGGGTCGTAGGTCCGCCTCCTCGTTGAAGACCGGGACGACGACGTCGACCATCACGGCGGTCGGGGTGCTGCGGTGCGCGGGGCGTCCGGGCTGGACGCCAGCGGAGGGTGCGGGGGGTCGTCCCCCCTCATGAGGGGTCTCGAGGAGCAGGTCGGTCATGGTCGCGGGTCGCTTTCTGGGCATGACGGGGCCAGGGGAAGGGGCGTGGGGGAGGCGGGGAAGCGCCGGTCAGGAGGCCGGCTGGGTGAGGTCGTAGACCGTGACCCCGCCCACCGTCGTGGCGGTGTAGTGCTCGGTGACCCAGGTGGAGATCTCGGACGAGCCGGCCCGTCCGCCGCCCCCGAACCCGCCGCCGGCGATGAAGTAGTGCACGTCGCCGGCCGCGACGTAGGCCTGGAACTGGGCGAGCGTCGGGCTCGGGTCGCTGCCCGTGAACCCGCCGATCGCCATCACCGGCTGCTCGCTCGCCAGCTGGTAGGTCGCCGCGCTCTGCGAGCCGATGGTCGCCGCGGCCCAGCGGTGGCTGCCCGCGTCGGCCTGCAGGAGCTGGACGAGCTCGGTGCTCGCCGTGCCGCCCTGGCCCATCCCCCCGGTGCGGCCGGTGGTGCCCGCGCCCGGGGCCTGGCCGACGGGGGCCTGACCGGTCTGGCCGGTCTGGCCCTGCGGCGGGGTGCCCCCGCCCGGGAACGCGCCGCGACCGTCCTGCCCGTCGCGGGCGGTCCGGCCGGTCCCGCCGCCCGGACCGCTCTGGCTGCTGACGGGCCCGGCGGTGACGATCGAGCCGGTGTGCGGGGTGGCGACGGTGTTCAGCGTGTACGCGGCCGGCCCGGTCACCGCACCGGCGAGGGCGACGGCGAGGACGACGTTCGCGGCGACGCGCGGGAGCCGGTTCGCGACGAGCAGCGCGAGGGCCGCGAGCACCCCGACGACGAGCACCGGCCACCGCAGCGACTCGTAGACCCCGGTCGCGCGACCGAGGAGCACGAAGGCCCAGGCGGCGCTGACGGCCACGCCGAGGGCGAGCCCGGCCCGTCCCAGCCAGGTGTGCTTGCGGCGCCACAGCACGGTCGCGGCGACGGTGACGCCGGCGGCGACCGCCGGGGCCAGGGCCACGACGTAGTAGTCGTGGTAGGTGCCCTCCATCAGCGAGAACGTCAGCCCGGTGACGACGGTCCAGCCGGTCCACAGGACCAGCGCGGCGCGCGGTCCGTCGGTGCGCGGTGCGCGGCCGATCGCGACGAGGGCGACCACGGCGAGGAGCAGTGCGGCCGGCAGCAGCCAGGTGATCATCCCGCCCGACACCTGCTCGAAGAGCCGGGTCAGGCCCGGGGTGCCGCCGAAGCCGCCGCCCCCGCCGCCACCGGCCTGGCTGCCCGCGCCGGCGACGCCCGCCGAACGCCCGAGGATCCGGGCGAGCCCGTTGTAGCCGAACACCAGGTCGAGGACGGAGTCGTTCGTCGACCCGCCGACGTACGGGCGCCAGGACGCGGGCACCAGCTCGACGACGGCGACCCACCAGCCGAGCGACACGACCATCGCCGCGAACGCCCCCACGAGGTGCAGCAGCCGCTTCCTCAGCGTCGTCGGCGCGGCGATCAGGTAGACGAGCACGAGGGCCGGCAGCACCAGGAAGGCCTGCAGCATCTTGGTGAGGAACGCGAACCCGATCAGCACGCCGGCCCAGGCCAGCGTCTTGCCGTCGGCCTTCTCGGTCGCCCGCAGCGTCACGTACGCGGCAAGCGTCATCAGGAAGACGAGCAGCGCGTCGGGGTTGTCGAAGCGGAACATCAGCGCCGCGGCCGGCGTGAGCGCGAGCAGGGCACCGGCCACCAGCCCGGCCACGTGCCCGTCGGCGACGCCGTCGAACCGCCGGCCGAGGGGCCCGTGGCCCTCGAACGTCCGGCGCACCGAGGCGTACGTGACCCCGACCGTCGCGACGCCGAGCAGGGCCTGCGGCGCGAGGATGCTCCACGAGCTGAGGCCGAAGACCCGGACCGAAAGCGCCATCAGCCACAGCGAGGCCGGCGGCTTGTCGACGGTGATCGCGTTGCCCGCGTCGAGCGAGCCGAAGAAGAAGGCCTTCCAGCTCTGCGAGCCCGCCTGCACCGCGGCGGCGTAGAAGGAGTTGCCGTAGCCCGACGCCGAGAGGCTCCAGAGGTAGAGCACGGCGGTGCCGACGAGCAGCGCCACGACGGCGACCGTCCGGCCGACGCGCGGGCCGCGGGACCGGGTCGGTGCGACGTCGGCGCCCGGCGCGGAGGGCGGGGTCGCGGCGGGGCGGGTGGGGTCGGTCCCGTCGGCGGCGGCGGCCGCACGTGCGGGCGGGCCCTGGAGCGTCGGGCCGGAGAGGGTCGAGGTCATGGGACAGACCCTCCGGTCGCGGGCTGTGGCGACGTGCGGGCGCGACCGTGACCCGCCTGTGAGCGCGGGAAGCCACGCGCGCGGCCCGGCGTTGTCAGTACCGGCGCCTACCGTGAACTCGTTCGGAAGCCGTCTGACGAGGGAGTTGCGGCATGAGCATGGAGAGCGTGGCCTGGTCGGCCCTCTACCGGACGATGGTGGCCCAGACGGAGCGCCGGCCGTTCTCGTGGGCGACGGTCCGCCGCATCTGGGGCTTCGCACGCCCGCAGCGGCGGGTGCTGTCGGTGTTCCTGGTGCTCAGCGTCGTCACGGCGTTCCTGGCGATCGCCACCCCGCTGCTCGCCGGCCAGGTGGTCGACGCGATCACCACCAACGGGTCGGTCCGGGTCGTCGTCCGCCTCGCCGTGCTGATCGCGCTCATCGCGGTCGCCGAGGCCGGGGTCGGCCTGGTCGTGCGCTGGCTGTCGGCCCGCATCGGCGAGACGCTCATCCTCGACCTGCGCCGCGCGGTCTTCGACCACGTGCAGACGATGCCCGTCGCCTTCTTCACCCGGACCCGCACCGGTGCGCTGGTCAGCCGGCTCAACAACGACGTCATCGGCGCCCAGCGCGCCTTCTCCGACACCCTGTCCGGCGTCGTCACGAACCTCGTGGCCGTGGTCCTCGCGCTGGTCACCATGCTCACCATCTCCTGGCCCATCACCGTGCTCGCGCTCGTGCTGCTGCCGGTGTTCGTGCTGCCCGCCCGCCGGATGGGCTCGCGGCTGGCCCGCATGCGGCTCGAGGCGGCCAACCTGAACTCGTTCATGAGCACGCAGATGACCGAGCGCTTCTCCGCGCCCGGCGCCACGCTGGTCAAGCTCTTCTCCTCGCCCGAGCGCGAGTCGGTCGAGTTCTCCGAGCGCGCCCGGCGGGTCCGCGACATCGGCGTCCGCTCGAGCACCGTGCAGATGGTCTTCGTGACGGCGCTGACCCTCGTGTCCGCGCTGGCGCTCGCCCTCGTCTACGGGCTCGGCGGCTTCTTCGCCCTGCGCGGCACGCTCGAGGCCGGTTCGGTCGTGACCATGGCGCTGCTGCTCACCCGGCTCTACGCCCCGCTCACCCAGCTCGCCGGCGCGCGCGTCGAGGTGATGAGCGCCCTCGTCAGCTTCGAGCGCGTCTTCGAGATCCTCGACCTCAAGCCGCTGATCACGGAGGCCGAGCACCCGGTCGAGGTCCCGCCGGGCCCCGCCTCCGTCACGTTCGACCACGTCACGTTCGCCTACCCGACCGCCGACAAGGTCTCCCTCGCCTCGCTCGAGGAGGTGGCCGTGCTCGACAACCGCGGCGGCGTCGAGGTCATCCACGACGTGTCGTTCCGCGCCGAGGCCGGCCAGATGGTCGCCCTCGTCGGGTCCTCGGGCGCCGGCAAGTCGACCATCGCCTCCCTGCTGTCCCGCCTGTACGACGTCGACGGCGGCGCCGTCCGGATCGGCGGCGTCGACGTGCGCGACCTGAGCTTCGAGGCGATCCGTTCCACGCTCGGCATGGTCACCCAGGACGGGCACCTCTTCCACGACACGATCCGCAGCAACCTGCTGCTGGCCAAGGTCACCGCGACCGAGGACGAGCTGTGGTCGGCGCTCACCCGCGCCCGGCTGAAGGACCTCATCGAGAGCTTGCCCGCCGGTCTCGACACCGTGGTGGGCGAGCGCGGCTACCGGCTGTCCGGCGGCGAGCGCCAGCGCCTGACCATCGCCCGGCTGCTGCTCGCGCACCCGCGCGTGGTCATCCTCGACGAGGCGACCGCGTCGCTCGACTCGACCTCCGAGGCCGCCGTGACCGCGGCGCTGGGGGAGGCGCTCGAGGGGCGTACGGCGCTGGTCATTGCGCACCGGCTCTCCACGGTCCGCGCGGCCGACACCATCGTCGTGCTCGAGGACGGCCGGGTCGTCGAGCAGGGCCGACACTCCGAGCTGCTCGCGCTGGGCGGCCGCTACGCCGAGCTCTACCGCACCCAGTTCGCGACCAGCGAGGCCGAGGCCGAGCAGGAGCTCCAGAGCCTGCGCTGACGGTTGGGCGGCCGGTCGGACCGTAGCCAGGTCCAGTCGCGTACCGGACCTCGGTCCATGGGCAGGCTGAGGCAACCGCCTTACGTTTCTCAGGTGCGTACAGCCCGCTTCGTCCTGCCGTCCAGCCTCCGCGCCGGACTGGTCCTGCTCGTCGCCCTTGCGCTCGGCGGCCTGGTGCTCCCGACGACCACGGCCCGTGCGGCCGTCCCGGACCCGGTCGGCCCCGGGCTGAGCATCGGCACCTTCAACGCCAACCTGTTCCCCTGGATACCGCACGAGGACGAGGTCGTCGAGACGGTCAAGGCGTCGCGGTTCGACGTGCTCGGGCTGCAGGGGATCTTTTCCCAGGCCGCGGCCGACCGGATCACGGGTGACGCCACCGTCAAGCAGCAGTACCCGTACTCGTACTTCCTCCCGGGCAAGCAGCAGGCGCAGGGCACCACCAACAGCGCCCCCCGCACGGAGCAGGAGAACTACCTCAACTGCCTCATCGGACGTGGGGCCGACACCCAGACCGTCGTCCAGCCGGTCCCGCCGGTCGACCCGACCTGCGCGTTCCTGGGGGTCAACGTCGCCTTCCTGTCCCAGCCGGCGTTCGAGACCCTGCAGGCCACGATGCAGATCCTGCCCAAGGGGCAGGGGGCGCTCCAGGCCATCCCCCTCGCCGCGGCGGGCAACGGGGTCAAGTACTCGAGCGGCGGTCTGCCCGGTCAGCTCGTCCTGAGCCGCTACCCGCTCACCGACGTCACGACCGTCGACTTCGAGACCTACCTGATCCGCCGCGTGAACCTGTACGCGACGGTGGCCGGCGTCCGGATCGCCTTCGTCGACTGGCCGAACAACGCCATCGCGGACATCGACGCCGGCCTCGGCCCGCTGCAGACCGGCGCGTTGCAGCCGGAGACGGCCCAGGACCTGCTCGAGCACACCGGCGGGGCAGCCGGCGTGGACGTCGCCGTGGGCACCTTCAACACCGGCGCGCAGTACCAGCCCGAGGCGTACCAGCTGCTGCTGAACAATGGCTACACGCCCGTGACCGCCTCGGACCTGCCCACGTACTGCCCGCCGTCGCACGCCGGCCTGGACACCTGCCAGGGCGAACCGACGCGCGATGTCGACCACGTCCTCACCTCGCCGACGGGCCGCTGCTCGGCACCGGGCACGTTCGCCACCACACCGATCTCGCGTCACATCGGGCTCAGCGCCGTCTGCGCCAAGGTCGGCACCACGTCGGCGAAGGCCGACGCCTACCGCGTCGACCAGGCCACGACGCTGAACGTCGCCGCACCCGGCGTGCTGGCCAACGACGCCGACCGCAGCCGTACGGTCCTGCTGCGCACCCCGCCGACCCAGGCCTCGGACTTCGCGCTGAAGGCCGACGGGTCGTTCACCTACACCCCGGCGCCCGGCTTCTCGGGCACCGACCGGTTCTCCTACCTGACCGACGACGGCACGGCCACGCCGACCACCGTGACGCTCACCGTCACGCGGACGGCCGACCTGGCGGTCAGCCTCTCGCTCCCGGCCGGCGCCACCGCGGGCGGCACGGTCGACGCGACGCTGGTGGTGCGCAACGTCGGGCCGGGCACGGCGACGCAGGTGGCCAGCGGGCTCAACCTGCCGTCCGGGCTCACGATCGCGCGGGCCAGCGGGGGTGCCGTGACGGGAGACCGGCGCAACGTCGGTTACCTCGCCGCCACGCTCGCGCCCGGCGCCACCCTCACCTACCCGGTGATCGTGACGGTCGACCGCAGCGTGCGCGGCGCGAAGACCCTGACCGCCGCCACCGCCTCGGTGCAGACGAAGGACCCGGTCCTGCGGAACAACGCCGCCCAGGCCACGGTCACCGTCACGCGCTGAGGCGCGGGGCGGGGCGCTGGCGAGACGGCCGAGGAGGGGGTCCCCGGTCGTCCCGTCAGACCGCGCCCGCGTGCGCCGTCAGCCACACGTGGCTGTCGGACACGGCGGCGAAGCGGTCGCCGCGGGAGTCGTCGAGCTCGATCACGCGGAGCGCGTCCGGGGCGGCCCGGAGGATCTCGAGCACGGGCATGCTGCCGGCCCCGACCGCGACCTGGTCGACGGGGTCCTTCGTCGCCGGGCCGTCCTTGATGTGCAGGGCGGTGACCCTGTCGCCGAGGCGGTGCAGCAGGGCGACCGGGTCCTGGCCGCCGGCCGCGACCCAGTAGGTGTCGACCTCCAGGACGACGGCGTCGTCGAGGTGCTCCGCGAACACCTCCAGGGCCGTCACGCCGTCGATCACGCTCTCCAGCTCGTGCTCGTGGTTGTGGTAACCCACCCGCAGGCCGTGGTCCGCGGCGACCTGCGCTGCCGCGTTCAGCTCGGCGGCGAGGGCGGCGACGTCCTCACGGGTCTGCCACCGCGCGACCGGGGTGAACGGGTCGATGAGCGTCGCGACCCCGAGCTCCCGGGCGAGCCGGAACAGCTCCGGCGTGGCCTCGCCGACGAGGTGCGCGTGGGCGGTGGGAGCGGCCAGGCCCGCCTCCGCGAGGCCCTGCACCAGCGCCGGACGGTCGGCGATCCCGTACGGCTCCACCTGGGTGAACCCGATGTCGGCGAGGCGGCGGAGGGTGCCGGCCATGTCGGCGTCGAGCGCCTCGCGGACGGTGTAGAGCTGGACGGAGAGCTGGTCGTTCATCGGGGTGGTCCTCCTGCTGTCGGGGCGCCGACCATGTGGTCGACGATGCGGAACGCGTTGGCGAAGATGGTCAGGACGGGGTTCACGCCGCCGTTGGTCACGTGGACCGACCCGTCGGCCACCCGCAGGTTGTCGTGGCCCCAGACCCGGCCCCAGGGGTCGACGACCGAGGAGGCGGGGTCCTCGCCCATCCGGCACGTACCCGCCTGGTGCTGGCCCCCGCTCGGCGTCCGGAGCCGGCCGCCGTCCATCGGCACGACCAGGTCGGCGCCGGCGGCGGTCATCCAGTCGACCGTGCGGGCCGTGAGGAAGTCGCGGGCGCGGTAGTCCTCCGGGTGGAGCCCGCCGCCCAGCCGGGCGACCGGGTTCCCGAACCGGTCGCGGACGCGGTCGTCGACCCGTACGCGGGAGTCGGCGCTCGTCATCTCCTGCACGGGGCCCATCAGCCGCACCATCCGGCGGCTCAGGTCCCGCATCCCCCGCTTCGTCCCCGGCCCGTGCCGCGGGATCACGCCCGCGCCGCTCAGGTAGAGGTAGGTGTTCGAGGGGGTCGGGACGAACTCGTTGGCGATGATGCCGCCGCCCACGATCCCGTCGTTGCCGTGCCGGAAGTCGGCCGTGGCGATCGAGGGCCCGGGGCCGATGAGCTCCTCGAGCTCGTCGGAGAAGATCCCGAGCGAGCCGCCGTACGCGTGGCCCTGGAGGTGGCGCCCGACCTGGTCGGCGTTGTTGCCGATGCCGGCCGGCTCCCGCTCCGTGCGGCTGTTCAGCAGCAGCCGAGCGGTCTCGACGGCACCGGCCGAGAGGACCACCTCGTCGGCGCGGACCTCGCGGCGCCACACCACGCCGTCGCGCACGCCCACGACCGCCACGCCCGTCACTCGCCCGGTGCCGTCGACGGTCAGCCGCTCCACGGTGGTGTCGACGAGGACCGAGGTGCGCCCGGTCGCGAGGGCCCGGGCGAGGACCGTGTTCTGGCTGCCGTTCTTCGCGTCGACCGGGCAGGCGAAGCCGACGCACATCGCGCACTGGCTGCAGGCGGGCCGGTCGAGGTACGGCGTCGAATTGATCAGCAGCGGCACCGCGAGGGTGCCGAGGCCCAGGTTCCGTGCGCCGGCCTCCAGCCGGTCGCGCGCCCGGCCGGCCGGGAGGGGCTTCATCGGGAAGGGACGGCTCCGGGGACCGGCGTGGCGACCGTCGTGCTCGTCGCCGCTGACGCCGATCTCCCACTCAGCGCGGACGTAGTAGGGCTCGAGCTCGTCGTAGCCGAACGGCCAGTCGGCGAGCGCGCTCCCGTCGGGCACGCCGTAGCGGCTGGCCATCGTGAAGTCCTCGGGGCTGAAGCGCCAGGCCTGCGCGCCGTAGACGCGGGTCCCGCCGCCGGCCGTCATGGCGTTGCTGCCCCACGCGGGGTCGCCGGGCCCGACCTGGCGCTCGCCGTCCTCGAGGTCGAGCACGCGGGGATTCTGCGGCCACCGGGGCCCGCTCCACGCCTCCAGGCCCCACATCGAGCGGGGGTTCCGCAGGTGGTCGGTGGCGAGCGTGCGGGTGTCGGGCCAGCTGCCGGCCTCGACGACCAGCACCGTACGGCCGGCCTCGGACAGCCCGCAGGCGGCCACGCCACCGCCCGCGCCGGAGCCGACGACGATCGCGTCGTAGCGGTCGAGGACCTCGGCCGGCTCGATCGTCCGCCGGTCCGACGGGAGTGCGGAGGACGCGGGCCGCCGGCTGGTGCCGGGCCAGGGCTGCCACCCGACCATCGACCACGAGGCGGCGTCGTCGTTCCCGCCGTTGCCGGGGTCGGCGTAGTAGCCGCCGTTCACGATCCCCGCGAACCATCGGTAGTCGGCGTCGTCGAGGAGCGACTCGAGCACGGCCAGCCGCTGCTCCGCGTCGAGCGCGGTGAACGCGGCTGCGTGGGTCTCCCGGCTCGCCCGCTCGCACGCCGCCAGCACGGCCACGACCCGCTCGACCCAGTCGGGGCGTTCGGCGAGCAGCCGCTCGAGGAAGCGCAGCCCGCCGGCCTCGACCCCAGACGGGTGCTCGTCGGGCGGGACGATCGTGTCGACCAGGCAGCTGAGGCGCGGCTGCTCGGTGAGGACGAAGGATGCTGCGCCGACCGTGTCTTCCATCGGGGCCTTTCTCGAGCGGGGGTTGGGCTGCGTCGCGGTGCGGTTCGTCGGTCGGCAGCGGGCTCAGCTGCCCGCGAGCGAGCCGCCGATCCCGCCGACGCTGAAGTAGCGGCCGAGGACGGCGAACACGAGCACCGGGGGCAGGGCCATGACGACCGCGCAGGCCATCACCGGCCCCCAGTCGGTCGCGTTCTGCTGGAAGAAGGTCTGCAGGCCGACGGGCAGCGTGAACTGCAGGTCCGAGCGCAGGAAGACCAGCGCGACGAGGTAGTCGTTCCAGGCCAGCAGGAACGAGAAGATCGCGGTCGACAGGACGCCCGGCAGCGAGTTCCGCAGCACGATTCGGACGAAGCCGCCGAAGACGGAGGCGCCGTCGATCCAGGCGGCCTCCTCCAGCGCCATCGGGATGGTGTCGAAGTAGGACGACATCATCCAGCAGGCGACCGAGACCGACGAGGCGACGTAGACGATCGCGACGCCCCAGATCGAGTCGACCAGGCCGAGCTTGGCGAACATGATGAAGAGCGGGATGACGAAGACCACGATCGGGAAGCTCTGGATCACGAAGATCAGCAGCGAGAAGCCCGCGACCCCCTTGCCCCGGCCGCGCGACAGCACGTAGCCCGCGGGCGCGGCGACGACCACGGACAGGACCGTCGCGGTCACGGCGACCAGGAGGCTGTTGCGGAGCCACCACAGGATGTTCGTGCTCTGGAAGATGTAGACGAAGGTCGACAGCGTCGGACCCGACTCCCCGGAGTAGAGGCGGGGCCGCAGCGCCAGCCACACGACGACCAGGATCGGGACGAGCGCGACCAGGGTGATGACCCCGACCAGCAGCGTGCGGCCCCAGCCCTCGCGCCGCCGCCGCGCCTCGACCAGGCGGGGGCGTACGGACGTCGGGTCGAGGGTCCGCGGACCCACCGTGGCCTGCGTGGTCATCGTGCCTCCGGGGCGGCGGTCGGACGGGCGGTGGCCCGGGTGGTCGGACGGGCTGAGGGGCGTACGGGCGAGGTCGTCACGCCATCGCCGATCGCCGGATCTGACGGAACAGCACGACCGAGACGACGACGAGGACGGCGGTCATGATGAACGACACCGCGACCCCGTAGCCGGGCAGGAAGTCCTGGAACACGGCGCGGTAGGCGAGCACCACCAGCGAGGTCGTCGCGTTCACGGGGCCGCCGCCGGTGAGGAGGTAGATGGTGGCGAAGTCGTTCACCGAGAACATCGCCATGAGGATCCAGCTGATGTAGGTGGACCGCGCCGTGACGGGCAGCGTGATGTGGCGCAGCTGCTGCCAGCGTGAGGCGCCGTCGACGGTGGCCGCCTCGTAGACCTGCTCGTCGACGGCCTCGAGGGCCGCAGCGGACATCATCATCATGAACGGGTAGCTGATCCAGACCTTGAACACGCAGACGGTGATCACCGCGAGGGTGGGGTTCGCGAGGAAGAGCACGTTCCCGAAGCCGAGCGCGCGGGCCAGCTCCGGCAGCAGGCTGTCGCGCGTCGCGACGAGCCAGTTCCAGCTCATCGACGAGACGACGACCGGCACGATCCAGGGCAGCAGGAGCAGCACCCGGAAGAGCGCCTGGCCGGGGAAGGCGCGGCGGGTGAGCAGGGCGAGGGCGTAGCCGACGACCCAGCTGCCGAAGACGCCGCACAGGGTGAAGACGAGGGTGAAGCGGGCCGCGGACCAGAAGGCCGGGTCGGTCAGGGCCGTGGTGTAGTTCTGCGCGCCGACGAGCGGGCCCAGCCGGATCAGGCCGCCACCGTGGACGGATTGGACCGCCGCGAACACCACGGGGTAGCCGTTGATCACCAGCATCAGCACGAGCGAGGGGAGCGCCAGCCCGGCCATCGTCGCCGTACGCCGCAGCCGCTCGTCACGGCGGGGTCGGGGCGCGGGCGAGGAGGCCTCCGCCGCAGACCCGGGGCGTGCGCTCGCGCCCCGGGTCGAGCCGAGCACGGTCACTTGGTGACTTTTTCGAGGCCCGCCTGCAGGGTCTCCAGGAGCGCGCGGGAGTCCGTCTTGCCCGCGACGATCTGCTGGACGAAGCCCGCGCTGGCCGCGCCGCCGTCGACGGCGTTCAGCGAGGCGAACGCGGCGGGGGCCTGGGCGCCGATGGTCTTGCCGATCGGCTGCCACTCGTCGATCGAGCGGACGAGGTTCTTGTTCTGCTGGATGACGGGCAGCTGGGCGATGCTCTGCTTCACCGGCAGGTCCGTCGTGACGCCCTCGGTCCAGAAGGTGTGGATCTGGTCGAGGTACCAGGCGAGGAAGGCCTCGGACGACGCCTGCGACGGCGTCGTCGTGAACATCATCAGCGGGTTGATGTAGTAGACGGTGCCCTTGTCCCCGTGCGGCCCGGCGATCGGGCTGGCGACCTCGACGTCGCTCTGGTCCGCCTCGGGAAGGGTCTTGTCGAGCCCGGTCTGCGCCCAGCCCATCCCGACGCGGCCCTTGACCCAGTCGCCGGTCAGGTTGTCGCTCGTGTAGCTGGCCGCGTTCGGGTCGATGATCCCCTTGGCGACGCACTCGCGCAGGAAGTCCATCGTCTCGATGTTCCGGTCGGTGACGCAGTCGGGCGTGCCGTCGGGAGCGAACATCCCGCCGCCGTTGTTGATCATCAGGGCCGAGACGGTGTGCTGGGCGTCCGTCGTCGTGCTTCCGGCGGCCAGCGCCAGCCCGGTGACGCCGATCTTGGCCAGCTTCGTGCCGGTCGCGATGAAGGAGTCCCAGTCGGTGGGGACGTCCGCGCCGGCCTTCTCGAGCAGCGAGGTCCGCGTCCAGAGCACGCGCAGGTCGAGCGACCACGGCACTGCGGCGTACCCCTGCGAGGTCTTCATCTGGTCGAGGATCCCGGGGAGGAAGTCGTTCGTCTTGTTCGTGTCGAGCAGCTTCACCAGGTCGTCGGCGGGCGCCACGACGCCCTGCTCGATGAAGGAGAACGGCAGGAACGCGGCGCCGGAGCTCACGGCCGGGGTCGTGCGCGAGGCCGCTGCCGACGTGAACGTTTGGTACCAGTTCGACCAGGGGACCGACTGGTAGGTGACGCCGAGGCTGTCGCCGCTCGGGGCGTACGCGCTGACGGCCTGCTTGGCCGACGCGGTGTAGGCGGCGCCGGAGCCCCAGACCATGTCCCAGAAGGTCATCGTGCCGCCGGCCGGCGCGGCGCCGCTCGTCCCGGGGACCTGCGGGCTGCAGGCGGAGAAGCCGAACGTGGCGGCCCCCGCGGAGGCCAGCGACCCCAGCAGCAGGGACCGGCGCGAGACCGGCCGGCCGAGAGGGGAAGAACCAGGTCCCATGATCAAACTCCCTTGTCTGAGGTGTCGAGCGGTCCCGGATCTCGCAGGAGAAACCGGTTTCTCGCAGTACGCAGGACGATAGGGGAAACCGGTTTCTCCGTCAAGGAGTAGCGTGTCGTCCCCCCGGAGAGCGGTGGACCGGCGTCCTGCCGGGGAGGTGGGCCGGACCGGTCGGGGCGAGCGAGGAGGTGACGGGTGGCGCGTACGACCATCACCGACGTCGCCCGCGCGGCCGGGGTGAGCAAGGGCGCTGCGTCCAAGGCGTTGAACGGCCACAAGGGCGTGTCCGACGCGACCCGCGTCCGCGTGCACGAGGCGGCGGCCGCCCTGGGCTGGTCGCCCAACGCCGCCGCCCGCGCGCTGTCGGGGGCCCGGGCCGGGGCGGTGGGCTGGGCGCTGCTGCGCTCGCCCAAGTCGGCCTCGGTCGACCCCTTCTTCGTGGAGATGTTCTCCGGCGTCGAGCTCGAGCTGGCCAGCACCGACCTCTCGCTGATCGTCAAGCTGGTCTTCTCCCACGAGCAGGAGCTCGACCTCTACCGCCGCTGGGCGGCCGAGCGGCGGGTCGACGGCGTCATGCTGACCGACATCTACGTCGACGACCCGCGGCCCGCGGTCCTGCAGGAGCTCGAGCTCCCCCTCGTCGCCTTCTTCCCGGGAGCTCCGACGGAGGTCCCGGCACCCGGCGTCCCGTTCGTCTGGGCGGACCAGGCGCTCAGCGTCCACGCGCTCCTCGACCACGCGTACGCGCTCGGCCACCGTCGGGTCGGCTGGATCGAGGGCGACCCCGCGAAGGTGGCGCCGGTCCTGCGGAAGCGGCTGAGCGCGGCTTGGGCTGCGGAGCACGGGGTCGAGATCACGACGATCTTCACCGACCACAGCCCCGAGCAGGGTGCGGCGGCCGCCCTCGAGCTCCTGGCCCGTGACCGGCCGCCGACCTTCATCGTCTTCGACAACGACGTGATGGCGCTGACCGGCCTCTCGGTCTGCCTGGAGGCCGGGCTGTCGGTCCCGGAGGACATCGCGCTCGCCTCGTTCGTCGACTCGCCGCTGTGCGCCGCGTCGACCCCGGCGCTCACCGCGCTGCACCATCCGATCGCCGACCAGGGCCGCGTCATGACGCGACGCCTCGTCGAGGTGCTCGAGAGCGGCGGTGACGACGACGAGCTGGGGACGGAGGTTCCGGGGACCGTGCTCGTGCCGCGGCGCAGCACCGGACCCGTGGGGCGCTGACGCCGCTGCGGGGGAGCGTCAGGCGACGCCGGCGGTGCTCGGACGGTTGAGCGTGGGTCCCGTCGCGGTGGCGAGGGGCAGCGTCACGACGAACGCCGTGTGCCCGGGCCGGCTCGACACCGCGACCGAGCCGTGGTGCGCCTCCACCACCGCGGCCACGATCGCGAGCCCGAGGCCCGTGCTGCGCCCGGTCTGCGCGCCCGGCGTCCGGACCCGGCTGACCTCGGCCCGCGTGAAGCGCTCGAAGACGCGGTTCTGGATGTCCTCGGGGATGCCCGGGCCGGAGTCGGTCACGGTCACCACCGTGTCCGTCCCGGCGACGGCGACGGAGGCGCTCACCCGGGTCCCGGGCGGCGTGTGCGTCCGCGCGTTGGCGAGCAGGTTGGCGACCACCTGGTGCAGCCGGTAGCGGTCGCCGAGGGCGACCACCGGCTCGGGCGGCAGGTCGAGCTGCCAGACGTGGTCCGGACCGGCGGCGCGGGCGTCGCTCAGGGCGTTGATCACGACCTCGCTGAGGTCGACCGGGGCGACGTCGAGGTTGGGCCCGGAGTCGAGGCGCGCGAGCAGGAGGAGGTCCTCGACGAGGTACGACATCCGCTCGGCCTCGGCCTCGACGCGGCTCATGGCGAAGGCGGCGTTCTCCGACATCGAGGAGCGCTCGCGCCGGGTGAGCTCGGCGTAGCCGCGGATCGCGGCGAGCGGGTTGCGCAGCTCGTGCGAGGCGTCGGCGACGAACTGGCGCACCTTGGTCTCGCTCGCCTGCCGAGCCGCGAGCGCGTCCTCGACGTTGTTGAGCATGTGGTTGAACGCCTGCCCCACGCGCCCGACCTCCGACGTCGGGTCGGCGTCCTCGGGCGGGACGCGTACGGCCAGCGCCACCTCGCCCCGGTCGAGCGGGAGCTGCGACACCTGCTGCGCGGTGGCGGCCACCCGGTTCAGGGGACGGAGGCTGCGGCGGACGACCGTGCGGGACCCGGCCACCGCCGCCATGACGGCGAGCGCGGCGAGGACGGCCTCGAGCCCCACGAGCTGGATGAGCTGGTGGTTGACCTCCTCCAGCGGCAGGCCGACGACGATCGACTGGACCAGCGTCCCGTTGGTGTCCCGTACCTCGAAGCCCGAGACGAGGTACTGCCCGAGCCCCGGCAGCGCGGCCGTCTCCTCGGCACCGTTCGCCTTCACGTCGTCCAGGCGGTCGATGGCGCTCGCGGGCAGGCGCTCGACGTTGAACGAGGAGCTGTTGTTCGCGCGGCTCTCGACGAGGCGGCCGCTGTCCTTGAGCGACCCGTCGCCGTTGAAGATGACCGCCAGGGTCCCGACGGGCTGCCCCGGACGAAGCAGCGTGGTGTCGGGCCCGCGGCCCGGATCGCCGTAGCCGCTGCCGGGGAAGCGGACCCGCCCGGTGACGGTGTCGAGCTGCCGCCCGACCTCGCGCACGAGCAGCTGTCGGGTGGCGAGGAACGTGGCCGCGCTGAGCAGCACCGCCGCGAGGGCGACCATCGCCGTCACCCGGACGACCAGGCGCCGTGCCAACGTCCCGGGACCGAAGGCGCCGGCCCCGGCGGGCACGGGCGTCGACCCCGGAGGGACCACGAGAACGTCCGGCTGCGGCTGCGGCTGCGGCTGCGGACCTGCGGCAGGAGCGTCCGGGCCGAGGAACTCCGGTCCGCTCGCGGACATCAGCTTGCGGGGCGCAGGACGTAGCCCGCGCCGCGCATGGTGTGGATCATCGGCGGGCGGTCGACGTCGATCTTCTTGCGCAGGTAGGAGATGTAGAGCTCGACGACGTTGGCCTGGCCGCCGAAGTCGTAGTTCCAGACGCGGTCGAGGATCTGCGCCTTCGACAGCACCCGGCGCGGGTTGCGCATCAGGTAGCGCAGCAGCTCGAACTCGGTCGCGGTCAGCGAGATCTCGGTGCCGCCGCGGGTCACCTCGTGGCTGTCCTCGTCCAGGGTCAGGTCGCCGACCACGAGGGTCGAGTCGCTGCGCGTGGAGGTGGCGCCGCTGCGGCGCAGCAGGGCGCGCAGGCGGGCGATGACCTCCTCCAGGCTGAAGGGCTTGGTCACGTAGTCGTCGCCGCCGGCGGTGAGCCCGCCGATGCGGTCCTCGACGGCGTCCTTGGCGGTCAGGAAGATGACCGGGACGTCGGGGTCCTCCGTACGGATCCGCCGCATCACCTCGAGCCCGTCGAAGTCGGGCAGCATCATGTCGAGCACGATCGCGTCGGGGCGGACCTCGCGCGCGGCCTTGACCGCGGTCGTCCCCGAGCTCGCCGTGGTGACCTGCCAGCCCTCGTAGCGCATGGCCATCGACAGCAGCTCGGTCAGGCTCGACTCGTCGTCGACCGCGAGCACGCGGATCGGCGTCCCGTCGGGGCGGGTGAGCGGTGCGGCGGCGGTGTCGGTTCGGGCCATGGCCTCAGGTTCGCATCGTGGGGTGGTGCTGGGCTGTGCCTATTCTGTCAACTTCCTGTGAAGCCGGGGGACTGCGCGGCGGGTCCTTCGTCAGCGCCGCGGGTTAGCGTCGCGGGGTGCCGGGGCTGCCACCGTTCGACCGCGTCGTGCGGGAGCACGGGCCCGTCGTGCTGCGCGTCTGCCGGGCGGTCCTGGGCGCGTCCGGCGAGGCCGACGACGCCTGGCAGGAGACGTTCCTGGCGGCGCTGCGCGCCTACCCCGACCTCGACCCGGCGACGAACCTGCAGGCCTGGCTGGTCACCGTGGCGCACCGCAAGGCGGTCGACGTCGTCCGGAGCGAGCGCCGGCGGGCCGTGCCGACGGACACGGTGGGCGACGGACCCGTCGGCCCCGCAGCCGACGAGCCCGGCGGGGCGGCGGAGGCGGTCGCGGTGCGGGAGGCGGTGGCCGCCCTGCCGGAACGGCAGCGCTGGGCCGTCACCCTGCACCACCTGGGCGGGCTGAGCTGGGCCGAGGTGGCCCTGGTCGTCGGGGGCACGGAGGCGGCCGCACGCCGGGCCGGTGCCGACGGGGTGGCGGCGCTACGGCGTACGGGCGGCTGGGACTAGGCCGGGGGAGAGCGGTCAGACGTTCGCGCGCACCGGGAAGGCGCGCGGCGGGACGGCCGGGTCGTCCGTGGTCTCGACGGGCTCGTCGGCCTCGACGGGCTGCTTCTTGCGGCGGAAGACCCGGTCCAGGCTGACGACGCCGCCGCCGGACACGAGGAACAGGAGCCCGAGCAGGCCCAGCGCCACGGAGTACTCGAAGCCGCCGTTGTAGGTGCCGTCGGCGTTCAGCAGGTCGGGACCCTTGTAGTAGCTCGTCCACACGATCGTCAGCACCTGCTGGACCAGGACGCCCAGGCCGACCAGCGGCGTCAGGGCGCCGAGGATGAGGAAGATCCCGCCGACGATCTCGAACGTCGTCGCGCCGTACGCGGCGATCTCGGGGTAGGGCGTCGAGAACTGCGCCAGGTACTCCGTCTGGGTGGAGATGCCGGCCTGGTAGCGGTGGGCGCCGTGCAGCAGCAGGATGCCGCCCAGCCCGAGCCGCGCGACCAGCAGCGCGAAGCTGCGCCAGAACGAGACGAAGCGGCTCATGGGATCTCCTGTGCAGGGTGGCGCCGACAGCGTCGACGCTAGTCAGCCCGCGTGTCCGGAGCGGGGTGCCACGCCGGGGTCATCGGCACCGACCACCGTCGTACGCCCTCCGCTCGACCGTCGCGCACACCCTGTTCGCGGAGGCACACCCTGTTCGCGGAGGCACACCCTGTTCGCGGAGGCACACCCTGCTCGCGGAGGCACACCCTGCAGGGTGTGCCTCCGTCAGGACGGTGTGCCTTCGTCAGGACGGTGTGCCTTCGTCAGGACGGTGTGCCTTCGTCAGGACGGTGTGCCTTCGTCAGGACGGTGTGCCTTCGTCAGGACGGTGTGCCTTCGTCAGGACGGTGTGCCTTCGTCGGAACGGTGTGCCTCGAGCGCTCGTTCGCGACCCGTACGAACCCCCGACCAGGTGCGGGCCGCCGAGGAACAACCCTGGTTGAGCCCCGAAGGCTCAACCTGGATTGAGGGAATGATCCTGCCGGTGGCATAGTTGAGCCAGGTGCACTCAAGGACGACCGGGAGATCCCGGGGAACGTCCGGAAGCACCGGAAGACCACACTCCCAATCTGGAGGAACACACACCATGGCTCGTGCAGTCGGCATCGACCTGGGCACGACGAACTCCGTCGTCGCCGTGCTCGAGGGTGGGGAACCCACCGTCATCCCCAACGCCGAGGGCAGCCGCACCACCCCCTCGGTGGTCGCCTTCACCAAGGGTGGCGAGGTCCTGGTCGGCGAGGTCGCCAAGCGCCAGGCCGTCACCAACGTCGATCGCACCATCCGGTCCGTCAAGCGCCACATGGGCACCGACTGGACCGTCAAGATCGACGACAAGTCCTACCGTCCCCAGCAGATCAGCGCGTTCGTGCTGCAGAAGCTGAAGCGGGACGCCGAGGCCTACCTCGGTGAGTCCGTCACCAACGCCGTGATCACCGTGCCGGCGTACTTCTCGGACGCCGAGCGCCAGGCCACCAAGGAGGCCGGCGAGATCGCGGGCCTGACCGTGGACCGCATCATCAACGAGCCCACCGCGGCCGCGCTCGCGTATGGCCTCGACAAGGGCGGCTCCGACCAGACGATCCTCGTCTTCGACCTCGGTGGTGGCACGTTCGACGTGTCGCTGCTGGAGATCGGTGACGGCGTCTTCGAGGTCAAGGCCACCAAGGGCGACAACCGCCTCGGCGGCGACGACTGGGACTCCCGGATCGTCGACTGGCTGGTCAAGCAGTTCAAGAACAAGAACGGCACCGACCTCAGCCAGGACAAGATCGCCAAGCAGCGCCTGCAGGAGGCTGCGGAGAAGGCGAAGATCGAGCTGTCGAGCGCGAGCGAGACCTCGATCAACCTCCCGTACATCACGCTCGGCGCCTCGGGCCCGCTGCACCTGGAGGAGAAGCTCACGCGCTCCGAGTTCCAGCGCCTGACCTCCGACCTGCTCGACCGCTGCCGCACCCCGTTCAACGCGGTGCTCGGCGACGCGAACATCAGCGTCGGCAAGATCGACCACGTCATCCTCGTCGGCGGCTCCACCCGCATGCCGGCCGTCGCCGACCTGGTCAAGGAGCTCACGGGCGGCAAGGAGCCGAACAAGTCGGTCAACCCCGACGAGGTCGTCGCCCTCGGCGCCAGCCTGCAGGCCGGTGTGCTCAAGGGTGAGGTCAAGGACGTCCTGCTGCTCGACGTCACCCCGCTGAGCCTCGGCATCGAGACCAAGGGTGGCGTGATGACCAAGATCATCGAGCGCAACACCACGATCCCGACCAAGCGCTCCGAGGTCTTCACCACGGCCGACGACAACCAGCCGTCCGTGATGATCCAGGTCTACCAGGGCGAGCGTGACTTCGCCCGCGACAATAAGTCGCTCGGCAACTTCGAGCTGACCGGCCTGCCGCCGGCCCCCCGTGGCGTGCCGCAGATCGAGGTCGCGTTCGACATCGACGCCAACGGCATCGTCCACGTGCACGCCAAGGACCTCGCCACCGGCAAGGAGCAGTCCATGCAGATCACGGGCGGTTCCGCCCTGGGCAAGGACGACATCAGCCGGATGGTCCAGGAGGCCGAGGCGCACGCCGAGGAGGACCGCAAGCGTCGCGAGGCGATCGAGCTCCGCAACGAGGCCGACAACCTGGTCTTCCGCACGGAGAAGCTGATCAGCGAGAACGCCGACAAGATCGACGACGCCACCAAGGCGCCCGTCGAGGAGGCCATCGCCGAGGTCAAGACCGCGCTCGAGGGCACGGACGACGACGCGGTGAAGTCGGCCGTCGAGAAGCTGAACACCACGGCCGCCCAGCTGGGTCAGTCCATGTACGCCGCCGCGCAGGCGTCGCAGCAGGGCTCGACCGACGGCGCGACCGACGGTCAGTCGGCCGACGGCTCGTCGTCGAACGGCGCCAGCGCTGACGACGACGACGTGGTCGACGCCGAGGTCATCGACGACGACAACAGCAACGCCGGTTCCGCTCGATGAGCTCCGACCCAGGGTCCGACCCCGGGCGCAGCGGGGACCACGAGCAGGGCGAGCAGAGCGGGCCGACGGTCCGCGACCGTCGCCGCATCGACCCGGACACCTACCAGGTGCGGGAGCCGCAGGACGCGGCTCCCGCCCCCGGCGGGGCCCCCGGCACGACCAACCCCTCCAGCGAGCATGGCGACATCCCGGTCGCAGAGAAGGACAGCAGCGTGACCGAGCTCGAGACGGCGCTGGCCGAGCGGACCGCTGACCTGCAGCGGCTGCAGGCCGAGTACGTCAACTACAAGCGCCGCGTCGACCGGGACCGCGACGTGGCCCGCAAGACGGGCGAGGAGTCGGTCCTGAAGGACCTGCTCGGCGTCCTCGACGACGTCCGTTCGGCGGAGGAGCACGGCGAGCTGACCGGCGCGTTCAAGGCGGTGGGCGACGAGGTCGTCCGCGTGACCGCCAAGCACGGGCTGGTGGCGTTCGGCGAGAAGGGTGACCCCTTCGACCCGCACGTGCACGAGGCGCTGCTGCACTCCCTGTCGCCCGACGTGACCGGGCCGACGTGCGTGGAGATCCTGCAGCCCGGCTACCGGGTGGGCGAGCGCGTGCTGCGCCCGGCCAGGGTCGCCGTCGCGGAGCCGGACGGCTCGTCTCCCGAGCCCGTCGCGGAGCCGACCCCGGGCACGGCCGAGACCGTGACGGACGAGCCCCGCTCGTCCGAGCAGGCCTAGAAACCCCCTGACCTCCTGAGAGGAGGCGTGCGATGAGCACCAAGGACTGGATCGAGAAGGACTTCTACAAGGTCCTCGGCGTCTCGAAGGACGCCAAGCCCGAGGAGATCAAGAAGGCCTACCGCAAGCTGGCCCGGGACAACCACCCGGACCAGAACCCGGGGAACCCGGCGGCGGAGCAGCGCTTCAAAGACGTCTCCGAGGCGAACGACGTGCTCTCCCACACGGAGAAGCGCAAGGAGTACGACGAGGCTCGCCGGCTGTTCGGCGGGGGCGGCTTCCGCTTCCCCGGCTCGAACGGCGGCGGCCGCGGGCAGGGCGGGCCCTCCATGGAGGACCTGTTCCGCAACGCGGGCGGCGCGGCGGGCGACGCCGGGCTGGGTGACCTGTTCGGCGGGCTCTTCGGCCAGAACGGGCAGACGCGTACGCGGACCTCGACGACCCGCGGCCCCCGTCGGGGCAGCGACGTCGAGGGCGAGGTGACGGTCGACTTCACCGACTCGATCCAGGGCGTCACCGTCCCGATGCAGATGGTGTCCGACGCCGCGTGCGACGCCTGCCACGGCACCGGCGCCAAGGCCGGGACCGTCCCGAAGGTCTGCCCGACCTGCGAGGGCAGCGGGATGCAGACCTCGGCCGCGGGCGGCGTCTTCGCCGTCACCGAGCCGTGCCGCGACTGCCGCGGCCGCGGCATGGTGGTCGAGGACCCCTGCCCGATCTGCCACGGCTCCGGCCGCGCGCGGTCGACCCGGACCATGCAGGTCCGGATCCCCGCGGGCGTCACCGACGGTCAGCGGATCCGGCTCAAGGGCAAGGGCGGTGCCGGCGAGAACGGCGGCGCGGCCGGCGACCTCTACGTCGTCGTCCACGTCAGCCAGCACGCGATCTTCGGACGCAAGGCCGACAACCTCACCCTGACCGCGCCCGTCACGTTCAACGAGGCGGCGCTCGGCGCGGAGATCGAGGTGCCGACGCTCGACGGCGGCCCGGTCAAGCTGCGCGTCCCGCAGGGCACGCCCAACGGGCGGACCTTCCGGGTCCGCGGCAAGGGCGTGACCAAGCGCGACGGCGGCAAGGGCGACCTGCTCGTCACCGTCGAGGTGGTCGTGCCGCAGTCGCTCAACGAGCAGGCCCGCGAGGCGCTCACCTCGTACGGCGAGGCCGTCGGTGCGGGCAACCCGCGGGCGCGGCTCTTCGCCCGGACGACCTGAGCCGACCCACCGCAGGACCACGACAGACGAGACACCGGCGCGAAGGAGGAACGATGACGGCAGAACACGGAGCTGACCCCCAGCACGTGCCGAGCCACATCGACCACGACGCGCCGGTGTTCGTCATCTCGGTCGCGGCGCAGCTCGCGGGCATGCACCCGCAGACCCTGCGTACGTACGACCGGATGGGCCTGGTGGTGCCCCGCCGCACGGCCAAGCGCGGCCGGCGCTACTCGCGCCGCGACGTCGCCCGCCTCCGCCTCGTCCAGCGCCTCAGCCAGGACGAGGGCGTCAACCTCGAGGGCATCCGTCGCGTCCTGGTGATGCAGGACGAGATCGACGAGCTGCGCACCCGGGTGAACGACCTGACCCAGCTGCTGCACCTCGTCCGCTCCGCCCCGCCGGGGAGCCGGGTCTTCACGGCCGACCCCGCCGGCGGCGTCCAGATGGGCGGGGCCGACCGCCCCTGGCGCGCCCCCCGCGCCATCGGCTCGCGCTGAGCAGAACGCCCGCTGAGCCTGTCGAAGGGCCCAGCAACGCTCCCTGAGCCTGTCGAAGGGCCCAGCAACGCCCCCTGAGCCTGTCGAAGGGCCTCGAAGAGGTCGGCTCCTGTTCTCGCATCGGGCGCCGACCACTCCGTGGCCCTTCGACAAGCTCAGGGGGCGTTCTGCGCTCCAAGCCTGGCGGAAGATTTAGGCTTCAACTAGTGTTGAGGACACCATGAAGAAGATCGGCTTCCTGTCCTTCGGTCACTGGAACCCGTCGCCGCACTCGCAGACGCAGTCGGCCTCGGACGTCCTGCACCAGACCATCGACCTCGCGGTGGGCGCGGAGGAGCTCGGCGTTGACGGCGCGTACGTGCGTGTGCACCACTTCGCGCGCCAGCTCGCGTCGCCGTTCCCGCTGCTCGCGGCGATGGCCGCCCGGACCAGCACCATCGAGCTGGGTACCGGCGTCATCGACATGCGCTATGAGAACCCGCTCTACATGGCCGAGGACGCCGGTTCGGCGGACCTCATCAGCAACGGGCGCCTGCAGCTCGGCGTGAGCCGGGGATCGCCCGAGCAGGTCGTCGACGGCTACCGCTACTTCGGCTACGTCCCCCGCGAGGGCACGGACCACGCCGACATGGCGCGCGAGCACACGCAGGTCTTCCTGCAGGTGCTGGAGGGCGAGGGCTTCGCCCAGCCGAACCCGCGCCCGATGTTCGCGAACCCGCCCGGCCTGCTGCGCCTCGAGCCGCACGCCCCGGGCCTGCGCGACCGCATCTGGTGGGGCGCCGGCACCCGCGCGACGGCAGAGTGGACCGCCCAGCAGGGCATGAACCTGATGAGCTCCACGCTGCTGTCCGAGGACACCGGCGTGCCGTTCCACCAGCTGCAGGCCGAGCAGATCCAGGTCTTCCGCGACGCGTGGGCCGCGGCCGGCCACGAGCGCACCCCGCGGGTCTCGGTCAGCCGGAGCGTCTTCCCGATCACGACCGATCTCGACCGGGCCTACTTCGGCCGGGAGACCCGCAGCTCCGACCAGGTCGGGATCCTCGACGGCGGCGCGGCGCGCTTCGGCAAGACGTACGCCGGCGAGATCGAGGACCTGGTCCGCGACCTCAAGGAGGACGAGGCGGTGGACGCGGCGGACACGCTGCTGCTCACCATCCCGAACCAGCTGGGCGTCGAGTACAACCTGCACATCCTGGAGTCGATCGTGAAGGACGTGGCCCCGGCCCTCGGCTGGCGCTGACCCTCACCTCGACATCAACGGGG
>NZ_BAAAYR010000002.1:0-149485 GCF_039536445.1 Microlunatus spumicola | reverse complement strand
GTCGCGGTCGGATCTTCCCCGTTCTGCGTCTCTGATGGCGACGGACGGAACTGTCACCTCGATCCGTCATCCTGGCGCAGTGGAAGACAGCGCTTTCGTCAGGTCGGACGACCAGCAGTCGACGCTGGACGAGGCGTCCGCGGTGCTGCAGAGCTGGAGCAGGGCCGCGGTGGGGTCGAACGTCCACCGGCTCCGTGCCGCGGTGGCCGAGGCCGTACGCGGTCGCCGCCCCGAGGTCCTGGAGACGGTCGAGCGGCGGCTGGTCGACGAGCTGAGCGCCCGGCTCGCCCGGGCGTGGGAGGTCGGCTGGGAGCCGCGCGACCTGCTGCACGCGGCGGGCACGAGCCCGCGGACCGGGGCGCACGCGAGGACGCTGGTCGCGCTGCAGGCGGCCACCAGCGGAGCGGCGGCACGAGCGCCGCAGGGCTGGCGGGACCAGCTCGACGAGGTCCGGCCGGACGGCTGGACGCCCGGGACGCGGTGGCGACCGGTCGACCCGACGGACAGCTCGAGCACGCGGATCCGGACCTTCACCGACCTCCTGCTCCTGCTGAAGCTGCTGGCGGAGCTGCGGCCCCTGGACCCGGTCGGCCCGAAGCCCTCGCAGTGGGGACGGGAGACGACGCCCACCACCACGACGTCGAGCTCGGGCCGCGACCGGCTCCTGAACCGCATCCGCGGGCTGCTGGCCAAGGCGGAGGCGACCGACCACCCGGCCGAGGCGGAGACCTTCACGGCCAAGGCGCAGGAGCTGATGACCCGGCACGCCGTCGACGAGGCGGTGCTGCGCGGCCTCCAGCACGCGGACATCCCGGTCGCCACGCGCCGCGTGCACCTGCAGTCCCCGTACGCCAACGTCAAGGCGACGCTGCTGAACGCGGTGGCCGTGCCCAACCGCTGCCGGACCGTCCTGCTGAACGAGTACGACATCGCCGTGCTGGTCGGCACGCCGACCGACGTCGACCAGACCGAGCTGCTCTTCACCTCCCTGCTGATCCAGGCGACCCGGGCCATGGCCGAGGCGGGGCACCGCGGCGCCGGGTCCGCCGACCGGTCAGCCACCTTCCGGCGGTCGTTCCTGCTCGCGTACGCCACCCGGATCGGGGAGCGGCTGCGCGAGGCCGACCGCTCGACGACGGCCACCTACGGGACCGAGCTCGTGCCGCTGCTGCAGCGCGAGGCGGCCGCCGTGGACGCCGAGTTCGAGCGTCAGTTCCCCCAGGTCCGGCAGGGCGGCACCACCTCCGTGGACCTGCGCGGCTGGGAGGCCGGCCGGGCCGCCGCCGACCAGGCCGCATTCGTGGCCGGCCGGCTGACCGCCTGAGCGGACCGCCTCACCCCGCGGGCGGCCGGATCTCGCCGCTGCCGCGCTCGACCAGGCGGACGGGCAGGACGAGGCGGGTGCTCGTGGCGGCCGAGCCGTCGATGCGGGCGAGCAGGAGCTCGGTGGCGGTCTCGGCCATGCGCTCGGGGTCGGTGGCGACGACCGTGAGTGGCACGGGCAGCAGGTCGGCCAGCGGGAAGTCGTCGAAGCCCACCAGCGCGACCGACCGGCTCGCCGCACCGACCGCCCGGATGGCGCCCTCGGCCAGGAACCCGGTCGTGCAGAAGACCGCGGTCGGCGGTTCGGCGAGCGCGAGGAGGCTCCGCGTCGCGGCCTCGGCGTCCTCCGGCGTGCCCTGCCGCAGCGTGACGACGAGCCGCTCGTCGACGGGGACGTCGGCGTCGCGCATGGCCCGGCGGTAGCCGCGCAGCCGCCGACCGGTCGTGTAGTACGAGGGCGCGACGAGCACCGCGACCCGGCGGTGCCCGTGCCCGAGCAGGTGCGCGGTCGCCATCCGGCCGCCGGCCTCGTTGTCGAGCACGACGCTGTCGCCGGGGGCCCCGGCGCTCGGCCGGTCGACGAACACGACCGGGAGCGGCCGGCGCCCCGTTTCCTCGAGCAGGAACCGGTAGTCGCCCTGGTCCGGCACGATGACGAGCCCGGCGACGCGGCGCCCGACCAGCTCGCGGATCGCCTGCTGCTCGACCTCGGGGTCCTCGTCGACGGTGCTGAGCACGACGGCGAAGCGGGCGGCGTTCGCCACGGCGACGGCCGCCTTGGCCAGGGTGGCGTAGAACGGGTTGGTCAGGTCGCCGAGCAGCAGCCCGATCGTGCGGGAGTGCTGGCCGGGTCGGAGCGCCCGGGCCACCTCGTTGCGCTGGAACCCGAGCTCCACGATCGCCGTCCGCACGCGCTCGGCGGTGGCCGGCCGTACGGAGCCCAGCTCGTTGACGACGCGCGAGACGGTGGCCAGCCCGACGCCGGCGCGCTCGGCCACGTCGCGCATCGTCGGAACCGCACCCGCCCGACCCTCCGGGCCCGGGTACGCGTCGTCGCCCGCGAACGCCTCCGCCACGTCGGCCTCCTTCCGCGTCGCTCCGCGCCCGGCCTCGACGTGGAGCCGCATCGTACGGGCTCTTGACTTCCCGCGGACTCGATGGATACGTTTCCAAAGCAAGTCTTGGATACGTTTCCATCCGGAGCTGCACCGGTCAAGACCCGCGGTGATCATCTCGACGTCGAGAGGAAGCCCATGACCCCCGAGCCCGTGCGCGGCACGTCCCGGAGCGCGCCGCCCCTCGTCCTCGTGCTCGTCCCGCCCAGCACCCGGCCCCGCCGCCCGGTCCGCTGCTGACGCACCCCGGACCTTCCGAACGCCCGTCCCCCACGCCGGACCGACCACCCAGGAGTCAACGATGATGTCCCGCCGAACCGCCCTGGTCGCTGTCACCCTCGCAGCCACCCTGGGCGCCCTGCCCGCCTGCTCGTCGTCCTCCTCGTCCGGGTCCTCCGGCGGGTCGAGCGACAGCGCGCCGAAGACGATCACGATCGCCTACCAGAAGTTCGGGGCGTTCACCCAGATGGACTCCCACATGACCAAGGTCAAGGCCGAGTACGAGGCCGCGCACCCCGGCATGACGGTCAAGCTGAACCCGATCCAGGCCGACGAGAACGACTACTACACCAAGCTCAACCTGATGAACCGGACCGCGTCGACGGCGCCCGACGTCCTCTACGAGGACACGTTCCTGGTGAACTCCGACATCGACGCCGGCTACCTCGCCCCGCTGGACGACTACGCCGGCAAGTGGGCCGACTGGAGCCAGTTCACGGAGTCGGCGCAGGGCGCGGGCAAGGGCGCCGACGGCAAGCTCTACGGCATCCCGATGGGCACCGACACCCGCGCGCTCTACTACAACAAGGAGATCTTCGCGAAGGCCGGCCTGCCGACCGACTGGCAGCCGAAGTCGTGGGACGACATCCTCGTGGCGGCCCGCGCCATCAAGGCCAAGGTGCCCGACGTCCTGCCCTTCAACATCTACTCGGGCAAGGGCGCCGGCGAGGGCTCGACGATGCAGGGCCTGGAGATGCTGCTCTACGGCACCCAGAACACGCTCTACGACGAGGCCGCCAAGAAGTGGGTGACGGCGAGCCCGGGCCTGACGGACTCGTTCGGGTTCCTCAAGACGGTCTTCGACGAGGGGCTCGCGCCCAAGCCGCAGGACGCGCTCGACCCGCAGTGGGGCACCAAGCTCAGCACCAGCCTCATCCCCGGCGGCAAGGTCGGGATCGCGCTCGACGGGTCGTGGCAGACGGGCACCTGGAAGGACAGCGGCGCCAAGCCGTGGCCCGAGTACAGCAAGGTCCTCGGCGTGGCGGCGATGCCGACCCAGCACGGCGAGGCGCCCGGCGCGACCAGCATGTCCGGCGGCTGGCTGCTGTCGGTCGGCGCCAAGTCCAAGAACAAGGACGCGGCCTGGGACTTCGTGAGCCTGGCGCTCAACCAGGAGAACACGAAGTCCTACGACATCGCGGCCAGCCAGATCAGCGAGCGCAAGGACGTGTCCTCCGACCCGGCCTACCTCGAGTCGGACCCCTTCACCAAGACGTTCACCGACCTCGTGCAGTACACGCACTTCCGCCCGGCCTACTCGAAGTACCCGCGGATCTCGGACGCCCTGCAGTCGACGATGGAGACCGTCATGACGGACAAGGCGCCCGTCGACCAGGCGCTGACGCAGTTCCAGAACACGGCCAAGGGCATCGTCGGCCCCGACGGCTCCACCACGGCCTGACCCGTGGCGGCCACCCTCACCGCCCCGCCGGGCGCCCCCGTGGCGCCCGGCGTCCGGCGGCACCCCGGACCCGGCGCGGCGGCCAAGCTGCTGCCGCTGCTGCCGGCCGTCGCCCTGCTGCTGCTCTTCTTCGCCGGACCGGTGATCTGGAGCGTCTACACGGCCTTCACCGACCAGTCGCTGTCGGGCGCGGGCGCCTCGAACGCGCAGTTCATCGGCCTCGCGAACTTCACCCGCATGGTCGCCGACCCGGCCTTCTGGCACTCGATCGTGCTGACCGTCGTCTTCGTGGTGGGCTCGGCGGTGATCGGGCAGAACACCCTCGGCCTGCTCATCGCCCTGCTGCTGCGGCACCGCCACCGGGTGACGCAGGCGGCGGTCTCGCTCGTCGTCGTCGGCGCGTGGGTGATGCCGGAGATCGTCGCGGCCTTCTGCTGGTACGCGTTCCTCAACCCGGACGGTTCGCTGAACGCCTGGGCAGGCGCCTTCGGGCTGAACCAGAACTGGCTCTACACCGCACCGGTCTTCGCCGTGATCCTCGCGAACGTCTGGCGGGGAACGGCGTTCTCGATGATGGTCTACTCGGCCGCGCTGTCCGACATCCCGCCGGAGCTCGAGGAGGCGGCGTCGGTCGACGGCGGGAGCGGGTGGCGCCGGCTGTGGTCGATCACGCTGCCACTCATCCGCCGCTCGATCCTCACGAACCTGATGTTGATCACGCTCCAGACCCTCGCCGTCTTCACGGTGATCTACGTCCTGACCGGCGGCGGGCCGGGCGGCGCGAGCCAGACGACGCCGCTCTACATGTACGAGCAGGCGTTCCAGTTCTACGACCTCGGCTACGGCACCGCGATGGCGCTCGTGCTGCTCCTGGTCGGCGCGCTCTTCTCGTTGATCTACCTCCGCTTCGTCTCGGTGGACGAGCGATGACGGCCACCCTGACCGTCGCGCCCGCCCCCGGTGCCGCCGTCGTCGAGCAGCGGCCGCGTCGGCACGTCCTCGGCATCACGTCGCCCCGGAAGCTGCCCACCTGGATCCTGGCGCACCTGGCCCTGCTGCTCGTCGTCGTCGCGTTCCTGGCGCCGATGCTGTGGTTGATCTTCGGCTCGCTGCACGCCGACTCGGCGCTCACGGTCGAGCTCGGCGGGCGGTGGACCCTGGGCAACTTCGTCGCCGTCATGACCCCGGAGACGCTCTGGCTCCCGCTGCTCAACTCGTTCCTGCTGTCGGCGGGGACCGCGCTGCTCACGGTGGTCTGCGCGGCGCTCGCGGCGTACCCGCTGTCGCGCTACTCGATGCGCTTCCGCCGGACGTTCCTCTACACGATCGTCTTCTCGACGGGCCTGCCGATCACCGCGGTCATGGTGCCCGTGTACGTCCTGTTCGCGACCTTCGCGATCACCGACTCCCGGGTCGCCACGATCCTGTTCATGAGCGCGACCTCGCTGCCGTTCGCGATCTGGATGATGAAGAACTTCATGGACGGCGTCCCGGTGTCGCTCGAGGAGGCGGCCTGGACGGACGGGGCCGGCTGGTTCGACTCGCTGCGCGGCATCGTCCTGCCGCTCATGGCCCCCGGGCTGGCGGTGGTGTCGATCTTCGTCTTCGTGCAGCAGTGGGGGGACTTCTTCATCCCGTTCGTCCTGCTGCAGAGCCCGGAGAAGCAGCCCGCCTCCGTCAGCATCTACACCTTCTTCAGCTCCTACGGAGCGGTCGCGTACGGTCAGCTGGCAGCCTTCTCGATCTTGTACACGCTGCCGATCATCGCCCTCTACGGCGTGCTCTCGAAGGCCCTCGGCGGAGGCTTCAGCTTCGCCGGCGGGCTCAAGGGCTGACGTCGCGCACGACCCGCACCGCTCCACCCGCCGGACCTGCTCGACCCGCGCCGCCCCGCTCGACCCGCGCCGCTCCCTGTGCCCCGACCCGAGAGGTGACCCATGCCCGACCTGACCGACCCGGTGGAGGAGCGGCTGGCCCGCTTCCGTGCGGAGCGGCTGCTGCCCGCGCTCTACCGCGAGCGGGTGCCGCTCGACGTCACCGCGTGGGAGGTGCCGGGGGAGCCGGTGCCGTTCGCCGAGGCGGTCGACGCCGACTTCACGCCGTTCGAGGTCGGCTCCGCGTACGGGCCGCCCTGGGCGACGACGTGGTTCCGGGCGACGGGCACCGTTCCCGAGGGCTGGGACGACGTCGAGGGCACGGCGGTCGAGGTGGTCGTGGACCTGGGGTTCAGCGACACCGAGCCGGGCTTCCAGGCCGAGGGCCTCGTCTGGACCGCCGGGGGGCGGATCCTCAAGGCCGTCGAGCCGATGAACCAGGCCGTGCCTCTCGACACCTCCTCCCCGGCCCGCTCGGGTGCGGCGGTCGACGTCCTCGTCGAGGCCGCGTCCAACCCGCACGTGCTCGAGCACATGACCTTCGTGCCGACCCACCTCGGGAGTCGCGCGACCGCCGGCAAGGACCCCCTGTACCGGCTGCGGCGGCTCGAGCTCGGGCTGCGCGACGTCGCCGTGTGGGAGCTCGACCGCGACCTCTTCACCCTCGCCGGCCTGCTGCTGGAGCTGCCGCCGGAGACCCAGCGCCGGGCGGAGGTCCGCGAGGCGCTCGACCGCGTCGTCGACGTCGTCGACCCGCAGGACGTCTCCGGGACCGCCCAGGCCGGGCGCGACCTGCTGCGCCGCGTGCTCGACAAGCCCGCTAATGCCAGCGCGCACCAGCTCTACGCCGTCGGCCACGCGCACATCGACTCCGCCTGGCTGTGGCCGGTGCGCGAGACCGTGCGCAAGGTCGCGCGCACCTTCGCGAACGTCTGCGACCTCATCGAGCGCGAGGAGCAGTTCGTCTTCGCCGCGTCGTCCGCGCAGCAGTACGCCTGGCTCCAGGAGTTCTACCCCGACCTGTTCGAGCGGGTGCGCGGCCACGTCCGCGCCGGTCGCTTCGTGCCGGTCGGCGGCATGTGGGTGGAGTCCGACACCAACCTGCCGGGCGGCGAGGCGCTCGCCCGCCAGTTCGTGCTGGGCAAGGGCTTCTTCTCCTCCGAGCTCGGCGTCGACACGCAGGAGGTCTGGCTCCCGGACTCCTTCGGCTACTCCGGCGCGCTGCCGCAGATCATGGCGGCGGCCGGGGCGAAGTGGTTCCTCACGCAGAAGATCAGCTGGAACGACTCCAACGTCATGCCGCACTCGACCTTCCGCTGGGAGGGCATCGACGGCACGCAGGTCTTCACGCACTTCCCGCCGGTCGACACCTACAACTCCGAGCTGTCGGCGGAGGAGCTGGCCCGCGCCGAGCGGAACTTCACCGAGAAGGCCGTCGCCAACCGCTCGCTCGTCCCCTTCGGCCACGGCGATGGCGGTGGCGGACCCACCCGCGAGATGGTCGCGGCGGCTCGGCGTACGGCGTCGCTCGAGGGCTCGCCCTCGGTCCGGCTCGCCAGCCCGGTCGAGTTCTTCACCGACGCGCAGGCCGAGCTGCCCGACGCACCCGTCTGGTCGGGCGAGCTCTACCTCGAGTTCCACCGCGGCACCTACACGAGCCAGGCGCGCACCAAGCGTGGCAACCGCCGGAGCGAGCACCTGCTCCGCGAGGCCGAGCTGTGGGCGGCCACGGCGACCGTCCGCACAGGCGCGGCGTACCCGTACGCGGCCCTGCAGGCGGCGTGGCGCACGGTCTGCCTCCAGCAGTTCCACGACATCCTGCCGGGCACGTCGATCAGCTGGGTCTACGCCGACGCCGAGGCCGGCTACGCCCGCGTCGCCGAGTCGACCGGGCGGATCATCGACGAGGCGCTCCGGGCCCTGCTCGGCAGCGGCACCTCGACGGCCAGCGCCAACGCCGGCCCGTACGCGGTCGACGGCGTGCCCGCGCTCGCCGTGACCCCGGAGCCCAGCCCCTTCGGGCCGGTCGAGGCGCAGCCGGACGGCGACGGCTTCGTCCTGGAGAACGACCTCGTCCGGGTCCGGGTCGACGCCCGCGGCCTGATCGTCTCGATCCTCGACCTCGTCGCCGCGCGCGAGCTCGTGCCCGAGGGTCGGGCCGCGGGGCTGCTCCAGCTGCACCGCGACGTGCCGAACCGCTGGGACGCCTGGGACATCGACCGGACCTACCAGCGCACCACGACCGACCTGGTCGACGCGGTCTCGTTGACGGCGGTCGAGGGCGGCGCCCTGCGCGTGGAACGGCGGTTCGGGGACTCGTCGCTGGTGCAGACGATCGCCCTCGCGCCCGACGCGGCGCGCATCGACCTCGGGTTCACGGTGGACTGGCACGAGCGGCAGAAGCTGCTCAAGCTCGCCTTCCCGCTCGACGTGCACGCCGACGCGGCGGCCTCGGAGATCCAGTTCGGCCACCTGAACCGCCCGACCCACGCCAACACCTCGTGGGACAGCGCGCGCTTCGAGACCGTCGCGCACCGGTGGGTGCACGTCGGCGAGGCGGGCTACGGCGTCGCCGTGTCGAACGACTCGACCTACGGCCACGACATCACCCGGGCGAGCGCCGGCGTGCGGGGGAGCACGACTGCTGGTGCGACGACGACGGTCCGGCTCTCGCTGCTCCGCGCCCCGCTCTTCCCCGACCCGGACGCCGACCAGGGCGAGCACGTGCTCAACGTGTCCGTCGCGGTCGGCGCCGGCATCCCCGAGGCCGTGGCCGAGGGCTACCGGCGGAACCTCCCGCTGCGCGTCGTCGACGGGGTCGGCGCCGAGCCGGTCGAACCGCTCGTCGCCGTCGATCACCCCGCGATCGTCGTCGAGGCGGTCAAGCTCGCCGAGGACGGCAGCGGCGACGTGGTCGTCCGGCTCTACGAGGCGTACGGGTCGCGCGCACGGGGACGGCTGACCGTCGGCTTCGACGTCACGGACGTGGTCGAGACCGACCTGCTGGAGCGGACGGTCGACCCCGCCGCCCTGCGGGCCGTCGAGGGCCCGGTCGCCGAGCTGGAGCTGCGCCCCTTCCAGATCGCCACCCTCCGCCTTTCCCGCTGACCCCTTAAAGGCGGAAAGTGGTCACTCCGGTGCCCGAACTGGCGTCCGCCAGGGCCCGGAGTGACCACTTGCGGGAGCAGGGACGAGCCTCACCAGGTCAGGACGCGAGGCACCGGCAGGTCGGTGATGGCGGCGTCGACGGTGACGAGGACGAGCTCCTCCAGCGTCGCCTGGGCGACCAGGATGCGGTCGAACGGGTCGCGGTGCTCCCAGCGCAACGACCCGGCCAGCAGCCCGTGCTCGAGCGTCACGGGCAGGGTCTCCGCCCCGAGGTCGGCCACCCGTCGACCCAGCGTGGTCGGGAGGCTGGGTGCGTCCAGCTTGCCGATGCGCACCTTCGTGCTGATCTCCAGGGCCGACGCGGCCGACACCAGCAGGGCGTTCGTGCGGTCGGCCAGCTGGTCGCGGACCTTCTCGGGTATGCGGTCCGGGCTCCCCAGCAGCCAGAGCAGGACGTGGGTGTCGAGCAGGTAGGAGGTGCTCACCTCACTCCCAGGCCGCGAGCTCGCTCTCCGTCAGCGGCTCGTCGAAGTCGTCCGGCACGTCGAGCTCCATGATCCCGAAGCGACGTGGCGGCACCGGCACGACCGGGACGAGCCGGGCCACCGGGCGCCCGGCGCGCGCGATGATGATCTCTTCCCCGTGCTCGCTCCGCACGAGGAGGTCGCTCAGCCGGGTCTTCGCCTCCTGCACGTTCACCTGGGTCATGACCCCAGCGTACGAGACCCTGACCAGCTCGACCAGACCAAGCCGGTCGGGCCAGCAACTGGTGCCCTGTCCTCCCGAGCGAAGTGGTCACTCCGGAGCGTGATCTGACGTCGATCGAGGCCCGCAGCGACCACTTTCCGGGAGAGGGGACGGCTAGGCCGAGGTGCCCTGCGGCTCCTTGCCCCGGTCGCCGCTGGCCCGGTGGGTGTCGGCCGTACGGAACTCGGTGTACGTGTACGGGTTGTCGAGGACCTTCGTCGGCGGGACGTCGGGGTTCATGCCCTGCGCCCAGACCTCCTCGCCGAGCGTCGAGCGGAGGTAGGAGACGGTGTCGTCGATCTCGGCCCGCGCGCTCGCCAGGTCCTCGACGAGCTTCCCCTCGTGCTTGGCGACCCGGCCGTCGACCAGGACGGTCCGGACGTCGCCGCGGCCGGCCTGGAGCGCGATGTGTCCGTACGGGTTCAGCACGGGGAAGAGCGTGGGGGACAGGTCGTTCTTGATCAGGACGACGTCGGCGCGCTTGCCGACCTCGAGCGACCCGACGAGGTCGCCCATGCCGAGCGCCTCGGCGCCGCCGCGGGTGGCCCAGGCGACGACGTGCTCGGCGCGCAGGTGCGCGTGCGTGACCGTGTCGCCGACCTCGTGCGCCTTGGTGTGCTCCCACGCGCGGTCCGCGCCGAGGGTGGAGCGCATCGCCGAGAAGAGGTCGCTCGAGAACCACACGCTGGTGTCGACGGAGAGCGACACCGGGATGCCGTGCTCGCGCAGCGCCCATGACGGCGGGTAGCCCTGCCCGCAGCTCTGCTCGCTCTCCGTGGAGAGCGACACCGAACCGCCGGTCGCGGCGATGCGCTGGTACGAGTCGTCCGACAGCGTCGCCGCGTGCGCGTAGACGGTGTCGGCCTGCATGAAGCCGGCGTCGTGCATGAGCCGGATGCCGTCGTCGTTCGTCGCGCCCCACACGCCCGCGTGCGTCGTGACGGGCAGCCCCAGCTCCCGGGCGACCTCGAACGCGGCGCGCTCCGGGAAGGCGGGGTCGCCGGTGACGTCGAAGGCCATCTGCAGGCGCAGCGAGTCCGACCCGGAGGCGTGGTCGCGGAGGAAGCGCTGGACGGCCGGGTCGGCCGACCACTCCCAGGGCCCGGCGAAGATGTCGCCGTACGCGAGCACGTAGCGCCCGGTCGAGGAGACGAGGGCGTCGAGCGCCGCCTCGGCGTGCTCGAGGGTGCGCAGCCCGTGCGACCAGTCGACCGTCGTCGTCACTCCCGCGTCGATCGCGTCCAGCGCCGAGAGCCGGTTGCCCGCGTGCACGTCCTGCGGGCGGAAGCTCTTGCCGTGCTCGAGGTAGTACCAGACGAAGTACTGCGTGAGCGTCCAGTCGGCGCCGTAGCCGCGCATCGCCGTCTGCCACATGTGGCGGTGCGTGTCGATCATCCCGGGCATGACGATGCCGCCGGAGGCATCGATCTCGAACGTTCCGTCGGGCACGGCCAGGTCCGGCCCGATCGCGGCGACGTCGGTGCCCACGACGAGCACGTCGGTGTCGGGCAGCACCCGGCGCTGGTCGTCGACCGTGACGACGGTGCCGTGGCGCAGGACGACCGGCTGGCCGTCGGCGGGGAGAGGCGTGGAGCTGGCGGTGGTCATGGCGACTCCTTCGTCGAGCACGGGCGGTGGCGTCGGTCGCTAGAGCGCGACGGGCGGGTAGGGCTGGCCGAGCCAGTGCGAGAGCTTCGTGGCGTACTCGCGCTGGAAGGAGAGGGGACCGCTCGCGGCCGCGTAGTCCTCGTCGTAGAGGGCGATCATGATCGTGAGGGTCAGGAAGAAGTGCGCGCCCATCTCGAAGAGGGCGACGTAGTCGTGGTCGACGAGGGCCTGCCGCTCGGCGTCGCTGAACGACAGCCAGGTCGTCTGCTCCACGCGGTTGTTGACGCCCAGGTGGCGCCCGAGCCCGTCCTCCCAGCGGGTGACGAGGGCTGCGGGGTCCGCCTTGTACGCCGCCAGCAGCTCGGGGTCGCCGTCGACCTGGTAGAGGAACTTGTTGACGTAGTACCTGCTCATGCGAGCACCGCGCCGTCCTGCTCCGGGGTCCACGTCATGTACATCTCGCGGGTGTGGAAGAGGTCGAGGTCGTCGACGTACGACGCCTCGATCGGTCCGGCGATGCCCATCATCAGGATCAGGTCCATGAAGCCGTGGGTCGCGTTGCCGGCGCCCGACATGGACTCGAACGTGACGTTCTCGAGGATCGCCTCGATGTTGCCCTTGGACAGCCACTCGATGGCCTGACGGTCGAACACCGGGTCCGGCCCGGTCTCGCCGAACTGCCGCGGGCCGCCGAGCTCGAGCGAGAGGTGGCCCGAGCCGACGGCGGCGACGGTGAGGTCGCTCGGCCAGGCGTCGATGACCTCGCGGATCGCGCGGCCCAGCTGCCAGAAGCGCTTCGGGCTCGGGAGCGGCGGCGCGAAGATGTTCGTGTAGATCGGGACGACCGGCAGGTCCGCGTCGGGGCGGGTCGTGATGATCGGGCAGATGATCGAGTGGTCGAGCTTGAGCTCGTGGCTGACCGCCATGTCGAAGCCGCGGTCGAGCAGGCCCTGGAGCAGGAAGCCCGACAGCTCCTCGTGCCCCTGCAGCAGGAACGGCGGGATCGAGAACTCCCGCTCCTCGTTGTAGAAGGTCGCGTCGTAAATCGGCTGCTTGCCGATCAGGAACGCCGGGTAGTTGTCGGCGAAGAACTGGTGGAAGTGGTCGGCCCCGACCATGACCAGGACGTCGGGCTCCGCCGCCGTCAGCGTCTCCCGGTAGGCCTCGACCTTGCGCCGCCACTCGTCCGCCTGCGGCATGCGCTCCTCGGGCGGCGTCAGCTGCGTCGCCTTCAGGTAGAAGGGGTGGTGCGTCGTCGCGAGCACCGCGCTCAACCTCGCCATCGAGGCTCCGTTCCGGGTCGGGTGGGTCGTGCGGGAAGGGTCAGGACGGGTCGGGCAGGGGGACGTAGACGGCGTTGCGGTCGACCTCGGCGTAGACGCTGGGCGCGATCGGCATCTCGCGCTCCTCGGCGAGGTGGCCGATGAGGCCGGCCGTCCGGGCGAGCAGCGCGAACGCCCGCAGCAGGTCGATCGGCAGGCCCAGGTCGGCGAGCGCGGCGCCGGCGACCCCGGCACCGTTGAGGGGCAGACGGCGTCCGAGCACCTGCTCGTGCACCCGCCCCACTGCGGCGAAGAGCCGCAGGTGGTCGCCGAGGCTGCCGCTCTCCTCCGCGATCGTGAACATCACCGGGACGCGGGGGTCGGCCTCCTTGTGCACCGGGTGGCCGATGCCGGGGACCTTGTCACCGGCCGTGCGCGCGGCGCGGACGGCCTCGAGCGCGATCGCGTCCCACTGCTCGTCGGTCCGGTCTGTCGCATCCTCGAGCTCCGCGAGCACCCGGTGCAGCCAGCGCCCGGTGTCCTCGGTGACGCCGAGGAAGCGGGAGCCGCCGCCGAGGATCCCGGCCGCGAGGGCGCCCTGGACCGAGTCCGGCGCGCTGTAGTAGGTCAGGCGCGCGGCGATGGCGGTCGGCGTGAACCCGTGGTCGGTGAGCGACACGAGCACGGCCTCGAACAGGCGCACCTCGCCCGCGGAGGGGCGGCGCCGGGCGGCGAGCCAGAAGGCCAGCTCGCCGAACCCGACCTGGCCGAGCAGGTCGGCCGCGAGGTCGTGACCGAGCAGCCTGATGGTGGTCGGGTCGCTCGTGCCGATCGACGTGGGGAACTCGGGCATCAGGCGTCCTTCCCGTCGGGTGCCCCGGCCGGGGACCCGTCCCGCAGCCAGGCGCGGACCGCGTCCGAGTCGGCCCCGAGCGCGGGGGCCGGGGTCGAGTACTGGGCGGGGGTCGCGGAGAACCGGAGGGCGTTGCGGATCATCGGCACTGCCTCCTCGCCCTCGCCCACCTGCACGACGGGGTCGAGGCCGAGCCGCTCGGCGAGCGCGACGCCGCCGTCGATCGTGTTGATCGGTCCGCACGGCACGCCCGCCGCGGTCAGCCGCTCGAACCAGCCCTCGACCGTGTCGGTGGCCAGCACCTCGAGCAGCAGCGGACGCAGCGCCTCGCGGTTCCGGTTGCGCTCGTGGGTGGCGCCGAACCGCGGGTCGTCCGCCAGCTCGGGCCGGCCGAGCGCGGCGGCGAGCTTGCGGAACTGCGGGTCGTTCGCGGCGACGACGACGAGCTCGCCGTCGGAGCAGGCCAGCGGCTCGTACGGGAACAGGCTCGGGTGCGCGTTGCCCATCCGGAAGGGGACGCTGCCGGCCGCGACGTAGGTGGAGGAGTGGTTGGCCATCGCCGCCAGCGCCGTCGACAGCAGGTTGACCTCGACGTGCTGGCCCTGCCCGGTCGCGTCGCGGTGGCGCAGGGCGGCGAGGACGCCGATCACGGACTGCAGCCCGCTCATCACGTCGAAGACGGAGACGCCGCTCCGGTACGCCGGCCCGTCGGGATCGCCGGTGAGGCTCATCAGGCCCGAGGCGGCCTGGACGATCAGGTCGTAGCCGGGCAGCCGCGCGCCCCCGGCCGCACCGAAGCCGCTGATCGACGCGTACACGACCCCCGGGTTCGCGGCCGCGACGCTGTCGTAGTCGAGGCCGAAGCGGACCAGGCCGCCCGGCCGGAAGTTCTCGACGACGACGTCCGCGCGGCGGCAGAGCTCGGCGGCGTCCGCGCGGTCGTCGGCGTCCTTGAAGTCGAGCACCACGTCGCGCTTGTTGCGGTTGATGCCCAGGTAGTAGGTCGAGACGCCGTCCCGCTCGGGCGGGCGCCACCCCCGGGTCTCGTCGCCGGCGGGGGCCTCGACCTTGACGACGGTCGCGCCGAGGTCGGCCATGATCTGCGTCGCGTACGGGCCGGCGAGCACCCGGGAGAGGTCGGCGACGAGCAGCCCCGTCAGCGGACCGACGCCCGGGTGCACCCCGAGCGCGTCCTCGGACGTCTTCACCACCACCCCGCACCCCTTTGTCGGACAGTTGTCCGCCTGACGGACATAGGGCATCCTGCTCTGGTGACGCCAGTCCGTCAAGACCCCCCCGACCCGGATTCCCGCGAGGACGCCGGGGTCTCGGCGCGGCGTGGTCGGAACGACGCCGGACCGGACTTCATCGAGGCGCTCGCCCGGGGCCTCGACGTGATCCGCGCCTTCGGCACCACGGGTGCGCCCGCCTCGCTCAGCGACCTGGCCGCGGCCGCGGGGCTCAGCCGACCGACGACGCGCCGGATCCTGCTCACGCTCGCCGAGCTCGGCTACGTCCGCGCCGACGCCGGGCTGCACCGGCTGACCCCGCGCGTCCTGGAGCTCGGGCTCGCGTACGTCTCGGCGAGCGACGTCTGGTCCCTCGCGCGCCCGCACCTCGAGCGGCTGAGCGTCGAGACGGGGGAGTCCTGCTCCATCGCCGAGCTCGACGGAGGCGACATCGTCTACGTCGCCCGGGTCGCCGTCCCCAAGCTCGTGGCGCTCTCGGTCGGCATCGGGACCCGGTTCCCGGCCGGCGTCACCTCGCTGGGCAAGGTCCTCCTCGCGCACCTGCCGGACGTCCGGCGCGACGCCGCCCTCGCCGAGCCGACCCGCTCCGGGATCACCCCGGCGCGCCCGTCCTCCCGGCCCGAGCTGGTCGCCGAGCTCGCCGCCGTACGGGAGCGCGGCTGGGCCACCACCGACCAGGCGCTCGCGCCGGCGGTGCGCTCGATCGCCGTGCCCGTGCGCGACGCCGACGGACGCGTGACGTGCGCGATGAACGTGAACGCCCACGCCATGGAGACGTCCATGGAGACGCTCGTCGTCGAGCACCTCCCCCGGCTGCAGGCCGCGGCGGCCGAGCTCGCCGCCGACCGTGCCCTGCTCGCGGCCCGCCCGGTCGCGACCCTGCCGCGCCGCTGAGCCGCGCGCCCGCCGGCGCGCGTCGACCCCGGGCCCCGTCCTCCGGGTGCTCCCCGGTCCTGCCCGATCTTCCGTCACTCAGGCCCTCATGCAGGGCCTCTGTGCGCGACGCTGTCCGTGGGAATAGCACCTGTGAGAGCAAGGTTGAGCCTATGACGCTCAACTCTGGCTTGCGCTCACCATTCCGAGCGCGGCACACTTGAGCCGAGGACACTCAACCCAGAGGAACCCGCCACACCCATGGACACGAACAAGCTCACCACCAAGAGCCGGGACGCCGTCTCGTCGGCGCTCCGTCTGGCGCTCACCGGCGGCAACCCGTACGTCGAGCCCAGCCACCTCCTGCACGCGATCCTGCAGGTCCCCGGCAACACCGTCGCCCCGCTGATCACCGCCGTCGGCGCCGACCCCGCCGTGGTCGACGCGGCCGCGCAGGGAGCGATCAGCAAGCTCTCCTCGGCGACCGGGTCGTCCGTCGCCCAGCCGCAGCTGTCGGGCAGCTTCGCTCGCGTGCTCGCCGACGCGGAGACCCGCGCCGAGCAGCTCGGCGACTCCTACGTCGCCACGGAGCACCTGCTCGTCGCCCTCGCGGCCGTCGCCTCGGACGCCCAGCAGGTCCTTCGCGACCTGAAGGTCACGCCGGAGGCGCTCACCGCCAAGTTCAACGAGCTGCGCGGCAGCAAGCGCGTCACCAGCGCCGAGGCCGAGGGCACCGAGTCCGCGCTCGACCAGTACGGCGTCGACCTGACCGCCACCGCGCGCGCCGGCAAGCTCGACCCCGTCATCGGGCGCGACACCGAGATCCGCCGCGTCGTGCAGGTGCTCGCGCGCCGCACGAAGAACAACCCCGTCCTCATCGGCGAGCCCGGCGTCGGCAAGACCGCCGTCGTCGAGGGGCTCGCCCAGCGCCTCGTCGCGGGCGACGTCCCCGACTCCCTCAAGGGCCGTCGGCTCGTCTCGCTCAACCTGAGCGCGATGGTGGCCGGCGCCAAGTACCGCGGCGAGTTCGAGGAGCGGCTGAAGGCCGTCCTCAACGAGATCCGCGACGCCGAGGGCCAGGTCATCACGTTCATCGACGAGCTCCACACCGTCGTCGGCGCGGGTGCGTCGGGCGACTCCTCGATGGACGCCGGCAACATGCTCAAGCCGATGCTGGCCCGCGGCGAGCTGCGGATGATCGGCGCCACGACGCTCGACGAGTACCGCGAGCGGATCGAGAAGGACCCGGCGCTGGAGCGCCGCTTCCAGCAGGTCTACGTCGGCGAGCCCAGCGTCGAGGACACCGTCGCGATCCTGCGCGGCCTGCGCGAGCGCTACGAGGCGCACCACAAGGTGGCCATCACCGACGGTGCCCTGGTCGCGGCCGCCTCGCTGTCCAACCGCTACATCACCTCCCGCCAGCTGCCCGACAAGGCCATCGACCTCGTCGACGAGGCGGCGTCCCGGCTGCGGATGGAGATCGACTCCTCGCCGGAGGAGATCGACCAGCTGCGCCGTTCCGTGGACCGGATGACCATGCAGCGGCTCGCGTTGGAGAAGGAGACCGACGCGGGTTCCGTGGCGCGGCTGGAGCGGCTCCAGGCCGAGCTGGCCGACGCGCAGGAGGAGCTCCGCGGCCTCGAGGCGCGCTGGGAGGCCGAGAAGCAGGGCCTCAACCAGGTGGGCGAGCTGCGCTCGCAGATCGACGAGCTGCGCACCCAGGCCGAGCGTGCCCTCCGCGAGGGCGACCTCAGCCGGGCCAGCGAGATCAGCTACGGCGAGATCCCCGCGCTGCAGGAGCAGCTGTCCCGGGCCGACGAGGCCGAGCGGAACACCACGCCGATGGTCAGCGAGGAGGTCAGCGCCCAGGACATCGCCGAGGTCGTGGCGAACTGGACCGGCATCCCCACCGGCCGGCTGCTCGAGGGCGAGACCGAGAAGCTCCTGCACATGGAGGACCGGCTCGGAGAGCGCCTGATCGGGCAGCGCCCGGCGGTCAAGGCCGTGTCCGACGCTGTCCGCCGCTCGCGGGCCGGCATCTCCGACCCCAACCGTCCGACCGGCTCGTTCCTGTTCCTCGGGCCGACGGGTGTCGGCAAGACGGAGCTGGCGAAGTCGCTCGCGGCGTTCCTCTTCGACGACGAGCACGCCATGATCCGGATCGACATGAGCGAGTACTCCGAGAAGCACTCGGTGTCCCGCCTCGTCGGTGCGCCTCCCGGCTACGTCGGCTACGACGAGGGCGGCCAGCTCACCGAGGCCGTGCGGCGCCGCCCGTACGCGGTCGTGCTGCTCGACGAGGTCGAGAAGGCCCACCCCGAGGTCTTCGACATCCTGCTGCAGGTCCTCGACGACGGTCGCCTGACCGACGGCCAGGGCCGGACGGTCGACTTCCGGAACGTGATCATGATCCTGACGTCGAACCTCGGCTCGCAGTACCTGGCCGACCCCAAGCTCGACGCGACGCTCAAGCGCGACGCCGTGATGGGCGTGGTGCGGCAGGCGTTCAAGCCGGAGTTCCTGAACCGGCTCGACGAGGTCGTCCTCTTCGACGCCCTCGACACCGCTGAGCTGTCCAAGATCGTCGAGATCAACCTGGGCCGGCTCAACGACCGGCTCGCCGACCGGCGGATCAGCGTCGTCGCGACGCAGGCCGCGAAGGACTGGCTGGCGCTCACGGGCTTCGACCCGACGTACGGCGCCCGCCCGCTCCGCCGGCTGATCCAGACGACCATCGAGGACCAGCTCGCCCGGCGGGTGCTCGGCGGCGAGGTCCTCGAGGGCGACACCGTCACCTTCGACCTCGACCCCGAGGGCGACGCGCTCCGCGTCGTGACGGACGTCCCGGCGACCGTCTGAGCCCAGGAACGCGCCTGGGGAACGCACCCTGAGCCTGTCGAAGGGATGAGGGACGCCCCCTGAGCCTGTCGAAGGGCCTCGAAGAGGTCGGCTCTGCTGCACACAGGTGCGGTGGAGCCAATCCCTGCGGGGCCCTTCGACAGGCTCAGGGGGCGTTTCTCTGCTCAGCCTTCGCGCGGCTCAGGGGGTGTTCGTGTCCCCGTCGACGTAGACCCAGCGGTCGCCTCGCCGGACGAACCGGCTGCGCTCGTGCAGCACGTCCGGTCCCTCACCGGTGACGAACGCGGCCTCGAACTCGACCGTCCCCTCGGCGTCGTCGGCGCCGCCGCCCACGACGTCCTGCACGGTGAGCCCGGTCCAGACCAGGCCGGGCACGGGCTCGACGTCGGCCGGGCGGGTCCTCGGGTGCCAGGTCCGGAACACGTAGGCGCTGCGGCCGAGGGCATACGCGGCGTAGCGCGAGCGCATCAGCCGCTCGGCCGTGGCCGCGGTCTCGCGGCCGTCGTGCAGCGGTTCGCAGCAGGCTGCGTAGGACCCGCCGCTGCCGCACGGGCAGCGGGCGTCGGCGTCGGCCACGCCCACCACCCCCGTCGTCCAGCGGTCGCCCCCAGCCGGCGCCCGTCGCGCGACCTATCCTGCCCCGGGCGGTTCCGCGCCCGACCACGGGCAGAGGACGGGTGAGGGACGTGCGAGGCGACGAGCTCGTGCTCCGGGGCGGCGCCGACCCGGTCGTCCTGGTGCCCGACCCGGCGCGCCGCTCGGCCTTCCTCCTGCGGGTCGGCACGACCGACCAGTCGTACGTCGACCTCGAGGACCCGCTCCGGCTCGAGTTCGACTACGTGCAGCGGATCGCCGACGTGGTCGACGCCCTCTTCGAGCCGGGTGCGACCCTGCGTGCCGTGCACGTCGGCGGCGCTGGGCTGACGCTGCCGCGCTACGTGGCGGCGACCCGGCCGGGGTCGGTGCAGACGGTGCTCGAGCCCGACGAGGAGCTGACGGACTTCGTCCGCGCCCGGCTGCCGCTGCCGCGGGCGAGCGGGATCAAGGTCCGCGCGGTCGACGGCCGGTCGGGCCTGCCCGCCCTGCGCGACGAGATCGCCGACGTCGTGGTGCTCGACGCGTTCGCCGGCGCGCAGGTGCCCGCGGGGCTGACCACGGAGGAGGCGTTCGCCGACCTGCACCGCGTGCTGCGCCCGGGCGGCGTCCTGGTGCTCAACGTGACCGACCGCGGCCCCTTCGCCTACACGCGCCGCGTGCTGGCCGGCCTGCGGGCCCGCTTCGGCGTCGTCGGGCTCTGCGCCGAGCCCAGCACGCTCAAGGGCCGCCGCTTCGGCAACGTGGTGCTCGTCGCGACCGACCGCCCCGCCGGCGTGGACCTCTGGACGACCATCGCCGACCGTGCGGGCCGGCCGCCGTTCCCCTACCGGGTGCTGCACGGCGCCCGGCTCGACCAGCTCGTCGGCGGCGCCCGCCCCTTCACCGACGAGGACGCCGCGCCCTCCCCGCCGCCCCCGGCCGACCTGCTCGGGCTGGGCTGAGGGCGCTCGGGCTGATCGGCCCCACGGGTCCCGGGCGCGCCCCTAGTCTGGAGGCGTGACGTCCGGCGAGCCCTCGGCCTGGGGCCCGCCGACCGGGGGTCCGCCCGACCCGTACGCGGGCTCGTACGCCGGCCCGTGGGGTCCGGCGCCCGGTGCGCCGACGGGCTGGGCCGGACCGCCGCCGCCCTGGCCCGGCGCCCCGGTCACCGACGAGCAGCTCCGACGGCTCCCGCCGCCCGGCCCCCTCCCGCCGCGGGCCGGTGCCCCCGTGGTGGTCGACCAGCGTCCGGCCGTGATCGGCCTCGCCGTGACGCTCGCGGTGACGGGTTCGCTGCTGTGGGTGTGCGGGCTGAGCCTCTTCGGCGTCGTCGCCCTCGCCGGCATCCAGGCGATGTCGCCGGTCGGCGACGAGGGGGTCGTGTTCCACACGCTCGACCAGTTCGTGCTGCGGATGGGCGACGGGCTGTGGGTGCCGCTCTACGGCTTCCCGGTCGCCTCGATCGTCACCGGCTTCCTGCTGCTGTCGCGCCGCCCCTGGACCCGCCTCGCGCACTCGGGCGTCGGCGTCGCGTCGCTCGCCTGGGCGGCCTGGTGGCTGCGGGACTCGTGGCTGTCGTGGGTCGTGGTCGCCCTCTACGTCGGCCTGGCGGTCGCGGTGCTCTGGGCGCCCTCGGTCGGGCGCTGGTACGACGGTCGACCGCGCCGACCCCGGACGCCGAGGGTCGCGCCGGACCAGCTCTACGGCTAGGAGGCAGCCGCCCGGCGGAGGGCCCCGAGCCGTCGGACCGCCTCGTCCAGCACCTCGCGCCGCTTGCAGAACGCCCACCGCACGTAGGGCCGACCCGCCTCGACGTCGTCGTAGAAGACCTGGTGCGGGATCGCCACCACGCCCACCCGGTGCGGCAGGTCCCGGCAGAACGCCGTCCCGTCGTCGTAGCCGAGCGGGCGCACGTCCGTGGTCATGAAGTAGGTGCCCTGGGGCACCACGGGGTCGAGGCCGACCGAGGTGAGCCCCTCGGCGAGCTGGTCGCGCCGGTCCTGCAGGTCGCGTGTCGCGGCGGCGACCCACGCGTCACCCTCCTCGAGCGCCCGCGCGACCGCCGGCTGGAAGGGGGCTCCGGAGACGTAGGTGAGGAACTGCTTGACCGCCGTCACCTCGTCGATCAGCGCCGCGGGCCCGGTGGCCCAGCCGATCTTCCACCCCGTCGCCGAGAAGGTCTTGCCGGCGGAGGAGATCCGGATCGTGCGCTCGCGCATGCCCGGGAACGAGGCCAGGGAGCGGTGGACGGCGCCGTCGAACACCAGGTGCTCGTAGACCTCGTCGGTCACCACGAGCACGTCGTGCTCGACCGCGAGCCGCGCGATCGCCGCCAGGTCGTCCTCGCCGAGCACGACGCCGGTGGGGTTGTGCGGCGAGTTGATCAGCACGAGCTTGGTCTTCGGGCCGAAGGCGGCGGCGAGCTCGGCGTGGTCCAGCCGGAAGTCGGGACCGAAGAGCCCCACCCCGACGCGCACCCCGCCAGCCAGGTCGATGGAGGCGGCGTAGGAGTCGTAGAAGGGTTCGAGGGCGATGACCTCGTCACCCGGGTCGACGTACGCCTGGATCGTGGCGGCCAGCGCCTCGGTCGCGCCGGTGGTGACGAGGACCTCGGTGTCCGGGTCGTACGCGAGCCCCCGGTGCCGGAGGACGTGCGCGGCGATCGCCTGCCGCAGGGGCGCGATGCCGCGACCCGGCGGGTACTGGTTGACGCCGTCGGCGATCGCCTGCCGGGCCGCCTCGAGCATGAACGCCGGGCCGTCGCTGTCCGGGAAGCCCTGGCCCAGGTTGACGGAGCCGGTCGCCACGGCCAGCGCCGACATCTCGGCGAAGATCGTGGTGGTGGACGAGGTGAGTCGCTGAGCTCTCCACGGCGAGGCCATGGCCCGACCCTAGCCGGGTCGCCAGGAGGACCGGCCGGACGTGGCCGGCCGGTCCTCCGCGCCGCCCGTCCTCCGACCAGCGGCCCCGCGCTCAGCTGGTCGGTCGGACGAGGTCTTGGGGGACCAGGCGCCCCCACGCCTGGTCCCCGAGGGGAGTCCGTCACGACCAGCGGCCCCGCGCTCAGCTGGTCGGTCGGACGGGTTCGGTGGGGGACCAGGCGCATCGCGTGCGCCTGGTCCCCGACGGGGGTCCGTCACGACCAGCGGCCCCGCGCTCAGCTGGTCGGTCGGACGAGGGTGGGGGGGAGCCGGCCGCCCCGCAGACGGCCGGCTCCCTCACCGGGGGTCCGTCGCGACCAGCGGCCCCGCGCTCAGCTGGTCGGTCCGGACGGGTCACCGGGAACCAGCCGCCCCGCGCACGGCTGGTCCCCGGAGATCGGGTGGCTCAGCCGGTCCGGGGACGGGTGAGCAGCACTCCGGCGCCGAGGGCGAGCAGGAGCGCGGCGTGCAGCAGGTGGATGACGTCAGCCGCAGAGGCGGCGAGGACGACGAAGGCGGCCGCGAGAGCGGCGGCGACGACGAGCCTGAGGGGTCGTGCGTTCATGGGTGGTCTCTCCCGAGTTCGGTGGGACCGGGCCGTCGACCGCAGCGGCGGGAGGCCCGGGTGACGCGACAGGGTCGCGTCGCCACCCGGCCACGAGGCCGAGCAGCACCGGAGGGTGAGGAGAGGTCAGTCGGGCGCGAAGCCGGGCATGCGCGGCAGACGCCACGCGTGGTCCCGGACGTTCGCCAGCGGGTCGAGATCCCCGCCGTTGCCGGCCCCGAGGCCGAAGATGGACTCGAGGAGCCCGAGGACGGAGGCGCTCGCGCCGCCGCACGTGACGGAGCCGGACGCGCCGACCGCCACGCTCGTGTTGTGGGTCGACCCGGGGGCCGAGAAGCCGACCGGCGCGGACGCCGAGTCGGTCAGGTGCTCCGACGTCACCGCGCCGACGTCCGCGACCGCGGGGTGGGCGGGGCTGGTGTGCCTGCTCGTCGGGCGGCCCGAGGGGTCACCGACCGCCGCGAGGGCGTCGTCGGCGAGGTTGCTCGTGTCGAACGTCTGCTGGTCCGCACCGGCGCCGATCATCCCGATGGTCGTCGGCATGGCGGTCTGCGCCGGCTTGGGCGCACCGTCCGGCGACGTCGTGATCGGACCCACGGGGGGCAGGTCGACGACGGGCTGGTCCGGCACGACGACCGGGGGCACCACGACCGGCGGGACCGTGCCCGGGTCGATCGTGCCGGTGCCCGGGTCGGGAACGGGGTCGACGGTCCCCGTGCCCGGGTCAGGGACCGGGTCGGGCGTCGGGGTGGGGTCCGGCGTGGGGGTCGGGTCTGGCGTCGGGACGGGGTCCGAGGTCGGGTCCTGGCTCGGGTTCGGGTCCGGCGTCGTGGCACCCGTACCGGCACCGCCGCCGGAGCCGTCGCTCGAACCGTTGCCGTCGCTCGACCCGTTGCCGTCGCTCGACCCGTTGCCGGTCCCGGAGCCGCTGCCGTCGCCGTTGCTCGAGCCGTTGCCGGTGTCCGAGCCGTTGCTCGTGCTGCCGCCGGTGCCCGTGCCCGGGTCGGTCGTGGCCGGCGGCTCGTCGGTGCCGGTGCCGGTGCCGGGGTCGGTGGTGGCGGGCGGCTCGTCGGTGCCGGTGCCCGTGCCGGGGTCGGTCGTGGCCGGGGGCTCGTCCGTGCCCGGGTCGACCGGAGCGGTGCTGGGCTCGTCGGAGGACGGCGCCGGGCTGTCCGAGCCGTCAGAGCCCTTGTCGTCGGAGGACGAGCCCCCGTCGTCGGAGCCCGACGACGCCGGCTCGTCGGCGCTGCCCGAGCCGCTGTCGCCCGAGCCGCTGCCGTCGGAGCTGCTGTCGTCCGAGGTGCTGTCGTCCTTGGCGCTGTCGTCCGAGGCGGCGGGCTGGTCGTCGGACGCCTTCGGCTCCGACTCCTCGCTGGCGGCCTTCGACCCGGACCGCTTCGTGCCGGACTTCGTCGTGTGCTTCGCCGGCTTCGACGTCGTGGTGCTGGACGGTCGGCTGCGGGTCGGGGTAGTGCTCACGCGCGGCGGCCGGGGCGAGGCGGTGGAGGAGTGCTTCTTCGTCGTGTGCGCGCTCTGCGTGCTCGACGGCTCCGACGAGCTCGAGCCGGAGGAGTCCGACGAGTCGGAGGAGCCCGAGTCCGACGAGCTGTCGGAGGAGGCCTGGGACGACGACGCGTCACCCGATCCGTCGGAGTCCTCGGCGTGGGCCGGGGCCCCCAGCAGGACCAGCGCGGCGAAGGCGGCGGCGAAGAGGAACGCGATCCTCAGGACCCACGGGCGCAGGTCGACCTGCGCAGCGGCTCCGCCCGTCGCGGAACGCTGCCGCACCGGGTCACCGTGCCGCACGTTGTCGATCCGATCAGTCAACCAAGACCCCGGGCCCGACGGGCACGGTTCGAACGAGATTCACGCGCTGCGCAGTCTGCCAGGTTCTGCCCTCCCCGCGCGACCCCGCAGCGGAAGAGACCTATCGTCGGGCGGACGGACGAGCACGGAGGGAGCGGACGATGACGGTCGCAGCGGAGGCGAGGCTCCTCGAGAGCGTCCCGACGGGCCTGTTCGTGGGGGGCGAGTGGCGCGAGCCGGCGTCCGGCCGGACGTTCGCGGTCGAGGACCCGGCGACCGGCGAGGTCCTGGCCCGGGTCGCGGACGGCGGTGCCGACGACGCGGCGGCGGCGCTCGACGCCGCGGTGGACGCGGCCGCCTCCTGGGCGCGTACGGCGCCCCGTGAACGGTCCGACGTCCTGCGCCGGACCTTCGACGCCGTACGCGCCCGTGCGGACGAGTTCGCGCTGCTGATGACGCTCGAGATGGGCAAGCCGCTCGCCGAGGCGGCGGGCGAGGTCACGTACGGCAACGAGTTCCTGCGCTGGTTCTCCGAGGAGGCCGTGCGCATCGCCGGCCGCTTCGGGGTCAACCCGGAGGGCACCGGCCGGATGATCGTGTCGCGGCACCCCGTCGGGCCCTGCCACCTGATCACGCCGTGGAACTTCCCGCTCGCGATGGCGACGCGCAAGATCGGCCCGGCGCTGGCCGCCGGGTGCACGGCGGTCGTCAAGCCGGCCGAGCTCACGCCGCTGACGACCCTCCTGCTGATGAGCGTTCTGGCCGAGGCCGGCCTGCCGCCGGGCGTCGTCAACGTCGTCACCACGACCGACCCGGGTGCCGTGTCGGGGACGATCATCGCGGACCCGCGGCTGCGCAAGCTCAGCTTCACCGGCTCGACCGCCGTCGGCCAGCGGCTGCTCGGCCAGTCGGCTCAGGGCGTGCTGCGCACCTCGATGGAGCTCGGCGGGAACGCGCCGTTCCTGGTGTTCGCCGACGCCGACGTGGACGCGGCGGTGGAGGGCGCGATGCTCGCCAAGTTCCGGAACGTGGGCGAGGCGTGCACGGCCGCCAACCGCTTCATCGTGGCCCGGGAGGTCGCCGACGAGTTCGTCAGCAAGGTCTCCGCGCGGGTCGAGGCCCTGCGCGTCGGGCGCGGCACCGAGGAGGGCGTCAAGATCGGCCCGCTGATCAACCAGGCGGCCCGCGACAAGGCGGAGGCCCTGGTCGGCGACGCCGTCGGGCGCGGGGCCGAGGTGGTCGTGGGCGGCCGGTCGATCGACGGCCCCGGCACCTTCTACGCCCCCACCGTCGTCACCGAGGTGCGCCCGGAGAGCCGGATCCTGCGCGAGGAGATCTTCGGCCCGGTCCTGGCCGTCGCCACCTTCGAGGGCGAGGAGGACGGGATCCGGCTCGCGAACGACACCGAGTACGGGCTCGTCGCGTACGCCTACACCCGCGACCTGGCGCGCGGGATGCGGCTGGTCGACGCGCTCGAGACCGGCATGGTCGGCCTCAACACCGGCGTCGTCTCCAACGCCGCCGCCCCGTTCGGCGGCGTGAAGCAGTCGGGCCTCGGCCGCGAGGGCGGGCTCGAGGGGCTGAACGAGTACCTGGACACGCGCTACACCCTCGTCCCCGACCCCTGGGCCTGACCTCGCCGGACGGGGCCGCCGCTAGGGTCGGGCAGCGTGAACGCACCCCGCCCGGACCCCGACGACCTCGTCTTCCTCATCCGCCGCATCGCGGAGCTGGCGGTGGTCCACGGACGCGTGACGCTGTCGTCGGGCCGCGAGGCCGACTACTACGTCGACATGCGCCGCGTCACGCTGGACGGCCGTACGGCGCCGGTGATCGGCCGCGTCATGCGGGCGCTGGTGGGCGACTGGACCTTCGATGCCGTGGGCGGGCTGACGCTCGGCGCCGACCCGGTCGCGACCTCGATGCTGCACGCCGCCGCGGCGGAGGCGCAGGTGCTCGACGCCTTCGTGGTCCGCAAGGCCGAGAAGGCGCACGGCCTGCAGCGGCGCATCGAGGGCAGCCCGGTCGAGGGCCGGCGCGTGCTGGTCGTCGAGGACACCTCGACGACCGGGGCGTCCGCGCTGACGGCCGTCGAGGCGCTGCGGGCCGAGGGTGCGGACGTCGTCGGCGTGGCCGTGGTCGTGGACCGCGACACCGGCGCGCGCGAGCGGGTGCTGGCCGAGGGCCTCGACTACCGCTGGGCGGTGTCGTCGGCCGACCTCGGTCTCTGACGCCGGCGGCGGCCCGGGCGGGTCCTGTCCCGCTGGACCCCGCTGCCACTAGCCTGAACCGACCGAACCCCAGGAGGAACCGTGTCCGCGATCATCATCGTGATCATCCTGCTCGTCCTGGTGGTGATCCTGGCCCTGGTCGGCTTCTCGATGTACAACGGCTTCGTCAAGGGCCGCAACCGCATCCAGGAGTCGTGGCGCCAGGTCGACGTCGAGCTGAACCGCCGCTACGAGCTGCTGCCGAACCTCGTCGAGACCGTGCGGGCGTACGCGGCCCACGAGCGGAACACGCTCGAGGACGTCACCCGGCTGCGCAACCAGGCCGCGCAGATCTCGCAGTCGGACAGCGGCGGCCTGCCGAGCGCCCAGCGCTCCGAGGTGGAGGAGCAGCTCTCCGGCGCCGTCCGCAACCTGATCGTCAGCGTCGAGGCCTACCCGGACCTCAAGAGCAACCAGAACTTCCTCGCCCTGCAGCAGCAGCTGGTCGAGACCGAGGACCGGATCGCGAACGGCCGCCGCTACTACAACGCGAACGTGGCCTCGTACAACACGCGCGTCGAGTCGGTGCCGAGCAACATCATCGCGGGGCTCGCGCACTTCGAGAAGGCGACCTACTTCGAGGTCAACGACCCGGCCGTGCGCCAGGCCCCGAGCGTCAGCTTCGGCGAGATCGCCTACCGCGGCGAGGGCGACCAGCCCGGCGGCTTCTCGCAGCCGCCGGCGCAGAACCAGTTCGCGCCCGCCCCGCAGCAGCAGTCGCTCCCGCAGCCGCCGCGCGCCGACGACGCGCTGCCCGACCCGCAGTCCTCCTCCGGCTACACCCCGCCCGCGTACGCCCCGCCGGCCCAGCAGGGGCAGCCCGGCGGCTACCGCGCTCCCGAGCAGGGCGCTCCGGGGCAGCAGGGCGGCCAGCCCGGCCCCGGCGGCTACCAGCCGCCGCAGACCTCCTAGGGCCCGTCCGGGGGACCGCCGCGGTCGCTCACGGCACCGCACGACGGGCGTGAGCGGACCGTTACGGACGGCTTACCCGACGGTCACGCGGGCGTGGTCGCCGCTTGCTGAAGTGGGGTCAACCGCTCCCCGGCGGTCGAGCCCACCCGGAGGTCCCTCCCCATGCCCCACCTCTTCTCGCCCCTGACGATCAAGGGCGTCACGCTGCGCAACCGCATCGGCATGTCGCCCATGACGATGTACCGCTCGGTCGACGGCAAGATGGACGACTACCACGTCTCCTACCTCGGTGCTCGCGCCGCCGGCGGCTTCGGGCTCGTGTTCCCCGAGCAGATCGCGATCACCCCCGACGGCCGCACGACCGTGAGCTGTGCCGGGATCTACGACGAGTCCCAGCTCGAGGGGCTCGAGCGCGTCTGCTCGATCATCTCCTCGATGGGCGGCGTGCCCGCGATCCAGCTCGGCCACACCGGCCGCAAGGGCAGCCTCGTGACCCCGTGGGAGGGCGGCTACATGCTGCCGCCCGACCACCCCAAGGGCTGGCAGACCAAGGCCCCCTCGGCGATCGCGTACGGCGGCGACATGCCCTACGCGCCCGAGGAGCTGACGGTCGAGGAGATCCACGACCTCTACCGCTCGTACGCGCGGTCCGCCGCCTGGGCGGTCGAGGTCGGCTTCCAGTGGATCGAGATGCACTACGCGCACGGCTACCTGGGCTCGTCGTTCTTCTCGCCGATCTCCAACCACCGGACCGACGAGTACGGGGGCTCGCTGGAGAACCGCGCGCGCTTCCACCTCGAGGCCCTCGACGCCGTGCGCGCGGTGCTTCCGGAGCGCATCCCGCTGACCATGCGGCTGGGCTCGGACGACCTCAACCCGGCGGGCACGCAGTTCGACGACTCGGTGGTGGCGATCGGCTGGATGAAGGAGCACGGGCTCGACCTCGCCGACCTGTCCTTCGGCGGCAACACCGACGACATGCACGAGATGATCTTCAACCAGCCGCGGGCGTTCGTGGAGCGCGCGAGCCGCGTACGCCGCGAGGTCGGCATCCCCGTCGCGGCGAGCTGGAACCTCGGCAAGCCGCAGAACGCCGACGACGTGATCAAGGACGGGCTGATCGACCTCGTCCTGCTCGGCCGGCCCGCGCTGTCGAACCCGCACTGGCCGGTCTGGGCCGCCCGCGAGCTCGGCTACGACAACCCGTTCGGGCTGGTGCCCGAGGACTGGGGCTGGTGGCTGCGGAACCTGCGCGCCGACCAGGAGTCGATCGGCTTCCCCGCCGTCAGCGAGGAGACCCAGGGTGCGCCGGCCGCCGCCTCGGTGCCGACGTCCGGACCGAAGGTGGCCACGGCCGACGTGGAGCCCGGTGCCTCGACGCTGGACGGGATCCCGCTGCACGACGCCGCCTGACACCCCGGGACCGTCGGGCGGTGCGACCCCCCTCGCGCCGCCCGACATCCGTCCGGCGGGCGGTCCCGGTGCCCGCGCTAGCGTCGGGGCGTGACTGATCAGCAGATGACCTACCGACAGCTCGGCACCTCCGGCCTCACGGTCTCCGTGGTGGGGATCGGGTGCAACAACTTCGGCGCGCGGATGGCCGACGAGGACGTCCCCGGGGTGGTCGACGCGGCCATCGACGCCGGCGTGACGCTCTTCGACACCGCCGACATCTACGGCGGGGCCGGCGGTTCGGAGTCGCTGCTCGGGGCTGCGCTCAAGGGCAAGCGCGACCAGGTCGTCCTGGCGACCAAGTTCGGCATGGACATGCAGGGCAAGAACGGGCCCGACTGGGGCGTGCGCGGTTCGCGGCGCTACATCCGGCTCGCCGTCGAGTCGAGCCTGCGCCGGCTGCAGACCGACTGGATCGACCTCTACCAGATGCACCGCCCCGACCCGCACACGCCGATCGAGGAGACGCTCGCCGTGCTCACCGACCTGGTGCAGGAGGGCAAGGTGCGCTACCTCGGCTCGTCGAACTTCGCCGGCTGGCAGGTGCTCGACGCCGACTGGACCGCGCAGACGAGCGGGCTCGAGACCTTCGTGTCCGACCAGTCCGAGTACTCCTGGCTCTCCCGCGGGATCGAGGCCGAGCTCGTGCCGGCCCTCGAGCACACGGGCAAGGGCCTGCTGCCCTACTTCCCGCTCGCCTCGGGCCTGCTGACCGGCAAGTACAAGCGCGGCGTCGAGGCGCCCGCCGGCAGCCGCCTCGCCGCGCAGCCGGACCGGGTGGCCGAGGCCGACTTCGACACGATCGAGGCGCTCGAGAAGTTCGCCGCCGACCGCGGCGTCTCGATGCTCCAGGTCGCCGTCGGCGGCCTGGCCGCGATGCCGACCGTGGGTTCCGTGATCGCCGGGGCCACCTCGATCGACCAGGTGCGCAGCAACGTCGAGGCCGGCACCTGGGTGCCCAGCAGCGAGGACGTCGCCGAGCTGCGGCGCATCACTGACTGACCGACCACCGACCCGTACGGGTGACCACGGGAACCTGACCGCGACCACGGCAGATCTGCCGGGGTGAGGGTTGGGTTCCCGTGGTCAGCGGGCCGGCGTCGGGCCCGGGCTCAGTCGGTGGTCGTCCGCGCCGGGGCGTCGGGGGTGACGATCTCGTCGACCTCGTGGGCGAGCCGGCGGCGGTGGAGCAGGAACTCGATGCCCATCGGGATGAGCGAGACGAGCACGATCAGCACGAGGACGGCGTCGATGTTGTTCTTGATCAGGCTGACGTTGCCGAGGAAGTAGCCGAGGATCGTCACGCCGCAGGCCCAGAGCACGCCGCCGGTCGCGGTGTAGCCGATGAACTTGCGGAAGTCCATGCGGCTGACGCCGGCGACGAGCGTCACGAACGTCCGCACGATCGGGACGAAGCGGGCGAGGACGAGCGCGCGCGAGCCGTACCGGTCGAGGAAGACCCGGGTCCGCTCGACGTACTTGGGGTTCAGGATCCGCCCGACCAGGCCCGAGCGCGGCTTGAAGAGCGGCGGGCCGATGAGCCGCCCGATCCAGTAGCCGACCACGTTCCCGGCGATGGCCGCGAGCGTCAGCACGACACAGACGAAGACCATGGAGTGGGGGACCACGCCGCTCGCCGTGAGCAGCCCCACGGTGAAGAGCAGCGAGTCGCCGGGCAGGATGGCGAACAGCCCGCACTCGGCGAAGATGACGAAGGCGACGCCCCACAGCGCCCACGGCCCGAAGGACCGCACCAGCTGTTCCGGGTCCATCCAGGACGGCAGCAGCAGCGGGAGCAGGCCCACGAGGTCAGCACTCACGGACGACCACGCTACCGTCGCCGGCTGTGCCGCACCTGTACGACGACGAGCCGGAGCCCCTGGTCGACCCCGGTCCCGGCCCCGCCGCCGACCCCGACGACGGCCTCGCCGCTGACCCGACCGTCGGTCCCGGCGTCGGCCCGTACGAGGGCCCGTGGCCGAGCGAGCCGTGGTTCGACCCCGAGCTGCTCGCCGCGGGGGACCGGCGCAACGTGCTCGACCGGTACCGCTACTGGCGCCTCGACGCGATCGTCGCCGACCTCGACACCCGGCGCGCGCCGCTGCACGTGGCGATCCAGAACTGGGAGCACGACTTCAACATCGGGTCCATCGTGCGGACCGCGAACGCCTTCAACGTCGGCGCCGTCCACATCGTCGGCCGGCGCCGCTGGAACCGGCGCGGGGCGATGGTGACCGACCGCTACCTCCACGTCGAGCACCACGCCGACGTCGACGGCCTCGTCGCCGCCACCCGGGACGCGGGCCTCACCCTCGTCGGCGTCGACAACCTGCCGGGCTCGCGACCGCTCGAGCCGACCGAGCTGCCGCGCGCCTGCTGCCTGGTGTTCGGGTCCGAGGGGCCGGGGCTCACCCCGGAGATGGTCGCCGCGTGCGAGGGCCTGGTCGCGATCACGCAGCACGGCTCGACGCGCTCCCTGAACGCCGGCGCGGCCGCCGCGATCGCCATGTACCACTGGTCCCGCCGCTGGGCGGAGGTCACGGAGCCCGGCTGAGGATCCTGTGCGACCGTCCGAACGGCGACGCATACTGGTCCGTACTGGTCCGGACCACTCGAGTGGTCTGGTCCGTTGGACGAGGAGGTCCCCGATGGCCCAGGAGCGCAGGTCCGTGGCGTTGTCCGAGCACTACGGCCGACCGGCCTCGGTCACCCCGACCAAGCGTGCGCAGGTGCGCACCATCCTCGAGCACGAGATCAGCACCGAGCTCTCGCCCGGGGACGCCATCCCGTCCGAGCGCGCGCTGGTCACCCGGCTCGGCGTCAGCCGCGTCACCGTGCGCCAGGCGATCGCCGACCTCGTCGAGGGCGGGGTGCTCGAGCGGGTGCACGGCAAGGGCACGTACGTGACGGGCCCGCAGGTGGACTCCCGGCTGCACCTGACCTCCTTCTCCCGCGAGATGCGCGACCGCGGGCTGCTGCCGGCGACGGTCGTGCTGTCGGCGCGCGAGGAGGTGGCCGACGACGAGGTCGCGTACGCCCTGCGGATCCGGCCCGGGCGCAAGGTCGTCCGGGTGGAGCGGCTGCGCACCGCCGACGGGACCCCGATGGCGTACGAGGTCGGGCACTACCCGTCCGCCCTCTTCCCCGGCCTGCTCGACCGCGAGCTCGGCTCGCTCTACGACGTCTTCGCCGCGGAGTACGGGGTCGTCGTCACCAGCGGCGAGCAGACCGTGCGCGCCGAGGCCGCCGACGCCCACCAGGCGCGGACGCTGGGCATCGCCAAGCGCGCCCCGATGCTGGTGCAGGAGCGGGTGACCTACGCGGGCGACCGGGTCGTCGAGCTGGCGACGTCGGCCTACCGCGCCGACCGCTACCGGATCCACATGGCGATCACCCCGCGCGGACCGCGCGAGAGCTGACCCCGGACGGGCCGCTCCGCGCCCGGCCGCTCCCGGCGTCGGGCACCATGGAGGGGTGACGTCAGCGAGCGTGGTCCCGGGCGGGCCGGGTCCCGGCGCGCCCGTCGCCGGTGGTCCGATCACCGAGCTCCTGCTCCCGTACGACCCGACGGTCCTCGCGGGCACCGTCCGCAAGCGTCGCCGGCACCTCGTGTCCCGGCTCATCAGCCTCGGGATCAGCCTGGCCATCCTCGGCGGCTTCTACGCCTGGCGCCACGACGAGATCGCGCAGCAGGGCGGGGCCTACTGGATCCTGACCGGCGTCGTGCTCGGGCTCGTGGTCCTCTGGACGGTCGTCGTGCTGCTGGGCTTCCTCCGCGCCCGCAAGGAGCTGCGTACGGTGCCGCCGGGCATCGCCGTCCGGATGGGACGCCCCGGCGTCGTCGTCGGCACGGCCTTCTCGCGCTGGACCGACCTCGTCGCGCTCGAGGTCGTCCCTGGCGGTCTCGGCCGCGCCGACCGGCTGCGGCTGCGCAACCAGGCCGGCGCCACCGGCCTCGTGCCGCTCGACCAGGTCGTCGTGCACCCGGCCACCCTCGACGGCACCGCTCGCGCCTACTCCGCCGGCCGCGTCGGCGTGGACCTCAGCCGCCTCGACAACTAAGTCTCCTTCGCGCCCGGTCGCCGCCCCAGGATCTGCTGCCTTCCTCCTCCCTCGTCACGACGGAAGAACGTTGTCGTGACGCTCTCGTCGTCCAGGCAGCAGAGGGGGCGCTCCCTACCCGACGCTCAGGAGCGTCGCGCCCGGCCCCCTCGAACGCTCCCTGAGCCTGTCGAAGGGCCTCGAAGAGGTCGGCTTCTTCGAGCGATCGAGGAGTGCCGACCCCTCCGGGGCCCTTCGACAGGCTCAGGGGGCGTTTGGGGCGCCCCGGGTGCGCACTGGGGCGTGGGGGTCCAGGGCGTCCGTCGCAGCGAGGTCTCGGCTCCTGCGAGACTGGGGCCGATGGTCACCGCCGGCAGCGGTGGCAGCCGCACCCGGAATCGACTACCGAAAGGGGCACCCATGCCCATCGCCACTCCCGAGGTCTACGCGCAGATGTTCGACGCGGCCAAGGCGGGTTCCTTCGCCTACCCCGCGATCAACGTCAGCTCCAGCCAGACGCTGAACGCCGCCCTGCAGGGCTTCACCGAGGCCGGGTCCGACGGCATCATCCAGATCTCCACCGGCGGCGCCGAGTACGCGTCCGGCCCGACGGTCAAGGACAAGGTCACCGGCTCGGTCGCGCTCGCGACGTACGCCCACGAGGTCGCGAAGAACTACCCGGTCACGGTCGCGCTGCACACCGACCACTGCCCCAAGAACAACCTGGACAGCTTCGTCCGCCCGCTGCTCGACATCTCCGCCGAGCGCGTCAAGAACGGCGGCCTGCCGCTGTTCCAGTCGCACATGTGGGACGGCTCGGCCGTCGAGCTCGAGGAGAACCTCCAGATCGCCGAGGAGCTGCTGGCGAAGTGCGCGGCGGCCAACATCATCCTCGAGATCGAGGTGGGTGTCGTCGGCGGCGAGGAGGACGGCGTCAGCCACGAGATCAACGAGAAGCTCTACACGACCGTCGGCGACGGCCTGCGCACCGTCGAGGTGCTCGGGACCGGCGAGCAGGGCCGCTACCTGACCGCCCTGACCTTCGGCAACGTGCACGGCGTCTACAAGCCCGGCTCCGTCAAGCTGCGCCCGGAGGTCCTCAAGGACATCCAGCAGCAGGTCGGCGACAAGGTCGGCAAGCCGAACCCCTTCGACCTCGTGTTCCACGGCGGCTCGGGCTCCACGCTCGAGGAGATCCAGGCCGCCGTCGACTACGGCGTCGTCAAGATGAACATCGACACCGACACCCAGTACGCCTTCACGCGTCCGGCCGCCGGGCACATGTTCGCCAACTACGACGGCGTCCTGAAGGTCGACGACGAGGTCGGCAACAAGAAGGCGTACGACCCCCGCGCCTGGGGCAAGCTCGCCGAGGCCGGCATGGCCAAGCGCATCGTCGAGGCCTGCGAGCACCTCCGCAGCTCCGGCACCTCGCTCAGCGCGAAGGCGTAGTTCCTGGCCTCGCTCCGCTCGGACGCGGTCGACGCTCTGACCCGCTGCCTTCCTCCCTCCCGAGGACGCAGCGGGTCAGGCGTCTGCCGCAGGTCCCCGGTGCGTCCTCGTCCGGTCGTCCAGGCGCCGGCGCGTCGACCGGGTGCCCTCCGAGACGGAGCGCCGTACGCCGGGTGGTTCGAGGGTCTCTAGGCTGGAGCACGTGACCACCGTCGTCCGCTCCGGGCCAGCACCGCTGTCCCGGGTGTGGACGCCGAGGGGCGTGATCGCGGAGGACCTGCAGGGCGAGGACCTCGGCGACGTGCTTGAGATGCACTCCGACGCGTTCGCGTGGTGGGTGCTCCCCAAGGGCCAGGGCTACGGCGAGCGTGAGCTGCGCGGTGCCGCCGAGTCGATGGGCCTCGACTCCCTCGTGGTCAAGGACCTGCTGGCCCAGGACGGCCGGGCCAAGTTCGAGGAGGTCGGCCCCGCCCGCATCATCACGACGAACACGGTCGCGCTGGACCGCGAGCGGGTCGAGCTCCGGACCCACCCGATGTCGGTGGTGGTGACCGAGCGCATCCTCATCTGCCTGGTCGACCCGACGCCCGACTTCCGCCCCAACGACCTCTTCACGGCCCACGCCGACGTGCTGACCACGGGCGGGACCGACGCCGCGCTGCGCGAGCTGATGATCGCGGTGGTCAACACCTACGAGAACGTCGTGCAGTGGATGGAGGAGTCCAGCGACGAGCTGGCCGCCCAGCTCTTCGCCCTCGAGCCGCTCGGCCGGCCCGAGCAGCTGCGCGCGTTCCGGCTGCGCACCGTGCTCAACCAGCTGCGGCGGGTGACCGACCCGATGCGCACGGTGCTCACCGACGCCGCGGCCAACCCGCCCGTGCCGGCCGGCAAGAAGGCGGGCGGCGGCACGCAGGTGCGGCGCCGCTGGACCATGATCAAGGAGCACCACACCCGCGTGGCCAACGGGGTGGACGCGCTGCGCGAGTCCCTGCAGTCCGTGGTCCAGACGAGCCTCTCGCTGTCCGACGCGCAGGGCAACGACACGATGAAGCGGCTGTCCGGCTGGGCGGCGATCATCGCCGTGCCCACCTTGATCAGCGGCTTCGTCGGCATGAACGTCGCCTTCCCCCTCGAGGGCAGCCGCGCCGGCTTCTGGGTCGCCCTCGCGATCATGGTCGTCGTCGCCGCGGTCCTCTTCGTGGTCTTCCGCGTCAAGCGCTGGGTCTAGCCGCGCGGGGGCGTGCCGGCGCGGCACTAACCTCGGCGGCATGAGCGACCGCACCCGAGAGAACCTGATGGCGCACGGCCCGGGCACCCCCGACACCCTGCTGCCGCCGGACCCCGCGGCCACCGAGCTGGCCGGCTCGCCCGAGGCGGCGCGGCTGGTGTCCGCCGTGCGCGCGCACCCCGACTCCTCGCTCGCGTGGGCGCTGCTCGCCGAGGCCGCCCTGGCCCAGGGCAGCGACAGCGCCGACGTCCAGGCGTACGCGTACGCCCGCACCGGCTACCACCGCGGCCTCGACGCGCTCCGGAAGTCGGGCTGGCGCGGCGCCGGGCCGGTGCCGTGGGAGCACGAGCCGAACCGCGGCTTCCTGCGGGCGCTGTGGGCGCTGTCCGTGGCCGCCGGCCGCTTCGGCGAGGCCGTCGAGGAGGAGCGCTGCGCGCAGTTCCTGCGCGACTCCTCCGCCACCGCGTACGAGGTCCTGGCCCGCAGCTAGGACCCGGGCCACCTGGGCCTGGCTCCCGCCGCGGGCGCGCGCTCGCGGTCGGGGGCCCGGGTCCGGTAAAGTCCGAGCGCAAGAGTCCCCCGGGCAGTCGCCCGAGGGACTTCACTCTTCGGCGCGCAGGCGCGCGTCTCGAAAGGGCGGCGATCACATGCCGGGCATCGTTGTGGTGGGGTCCCAGTGGGGCGACGAGGGCAAGGGCAAGGCCACCGACGAGCTGGGTGACCGTGTCGACTTCTGCGTCCGCTACTCCGGGGGCAACAACGCGGGCCACACCATCGTCGTCGGGGGCGAGCGCTACGCGCTCCACCTGCTCCCGTCGGGGATCCTCAACCCGGGCTGCGTCCCGGTCATCGGGAACGGCGTGGTCGTCGACCTCGACGTGCTGTTCTCCGAGGTCGACGGGCTCGAGGCGCGCGGCGTGCACGCGTCGTCGTTCCTGATCTCGGCCAACGCGCACCTGATCGCTCCCTACCACCAGGTCATCGACAAGGTGACCGAACGGTTTCTGGGCAAGCGGCGCATCGGCACCACCGGTCGCGGCGTGGGCCCGGCGTACGCCGACAAGGTCAACCGCATCGGCCTGCGCGTGCAGGACCTCTTCGACCCCGAGCTCCTCGCCCACAAGGTCGAGGCCTCGCTGGAGCAGAAGAACCACCTGCTGGCCAAGGTCTACAACCGGCGGGCCATCGACCCGGCCGAGATCACCGAGCACCTGCTCTCGTACGCCGAGCGCGTCTCCCCGCACGTCGTCGACGTCTCCAAGCTCCTCAACGACGCGCTCGACGCGGAGAAGGTCGTGCTGTTCGAGGGGGCCCAGGCCCACCACCTCGACGTCGACCACGGCACGTACCCCTACGTCACCTCGTCGAACCCGGTCGCGGCCGGTGCCTGCGTCGGTTCCGGGGTCGGGCCGACCCGGATCGACCGCGTCATCGGCATCGCGAAGGCCTACACGACGCGGGTCGGCGAGGGTCCGATGCCGACCGAGCTGCTGGACGCCGACGGCGAGACGCTGCGCCAGGCCGGGGCCGAGTTCGGCACCACGACCGGTCGGCCGCGCCGCTGCGGCTGGTTCGACGCGATCGTCGTGCGGACCGCCGCGCGGGCGAACGCCTTCACCGACATCTTCCTGACCAAGCTCGACATCCTCACCGGCTGGGAGCGCATCCCGGTCTGCGTCGGCTACGAGGTGGACGGCAAGGTGCTCGACTCGATGCCGCTCACCCAGTCCGAGTTCGCGCGGGCCGTGCCGGTCTACGAGGAGCTCGACGGCTGGAGCGAGGACATCAGCGGGTGCCGCTCGTTCGACGACCTGCCCAAGAACACGCAGGCCTACGTGAACCGGCTCGAGGAGCTGTGCGGGGCCCCCATCTCGGGCATCGGCGTCGGTCCGGACCGTGAGCAGTCGATCGTGATCCGCAGCCTCCTCTGACCCCAGACCCCTCCCCCCATGCTCTCGCCAGATTCGTGCGGGCGTCGAAGGAAATTATTCCCTAGTCTGACCGCATGACGCGTCGCGCGACCGCACAGGACGTGGCCGACCTGGCGGGCGTCTCGCGCAGCGCGGTCTCGCTCGTGCTCAACGGGCGGGCCGACGGCAACATCTCCCGCGCCAAGCAGGAGGCGGTGCGCGAGGCCGCGCTGCAGCTGCACTACACCCCGAACGCGGTCGCGCTGAGCCTGCGCAGCAAGCGCACCGAGACGATCGGGGTGCTGACCTGGCCCGACCACCGGCACATGCCGCTGTCGCTGCTGGGCGCCATCTACGAGGCCGCGAGCAGCGCCGGCTACCTGCTGATGATGGTGGACGCGCTGCAGCGTCCCTGGCAGGTCGACGCGCTGCTCGACCGCCGCGTGGACGGCTTCGTGGTGGTCGCTCCGGAGCTCGTCGACTTCCCCCTGCCGGAGACCGTGACCGCCGTGCCGACCGTCATGGTCAACTGCCTCGACCCCTCGCTCGGCGCCTCCTCCCTGGTGCCCGACGAGGTCGGAGCGGGGGCCAGCGCGGCGCAGCACCTGCTCGCCGCCGGGCACCACCGTCTGGGCGTGCTGGCCGGCACCGCGGGCCTGGCCTCGGAGCGGCGGGTGCAGGGCGTGGTCCGGGCGGTCGAGAGCGCCGGGCTGCCTCCGCCGGTGGTGCTGCGGGCGGGGCACAAGATCGAGGACGGCCACGCCGCGGCGCGGCGGCTGCTGGAATCCGAGCAGGTGCCGAGCGCGCTGGTCTGCACCCACGAGCGGCTGGCCCTCGGCGCGCTGCTGGCCGTCGCCGACCTCGGCCTGCGCGTGCCGGAGGACCTGTCGCTGGTCAGCCTCGACGACGGCGAGGACCTCGCCGGGCGGCTGGTCCCCGCGATCGACCTCGTCGAACGGCCGGACCGGGTCATCGCGACGCACGCCCTCGACCTCCTGGTCGAGCAGCTGCGCCAGGGCCACTCCGCCGTCCGGCGCCTCACCTTCGTCTGCCCGGTGCGCCAGGGTGCCTCCGTCGCCCCGCCCCGGCTCCGCGCCCTGCACGCCGGTTGACGACGCGCCCGTTCCTCCCGGTCCGGGAGGCGGCGCCCGGGGTGTCAGGGCAGGGCCAGCGACCAGCCCTGGACCATCGCGGGGTCGGCGTCCACGAGCCAGGTGCTGGTCGGCGTCGGGTAGGCCCGTTCGGTCCGCGTCGCACCCCCGCGGAACACCTCCACGAGGCTGCCGTCGACCAGGACCGTCGTGGGGACGCTCGACGAGCCGCCGACGTCGAGGCTGAAGAGCTCCCGGCCGTCGTCCACCAGCCGCAGCCGGGCCGAGCAGACCGAGCGCAGCTCGAACGCCGTGACGTCGAGGGGGCCGTCGACGAGGCCCCGCAGCGGGCGGTCGCGCAGCCCCACCAGCTCGGCCGCGGGCCGGGACGTCAGCACCCCGTCGGCCACGGCCAGCTCGCGCGGGAAGGTGAGGACGCCGGCCCAGCCCGCCGCGCGGACCTGCTCCTCGCTCCGCCCGACCTCCCAGGCCCAGCCCCACACGAGCACCCGGTCGCCGTCGGGCAGGACCTGCGGGGCGTAGAACGCTGGACCGTCGTCGAGCACCCCGCCCGAGGAGGCCACGAACCGCAGCCCCGGGCCGTCGGCCTGCAGGTCGCCGACGAGGTAGCGCACGCCCGCGAGCTCGTGCCGCTCGTCGACCCAGCGCCACAGCGACAGCAGCAGGACCCAGGCGTCCTCTGCCGTCGGGTCCACCGCCGGGACGCGCACGAGGTTCGGGCACTCCCAGAGGTTCGCCTCCGCGACCGCGGCCGCGACCGGGTCGTCCGTGGTGAGCAGCGGACCGAGGTCCACCCAGTGCTCGAGGTCGTCGGCGGCCCAGAGCAGCAGCTGCGGCCGCCCCTGCCGCGCGCCCGCACCCTGCACCACGTAGCGGTGACCGTCCACACGGAAGACGAAGGGGTCGCGGACCTCCTCCACCCCCACGAGCGACGGCGTGCCGACCACGAAGCGGTCGTCGGCGGTCCAGCCCAGCAGCGAGCGGTCGCTCCGCGCGAGCAGCGCCCCCGCCGCGCGGGCGTGGTCGGGGTGGTCCGGGACGGCGGTGTAGACGGCCGTCGGGGTGCCGTCGTCGTCGGTGACGCAGCCGCTCCAGCAGCCGGCGGCGTCGGGGCCGCCGGGACGCGGGGCCAGGGCGACGGGGTGCTCGGTCCAGCGCAGCAGGTCCGTCGAGCTGGCGTGGCCCCAGCCGACCCGGTCGTGCACGGGCTCGTCCGGGTTGTGCTGGAAGAAGACGTGGTAGGTCCCGTCGACGCGCACCAGGCCGTTCGGGTCGTTCAGCCACCCCCGCCGCGGGCGTACGTGCAGGCGGGGGAAGTCACGACCGGGCTCGGTCTCGGGCATCGCAGCACGATAGTGCGCGGGCGCCCACCTGAGTAGGCTTCCGCGACGTGCCCGAACCCCGCGACGCGTCCGTCGACCCCGACGGCCGTACGCCGCTGCGGGTCCTGGTCCTCGGGTCCGGGGGCCGCGAGCACGCCCTCGCCCTGGCCCTCGCCCGCGACCCGCAGGTCGTCGAGGTGCACGTGGCGCCGGGCAACCCCGGCACCGCCGAGGTCGCGACCAACCACGCGGTGGACCCCCTGGACGGCGCCGCGGTCGCCGCGCTCGCCGCACGGCTCGACGTCGGCCTGGTGGTCGTCGGGCCGGAGGCGCCCCTGGTCCTCGGCGTCGCGGACGCCGTCCGGGCCCACGGCATCGCCTGCTTCGGACCGTCGGCCGCGGCGGCGCAGCTCGAGGGCAGCAAGGCCTTCGCCAAGGACGTGATGGAGCTCGCCGGAGTGCCGACCGCCGCCTCCCGGCTGTGCCGCGACGCCGACGAGGTGGCCGCCGCGCTGGACGCGTTCGGGCCGCCGTACGTGGTCAAGGACGACGGCCTCGCCGCCGGCAAGGGGGTCGTCGTCACCGAGGACCGCGCCGAGGCGCTGGCCCACGCGGCCGGGTGCGAGCGGGTCGTCGTCGAGGCCTACCTCGACGGGCCCGAGGTGAGCCTGTTCGCGGTCACCGACGGCACCACCGTCCGCGCGATGCAGCCGGCGCAGGACTTCAAGCGGGTCGGCGAGGGCGACAGCGGGCCGAACACCGGCGGCATGGGCGCGTACACCCCGCTGCCCTGGGCGCCGGCCGACCTCGTCGAGGAGGTCACCCGGCGCGTCCTCGAGCCGACCGTGGCCGAGATGGCCCGCCGCGGGGTGCCGTTCAGCGGGCTGCTCTACGCCGGTCTCGCGCTGACGTCGCGCGGGCTGCAGGTGGTCGAGTTCAACGCCCGGTTCGGCGACCCGGAGACGCAGCCGCTGCTCGCGCGCCTCGAGACGCCGCTCGGCGGGCTGCTGCACGCGGCGGCGACCGGGCGGCTGGCCGACGAGCCGGAGCTGGTCTGGTCCGACGACGCGGCGGTGGGCGTCGTGCTGGCCGCCGCGGGCTACCCCGGGACGCCGGTGACCGGCGGTGTGCTGACCGGCCTCGACGAGGCCGCCGCTGACGGCGCGCTCGTCGTGCAGGCCGGAACCGCAGCCGGGGCCGACGGCACGGTCGTCAGCAGCGGCGGCCGCGTCCTCACCGTGGTGGGGACCGGCGCCGACCTCACGCAGGCCCGCGGGGTCGCGTACGCCGGCATCGAACGGATCGGTCTGCCCGGGTCGTTCTACCGCCACGACATCGCCGCGGCCGCCGCCCGCACCGCCGCAGCCCCCACGATCGACGAGGAGACCGCGCGATGAGCGTGCCCAACGTGCTCGCCAACCGCTACGCGTCCCCGGAGATGCGGGCCGTCTGGTCCCCGGAGAACAAGGTCGTCGCGGAACGGCGGCTGTGGATCGCCGTGCTCTCCGCGCAGCGCGACCTCGGCGTCGACTTCGGCGGGGCGGACCCCGACGTGGTGATCGCCGCGTACGAGCGCGTCGTCGACGACGTCGACCTCGCCTCGATCGCGGCCCGCGAGCGGATCACGCGGCACGACGTGAAGGCGCGGATCGAGGAGTTCAACGCCCTCGCCGGCTTCGAGCAGGTCCACAAGGGCATGACCTCGCGCGACCTCACCGAGAACGTCGAGCAGCTGCAGATCCGCTCCGCGCTCGAGATCGTCCGCGACCGGGTCGTCGCCGCGCTCGTGCGGCTGGGGGAGCGGGCCGCCCAGTACGCCGACCTGCCGATGGCCGGGCGCTCGCACAACGTCGCGGCGCAGGTGACGACGCTGGGCAAGCGCTTCGCGACGGTGGCGAACGAGCTGCTGGTCGCGTACGCGCGGGTCGAGGAGCTCCTCGCCCGCTACCCGCTGCGCGGCGTCAAGGGTCCGGTCGGCACGGCGCAGGACATGCTCGACCTCGTCGACGGCGACGCCGGACGGCTCGCCGCGCTGGAGCAGCGCGTCGCCGAGCACCTGGGGTTCGCGAACGTGCTCGTCAGCACCGGCCAGGTCTACCCGCGCTCGCTCGACTACGAGGTGGTCACGGCGCTCGCGCAGGTCGCGGCCGCCCCGTCGAACCTCGCCACCTCGATCCGGCTGATGGCCGGGCTCGAGCTCGTGACCGAGGGCTTCCAGCCGGGCCAGGTCGGCTCCAGCGCGATGCCGCACAAGATGAACACCCGCTCCTGCGAACGCGTCAACGGCCTCGCCGTGGTCGTCCGCGGCTACGTCTCGATGGTCGGCGAGCTCGCCGGCGACCAGTGGAACGAGGGCGACGTCTCCGACTCCGTGGTCCGCCGGATCGCCCTGCCGGACGCGTTCTTCGCGATCGACGGGCTCTTCGAGACGTTCCTGACCGTGCTCGCCGACTTCGGCGCCTTCCCCGCCGTGATCGAGGCCGAGCTGCGCCGCTACCTGCCGTTCCTCGCCACGACCAAGGTCCTGATGGCCGCCGTCCGGCACGGCACCGGCCGCGAGACCGCGCACGAGGCGATCAAGGAGCACGCGGTCGCGGTCGCCCTCGGGATGCGCGAGACGGGCGGCGGCAACGACCTCCTCGACCGCCTCGCCGCCGACGACCGCCTGGGCATGAGCCGCGACGCCCTCGACGCCGCCCTCGCCGACCCGATCGACCTCACCGGCACGGCCCGTACGCAGGTGGCCACCCTCGTCGCCCGCATCGCCGACGTCGCCGCCACCCACCCCGCCGCCGCCGCGTACGAGCCCCGCCCGGTCCTCTAGCCCTGGTCGCTGGCTCGGGCCGCTGTCCCTCGTGTCCCAGGACTTTCACGTAAACGTGAAAGTTCCGTACTGACCACGGCAGATCTGCCGTGCAGAGCGAGGTCTTTCACGTTTACGTGAAAGACCTGGGGACTCGCGCCCACCAGGTGACGGCAAGTTGTCGGCGGTAAGTTGCCGGTGTGCGGTCGTACCACCACGGGGACCTGCGTGCGCAGCTGCTGGCGCGGGCGGCGGTCCTCGTCGCGCGGGACGGGGCGGAGGCGTTCAGCCTCCGGGCGGTCGCGGCCGAGCTCGGGGTCAGCCACACGGCGCCGCGGCACCACTTCGGGGACCGGCAGGGCGTGTTCACGGCGCTGGCGACCGAGGGGTACGCGCTGCTCGACGAGGCGCTCGCCGCGGCGGGGCCGCTCGGGTTCCGGGAGGTCGGGGTGGCGTACGTGCGGTTCGCCGTCGACCACCCCGGGCACTTCGCCGTGATGCACGCGCCCGACCTCGTGCACGCGGACGACCCGGGGCTGGTGGCGGCGGCGGACCGGACGAACCGCCGGCTCCGCGACGGCGTCGCGACGCTCTCGCCCGGCACCCCTGAGCAGGTCGCAGTCAGGGCCGCGGCCGCCTGGGCCCTGGTCCACGGCCTGGCCACCCTGGCCCTGAGCGGCGCCCTCGCCCACGACCACCTGGTCGGCGACGGGCCCGACGACCTGCGCCGCCTCGTGCTGCAGGCCACCTCCCTGCTCGACCTGCGACGTGACCCGGACCCCGATGACCCTCACGAGCACTGACCGGACGGCTTCCGGCGTCGGGCTCGTGCGGGCCGGGACGTGAGCTTACCGGGGCCCGACCGGCTCGTCGCGGGCCCGCAGGTCGGTCGCGGGCACCGGGGTCGTCGGCGTCTGGCCCGCGCCCTGCTGGTGGGTGCGTCGAGCGCTCTGGTGCTGCTGGTCGTGTCGCTCGCCACCGCCCCGGGCTGGCGTCCGCCCGCTGAACTTCCCCCGCTCGACGTCGCGCCGCACCCCGCCGTCGAACCCGTCGACCGGCACCTCCCGTACGCGGCCGTCGACCGGTCGAGCACGACGACGGCGAACGGTGCGCGGGCGCGGGTGGTCCGACCGCGCGGCGCCGAGGGCACCATCCCCGGGATCGTGCTGGTGGCCGGGTCGGGGGCGACGACGCGCGAGGACCTGGCGGACGAGGCGGAGGCGCTCGCGCGCGGCGGGCTCGCGGTGCTCACGTACGACAAGCGGCGCGGCTCCTCGGTGCTCCGGCCCGGGTACGCCGGGCTGGCCGACGACGCGCTCGCGGCGCTGGACGTCGTCGCTCGGCAACCCGGGGTGGACCCCGAGCGGGTCGGGCTGCTCGGCTACAGCGAGGGCGGCTGGGTCGTCCCGCTCGCCGCGCAGCGGGCGCCCGGGCGGGTCGCGTTCACCGTGCTGCTGTCGGCGCCCGTCGTGAGCCCGCTCGACCAGGCGTCGTGGACGCTCGACCGGCGGCTCGCTGCCGCGCCTCTCCGGGTGCGGGCGGCGGTCGGGAGCGGGTTGGCGATGGGACGGCCGCTGCTCGGCCACCTCGGGATCGACGTCCGGCCGGCGCTCGCCGCGATGCCGCAGCCGACGTACGCGGTCTGGGGTGCGGACGACCCGACGGTGCCCGTGCGGGTGGCCGTTGGACGGTTCCGAGAGGCGACCGGCGAGCGCGGCCGGGTCGAGGTGGTGGGTGGTGCGGGGCACCGCGTGCCCGTGGCGTCCGGCTGGGCGGAACGGGTGTCGGACTGGGTCCGCCGCGGCTACCCGCCGGACGCGGTCGTGCGGGGCGCGCAGCCGGTGGCGACCGAGGGGCTGCCGACGCTGCCGGGGGTGGGGTTCCGGACGGACCCCCGCCCCCAGCTCGCGGTGGCCGGGCTGGCGGCGCTCGTCGCGGGACTGTGGCCGCTGCGGCAGCCGGCCCCGCGGACGGTCAGAACTTCTCGTCGGGGATGAGGACCCAGCCGGCGACGTAGATCAGGATCTGCGGGCCGGGCAGCAGCAGGCTCGCGAGGAAGGCCGCCCGCACGAGGAAGGGGCTGACCCCGAAACGCTGGGCGATGGCGGCGCACACCCCCGCGATGACGCGACCGTTGCGGGGGCGGGAGAGCGAGGCCATGAGAGCCCTTTCGAGAGTGGTGGGGACGAGCCGTCCTGACCTCCACTGTGCCGTGCGGCAGGCTCTCCGCACCAGGCTAGGGTGGCGTGATCATGGACGAGCCAGGGTCAGCATCCGTGCCCTCCCTCGGCAGCTTCGCCGGGGTGCTGGACCTGCCGCTGGTCCACGCCGGCAAGGTGCGCGAGCTGTACGCGTACGGCCTGCCGGAGGGCCAGGGCGAGGGCCTGCTGATGGTGGCGACGGACCGCATCAGCGCCTTCGACTTCGTGCTCGACAGCCTCGTGCCCGACAAGGGCGCGGTGCTGACGCAGCTGTCGCAGTGGTGGTTCGCGCAGCTGGACGACATCGTCGAGAACCACGTGCTGAGCGACGACGACGTGCCGGAGGAGGTCTTCGGCCGCGCGGTCGTGTGCGAGCGGCTCGACATGGTCCCGGTGGAGTGCGTCGCCCGCGGCTACCTCACCGGGTCGGGCTGGGTGGAGTACCAGCAGAGCCGGTCGGTGTGCGGGGTGCCGCTGCCCGAGGGCCTCGTCGACGGCTCCCGCCTCCCCGAACCGATCTTCACGCCGGCGACCAAGGCCGCCTTCGGCGAGCACGACGAGAACGTCGACTTCGAGACCATGGTGCAGACCACCGGGCTCGAGCTCGGCGAGCAGCTGCGCGACCTGACGCTGGCGGTCTACGCACGGGCCGAGGAGGTCGCGCGCGGTCGCGGGCTGATCCTCGCCGACACCAAGCTCGAGTTCGGGCGACGAGTCGACGGAACCCTCGTGCTCGGCGACGAGGTCCTGACCCCGGACTCCTCGCGCTACTGGGACGCCGCCACCTGGGAGCCCGGCGCCCGGCTCGACGCCTTCGACAAGCAGTTCATCCGCAACTGGCTGCTGCACGAGTCCGGCTGGGACCGCGCCTCCGGCGGCGCCCCGCCGCCCGTCCCGGCCGAGGTGATCAGCGCCACCCGCGAGCGCTACCTGCAGGCGTACGAGCGGCTGACGGGTACCCCCTTCCGCCCCGCCTGAACCGTCGCGCCCCGGGGCGGACGGCGTCTCTGGACCACACTCTCCGGTCCAGACGTCGCACCGCAGGAGACGACCCGTGAACCGGACGACTCGCCCCACCCGTGCCCAGACCGCCGGACGCCGCCCCTCGGGGCTGGTCAGCAGCACCACCACCCTGCTTGCCACCACCGCCCTGCTCCTCCTCTCGGCCTGCGGAGGTGGCGCCGCGGACGGGGGCGCGCCCGCACCGGCCGGGGCGGCCCCGGCAGCGTCCGCCGCCACCGCCCACGCCGTCGTGCCCGAGGCGGCGGCGCTGGTGCCCGAGGCCGCGAAGACCAAGGGCACTTTGACGGTGGCGACCGGCGAGGGCTACCCGCCGTTCGAGTTCTACGCCGAGGACAACACGACCCTCCAGGGCGTCGACCCCGAGATCGCCACCGCCGTGGCCCAGAGCCTCGGGCTCCAGCCGGAGCTGCAGGTCCTCAAGTTCGACGGCGTCATCCCCGGCCTCCAGGGCGGGCGCTACGACGTGGCGGCGATCGCCATGGGCATCACCCCGGCCCGCAACAAGGTCGTCGACTTCGTCAGCTACTTCCAGGGCGGGACGTCGATCATGTACCCGGCCGGGAACCCGCTCGGGCTCACGCTCGACACGATGTGCGGCCACACCATCGCCGTGCAGCAGGGCACGATCTACGCCACCGACTACCTGCCGACGTTCATCAAGGCCTGCACGGACGGCGGCCAGCCGACGATCAACGTCTCGACCTACCCCGACCAGCCGGCCGCGACCCTCGCCGTGAGCAGCGGCCGCGCCGACGCCACGATCGGCGACTTCGGCCCGTTCGCGTACGTCGCGCAGCAGTCGAACGGCAAGTTCGAGGTCCTCGACGCCAACTACTCGCCCGCCCCGTACGGCCTCGCGGTGCCCAAGGGCTCCGAGCTCGCCCCGGCGATCGAGAAGGCCCTGGAGGCGCTCGTCGCCGACGGGACCTACGCGAAGACGCTGGAGAAGTGGGGCGTGAGCGCGGGCGCGATCAAGGACCCGGCAGTGACGCGTGGCTGACGCGTCCGCGGTCCCCGGCGCCGGCTCCTCGGCGCTCCCGCTGCAGGTCGTCCGGCTCAAGCACCCCGGGCGCTGGATCGCCGCCGGAGTCGTCGTGGTGCTGCTGGTCGCGCTGGTCAGCAGCCTGGTCACCAACGAGCGCTTCCGCTGGGACGTCGTCTTCGGCTACCTCTTCAGCGGCTCGATCCTGCTCGGGCTGCGCAACACGCTGCTGCTCACCGTGGCGGCCATGGTCGTGGGCGTGCTCCTGGGGGTCCTCCTGGCGGTCGCCCGCGAGTCGCGCAACCCGGTCCTGTCCGGGGTCGCCGGCGCGTACGTCGGCTTCTTCCGCGGGACCCCGCTGCTCGTGCAGCTGATCTTCTGGTTCAACCTGTCCGCGCTCTACCCGGTGATCTCGCTGGGCCTGCCCTTCGGGCCGTCGCTCGCGCTCGGCAGCGCGAACGTCCTGATCACCCCGTGGGTGGCGGCGATCCTCGGGCTCGGGCTGAACGAGGCCGCGTACATGGCCGAGATCGTCCGGGCCGGCCTGCAGTCGGTGGACGCCGGCCAGACCCAGGCCGCGCAGGCCCTCGGGATGACCGGCCGGCAGGTGTTCTCGCGCATCGTGCTGCCGCAGGCGCTGCGGGTGATCATCCCGCCGACGGGCAACCAGACGATCTCCATGCTCAAGACGACCTCGCTGGTCAGCGTGATCGCGCTGCCCGAGCTGCTCTTCGCCGCGCAGATCATCTACGCCCGCACGTACGAGGTCATCCCGCTCCTGATCACCGCGAGCCTCTGGTACCTCGCGCTGACCACCGTGCTGAGCATCGGCCAGGGGTTCCTGGAGCGTCGCCTGGGACGCGGCGACGCGTCGCGCCGCAGGGGGGTCGCGTGAGCACCCCGCAGCCCGCGGTCGAGACGCGGTCGATGGTCGTCGCCCGCGGGGTGCGCAAGTCCTACGGCGCGCACGAGGTGATCAAGGGCGTCGACCTCGAGGTCGCGCCGGGCGAGGTGCTGTGCCTGCTCGGGCCGTCGGGCTCGGGCAAGTCGACCTTCCTGCGCTGCATCAACCACCTCGAGCAGATCGACGCCGGCTGGATCAGCGTCGACGGCGAGCTGGTGGGCTACCGCGAGCACCGCGGCCGGCTCTACGAGCTGCGCGACGCCGAGATCGCCAGGCGGCGCAGCGAGATCGGGATGGTCTTCCAGCAGTTCAACCTCTTCCCGCACCTGTCGGTGCTGGAGAACCTCATGCAGGCGCCGCTGCGGGTCCGGCGCGAGGCCGCCGGTCCGGTGCGCGAGCGGTCGCTCGCGCTGCTCGACCGCGTGGGGCTGGCCGACAAGGCCGGTGCCTACCCGCGGCAGCTGTCCGGCGGGCAGCAGCAGCGCGTCGCCATCGCCCGGGCGCTGGCGATGCAGCCCAAGCTGATGCTGTTCGACGAGCCGACCTCCGCGCTCGACCCCGAGCTGGTGGGGGAGGTCCTCGACGTCATGCGCGGGCTCGCCGACGACGGGATGACCATGGTCGTCGTCACCCACGAGATCGGCTTCGCCCGCGAGGTCGCCGACACCGTCGCGTTCCTCGACGGCGGCGTGGTGGTCGAGGCCGGGCCACCGTCGCAGGTCTTCGACGCCCCGCAGCACGAGCGCACCCGGGCGTTCCTGGCCCGGGTCCTCTGACGGCCCGCCCGGTCCCGCAGGAGGACCCACGCGGGCAGGACCGTCTCGTGCAGGATCGGGGCATGGAGCACGTCGACGTCGCGGTCGTGGGCCTGGGGGCCCTCGGCAGCGCGACCGCCCACCAGCTGGCGCGACGCGGGCTGGACGTCGTCGGCTTCGAGCAGTTCGAGCTCGGCCACGTCCGCGGCGCCTCGCACGACACCTCGCGGATCGTGCGCCGGGCGTACGAGCGGCCCGAGTACGTGCGGCTGGCCGACGCCGCGTTCCGGGACTGGGCCGACCTCGAGGCCGCCACCGGCGAGACGCTGCTGACGCCGACCGGCGGGCTCACGTTCTGCCCGCCGGACGCCCGCCGCCCGGCCAGCGACTTCGTCGAGAGCCTGCGTCTCGTCGGGTGCGAGGTCGAGGAGCTGGACGCGGCGGCGGTGGGCGAGCGGTTCCCGGGGTTCCGGGTGCCGGACGGCGTCACGGCCGTCTACGACCCGTCGTCGGGGATCGCGCACGCCAGCCGGACGGTCGCCACCCTGCAGCTGCACGCCCGGATGGCGGGCGCGCGGCTGCGGCCCCGCTGCCCGGTGACCGCGCTGGACGACTCACACGGCGACGGGGTGGTGCTGACCACGGCGGCGGGGCCGGTGCACGCGGGGACCGTGGTCCTCTGCGCCGACGCCTGGACCAACCACCTGCTCGCCCCGCTCGGCGCCGCCGTCCCGCTGCGGGTGATGCAGGAGCAGGTCACCTACTTCGCCGCGGAACGTCCCGCCGAGCTCGCGCCGGGCCGGTTCCCGGTGTGGATCTGGGACGGCGAGGTCTGCTACTACGGCTTCCCGACGTACGGGGAGCCGACGGTCAAGGCGGCGCGGGACGTCTCCGAGCTGCTGACCGACCCGGACCGGCGCACCTTCGTGCCCGACCCGGGGCGCCTGCAGGAGCTGTGCGACTTCATGGCCGCGACGGTCCCCTGCAGCGGACCGCCGCTGCGCACCGTCACCTGCCAGTACACGTTGACCCCCGACCGGGACTTCGTCATCGACGCGGTCCCCGGCCACCCGGACCTGCTGCTCGGGCTGGGGGCGGCGCACGCGTTCAAGTTCACGCCGACCTTCGGCCGGGTGCTGGCCGACCTCGCCACGACCCGCGCGACGACCGAGGACCTGACGCCGTTCTGCGCGGACCGGGCCGCGCTGACGCTCCCCGTCGCCGCCGCGTAGCACCGCGTAAACCGGGCGCGCGAGCCGTTTTCGGCTGCCTAGGTTGTGCCGTCGCCCCACCGGGCGGACGGCAGGAGAGACGGAGGCAGGGACGTGGAGAAGCTCGAGGACAAGCTGTGGAGCTGGGCATCGATCCTGGAGGCGAGCACGCGCGAGCAGGCGGAGCGGACCTCCCGGATGCCCTTCGTCTTCCCGCACGTCGCGCTGATGCCCGACGCGCACCTCGGCCGTGGGGCGACCGTCGGTTCGGTGATCCCCACGCTCGGGGCCCTCATGCCGGCCGCGGTCGGCGTCGACATCGGCTGCGGCATGATCGCGGTCCGCACGCAGCTGCACGTGTCCGAGCTGCCGGCGGACCGGTCGGTCGTGCGGAAGTCGATCGAGCGCTCCGTGCCGCTGTCGGCGGGTCACAGCAACCGGAAGGTGCGCGAGACCGCGGAGCCGCGGGTCGCCGAGCTCGTCGCCCTCGCCGAGGAGACGGGCGTCGACCCGGAGCGCTACGGGAGCCACTGGGACCTGCAGCTGGGGTCGCTGGGCTCGGGGAACCACTTCATCGAGGTCAGCGCCGACGAGCAGGACCGCGTGTGGCTGTTCCTGCACTCGGGGTCGCGCGGGGTGGGCAACCGGATCGCCTCGCACCACGTCAAGGTCGCCCAGGCCCTGGCCACGCAGTGGTGGATCCCGCTCGCCGACCCCGACCTGGCCTACCTGGTCGAGGGCACCGAGGAGTTCGCGGCGTACGTGCGCGAGCTGCGGTGGGCGCAGCACTTCGCCCTGCTCAACCGCGAGGAGATGATGGACCGGGTCGTCCGGTGCGTCGCCGACTGGACGGGTACGCCGGTGGAGGAGCAGGAGCGGATCAACTGCCACCACAACTTCACCGAGCAGGAGCGGCACTTCGGGCGTGACGTCTGGGTGTCGCGCAAGGGGGCCATCGAGGCCCGACCCGGGCAGCCCGGCCTGATCCCGGGCTCGATGGGGACGGCCAGCTACGTGGTCGAGGGGCTCGGCAACCCGGTGTCGCTGAGCTCGTCGCCGCACGGGGCCGGCCGGGCGTTCTCGCGGTCGGCGGCGCGCAAGCGGTTCAGCGTCGAGGACCTGCGCGCGGCGATGGTCGGGATCGAGTTCCGGGACACGGAGGCGTTCGTCGACGAGATCCCGGGGGCGTACAAGGACATCGACCAGGTCATGGCCGACGCCGCCGACCTGGTGACGGTCCGCCACACGCTCCGCCAGCTCGTGAACGTGAAGGGCGCCTAGGGCGCATGTCCCGAGGTACGCCCCCTGAGCTTGTCGAAGGGCCTCGGAGAGGTCGGCTTCTCTTCCTCGGAAGCCGACCCGTTCCGGGCCCTTCGACAGGCTCAGGGGGCGTTCGTCGTTCCAGGCAGGGCGGCTCACTCCCTAGACTCACCCCCATGGCACGTGTGGTGGTCGACGTCATGCCCAAGCCCGAGATCCTGGACCCGCAGGGCAAGGCGGTGACCGGGGCGCTCGGGCGGCTCGGCTTCTCCGGCATCGCCGTGCGCCAGGGCAAGCGGTTCGAGATCGAGGTCGACGGGGAGGTCACCCCCGAGCGGCTGGCCGACATCGACCGCGCGGCGAGCACCCTGCTGGCGAACACGGTCATCGAGACGTACGACGTCCGCGTCGAGACCGACGTCGAGGGCACGGTCGACGCCGACGCGCCGACCTCGCTCGGCGGCACCGATCACCCGGGCCACACGATCGACCACCTGAACGAGGAGACCGTCTGATGGCGGCGCGGGTCGGGGTCGTCACCTTCCCGGGGTCGCTCGACGACACGGACGCCCTGCGGGCGATCCGGCTGTCCGGCGCCGAGGCCCTGCCGCTGTGGCACGGCAGCGACAGCCTCGACGGCGTCGACGCGGTCGTGCTGCCCGGCGGGTTCTCGTACGGCGACTACCTGCGCTGCGGCGCGATCGCCCGCTTCGCGCCCGTCATGGACGAGGTCGTCCGCGCCGCCGGGGCGGGGATGCCCGTGCTGGGCATCTGCAACGGCTTCCAGATCCTCTGCGAGGCGCACCTGCTGCCGGGCGCGCTGATCCGCAACGACGTCCGTACCTTCGTCTGCCGCGACCAGGGGCTCCGCGTCGAGTCCGACCGGACGGCGTGGTCCAGCCGGCTCGAGGTCGGCCAGGAGATCACCATCGTGCTCAAGAACGGCGAGGGCGGGTTCGTCGCCGACGCCGACACCCTCGAGCGGCTCGAGGGCGAGGGCCGGGTCGTGTTCCGCTACACCGGCGGCAACCCGAACGGCTCGCTGAACGACATCGCCGGCATCGCCAACGAGCGCGGCAACGTCGTCGGGATGATGCCGCACCCCGAGCACAACGTGGACGCCCTCACCGGCCCCTCGCTCGACGGGCGGCCGATCTTCGCGAGCGTGCTGGACTTCCTGGCCACGCGCGTCTGAGCGCCGGTCCGCAGCCCATGGGCAACCGGCCGAGAGCGCGTCAGGCGCCTGAACCCGTCCGCGTACGCCTGCCCCGGCGCGGTCGGGTCGTCGCGCTGCTGGTCCTCGCGGCCGTCGTCTTCGCGCTGCTGCGCGGCGTGCACGCGCTCGCCCCGGAACCCACCGAGAGCGCGGTCTTCACCGAGCACGTGGTGCTGGTCGGCGTGCCGGGCCGGTTCCAGCTGACCGACGCCGACCGTACGGTCCTGGCCGCCCACCTCGACGACGCCCAGGCCGGCGTCGTCTCGACCCGTCCGCGCTACGTCGGCGCGTGCGCGGCGGCCGGCTGGACCACGCTCGGCGCCGGCCGGCGGGCTGCCGTCGGGGACCTGTGCGACCCGGCCGTCACCGTCCAGGGCACCGGGGCCACGGTGGTCGACTGGGACGCGCGGCTCGCCACGGCCGCCGCCCGGCGCGGTGACGCCCGGCTGGGCACCCTGGCCGGGTCGGTACCGGGCTGCGTCGCCGCGGTCGGGCCCGGAGCGGCCCTCGCCGCCGCCCGCCCCGACGGGACGGTCGCCGCGTACGTGACGCCCGAGGCCTTCGTGGCCGGCGGGGAGAAGCTCACGTGCCCGGTGACGGTCGTCGACGCGGGCGCCGCCTCGGACCAGGTGGTCGCGGCCCTGGCGGCGCGCGACGACGTGACGCTGTTCGTCAGCGGGGTCGGGCCGGCCGCCGGTTCCGACGACCCCGGCCTCGGCGCCTTCTACCGGATCGGCACGACGCTGCCCGGCTTCGTCACCTCCGCCAGCACCCGCCGCGAGGGCATCGTCACGCTCACCGACCTCACGCGCGAGCTGGTCGACGCGGGGCGCGGTTCGGCGGCCGCCGTGGCGACCATCGACGGCTCGCCGCTCGCGGTCTACCCCTCGGACCTCTCGGTCGCGGCGATCGACGGGCAGAACCGCGAGGTCGCCGCGCTCTCCGACGCGTCGGTCACGGGCTACCTCTTCCTCGCGGCCGGCGGCACCCTGCTGGCCCTGGTCGCGCTGGTCGGCGCCTTCCGGCGTCGGTGGATCCTGCCCGAGGGCGTGCTGACGCTCGGTTCCGTGCTGCTGGCCGGGATGATGCTGACCGGCGCGGTCCCGTGGGCACGCTCTTCGTCGCCCGGGCTCGCCGTCGGCCTCACGGTCTGGGGCGTGATCGGCGTGCTCACCCTCCTGGCCGTCGCGGTCTCGCGCCGCACGTCGCTGCCGCCGCCCGTGGCCGGCGCGCTGATCTCGGTCGTCGCCTTCACCGTCGACGCGGCGCTCGGCGGCCCGATGGAACCCGGCTCGCTCCTCAACTCCCGCCCCGTCTACGGCCTGCGCTGGTACGGCTTCGGGAACGTGACCTTCGCCGCGTACGCCGGCGCCGTCCTGGTGCTCGCCGGCTGGGTGGCGCACCGGTTCCTGCTGCGCGACCGACGCCGGGCGGCGGTCGTCGCGGTGGCGGCGATCGGCCTCGGCGCCGTGGTCTGCGAGGGCTGGCCCTCGATGGGCAGCGACTTCGGCGGCGTGATCGGGCTGGTGCCGGCGGTGCTCTGGCTCTGCCTGACGCTGTCGGGGGTCCGCATCACCTGGCTGCGGCTGCTCCTGGTCGGCGCGGCCGCGGTGGTCGCCGTCGCGGCGATCTCGCTCGCGGACTGGGCGCGGGGGCCGGACCGGCGCAGCCACCTCGGGAACTTCGTCCAGCGCGTCATCGACGGCGACGCCCTCGACGTCGTGAGCCGCAAGGCCGTCGCCTCGTACGAGACCATCGCCTCCCCGCTGGGCGTCGGCTCGATCCTCGTCGGCGTCGCGCTGTGGTTCGTCATGTTCCGGTGGGCCGTGCCGCGGCTCAGCCCGGGGTTCACGACGCTGCGGGCGACGCTCGTGGCGATCCTGCTCGTGGCCGTCGTCGGCACCCTCGTGAACGACGGCGGCATCGGCGTCTGGCAGCCGGCCACCGCCGTGGCCACCACCGCCGTCGGCTGCCTCTGGGCGGCCCAGCTGCGGGCGAGGTCGCGCGGATCGAGTTCGGCCGGACCCCTGCAGCGACGGCACCCGAGGGCTTAACCTTGGCGAGGCGATCGGGGGCGTCGTCGAGCCGTGGTGCGCGAGCGCCCGCCAGCAGGGAGCACAAGTGCGTATTGCAGTCCGGGGTGCGGTGGCGATGGCCGCGCTCGTCGCCGTCTTCTCGGCGGTCCTGCCGACGTCGGCCTCGGCCGCCGGCAAGCCCGGTTCCGTGAAGAGCGTGGTGGCCAGCCCGGGCGCGGCCGTCGGCCAGATCAAGGTGAGCTGGAAGGCCAGCGGCTCCCGCACCGACAAGTTCCGCATCGAGACCGCGCTGACCCCGTTCGGCTCCTCGAACGACGGGCGCGGCGCGCAGTCGTTCACGGTCAGCGGCTCCAAGCGCTCGACCACCCTCAGCGCGAAGTCCGTCGCCAAGGCCGGCGCAGCCCCGGCCACCGGCAACCACCTCTACATCCGCGTGGTCGCCGTCGACGTCACCAAGCACGGCTCCCGCAAGGGCAAGGCCTCGGCCCTCGTGGCCACCACCGCGCGGGCCCTGCCGGCGCCCACGGTCGGCGTGCCCCTCCGCATCGCCAGCTACAACATCCGCAGCGCCAAGTACGACGGTGCGGACAAGCGCGACTGGGCCCAGCGGGCCTCGGGTGTCGCGGCCGACATCCTGGCCTCCAAGGCCGGGATCGTCGCGATCCAGGAGGCCAGCCCCGGGCGGTTCGGCGCGCTGCGCCAGACCGAGAGCCTGCAGGCGGCCCTGATCAAGGCCGACCCGACGATGGCCCGCTACACGATCACGCGGAGCACGGTCTACAACCCGCCGGGGACCCCGCACGGCAGCCAGGCCGCGCGGATCCTCTACGACGCGACGCGCTACCAGCTGCTCACGCCCTGCCCGGACGCGACGCTGGTCAACGGCAGGATGATCGACTACTCGGTCTCCTGCAGCTTCGACCTGCCCGTCCTCCCCGACGACGCGCCGACGTGGAAGCGGAGCGCCGCGTACGCCGAGTTCGCGGACCTGGCCACCGGCAAGCGGTTCCTCGTCGTGTCGGCGCACCTCGACTACCGGCACAGCGACAACCGCGCGACGGAGAGCCGGCTCAACGACCTCCGCCGCCTGCAGGCCGCCACCATCTGGGCCAACATGAACTCGATCCGCCAGGTCGACGAGCCCGTCATCGTGGCCGGTGACTTCAACGCCAGCCAGGCCGACAAGGGCGGCAACGGCCCGCACGACTTCCTCGTCGAGCAGGGCTTCTACGACGCCGCCGGGGCTGTGCAGCAGGTCAACCTCGAGCTGCCGAGCCTCAACCACTTCGACAAGGTCCTGAAGGCCGACCCGCAGGGCTACGCCCGCCGCGTCGACCAGATCCTCGTCTACGGGGCACCCGGGGCGAACCGGTTCACGCAGGTCGTCAAGCAGTCCGACCCGGCGCGCAACTCCGACCACAACATGGTCTACGCCGACCTCGTCCTGCCGACCGTCTGATCACGCTTCTCCGACAACGGGGAGGATCGTGCACCTCTGTGGTGCCGGATCCTCCCCGTTGTTCTTTCTTGGGCCTTGGCTCAGTGCGTGAGGACCTGGAGCTCGCCGACGGGGAGCGTGGTCGACGCCTGCTGGGTCAGCGGGATCGTGCCGCCGACGCCGTTGACCGACCAGTCGACCGCCCAGGTGCTGGTGGCCGTGATCGTGTAGTCGCCCCCAGGTAGCGACGGCTTCTCGTAGGTGTGGCCGCAGGCCGGTGACGGAGCGGCGGGTTCCACGGCCGGGGTCCACCGGGCCGTGAGGTCGGTGCACGTCAGGCGGGTCCCGTCGCCGAGGTCGAACGACGTGCTCTCCAGGTGCGCGTCCAGCCTCACCGTCAGGTCCGCGACCGTCGTCGACACCGGCGCGGGGTCGAGGTCACCCTCCGCCCACAACCAGTACGGGTAGCCCACCGCCGCGATCTTCCACTCGTTGACCTCCGGCGAGGGGCCGATGACCGGCTCCGGCGGCGTCAGGCGCAGCTGCGCGACGGCCGCGTACGCCGCCTCCTGCGGGCTGATCTGCGGCACGCCCGCGAGCTGACCCTGCTGCACCGGGCTGATCGTCCCCGTCAGGTCGCTTGGCACCGTGCAGAACGTCAGCCCCGCGCTCGAGCAGACGTCGTACGAGTTCCGTTGGGTGGTGTACGCGAGGTAGTCGCTCGTCGGGCGATTGCTAGTGGCCAAGCGCTGTTGCTTGCTTACGGGAGCAGAACGCTTCGAGCCCTCGGCCTTGCGCCCTCCTGTGCCCTTCTTGTTGTGATGGCTGTGTGCCGAGAGCGTGGCTCCCTGGCTATCGGTTCCAAGGCCATCGACGGCTTGAGCTTGAGTCGGCATGGTCGCTAACGCAGTCGTTGCGACCAACCCCGCAAAGACCCTCTTCACTCGCACGATGAGGCCTTCTTCCCGGTGCCATCCCAGACCCGCCAAACGCCATCGATCTTCCGCACTTCAACGCGAGCAGTGCGGATTTCTCCTTTTCCGGTCTGCTTGCCCTGACGGTCGAAGTCTCTGACGCTGGTGCTGTCTTCGCAGACGTCCAGAAGCAGACTGTCGGCCGAGTAGCCCTCGGGCCGCACGTACCCGGTGCGCTCGGTGCCGGTGGAGTGCACTCCTTCACCGCGGTAGGCCTGCGCAAGTTCTGTGAAGTACTTCAAGTAGGGCCCGGCCGCCGTCGCCTTCATCTTGGTCGTGGCCGACTTGGAGCCTCCGGCCCCCAGCACCCGGTAGAACTCCGCGCGGAACTCCCGGTAACTGGTCTCCGCGGCTGCGTAGGCGAGGCGTTCCTCGCGTTCCTGGGCGTTCTCGGTGGGCGTCGGGGCGCTGCTCGTGGCCGGCGGGGCGGGCGGGTCGGCGGGGGTGCAGGCGCTGCCCAGGAGCGTCGCCAGGCAGGCGGACACGACGAACCACCGCCCCGCCACCTTGCGCGTCATCCGACAACCCCCCGGTCAGGATGGACACGTTACCGAGTTCACGCCACGTGAGCGCAGGTTCCTGTGGATAACCGACCGGTACGGTGAGGCCGTGGTCGACACGGTCCAGAACGCTGCCCGCACCCCCGACCAGGCCCAGCCGTGGTCGGAGCTGGGGCTCACCGCCGACGAGTACGGCCGCATCACCACCATCCTCGGGCGCCGGCCGACCGGCGCCGAGCTGGCGATGTACTCGGTGATGTGGTCGGAGCACTGCTCGTACAAGTCCTCGAAGGTGCACCTGCGCCGCTTCGGCGAGGTGCCCGACACGACGCCGAACGGGAGCCACCTGCTCGCCGGCATCGGTGAGAACGCGGGCGTCGTCGACATCGGCCAGGGCTACGCGGTCACGTTCAAGGCCGAGTCGCACAACCACCCGAGCTACGTGGAGCCCTACCAGGGGGCGGCTACCGGGGTCGGCGGCATCGTCCGCGACATCCTCGCCATGGGTGCGCGCCCGATCGGGATCATGGACCCGCTGCGCTTCGGCCCGCTGCACGAGCCCGACACGGCGCGCGTGCTGCCGGGGATCGTCGCGGGCGTCGGCGGCTACGGCAACTGCCTCGGCCTGCCGAACATCGGCGGTGAGGTCGTCTTCGACCGGACCTACCTCGGCAACCCGCTGGTCAACGCGCTCTGCGTGGGCGTCCTGCGCCACGAGGACCTGCACGTCGCCAAGGCGACCGGCGCGGGCAACCAGGTGATCATGTACGGCGCGGCGACGGGCGGGGACGGCATCGGCGGGGCCTCGATCCTCGCGAGCGAGACGTTCGACGCGACGAAGCCGTCGAAGCGGCCGGCCGTGCAGGTGGGCGACCCGTTCATGGAGAAGCTCCTCATTGAGTGCACGCTCGAGCTCTTCGCCGCCGGGATCGTCACGGGCATCCAGGACTTCGGCGCCGCGGGCATCTCCTGCGCCACCTCCGAGCTGGCTGCGGCGGGCGACGGCGGCATGCACGTCGAGCTCGACCTCGTGCCGCTGCGCGACCCCTCGCTCAGCCCCGAGGAGATCCTCATGAGCGAGTCGCAGGAACGCATGATGGCCGTCGTCGAGCCCGGCGACGTCGACGCCTTCATGGCGATCTGCCGCAAGTGGGACGTGCTCGCCACCGTCGTCGGCGAGGTCACCGAGGACGACCGGCTGATCATCGACTGGCACGGCGAGACCGTGGTCGACGTCGACCCGCGCACCGTCGCGCACGAGGGGCCCGTCTACCACCGCCCGTACGCCCGCCCCGACTGGCAGGACGAGGTCCAGGCGAACGGCTCGGACTCCCTCGCGCGTCCCGGCACCGGGGACGAGCTCGCCGAGACGTTGCTGCGCCTGACCTCCTCCCCGAACCTCTGCGACAAGTCGTGGGTCACCGACCAGTTCGACCGGTACGTCCGTGGCAACTCCGTCCTCGCGCAGCCCGAGGACGCCGGGATGCTGCGCATCGACGAGGAGACCGGTCTCGGCGTGGCGCTCGCGACGGACTGCAACGGCCGCTTCGCCCTGCTCGACCCGTACGCCGGCGCGCAGCTCGCCCTGGCCGAGGCCTACCGGAACGTCGCCTGCAGCGGCGCTGAGCCGGTCGCGATCACCGACTGCCTGAACTTCGGCTCGCCGGAGGACCCGGCGATCATGTGGCAGTTCACGCAGGCGATCGACGGGCTCGTCGCCGCCTGCCAGACCCTCGGCACGCCCGTGACCGGCGGCAACGTCAGCTTCTACAACCAGACGGGCACGACCCCGATCCTGCCGACGCCGGTCGTCGGGGTGATGGGCGTCATCGAGGACGTGACCCGGCGGACGCCGGTCGGCTTCGCGGCCGAGGGGGACGCGGTCTACCTGCTCGGCGAGACCCGCGACGAGCTCGACGGCTCCGCCTGGGCCGACGTCGTCCACGACCACCTCGGCGGGCTCCCGCCGCGGGTCGACCTCCTCCACGAGCAGCGCCTCGCGCAGGTGCTGGTCCGCGCCAGCCGCGACGGCCTCCTGCGCAGCGCGCACGACCTCTCCGACGGCGGCCTCGCCCAGGCGCTCGTGGAGTCCTGCCTGCGCCGCGACCACGGGGTGGAGGTCACGCTGCCCGAGGGGGCGGACCCGTTCGTCGCGCTCTTCTCGGAGAGCACGGGCCGCGTGCTCGTCTCGCTGTCGCCGGACCTCGAGCAGGACCTCGTCGCGCTGTGCGGCGGGGCCGACATCCCGCTCGCCCGGCTCGGGACGGTGACGACCCCGTCCGGTCCGACGGTCGCCGTCGCCGGCCAGTTCGAGCTTTCGCTGGCCCAGATCCGCGCCGGTTGGGAAGCCACGATCCCGGCCGTCCTCGCCTCCTAGTCCGCAGACCTCCCGCTTGTGCATCGAGTTCGGTGCACACGTGGCAACCCTCGCGGGCCGAGGGCGTTGGACGTCTTCGTAGGCTGCCGCGGTGAGCCTCCACGACACCGTCCACGCCCAGCAGCCCCGCCTCCGTGCCGACCTGGCCGACCTCGTCGCCATCGCGTCGGTCAGCGCGGACCCCGCCCGCGTCGACCAGGTCCACCGGTCGGCGGAGACGGTCGCGGCGCTGCTCACCGACGCCGGCTGCCCGGACGTCCGGATCGTGGCGGCCGGCGGCATGCCCGCCGTCATCGGCCGCTACCCGGCACCCGCTGGCCGGCCCACGGTCTGCCTCTACGCGCACCACGACGTCCAGCCCGAGGGTGACCCCGCCGCCTGGGTGACGCCCGCGTTCGTCGCCACCGAGCGGGGCGACCGGCTCCACGGGCGGGGGAGCGCCGACGACAAGGGCGGGTTCGCGGTGCACCTCGCCGCGCTCCGGGCGTTCGACGGGCGTCCGCCCGTCGGGGTCACCGTGTTCGTCGAGGGCGAGGAGGAGATCGGTTCGCCGAGCCTCGAGCGCCTCCTCGCGCAGGAGCACGATGCCCTGGCCGCCGACGTCTTCGTGATCGCCGACTCGGGGAACTGGGAGGTGGGCACGCCCGCGTTCACCACGTCGCTGCGCGGCCTCGCGGACTGCGTCGTCACCGTCTCGACGCTCGACCACGCGATCCACTCGGGCAGCTTCGGCGGGCCGGTGCCCGACGCGCTCACCGCGCTCTGCCGCCTGCTGGCGACCCTGCACGACGAGCGCGGGGACGTCGCCGTCGCCGGGCTGGGCGTGGCCGAGCGGCCCGCCCTCGACTACCCCGAGGACCGGTTGCGCGCCGAGTCCGGCCTCCTGGACGGCGTCAGCCTGACCGGCACCGGAACCGTCGCCGAACGTCTCTGGTGCAAGCCCGCGCTGGCCGTCATCGCGCTCAGCACGACGCCGGTCGCCCAGGCGTCCAACACCCTGATCCCGTCCGCGCAGGCCAAGATCAGCCTCCGCGTGGCGCCCGGCGACGATGCCGACGCGGCCCTCGAGCACCTGGAACGGCACCTCCGCGAGCACGCGCCCTGGGGAGCCCGCGTCGACGTCGCGCGCGGCGACACCGGGCAGCCGTCGCGGATCCCGTTCGAGGGCCCGTACGCCGAGGTCGCGCAGGCGGCGTTCCGCGAGGCGTGGAAGACCGACGCCGTGTTCCTGGGGCAGGGCGGCAGCATCCCGATGGTCGCCGCCTTCCGTGACGCCTTCCCGGACGCGACGGTCCTCGTCACCGCGGTCGCCGACCCCGACAGCCGTCCGCACGGCGCCAACGAGTCGCTCGACCTGAACGATCTCGAGCGCGCCTGCGTGGCCGAGGCGCTGATGCTCGAGCGGTTCGCGGTGGTTCAGAGCCCCGACCAGGGCTGACGCTCCCGATCGGCCTGTGCAGAGCGGGCTCGGGAGACCTCCGGCCCGGTTACCGTTGGCGCGTCCTGAACGGGTGCTGTCGAGAGGCTGGTGGAGCGTGCCCCCCGAGGCCTTCGACAGCGCCCTCGGCGCCTCGTACGTGCTCGACGAGCGCATCGGGCGTGGGGCGACGGGCGAGGTGTGGCGCGGGACCGACCGCCGGACCGGCGAGACGGTCGCGGCCAAGGTCCTGCACCGCGAGCACCTCGAGGACGGGACGCTCGTCGAGCGGTTCGTCCGGGAACGGTCGATCCTGGTCGGCCTCCGGCACCCGAACGTCGTCGCCGTCCGTGACCTCGTCGTCGAGGGCGACCGGCTCGCGATCGTCATGGAGCACGTCGGCGGGGGTTCGCTGCGCGACACCCTGCGCGAACGCGGACCCCTGCGCCCGGCCGTCGCGTTCCGGGTCGTCGCGTCCGTCCTCGACGGCCTCGCGGCGGCGCACGACCGGCACGTCGTGCACCGGGACCTCAAGCCCGACAACGTGCTGCTGGCGTCGGCCTGGGAGTACCTCGGTCCGGGCGCGGTCAAGCTGTCGGACTTCGGCATCGCGGAGATGGTCGCCGACCGGACGGGCACCAGCTCCGGGCTGATCGGCACGCCCGAGTACATGGCTCCCGAGCTGCTGGTGACCGGAGGCGGGGACCTGCCGGCCGACGTGTACGGCGCGGGGATCCTCCTGTACGAGCTGCTGGCCGGTCGGACGCCCTTCGCGGGTCCGGGCACCGGGTACGCGGTCGCCCACCGGCACGTTACGAGCGAGCCGCCGCGCCTGCCGGTCCCCGACCCCGTGTGGGACGCGATCGCCGGGATGCTGGCGAAGGACCCCGCGCGCCGCCCGACGGCCCGCGTCGCCGCCGCCCTGCTCCGGCGGCTCGCGCCGAGCGTCAGCGGGCTCGAGGCGCTCGACGCGCAGGCCACGCCCGAGGACTTCCGGTCGGCCGGTGGCCCGGCGACGGAGGTTCGAGGGCTCGTCCCGCCGACGACCGGCAAGGCCGGGGCCGAGGAGGACGCCGGAGCGACGACGACCGACGGGTCCAGCACCACCGACACCCCCACCGAGCCGCTCCCCGAGCTCGGGACGTCGAGCCAGGACACGATGCTCCGGGCGATGCCCGTGCTTCCGGCGGAGACGACGCCCCGGCCGACGTCGACCTCGGAGGGCACCCGGCGCTGGCGCCTCCGCGACCGTCGCTCCCTGGCGCTGATCGCCGCGGGCGTCGTGCTCGTGGCGCTCGGCGTGTTCTGGGTCGTGCGTACGGCGGGTTCGTCGGGGCCGGTGGCCCAACCCTCGGCCGCACCCGTCCAGGCGCAGCAGCAGAGCACGGTGCGCCCGTCCGGGCTGGGTATCAGCCGCTCCGCCACCTGGGACCCGTCGAGCGCGACCGCGCAGGTCACCATCACCTACTCGGCGCAGGCCGCACCGCTGCGGGGGCCGTTCCTGGAGGTCCTGCCCGGCCTCGACCCGGCTGGTTCCGCCTGCCCGGCCGTCAGCTGGCAGCAGGGGACCGCCCGACCGAACGTCCGCTCCGTCACCGGCATCGAGACGCCCTGCGCCTGGTCGGTCGACCCCGGTGCAATCGCTGCGCAGGGCAGCGTGACGGCGACGGCGAGCGTCCCGCTTGCGCTCGGCGGTGCCGACCCGACCTCGGCCCTGCAGGAGTGGCTCAGGTCGGCCGGGGAGGCGACGGACGGGGCCACCAGCGACGCCGAGGTGACGAGCACCGCCTACCCGGCCCAGCGCCTCACCGACATCCGGGTCCAGGGGCCTGCCCGCACGGTCAGCAGCCGAACCCTCACCATCTCGCTCCTGCCGGTCTGGCCGAGCGGCCCGGACGAGCTGCACCCCCTGTTCCAGAGCCCGCCCCAGGGCAAGCCGGCCCAGGCGCTCGTCGCGGTGGCGGGCGGCACGAGCGGGGTCCGCTTCTCGGACGGGTGCTCCGGCGCGCTCGACGTCTCCAAGGACGGCCTCGTCGTCGTTGCGCAGTCGGTCGCGCAGGACTGCCAGATCGGCGCCCGCGTCGGCAACTTCACCGACCTGACCAGCGACCCGTTCGAGATCACGACCCGGGGGAGCTGACGCGAGCCGACATCGATGCGGATCCGGCCGGGCAGACGCGGTCAGATCCGCAGCGATCCTTCTTCCGCACGGGACGGCGCCGAGACTGGGCGCGTGGAACCAGAGGAGAGCGACCCGACCCTGCTCGTCGGTCGGCACGTGGTCGAGGTGGGCATCCGGCAGGTGCACCCGTTCCTGACCTTCGCCGACCACGCCTCCGGAAGGGAGGTCCGGCTGTACGTCGACGCTCCCCTTCGCGTGCTTCCTGACCCCTCGGTGTTCCGGCAGGACGACGACGGACTCCTCCCGGCGCTGGAGCGGGTCAACCTGCTGACGGTGGACGCGGTGCGAGTCGTCGGCGGGGCGCTCGAGGTGACGCTGGAGGACCAGCTGCTGTGGGTCGACGGCGAGCCGAACGAGCTCACGACCCACGCTCCCTGGTGGTTCGGTGTGCAGCTGCCGGGCTCAGACCCGAGCGCTCGCAGCGCCCCTTACCCAAGCGTGCGACCGGAGAGCTGATCTCCGCCTCCTGCTCCCCGCTCACGCCGGCTGAGTCGGGCTCACGGCCTGGAGCAGGTCGATCGAACCGCTCGACATCACGTACCCGCGGCCGGGGGTGAGCTCGACGGGGGCGCGTCGGGGGAGGGTGACGCCGAGGAGGTCGCCGTCGAGGTCGACGTTCGGCTGCAGCAGCACCCCGCAACGGGCCTTGCGAACCGTCTTGGTCCAGTGCGAGTACATGGTGCGCAGGTCGTCGGAACGTCCGGCGGCCACGACCAGGAGGTCGGTCGTCTTCCCGGCAAGGAGGCCGGCGAAGGCCTGGTCGTTGTCCGCGAACTGCTCGGCGTCGTCGACCAGCAGCACCAGACGCCCGGTGTGCACGCGGGCGGACGCGAGCAGGGCCGTCGCCTCGTCCTCGCCGACGGCGAACCGCTCGAGGCCGGCCTGAGCGAGCGGTGACCGCCGCCCGCCGACGCCCCAGACCGTGGCGCCCTGGGCGGCGACGAGCTCGGCGACGGCGAGCAGCAGGGTCGACTTGCCGGACCGCGCCGGCCCGCAGAACATCACGTGCTCGCCCTCGAACACCTCGAGCTCGGCGACGCCCAGATCGGACTCGCGGACGCCGACCGGCAGGTGCCAGGGCTCGGCGTCGAGGCGGGCCGGCGTCGAGAGCTCGGCGACGGTGACCGCGGTGGGAAGCTGGCCGACGACCTGCGGCTTGGGGGCGACGTCACCCCAGCGCTTGGTGATCATGGCGACCGTCTCCGGCAGGGTCCCGTCCGCCGTCGCGACGTGGGCGTGCAGCTTGGTCTCCGCGAGCACGCAGCGGCCAGGGATCGGCGGCGGCGCGAGCTTCGTCGGCACTCCGGAGATGCTGTAGTCGTACGGGTCGGCCAGCCGGAACAGCCACCGCTGGGTCGCGACCTCCTCGATCGCGCTAGGCACGGCCTTGGAGCGGGACGTCGTGATCGCGGTCCACATCGAGACGTCCGGACCATCGGAGAAGACCCGGTAGAGCCCGTCGAGCAGCCGCAGCCCCTCGAAGTCGTCGTACTCGTCCTTCAGCACGCCGAGCCCGTCGATGAGGACGACCATCTTGCGGTGCGGCCCCGGCGTCGACCGGCGCCGGTCGAGCTCGGCCCGGATGAACTTGAGGAACCGCACCTGCTGCTCGCGGGTGCCCGAGCCGGCGCCGACGTACGCGGCGGTGTGCGGGAGGTCGTCCAGCGGGGCGAGCTCACGCGTGCCGAGGTCGAGCACCATCAGGTCGAGGTCCTCCGGGGCGTACGCGTCGGCGAGGGTCAGCGCGATGGTGGACAGGGTGGTCGTGGTACCGCTGCCCGGGATCCCGAGGATCAGCAGGTTGCCGCGGTCGAGGTCCCACCCGACGGGCAGCTGCAGCTGACGACGCGGGTCGTCGGCGACGGCGAACTCGACCAGCGAGCCGCGGACCCGCCCGACGGAGGGCTGGCCCTCGGCCGGCTGCTCGCCGGCGACGGTCAGCGAGACCCGCGTCCCCAGGGGCTCGGGCCAGACCGGGCGCGGAGCGGCGTAGCCGAGCTCCTGGTTGGCCTCGACGATGGCGTCGATCAGCAGGTCGAGGTCGGTGGCCTCGTCGTCCCGCTCCGTCGCGCCGGTCTCGCGCTGCTCGTCGTGCCCGAAGTGCACGGGGTGCAGGTCGACCAGCTGGGAGGTCTGCCTCTCGGCGCGGCCGGTGACGAGCGCCGTCTGCACGGGGCTGATGTCGTCCTGGCCGAGCTTGACGTACGCGCGACCCCACTGCGTGCGGCCGATGGCCGCCGCGTCGTTCACGCCGATGACGTTGTTCGAGTCGTCGCGGCTCTGCACGCGCAGGGCGACGCGGAGGTTGGTGTTGGCGAGGATGTCCTCGTTCACCACGCCGGCGGGCCGCTGGGTCGCCAGGATCATGTGGACCCCGAGGGTCCGGCCGACGGCCGCGACGCTCACCAGCGACTTGAGGACGTCGGGGTAGTCCTTGGCCAGCATCGCGAACTCGTCGATCACCAGCAGCAGCCGCGGCATCGGCACCTCGGGCCGGGTGGCGAGGTAGGCGTCGAGGTTGTCGACGCCCTCCCCGGCCCGCGCGAAGACCTCCTGGCGGTACCGCAGCTCGGCCTCGAGCGCGGTGAGCGCCCGGTCCGCCAGCTGCTCGTCGAGGTTGCTGACCGTGCCGATCGTGTGCGGCAGGCGCTCGCAGGTCTTGAAGGCCGCGCCGCCCTTGAAGTCGATGAGGATGAACGTCAACCGCGTCGGGTCGTTGCGGGCGGCGAGCCCCGCGACCATCGAGCGCAGGAACTCGCTCTTGCCCGAACCCGTCGTGCCGCCGACGAGGCCGTGCGGACCGTCGCGGACCAGGTCGATGCCGAACACGCCGTCCTCGCCCACGCCGAGCGGCGTCGAGATGCGGGTCGACGACGACCAGCTGCGGCGGATGGCGGCGGCGTTGACCTCGTCGATGCCGAGCAGCGGGGGCAGGCGTACGAGCGCCGGCAGGGAGGCGCCCGGCACGGACAGCTCCGGGTCGTCGAACCGGGCGAGGTCGGCCGCGCACGTCCGCGCGCCGTCGAGGCCGACGCCGGCCAGGACCACGTCGGGGATCGTGAGGCGGTCGAGCGGCCGGTTGACGCTGCCGGTCGCGTCGTGCCCGACGTGGATGACCGTGGTGCAGGCGGCCGGGAGCTGCTCGGCCGTCGCCGCGATCACGATGCCGGACACCTGGGTCTCGGGGCGCTGCTGGACGAGCCCGCCCTCCATCGGCCGCCCGTGGCCGAGGAGGCGGCGGGCCGGTGCGTCCCGGCCCTCGGTGAGGACGTCGGAGTCGAGGAGCAGCAGGACCGCGGGGGTCGGGAACGTCTCGATGCCGTCCCGCATCGCGCGCAGCATGGACTCGCTCCGGGAGCGCTCGGTGGAGAGCCACTGGCCCCCCGAACCGTCGCCCAGCCGCCGCACGTGCGGCAGCCACCCCGTCCACGTCCACTCCTCCTCGCGCCCCGGGTCGCAGAACACGCCGATCGTCAGGTCGGCGGGACCGCAGTGCGTGGCCGCCTGGCAGAGGAGGCTCCGCGCGACGGCCAGCGCGTTCGCGCGCTCCCCGACGATGCCGACCACGCCGGCGTGCGTGAGCTCCACCTCGACGGGGGCCGCGGGCAGGACCGCGTCGGTGACGACCTGCGCCACGTCGTCGCCGGACCGCTTGACCGCGCTGGCGTCGACGGGGGGCTTCCACGGGACGTTGCCGACGCCGGCGTGCAGCGTGAGGAAGTCCGGCGCCTCGGCGCGGCGCTGCCACAGCGTCGTCGTGGGCAGGGCCGCGCGGCGGAGCGTACGGGCGGGGTCGGGCGCGAGGTCGCGGCGCCGGGCGCGTTCGACGTCGCCGGCCTCGACCAGCTCGGTCTTGAAGGCGTCGAAGGCCTTGGTGAACGTGGCGTCGTTCTCCTGGATGTCCTTCTTGCGGCGGCGCTTCTGCTCGACCGTCGTTCCCAGGACGAGGACCGGGCTGAGGATGGCGAGGATCGCGAAGCGCAGGTCGCGCATCACCGACACGAGCACCGCGGCCATCAGCAGCGGCGCGACGATCGTGGCGATGCCGAACCGGGCTGGCGGCGGCTCGGGCTTGCGGGTCGGCGGCTCGAACGGCGTGGGCTCGGGTGGCAGGCCGGGCCGCGGCGGCCGGTTGAACGGCACGGTCGCCTGGTGCGTGAGGTTGTGCAGCGTGCCGGGGGCCGGGGCGAGCGCCTCGTCGGCGCCGCGCCAGACCGTGATCGCGGACCCGCCGCAGACGATCACGTCGCCGTCCTCGACCGTGACGCCCTCGTCCTCTACCTTCTGGCCGCGCACGAACGTGCCGTTCGTCGAACCGCCGTCGCGGACCCGCAGGCCCTCGCCGTCGTGCTCGACGGTCGCGTGGCTCCACGACGCGCTGGGCGAGTCGAGGGTGATGTCGGCCTGCGGCGAGCGGCCGATCAGCAGCGGCCGGCCGGTGGGCACGGGCACCGTCCAGCCGGCGTCCAGACCGGCCGAGAGCGATGCGGCCCACCCGCGTACGGGGACCGCCTGCTCCGCCGGCGAGCGGCCGATCCGGCTGCCCTCGATGAGGGCGACGTCGCGGACGAGGTCGCCCGCCTCGTGGCGGCGGTCGTCGACCCAGAGCGGGACGTCCGCCGGCAGCGGCACCCCGCAGGCGTGCTCGACGAGGTCACCCAGCGTGGCCGGCTCGGCCGCCTGCGCGAGCTCGACCTCGCGGCGGGTGCCGTCGACCTCGATCACCAGGTGCACCGGGTCTCCTCGTTCGTCGCTGACCCAACCCTAAGGAGTGTGGGGGTCTGGTGTGACAGGAACCGGCACCCCGGTGACGGGGACCGGGATCAGGACTTCGTGCTCTCGAACCAGTACAGGGACGGGGTGTCGGACGCCGGCCGGACGCCGGGCGAGACGGCCGTGGAGGCGAGCGGCACGACGGCGTCCTCCCCGACCGCCTCCGTGCCGCTGAAGTCGAGGGCCGGGCCCGCCACGCCGTCGGCCGCGCCGACCCGGAGCCCGGGCAGGGCCTGGCCGACCTCGGCGGGGTCCGTGCTCTTGGCCGCGACGGCCGCGCGGACCACGGCGACGACGGCGTCGTGGCTCGAGACGTCCGCCGCCGACGCGACCTCGGCGAAGGGGCGGTCCCCGAACAGGTCCTTGGCGCCCGGGTCCGACGCGGTGAGCTGGAGGGCGGAGAAGTAGGCCGCCAGCGCCCGCCCCGCCCCGGTCGCCTCGAGCGCCGTGGCGTCGCCGTCGTCCAGCCCGACCGAGAACAGCTGGCCCGAGAGCGAGCCGCCCGCCGCGGCCAGCGCCGGCGGGAAGGCCGGGCTCAGCGCCTGCGCGGTGAGGAGGACGGGGACGTCCACGTCGGCGCCCTGCAGCGCGGCCACGACGGCGGCCTGCAGCTCGGGCGCGCCCGACACGACGATGCTGTCGACGCGGGTGTCGAGCTGCCGCTGGCGGCGCGCCACGCCGCGGGCCAGCGCGGCCGCGTCCCCGCCGGCCGCGTACGTCAGCTCCTCGCGGGGCGTGAGGCCGGTGACCGGTCCGCCGCCCTCGTCCACGAGCAGGGCGGCGTCGAGGCCGCGGTCGGCCATCGTGGCCACGAGCCGCGCGTCCGTCGCGCGGCGCCCGGGTCCCGTCGACCAGACCTGACCCTCTGCGCCGGCGGCACCGAGGTCGTACGGCACGAGGACCGGGATCTCGTCGGCCGCCGCCTCGGCCAGCCCGGCGGCGACGTGCGTACCGGTGGTCGCCACGACGATGGCGGCCACGTCGCGGCCCGCCAGCGTCTTCACGGCCGCGGCGGCTCCGTCGCTGGTGCCACGGTCGTTGACCGGGACGAGCGTGATCTTCGTGCCCCCGAGGGCGAAGCGCCGCGCGGCGACGACGGCACCCTGCGCGGCGTCACGCCACTCGGCGCCCTCGCCCGGTGCGCCGGTCAGCGTCACCTCGACGCCGATGTTCAGCTGGCCGGGCAGCTCGGCCCGCAGCTCGACCGGGACCGGCTGCGCGAGCCCGGTCGGCGGCGGGCTCACGCTGCACGCGGTCGTGGCGAGGAGGCCGAGACCGGCGAGCGCGGCGGCGGTACGGACCGGCCGAGGGCTCAACGGTCCCCGCCCACGTGGAACAGGTAGATCGTGCGGTGCGTGGTGGTGGGCGGCAGCTCGGTGGCGAAGGCCGGGAGCTCCGCCTGCCGCTGCAGAGCGGCCTCGGCCTGCGCCTGGCGCAGCATGATCCCGCCGACCTCCTGGCTGCGGACCGAGGCGTACGCGCTGGTCTTGTCCGACGCCAGCCCCAGCTGGTAGTCGGCGGAGTCGGCGCTGCGGGCGCTCTTGCCCAGCGTCCCCAGCAGCCCCTTGCCCGGCTGCTCCGGGTTGCCCAGGTCGAGGAGCACGTTGTTGAGGTCCTTGGTCAACGACGTCCGGGTCGTGTCGATGTCCCGGGTCGCGGAGGTGACGCTGCTCGAGATCGAGGTCAGGCCGGCCTTGGTCTTGCCGGTCAGCTCGGCTTCGTCGGCCTTCTCCTGGTCGGCGAGGTCGTCCTGCTGCTGCTTGAGGGTCTTCGCTGTGCCGTCGCGGAGCTTGTCGGCGGCGGCCTGCAGCCCCTTGGCCGACTCGTCGAAGGCCACGCCGAGCTCCTTGCTTGACGTCTGGCCCTGGTCGGCCACCCGCTTGATGGCGTCGGCGGTGAGGCTCTCGGACGTCGCCTTGTCCGCCTGCTCCGCGGCCTGCTCGAGCGCACCGTCCAGCGCCTCCTTCGCGGCCGCGTAGCTGTCCTGGACGCCACCCACGCTGGTCCCGAGGAGCTTCAGCGACGCCTGCGCGGCCGTCACGTCGCGGTCGATCTCCGCCAGCACCTTCCGGTTGTCGTCGAGGTCGGACGACGCCGTGCGCAGCTCGGTGCGCAGATCGGCCAGCCGGGCCGTGAGGTCGGTGATCCGGCGACCGATGGCGTGGTCGTCGCTGGAGGTGTCGAGCGCCGCGGCGACCGTCGCCCAGGCGTCGGCCTGGCCGTCCAGCCGGTCGGCCAGGGACGTGTCCCACTTGGCGGGCGGGTCGAGGTCGGTCGTGCCGTCGCAGCCCTCGTCGACGAGGTAGGCCCGCAGGGACTCGGCCTGCGCCGCGCTCAGGCGGCCGGGCTGGGTCCCGTCCCCGACGACGTCGCACAGCGCCGCGGCCAGGTCGCCGCTCTGCGCCCGCATGGAGACGACCTTCTTCTGGTTCGCCACCGCCTCGCCGTGGACGCCGTCGATCGCGTCGGTCAGGTCGCCGAGGGTCCCGGTGGCGGACGTCAGGGACGTCGTGGCGTCGTCGAGGGCGGCGTCGACCCGGGCCAGCGCCGGGGCGCCGTCCTTCGGGTCGTCGTCGAGCAGCGCGTCCGTCGCGGCACCCACCGTGCCGAGCTGCTTGCCCAGGTTGGCGATCGAGGTCTCGACGGGGTTCAGCGTCGTCAGGTCCAGGGCCTTCGACGCGTCCTGGCTCGCCGTGATGGAGGCGGTGACGGCGGCGAAGCGCTCCCGGGCGCGGGCGAGGGAGCAGGTCACGGCGGGGGTCTCGGCGTCCACCGGGCAGCTGGTGGCGTCCGGGACGGCGGGGCCGATGGTGGAGGTGATCTCGGCCTGGATCGCCTCCTTGCAGGCGTCGGTCGCCGCCTTGTAACCGTCGAGCTGGGCGGTCACGGCGAGCAGGCTCCCGTACACCCCGCCCTTGGCCCCGTCGGCCGTGACGGTGGTCTCGCAGCCCTCGCCGTCCGTCTTCACGGCGGGCTCGGACGCGGAGGTGTCGCCGATCAGGTCCTGCAGGCCGAAGACGGTCTCGGACATCCGCTCGAGCGTGGAGGACTGGGTCGTCTGCAGCGACGACTTGAGGTCGTCCCCGAGGGAGTCGATGTTGTCGCTCGAGGACTTGAGCGAGGTGCTGATCGTCTTGGTGTCCTCGGTCAGTGACTGCACCGTCTTGGTGCCGAGCGTCTTCGACGAGGCGTCCAGGGTCTTGCGGACCGAGGAGATCGTGCCGCTGGCCCGGCCGAGGACGTCGTTCACGTCGCCGATCAGGGCGATCGTGCGCGTCTCGAGGGCGAGCTCGTCGGAGTTCTTCGGGTTGAACGCGGCGTCGATCAGGGCGCCGACCGACGGGTCGGTCACCAGACCGGGCTGCACGCTCACGTCGAAGGTCGGGACGACGAGGTCCTTGGCGTCGAGGACGACCCGGAACGTCGCGGTCGGGTCGAGCTGCGGCGGCGCGAGGATGCTGGCCCACTGCACCTGGGTGCCGCCGTCCGCAGCCTTGCTCAGCACCCCGTTGGTGCTGCCGTCCTCCGAGCCGGCGTCGGCGGGGGCGTCGGCCGGCGCGGTGACGACGGTGGCCGGGTCGATGCCGGGCAGGGCGGCGGAGGCGACGACGGTCAGGGGCGCGCCCACGAGGGCGGTGGTTGTCTGCGACCGGCCGGCGACGTCGTACGTGATCTCCTGCGACCGGACGGTCAGGTTCTGCACGGTCAGCCGGATCGCGACGCGGCCCGAGTAGCCCTTGAGGTCGTCCAGGTCCGTGCCCGAGCCCTGGTCGGTCTGGTAGGCCGTGAGCACGCGCACCGGGAGCTGGTCGACGACCGCGGTGGGGTCGTACGTCGTGGAGTAGGTGTCGGCCCTGCCGCCCTGGGCACGGGCGACGACGACGGTGTCGCCGACGCGGGTGAGGGCGCCGTCCCCCTGCATCGTCACGTCGACGGACTGCAGGACGCGGTCGCCGGGAGCCGGCGCGGCGACGTCGTCACGGTCCTTGGTGCCGGCCCACGGCCGGGTCACCGCGAGGGAGACCGCGATCGCCAGCGCGACCAGCAGCACGAGGCCCCCGAGCAGCAGCGGGCGCTTCTTGAGCAGGGCGGAACCGCCGGCCACGAGCACCTGTCCTTCCGTCGGGAGACACGCCTGACCCGTCCTCCACGACGCCTAGGCGCCGCCATGCTAAGCAGCGGAAAGGCCAGCCCACGAATCTTTCGGGAGATATCCACAGAACTCCCGGCCGTTGCGGGAAGAGCGGGGAAAGTTCGGACGTGACCGACCGGTCAGGACGTCCCCGCCGCCCGACGGCGCCCCGTCGGCGGCCGTGTCAGCGCTCCTCGTCCCAGACCTGCCCGATCTGACGGCGGATCTCGTCGATCAGCGCCATGGTCGCGACGGACTCGCGGAGCGGTCGGTAGGGCGTCTCGAGCTCGCCCGCGGTGATCCGGCGCGCGACGTCGGCCGCCTGGTAGGCGAGACCGTCGTACTCGATCAGGGGCTCGGTGTAGTCGAGGCGTTCCCCGTCGGTGCGCAGCACCGAGAACGGGCCCGGGAGGGAGAAGCCGTCCGGGATGGTCAGCGTCGCCTCCGACCCGGCGATGACGAGCAGGACGGGGGTGCTCGCCAGGATCGACGTGTGAACGATCCCGCGGGCCCCGGACGCGTACCCGAGCAGGGCGCTGACCTGGCCGTTCACGCCGCTCGGGGCCTCGGTGCCGCGGGCGACCACCTCGTCCGGCGCACCCAGCACCCAGCCCGTGAGGGAGAGGGGGTAGGTCCCGAGGTCGAGCAGCGGCCCGCCGGCGAGGTCGTGCCGCTGGATGCGGTGGTCCGCGTCGAACCAGGTGCCGTAGCTCCCGATCACCGTGCTGATCTCGCCGAGCACGCCGGCGTCGAGCACCTGCCGGATCACGTCGAACTTGGGCGTGAACAGCGGCCAGAGCGCCTCCGCGCAGAAGAGGCTTCGGGCGGACGCCAGGTCGGCGAGCTCCTGCGCCTCGGTCGCGTTCAGGGTGATCGGCTTCTCGACGAGGACGTGCTTGCCCGCCTCCAGCGCGAGGCCCGCGTGCGGGCGGTGCCGGTTGTGCGGGGTGGCGACGTAGACGACGTCGACCTCGGGGTCGGCGACCAGGTCCTCGTACGACCCGTGGGCGCGCGCGATCTCGAACCGCTCCGCGAAGGTCTGCGCGGAGCCCAGCGTCCGGCTGCCGACGGCCACGACCTCCTGGGTCGTCAGGCGCTGGAGCGCGGAGACGAAGCGTTCCGCGATCCAGCCGGTCCCGATCACGCCCCAGCGCAGGCCCGGCGCGTCCCGCGGGTCGGGGACGCGCGAGGCGGGAAGGGCGGTCGGCCAGGTCATGCGCCGACCCCGGCGACGCGGGGGACCTCGACGCGGACCCGGGCGCCGTCGCTGTGCATCGAGCTGATGACGGCGTCGGCGACCGCGCTGGCGACCAGGCCGTCGTACGCCGTGGCGAGCGGGCCGCGGTCGCCGCCGCCGAGGGAGTCGACCCAGGCCTGCAGCTCGAGGCGGTAGGCCTCCGCGAAGCGCGGTCGCCAGTCGGCGCCGTACGCCAGGCCCCGGCTGAGGGTGGTGTCGACCTCGGTGCGGGCGGGTTCACGCAGGCTCGCCGTGCCGGTCTCGCCGACGACCTCGCAGCGGACGTCGTAGCCGTAGCGGGCGTTCAGGAAGATGTCGACGGTCGAGAGGACGCCGTCGGCGGTGCGCAGCAGGATCAGCTGCGGGTCGGCGAAGTCGGCGCCCGAGGTCGGCCGCGGCGCGTGCCAGCTGACCTCCACGACCGGCGAGCCCAGCAGCCACGGGACGATGTCGAGGTCGTGGACGGCGGAGTTCGTCACGCTGGACTCCGACGTCGCGCCGGGTCCGGACGTGACGCCGCGGCCGGTGCTGTGCACGGTCACCGGGTCACCCAGGGCGCCGGCGACGATCGTGGCGCGGAGCTCGGTGTAGCCGGGGTCGAAGCGCCGCATGAAGCCGAGCGAGACCAGCGCGGCGTCCGCGCCGAGGTCGTTCAGCAGGGCTGCGGAGTCGCTGAGCGTGGGGGACAGCGGCTTCTCGCAGAGGACCGGCTTGCCGGCCTCGACGCAGGCCCGGACGAGGGCGGGGTGGGTCGCGTCGGGGGAGGCGATGACCACCGCGTCGACCTCCGACGAGGCGACGAGCGCGAACGGGTCGTCCAGGACGCCGCTCCCGACCGCCTCCGCCGCGGCCGTGGCGCGCTGCAGGTCCGGGTCCGCCAGCAGCGTCACCTCGGCCCCCGACACGAACCGCGCCACCTGCCGCGCGTGGTCGGCGCCCATGATCCCGGCTCCGACGATCCCGACACGTACGACCCCGTTGCTGCCGACCACTGTTCCGCTCCTCCGCTACGACTGCTTTGTCACGACAAACCGTAGCGAGGGGTCGGGGTGGATCAGGTACGGGGTCGGTCCTGGCCAGAGTGTGGCGACCTGTGCACCGAGTTCGGTGCACAACGTGACGCGCTGAGGGCCCTCGGCGAGCCCGCCCCTACCGCAGCCGGGCTCGTCCCTCGTGTCCCAGGACTTTCACGTTTACGTGAAAGTCCCCGCTGAGCACGGCAGATCTGCCGTGGTGAGTACCGGTCTTTCACGTTTACGTGAAAGACCTGGGACGCGAGGGACGAGCCGGCGTACGGCGCGGGCGAGGGTCCCGGCCGGGCGCGTCCGGGGGCTCCACTCAGACCGAGGGGCGTCAGACCTCGTCGGCGGGGAGGACGCGGGCGGGTTCGGCGGGCATGGTCGACGGGAACGCACGGTGGGCGGCCGGGAGCGAGGCGAAGAAGCGGTCGTACAGGCGGCGGCGTTCGGCCTCGTCGATCTCGCCGAAGCAGCGCAGGCGGGTGAGCCCGCCGTCGGGGTAGACGTCGAGGCGGAGGTGGGTCGCGGGGCGGCGGGTGCCGACGAGGAGCTGGTGGCGGGTGTCGACGAGCACCGGGGTGCGGGGGACGACGTCCCACCAGGAACCCTCCTCGACCGGCCCCGCGGCGGCGTCGGCGGCCTGGACGCGGACCTCGCCCGGGGCGTTGCCGATGAAGAAGGAGGTGTCGACCTCGACCAGGGTGGCCTCCCCGCGGGCCGCGAGGGCGAACGTCGCCCAGTCGTTGCCGTCGCCGCGGCGGCGGGCGTTCTCCCAGCCCTCGCCGGTCGTCCGGGCGCGCCCGGGGAGGATCAGGTTCCCGGGCGAGGCGTAGAAGGCGTCCGAGGTGTCGAGGAGGCGGCCGCCGTTCTCGAGGGCGAGCAGGTCGACGGTCGTGGTCAGGAAGCGCGGGTCGACCACCACCTCGCCGTGCACCCGGAACCGGGCGACGCCGCCGTCGGGGTGGATCGAGAGGCGGACGTGGGTCCAGCGGCGGTCGCTCGTGACCTCGTAGTGGTTCTCGGAGTCGCCCTCGCAGGCGGACCGCTCGACGAGCGTCGTCCACTCGAGCTGCTCCAGCACGTGGTCCTCGGGGTAGCCCTCCACGGACAGCCCCTCGACCGAGATCGAGGGCGGGTAGTTGCCCCGAAAGAAGGCGGTGTCGACGACGACGCCGTGCACCATCCCGGGCACGCCGAGCCGGACGATCGCCCAGTCGGAGCCGGGGGAGCGGCGCCGCCGCGTCTCCCAGCCGTCGTAGACCTTGCCCAGGTGCCCGAACTCATCGACCGCGTGCACGGCCGGGGCGGGCAGGTTGAGGCTCTGCCGCGGCGCGAACAGCTCGTCGTTCGCCGACACCACCCGCCCGGCGAGGGCGCGGGAGGCCAGGTCGGGGTACGCGGTGAAGTGCGGCATCCGCGCGACTCTAACGGGGGTCGGCGCGGTCGAGGAGACGCCCGCGCGGCGGCGCGGGCTCCCCGACGGTCGCACCGGCGAGGTAGGTCCGCCGGACCCGCCCGGTGACGGTGCGGCCCTCGTACGGCGTGATCGGGTTGCGGTGCTGCAGCTCGGCGGCGCGCACGGTCCAGGTCTCGTCGGGCGCGAAGACGACGAGGTCGGCGGGTGCGCCGACCGTGACGTGCCCGCGCCGCGGCACGCCGACGACCCGGGCCGGCGCGGCCGACATCCAGCCGACGACGGTCTCCAGCGCGACCCCGCGACGGCGGGCCTCGGACCAGACGAGCGGCAGCCCGAGCTGCAGCGACGAGATGCCGCCCCAGGCGGCCCCGAAGTCGCCCGCCTCCAGGCCCTTGAGGTCGACGGTGCAGGGGGAGTGGTCGGAGACGACGCAGTCGATCACCCCGTCCACCAGCCCCTGCCACAGCAGGTCGGCGTTCGCCGCGCCGCGCACCGGCGGGCAGCACTTGAACTGGGTCTGCCCGTCTTGCACCGCCTCGGCGGCGAGCGTGAGGTAGTGCGGGCAGGTCTCGACGGTCAGCCGGACGCCGTCGGCGCGGGCGGCCGCGATCGCCGGCAGCGCCTCGGCGGCCGACAGGTGCACGACGTGGGTGCGGCAGCCCGTCTCTCGCGCCGCCTCGATCACCGTCCCGATCGCGGTCGTCTCGGCCTCGGGCGGGCGGGAGGCGAGGAAGTCGTCGTACGCGCGGCTCGCGCCCGTGCCGTGCGCGGCGATGACCTCGGGGTCCTCCGCGTGCACGACGAGCATCCCGTCGAACGCGGCGATCTCGGCCATCGCCGCGCGCAGCTGGGCGGTCGAGAGGGGCGGGAACTCGGGCACGCCCGAGTCGAGGAGGAAGCACTTGAACCCGAAGACGCCGGCGTCCCAGAGCTCGGCCAGGTGGCCGAGGCTGTCGGGGACCGCGCCGCCCCAGAAGCCGACGTCGACGCTGCACCGGCCCTCGGCCGCCTCGCGCTTCGTCTCGAGGGCGGCGACGGAGGTGGTCGCCGGGATCGAGTTCAGGGGCATGTCGAGCAGGGTCGTGACGCCGCCGGCCGCCGCGGCGCGGGTGGCGCTGGCGAACCCTTCCCACCCCGTACGCCCGGGCTCGTTGACGTGCACGTGGGTGTCGACGAGGCCGGGCAGCAGCACCTCGTCGTCGGCGAGCACCACCTCGTCGGGCCCGTGCTCGGTGTCCGACCAGTCCGAGACCGACTCGACCGTGACGACGCGGCCGCCGCTGACGACGACGCGGCGCAGGACGACGCCGTCGTCGGTGAGCACGCGGCCGCGCAGCACGAGCTCGACGTCGGCCGGGGCGGAGGGGCCGGGCTGCGGGGAGGAGGCGGTCACGTCCGCCATCATCGCGTCCGGCAGACGTCGGGATCGTTGCCGTCGTGTGACAGATGGACGCACGGTCGGCCGGTCGCCCGCCCCGTCCTTGTTCGGGTCCGGAGGGAGTGGGAACATCACACACGTGACACTCGAGGCCCAGACCATCGCGTACCCGGCGATCGGCGCCCGCGCCACCCGCAACGGCATGGAGGCGATCGTCCCCCACGTCATCGTGCTCTTCGGTGCGACCGGTGACCTGGCCCGCCGCAAGCTGCTCCCGGGGCTCGCGCACCTCGCGCTCTCGGCCCTCGCGCCGGACATCCAGGTGATCGGGACCTCGCTGGAGGACATGACGGAGGAGGAGTTCCGCGCGTTCGCCAAGCAGGCGGTGAACGAGTTCACCCACCACCCGCTCAGCGCGGCGCAGTGGGAGGAGTTCAAGCAGCGCCTCACCTACGTCCCGCAGGGCCAGGGTCCCGACGGGCTGCGCGACGCCGTGAAGCTCGCCGAGGAGAAGCTCGGCGGCAACGTGGGCCGGCTGCACTACCTGAGCGTGCCGCCCGTCGCCGCTCCCGCGGTCATCCAGACGCTGCGCGACGCGAACCTCGTGGAGCGCTCGCGGGTCGTCATGGAGAAGCCGTTCGGCACCGACCTGCAGAGCGCGATCACGCTGAACGACCAGCTGCACCAGACGTTCCGCGAGCGGCAGATCTTCCGCATCGACCACTTCCTGGGCAAGGAGGCGGCGCAGAACATCCTGGCGTTCCGCTTCGCCAACGGGCTGTTCGAGCCGATCTGGAACCGCAACTTCATCGACCACATCCAGATCGACATCCCCGAGACCCTCGGCCTCGACCGCCGCGCCTCCTTCTACGAGGTGACCGGCGCGTACAAGGACATGGTCGTCACGCACCTCTTCCAGGTGCTGGCGTTCGTCGCGATGGAGCCGCCGACGGCCCTGGAGCCGCGGGCCATCAGCGAGGAGAAGAACAAGGTCTTCCGCTCGATGCTGCCGATCGACCCGAACAAGGTCGTCCGCGGGCAGTACACCGGCTACCGCTCGGAGAAGGGCGTCGCCCGCGACTCCGACACCGAGACGTTCATCGCGCTGCAGGCCGGCATCGACAACTGGCGCTGGGCGGGCGTCCCCTTCTACTGCCGCACCGGCAAGAAGCTCGCCGAGGGCCAGCGCATCATCTCGGTCGCCTTCAAGGAGGCGCCGAAGTCGATGTTCCCGGCCGGTTCCGGCGTCGGGGCCTCGGGTCCGGACCACCTGACCTTCGACCTGGCCGACGAGTCCAAGGTGTCGCTGTCCTTCTACGGCAAGCGCCCCGGCCCGGGCATGAAGCTCGACAAGCTCAGCATGCAGTTCTCCACGCAGGAGACCGACCAGGCGGGCGACGTCCTCGAGGCGTACGAGCGGCTGATCCTCGACGCCATGCGCGACGACCACACGCTGTTCACGACGGCCGAGGGCATCGAGAGCCTGTGGGAGCGTTCCGAGCCGCTGCTGCACAACCCGCCGCCGGTGAAGCCGTACGCGCCCGGTTCGTGGGGCCCGAACGCCATCCACCAGCTGATCGCCCCGCACGCCTGGCGCCTGCCGTTCGAGCGCGCCTGGCGCACCAAGAAGCAGTAACTCTGGCTCCGCTTCCGAGCGGACGCTCCCTGAGCCTGTCGAAGGGCCACGCAGTGGTCGGCGTCCGCGTCGACCTCTTCGAGGCCCTTCGACGAGCTCAGGGGACGTGGACGCGGCATCCGCTGCTCGTCCGTCGATCGAGAGATGCGTGGAGCTGATATGACCGCACTGTTCTGCAACGGCGAGGGCATGCGCGGCGGGGCCGTGCACGAGAACCTCGCCGGTCACCCGTTCCTGGGCGAGGTGACGACGGCGCCGCGCTACCGCTTCTTCTCGGTGCGCGACGAGTTCCCCGGCGTGGTCGACGTCGGGACGGACGAGGGCGGCGCGGTCGCGGGCGAGCTGTACGAGGTCGAGCTGCGCACGCTGCTCGACCGCTTCCTGCCCGGTGAACCCTCCGAGCTCGAGCTCGGTGTCGTCGAGCTCGCGGACGGGCGTGCCGTGCTCGGCATGGTCCTGCGGCCCGAGGAACGGGACCGGCACCGTGACATCACGGCCTCGGGCGGCTGGCGCGCCTACCGCGCCGCGAACGGGACGACCGACCAGCCCTAGCGGACCGGTCCTCGCACCCGCTGCGACACGGGTCGGGCGTCAGCGCACCAGGCGACGGGCGGCGTCGGCGATGCCCTCGGGCGACATGCCGGCGCGGTCGATCAGGAAGCCGGCCGAGCCGGTCGGCTGGAACTCGTCGAAGCCGAGGATCGTCACGCGGGTCGGGTGCTCGGCGACGACGGTCTCGGCGACCGCGCCCCCCAGCCCGCCGGCGCGGGTCGACTCCTCCGCGGTGACGATGCCTTTCGTCTCCCGGGCGGCCTTGATCACGGCCTCCGTGTCGAGCGGCTTGACCGTCGGCATCGAGATCACCCGGGTGGAGATGCCCTCGGCCTCGAGCTGCTCGGCGGCGGCGATCGCGCGCCACAGGATGGTGCCGTTGCTGATGATCGTGACGTCGTCGCCGTCGCGGACGGTGATCGCGCGGCCCGGGACGAACTCGTAGTCGTCGGCGTACACCTGCGGGACGCTCATCCGGCTCACCCGGACGAAGACCGGGCCGTCGACCTCGGCGGCCCAGCGCATGGCCGCGGCGGTCTCGACCGGGTCGGCCGGCACCACGATGATCATGTTGTCGATCGCCCGAAGCCAGGCGATGTCCTCGATCGACTGGTGGGTCGGGCCGAGCTCGCCGTACGCCACGCCCGGGCTCATGCCGCAGAGCTTGACGTTGCGGTTGGAGTAGGAGACGTCGGCCTTGATCTGCTCCAGCGCGCGGGCGGTGAGGAAGCAGGAGGCGGCGGAGACGAAGGGGATCCGCCCGCCGTTGGCGAGGCCGGCGGCGACGCCGACCATGTCCTGCTCGGCGATGCCGACGTTGATCAACCGGTCCGGGAACGCCTTCTTGAACGCGTCCAGCTTGCTGGAGCCGACCGAGTCGTTGACGACGCCGACGATGCGGTGGTCGTGCTCGGCGAGGTCGGCCAGCGTCTCGACGTAGGCGTTGCGGCAGTCGAAGCGCGGCTGCTCGCTGATCGGACCCGTGATCGGGGCGGCCGCGGGGGTGGTCGTGCTGGTGGTGGTCATGCCGGCCGTCCTTCGGCGTTCGTGGGCGTGCTGGCCTGCTCGACCTCGTCCTGCTTCTGCTGCGCCTGCGCGCGGTCGAGCTCGGTGAGGGCCTGCTGCAGCTGGGCCTCGTCGGGGACCTTGTGGTGCCAGGCGACGTTGTTGCTCATGTACGAGATCGGGTGGCCCTTGTGGGTGTGCGCGATGACGAACGTCGGCTTCCCGGGCTCGTGCGGCACGGCGGAGAGCACGTCGAGCAGCGCCCCGTGGTCGTGCCCGTCGACCTCGACGACGGCGAAGCCGAACGCGGCGGCCTTCGCGTCGAGGGGGTCGAGGTCGTTGGTCTCGCGGGTCGTGGCGCCCTGCTGGAGCCGGTTCCGGTCGACGATCACCGTCAGGCTGTCCAGCCCGTACTGCGAGGCGGCCATCATCGCCTCCCAGTTGCTGCCCTCCTGCAGCTCGCCGTCGCCGGTGAGCACGAAGGTCCGGCGCGGTGACACGTCGAGCCGGGCCGAGAGGGCGTGGCCGACGGCGATCGGGAGGCCGTGCCCGAGGGGACCGGTGTTGGCCTCGACCCCGGGGACCTTGTTGCGGTTCGGGTGCCCGTTCAGCCGCGAGAGCGGCTTGAGGAACGTGGCCAGCTCCTCCACCGGCAGGAAGCCGAAGGCGGCGAGCGTCGTGTAGAGCGCGCCGGCGACGTGGCCCTTGGAGAGGATGAAGCGGTCCCGCTCGGGGTCGTCCACGTTCTCGGGCGTCACGTTCAGCACGGCCCCGTACAGGGTGGCGAGCACGTCGATCGCGGAGAAGTCGCCGCCGATGTGGCCGGCCCCGGCGTAGTGGACGAGCTTGAGGTCCTGCAGCCGGATCTGGCGCGCGGCCTCCGCGATGTGCGCGACCTGGTCGACCCGGGAGGCGTGCGGCGCGAGGCGTCCCAGCACCGGCAGGGTGACGTGCTCGGCGGCGAGCGCGGTCACGAGGCGTCGTCCTCGTCGGCGCCGATCATGGAGCTGAGCAGGACCTTCTGCACGAGCTTCTGCGCGGCCAGCGCGTCGTGGTTGGCCTGGGCCACCGCGAGCGCCTCCTCGTCGAGCGCGTCGAGCGCGCGGTGGATCGCCTTGAGGAACGTGATGGCCTGCTTGGCCGCCTGCACGCTGTCCTCGCGGAACGGGAACTGGTCGAGCTGCCAGACGCCCTCCCAGCCGTTGCGGCGCAGCGTGTGGAAGAACTCGAACGTCTCGACCAGGTGCACCGAGCCGACGACCATGTCGTCGTCCCAGCCGCGGAAGTTGTCGTTGACGTCGATCGCGAAGAGCTTGCCCGCGTCGATGCACAGCTGCGCGGCGTCGGCCGGGGTCTCCAGCCCGTAGAGCGAGTGCCCGAAGTCGAGCAGCACGCCCAGGTTGTCGCAGCCGGTCTGCTGGATCGCGAGGAGCGTGCGGGCGGCGTTCGGGAAGATGATCTTGTTCCGCGGCTCGCGCGGCTTGTACTCGATCACGAACTTGATGTCGGGGTGCGCGTCGCACAGCTCGCGCAGCGCGTCGACGGCCAGCGTCCAGACGTCGTGGTAGTTGACCTGGAAGGGGTAGTCCCAGCCGTCCTGGCCGAACCACAGCTTCACGTAGTCGCAGCCCAGCTCCTTGGCCAGGTCGGCCGCCTCGTTCAGCAGCGCGAGGGCCTGGGCGCGGACGGCGGGGTCGGGGTTGGTGATCGAGCCCTTGATGTAGTCGCGGTTGTAGATCTCCGGCGTGATCGCGACGGCACGGAGGCCGTTGCGCGCTAGGGCGGCCTTGACGTCGTCGAGGGTGCCGTCGAAGCCGGCGAACGGCCAGTTCAGGTCGACCACGGACAGGTCGCCGACCGCGCCCGCCTTGTCGATCTGCTCGAGCAGGCCGACGGGTTCGCCGTAGCCCTCGGTGGCGTAGCGGTCGACGTAGGTCGCGAAGTGCCAGATTCCGGCACCGAAGACGGGCAAGTCAGACACGGGGTCGACCTCTCTCAGCGATGAGCATAACCATTCAGTTGTGCATAACGTATCAGTGAGCGGTCAGGTGTCAAGCCGCTCGCGTTCGTCGGGCGTGACGGAGGGGCGCAGGGGCGTGCCGGGGTGCGAGGGTGTTCCTCGGACGCGGCGGCACGAGAGGGACACATGGCACCAGCACCGGGCACCGGGCCACGGCTCAGCGCCGACGGTCAGGTCCGCCTGCTCACCAAGGTCGCCCGGCTCTACCACGAGCGCGGGGTGCGGCAGACCGAGATCGCCTCGATGCTGCACCTGTCGCAGGCCCGGGTGTCACGCCTGCTCAAGCGGGCGGCGGAGCTCGGGATCGTGCGGACGGTCGTCGTCGTCACCGCCGGCGTGCACACCGACCTGGAGGAGCAGCTCGAGGCCCGCTACGGCCTGCTCGAGGCAGTCGTCGTCGACGCCGAGGGTGACGAGCAGGACGTCCTGGCGGCCCTCGGCTCGGCGGGGGCCGGCTACCTCGAGACGACGTTGACGGGCGGTGAGCGCCTGGGCATCTCCTCGTGGAGCGCGACCCTGCTCGCCGTGGCCGACCGGCTGCACCCCTTCCGTACGCCGGGGGCGGACAGCATCATCCAGCTCGTCGGCGGCGTCGGCGTGGCCTCGGTGCAGGCCGAGGCCAACCGTCTGCTCAGCCAGCTGGCGTCGGTCGTCGGCGCCAGCCCGACCTTCGTCCCCGCGCCGGGGCTCGTCGGGTCTCCGGACGTCCGGGCCGGCCTGCTGCAGGACCCGGCGATGGGGTCTATCGCGAGCCAGTGGCGCGAGCTGACCATGGCGCTCGTCGGGATCGGCAGCCTCGCGCCGTCCCGGCTGCTGCTCGACAGCGGCAACGCGGGCGGTCCGCTCGAGCAGCAGCACCTGCGCGAGGCCGGCGCCGTCGGCGACGTGTGCAACCGCTTCTTCGCCGCCGACGGCTCCCTCGTCGCGAGCGAGCTCGACGACCGCGTGGTCGGCATCGACCCGACGACGTTCCGCGAGATCCCGCGCCGGGTCGGCCTCGCCGGCGGCGAGCGCAAGCGTCAGGCCGTCCGTGCCGCCCTGCTCGGCGGCTGGGTCAACGTTCTGGTCACCGACGTCGCGACCGCCCGGGCCCTCCTGGCCGACTGATCGGGGATGATCCGGCACCCCTGAGGTGCCGAATCATCCCCGTTCCTCGCGGTCAGCCCACGCGTCGGGCGGCAAGGCTGGAGACGGTCGCCAGATCGGTGCCGGTGAGGTCGATGACCTCCGCCTCGCTCACGGCGCCGCAGTGCACGCCGCGCAGCAGGAAGGCGGCCAGCGCCTGCGCGGTCGCGGGTTCGTCGAGCACCCCGCCCTCGTCGCGGGCCAGGTAGGCGCGAAGCCGGTCGCCGGTCCGCTCGAGGCCGCTGCGAAAGAACAGGTAGGTCGCCACGAACCGGGTCGGCAGCTGGGCCGGGTGCAGGTCCCAGCCCTGGTAGAGCCCGCGCTCCAGCGCCCGCCGGACGAGCCGGGCGTGCAGGGCCCAGGCCGCGTGGACCGCGTGGGCGTCGCCGACCGGGACGACGTTCGTCGAACCGTCGCTCACCCGTACGCCCGTCCCTGCGGCCGCGAGCTGCATGACCTGCTTCGCGTGGTCGGCGACCGGGTGGTCGAGGGCCTGCTGCCCTCCGGAGATGCCGAGGGCGGCGCTGTAGTCGTACGTGCCGAAGTGCAGCCCGGTGCAGCGCCCGGACGCCGCGTGGACCATCCGTGCGACGCCGGCGGTCCCGTCGGCCAGCAGGACCGCCTGCGGCGTCTCGACCTGCACCTCGAACCGCAGCCGCCCCTCGGCCAGCCCGTACGCCGCCTCGAGCCGCCCGCAGACGTCGACCATCGCCTCGACCTGGTCGACCGACGTGACCTTGGGCAGCGTGACCACCCAGCCCGCAGGCAGGTCGCCCGCGGCCAGCACCTCGCCGAGGACGAGGTCGAGGCTGCGGAGGCCGCGGCGCCGGGTGGAGCCCTCGAGCGACTTGAAGCGGATCCCCACGAACGGCGGGCAGGTCCCGGCGGCGACCGCGGCCCCCAGTGCCCGGCCGGCGGCGAGGGCGTCCGTGTCCTCGTCGGCGTCCGACCGGGTGCCGTAGCCGTCCTCGAGGTCGACGCGCAGGTCCTCGACCGGCTCGGTCTCGAGCTTGGCGACCACCGCGCCCCAGACCTCGCGGACCTCCTCGACGTCGAGGTCGCACGCGCGGGCGAGGTCGTCGGCCCGCGGCGCGTGCCGGGCGAGGACGGCCGTGGCCTCGGCGCCCCAGGCCGCGGGCAGTTCCGGCCCACCTTGCGCGACGAACCGGTCGGCGGGCACGTACACGGTGTGCACCGGCTGCCGGTCGGAACGGTCGCCCGGGTACGTCGCGACGCGTTGCGCGTCAGACGCCGCCAGGCGTCGGTCGACGGCGGCCAGGTCGTCCTCGGTGAGCCTCATGTGCCCGACCCTAGGGAACGACCGGTACGCGGGTTCCGCGAGCGGTACCCCTTCCCGGTCCTGACCACCCGCAGAGCGGGAGGAGGTACCGCTCGCGCAAGGTGCGGGGCGGGGGCGAGGGGCCGGGGCGGCGTCACGAGACGAACCCCGCGCGCTGGAGGAGGGCCCGGCTGGAGGCGGCGACCTCGGCGGCCACCGCGTCGGGGTCGACCGTCATGAGGGCACCGCCGGAGACCACCGCCTCGCCACGGACGAGGAGGAGGCGCAGCGGCGGTGGTCCGCCGAGGACGAGCGCGGCGACGGGGTCGGCCACGTCGACGTGCGCGAGGGTCGAGAGGTCCCAGACGGCCAGGTCGGCCTGCTTGCCGACCTCGAGCGAACCGATGTCGTCCTGACGCCCGAGCACCCGCGCGCCGCCCACGGTCGCGAGGTCGACCGCGTCGCGCACCGACAGCGCCTGGGGGCCGCCGCGCGCCCGGGCGAAGAGGACCGCGTGGCGGACCTCCTCCCACAGGGACGCGGCCTCGTTCGAGGCGGCGCCGTCCACCCCGAGCCCGACGGGGACGCCCGCGTCGCGCAGGTCGCGGACCCGGGCGATGCCCGCGCCGAGGCGGGCGTTCGACGAGGGGCAGTGCGCGGCGCCGGTCCCGGTCGCGGCCATCGTGGCGATCGACGCGTCGTCGAGGTGCACGGCGTGCGCGAACCACACGTCCGGACCGAGCCAGCCGAGCGACTCCATGTACTGCACGGGCGTCGAGCCGAAGTGCTCGCGGCAGTAGTCCTCCTCGTCGAGGGTCTCGGCGAGGTGCGTGTGCAGCCGTACGCCGCGCTCGCGGGCCAGCCCGGCAGAGGCCCGGAGCAGGTCGGCCGTCACGGAGAACGGGGAGCAGGGGGCGAGCGCGACCTGGAGCATCGAGCCGGGGGAAGGGTCGTGGAAGCGGTCGACCGCGTCGGACGACGCCGCCAGGATCGTGTCGATGTCCTCGACGACCGAGTCCGGCGGCAGCCCGCCCTGGCTCCGGCCGAGGTCCATCGAACCGCGCGTCGGGTGGAACCGCAGCCCGACGGTGCGCGCCGCGTCGACCTCCGCCGCCAGCAGGTCGCCGCCGCCGGTGGGGAAGACGTAGTGGTGGTCCGTCGTCGTCGTGCACCCGCTCAGGGCGAGCGTCGCGAGCGCGCCCGTGGCCGCCGTACGGGTGGTGTCCTCGTCGAGGTGGCCCCACACCGGGTAGAGCGTGGTCAGCCACTCGAACAACGTCCCGTCGACCGCGAACCCCCGCGTCACCCACTGGTAGAGGTGGTGGTGGGTGTTCACGAGGCCGGGCGTGACCAGGCACCCCTGCGCGTTCACGCGCCGCCCGGACCACGACGCGTCCGCGGGTCCGTCGCCCACGGCCACCACGACGCCGTCCGCGCAGACCACGTGCCCGTCCGCGTGCTCGTGCCGCTCCGCGTCGGCTGTGTAGACGTGGGCGTGCTCGATGATCGTCGTGCCCTCGGCGCTCATCAGGGCACTCTGACCCAGCCGCGTGACGACGACGTGACGGGCCCGGCCCGTTACCATTGCGTAGTGCCTGGTGGAGACGGTCTGCTGAACCACGATCTCGACCCCCAGGATCGAGGTCCGCAGGACGCCTGCGGGGTCTTCGGCGTCTGGGCCCCCCGCGAGGAGGTCGCCAAGCTCACCTACTTCGGTCTCTACGCCCTGCAGCACCGCGGGCAGGAGTCGGCCGGCATCGCCGTCGCCAAGGGCTCGCAGACCATGGTCTTCAAGGACATGGGCCTGGTCTCGCAGGTGTTCAACGAGTCCACCCTCGAGTCGCTCGGCGGCGGGCACCTGGCCATCGGCCACTGCCGTTACTCCACCACCGGCGCGAGCGTCTGGCAGAACGCGCAGCCGACGTTCCGCTCCACCGCGACCGGCGGCCTGTCGCTCGGCCACAACGGCAACTTGACGAACACCCTCGAGCTCCAGTCCTGGCTGGCCGAGCGTGACGACGAGGGCGACTCGCTCGTCCCCGGCTCGCTGCTCTCCGAGGCCACCACGGACACCTCGCTGATCACCGCGCTCATGGCCACGTTCCCGGGCTCGAGCACCGAGGAGGCCGCGATGCAAGTGCTCCCGCGGCTGCGCGGGGCCTTCTGCCTGGTCTTCATGGACGACGAGACCCTGTACGCCGCCCGCGACCCGCAGGGCGTCCGCCCGCTGGTGCTGGGTCGGCTGGAGAGCGGCTGGGTCGTCGCCAGCGAGACCGCGGCGCTCGACATCGTCGGCGCCTCCTTCGTCCGCGAGGTCGCTCCCGGCGAGCTGATCAGCATCGACGAGAACGGGCTGCGCACCCGCAGCTTCGCCAAGCCCGACCCCAAGGGCTGCCTGTTCGAGTACGTCTACCTCGCGCGGCCCGACACCATGATCAGCGGCCGTCGTCTGCACTCGACCCGCGTCGAGGTGGGTCGCACGCTGGCCAAGGAGCACCCGGTCGAGGCCGACCTGGTCATCCCGGTGCCCGAGTCGGGCACGCCCGCCGCGATCGGCTTCGCCGAGCAGTCGGGGATCCCGTACGGGCAGGGCCTGGTCAAGAACTCCTACGTCGGGCGCACGTTCATCCAGCCGAGCCAGACCATCCGCCAGCTCGGCATCCGGCTCAAGCTGAACCCGCTGCGCGACGTGATCGCGGGCAAGCGCCTCGTGGTCGTCGACGACTCGATCGTCCGCGGCAACACGCAGCGCGCCCTGGTGCGGATGCTGCGCGAGGCCGGGGCGGCCGAGATCCACGTCCGGATCTCGTCGCCGCCCGTGAAGTGGCCGTGCTTCTACGGCATCGACTTCGCCTCCCGGGCCGAGCTCATCGCCACCGGGCTGAACGTCGAGGAGATCTGCCGGTCCATCGGCGCGGACTCGCTCGCCTACGTCAGCCTGGACGGCCTGGTCGCGGCCACGGAGCAGCCCAAGGACCAGCTCTGCCGGGCCTGCTTCGACGGGATCTACCCGATCGAGCTCCCGCTGGCCGAGCGCCTCGGCAAGAGCATCCTGGAGGACGGCGCGCGGCTCGAGTCCTCGCGGACCGACGTCGACGGCCTCGCCGTGGCGGTGGCCGGGGTCGGCGGCGGCGACGCCCTCGGCCGGCCCTGAGGACGGGGCGATGACCAGCGCGTACGCCGCAGCCGGCGTCGACATCGAGGCGGGAGACCGCGCTGTCGAGCTGATGAAGACCTGGGTCGCCAAGACCCGGCGCCCCGAGGTCCTCGGGGGGCTGGGCGGGTTCGCCGGCTTCTTCGACGCCTCCGCCCTGCAGGGCATGCGGCACCCGGTGCTGGCGACGTCCACGGACGGGGTCGGCACCAAGGTGGCGATCGCGCAGGCGCTCGGCGTGCACGACACCATCGGCTTCGACCTGGTCGGCATGGTGGTCGACGACCTCGTCGTGACCGGGGCCGAGCCGCTGTTCATGACCGACTACGTCGCCTGCGGCAAGGTCGTGCCGGAGCGCATCGCCGCGATCGTCAAGGGCATCGCCGAGGCGTGCGCCGAGGCGGGCTGCGCCCTCCTGGGCGGCGAGACCGCGGAGCACCCCGGGCTCCTGGCCCCCGACGAGTACGACGTGGCCGGCGCCGCGACGGGCGTCGTCGAGCGCGACCTGATCCTCGGCCCGGACCGCGTCCGGCCGGGCGACGTCGTGCTGGCCATGGAGTCGTCGGGCCTGCACTCCAACGGCTACTCCCTCGTCCGGCACGTGCTCGCCGGCGCCGGCTGGTCCCTGGACCGCCACGTCGACGAGCTCGGTCGGACGATCGGGGAGGAGCTGCTCGTCCCGACGCGGATCTACGCGCGCGACTGCCTCGCGCTGATCGAGGCCGTCGAGGTGCACGCGATGAGCCACGTCACCGGCGGCGGGCTGGCCAACAACCTGGCCCGCGTCGTCCCCGACTCCTGCCACGTGACGGTCGACCGCGGCACCTGGTCGCCCGCGCCCGTCTTCGGCGTCGTGCAGGCTCTCGGCGGCGTGCCGCAGCCCGACCTCGAGGCGACGCTCAACCAGGGCGTCGGCATGGTCGCGCTGCTCCCGCCCGACGCCGTGGACGCGGCGGTCGAGCTCCTCGCCGGACGCGGTCTGCGGGCCTGGGCCTGCGGGTCGGTGGAGGCGTCCACGGACGCTGCGGCGGCGCGGGTGGAGCTGGTCGGCCGGCACCGCTGACCGGGGTCGGACGAGGTCGGTCGCGTGCGACCTTCGCCACGTCCGAGGACGACCGCGTGAGAGTTGCTTTGCCAGGCTTCGTCCATTGGGTAGTGTCTGACCCACGACATTGACCAAGAGGAGCCGCGGCCACGCCGGCGGCTGACCAGAGCGAGGGGGTCGACCCGATATGGGGCGCGGCCGTGCAAAGGCGAAGCAGACCAAGGTCGCTCGCGAACTCAAGTACCGCTCCTTCGGCACCGACTTCGGGTCGCTTGCTGCCGAGCTGCGTCACGAGGGCACCGAGGTGCCCCCGGCCTACGCGGACCTCGCTGAGGTGACCCCGGGCCCGGACACCGACGACGACGAGCGTCCGGCCGCCTACCAGGCCGAGGGCGACGACGACGAGGACGACCGCTACACCGAGCTGCGCAAGTCCGGCTGACCGGCGGCGCCGTCGAGCCGCTCCACCACTACGCTGGTGACCATGAGCGACCCCTCCGGCTCCCGCCCTGCTGACGTGCCCGAGAACGGGTCGGCCGAGGGCGGAGCGGTGGCGCACCCGGAGACGGACCAGCAGAGCTGGTCGGCCGCCGAGCAGACGCAGCCGAGCCCGGAGCAGCCGTACGACGTGCCGACCGGTGCGCAGCAGTACGGTCAGCCGCCGGCCACGGGCTACCTCCCGCCGGACACCGACCAGCCCGGTCAGTGGGCCCCCGTGCAGGGGAACGGCCCGCAGCAGTACGGCCAGCCCGAGCACGGGCAGGCGTCGTACGCCCAGGAGGGTTTCCCCGCACCCGGGACCGGCGTCGGGGGCTACGAGCCGTCGACGCCCGGCTACGGGCAGCCGCCGGTGAGCGGCGCCCCGGGCTACGGCGCACCCGACCAGGGGTTCGCGCCCCAGGCCCCGGACTACGAGCAGCAGCCCTACGGGAGCCAGCAGCCCTACCCGCCGCAGCAGCAGCCGCAGACCGGTCCCCAGCAGCCCTACGCCCAGCAGCCCTACCCCGGGCAGCCGCCGGCCCAGCCGCCCTTCCCGGGCCAGCCGCCGTACGCCGGGCAGCCGTACGCGCCGCAGGGGCAGCAGCCCTACCCCGGTCAGCCGCCCTACCCGGGCCAGGGCTACCCGCCCCAGCCCTACGCCGCCCAGGCGCCGATGTCGGAGAGCGACCAGCGCCTCTGGGCCACGCTGACCCCCATCAGCACCCTGGTGGTCGGGTTCATCGGCCCGCTCGTGGCCTACCTCCTCCTCAAGGACCGCAGCCCGTTCCTCAAGGGGGCGACCACCGAGGCCCTGAACTTCTCGATCACGACGACCCTGGCCATCCTCGTCAGCAGCATCCTCACCGTGATCCTCGTCGGCTACGTGCTGCTCCCGGTCGTCTACATCGGCGCCATCGTGCTGTGCGTCCTCGCGGCGATCGCGGGCAACAAGGGCGAGGTCTACCGCTACCCGCTCAGCTGGCGGGTGGTGAAGTAGCCGCGCCGACGGCGGTGGTCTGGGACGCCGACCTGCTGGACGGGTACGTCTCGACCGAGATCGCCCTGCCCGACGCCCCGCGGATGCCGGGCGAGCCGGAGGACGTCGAGGTCGTCGCGACGCTGGTCCGGCGGGACGAGCCGCGCCGCTCACGCCGGGCCGTGCTCTACGTGCACGGCTGGAACGACTACTTCTTCCAGACCCACCTGGCCGACTTCTGGGCGGACCAGGGCTTCGACTTCTACGCCCTCGACCTGCGCCGCTACGGCCGCAGCCTGCGGCGGGGCCACCTGCCCGGCTTCACCACCGACCTCGGCGCGTACGACGAGGAGCTCGACGCCGCGGCCGACCTGATCGCCGCTGACCACGACCAGCTGGTGCTCGTCGGGCACTCGACCGGCGGCCTCATCACGTCGCTGTGGTCCGCCCGCCGGCCCGGCCGCGTCGACGCGCTGGTCCTGAACTCGCCCTGGCTGGACCTGCAGGGCTCGGCCCTCGTCCGAGCGGTCGGCGCGCCCGTCATCGAGGCGCTCGGGGCGCGGTCGCCCACGAGCGTGCTGCGGGCGCCCGACCCCGGCCACTACGCGCGGACGCTGCACCGCTCCCTGGAGGGGGAGTGGGACTACGACCTCGACATCAAGCTCTCGCCCGGCCCGCCGGTCAGGGTGGGCTGGCTCCGCGCCGTGCTGCAGGGCCAGCGCCGGGTCGCGGCCGGGCTCGCCATCGGCGTGCCAGTGCTCGTCCTCGCGTCGGCCCGGACGAGCTTCGCGCGGCGGTGGAGCGAGGACCTGCGGACCGTCGACACGGTCCTCGACGTCGAGCAGATCTCCGCGCGCGCCGTACGGCTCGGGCGCTGCGTGGTCGTGGTGCGGATCGAGGAGGGCATGCACGACCTCGTCCTCTCGGCGGCGCCCGTGCGCGCGCAGGTGTTCGCGGAGATGGCGCGCTTCACGCGCGGCTACGTCCCGCCCTCGGCCCCCTGACCGGCTCCGGAACCCTCGCGCGTCGGCGCTCGTTCTCCCGTCGAAGACCCTTCTGCGGAGTGGCGCTCGCCACATCGGGCGGGTCCGGCGGCTGCATCCGGAGCCGTGGTGTGGCCCTTCTCGCAGCCCCGGGACCGACCGTGGTGTCGGGCACCACACTGCGGCTGGTTGAATGATGCCTGTGAGTGAGATGCCGCATGTGGTCGTGGTCGGCGCAGGGTTCGGTGGCGTTTCGGCGTCGAGCGAGCTGGCCAAGGAGGGGTTCCGGGTCACGCTGATCGACCGGCACCCGTACAACACGTTCCAGCCGTTGCTGTACCAGGTCGCCACCGGCGGCCTGAACGCCGGCGACGTGACCTACTCGCTGCGCTACTTCGCGGCGCGGCACCAGGGCGTGCGGTTCCGTCGCGCGGCGGTGACCGGCATCGACCACGAGGCCAAGCAGGTCCTCTGCGACGACGGGGTCAAGGTCGGCTACGACTACCTCGTCCTCGCGACCGGCATCACGACGAACCACTTCGGCATCCCCGGGGCGGCCGAGTTCACGATGTCGATGTACACGCGGGCCGAGGCCCTGCGGGTGCGCGACACGATCTTCGGCAGCATGGAGATCATCGCCGGCCGCTCCGACCCCAACAGCGGTGGCTTCACCGTCGTGGTCGCCGGCGGCGGCGCGACGGGCGTCGAGATGGCCGGGCAGCTCGCCGAGCTCAAGCAGGAGGCGCTGCCCAAGACCTACCCGGAGCTCAACCCGGCGCAGGTCCACGTCGTCCTCGTCGAGATGGCCCCCTTCCTGCTCGCGCCGTTCGACGACTCGCTGCGCAAGTACGCGCTGGCCGAGCTGATCAAGCGCGGCGTCGACGTCCGGCTGAACACCGCCATCTCCGAGGTGCACGCCGACCGCGTGGACTTCAAGGGTGGCGAGTCGATCCCGGTCGACCTGGTCATCTGGGCCGCCGGCGTCTCCGGCAACCCGGCGCTGCGCGAGTGGGGCATCCCGATCGGCCGAGGTGGCCGCATCGAGGTCAACTCCGACCTCCGTGTGCTCGGCGAGGAGAACATCTTCGCCATCGGTGACATCAGCCTCACCGTCGACAGCCCGCTGCCGCAGCTCGCGCAGCCCGCGATCCAGACCGGCCGGTTCGCCGCGAAGCAGATCGCGCGCCTGCACCGCGGTGTGCCGACCGAGAAGTTCGAGTACCACAACAAGGGCACGATGGCCACCATCGGCCGCGGCGACGCCGTCCTGCAGACGCCGTTCGGGCTCAAGCTCAAGGGCGTCCTGGCCTGGCTCGGCTGGATCGGCCTGCACATCGTCTACATCCTGGGCGGCCGCAACCGGCTCCAGACCCTGCTCAGCCTGACCTCGCGCTACCTGCTCCCGCGTCGCAGCAACGCGATCGTGGGCGACGTCATGGAGACGCCGAAGCTCCGCGCGGGCGCCGTCGACCGCCGCTGAGCACCGCAGGTCCCGCCGCCGTCGCCCTGACCGGTGACGGCGGCTGGTGGCGGACGGCCGTCGTCTACCAGGTCTACCCCCGCTCGTTCGCGGATGCGGACGGCGACGGCGTGGGTGACCTGAACGGCGTCACCGCGCACCTCGGGGACATCGCCGACCTTGGCGTGGACGCCGTCTGGCTGTCGCCCTTCTACCCGTCGCCCCAGGTCGACGGGGGCTACGACATCAGCGACCTCTGCGACGTCGACCCGCTGCTCGGGACGCTCGCCGACCTCGACGCCCTGCTCGAGCGCGCGCACGCGCTCGGCCTGCGGGTCATCGCCGACCTGGTGCCCAACCACACCTCGTCGCAGCACCCGTGGTTCCAGGCGGCGCTGGCCGCGGGACCGGGTTCGCCGGAGCGCGACCGCTACGTCTTCCGCGACGAGCCGACCGACTGGCTGTCCGTCTTCGGGGGCCGGGCGTGGACCCAGGTGCCCGACGGGCAGTGGTACCTCCACCTCTTCGACTCCGCCCAGCCCGACCTGAACTGGACCTCGCCGCAGGTCCTGGCCGACTTCGACGCCGTGTTCCGCTTCTGGCTCGACCGCGGTGTCGACGGCTTCCGCATCGACGTGGGGCACGGCCTCGTCAAGGACCCGACCTTCCCCTCGTTCCCGGGCTCGCCGCTGGCCTCGGGCGCCAAGGAGCAGGCGCCGTACTGGGACCAGGAGGGCGTGCACGACCTGCACCGCCGCTGGCGCAGCATCACCGACTCCTACGCCGACCGGCCGCGGATGCTCTGCGGCGAGGTGAACGTCCCCGTCGAGCGGGCCGTGCGCTACGTGCGCCCCGACGAGCTGCACCAGGTCTTCAACTGGCCGTTCCTCGTCACGGGCTGGGACGCGGTCGCCCTGCGGGCCGTCGTCGACGAGTCGATCACCGCGTACGGCGGGGTCGGGGCGGCGCCGACCTGGGTCGTCGGCAACCACGACACCCTCCGCGTCGCCACGCGCTTCGGCTACGCGCCCGGGCAGGCCCCGCGCCGGGTCGGCCCGCGGTCCCCGCAGCCGGACGTCGCGCTGGGGTTCCGTCGGGCCCGTGCCGCCGCCCTGCTCCTGCTCGCGCTGCCCGGGTCGGCGTACGTCTACCAGGGCGAGGAGCTCGGCCTGCCCGAGCACACGACCCTCGACGACGCGGACCGCCAGGACCCGGCGTTCCGGCGGACGGCGGGGGAGGACCTCGGCCGCGACGGGTGCCGCGTCCCGCTCCCGTGGGAAGCCGACGCGCCGAACCTGGGGTTCGGGGACGGACGTCCCTGGCTGCCGCACCCGGAGGCGTACCGCGCCCTCGCCCGCGACCGCCAGCGCGCGGACCCGACGTCGATGCTCGCTCTCTACACCGCCGCGCTCCGCCTCCGCCGTGAGCTCGGCCTCGGCGCCGCCGAGCTGCGCTGGACCTCTGAGCCCGGTTCCGACGTCCTGGCCTTCGCCCTGGGCGACGTCCGCGTCACCGCGAACATCGGCACCACCGACGTCGACCTCCCGCGCGACGCCGAGGTCCTGCTCAGCAGCGACCCCCACGCGGGACGCACGCTCCCCCCTGACACGACCGCCTGGTGGCGCGACCTCGTACGCCCTGCCTCCGTCTGACCGGGGCGCGCGTCCGCGGGTCGAGCCTCGGGAGTTTCACGTAAACGTGAAAGACCCCTACCTTGCACGGCAGATCTGCCGTGCAGAGCAAGGGTCTTTCACGTAAACGTGAAAGTCCTGGGACGCGAGGGACGAGCAGGGAGCCCTCACCGCGCCGCAGGACCAGGGGTCACGGGGTGGGCATGCCGCCGTTCAGGTTGAGGGTCTCGCCGACGACGTAGCTCGACTCGGGCGACGCGAGGAAGACGTACGCCGGGGCCATCTCGATCGGCTGGCCCATGCGGCCGAGGGGGGTGTCCTCGCCGAAGCTGTCCAGGGCGTCGGTCGGCTGGCCGCCGGAGACCTGGAGCGGGGTCCAGACCGGGCCCGGGGCGACGACGTTCACGCGGATCCCCTTGGGGGCCAGCTGCTGCGCGAGGGCCTTGCTGAACGTGTTGATCGCGGCCTTGGTCGACGCGTAGTCCACGAGGTGCGGGCTGGGGCTGTAGGCCTGGATCGACGAGGTCGTGATGATGCTGGAACCGGCCGGCAGGTGCTTGACCGCCTCCTGGATCATCCAGAACATGGCGTAGACGTTCGTCTTGTACGTCTCGTCGAACTGCTCCGAGGTGATGTCGAGGATGTCCTCGACGGCCTGCTGCTTGCCGGCCACGATCACGAGGACGTCCAGGCCGCCGAGCTGCTCCACGGCGTCGGTGACGACCTTGCGGGCCGCCTGCTCGTCGGTGATGTCGGTGGGCAGCTGAACCATCTTGCGGCCGGTGTCGGCGACGGCGGCCACGACGGCGTCGGCGTCCTCCTGCTCGGCGGGGAGGTAGTTCATGGCGACGTCCGCGCCTTCGCGGGCGTAGGCGATCGCGACGGCCCGGCCGATGCCGGAGTCGGCGCCGGTGATCAGCGCGCGGCGGCCGACGAGCTTGGCGCTGCCGACGTAGGAACCCTCGCCGTGCTCGGCCTTGACGTCGAGGTCGGCGTCCAGCCCGGTGCCGGCCTGCCTCTCCTTGTCCGGGTTGTCCGGGTACTGCGTGACGGGGTTGACCAGGCTCATGGGGCGTCTCCAGTTCCGGGCGCCGCTCGGGTGCGCGGCGCCACGGACCTTCTTACCCGCTGAACCAGGGCTGACCCGTCAGCGGTACCCGTGGGCGACCGACGCCGCCTCGCGCCCGTACGCGGGGCCGTGGCTGACGGCGTGCACGAGGAGCGGGTGCAGCTGGTGCAGGCCGACCAGCTCCCGCCAGCCCGGCTCGAGGTGGGCCTCCTCGGCGTACGCGTCGTCGATCCGGTCCAGCCCCGGGACCCCGAAGAGGTGCAGCATCGCCAGGTCGGTCAGGCCGTGGCCGCCGTGCGCCGCGGGATCGATGACGACGACCCCGTCCGGGGTGAACATCACGTTGCCCGACCAGAGGTCCCCATGGATCCGGGCCGGCGGCCGGTCGTCGTCGAAGTCACCGGCGCGCAGGCGCTCGGCGACCCGTTCGACGGCGGCCAGGGCGGCGGCCGAGAGGTGGTCGACGTCGTACGCCTCGCGGGCGTACGGGAGCACGCGCTGCTCGGCGTAGAAGGTGCCCCAGCGGTCGTCGGGGCGCAGCGACAGGCGCTGGCGCCCGATGAACCCCTCGCCCTCCCAGCCCGCGGGTGGTGCGCCGAAGGCCGGGGCACCCGCGGCGTGGGTGCGGGCCAGGGCGTGCCCGAAGGCATCGGCGGCCTCGGAGGTGGGACGGACGGTGTCGAGCCGTTCCAGCTCGATCCGGCGGGCGTCGACCGCCCGGACCCCGACGACGCGGGCGCCGTCGGGCGCGGCGGCGAGCCAGCGCAGGCCGGCGGCCTCGACCGGGAAGTAGTCGGGCGGCGTGCTCGGCGACGCGTGCTTGACGTACGGCTCCGGCATCGGCGCGCGGGCGTCCGTCAGACGCGGAGCCGGCCGCGGACGACCGAGACGTCGGAGTGGTGCGGGTCGGTGTCGCCGGGCGGCTCGAGGGACACGTCGACGACGGGGTGCGTCTCGAGGTCCATGCTCGCCGGGATCGGGAACCGTCCGGAGTCGCCCGTCATGGACCCCATCGGGACCATGTCCTCGGCCTTCGTGTCGCTGACCCAGACCTCGAACGTCCCGTCGACCGGGGTGCCCGCGGGCATGGCCATGGAGACGACCAGGGTGCGCTGCCCGCCGGGGCCGTCCTCGACCGCGGCGGTGCCGTTCGCGCCGGGCCAGCCGGGCAGGGCGTTGAGCTGGATCGCGCTGTCGCTGGAGGGGCCGGGCGTCAGGACGCCGCGCAGCAGGAACCCGCCGCCCAGACCGACGACGAGGGCCGCGGCGGCCGCGACGGCGGCGGTGCGCCAGCGGCGGCCTCGACGTGAGCGGTCCCGACGGGCCGCCAGCTCGTCGGGCGTCGCGTCAGTGGTGCCGGCCGTGGACCCGCCCTGAGCGAGCGTCGGCGCGCCGCCGACCTCGGCGAGAACGCGTCGCCAGACCCGGGGGTCCGGCGCGACGAGCGCGTCGTCGGGCCCGAGCGACCGGCCGACGTCGACGACGTGACGGAGGGCGTCCACCTCGGCGACGCAGGCGAGGCACTCCGCGACGTGCGCGGTGGTGCCGGCGTCGGGGTCCTCGCCGAGCGCGACCAGGGCGAGGTCGTCAGGAGTCGGATGAGCCATCGTAGGACTCCTCCAATCTCTTCCTGATCTTGATGAGGCTCCGCCGGATGTGGCTCTTGACCGTGCCCGGGGGCAGCTGCAGGCGTTCCGCGATCTGCATGTGGGTGAGGTCCTCGTAGAACGCGAGGCGCAGCACCCGCTGGGGCATCTCGTCGAGCCGCGCGATCTCGTCCGCGACGATCAGCCGTTCGGCGACGTCCAGCGGCTCGCGCGGGGCGTCGTAGTTGGACGCGACCTGGTCGGCGATCCGGCGCTGCCGGGCGCGGCCCTGGTGGGCGTCGACGATCTTGTTCCGCGTGATGCCCATGATCCAGGCGGACAGGCTCGCCCGCTCCGGCTTGTAGTTGTGGCGCTTGTCCCACGCCGCCACGAACACCTTCTGGGTGACGTCCTCGGCCTCGGTGACCTCACCGAGCGAACGGAGGCACACGCTGTAGACCAGAGCCGAGTAGCGCTTGTAGACCTGCTCCAGCGCCCGCTCGTCACCCGCGAGGAACGCGGCGACGAGAGCGTCGCGATCTTCGTCTGGCGCGAGTGTCACGCGTGTGGTTCCTCCCGGTGCGGTGGGCACCGCGACTGTACGTGGCCAGGGCCGGGTTCGAACCGGCGACCTTTCACTTTTCAGGCGAACGCTGCTACCAGCTGAGCTACCTGGCCAAAAGTCAGGCCGGATGCCCTGACCGCCGCGACACCAGACCTGAATCTGATGTCGCCTTCCGCGACCCCGACGGGACTCGAACCCGCGACCTCCGCCGTGACAGGGCGGCGCGCTAACCAACTGCGCTACGGGGCCTCATGGCCCTGAACGCCCTTCCAGGCGCCCGCGAAACTATAGCGCAGGAGCGGGGGCACTCCGAACCAGAACACGTCACGGTGGCCACGGGGTGGTCGCCGGGGCCCCGTCCCGGCACCGGGCGCCCCGCGTACGACCCGCGTACGATCGGCCGGAACATGCCCGCCGACCCGCCCCGCAAGCCCCGGAAAGACGCGGAGCAGAACGCCGAGCGCGTGATCGCCGCCGCCATCCGTTCCGGCCTCGCCGAGGGCAGGTTCGTCCCGATGGCCCAGATCGCGGCCGACGCCGGCGTGGGGGTCGGCACCCTCTACCGGCGCTACCCCAACCGCGAGGCGCTGCTCGAGGCCATGGCCGTCCGCGCCTACCGCCTGATCCTGGCCGAGGCCGAGGACGCGCTGGCCTCCGGGACGTCCGGCCTGGACGCGGTCGGGCGCTTCCTGCGCCAGACCTTCGTCCACCGCGACGAGCTGGTGCTCCCCCTGCACGGGGCGCCGGTCACCGAGGGGACCGAGTCCGCGGAGCTCCGCGGACGCATGCAGCAGACGATGAGCGCGATCGTCCGGCGCGGGCACGAGGACGGCACGCTCCGCCCCGAGGTGAACGCCGGGACGGTCGTGCGCTTCGGCGCGATGCTCGCCCAGCCGATGTCGAACGTCCCCGGCTGGGCGACCGCCGCCGCCGAGCAGCGCGCCGTCTTCCTGCGCGGCATCGCCACCGGGATCGGTCCGGCGGACTCCGCCTAGTTCCCGGAACCCGCGCCGGCCTGCCGGCCCAGCCAGGTCCGCAGGTCGCTCACGTCCGGCACGAGCCGACGGGTCGCGGCGCGGTCGGCCCGGTAGGCGGGCGGGCTCGCGAACCACCGGAACATCGCCTGCAGGTCCGTGTCGTCGCCGAGCGCCGCGAGCGGCACCTCCTCGAAGCGGGCGGCCCGGCCCGTCGCGTCCCGGACCTCGGCGGCGACGCGGTCGAGGGTCAGCTCGTCGCCCGCGATCTCCACGGCGTCGCCCGCGAGCGCGTCCGGGTCGAGCAGGAGCCGTGCGGCCGCCGCGCCGATGTCGCGCACCGCGACCATCTGCAGGGGCACGTCGCCGGGCATCGGCAGCCGGACGACCACGTCACCGTCCGGGCCCGGTGCCAGCTGCGCGGCCAGGTTCTCCATGAAGAAGGTCGGGCGCAGGAACGTCGCCGGCACCAGGTCGGTCAGGCGCTCCTCGACCCGTCGCTTGCTCTCGAAGTGCGGGATGCCCGTGGCCCGCTCCGCCCCGCCGACCGACGAGTAGACGACGTGCGGCACCCGGGCCCGCGCCGCCGCCTCGGCGACCACGGTCCCGCGCCGGACCTCGCCGTCCGTGCCGTCCGGCCCGGCGAACGTCGTGAGGAAGAAGAGGGCGCCGACCCCGCCGAGGCCGCGGGCGAGCGCGTCCCCGTCCTCCTGGTCGGCCGTCGCCAGCTCGACGCCACGGGCCTGCAGCGCGCGGGCGCCGGCGGAGGAGGGGTCGCGGACGAGGGCGCGTACGGGGGCGCCGGCCTCGAGCAGCGCGTCGACGACGCGACCGCCCTGCTGACCGGTGGCGCCGACGACGGCGACGGGCGGGGTGTCCGAGCTGGGCATGAGGCCTCCGAAGGAGAAGGACGAGACGATCCGGACGAAATCGTCCGGATCGTGCGTAGTCTAGGAGCATGCTCTTCGACGCCGGCTCGGACGTCTACACCCGGGCGACCCAGCCCCACACCTCCTCCGTCACCCAACGCCCGGCGCGCGTCGCCGTCGTCGACCAGCCCGACCGGCTGCCGGAGGTTCTCGAGGAGGTCGCGGCCCTGGCGCGCGCCCGGGGGCGGGCGCTGACGGTCGTGCCGCAGGCCACCGGGCACGGCGCCGGAGCCATCGTCGACGACGACGTGGTCCTGCTCGACACGTCCGGCCTCCGCTCGGTCGAGGTCGACGTGGAGACGCGGGTGGCGAGGGTCGGCGCGGGCGCGACCTGGTCGGACGTGAACGCCGTGGCCCAGCAGCACGGGCTGCTGGGGCTGGCCGGCTCGGCCCCGAGCGTGTCCGTCTCGGGCTACACCTTCGGCGGGGGCGTCGGCTGGCTCGTCCGGCGTGACGGCCTGGCCAGCGGCAGCCTGCGGGCCGTCGGCTACGTCGACGGTCACGGGCGCCTGCGCCGGGCCGCGGACGACGCACCCGACCCGGTGGACCGCGACGCGATCTGGGCGTTCCGCGGGGCCGGCGGCGTCGGGGTCGCCCACACGCTCGAGCTCGACCTCGTCCCGGCGCCCGACCTGCACGCGGGGGCGCTGCTGTGGTCCGCCGACGCGCTGCCCGCCGTGCTGGAGGCGTGGTCGAGGACGGTCCCCGGCCTCGGCCCCGGGGTCTCGTCGAGCGTCTCGGTGCTGCACGTGCCGCCCCTGCCGACCTTCCCGGAGGCGCTGCGGGGTTCCGTCGCCGTGCACCTCGCGGTCGCCGCGCCGGACGGGCCCGACGCCGCGACGCCTCTCCTCGAGGCCGTGCGGGCGGCCACGACGCCGGTCGCCGACGGCTGGGGGCGTACGGACGCCGCCGGCCTCGCCCGGATCCACCTCGACCCGCCGACGGCCACGCCCGCGATCGGGGACGCGCGCTGGCTGGACGCCACCACGCCCGCCCTGGCCGCGGACCTGCTGAGCACCGCCGCCGCTGCGGACTCGCCGATCGTGATGCTGGAGCTGCGCCACCTGGCCGGCGCACCGACGCGACGCGCGGGCGCCGTCGTCACGCCGCCGGGAGCGTTCATCTTCCACGCGGTCGGTGCCCTCGGCCGTTCCCCGCGTCCCGAGATCGACGCCGGGTTCGCGCGGGCCCGGTCGGTCTGGGAGGCGGCCGACACCGGCCTCACGCCCGGCTCCTGGGTCGAGGGCGCCGGTTCCGTGCCCGACGCGCTCCCCGTCGACGTACGGGAGCGGGCCCGCGCCGTCGCCGACGCCGTCGACCCCGAACGGCGCCTCGCCCGGTCCCGACTCCTCGGCTGAGCCCGGCGTCCCCGCCGAGCACGACCGCCTCGCTCCACCCCCACCACGACCACAAGAAGAGGTACGCCATGAAGGCAGTGCGGTTCCACGAGTTCGGCGGCCCCGAGGTCCTGCGCCAGGAGGACGTGGACGTCCCCGAGCCCGGCGCCGGCCAGGTCCGCGTCAGGGTCGCGGCGACGTCGTTCAACGGCATCGACGGCAACATCCGCGGCGGCTACATGCAGGGGCCCATCCCCGTGGAGCTGCCGCACACGCCCGGCATCGACGTCGCGGGGACGGTCGACGCGCTGGGGGAGGGGGTCACCGGGCTGCGGGTCGGGGACCCGGTCGTCGGCTTCCTGCCGATGGTGGCCGACGGGGCGTCGGCCGAGCACGTCGTCGTGCCCGCCGACGTCCTGGCGGCGGCGCCCACGAGCATCCCGCTGGCCGACGCGGCCGCCCTGCCGGTGGTCGGACTGACCGCCTGGCAGGCGCTCTTCGACCACGGCGGCCTCACGGACGGCCGGCGTGTGCTGGTCAACGGTGCCGGAGGAGCGGTCGGCGGCTACGCCGTGCAGCTGGCCAAGGCGGCCGGGGTCCACGTCGTCGCCACGGCGAGCCCCCGCAGCGCCGAGCGGGTCCGGGCGGCCGGCGCCGACGAGGTCGTCGACCACACCACGACCGACGTGCGCACGGCCGTGACCGAGCCCGTGGACGTCGTGCTCAATCTCGCGCCCGTCAATCCCGACCAGCTCGCCGCGCTCGTCTCGCTCGTACGCCCGGGCGGGGTCGTGGTCAGCACGACCGTGTGGATGCCGACCCCGTCCGACGAGGCACGCGCCGTCCGGGGCGTCGACCTCTTCGTCCGCAGCGACACCGACCAGCTGTCCGAGCTGGTGGCCCGGGTCGACCGGGGCGAGCTCCACGTCGACGTGGCGGAGCGGGTCGCGCTGGCCGACCTGGCGTCCGTGCACGCGCGCGCCCTGACCGGCGGCATCTCCGGCAAGGTCGTCGTCCTGGTCGCCGAGGCCTGAGGACAGGCCTCCGCGGCGCCGGCTCTGACGTCGGCGCCGCGGTGGTCGTCCGACCGCTTGAGGACCGCGCGTCCGGGTCGGCACCGCGACAACCTCGAACGAAGGAGAGCGACCATGACGCAGGACGCGGACGACGCCGGCCGGGGCGACCTCGAGGACGTCGGCACCGGCGAGGCGGCCAAGCGGATCGGCTCCGCACCGACCACCACCGACGTCGACGACCCCGAGCGTTCCTCGCGCGGCACCGCCAGCGGGAGCGGCTCCGAGCCGGGAGCCGGTCCGGTGCAGACCGACCCGGGCGACGACGCCACCGACACGGGTTCGGACGGCGTCGGCTCCGTCAGCATCCAGCCCCATCTGCAGGGCGAGGTCTGACGGGGGGCGACGGCAGGGTCAGCAGGAAGTCCGCGCCGCGGGCGGGTGGCTCCACCGCCAGGCTCACGAGGTCACCGCCGTGGGCCCGCGCCGTCGCGCGGGCGATGGTGAGCCCCAGACCGCTCCCGCCGTCGTCCGCCCCGCGGGCGGCGTCGAGGCGGACGAGCCGGTCGAAGATGCGCTCGTGCTCGTGGGCCGGTACGCCCGGACCGTCGTCGCGGACGTGGACGACCACGAGCGGTCCGGACGTCGCGAGGGTGACCTCGACGGCACCCGTGGGTCCGGCGGCCCGGCGGGCGTTGTCGAGCAGGTTGCGGACGAGCCCCCGCAACGCCGCCGCGTCGCCGTCGACGGGCGGGGCCTCTCCCCGCGACGAGATCTGCGCGGTGGGTGACAGCAGCCGGGACCGGTCGACCTCCTCCCGGAGGAGCTGACCGAGGTCGACGCTCGCGAGTGCGACCGGCAGCCCGGCGTCGAGCCGCGCCACCGCCAGCAGGTCCTCCACCAGCCGTCCGGCCCGCTGCACCTCGCCCACGAGGAGGAGCTCCAGGCGGTCGCGGTCGGCGGGTTCGAGGGAGCTCCCGTGCTGCACGAGGGTCTCGGTCGCCGCGCGGATCCCGGCGAGGGGCGTCCGGAGCTCGTGGGCCGCGTCGGCCAGGAAGGCCCGGGTGCGCTGCTCGGCCTGGAGGGCCTGCGCCTCGGCGCGGAGGGCCTGCGCCTCGGCCCGCAGCGCGTGCGCCTCGGCCCCCTCGAGCTCGTCGAGCATCGTGTCGAGCGCCTGGGCCGTTCCGCCGACCTCGGTGTCGGTCCGGGTGGGGGAGAGGCGCTCGCCGCGGGAGCCGGCGGTGATGCGCTGGGCGAGCGCGGCCATCGAGGTCAGCGGACGCAGGGCGAGGCGGACGGCCCAGGACACGAGCAGCGCGCTCAGCACCAGGGCCGCGATCCCGCCGAGGAGCAGGATGCGCCGCAGCGTCTGGCGTGCTCCGTCGACGAGGGAGGAGTTGACGCTCAGCGTGAGCTGGGCGCCGTCGGCCCGTCCGGGCCCGACCAGCCGCGTCGTCACCGTCTGCACGCCCGAGCCGACCGGGAGCGCGCTGCCGAGCACGGTGCCGTCGCGCAGCTGCAGCGAGGCCAGGACGCCGTCGACCCCGACCCGGTTGACGACCTGCTGCGGCCGTACGCCCGAGCGGGCGAGCTGACGGGCCAGCTGGGCCCGGCCGCTGAGCAGCGCGTCGACGTTGCGGTCGGACTGCGCGGTGAAGACGGCCTGCACGGAGAACGACAGGGCCACCAGCACGACGGCCAGCACCGCCATCACGGCGGCGACGACCCGCACGCGGATGGACACCGAGCCCATCGCCCGGCGGCCGGTCGCGCGGGGCCGAGGGCCCGCGTCCGGCGAGGCGGCGACGGGTTCGGCCGACGGCTCCGGGCGTACGGGCCGCCCGGGGTCGCTCACGGGGCCGTCGCCAGGCGGTAGCCCTGGTGGCGCACGGTGTGGACGAGCCTGGCCTCCCCGCCGGCCTCGAGCTTGCGCCGCAGGGAGGACACGTGGACCTCCACCACGTTCGGGTCGAAGCCCTCGTAGCCCCAGACCGCGACGAGCAGCTGGGTCTTGGTCACCACGCGGTCCCGGTGCGCGGCGAGGTGGCGGAGCAGCCGCCGCTCGGTGTCGGTGAGGTCCAGCGTCCGTCCGGCCCGGCGCACCACGCTGGCGTCCTGGTTGAGCGTCAGGTCGCCGAGGGCGGTCGTCCCGCCCTCGGGCGCCGCGCGGCGCAGCACGGCCTGGATCCGGGCGACCAGCTCGGCCATGGCGAAGGGCTTGACCAGGTAGTCGTCCGCACCGCCCGCGAGTCCCGCCAGCCGGTCGTCGAGCTGGTCGCGCGCGGTCAGCATCAGCACGGCGGCCTGGCTCCGCTCCCGCAGGACGGGCAGCAGCGCGAAGCCGTCCCGTCCCGGCAGCATCACGTCCAGCACCACGAGGTCGGGGCCGAAGGCTGCAAGCACGACCTCGAGGTCCTCGCCGTCGGGCCGCGAGTCGACCACGAAGCCCTGGGCGCGCAGCGCGGTGCGGACCGCGACCCGGATCGTCTCGCTGTCCTCGACCACGAGGATCCGTGTCGCCTCCATGCGCCCATCATCCCCAGCCCGGGTCGGCCCGGAGGCCGCTCACGGGCGTCCGGCTCCTGAAGGCCCGCTGAAGGTGCGGACGCCGTCGTCGCGGTCCGGGGGACGGCGCGCCAAGACTGTCGGCGGAGGCAGGGACGACCGTCCCTGCGGGATGGAAGAGACCACATGAAGAAGCCGATCGTCCTCCTGGCGACCGCCGCGTCCGCCGTCGCCCTCGCGGCCGCGGCCGGCGTCGGGATCGCCAGCGCCGACCCGTCGCCGACGCCGACCCCGAGTGCCTCGGCCACCCCGCAGGCGGGACCGTCGACCCCGGCCAAGGCGAAGCCGAGCCAGGACCCGGCCAAGAAGAAGCACCGTGACCTCGCCGGCCGTGCGCTGCACGGGGAGGTCACCCTCGGCGGCAAGAAGCACCGGGTCGTCGACGTCCAGCGGGGCACCGTGTCGGCCGTCAGCGCGGGTTCGGTGAGCGTGCGCAGCGCCGACGGCTTCGACGGCACGTACGTCGTCGGGCCGAAGACCAAGGTCCGCGTGGCCAAGAAGGAGGCCGCGATCGGTGACGTCGCGGTCGGCGACCACGTCCGCGTGGTCGCCACCCGCGACGGGCAGACGCTCACGGCGACCCGGGTCGTCGACCGCAAGGGCTGAGCGGGAGCCGCCGGTCGTACCCCCAACGGGATTCGAACCCGCGTTGCCGCCTTGAAAGGGCGGAGTCCTAGGCCGCTAGACGATGGGGACCCTGGGCCCTGCGGCCCGCCCCAACTCTAGCGGGGCGGGCCGTCCGGCGTCGTTGCCGAGCGGCCCTGCTCTCGTGCCGAGGCCGACCCGTTCCGGGCCCTTCGACAAGCTCAGGGGGCGTTCGCACGCTCCGATCAGATCGGCGCGTACCCCTTCGCGAGCACCGTGACGTGCACGTGGTTCTTGTGGTTGGCGCTGTCGCTGCCGCGGCCGGCCATCGAGCGCCACCCCTGGCCGTCGCGCTGCACGTTCCAGATGTGCTGGTCCCAGATGATGTAGTTGATGCCGAGCTCGGTGTGGCGCTTCTGGAGCCAGCGCGACAGGTCGTGGCCGAGCTTCTTGCCGGCCGCCGACTTGTAGTTCGGGATCATCAGGTCGAGCGCGCGGCCCGACGGGTGGTCGGGGAGCGCGTCCGGCCGCACGGTGCCGATGGTCTTGATCTGCGGCCAGTTCTTGCGGACCGCCTCGAGGACCTTCACGCCGTTGGGCTTGAGGCCCTTCGTGGAGCCGGCGGTGCTGCCGCCGCCGCCGCTGGAGGGCTTGGTCTTCGACAGGTACTGCGCGGTGACCCAGCGGACCGCGCCGTCCCAGATGATCTGCGCGCGCTTGTTCTCCGTGACGCCGGTGATCGACAGCTTGGTGCCCTCGGGGATGTCGCCGAGGTCCTCGAAGTCGCTGCCGCTCGTGGTGCGGATGGTCAGGTCGGCCGTCGCGTAGCGCGTACCGGTCACGGCGGGCAGCGGCGGGGCGGTGGGCTCGTCGGTGTCGCCGTTCGAGAGGTACTTGGCCAGAACCCAGCCGACCTTGCCCTCGAAGACCACCTGGGCGCGGGCGTTCTTCGTGGTGCCGGTGATCGACACCTTGTCGCCCTCGCGGACGAGCCCGACGAGCGCGCCGTCCTCCTCGCTGGTCTCCCGCACGTTCAGGTCCCGCGTGGCCTTGCGCGTCCCGGTGACCTCGGGGAGCCCGCTCGTGGCCTTGGTCAGGTACTGCGTGCTCACCCAGCCCTGCTCGGAGCCGACCTCGACCTCGGTCCAGCCCTTCGACGTCTTGCCCGTCTTCGTGACCTTGGTGCCCTCGTCGAGGACGGTGATCACGTCCTCGGTCAGGCCGGGGCCCTCACGGAGGTTGACCTGGGTCGTCGTCGTGGCGGTCGCGCCCTTGTCGACGTCGTCACCGGCCGGCATCTCCTCGCCCTTGGTGACGTAACGGCTGGAGACGTACGCGGTCTTGCCCTTGTACGTGATCTTGGTCCAGCCGTTGGTGTCGCTCTTGGCCTTCACGGTCTGCCCGCGGTGCAGGCTGCCGACGATCTTGGCGCTGGTGCTGGGCTTCGCCCGGACGTTGAGCTCGGTGGTCGCGGTGACCGGCGTGCTGGCCGTCGCGGTCATCGAGCCCATCAGACCGAGGGTGGTCGTGATGGAGAGGACCGCGACCAGGACGGCGCGGATCAGGGTCGAACGCATGTAGGGGTTTCCTCCGTCGATCCCGAGTGCATGAGGCTGCGTCGCTCAGGTGGTGCGCCATAGATGACGAACTGGTCACTTTTGTCACAACAACCACAAACTGCGCAGGACTTTAATCACGTCTCAGGCACAACAGCAAGGGTGTGAGTAGTTCAGGTTGAGACTTTGCAAGGCGACACGCGGATGACGTCGGAGTAGTTTCACGGTTGTTATTCGGGGTTCGTCGCGACGTCTTTCTGCCGCTCACCAGCCCTCGTACGCTCGGGGCATGGACGCCGAGCCGCTCGTGGACGTCGACGACGAGCAGTTCGAGACGCTCGTCTCGCTCGCGCTCGACCAGGTGCCGACCGAGCTGGCCGACCTGATGGACAACTGCGTGGTCCTCGTCGAGGACCGTCCGCCGGACGACGCCCCGTCCGACCTGCTCGGGCTCTACGAGGGCATCCCGCTGACCGAGCGCGGCGAGTTCTACTCCGCGGTGCTGCCGGACCGGATCTACGTCTTCCGCGAGCCGACCCTGGCGATCTGCCGGACGTACGAGGAGGTGGTCGAGCAGGTGCACATCACGGTCGTGCACGAGATCGCCCACCACTTCGGCATCGACGACGACCGGCTGCACGAGCTCGGGTACGCCTGAGCCCTGCGGGGTGGGTCAGGCCAGGAGGACGTAGCCGACGGCGGCGAGCGCGGTGAGCACGAGCAGCCCCGACGCGAGCGCGGCGGGCCGCGCGTCGTCGAGGTGCCGACCTGTAGCGAGGGCCCGGGCGTTCAGCCGGAACCGCCGCAGCGCCACCCAGCCGAAGGCCGCGGCCGCGCCCAGGGACACGACGCCGGTGAGGATCGCCAGCGTCAGCGACACCTCGGCCAGCAGCCGAGCGAGGATCAGCCCCGAGGCCAGGCCGGACAGCATCGTGCGCTGCCAGGCGAGCCCGGTCCGCTCGTTCTGCAGGCCGGCGTCCCAGGGCAGGGGTTCCTCGTCCTGGCTCACGATCGGCTCAGCCCAGGACGAGGACGGCCACGGCGATCAGCGCGACCACCACGAGAACGCCGACGAGCACGAGGATCAGCGGGGAGGACGGCAGGGCGCGGCCCTCGCGCATGGCGCGCTCGCTCGCGATCCACCGGCGCCAGGCGCCCACCGCGCAGGAGAGCCCGCAGAGCACCAGCAGCAGCGAGGCGAGCCGCACCTCCAGGCTCAGCCGCTCGTTCAGCCCGGCCACCGCGGCGATCGCGACCCCGGCGGCCAGGAACCCAAGCCCGGTGCGGATCCAGGCCAGGAACGTGCGCTCGTTGGCGAACGTGAACCGGGGGTCGGGCTCGGTCCCGACCCCGTAGAGGCTCCGCGGCCAGCGCCGGTCACCCTCGTCCAGGTCCACGGGCGCAGCGTAACGGCCGCGTCCGGGCGGCCGGGCCCGCCGCGGGGAGGAGCGGTCAGCCCCCGGCCGCGACCTCGACCGGCCGGTCCTCCGGCTCGGCCACCCGCCGGCGGCGCTGCTGCCCGAGCACGACCGAGACGAGCACGAGCGCGGCGCCGGCCAGCTGCAGGGCGTTGAGGCGCTGGTCCAGCACCCACCAGCCGAGCAGCGCGGCCATGATCGGGTTCAGCAGGCCGAGGAAGGTCACCGACGCCGCCGTGAGCTGGCGGATCCCCCAGAACCACAGCGCGTACGCGAAGATCCCGCTGATCACTACGAGGTAGACGAGGCCGCCGACCTCCTTGGGCGTGACCGATCGGGGCAGCCCCTCGAACGCGAGCGTGAAGGGCAGCAGCGTGATGCCGGCGAAGAGGAAGGTCCAGCCCGTCACGCGGATCGGGCCCATGCCCGGCGGGTTGCCCCAGCGCTTCATCAGCACGGTGCCGAACGCCATCATGATCACGACGGCGACCATGGCCAGGATGCCGAGCACGTCGAGCTTGGCGTTCGAGCGCAGGACGAGCAGCGCGACGCCGACGACGCCCAGCGCACCGGCGATGAGCTGAACACGGCGGATCGCCGTACCGAGGATCGGCACCGCGACGATCATGACGCAGATCGGGCCGAGGGAGTTGATCACCGCGGCCACACCGCCGGGCAGGTGGTAGGCGGCGAAGAAGAGCAGCGGGAAGACCGCGGATGCCCACAGCACCGACATGAGCAGGAAGCGCCAGAACCAGACCCGGCTCGGCAGCCTGCTGCCGATCACGAGCGCGATGCCCGTGGGCAGCGACCGCATCAGGGCCGCGAGCAGGGGACGGTCGGGCGGCAGGAAGTTCGTGGTCAGCAGGTAGGTGGTGCCGAAGATCAACGGGGTCAGCGCGCTGACGTAGGCGAAGCGGCTGCCCTCGGTCTGCTCGCTCACTCCGCGGCCGCCGTCCGGGACGCGGGGACGACACGGGTCGTCCGGCTCGAGCTGGTCCAGCGGGCGACGAAGCCGAGGGCCTGGGGGTCGAGCCAGCCGGAACGCCGGTCCGTGGCGTCGACCGGCTGCGCACCGGTCGCCTCGAGGACCTGCGCGCGTACGGCGTCGTCGGCCAGCACGGCGATCCCGGGGACGAGCCCCTGGATCGCGTTGACCTCGAGCGTCCCGAGCACGTCCGGCGCGATCGTCGGTGCGACCACGACGAGCGGGCGGGCGGCCTTCAACGCCTGCTCGACGGCGGGCAGCAGCTCCCGGATCGTCTCGACGCCGTCGCTGCAGACGAGCACCAGCGCGTCGTCGAGGACGACCTCGCGGGCGCCCGGCTCGGTCGCGAAGCTCGCGGAGGCCCAGCCCACCGCGATCTCCCGCTCGGCGTACGCGCGGAAGGGCTCGGTCGTGGCGACCTCGAGCCGGGACCTCAGCTCCTCGATCCGGCCGCCGAGCTGCTCGGGCGTCGGGGCCGTGGCGGGACGACGCCGGGCCTGGGCCTCGGTCACGTACCGCGGGGACCGGGCGCCGGCGGGCAGGTTCGGGATGTCGCGCTGCGGCGGACCGAGCATCTCGGCCGCCCTCCGGCGGTTCTTCGCGCGGTCGGACAGGGCGCCGTAGACGGTCGCGACGAGGGCCACGGCGACGACGGCGATCATCACCAGGACCCAGGTCTGCACCCGGCCAGCCTGTCACACCGCTCGTAGGCTGGAGGGGTGGCGAGATGGTGGTTCGGGAAGCCCGCGCAGCACGTCGAGTCCATAGCCGAGCGAAAGGTCCGCGAGGCGATGGAGCGCGGCGAGTTCGACGACCTGCCCGGTCAGGGCAAGCCGCTCAAGCTCGGCGACCGCGACCCGAACTGGTGGGTCAAGGGCCTCCTCGAGCGCGAGCAGATCAAGATGCCGCTGCCCACCTCGCTGCAGCTGCGGCGGGAGGCCCGCGAGATCGACGAGACCGTCGCCGACCTCCGCACCGAGGCCGCCGTCCGCGACGTCGTGGACGCCCTGAACGACCGCATCCTCGACTCCCACCGACGCCGCGTCGACGGCCCGCCGGTGATCACCGCGGCGCTCGACGTGGACGCCGTCGTCGCCCGGTGGCGGGAGCGCCGCAGCGCCCGCTGACGGCCGGCCGGGCCGTCGCCCGCGCACCGTCACGACCGGCTCTCCGGTCCTATCGTCGGCAGGATCGGGCAGCGCCGCTCGGGCCTGCCGCCTCTTCTCGAAGGAGATGCGATGACGACGAAGGTCGAGAAGTCCGTCCTGGTCAACGTTCCCGTGAGCGTGGCCTACAACCAGTGGACCCAGTTCGAGGACTTCCCCCGCTTCATGGGGGGCGTCACCAAGGTCACGCAGCTGAGCGACGACCGGTTGGAGTGGGTCGCCGAGATCGCCGGCGTCAAGCGCCAGTGGGAGGCGAAGGTCCTCGAGCAGGTGCCCGACCGCCGCGTGTCGTGGGCCGCGACGGAGGGGGCGACGAACGCCGGCGAGGTGACGTTCGAGGACGTCGGCGGCGGCCAGACCTCGGTGCACCTGTCGCTGGAGTACGAGCCCGAGGGCCTCGTGGAGAAGGTCGGCGACAAGCTGAACATCGTCGAGAACCAGGCCGAGTCCGACCTCGACCGCTTCAAGGCGTTCATCGAGGACGAGGGCTACGCCTCCGGCGCCTGGCGCGGGTCGATCAACGAGGGGACGCGGGTTCCGGGGACGGTCGGCGCTCCGGACGCAAGTGACGCGGCCGCGTCCCGCGGGGACAGCGGCAAGGCCGGGGTCTCCGGTGCGGCGGTCGCCACGGGCGTGGGTGTCGCGGCCGCGGCTGCGGCGGGGGTCGCGGCGGTGGCCGCCAGCGGCAAGGGTTCCGACGAGACGCCGGTCGCCACCACCGAGACAGCTCCGCCGGCGGACGAGACGCTCCCGCACCACGTCGACGACCCGGGTGCGACGCCGCCGCACGTGGTCTCGTACGAGGAGGTCGAGGCGATCACCGACGCCAACGAGCACCGGCGCGACGACGAGCGTTCCGTCTAGGCAACACTCCCCGCGAACCGCCCCCTGAGCCTGTCGAAGGGCCCGGAACGGGTCGGCTCTCTGGTGATCGAGGCGCCAACCTCTTCGAGGCCCTTCGACAGGCTCAGGGAGCGTTCTCTTCTCGGCAGGCTCAAGGAGCGTTTTCTGCTCAGGGTCTTCCCCGGTGTCGCTGGTCGGTCCTAGCGTCGCGTCATGGCCGACACCGCCCCCTGGGAACCGCCGCTGCGCGGCACGGAGGTCGAGCACCTGCTCGGCGCGCTCGACCGGCAGCGGGCGACGTTCCGGTGGAAGGCGGACGGTCGGGGGCGCGCTGGCCTGACCACGACGGTCGGGGCCTCGACCATGACCCTGGGCGGGCTGCTCATGCACCTCGCCCTGGTCGAGGACGTCTACTCGGCCCGGCGCCTGCTCGGGGCCCCGCTCGGCGAGCCCTGGGACGCGATGCCCGACGACCCGGACCTGGAGTGGTCCGCCGCGGCCGGGCTCGAGCCCGCCGCGCTCTACGCCCTGTACGACGGCGCGGTCGCCCGGGCGCGCGGGCGGTACACCGCCGCGCTGGAGCGGGGCGGCCTGGACGCCCCGCTCGACCTGGGACCCGGGCGCCCCGTCATGAGCCTGCGTCGCCTCCTCTTCGACCTGCTCGAGGAGTACGCCCGCCACACCGGTCACGCCGACCTGCTCAGCGAGGCCGTCGACGGGCGGATCGGCGAGGACCCGCCCGAGGACTGGGTGCCGGTCGGGGCCGTCGAGGACGGCGAGGGGCACGAGCCCGCCGTGCCGCACTTCGCACGGCGTCGGATGCTCGGGGCGCGGTTCGACGGGGTCGACCTGACGGGTGCGGCGTTCACGCACGTCGACCTCGACGGCTCGACGTTCCGGGGCGCGAACTTCCGCCGCGTGACGATCACGAAGTCCGACCTGGTCGACGTCTCGATCACCGCCGGCGACCTCGAGAACGTCGTGATCAACGACGTCGAGATCGGTCCGCTCGTGGACGCGGAGCTGAGCCGTCGCGACCCCGACCGGGCGCTCGCGCACCCGCAGGACGCCGACGGCTTCCGTCGGGGCTGGGCCCTGCTCGAGCAGCGGTGGGCCGAGACCGTCGCGCACGCCCGGCAGCTCCCGCCCGAGCAGCTGCACGTGTCGGTCGACGGGGAGTGGTCGTTCGTCGAGACGCTGCGGCACCTCGTGTTCGCCACCCAGTCGTGGGTCGGGCGCGGGATCCTCGACGACCCCGCGCCCTGGCACCGGCTCGGGCTGCCGTGGGACGAGGCGCCCGACGACTGGGGGCTCCCGCGCGACCGGGAGGCCCGGCCGACGCTGGACGAGGTCCTGGCCGTCCGGGCCGAGCAGCAGGCCACGGTGCGGCGCGTGCTGGCCGACCTCACCGACGCCCGGCTCGACGCGGTGCCCGAGGTCGCGCACGACACCGCCTGGCCGCCGCCGGGGGAGAGCGTCCGGCAGTGCCTCGGCGTGGTGCTGAACGAGGAGTACGAGCACCGCCGCTACGCCGAGCGCGACCTCGCGCTCCTCGAGACGGGGGACTGAACCGCCGCGCTGCGTCGGGTCCGCGGGCAGCCCGCGCCCGTAGGGTCCTGTCGTGCGCCGACGTGCTCCGACGACCGCGAAGGAAGCACCTCCGCGCGCCGTCGTCGTCGGCGACCTCGTGATGGCCGCGATCGTCCTGGGCTCCTCCGCTGTGCTCCTCAAGGTCCTGTCGCCGGGGGCGGACGCCGTGGACTGGTGGTTCGTCCTGCTCGTCGGCCTGCCGCTCGCCGTCCGCCGCCGGCTGCCCCGCACCTGCGCCGTCCTCGTGGGCGTCGTCGTGGCGGTCCAGGTGGTCGTCGGCTCGCCCGTCGGGTTCCACGACGCGGCCCTGCTCGTCGCGCTGGCCACGCTGACGGGGTGGACGAGCCGGCGCGAGGGCCTGGTCGGGCTCGGGGTGGCCGTGCTCCTGGTCGCCGGCGCCGCGCTCACCCCGTGGTGGTCCTGGATCGACGTGCGCGTCGGCCCCGACCCGCGGACGGCGCACGTGCTAGGGATGCTCGGCGGCTTCGTGCTGCTGGCCGCGGCGTGGGCGTACGGGGAGCAGGTGCGCCACGCGCGCGAGGGCGCGGCGGCGCTGCGCGAGCGGGCGGCCCGGATCGAGCGCGAGCGGGAGCAGCAGGCCGAGCTCGCCGCGGCCGCCGAGCGGGCCCGGATCGCGCGGGAGATGCACGACGTCGTGGCCCACGGGCTGTCCGTGATGGTGCTGCAGGCCGAAGGTGCCCGTTACTCCCTCCCGGCCGACGCGACCGTGTCGCGCGCGGCGCTCGAGGAGGTGGCCCGGACCGGGCGGACGGCGATCGGCGAGATGCGCCAGCTGCTCGGGCTGCTGCGGTCGGGTCCCGCCGGGGAAGCGGCGAGCACGACGCTCCCCGCTCCCGGGCTCGACGACCTCGACGCGCTCGTCGCGCAGGCGCGGACGACCGGGGCGACGGTGGTGCTGAGCCGTGCGGGCGACCTCGGCCGGGTGCCGCCCGTCGTCGCGCTCACGGCGTACCGGGTCGTGCAGGAGGCCCTGACGAACGCCCGGCGGCACGGCGGGGACCACGTCGAGGTCGACCTCGTGGCCGACGCGGCCGAGCTGGTGGTCCGGGTGCACGACGATGGCCGGACTGGTGAGGACGGATCCGACGGCCCCCCGGGGCTCGGTCTCGTCGGGCTCCGCGAACGGGTCGCCGCCGCCGGTGGCCGGGCCAGCGCGGCGGCGGATCCCCGCGGCGGGTTCACCGTGGAGGTCGGCCTGCCCCTCGACCCCGCGGCGGCTGCTCCGGTGGTGTCGCGGTGAGCGCCCCGATCACCGTCTTCCTGGTCGACGACCAGGAGCTGGTGCGGGCGGGGCTCGCCCTCGTCGTCGCCTCGCAGCCGGACCTGCTCGTCGTGGGTCAGGCCCGTGATGGGGCCGAGGCGGTCAGCCGGCTCCGCGCCGAGCCGGCCGACGTCGTGCTGATGGACGTCCGGATGCCGCGGATGGACGGCGTCGAGGCGACCCGCCGCGTGGTCCAGGACGGTCGGGGTCGGACGAAGGTGCTCGTGCTCACCACCTTCGACCTGGACGAGCACGCGTTCGCCGCTCTCCAGGCCGGGGCGTCCGGCTTCCTGCTCAAGGACGCGCCGCCCGAGGACCTGCTGGCCGCCATCCGTACGGTCCACCTCGGCGAGACCGTCGTGGCGCCCAGCACGACCCGCCGCCTCGTCGAGCGGTACGCCGCCGCGACTCTCGACCGCGCCCACTCCGCCGCCGACGTCAGCGTGGTGGCGGGCCTCACCAACCGCGAGCGCGAGGTCCTCGACGCCATCGCCCGGGGTCGGAGCAACGCCGAGATCGCGGCCGACCTCTTCCTGTCCGAGGCCACGGTCAAGACGCACGTCGGGCACCTGCTCGCGAAGACCCGACGCCGCGACCGCGTCGCGCTGGTGATCCTCGCGTACGGGAGCGGCCTCACCTCCCCGGGCTGACCTGCGACCGCGGTCGGACCCGCTCCACCCGCAGTCGGGTCAGATCCGCCCCTGGGTGGATCCGGCGGGGGCTCACGATCCCGACCCTGGAGTCATGACCCCCTCCTCGTTCCTCCGGCACCCCGCGGCGATCGCTCTGCGTCTCCTGCTCTGGCCGGCGGTGATCCTGCTGCTCAGCAACCTCGTCGCCAGCACGGAGGACGACGGGCTGGGCGCCGGCCTCCTCGCGTTCCTCGTCGTCGTCGCCCTGGCGTTCCTGCTCTCGCTCGGCGACGGCCTGGTGCTCCGGACCCGGCCCCTCCTGCTCGTCTGGTCGGTCACGACGGTCGTGCTCGCCCTGCTGCTGGTCGCACAGCCGGTGCTCGACCACGTCCTCCACGGGTCGGAGTGGTCGACCTGGGCCGAGGCCGTCCAGCTCACGCTCGAGGACCTGCCGTCCGAGCTCGCCTTCTTCCTGGTCATGGTCGGTGTCCCGGTGGGCCTGGGCGCACTCGCCGGCTCCGCCCTGCGTCGCTCGGTGCGTCCCCGCCCCGGGGCGGTCGTCCGGGCCGCCGACCTCGGCGCCCCGCGCGGCTGACCGGTGCGTCCCGGGGGCGAGCAGCCGTCCCGGCCCTCGCCTAGGCTGAGCGGCCGGGGCCTCTAGCTCAACTGGCAGAGCAGCGGACTTTTAATCCGCGGGTTGTGGGTTCGATCCCCACGGGGCCCACCCGACGGCCGAACTCCGCTAGCCCTCCGTCGTGCCCGCCCCCGGAACCGTCAGGTTCCGCGCCAGCGTCTCCATCGCGTCGGCCAGGGCGGCGAGCTGCTGGCGGCTGAGGACGTCGGCGAAGAGCGTCCGGACGGTCTGCGAGTGGGCCTTTGCCGCAGCCAGGAACACGGACCGGCCCTCGTCCGTGATGAAGACCTCGGAACCCCGGTTGTCCGGCTCGTGGCGGCGCCGGCCGACGAGGCCGCGGCGCTCCATCCGGGCGAGGTGGTGGGAGAGGCGGCTCTGCTCCCAGCCGATGCGTTCGGCCAGCTCGGTCGACCGGACGGTCGCGTCGCCGAGCTCGTGGAGCGTCACGAGCACGGGGTAGTCGCTGCCGGACAGCCCGGAGTCGGCGAGCAGGAGCTGGTCGGAACGTCGTCGGAGCAGGGCGGTCGTCTCGATGAGGCCGCGCCAGGCGCGCAGCTCCAGCGGGTCGAGCGCGCCGTCGCGCCCGTCGGTCGGCTCCTCCACGCCCCGACGGTAGCGAACGGGTCGGCGTACAGATGCTTGACGTGTCATGCACCGGGCTCTAGCGTTCGACGCCCAGGCCGGGTGGACCGGCGGGACGACCGGACGGAGCTGGGCGATGGCCACGATCGAGGACCTCATGCACGCGAACCTGTTCGAGGTGTTCGCCGAGCGCGACCCGGAGCGGCGGATGGCCGCGGTTCGACGCACCTACACGGCGGACGTCGCGTTCGCGGACCCGGACGAGGCGGTCGTGGGCCACGAGGCGCTGAGCGCGAAGGCGCAGCAGATCCTCGACTCGTCGCCCGGCTTCGTCTTCCGCGCCGCCGGCCCGGTCCGGGTCAACCACGACCTCGGCTACCTGGCGTGGGACTTCGGCCCCGAGGGCCAGCCGCCGGTGGTGAGCGGCGTCGACGTCGCGCTCGTCGAGGACGGGCTGATCACGAAGGTCTACACGCTGCTGCTGGGCGACTGATCGTGAGCGGGGTAACCTTCGCCGACTGGAAGTCGATCAAGGACCTGGTCGACGCGTACGCGCACCACGCGGACCGCCGCGACCCGCAGGCGCAGGCGGACGTGTTCGCCGAGGACGGCCAGGTCCGGCTGTTCCAGGGCGACCCGTCGACGCACGAGCCGGAACAGGTGATCACCGGCCGCGCCGACCTGGCGTCGACGTTCGACCACCTGATCAGCCAGTACGACGCGACGACCTACCTGAACGGGCAGAGCACGATCACGGTCGACGGCGACGCCGCGAGCGCCGAGTCGTACTGCCTCGCGCACCACCTCACGCAGGAGGACGGCGAGCGTGTGCTGATCGTCATGGCGATCCGCTACCTCGACACGTTCCGGCGGACGGACGAGGGCTGGCGCATCGCGCGGCGCGACCTCGTCTTCGACTGGACCGACCGGCGACCGTCGCGGCCCTGAGATCCGCTCGCTCGACGGCGTGACGGGCGTTCCCCGAGCGTGGAGCCCGGCTGCCTCGACCATCGAGTGAGGGGATCTCAGGGAACAGAGGGCGTGACCCTCCCGCCGCTCAGGCCAGCAGCTCCGCGAACCACCGTCCGCTGGCCTTGACCGTGCGGACCTGGGTGTCGTAGTCGACGTGCACGATGCCGAAGCGCTTCGTGTAGCCGAAGGCCCACTCGTAGTTGTCCATCAGGCTCCAGGCGAAGTAGCCGCGCAGCGGCAGCCCGCGCCGGATGGCCTCGCGGCAGGCGTCGACGTGCAGCTCGAAGTAGTGCTGACGGTCCTTGTCCTGGACCGACCCGTCGGCCTCCACGACGTCGGGGTACGCGGCGCCGTTCTCGGTGATCAGGACGGGCAGCTCGGGCGCGCGCTCGTGGACCATCTCGATCACGTCGACGAGGCCGTCGGGGTGCACCTCCCAGCCCATGTCGGTCTTCGGGGCGCCCGTGTCGACGAACCGCACCCGCTCGCTTCCCGGCAGCATGCTCGCCTGCGACGGGTCCGCGAACACGCCGTCCTCGGGCCCTGCGGCGGTGTGGCGGCTGTAGTAGTTGATGCCGAGGAAGTCGAGCGGCGTGGCGATGACGGCCAGGTCGCCCTCGCGCTCCGCGAACCAGGCGGTCGTGCCCGTGTCCTCGAGCACGTCGGCGGGGTAGCGGCCGAGCAGCAGCGGGTCCAGGAACAGCCGGTTCTGCAGGCCGTCGGAGCGGCGTACGGCCTCGGCGTCGAGGTCCGAGCCGCTGGCCGGGAGGATCGAGTAGAGGTTGACCGTGATGCCGAGCGCGAGCTCGGGGTGCCGCTCGCGCAGCGCCGCGACCGCGAGGCCGTGGCCGAGCAGCAGGTGGTGCGCGGCGTGCAGGGACCGCGACCCGAGCTGCTTGCCGGGCGCGTGCACGCCGGCGCCGTAGCCGAGCAGCGACGAGCACCACGGCTCGTTCAGCGTCGTCCAGTGCGTGATCACGTCGCTGAGCGCGTCCACGGTGGTCACCGCGTAGTCACGGAACCGCTCGGCGGTCTCGCGCACCAGCCAGCCGCCCGCGTCCTCGAGGGGCTGCGGGAGGTCCCAGTGGTAGAGGGTCGCGTACGGGGTGACGCCGTGCTCGTGGCACGTCTCGGCGATGCGCCGGTAGAAGTCGAGGCCGGCCTGGTTGACCTCGCCGGCACCGGTCGGCAGCACGCGTGACCAGGAGATCGAGAACCGGTACGCGGTGAGGCCGAGGCTCGCGAGCAGCGCGATGTCCTCGGCGTAGCGGTGGTAGTGGTCGTCGGCCACGTCGCCGTTCGAGCCGTCGACGATCCCCCCCGGGACCCGCGCGAACGTGTCCCAGATGCTGGGGCCGCGGCCGTCCTCGGTCGCCGCGCCCTCGATCTGGTACGAGGCCGTCGCGGCACCCCAGACGAAGTCGCCCGGAAAATCGTTCATGCCTGCTCCTCGTGGGTCCGTGCGTCGTGCGGTCGTCCTGCGGGCGCCAAGGTATCGCCCTCCGGCTCGACCGCGCCGCGTCGCACCGCCTGCGGGATCGTTCCCACCCGCTCGTCGCAGCCGAGTGGGAGGCGCAGTGACACCACGAAGTCTTGACGTGACACCACTCGTGGTGTCACGATGGTGCCATGGACCTGAGCCCGTACGTGGACGACCTGCAGCGGCAGCTGGTGCTGGCCGCCGAGAACGGGCCGGAGGAGACGCAGGTCGCGGCCCAGCGGCTCGCCGCCGCCCTCGAGGCCGCGACCCGCGTCGTCCTGCTCGACCTGCTCTCGGCCGCGGCGGGCGAGATCACCCGTGACCTCGCTCCCGGGTCCGTCGACCTGCGGCTGCGGGGTCGTGAGGTCGAGCTCGTGGTCCACGCCCCGGCCGGGGAGGCCGACGGGGACGAGCGCGCCGCGGCGCCGCTCGAGCTCGACGACGTGAGCACCTCCCGCACCACGCTCCGCCTGCCCGACGCCCTCAAGGCGCGGGTGGACGAGGCGGCGACGGCGGACGGCCTGTCCGTCAACGCCTGGCTGGTCCGCGCGGTCGCGGCCGCGCTCCAGCCCCGGCAGCGACGCTCCGCCCAGCGCACCGCACGGACCGGCGACGGCTTCGCCGGCTGGGCCCGCTAGCCGGCCCGGAACCACGACCGGTCCACCCGGACCGGCCCCTCTCGACCCGCCGCGCGGACCCGCGCGGTCGGACCCGCACGCCCACAGGAAGGCGTCAGCATGCCCACCTACCCCACCCCCGGCCCCGTCGACCTCGCGGTCGACCTGGCCGTCGGAGCCGTCGAGGTCGTCGCCAGCGACCGCCAGGACGCCGTCGTGACGGTGTCGCCCACCAACCCGGCCAAGGACGCCGACCGCCGCGGCGCCGAGGCCACGACGGTCGCGTTCGACGGCCGGCGCCTCACGGTCGTCGGGCCGAAGCCGCGGATCAGCATCCTCGGCCCGAACGAGTCGGTCGACGTCCGCGTGGAGCTGCCGACCGGCTCCCGGTTCACCGCGGAGATCGCGGCCGGCTGGGTCCGCACCTCGGGTCGCCTCGGGGCCACCCGGGTGAAGGCGTCGTCCGGCGGCTCCACCCTCGACGTCGTGGGCGACCTGTGGCTGCGGGCCGGCCACGGGACCGTCACGGTGGCCGCGGTCGAGGGCGACGCGGAGGTCGTGGCCGACCACGGGCAGATCCGGGTCGGCCGGGTCGCCGGCGACGCCACCCTCAAGGCGTCGCACGGCAGCGTCAGCGTGACCGAGGCCGGCGGCGACCTGGAGGCCCGGCTCTCGTACGGGGACCTCGAGGTCACCCGGGCGCTCGGGTCGGTCGTGGCGAGGACCGCGTACGGCAGCATCCGGCTGCAGGAGGTCGGCAGCGGTTCGGTCGAGGCTCAGAGCGGCTACGGCGAGGTCGAGGTCGGCGTCCGCGCCGGCGTGCCCGCCTGGCTCGACCTGTCGTCCAAGAACGGCCGGGTCCGCAACGGGCTCGACGCCGACGCGGCCCCCGCGGACGGCGAGCCGAGCGTGGCCGTACGCGTCCGGACCCAGTTCGGCGACATCGACGTCCGGCGTGCGTCGGAGGAGCGCGCGGTGCCGGTCTGACCCGATGAGGCATCGTGGGGCACGGCGGGCTCGACCGACATCGCGGTCGCCCGCCTCGCACCCTCGCTGCACGAAGGAGAACCCCCATGGCCACCTGGCTCATCACCGGCTGCTCGACCGGCCTCGGCCGCGCGTTCGCGGAGGCCGTCCTGGCCCACGGCGACGACGTCGTCGCCACCGCCCGCGACGCGGCCAAGGTCGCCGACCTCGCCGAGGCGCACCCCGACAACGTGCTCGCCCTGGCCCTCGACGTGACCGACGACGCGCAGGTGACCTCGGTGGTGAAGGCCGCGGAGGAGCGGTTCGGGGGCGTGGACGTCCTGGTGAACAACGCGGGCTACGGCTACCGCGCCGCGCTCGAGGAGGGCGAGGACGAGGCGGTCCGCACGCTCTTCGAGACCCACGTCTTCGGCACGGTCCGCACGACCAAGGCGGTGCTGCCCGGCATGCGTGCGCGGCGCTCCGGGACGATCGTGAACCTCTCGTCGATCGGCGCGCGGATCTCTCCGGAGGGTTCCGGCTACTACGCGGCCGTCAAGGCGGCCGTCGAGGCGCTGACGCTGTCGCTGCGCAAGGAGGTCGCCCCGCTCGGGATCACGGCGATGGTCGTCGAGCCCGGCGGGTTCCGCACCGACTTCGCGGGCCGCTCGCTCACCCAGTCGGCCGAGCCGATCGCCGACTACGCCGAGACGGCGGGCAAGCGCCGCAAGGAGAACGACACCGTGCACGGCAAGCAGCCCGGTGACCCGGCCAAGGCCGCGACCGCGCTGATCGAGGCCGTCGAGTCCGCGAGCCCGCCGTTCATGCTGCTGCTCGGCAACGACGCGTCCGACGGGTTCCGCGCCGCGCTGCACACGCTGCTCGACGAGGTCGACACGTGGGAGACGCTCAGCCGGAGCACCGACTTCGACGCCTGAGCCGTCGCGCCCCGAGCGGGTGCCGAGCTGATCTGCTCGATTCCGCCCCCTCGTCGACCTCCGGGCCCTCGGCCCACGCTCAGCGGGCCGTCCGGCTGGTCATCGAGGGGGCGGGATCGAGCGGGACCGGGTCAGAGACCGACGAGCTCGGCGCTGCGGTCCCAGAGGCCGACGGCGAGCTGGGCGTCGCGGGCCTGCGGGTTCGACCGCGCGACCTTGTTGTGCTCGAAGTACTCACCGGTCGGCCAGGTCGTCCGGGGCTCGTTCTCGGCCAGCCAGACCAGGCCGCGCGCGCCCTTCTGCGGGCTGATCGTGAACAGGTTCCTGACCAGGGGCGTGTGGTAGAGGAAGCGCATCGGGTGCGTGGTGTCGCTGGCGAAGTTCGTGCCGACCACCCCCGGGTGGAAGGCCGCGGCGGCGATGCCCTGGTCGCCGTAGCGGCGGTCGAGCTCGCGGGTGAAGAGGATGTTCTCGAGCTTGCCGTTCCCGTACGCGCGGTCCGGGCTGTAGCCGCGCTCCAGGTCGAGGTCGTCGAGGTCGACGTGGCCGAACATCCGTGCCGCGATGCTGGCGGTCTGGATCACCTTGGCGCGGCTGGCCGTCAGGGTCGGCAGCAGCAGGTTCGTCAGCAGGAACGGGGCCAGGTGGTTGACCTGGAAGGTCAGCTCCGAACCGTCCACCGTCAGCTGGCGGTGGCCCATGATCCCGCCGGCGTTGTTCGCGAGGACGTCGATCCGCGGGTAGGCGGTCGCGAGCTCGTCGGCGAGACGGCGGACCTGGTCGAGCTCGGAGAAGTCGGCCACGTGGAAGGGCGCGCCCAGCTCGGACGCCACCGCGGACGTCTTGTCCTTGGAGCGGCCGACGAGCACGACCTCGTGGCCGTCGGCGTGGAGCCGGCGGGCCGCGGCCGCGCCGATGCCGTCGCTGGCCCCGGTGATGACGATGGTCTGGCTGGGCATCAGGAGGTCGTGCCTTTCGGGCGGGGCTGGTCGGCGGTGTCGATCAGCGGGCCTGCCCAGGGTGCCGGGGTACGCCAACTCCCGCGGCCTCGGCCTTCGCCGCCCTGACCCGGCGGTCGCGCTCGGCGGCGAGGCGGCCCTCCTCGACGAGCGCGGCACGGAACTTCGTCAGGGTCTCGAGCAGCACGTCGACCTTGTGCAGCGAGTTGGCCAGGCTGTCGGTGTCGACGTCGAAGTCGAGCTGGATCTGCCGGCCGCAGTCGGACAGCACGAAGTCGACGTCGGTCCAGGTGGTGTCGTCGGGCCGCCGAGAGGTGTCCTCGACGGAGGCGAGGACGTACGCACCGGCGTGGTGACCGCGACGGTTGAGGAAGCGACGGGTGTAGTAGCGGTTGGGCACGGCAGGACTCCTTCCGGGTCATGGGTGTGGGGTCATGAGGTCCTCCTTCCGTCGACGGCCGGTGAACCCGCGAACGTACGCGTCCCGCCGCTCGCGGGGCAACGACTTTTCCCCGGTCGGCCGGTGCTGCTCCCGTCTACGGCCGGCCCGCGGTCTCACAGGCAGCTGCTAGGCAGCGTCCCTAGGCTGTCGGCATGGACCCCACCGGGGCTGGGCGGCTACGGGGGTTCCGTGCGCCCGCCGCGGACGAGGTGCCGGGCCCGTCGACCGGCTCAGGGAACGTCGTTGATCGCGCGGGGGACGTGGCCGGGGTCGACGTCGTCGAGGCCGGGCCGCCGGTCCAGGAGAGGTCGCGGCGTAAGGGCTCCTGGCGCTGGCTGGTCGTGGCCGGAGCGGCGCTGGTCGTGGCCGTCGTGGTCATCGCGACGCTGGCCTTCCGGCTCGGGTCCGTGACGGCGGCGTCCGACGCCAGCAGCCCGTCACCGACCCCGACGCCCGCGCCGACGGCGACGCCGCTCGCGGTGCCCGACCTCTACACCCGCGTCGTGCCGTCGGTCGTGCTGATCACGACCTCGAAGGGGTCGCTCGGGTCCGGGACCGTCGTCACCGACACCGGAACGATCCTCACGGCCAACCACGTCGTCTCGGGCGGGGGCGACCTGACGGTCGTCTTCGCCGACGGGACGAAGGCGCCGGCGACGGTCGCCACGTCGAACCCCGCGCAGGACACCGCCACGCTCGTGCCGCAGAAGCTGCCCGAGGTCGTCGTGCCGGCCGCGCTCGGCGGTGGCGTGGTGGTCGGCGCGGACGTCGTCGCCCTGGGCAACCCGCTCGGCCTGCAGGACAGCACGACGAGCGGGATCGTCTCCGGGCTCGGCCGGACGAGCCGGACCGACACCGGCACGGTCCGCGGGCTCATCCAGTTCGACGCCGCGGTGAACCCCGGCAGCTCCGGCGGCCCGCTGCTCGACGCCCAGGGCCTCGTGGTCGGGGTCGTCGTGTCCATCGCCGACCCGGGCAAGGACGACGCCTTCGCCGGGATCGGCTTCGCCGTGCCGATCGGCGCCGCCCTCGGCGGTGGCGGCGACGGGCCAGGCCCAGGAGGAGGACCCCAGATATGAGCCCCGACCCCCAGAACCCGTGGTCGCGCGAGAGCGTGGAGACCGGCGGCCACCGCCCGCCCGGCGACCAGCGCCCGCCCGGCGACCGCCCCGACGGCGATCGCCCCGACGGCCCGAGCAGCGCGGCCGAGACGAACGCGTCGAGCACGAACCCGCTCGAGCAGGTCCTCTTCGAGGTCAAGCGCACGATCGTCGGCCAGGACGTGCTGCTCGAACGCATGGCGGTCGCGATGCTCGCGGGCGGGCACCTGCTCGTCGAGGGTGTGCCCGGGCTGGCCAAGACCCTGGCCGTGAAGTCGCTCGCCGAGGCGATCGGGGGCGCGTTCCAGCGGATCCAGTTCACCCCGGACCTCGTGCCCGCCGACCTCGTGGGGACGCGGGTCTACCACCAGCGCACCGGCGAGTTCGAGGTGTCGCTGGGCCCGGTCTTCGCGAACCTGCTGCTGGCCGACGAGATCAACCGCGCGCCCGCGAAGGTGCAGAGCGCGCTGCTCGAGGTCATGCAGGAGCGCCAGGTGACGATCGGGCGCGAGACCTTCCGCGTCCCCGAACCCTTCCTCGTCATGGCCACGCAGAACCCGATCGAGTCCGACGGCACCTATCCGCTGCCCGAGGCGCAGGTCGACCGCTTCATGATGAAGGTCGTCGTCGGCTACCCCAGCGCCCACGAGGAGCACGCGATCGTCGACCGCGCGCTCGTGCCCAGCCCGGCGCTCCAGGTGATGCTGAGCCCCGAGGACCTCGTCGCCATGCGTGAGCGGGTCGCGGAGGTCTACGTCGACCCGGCGATCGTCGACTACGCCGTCCGCCTCGTCGCGGCCACGCGCTCGCCCGCCTCGGTGGGGCAGGGCGACCTCGACCGCTACGTCACGTACGGGGCGAGCCCGCGCGCCACCATCGCCCTCGTCCTCGGCGGACGTGCCCTGGCCCACCTGCGCGGCCGCGACTACGTGCTCCCGCACGACGTCGACGAGCTCGCGCTCGACGTGCTCCGCCACCGGGTCGTGCTTTCGTACGAGGCGCTGGCCGACGGGCTCGACGCCGACACCGTCCTCGTCCGCGTCCTGCGCGCCGTCCGCTCGCCCGACGTCGTCCTCCAGGGCTGAGGAGGAGCCGACCCCGTGACGCCCACCGGCACGTCCGACGCCCTGCTGCACCGCCTCGAGTGGCGGGTCGTGCGGCAGCTGGACGGGCGCGTCCAGGGCGGCTACCGGACGGCGCGGCGGGGGAGCGGGCTCGACTTCGCCGGGCTGCGGGCGTACGTGGAGGGTGACGACGCCCGGCACATCGACTGGAACGTGACGGCCCGCCTCGACGAACCCCAGGTGCGCGAGTTCAGCGAGGACCGCGAGCTGACCTCGTGGCTGGTGCTCGACCGATCCGCCTCCATGGAGGTCGGCGGCGGCGCGAACGGCGGGCGGGGCAAGGCCGCCGTCCTGACCGAGCTCGCGCTCGTGCTCGCCCGCCTGCTCGGACGCGGCGGCAACCGGGTGGGTGCCGTGCTCTACGACGGCGGCCGGCCGCGCATCGTCCCGCCCGGCACCGGTCGGCGTCAGGCCCTGCGCATCGGCCGGGAGCTGGAGCGTCCGCCCGAGACCGCCGCGCCGGTGAAGAAGGGTGCGGCGGCCGCCACCGGCGCGACCACCGACCTCGCCGCCATGCTCGCGAGCGTGGCGACGCTCGCGCGACGGAACCTGGTGGTGGTCGTCTCCGACCTCATCGGCACCGGCGACTGGGAGCGTCCGCTGCTGCAGCTCGCCCACCGCAACGAGGTCGTCGCGCTCCGGGTGGTCGACGCGGCCGACGACGCGCTGCCGGAGGTCGGGCTGGTCGTCGTCGAGGACGCCGAGACCGGCGAGCAGGTGCTGGTCGACTCGGCGGACCCCTGGTTCCGGGCGCGGTTCCGGGAGGGCGTGGACGAGCGGGACGCCGGGCTCGAGGCGGGGATGCGCCGGGCCGGGGTGCCGCTGCACCGCGTCGAGACGGGCACCGACCTCGTGACCACCCTCGTGGGCGTCGTCGCCGAGACCAACCGGCCCGTACGGGGGCGGTCCCGGTGAGCCTCGCGCACCCGGTCCTGCTCGTCGTGGGGCTGCTCGTCGTCGCGGCCCTGGTCGCCGGCGCCGTGCTCCTGGTCCGGCGGCGGTCCGCGGCCCTCGCCGCCGCCGGGGTCGCCGCTCCCGGCCGCCGCGGGGTGCCGGTCGCCCGGTGGCTCAGCCTCGGCGGCGTCCTGCTGCTGGCGGTCGCGTGGGCCGGACCGGCGGCCGCGCTCCCGGTCGGGCGGAGTGCCGGGACCGTCGTGCTGGCCATGGACGTGTCCAGCAGCATGGGGGCGACCGACGTCGCGCCGAGCCGGCTGGCCGCGGCCCAGCAGGCGGCGGACGCCTTCGTCGACGCCCAGCCGGGCACCGTGGACATCGGCGTCGTCGGCTTCGACCAGGGTGCGCTGACGACCTCGCTGCCCACCGCAGACCGCACGGTCACCAAGGCCGCCGTCCAGAATCTCCGGCTCTCCGGCGGCACCTCCCTCTCCGCCGCCATCCTCGGCTCGCTCAGCGCGATCACCGGCCGGACGGTGACGATCGGCCAGGACGGCGCGCTCCCGGACCTCGGCTACTGGGGTTCGGCGACGATCGTGCTGCTCTCCGACGGGGGTGCCTCGGGCGGCGGCAGCCAGGACGACGCGACCGCGGCGGCGACGCTCGCGCAGAACGCCGGCGTGCACATCGAGACCGTCGGCGTCGGCACCGCGGCCGGGGCGAACGTCGAGGTCGACGGCTACCAGCTCCACACCGCCCTGGACACCGACCGGCTGACGGCGCTGGCCGAGGCGACGGGCGGCGCGTACCACCCGGCCTCCGACGCCGCCCAGCTCGACGGGGTCGCGTCGACGATCGACCTGAGGCTGACGGTCGCGAAGCAGGACGTCCCGCTGGCCGGCGGGGTCGCCGCGCTCGCGCTCGCGCTGCTCGTCGCCGGGGCCGCGCTCACCGCCCTCCGGACCGGCCGGCTCGTCTGATGCGCACCCTCGGAGGGGACCGATGACCTTCACCTGGCCGTGGGCGCTGCTGTCGCTGCTCGTCGTCCCGCTGCTGCTCGCGCTGACCTGGCTGCTCCGCCGGCGTCGGCGGCGTGCCGCGGTCCGGGTCACCTCGATCGCCCTGGTGCGGGCCGCGCTGCCGCGGCGTACGCGGTGGGTGCGGCTGCTGCCGAGCCTCCTGCTGCTGCTCGGGTTCGCCTCGCTGGGGCTGGCGGCGGGCCGGCCGCAGGCCCGCGTCCCGGTGGCCTCCGACTCCACGACGATCATGCTCGCGATGGACGTCTCCGGCTCCATGTGCTCGACCGACGTCGAGCCGAACCGCATCACCGTGGCGCAGCAGGCGGCGATCAAGTTCATCGAGGCGGAGGGCGGGGACACCCGGATCGGGCTGGTCGCCTTCGCCGGCGTGGCCGGGCTCCAGGTGCCGCCCACCACCGACACCGACACCCTCGTGACGGCGATCAACGGCCTGTCGACGGCCCGGGGGACGGCGATCGGGTCGGCCATCCTGACCTCGGTCGACGGCATCGCGGCGATCGACCCGACCGTCGCGCCGAGCGGGGTCGACGCCGAGTCCGCGCAACGCTCGGGCTTCGCCCCCGACGTGATCGTGGTCCTCACCGACGGCGCGAACACCCAGGGTCCCGAGCCGGCGACCGCCGCCGAGACCGCCGCCGTACGCGGCCTGCGCGTCTTCACCATCGGCTTCGGCACCACGACGCCGACCCGGATGGCCTGCACCGGCCAGCAGGCGGGCGGCTGGGCCGGGGGCTACGGCGGTGGTGGCGGCGGTCGCGGCTTCGGCGGCGGCGGCCGGAGCCCCCTGGTCATCGACGAGCCGGCGCTGCGCCAGGTCGCCGAGACGACCGGCGGCACCTACTACCGCGCGGAGAACGCCGACCAGCTCACGGAGGCGCTCGGGGACCTGCCGAGCCACGTGACCGTGGCCCGCGAGAACGTCGACGTCGCGGCGTGGTTCGCCGGGGCGGGTGGCCTCCTGGTCGCCGTCGCGCTCGGCCTGTCGCTGTGGTGGGACCGGGTCCGGACGCTGCCACGGGCCTGAGCGCGGGGGACGTGCGACGTCGCCCGGTGCAGTAGATTCGTGCGTGCGCCGTCCTCGGGGGATGGACGAAAGAAAGCACCGATGTTCTCCGAGATCCCCACCTGCGCCTCCGGCCGGTCCGCGTGACCGCCGTCGCCGCCCGTCCCGTGGTCCTGCCGCGCGCGGCCTCCGCGAGCTGGCTGCCCGTCGTCGCCCAGCTCGCCGCCTGGGTCGTCGTGGCCGTCGTGGTCGGGCTCTACCTCCAGGGCGGTCCGCCCGAGAGCGGGCAGCGCCTCCTGGTCGGCAACGTCGCGCTGCTCGTCGCGATGGTCTTCGGCGTCGGCTGCTGCGTGCTGGCCGCCCGGCGGCCGGCCCCCGACCGCCGCGCCTGGGTGATGATCTCGGTCGCCCTGGGCCTCGGGGCGCTCGGCCAGGTGCTGTTCACCCTGGCGATCGCCCAGGGCGCCCCGCCGAAGCCGTCACCGCTCACGGACACCCTCAGCTACCTCGGCTACTCCCTGCCGCTGCTGGTCGCGCTCTTCCTCTTCCCCCGCCCCCCGGAGCGGCTGATCTCGCGCTTCCGCGGGGTCGTCGACGCGGTCGTCATCACCACGGCCGTGCTGCTGGTCAGCGAGGGCACCGTCCTGGGCGTGCTGCGGCGGACCATGGACCTGTCGTCGCCCGGCGGCCTGGCCACCCTGGCCTACCCGGTCGCCGACGTCGCGATCTGCGCGGTCGTCCTCACGCTCGGCATGCGGCAGGCTCCCGCCGACCGGCTCGTCTGGTTCTGCATGGGGACCGGCCTGCTGAGCCTGGCGGTCACCGACAGTGTCTACGTGCGGCTGCTCGCCGACGGCGTCAGCGGCGCCACCGGCACCCCGCTGGTGCTCGGCTGGGTCGCCGCCCCGGTGCTGATCGGGCTGGCGTCCCAGACCGCCGGCCACCAGGAGGCCCGCCGGCACTGGAACCTCGACCTCGCCTCGCAGCTGGTGCCGTACGTGCCGGTGCTCGGCGCCGCCGTCGTGCTGACGCTGCGGCCCTTCAGCCAGGACCCCTTCCTGCTCCTGAGCGGGGTCCTGCTGCTGGTCACGGTCGCGGGCCGGCAGGTCATGATCGTCTACGAGAACCTCACCCTCACCCGTGACCTCGAGCGGAAGGTCGACGAGCGGACGGCCGAGCTCGCGACGGTGGGCTCGATCGTCACCTCCTCCCGCGACGCCGTCGTCGGCTGGAACCTGGACCGCACCGTCTCCGCCTGGAACCCGGCCGCGGAGGAGCTCTTCGGCCACCGCGCGGTCGACGTGATCGGCCGGACCGCGGACTTCCTCCCGGCGCCGGTCCAGCAGATCCTCGGGGCGATGCTCGAGTCGGCCGCGCGCGGGGAGGAGCTGCCGAGCATCGAGGACGAGTGGGTCCGCCCCGACGGCACGTCCGTCCCGATCGCCATGACCGTCTCGCCGGTCCGGAGCGCGTGCGGAGAGGTCATCGGCATCTCGTTCTCGGCGCAGGACATCACCGAGCGCAAGCGGGAGGCCGAGATCCTCGAGCAGGCCCGCCAGGAGGCGCTCCAGTCGTCGCGGGTCAAGTCCGAGTTCCTGGCGACCATGAGCCACGAGATCCGCACCCCGATGAACGGCGTGATCGGGCTCGTGTCGCTCCTCATCGACACCGACCTCGACGCCCAGCAGCGCGACTACGCCGAGGGCGTCCACCACGCGGGCCAGGCGCTGCTCGACGTGATCAACGACATCCTCGACTTCTCCAAGCTCGAGGCGGGCAAGCTCGTCCTCGACTCCGACGACTTCGACCTGCGCCGCCTCGTGGAGGAGGTCGGCGACCTGCTCGCGCCCGCCGCGTACGCGAAGGGTCTCGAGCTGCTCGTCGACTTCGACCCTGCCGCGGTGCGCTCGGTGCGCGGCGACCACGTCCGGGTGCGCCAGGTCCTGCTGAACCTCGCCTCGAACGCGGTGAAGTTCACCTCCGAGGGCGAGGTGCAGATCAAGGTCACGAGCGCGCCGGCCGCCGGCGACCTCGTCGGCCTGCACGTCGAGGTCGTCGACACCGGCATCGGCATCGCCGAGGCCGACCAGCCCCGGGTCTTCGAGTCCTTCTCGCAGGCGGACGCGTCCACGACGCGCCGCTACGGCGGGACCGGCCTGGGCCTGGCCATCACCCGGCGGCTGGTGGAGGCGATGGACGGCGACCTCGGCGTCCGCAGCACGCCGGGCGTCGGGAGCACCTTCTGGTTCGACCTGCGGCTCCCGCGCGCGCAGTCCCCGGCGCAGCTGGTGCCCGACCTGCCGGCCGCCGGCGCGCTGCCGCCCCGGCTCCGGGCGCTCGTCGTCGACGACAACGCGACCAACCGGACGATCCTCACCGCGCAGCTCAGCTCCTGGGGCGTCACCGTCGACGTCGTGGACGGGGCGGCCTCCGCCCTGGCCGCCCTGCGGACCGCCCGGGCCTCGCGGCGGCGCTACGACTTCGCGATCCTCGACATGCTGATGCCCGACGTGGACGGCCTGGAGCTCGCCCGGCTGGTCAGCGAGAACCCGGCCACCGTCGGACTGCCGATGATCATGCTCAGCTCGGCCCCGCGGCTGCCGCAGCAGGCGCTGCAGGAGGTCGGGGTGGCGCGCTGGCTCAACAAGCCCGTCCGCGCCGCCGCCCTCTACGACGCCGTCGTGCGGCTGGTCGCGGACCACGGCCGGCGGACGGACGAGGCGGAGCCCGAGCGGCGCCGCGCGCTCGTGGCGGCCCCGGAACCCCGGGGCGAGCGCGGCCGGGTGCTCGTCGTGGAGGACAACGAGCTCAACCAGCTCGTGGCCCGCGGCATGGTCGAGCGCCTCGGCTTCACGACCGACGTCGCCCGCAACGGGGTGGAGGCGCTCGAGGCGCTCGCGGCCTCGACCTACGCTGTCGTGCTGATGGACTGCCACATGCCCGTGATGGACGGCTTCGCCGCCACGGAACGGATCCGCGAGGTCGAGCGCGGCCGTACCAGGACCCCCGTCGTGGCCCTGACGGCCAGCGCGCTCGTGTCCGACCGGGAGCGCTGCCTGGGGGCGGGGATGGACGACTACGTGGCGAAGCCGATCGACCCCGACGCGCTCGCCTCGGTGCTGGACCGCTGGGCGCCCGCGGTCCGCACGACCGGGGCCTCCGGCGGCTCGGGCGGTCCCGAGCTGTCGGTCGTCCGCGACGGCGGCCACATCGACGCCGGGCAGATCGAGGGTCTCGCCGAGCTCCGTACGGCGGATGGCTCGAGCCTGCTCGCCACGTTCATCGCGTCGTTCACGCGCCGGGCGGGCAACCGGCTCGACACCATCCGCGACTGCGCCGCCCGCGCCGACGACGAGGCGCTCGCCATGGCCGCGCACGAGCTGAAGGGCTCGGCCGCCACCATCGGCGCCGTCCGGGTCGCCGCCCTGTGCGGCGAGCTGGAGCACGGCGGTTCGCGGGTGGTGCGGCTGCGGCCGGGCGTCCTCGACGACCTGGCCACCGAGCTCGAGCTGGCCGTGCACGAGCTCGACGCCATCGCGGGCCGGGCCGCGTGAGCGCGGCTCCCACCGCCGCGTCCCTCCCCGGCGCGTCCCGCTCGCCCGCGGACCGGCCGCCCGGCGCCGGCCTCGTCCCGCTCCGGCTGCCCGTGCTCGGGGCGACGGCGTCGGCGCGGACCCGGCTCGCCGCGTTCCACCGCGCGCTCGTCGCCGTGGGGCTCGGGCACTACAACCTCGTCCGGCTGTCCAGCGTCATCCCGCCGGGCACCGACGTCGGGCCCGGCCGGTCCGACCAGGGCCCGGCCCTGCCCGCGCGCTGGCACGGCCCGCGGCCCGACGGGTTCGTCGACGGCTTCCACGGCGACCGGGTCTACTGCGTCTACGCCGAGCACGGCACCGACGTGCCCGGCGAGGAGGTCTGGGCCGGCGTCGGCTGGGTGCAGCGGGTCGACGGCCAGGGCGGCTACTTCGTGGAGCACCACGGGGCGACCGCCGACGAGGTGCGCCTCGAGATCCGGACGAGCCTCGCCGACATGACCGAGGACGAGGTGCCCGCCTTCGGGCCCGTGGAGTGGGTGCTCGAGGGGGTCCGCTGCGAGCGCGACCCCGTGTGCGCGCTGGTCGTCGTCCCGTACGCCGCCGTCGGCTGGTAGCCCCTCCCCGGCGGGAGCCGGCGTCAGGGGGCGGGCGTCAGGCGGCGGGCATCACGTGGGGCGCGGCGCCACGTCGTGGACGAGCCAGACGTTCGGCTCGAGGTAGGTCCCGACCCCGTCCGCGATCACGAGCGGCGCGAGGGCGCCGGGCACCACGTACGACCCCGGACCCGGCAGCGGGTCCTCGATCCAGGTGCGCCAGTCCTCGACCGTGCCCGAGATGGTCATCGACACGGGTGCGACGCCCATCAGCCGCGCCCCGAGGCGCAGGTGCGTGCGGACCCACGGGTCGAACGCCTCGCCCTCCGGCGTGCGCCACGTCAGGAACTCCGCCATGTCGACGAGCGGGTAGTGCTCCTTGAGCACCGGCCGGACGGGGGCGATGAGGGCGCGGCCGCCGGCCCGCGCGGTGGCGTCGGCGAGCGCCTCGATGAACCGCACCGCGAGCCCGCGGCGGGCGGCGTCGGGGGCCACGGTGATCGACAGCGCGGACGCGGCGTCGGGGGTGCCGCCGGTGCGGCGGAGCTCAGCGGCGCGGCTGACCGCGTCGTCCCAGCCCGACGGCAGCCCCTCGGGCGTGCCGTCCCAGGTGAGCGGCAGCGAGGAGGCGACGCCCCGCACCCGGTCGTCGGCGTCGACCGCGAGCAGCTGGTGCTCGGGGAAGGCCTGCACCAGGTCCTCGAGGTCCTCGTCGTGGCCGGGCTGGCCGGCCAGCATGAAGACGGGCCACCGCGACTGCAGCAGCGCGCCGATCTCGCCGACGAGGTCCGGCCGTTCGGCCAGCGTCACGATCCGCAGGTCGTCCACCGCCGCCTGGGGTGCGACGACGGGCTCGGCGGGGAGCCGCCCGTGGCGGTAGTCCGCCACGCTGTAGGTCTGCGTGTCCAGCCCGGAGACGGTGCTGCGCGGCCCGAAGAGCCAGCCGGTCCAGCGGCCGATCCCGTGCTCGTCGTTGTAGGCGCAGGTGTCGAAGCCCACGACGCCCCGGGTCGACTCCAGCTGGTGCTTGACCTCGGACGCCATCAGCAGCAGCGCCTGCGAGCGGCGCCGGTCGGGGTCGACGAGGGTGTAGCCGAGGTAGAACAGCGCGTCGCGACCGGCGGCGTCGGGGAAGCGGGACCAGAAGTAGGACGGGTTGACCCACGGGACCGCGCTGAGGTCACGGGTCAGGGTGGTGAGCCCGACCGGCACGCCGTCGTCGTCGCGGACGAGCAGCTTGAGGATCCGCCCGTCCGCCATCTCGCCGTCGAACTCGTCGCGGGTGAGGACGTGGCGGGCGGCCGCCCGGGTGACCAGAGGGGCCATGGCCCGCAGGTAGAGGGGGTGCAGGATGTCGAGATCAGCACCGCCGACCTCGGTCTCGACGTGGACCTGCACGCCTCGAACTGTAAGCGCTTGCGTGGCTGCCCACGCCCGCCGACCCGCAGCTGAGTCCGCCGTCACGCCAGGAGGCTGCTGCGGTCGCCCGTCCGGGTGCGCCGCAGCCGGGACATCGTTGTCCAGCAGCCCCCTAGGCGTCCCCACGTACGGTGGCGCGCGTGAGGCGCTGGCTCGTGGTGGTGCTCGCCGCCGTGCTGCTCGTGAGCCTCCCGGTCGCCGTCCGGCACCGGCCCGGGGGTGGTCCTCCGACCCGGCCGACCGCCGAGCTGCTGGCCCGGGTCCAGGGTTCCGGCGACGTCGGCTGGTCCGGCCGGGCGACCAGCCGGGGCTCGCTCGCCCTGCCGAGCAGCGACTCCTTCGCCACCCTCGGCCAGCTGCTCGGCGAGCAGGTCGACCTCCGGGCGTGGTGGCGGAGCCCGCGCAGCTGGCGCGTCGACCGGATCCGCAGCACCGGCGAGACCGACACGTTCCGTGACGGTGGCGGGCAGGTGCGCTGGATCTTCGAGTCGGAGCGGGCGACGTTCTCGCCGGTCTCCCGGATCCGCCTCCCCGACGCCGTCGACGTGCTGCCCGCCACCCTCGGCCGGGACCTCTTCCAGGGCGCCCGGCTCGACGAGCTCACCGCGCTGGCCGGCCGACGGGTCGCCGGCGTGGACGCCGTCGGGCTCACGCTGCACCCCTCCGGGACCGAGACGACCGTCGACCACGTCGACCTGTGGTTCGAGCCGGCCACGGGGCTCCCGCTCCGGGTCGACCTCTACGCGAAGGGCGCGGACCTGCCGGTGCTCACCACCGCCTTCACCGACCTCACGCTCGACGCGCCCGACCCGGACGCCGTGCGCTTCTCGGCGCCCGCCGGCGTCACGCTCGCCTACGAGGAGTCGACCGACGTGGCCGCCGCCGCCAACGCGCTCGAGCAGCTCGACCTGCCGGTCAGCGTCGCGGGCCTGGCGACCCGCGACGGCCGTGACCCCGGTGCGGTCGGCGTCTACGGGCGCGGGCCCACGACCATGATCGTCTTCCCGCTCCGCGGGTCGGTCGCGCGCCCGCTGCGCGAGCAGCTGGACCGCAACGCCGGCACCACCCAGACCGCGGCGGGGACCCTCGCGCCGATCGGCCCGATCACCGTGCTGCTGACCCGGCTGCCGGGACGCGGCGGCGGGTTCCTGCTGGCCGGGACCGTCACGCCCGAGACGCTGACCGCGGCGGCGGCCGACCTGCAGGAGCAGCCGTGAGCGACCGGCCGGTGATCCGTACCCGTGCGCTGACCAAGCGCTACGGCGAGCTGCGGGCCGTGGACGCCGTCGACCTCGAGGTCGGCGAGGGCGACGTCTACGGCTTCCTCGGGGCCAACGGCTCCGGCAAGACCACGACCGTCCGGATGCTGCTCGGGCTGGTGCTGCCGACCGCCGGCGAGGTCGAGGTGCTCGGGGAGCCGATGCCGGCATCCCGGTCGACGGTGCTGCCGCAGGTCGGCGCGCTGGTCGAGGGCCCGGGGGCGTACGACCACCTGTCCGGCCGGCTGAACCTCTCCCTGCTCGACGCGGCGGGGCCCGACGCGCTGCCGCGGGCGGAACGGCGCCGGCGCATCGACGAGGTGCTCGAGCAGGTCGGGCTGGACCCCCGTGACCGGCGGCCGGTGCGGTCCTACTCGCTCGGCATGCGGCAGCGGCTCGGGCTCGGCTCCGCGCTGCTGCGGCGGCCCCGGCTGCTCGTGCTCGACGAGCCGACCAACGGGCTGGACCCGCAGGGCATCAGTGAGATCCGCACGCTGCTGCTGGCCCTGAACGCCGCGGGCACGACGATCTTCCTCTCCAGCCACCTGCTGGCCGAGATCGAGCAGATGTGCACGACGGTCGGTGTCCTGGACCGCGGCCGGCTGGTCCTGCAGGAGCGCCTCGACACCCTGCTCCGCCCGACCGGCCTCGTCGAGGTGCACAGCCCCGACGCCCGTTCGGCCGCGATGCTCCTCGGCGAGGCCGTGGTCGAGGTGGCCGGCGAGCGGCTGCTGGTCCGCGCCGACGACGCGGCCGGGCTCAACCGGCACCTGGTCGGCGCCGGCGTCCGGGTCGCGCGGCTCGGCCCGTACGAGCGCGACCTCGAGCAGGTCGTGCTCGAGGCGAGCCACGTCGAGCCGCCCGTCCCCTCGAACCGCGTGGAGGTGCTGACGTGATCCGGGTCGAGCTGGTCAAGCTGGTCCTGCGGCCGCGGACCTGGGTGATCCTGGGCATGCTCGTGGCCCTGCCGACCCTCGTCGCCGTGCTGCTGGCCGTCACCGACATCGCGCCGGGTCCGGGCGAGGGTCCGCCGTTCCTGTCGGCCGTGCTGAGCGACGGCACCCTCTTCCCGCTCGCGGCGCTCGGCGTCGTGCTGCCGCTGTTCCTGCCCATCGCCGTCTCGGTGCTCGGCGGCGACGCCGTGGCCGGCGAGGTCCAGTCCGGCACCCTGCGCTACCTGCTCGTCCGGCCCGCGAGCCGGCTCCGGCTGCTCGTGGCCAAGCTCGTGACGGTCGTCGCGTTCGTGGTCATCGCCGTGATCGTCGTCGCCGTCGTCGCGTACGTGGAGGGCCGGCTGCTGCTCGGTACGGCCCCCGCGGCGGGGACCGTCAGCCTCAGCGGCTCCACGCTCACCCCGACCCAGCTCGCCTGGCGCACCGCCCTCGCGCTGGCGTACATGGTCGTCTGCATGCTCGGCGTGGCCGCGGTCGCGCTGTTCCTGTCGACGGTCAGCAGCTCCGCGATCGGCGCGGCCCTCGGCACGGTCGGCGTCCTCATCGCCTCCACCGTGCTGCTCGGCCTGGACGCCGCGCAGGCGCTGCACCCCTACCTGCCGACGCGCTACTGGCTCGCGTTCGTGGACCTGTTCCGTGATCCCGTCCTCTGGGACGACGTGGTGCGCGGGACGCTCGTCCAGCTCGGCTACCTCGTCGTGTTCAGCCTCGCCGCCTGGGCGAACTTCGCGACGTCCGACGTGGACGACTAGGTCGATGCTGGGATCGATGCGTATCTGACCGGGCAGACGCGGTCGGATCCGCATCGTTGTGTCGGTGTTGGCGCCGGCCTCGGGCCTCAGCCGCAGGTGGGGGCGGGTGCGGTCGGCGGGGCGACGCCGAGGACGGTGCTGAGGGCGGCCAGCACGACCGGGTCGCCGGGCAGGCCTCCGTGGGGCGTGGTCGCGGAGGGGCAGAGGTCCTGGACGCGGAGGTTCAGCGCGCCGTCGAGGGCGGCCGAGGCGGTCGGGGTCACCACCTGGTCGGCGTCGGAGCGCACCGTGGCCCACAGCGGCCCGTCGGGGGTCTCGTCGCCGGCGTTGAGGCGGCGGAGGAGCGCGCTGTCGGGCAGGAGCTGCTCGCAGGCCTCGGGACACCCGCCCGCGACCTCGGCCCCGAGCGCGGCCACGCTCGTCCCGTGCTGCGGCGAACCGAGCGTGAGCACGCGGCGGGTCTGCGCGTCGCCGCCGTGGTCCCGGACCCAGAGCCGGACGACGACCCCGCCGGCCGAGTAGCCGACCACGTCCACGGAACCCGCCCCGCTGGTCCGCAGCACGTCGTCCGCCACGTCGGCCAGGTGCTCCGCCTGCGCGTCGAGGTCGCCCGTGCCGTCCCCGGGCGGGCTGACGACGGTGACCGCCCGGCCCTGCGCCCGCAGCGCGGCCGCGAGCGGGTCGAGCGAGGCCGTACGCCCGCCGTAGCCGGGCACGAGCAGCACCGGGCCCGGCCGGTCCTGCGGGACCGGGCCGGCCTGCGACACCGACCGGACCACCGCCGCCGCGACGAGCGCGAGCACGAGGACCCCCACGGCGACCACGACGCCGAGCACGAGCCGCCGCCGTTGCGGCGAGAGGGCGTCGAGCACGGGAACTCCTGCGGCCTGGGACGGGCGGCCAGGCTAGCCGCGCCGCCGAGCCCCACCCCTCGCTCTCGTTCGAGGGTCCTGTTCCGGAGGCCGGTCGCACCTGTCCCCGGTCTTCCACGTAAACGTGAAAGACCGGTACTCACCACGGCAGATCTGCCGTGGTGAGTACGGGAGTTTCACGTAAACGTGAAACTCCGCGGACAGGTGGGACGAGCGGCACCAGCCTCAGCCGCGGCCCCTGCGAACCGCTGCGCGCAGGTCCGCCACCCGGGTGTCCCGGATGCCGACGGGCGCGAGGTCGAGGCTGCGCTCGAGGGTGCGGATGATCGACGTCGTGTCGTAGACGCTGTGGTCCACCCCGGACCGCCGCATCCGGGAGGACAGCACGAGGGTCGGGATCCGGGTGCCGGGTCCGAAGGCGTCGTAGGCACCCTTCGTCGGGCTGCCCGCTCCGGGCGGCGGGACGTGGTCCCACTGCCCACCGAACTCGTCGTACGTCACGATCACCAACGTGTCGTCGGCCTCCGGCCCGCTCTGCACGGCCTTCAGCAGGTCGACGAGGTGGTCGCTGCCCGTGCTGGCGCTGGCGTAGCCCGGGTGCTCGTTCTCGGAGCCGTACGGCTTGACGAAGCTCACGGTCGGCAGGTTGCCGATCGCTGCGGCGTTCAGGAAGTCGCGCTCGTCCTGCAGGTGGGCACGACCGGGCTCGCCCTTCGCGTAGTCGGCGAAGTAGTTGAAGGGCTGGTGGTGGTACTGGAAGAGCTCACCCGGGTGGCCGGCCTCGGCGTCGTCCCAGCCGCCCGCGTACCAGGCCCAGCTGACTCCCTCTGCACTCATGCGGTCGCCGATGTTGGGGTAGGTCCGGTCGTCGATCGGCGGGATCCCCGGGTCGCCCTCCTCGAACGGCGCGTTCGCGGGCTGGACCGTGTTGACCGCGAACCTGCCGCAGGCGTGGGCCTCGTCGGCGACCGTCGCGGGGTCGGGGCACGCCACGGTCAGCTGTCCGTTGACCACGTCCGGCCTCGTCGGTGTGTACTGGTCGTACGTGCTCGGCATCCCGTTGGCGTCGACGACCGTGGCCTTCGGCTCGGTCAGCCCTTGCGGCAGGTGCCCGAGGGGATCCGCAACGGGTGCGCGTCCCGCGACCAGCCACTGGTGGTTGAGGAACGACCCACCGTTGGCACCCTGGAAGAAGTGGTCGGCGACGACGTAGTGCGGCGCTCCGGGGGAGTGCAGGTAGGTGTAGATCGGCAGCTGCTTCGTGTCGTAGTAGCCCATCGCGAGCCCTACGGCGTCGGAACCCGTCACGTAGCGGTCCTGCCGGCCGCCGTGGATCTGGTACTTCTCCTGGTAGAAGCGGTGCACCAGGTCACGGGTGCACCCACCCGGGCGGCCCGTGCCCTTGAGGGTGCCCTTGCCCGAGGAGACGCCCGGTTCGGGGCAGGTCGTGTCGGTCGGCCTGATGAGGTCGTCGATCGAGAACGGGCGGTTGGTGAAGGCGCTCGGCGCCGGGAGCCGCGGGTCGGTGCAGGTGCCCGGGAGCGGCGGCGACGTGAGGTTCACGTCGTTCTGCGGGAGGCAGGCGTACGGCGTCCCGTCCTGCCGCACCTGGACGGTGTGCGCGGGGTCGGCCTTGGACAGGCCCTCGACGCGGTTCTTGCCGACCTTGCCCCAGCGGCCGTACAGGTTGTCGAAGCTGTGGTTCTCCTGGTAGATCACGACCAGGTGCTCGTAGCCGAGGACCTTCGGCGTCCCGCGGTGGACCCGGCCCGGCGGGGCGGGCGCCGCCTGCGCCACGGCGTCGAGCGGGCCGGCGTGCGCCGGCAGGGCTGCCGCATGGGCGGGGAGCGTCCCGAGCCCGGCGGCCGAGCTGGTCAGCAGGAGCGTGGAGGCCCAGAGCCCCAGGGTCCGACGAGCGCTCATCGTGTGTTCCTTCCGCGAGACCGACCTTCCGGGTCTAGCAGAGGAGCGACGACCGTCACCAGGACCTTTGGTGGAGCCCGGGCGGGCCTTGAGTCCCTGGACACGGGCACGATCCCGGAACCGTCGCGAGCGGCAGACCGGTCCCACCTGTCCCCGGTCTTTCACGTGAACGTGAAAGACCGGTACTCACCACGGCAGATCTGCCGTGGTGAGTACGGGAGTTTCACGTAAACGTGAAACTCCACGGACAGGTGGGACGAGCGTCCGTGCGGCGGGGAGCGCGGCCTAGGTCAGCGACACGTGCTCGTTCGGGACGCAGTGGGTCATCACCAGACCCGTCACGTCGCGCGGGCCGTTCTTGCCCAGGTTCGCCGCGCGCTCGAGCTCGGCCTCGGTCAGCGTCTGGGTCTGCAGCGGCTCGAGCCCGCGGACGTCGTCCGCCGTGATGCCCAGGCCCTCGCCGACGCGGCGGCCGAGCTCGTCCTCGGCCATGAACAGGTGCCAGACCATCCGCTCCTGAATGTGCCGGTCGCACTGCGACAGCGCGTCGACGAAGTTCGTCACCAGGTCGTCCTGCTCCCACGGCTCGCTCAGCAGGTAGCGCTGGCCGGCCTGGGTGTAGTCGTCGGTCCGCGGGATCCGCTTGCGGGTGACGCGCCCGGCGATCTCCGGGCCCTGCTCGTCGTGCGTCGGGTAGGCGTCCTCGCGGAGCCCGCCGAGGGTCGACGGCTCGTAGTTGACGTGCGGGTTCTGGCCCTCGCCGAGGTCCACCCCGTACGCCATCTGCCCGTCGCGCTGGTTGGTCGCGACGCGCGTCTTCGGCGCGTTCACGCCGAGCTGAAGGTAGTTCGGGCCGACCCGGTAGCGCTGGGTGTCGGAGTAGCTGAACGTCCGCCCGACCAGCATCTTGTCGTCGGAGAAGTCGAGCCCGTCGACGAGCACGCCCGTGCCGAACGCGATCTGCTCGCTCTGCAGGAAGAAGTTGTCCGGCACCCGGTTCAGGGTCATGGTGCCGACCTTGCGCAGCGGGAAGTCGTTCTCCGGCCACACCTTCGTGTCGTCCAGCGGGTCGAAGTCGAGCTCGGGGTGCTCGTCGTCGCTCATCAGCTGCACGTGCAGCTCCCACGACGGGTGGTCGCCGTTCTCGATCGCCGAGTAGAGGTCCTTGGTGTGGACGCCGAGATCCTGGCTCTGCGCGACGGCGGCGTCGGCCGCGGTCCAGGACTTCACGCCCTGCTTCGGCAGCCAGTGGTACTTCACGAGCCGGGTCTCGCCGGCCTCGTTGACCCACTTGTACGTGTTCACGCCGAAGCCCTGCATGGTCCGGTAGCTCGCCGGCAGCCCGCGCGGGCTGAACACCAGGCTGAACATGTGGATCGACTCGGGCGTCTGGCTCGCGAAGTCGAACACCCGGTTGGCGACCTGCCGGTCGAAGGTCACGGGGTCCGGCTTCTGCGAGTGGATGAAGTCGGGGAACTTGATCGCGTCCCGGATGAAGAAGACGCCGAGGTTGTTGCCGACGAGGTCCCAGTTGCCGTCCTCGGTGTAGAACTTCACCGCGAACCCCCGCGGGTCGCGCGCGGCCTCGGAGGAGTCCCGGCCGCCGGCGACGGTGGAGAAGCGCACCGCGACCTCGGTCTCCTTCCCGGCCTGCTGGAAGAGCTTCGCGCGGGTGTACCTCGAGACCGGCTCGTCGCCCACGGTCCCGTCGGCCACGAACACGCCGAACGCGGTGGCGCCGCGCGCGTGCACGACGCGCTCCGGGATGCGCTCGCGGTCGAAGTGGCTGATCTTCTCGAGGAACTGGTAGTTCTCCAGCGTCGCGGGCCCGCGGGCTCCGACGGTGCGCTGGTTCTGGTTGTCGTAGACCGGGTGGCCCTGCCGGTTGGTCAGGACCGGACGGTCCTCCTCGCCTGCAGCAGGTCCCTGGCTGGCGACGTCGGTCACGCTGATCTCCTTCTCGCTGGTCTGGTTGAGCTGGGTCACGGCGCCGCCGGACGGTGCCGCACCTCCCCCACCCATACCCGGACCGGCGGACGGATCACGCTCCCGGCTCAGTCTTCGAGCACCGCCGCGTACGCGTCGACCGAGCGGTCCTCGATCGAGGTCGGCAGCTCGAGGTGCCAGGCGCCGGACGGCAGCAGCCCCGCCCCGCCGGCGGTCTCGGCGACCTGGAGCTGGGTGACGACGTCCTCGCCGCGCAGGTTGGGCGGGAGGTCGGCCCAGAACCCGAACCCGCCGACGTCGCGCAGGGCGTCCGCGCGGAACAGCACGCAGCCGGCGACCCAGGCGACCTTGTACGCCGCCCACCCGCGCGCGTCGAGCGCGCCGGGCGGCAGCCGGTCCAGCAGGTGCTGCACGTTGGCGGCGTTGTGCAGCCGCCAGCGCTCCCACCCGGGGTCGCCCTTGCGGATCCGCTCGGGCTCGACCTTCCCGCCCGGCCACAGCTCGAACGTCTCCAGCTCGTGCGGCCGCACGTCGTCCAGGTAGGACGCCGCCGCGTGGGCCATCCCGACGAAGCCGCAGCCCAGCACGTCCATGGCCTCGATCAGCTGGCGGAGCACCCACCGCTCCAGCAGCACGTCGTCGTCGAGCATCAGCACGTACGTCCGCTCGGCCCGGTCGAGCAGGTGCTGGCGCTGCTCGGTGACCCCGCGCCCCGGGCCCTGGCGGTGGTCGACCTCGACCTCCCAGCCCCGCAGCCGCATGACGCGGAGGAGGCTGGCGATCTCGGGCTGCTCGGCCGAGCTCGACCCCGGCGTCTGGTCGGCGAGCACCAGCCGGGCCGACAGGTCCTGCGACAGCAGCCCGGCGAGCGTGACCGCCAGGGCCGACGCCCGGTCGCGGGTCGGGATGAGCACGTCGAGGTCGTCGCGGTGCGGCACGGCCCCGAGCCGCGCGGACGCCGCCGCGGTGCGGTTCGGGGACGAGGCAGGATCGGGGGCCGGCACGCCGCGCATCGTGGCACGCCGGACGGGTCGGACGGTGCGCGTCCGACCGGCGAGGAGGGGAGTTCGGTGCGGGTCGCCCTGGTCTGCGGGACGTACGCCCCCGAGCGCGACGGGGTCGCCGACTACGTGCGGCGCCTGGCCGACGAGCTCAGGACCGGCGACCCGGGGACGGACGTCGTGGTCGCGGCCCGCGACGACCCCGAGGCCTCGCTGCCGGACGGGGCCGTCGCCGTCACCCCGACCTGGTCGCTGCGCGACCTGCCTCGCGCCGCCCGCGCGCTCGACGCCCTGGGGGCCGACGTCGTGCACGTGCAGTGGGCCCCGTCGGCGTACGGCTGGTCCGGCGCGGTCGGCTGGTTGCCGGCGCTGCTGCGGACGCCGGTGGTGACGACGCTGCACGAGTACGGCTGGTGGGGCTGGCCGCGCTGGGTGCCGGGACCCGCCTGGCCGCTGCTGGAACGCGGCGGCCGGCTCGACCGGGAGAGCGGGCTGCTCGGCCCGCGGAGCCGGGCGCTGGTGGTGACGAACGAGGGCCACGCGGACGTCGTGCGCACCCGGCTGCAACGCGAGCCCACTCTCATCCCGATCGGGCCGAACGTCCCTGGACCGGGGGCCGACGCCGCGGGCGCACGGCACCGCGTACGACGCCGCCTCGGTCTGGCCGACGGGGTCCCGCTGCTGGTGTTTTTCGGGTTCGTGCACCCGGTCAAGGGCGTGCGCGAGCTGATCGACGCGACCGCGCTGCTGCGCGACGCCGGGGTGGACGTGCACGTGGAGGTGGCGGGCGGGTTCGCGTCGCTCGCGCTGCCGGGGGAGGAGGCCCGCTCGTTCCGGGCCGAGGTCGAGCGGCGCGTCGCCGACCGCGGCGTCGGCGACCGGGTCCACCTGACGGGCTGGGTGGACGGGACGGAGGTGTCGGAGCTGCTGTCGGCGGCGGACGCGGTCGTGCTCCCGTTCACCGCGGGGGTGACGACGAAGAGCGGCTCGCTGCTCGCGGCGCTGGAGCACGGCGCGCCCGTGCTGGCCACGGTGGCCGACGTCCGCGACCCCGCGCTCGTCGACGGCGTGACCGTCCTCGACGTCGACGCGCGCCGCGACCCGCCCGCCATCGCGGCGGCGATCCGCCGGCTGCTCGACGCCCCCGGGCTGGCGGCGACGGTGGGCCGGGGCGGGCAGGAGCTCGCGGGCCGGCGCGGCTGGCCGGGCATCGCCGCGATGCACCGGGCGGTCTACGCCTCCGCGCTCGGGGCCCGCGCATGAGCACGGTCCGGCGGATCCTCGTCGTCGAGCTGCTCGGCGGGTTCGGTGACGTGCTGCTCGTCCTGCCCGCGGTGCACGCGCTGGCCCGCAGCCACCCCGCCGCGGAGCTGACCGTCCTGACCTTCACGCCGGGGGACGTCCTGCTCGCCCACGACCCGCTCGTCGCCCGGGTCGTCGCCACCGGCGACCACGCCGACGGGGCACCGCGCCGGGCGGTCGAGGCGGAGCTGGACGCGGCCGCCGGCGAGGGACGGCCCTACGACCTCGTCGTCACCACGACGACCTACGACGGCATCGGCGATTTCTGCGCGGCGCGGGTGCCGCGCGCGGTGACGAACCTCTGGCGGAACCCGCCCGCCGACGAGCGCATCGACCGGCGGTTCCTGCGGCTGCTCGTCGCCGACGGCGTCGTCGACGCGGCGTACCTTGACGAACCCCTCGAGGTCACCCTCACCGCTCCCGAGCTCGCTGCCGCCCGGTCGCGGCTCAGCTTTCCGCCGTCCGACCACCGGGGAGGCGGTCAGGCGGAGGAAAGCTCTCCGGTCGTCCTGGTGCCCGGGTCGGGAATGCGGGTGAAGGAGTGGCCGGCCGAGTGGTGGGCCGAGCTGGCCGCCCGGGCCGCCGCCGCGGGGCGACCGGTCCTCACCGTGGGAGCGGCGGGCAGCACGCCCGTCCCCGGAACCGCCCTGCTCCCGCCCGGCAACCTCCGCGAGCTCGCCGCGAACCTCGCCGTCGTCGGCGAGCACGGCGGCGTCGTCGTGGGGGGCGACACCGGCCCGGTCCGGCTCGCGACGGCGGTGGGCGCGTACGCGGTCGGGCTGTTCGGCCCCACCGTCACCGGCCGCTACGGCCTGGACCCGCGGGCGGGGACCTCCCTGCAGGGGCTGCCCGGCTGCGAGGTCCGTCGCCCGCTCGCGATCACCGAGCAGGAGTGCTGGTGGTCGGCGCGCTGCCCGCTGACCGGCGGCGACCCCGCGTGCCTGGCCGACCTGGGCGTCGATGCGGTGGCGCTCGCGGTGCTCGGGAGAGGATCGGGCCAGCCGGTGCGCCCGACCGGTCCTCCTCCAGGATCCCGGAAGCTCCCCCATGCGTGAGACACCAGCAGACGTCCCCCTGCACCCCGACTCGCCCTTCGCGCTGCTCGAGCCGGTCGAGCGGGCGGCCTGGTTCTCCTACATGCGGCTGCAGCTGCGGCTGCGCTACGAGCTGAACCGCCAGCTCCAGACCGACAGCGGGGTCTCGCTGGCCGACTTCGACGTGCTCGTCGCCCTGACCAGCGACCCGGACAGCGTCATGGGGGTGTCCGCCCTGGCCGCGCGGATCGGGTGGGAGCGCTCGCGGCTGTCCCACCACCTCAAGCGGATGGCCGACCGTGGGCTGGTCGTGCTCGCGGTCGCGGCGACCGACCGCCGGGTGCGCGAGGTGCGGCTCGCGCCGGAGGGAGCCCAGGTGCTGCGCGACGCGACGCCCGCGCACATCGACCTCGTCCGGGCCATGTTCACCTCGTCGCTCGACGCCGACGGCCTGGCCACGCTGACCGCCGCGCTCGACCGCGTCTACGAGTCGGTGATCGCCCAGGGCACGTTGCCGCGCCCGGTCGACCACCCCTGACCGAGGCTCCGGATAGGGACGGCCACCAGCACCTCTGGCCGGATAGGTGACACATCACCTATCCTGAGCCACGTGGGCGAGTGCCGCCCGTCTGCTCACGCGAGGAGAATCCCGATGCCCGTCCCCACCCCCTGCCCGACGCAGCCGACGGCCGGTCGCTGATGCGCGCCGCGGTCCTCACCGCCTTCGGTGGTCCCGACATGCTCGGGTGGGCCGACGTCGACGACCCGGAGCCCGGTCCGGGGGAGATCCGGATCCAGGTCCGCGGCGCGGGGGTCGGGCCCACCGACCTCCACCTCCGGTCGGGGCAGCTGGCGGGCGTCTTCGGGATCACCCCGCCGGTGGTCCTCGGCTTCGAGGCGGCGGGGACGGTCGACGCGCTCGGTGCCGGCACCACGGGCGTCGCGGTCGGCGACGACGTCGCCGTGCTGCTGCCGGCCCTCGGCGGCTACGCGGAACGGGCCGTCGCCAGCGTCTGGGTGCGCAAGCCGGCCTCCGTCGCCTGGGACGCCGCCGCCGCGCTGCCGGCCTCGGCCGAGGCCGCGGTGGGCGTGCTGCGCCAGCTCGGGGCCCGGGACGGCGAGCACCTCGTCGTCCTCGGGGCCGGCGGTTCCGTGGGCCTGATCGCGGTCCAGCTGGCGCTCGCCGCCGGCCTGCGGGTCTCGGCGGTCGCGGGGGACCACGACCAGGAGCTGCTGACCTCGCTCGGCGCGACCTTCGTGGCGAAGGGCGCCTCCCTCGAGGCGTCCCTCTCCTCCGCGGGCCGGGTCGACGCCGTCCTCGACGCCGCCGGGGCCGGCGGCCTCGACGCTGCCGTACGGCTCGCCGGCGGCCCGGAGCGCGTGGTCACGCTCGTGGACCCGACCGCCGCCGCGCTCGGCGTGCGCCTCTCGCAGCCGGGTCCCGACCGGGCGCCGGACGCTCTGGACGTGACGATGCCGATGCTGGCGTCGGGTGCCCTGCGGCTCAAGCCCCGGACGACCGTCCCGCTCGCCGAGGCCTCGCGTGCGCACGCGCTGCTGGAGTCCTCGGGTCAGCACCCGAAGATCGTGCTGACGGCCTGACCGGCACGCCCCGAGACGTCGCCGGGGGTTCACCCGCCCGCCCCCGGCGCAACCGCCGAAGAGCCCTAACGTGAGTCCATGACGCAGCTGGCGAGCATGGGCGGCGACACCGCCTCGGACAACGAGTCGGCCGGGGGCGGCCCCACGGTCCCGCCCACGCCGTACGAGCTGGGCACCCCCGAGGGTGTGCTGGACGCCGACGAGCTGCGCGTGGTCGACGCCTGGTGGCGGGCCGCGAACTACCTCGCCGTCGGCCAGATCTACCTCATGGCCAACCCGCTGCTCCGCGAACCGCTGCAGGCCGAGCACGTCAAGCCGCGTCTGCTCGGCCACTTCGGCACCGTGCCCGGGCTCAACCTCGCGTACGCCCACGCCAACCGGGCGATCAAGGCCCGCGACCTCGACGCCGTGTTCGTCGCGGGTCCCGGCCACGGCGGCCCCGGCCCGAACGCCTGCGCCTGGCTCGAGGGCACCTACTCCGAGCTCTACAGCCACATCACCCAGGACGAGCGGGGGATGGAGGCGTTCTTCCACCAGTTCTCGTTCCCGGGCGGCGTCCCCAGCCACTGCGCGCCCGAGACGCCGGGGTCGTTCCACGAGGGCGGCGAGCTCGGCTACTCGCTGCTGCACGCGTACGGCGCCGCGCTCGACAACCCGGACCTGACCGTCTTCTGCGTCGTCGGCGACGGCGAGGCGGAGACCGGTCCGCTGGCGACCAGCTGGCACGCGGCCAAGTTCATCGACCCGGCGCGGGACGGCGCCGTGCTGCCGATCCTGGCCCTCAACGAGTTCAAGATCGCCAACCCGACGATCCTCGCCCGCATCCCCGAGAGCGAGCTGCTCGAGCTCATGCGCGGGTACGGCTACGACCCGCACGTCGTCTCCGGCGACGACCCGGGGACCGTGCACCAGGCGTACGCACAGACGCTCGACACCTGCCTCGACAAGATCAACGCCATCCAGCAGCAGGCGCGCGGCGCGGCGCAGGCGCCCGGGCCGGACGGCGCGGGCACCGCCTGGCCCATGATCATCATGCGCACGCCGAAGGGCTGGACCTGCCCGCCGGAGGTCGACGGCCAGCGGGTCGAGGGAACGTTCCGGGCGCACCAGGTGCCGCTGCCCGGCGCCCGCACCGACGGCACGCACCGCGCGGTGCTCGAGCAGTGGATGAAGACCTACCGCCCGGAGGAGCTCTTCGACGAGCACGGCCGGCCCGTCCCGGAGCTGCTGGACCTGCCGCCGCGGGGCACCCGGCGGATGAGCGACAACCCCGTCGCCAACGGCGGAAGCCTCCTGCGGGACCTGCAGCTGCCCGACTGGCGCGCGTACGGCGTCGAGGTCGACAACCCGGGCACGCGGTCGCACGAGGCCACCCGGGTGCTCGGCGCCTGGCTGCGCGACGTCACGCAGGCCAACCCGACGAGCTTCCTGACCATGGCGCCCGACGAGCTCGCCAGCAACCGGCTCCAGGACATCCTCGACGTGACGGGGCGGAAGTGGGAGGTCGAGGTCGGGCCGGACGACGAACGCCTCGACCGCTCGGGCCGCGTCGTCGAGGTGCTGTCGGAGCACATCTGCGAGGGGCTGCTGGAGGGCTACCTGCTGAGCGGGCGGCACGGCGCGTTCACCTGCTACGAGGCGTTCATCCACATCGTCGACTCGATGTTCAACCAGCACGCGAAGTGGCTGCAGGCCAGCGCGCAGGTGTCGTGGCGGCGCCCGATCGCGAGCCTCAACTACCTGCTCAGCTCGCACGTGTGGCGGCAGGACCACAACGGCTTCACCCACCAGGACCCGGGCTTCCTCGACGTCGTGCTCAACAAGGACCCGTCGATCGTGCGGATCTACCTGCCGCCGGACGCGAACACGCTGCTGTCGACCTTCGACCACTGCCTGCGGTCGCGGCACTACGTGAACGTGGTCGTCGCGGGCAAGCAGCCGCAGTTCGACTACCTGTCGGTGGAGGACGCGGCCCTGCACTGCGCGCGCGGCGCCGGGATCTGGGACTGGGCCAGCAACAAGGACGACCTCAACACGCTGCCCGACGTCGTCCTCGCAGCCGCCGGCGAGATCCCCACGCTGGAGGTGCTGGCCGCCGCCGCGATCCTGCGCGAGCGGCTGCCCGACCTGCGCGTGCGCGTGGTCAACGTCGTCGACCTGATGCGGCTGCTGCCGGAGGACGAGCACCCGCACGGGCTCGCGGACCGGGAGTTCGACACGCTCTTCACCGCCACCCAGCCGGTGATCTTCGCCTTCCACGGCTACCCGTGGCTCGTGCACCGCCTCACCTATCGCCGGGCCAACCACAGCCAGTTCCACGTGCGCGGCTACAAGGAGCGCGGCACGACGACGACCCCGTTCGACATGGTCATGCTGAACGACCTCGACCGCTTCCACCTGGTCATGGACGTCATCGACCGCGTCCCGACCCTCGGCGCCAGCTGCGCCGGCCTCCGCCAGGAGATGGCCGACGCCCGCCTCCGCGCCCGCACCTACACCCGCGAGCACGGCATCGACGACCCGGCCGTCTCCAGCTGGACCTGGCCGAGCTGAGTTCGCCCGCCCGTCGTACTGCGGCTCCGGGGGTTCGTCGGCTTTGCTGGCCTGGGGGCTCGTCCGTCGCGCCCCAGGACTTTCACGTAAACGTGAAAGTCCCGTACTGACCACGGCAGATCTGCCGTGGTCAGTACCCGGGTTTCACGTAAACGTGAAAGTCCTGAGGTGCTGCGGACCCGCTGGAGTGCTTCGTCGGCCTAAGCGTTGCTGAGGGCGGCAGAAAACTTCTCCACAGGCCGGTGGACAACTCCTCGATCGCCCTCGAGGCGGTCCGTGATCATGGTCCACTGCTCGCGACCACCGCCCCTGCGCGCCGAAGGACCGACGTGAGCAACGAGACCGCAGCCACCGAACACTCGCCGGAGACCGGCATCCCGGGCCCGGGCTTCGTGCCCCCGGCCCAGCCCGCGACCGGGCCCGCCGCGTACGGAGCGCAGCCCGTCCAGCCGGCCGGTCCCGCTTCGCCGGAGGCCGGACAGGCGCCGCCGGCGTACGCGGGTCAGCCGGTCCCGGCGCCCGCCGCGTACGGGCAGCCGCCGGCGCAGCCGGGGGAGCAGGAGCAGCACTGGACCTCCGAGGGCCTGGTCTCGACCCCCGTGCTCCCGCCCGAGCGGGTCGGGCACGGCGCGCTGCTCGCGCTGGTCGCCATCCCCGTCGGCGTGGTGCTGTCCGCGCTGATCTGGAAGCTGGGGTTCGTCGCGTCGCTCTCGGGCGTCGTCGTGGCGGCGGGCGCGTCGGTGCTCTACGCCCGCGGTTCCGGCGGCCGGATCAAGAAGGGCATCCCCGTGATCGCCCTGATCGTCGCGGTCGGCATCGCCGGGAGCTTCTTCGCCGCCGTGGCCGTCGACCTCTACGACGTGTTCCCTCAGCTCGACCCCGAGATCTCGTCCTCGTACGCCGGCCGCGGTGCCTTCGTCGCGGACAACCTCTTCTACGGCCCGGTGCTCAAGGAGTACTCGCGGACGATCTTCCTGTTCGTGCTGTTCGGCGTCCTGGGCGGCTTCGGCACGATCGTCCGGCTCCTCCGCATGAACGCCTCGCTCTAGCCGTCCCTCGCGTCCCAGGACTTTCACGTTTACGTGAAAGACCCCTGCTGACCACGGCAGATCTGCCGTGGTGAGTACCGGACTTTCACGGTCAGATCTCGTGATCGTTGCAACGCCTGCCGAGGAGGGGTGGCAGGTGAC
>NZ_BAAAYR010000001.1:1948572-1948844 GCF_039536445.1 Microlunatus spumicola | reverse complement strand
AGGGCGATGACGAGGCGCGGGCTCTTGGCCTTGGACCCGGCGATCATGCCGAGGCCGATGGGCCCGCAGCCGGCGACGACGACGACGTCGTCGAAGGTGAGGCGGGCGCGTTCGACGCCGTGCAGGGCGCAGGAGAGCGGTTCGGCGAACGCGGCGTGGGCGGGGGGGATGTCGCCGCTGACCTTGTGGACGAGGCTGTCGGTGGTGAAGACCATGTAGGTGGCCATGGCGCCGGGGGTGGCGCGCTTGAAGCCGTACATGTCGTGGCGGGC
>NZ_BAAAYR010000001.1:1744047-1948509 GCF_039536445.1 Microlunatus spumicola | reverse complement strand
CGGTTCTCATCGCCCCAGAACTTGGCGGCGCCGTGGTAGCACTTCAGGTCGCTGGCGCAGATCCCGACGGCTTCGACCTTGACCAGGACCTCTCCGGGTCCGCGGGTGGGGACGGGGACCTGCTCGAGGCGGTAGTCCTCGGGGCCGTGGTTCACCACGGCCTGCATCGTCGCGGGGATCGGGGTGGACGCCGCGGTGGTGGCGTCAGCGCTCGTGTCGAGGGCCATCGACGAGCCTCTCTGCTCGGGTTCCGGGGACGGTCCAGGTCGGAGGACCTGCCGCTCGGTGGTTCGTGCGGTCACGCTAGCGCTCGGCTGCGCAGATGTCCAGCACGAATGTTCTGAGGGCTCATGACCGTGCACAGGCGTTCACGAGCCCGTTCGGCTGCGATACTTCCCGCATGGCGGCGGCACCGCGACCAGAGACGGCGACGGGCTACCGGGTGGGTGGCACCGACGGCAGCCGCTTCGACCCGTCGATGCTGTACGCCGTCGCGAAGCTCTACTACCTGGAGGACGCGACGCAGGCCGAGGTCGCGGCCCAGCTCGGGACGAGCCGCGCGACGGTGTCCCGGCTGCTGTCGGAGGCCCGCCGCCAGGGGATCGTGAAGATCCAGGTGACCGCCCCGGAGACGTCCGGCGCGGACGGCCTCGCCCAGCAGCTCGCCACCGTCCTGGGGCTCGCCTCGGTCGAGCTCTCCGCGCCCTTCCCCTCGAGCGGGCCCGGCGCCGCCGACGTCCTGGGCAGCGTGCTGGCCCCCGCGGTCGGCCGTGCGCTCGAGACCGTCGGCCTGAGCCCCGGGGACGTCCTCCTGGTCTCGTCGGGCCGCACCGTCTACGAGGTCGCCCGCTACGAGCTGCCCCGCCTCCCCGGCGTGGTCGTGGCCCCCACGGTCGGGGGCACCGACCAGCCCGAGGCCTGGTACCAGACCAACGAGATCACCCGGCTCGTCGCCGAGCGGATCGGCGGGCGGGCGATGTACCTCTTCGCGCCGGCGCTGCCCGGTCCCGAGCTGTACGAGACCCTCCAGCACGACCCGACGATCCAGCGCGTCCTGCACCTGTGGCCGCACGCGCGCTGCGTCCTCACGGGGATCGGCGCGCCCCCGGTGCTGCGGGCCCAGGCTCCGCAGTTCATCGACACCTCGTCGGCCGGGCTCGTCGAGGCCGTCGGGGACATCTGCTCGCGCTTCTTCTCGCGGTCCGGCGCCCCCGTGACCTTCCCGGGCAGCGAGCGGCTCATCGCCCTGGACCTCGAGACGCTCAAGCAGGTCCCGGTCGTCATCGCCGTGGCCTCGGGCGCGGACAAGGTCGCCCCGCTGATCGCCGCGGCCCGCGCCGGCTTCTTCGACCACCTGGTGACCGACCCCCAGACGGCCCGGCTCGTGCTGGACCGGGTGTGACCCCGACGGCCCAGGGGTCCGGCGGCCCGCTCCTGCTGGGCATCGACCTGGGCACGGCGAGCAGCAAGGGCGTGCTCACCACCGCCGAGGGCGTGGTGGTCGCCACGGCCGTCCGAGATCGCCCCCGGTCGATGAGCCGGCCCCGGCCGAGCTGGGCCGAGGTCGACGCCGACGCGGTCTGGTGGGCCGACGTGGTCTCGATCAGCCGGGAGCTGGTCGCGGCCGCGGGCGAGGCGCCCGTCGCGGCGGTCTGCGTCAGCGGCGTGGGTCCGTGCCTGGTGCTGTGCGACGAGCACGACCACCCGGTGCGTCCCGCCGTCCTCTACGGCATCGACATGCGGGCGGAGGTCGAGATCGAGGAGCTGACGGACGAGCTGGGCCGTGAACAGATTCTCCGCCGGTGCGGCAAGACCCTGTCGAGCCAGGCCGTCGGGCCCAAGCTGGAGTGGGTCGCCAAGCACGAGCCCGAGGTGTTCGCGCGGGCGCGCCGGTGGTTCGGGTCGAGCTCCTACGTGGTGCGCCGGCTCTCCGGGGCGTACGTGCAGGACCACCACACCGCGAGCCAGTGCGACCCCCTGTACGACGTGCACGCCTTCGGCTGGGCGCAGCCGTGGGCGGACCGGGTCGTGCGGCACCTGGAGCTGCCCCGCCTCGTGTGGCCGTCGGAGGTCGTCGGGACCGTGACGGCGGACGCGGCCGACGCGACCGGTCTGCCGGTGGGCACGCCCGTCTGCGCCGGCACCGTCGACGCGTGGGCCGAGTCCTTCAGCGCAGGGGTGCGCGCCCCCGGTGACCTAATGATCATGTACGGGTCGACCCTGTTCCTGGTCCAGGCGCTCGAGCGGCCGCTGGCCGACCCGGTGCTCTGGACGACGACCGGCATCGACCCCGGCTCCTGGACGCTCGCGGCCGGCATGGCCACCGCCGGCCTGCTGACCGCGTGGGTGCGGGACCTCGTCGGCGTGCCCGACTTCGCCGCGCTCGCCCGGGAGGCCGCCGCGGTCCCGGCGGGGTCCGACGGCCTGCTCGTGCTGCCGTACTTCGCGGGCGAGCGCACGCCGGTCTTCGACCCCCGTGCCCGCGGCGTCGTGGCCGGTCTCACGCTGGACCACACCCGGGCCCACCTGGCCCGCGCGGTCTACGAGGGGGTGGCGTACGGCGTGCGTCAGATCCTCGAGCTCGTGGCGGCGGGCGAGGCCCCCGCCCGCCGCGTCGTCGCCGTCGGCGGCGGCACGCAGAGCCGTCTGTGGCCGCAGATCGTGAGCGACGTGACGGGTCAGGTGCAGGTCGTCCCCGCCGTGACCATCGGGGCCAGCCACGGCAGCGCGCTGATGGCGGCGATCGGCGTGGGCCTGGTGCCACCGGGCACGAGCTGGGTGGCCGAGGGGGCGGACGTCGTCCCCGACCCGCGGAACCGCGAGACCTACGACGAGCTCTACGCGGCCTACCTCGAGCTATACCCGGCGGTGAAGCCCGTGCTGGGCACGCTGTCGCGGATCCAGGAGCGTTCCGCGGACCGGTCGACGGCCGCGCGCGCCTGACCGGCGTCAGCGGGCCCCGGGCAGCTCGCCGGTCCGGACCAGGTCCTCGGCGACGTCGCGCAGCTTGATCCCCGTGCGCTGCGAGGCCTTGGTGAGCAGCGTGAAGGCCTGGTCCGGGGTCAGCCGGTACCGCTCCATGAGGATGCCCTTCGCCTGCTCGATCCCGGCCCGCGTCGCCATGGCGGCCAGCATGTTGGCGGTCTCCTCGGCGGCCGACGCGGCGCCGGAGGCGTTGTTCACCGCGTACGCGATCCAGGGCGCCACGGTGCTGGCCCGCTCGACGTCCTCGTCGCCGAAGGCGTGCGGCCGGCTCGAGTAGTTGTCGAGCGCGCCGAGCGTCCCGGCCTGGAACGGGAGCGGGACGGACAGCGAGCTGCCGATTCCGTGGGAGGCGGCGTACTGGGTGTAGTCCGGCCACCGGTCGTCGGTGCGCATGTCGTCGACGAGGAAGACCTGGCCGGACCGGCCGGCGTCGAGGCAGGGGCCGTACCCGCGCTCGTACTGCATCTCGTCGGCGTCCAGCGCCATCTGGCCGTCGTGGGCGGCCGTGAACGCCCGGTCGCCGCGTACCAGCGTGATGGACACGGACTCCGACCCGGGCAGCGCCCGCCGGGCGATCGAGGTGATGTCGCCGAGCACCTCGGCCAGCGGGCGCCCGACCAGGACGACGCTCACCAGCTCCTCGTGCAGGGTCGTCAGGTCCGTCACGTCGTCCTCCAGGTGTGGTCGTGCCCGTACGGGCACACCGCTGCGCCGGAGCGCCGGGCCCAGCAGGGGTATACCCGCCGGGCGGCTGGCCGGACACGGTGGCGTACGACCCGCGCGGCGCGCGCAGCCGGGGAACGGCAGAGGCCCGCCGCCCCAGAGGGGCGACGGGCCTCCGTCACGTACGGGTGCGGATCACACGTCGTAGTAGAGCTCGAACTCGTGCGGCGTCGGGCGCAGGCGGATGGCGTCGATCTCGCTGCGCTTCAGCTCGACCCAGGTCTCGATCAGGTCGGGGGTGAAGACGTCGCCGCCCAGAAGGAACTCGTGGTCGGCCTCGAGCGTGTCGAGGACGCCGCCGAGGCTGTCGGGGACCGTGGGCACGTTGGCGTGCTCCTCGGGCGGCAGCTCGTAGAGGTCCTTGTCGACCGGGGCCAGCGGCTCGGTCTTGTTCTGGATGCCGTCGATGCCGGCCATGAGGATCGCCGCGAACGCCAGGTACGGGTTCGACGACGGGTCGGGGCAGCGGAACTCGACGCGCTTGGCCTTGGGATTGGACCCGGTGATCGGGATCCGCATCGCGGCCGAGCGGTTGCGCGAGCTGTAGACCAGGTTGACCGGCGCCTCGAAGCCCGGCACCAGGCGGTGGTACGAGTTCACGCTCGGGTTCGTGAACGCCAGCAGCGACGGCGCGTGCTTGAGGACGCCACCGATGTACCAGCGGGCCAGGTCCGACAGGCCGCCGTAGCCGGCCTCGTCGTAGAACAAGGGCGTGCCCTCGTTCCAGATGGAGCTGTGCACGTGCATGCCCGAGCCGTTGTCGCCGAAGATCGGCTTCGGCATGAAGGTCGCGGTCTTGCCCGCGGCCCACGCCGTGTTCTTGATGATGTACTTGAACTTCTGGACGTCGTCGCCCGCGGCGAGCATCGTGTTGAAGCGGTAGTTGATCTCCGCCTGGCCCGCGGTGCCGACCTCGTGGTGGGCGCGCTCGACGATCAGGCCGGAGCCCTCGAGGTGCTTGGTCATGTCGTCGCGCAGGTCGGCGAAGTGGTCGACCGGCGGGACGGGGAAGTAGCCGCCCTTGTACTTGACCTTGTAGCCGCGGTTGCCGCCCTCCTCGACCCGGCCGGTGTTCCAGGCGCCGGCGACGGAGTCGATCGAGTAGTAGCCGGTGTTCTGCTTCGTCTCGAAGCGCACGTCGTCGAAGACGTAGAACTCGGCCTCGGGGGCGAAGAACGCGGTGTCGCCGATGCCGGTGGAGGCCAGGTAGTTCTCCGCCTTGCGCGCGATGTTGCGCGGGTCGCGGCTGTAGGGCTCCTTGGTCAGCGGGTCGTGCACGAAGAAGTTCAGCGCGAGGGTCTTCGCCTTGCGGAACGGGTCGATGAACGCCGTCGTCGGGTCAGGGAGTAGCGCCATGTCCGACTCGTGGATCTTCTGGAACCCACGGATGGAGGAGCCGTCGAAGGCCAGGCCGTCGCTGAAGACGGCCTCGTCGAACGACCCGGCGGGCACGGTGAAGTGCTGCATCTGGCCGGGCAGGTCGCAGAACCGGATGTCGACGATCTCGACGCCCTCGTTCTTGATGTAGGCCAACAGGTCGTCGGCGCCTTGGAACATCTGTCCTCCGTCGGTAGGCGTGCGGTGCGGGTACGGCCGTGGCGTCGCGCGGGCGCGATGCACGCACGACCGTAACGCTCTCGTCGACCGAACCTAGGGAGACCCGGTTGCGCCGGGGTTTCCGCGACGTTCCGCCCGCGTAACACCACCTCACAGCCGGTGCCCCTCCGCTCGCCGGGGAGGCAGGAAGGAGGGCCCACGTACGCTCGGTGCGTGGCTGACGGAGCCGCCGGCACGGCCGGCGAGAGCGACTACCCGGGCGAGCGAATCGGGCTGCCCCAGGCGGGTCGGGGCTCGCTCGCGAGCTGGGGGAGCCGCATCTCCGCCTTGGTGGTGGACTGGATCATCTGCACGGTCGTGGCCGTCCTCCTCTTCGGGAGCCGCGTCGTGACCGGGCAGGGCTGGACCAGCTGGATGACTCTGGCGACCTTCTTCGTGGAGACGTCCGTCCTGTGCGTGCTCGCCGGCGGGAGCGCCGGTCAGCTCATCTGCCGGATCGCCGTGGTCCGGCTCGAGGGCCGTCCGCTCGACCTCGGCCGTTCCGTGCTGCGCGCGGCGATGGTCTGCTTCGTGCTCCCCGCCCTCGTCGTCGGCACCGACCGTCGCGGGCTGCACGACCTGGCCGCGGGCACCGCGGTCGTCAATCGCCGCTGACCCTCCCGCTCGTGCACTTTCTCTAGGTGCGGTGCACTTGAAACGAAGTAGACCAGGTGCCATTCTGGTCTCATGGTTAACGTCACCGTAACATTCGACCCCGACGACGCGGCCGACCTGAGCAGGGCCCGCGCCGTCCTCGACCGTCTCTCGGCTGCCTCCGACGCCGAGACGACCGACCCCGAGGCCATCCACCAGAAGGTGATCGCGCTGCTCCGGGGTTACGGCCACAACCGCGTGGAGTACATCCGCGCGGTGGCCAAGGCGGCCCCCGGCCGAGCACCGTACGAGGACCTCGTCGCGATCGTCGGCTCCTCCAAGGCGCTCGGCGGCACGCACTCCTCGATCGAGCGCGCCTGGCGGGCCAAGGGGATGCCCGGCCCGTTCATCGAGACCGACGACTCGGGCGACGCGTCGATGGACATGCGCCTCGCCGACATCGTCCTCTACGCCCTCCACGAGGTCGACGAGCCCGACCCGCTCGCGGCCGCCCGCTACTGACCGTCACCGACCTCGGGGGAGACAGCGCCGTCTGCTCCTGACCCCGGGGAGGACAGCGTCGTCCACCCCGGCACCGCGAAGGCCCGCCACCCCGCTGAGGGGTGACGGGCCTTCGTGCTGCGTTGTTCTCCTCGCGCCTGTCCAGGCCAGTACGCCCCTGAGCCTGTCGAAGGGCAAGAACGCCCCCTGAGCCTGTCGAAGGGCCCCGAAGGGGTTGGCTTCCCTCGATGCGGCCTTGGAGGAGGCCGACCTCTTCGAGGCCCTTCGACAAGCTCAGGGGGCGTTCGACAAGCTCAGGGGGCGTTCGCGAGCTCAGGTGGCGTTCGCCGAGCTCAGGGAGTTGGCGCTGCTGACTAGAAGCCGGCCTCGGCCAGCGCGCTGCAGCAGGTGTCGATGATCATGCCGCTGACCAGGTAGGGGTCCATGTTGGCGTTGGGTCGACGGTCCTCGAGCCAGCCCTTCTTGGCCTTCTCCACGGCCCAGGGGATGCGCACGGAGGCGCCGCGGTCGGAGGCGCCCCAGCTGAACTCCTGGTAGCTGGCCGTCTCGTGCGCGCCGGTGAGGCGTTCCTCGATGCCGGCGCCGTACGCGGCGACGTGCGCCTGGGCGTTCCTGCCGAGCGCCTCGCAGGCGACGACGATCGCGTCGTAGCCGTCCATCGTGGCCTTGGTCGAGAAGTTCGTGTGGGCGCCGGCGCCGTTCCAGTCACCCTTCATCGGCTTGGCGTCGAAGCTGACCGTCACGTCGTAGTCCTCGGCGATGCGGTGCAGCAGCCAGCGGGCCATCCACATCTGGTCACCGATCGCGGGCGCGTTGAGCACCCCGATCTGGAACTCCCACTGCGCCATCATCACCTCGGCGTTGGTGCCCTCGATCGCCAGGCCGGCGTCGAGGCAGGCCTGCGTGTGACGCTCGACGATCTCGCGGCCGACCATCTTCTCGCCGCCGACGCCGCAGTAGTACGGGCCCTGCGGGGCGGGGTAGCCGTTCTCCGGCCAGCCCAGGGGGCGGCCGCCCTGCATGAACGTGTACTCCTGCTCGATGCCGAACATCGGGTTCTGGTCGGCGTACTTCTCGGCCGCGGCGACGCACGCGGCGCGCGTGTTCGTCGGGTGCGGGGTGAAGTCGGTCAGCTCGACCTCGCAGAGCACGAGGATGTTGTCGCCGCCGCGGATGGGGTCGGGAACCGTGTAGACGGGGCGCAGCACGCAGTCCGAGTTCGCGCCGGGCGCCTGGTTGGTGCTCGAGCCGTCGAAGCCCCAGATGTCGGGCTCCTTGCCGTCGGCCACGATGCGGGTCTTGTTGCGCATGATCGGCGACGGCTGCGTGCCGTCGATCCAGATGTACTCCGCCTGGTACGGCATCGGTGAGATCTCCTTCTGCGCCCGCACGCGGGTGCGCGACGTCTCCCGCATCCTGGTCGGCGGGGATGTCGGTGCCGTGTCGGTGCGGTGTCGCTCGACGCACCCGGCCGGGGTGCCCGGTGACGATCGGTCGACGTCGGCGGGTCGCGCTGGGATCCTGTCGACGTGGCCGGGACGCCGAAGGTCGAGCACGAGCAGCTGGAGGTCACCGACCTCGCGCAGCTGACGGCCTGGTTCGCCGAGCACCACGAGACGGCGACCGGCGTCTGGCTCGTCACCTGGAAGCGCACCACCGACCCCGACCGCCACGTCGCGTACGAGGACGTGGTGCGCGAGTGCCTGCGGGTCGGCTGGATCGACGGCCAGGCCCGCGGCGTCGACGAGCGACGGAGCTCCATCCGGCTCACGCCGCGTCGCCCCGGCAGCGGCTGGGCCCGGACCAACCAGCAGCGCGTGGCCGAGCTGGAGGCCGCCGGCCTGCTGCTGCCGCGCGGGCGGGCGGTCGTCGACGAGGCCCGGGCGAGCGGGGCGTGGACGCTGCTCGACGACGTCGAGGACCTGGTCGAGCCGCCCGACCTCGCCGCGGCGCTCGACGCGGACCCGGAGGCCCGGCGCCGGTGGGACGCGTTCCCGCGCACACCCCGACGCGCGGCCCTGCTCTGGCTGTCCGGCGCCAAGCGGCCGGCGACCCGGGAGAAGCGCGTCGGCGAGATCACCGAGCGGGCGTCGCGCGGGCTGCGGACGCCCTGACCCGGACGCTCGTCGAACGCCCCCTGAGCTTGTCGAAGGGCCCGGAACGGGTCGGCGTCGTTGCCGGGGGAGGCCGCCAACCCCTCCGGGGCCCTTCGACAGGCTCAGGGGGCGTAGGCGGCGCTTCGACAGGCTCAGTGAGCGTGTTGATCAGGTGACGGCGGAACGGACCTTGAAGCGGTCGTCGTCCCAGGCGCGGGTGGCGAGCACGTCGGCGATCGCCTCGACCGCGTCGTAGACGTCCACGAACCGCAGGTAGAGCGGCGTCAGCCCGAACCGCAGGCAGTCCGGCTCGCGGTAGTCGCCGACGACGCCGCGGGCGATCAGGGCCTGCACGACCGCGTACGCCTCGGGGTGGGAGAAGGTCAGGTGGCTGCCGCGGCGGTCGTGCTGGCGCGGCGTCACCAGGCTGATCGGCTCGTCGGCGCAGCGCTCCTCGACGAGGGCGAGGAACAGGTCGCCGAGGGCGAGGGACTTGGCCCGGACGGCGGCCAGGTCGGCTCGTTCCGCGACGTCGAGCCCGCAGCCGACGAGCGTCAGCGCCACGACCGGCTGCGTGCCGCCGAGGAAGCGGGTGACCCCGGGCGCCGGCTCGTACGCGTCCTCCATGGCGAAGGGCCTCGCGTGACCCCACCAGCCGGTCAGCGGCTGGCGCGCGTCCGCGTGGCGCGGGTTGACCCAGAGGAAGGCGGGGGCGCCGGGACCGCCGTTGAGGTACTTGTACGTGCAGCCGACGGCGAGGTCGGCGTCGGCACCCAGCAGGTCGATCGGCAGCGCGCCGGCCGAGTGCGCGAGGTCCCAGACGACGAGCGCCCCGGCGGCGTGCACCTGCCGGGTGACCTCGGCGAGGTCCCACAGGGCGCCGGTGCGGTAGTTCACGTGGCTGAGCGTGACGACCGCGGTCCGTTCGTCCAGCGCGCCGGCGAGGTCCTCGGGGCCGTCGACCAGCCGGAGCTCGTGGCCGCGGTCGAGCAGGTCCGTCAGCCCCTTCGCGATGTAGAGGTCGGTCGGGAAGTTGTCGCGCTCGCTCACCACGACGGTCCGGCGCGGCTCGGCGTCGTGCTGCAGGGCCAGCGCCGCGGCGAGGGCCTTGAAGAGGTTCGCCGAGGTCGTGTCCGTGACGACGGTGCTGCCCGGGCCGCCGCCGATCAGCGGCGCGAGCCGGTCGCCGAGCCGGACGGGCAGGTCGAACCAGCCGGCCGTGTTCCAGCTGCCGATGAGGTCCTGGCCCCACTCGCGCTCGACCACGTCGGCCACCCGGGCGGCGGCGTGCCGCGGGCGGGCGCCGAGCGAGTTGCCGTCCAGGTAGACGACGCCGTCGGGCAGCGCGAACGCGTCCCGGGACCCGGCCAGCGGGTCCTCGGCGTCGAGCCGCTCGCAGTCCTGCCGCGTGAGCGCCACTAGCCGACCAGGTCCGCGGCCTCGAGCCAGGCGAGCTCGAGGTCGTCCTTCTCCGCGGTCGCCGCGTCCAGCTCGCGCTGCAGCTCGGCGAGGCGGCCGTAGTCGGCGGCCGCCGCGGCCATCTGCGTGTGCAGCGACGCGATCCGCTTGTCGACCTTGCCGATCTGCGACTCGACCCGCGACATCGTCTTGCGCGCCTGGCGCAGGTCGGCGTTCGCGGTCGGGGCGTTCGAGACCGGACCGGTCGGCAGCTCGCCGTCCGCGGCCCGCTGCCGCCGCACCTCGAGGTACTGCTCGACGCCGCCCGGCAGCAGCACGCAGGTGCCGTCGCCCATCAGCGCGTACGTGACGTCGCAGACGCGCTCGAGGAAGTACCGGTCGTGGCTGACCACGATCAGCGTGCCCGGCCAGCCGTCCAGGTAGTCCTCGACGACGTTCAGGGTGTCGATGTCGAGGTCGTTGGTGGGCTCGTCGAGCAGCAGCACGTTCGGTTCCGCGAGCAGCAGGCGGAGCAGCTGCAGGCGGCGCCGCTCGCCACCGGACAGGTCGTCGAGGCGCGTCGTCAGCTTGTTGCCGGTGAAGCCGAAGCCCTCGAGCAGGGTGCTGGCCGACACCTCGTTCCCCGTCGCGACGCGGACCTGGCGCCTGACCCCCTCGACGGACTCGAGCACGCGCTCGGACCCGGTGAGGCCCTCGAGCCGCATCAGGGTCTGGCCGAGGTGGCCGATGTTCAGCGTCTTGCCCTGCTTCACCGTGCCCGCGGTCGGCTGGGCCTCGCCGTCGAGCAGGCGCAGCAGCGACGACTTGCCCGCGCCGTTGACCCCGACGAGGCCGATCCGGTCACCCGGGCCGATGGACCAGGTGAGGTCCTCGAGCAGGACCTTCGGCGGCTGGCCCACGGCGTAGTCGACGTGCTTCAGGTCGAAGACGTCCTTGCCCAGCCGGCTCGTGGCGAAGCGCTGCAGCTCGAAGCGGTCGCGCGGCGGCGGCTCGTCGGCGATGAGCGCGTTGGCGGCGTCGATCCGGAACTGGGGCTTCGAGGTCCGCGCGGGCGGGCCCCGCCGCAGCCAGGCCAGCTCCTTGCGCAGCAGGTTCTTGCGGCGGGCGTCGGCGGCGCTGGCCTGCCGGGCGCGCTCGGCCCGGGCGAGCACGTACGCGGCGTAACCACCGTCGTACGCGTCCACGCGGGCGTCGTGGACCTCCCAGATCCGCGTGCAGATCGCGTCCAGGAACCACCGGTCGTGGCTCACCACGAGCATCGCGACCGAGCGGGCCTGCAGCGCGTTGAGCGCGTCCGCGAGCCAGGCGACGGCCTCGACGTCGAGGTGGTTCGTCGGCTCGTCGAGCACGAGCAGGTCGTGGTCGCCCAGCAGCAGCTCGGTGAGCGCGACGCGGCGGCGCTCGCCGCCCGAGAGCGTGGTGAGCTCGGTGTCGAGGTCGACGTCGGCGAGCAGGTGCTCGACGACCGCGCGGGTGCCGGCGTCGCGGGCCCAGACGTGGTCGGGCTGGCCGTCCACGATGACCGAGCGCACCGTGGTGCCGGGCGGGACGTCGTCGGTCTGGATCAGGTAGCCGATCGAGACGCGGCCCGTACGGGTGACGCGCCCGGAGTCGGGCTCGGACGCACCGGTCAGGATGCGCAGCAGGGTGGTCTTGCCGTCGCCGTTGCGGCCGACGACGCCGATGACGTCACCCCGGGAGAGACCCAGGCTGACCTCGTCGAGGAGCGTTCGGGTGCCGAAGGTGATGGTGAGACGTTCGGCGTTGACGAGGTTGGCCATAGGTCGTCCAGTCTTCCACGTCGTGGGGGTGGCGCCCGCCGTGCGGCGGGGCGATGATGCCGTCGTGAGCGACTGGAACCAGCAGATCATCGACGAGTTCCGTGCCAACGGCGGCACGGTGCAGACCATGGGGTTCGGGCGCGGGCTCGTCCTCGTGCACCACCTCGGCGCCCGGACGGGCACGGAGCGGGTGAGCCCCGTCGCGAACATCCGCGACGAGGACGGCTCCCGGCTGATCGCCGCCTCCAAGGCCGGCGCCCCGGACAACCCCGACTGGTACCACAACCTGCTCGCGCACCCCGACGTGACGATCGAGACGCCGGAGGGCGAGGAGCGGGTCCACGTGACCGACCTGCACGGCGCCGAGCGCGACGCCGCCTGGGACCGGTTCAAGCAGATGTCCGACGGGTTCAAGGCCTACGAGGCCAAGACCGACCGCGTCATTCCCGTCCTCCGCCTCACGCCCCTCTGACGAGGCCGCTCGCGCGCCGGCGCTGACCGGTCCGTCTTCCTCCTCGCGAGTCACGACGGAAGAACGTTGTCGTGCCTCGCTCGTCGTCCAGACGGACCGGCGCCGGCTCCCGACGCTCGCGGCCTAGCGCCCGCGCGTGGCCTGGCGTGAGGCGCGGGTGGGCATCGGGCCCTTGGGCATGCCGATGACCGGGCGGACGGCGTCGAGGGCGCGCAGCCGCTGCTTGAGGTCCGTCACCTGGTTGGGCTGCAGGATCTTCGGCAGCTTGCGGATGCGGTCCGTGAGCTTGTCCAGCGGCACCTGGTTGGGAGCGTCGCCCATGACGAACGTCGTGACGGTGATGCCGTACGCGACGCGCTCGTGCTTGCGGGCCTCTCCGGCCAGCAGCTGGCGCACGCGGCCGGGGTCGCCCTCGCCGACCAGGACCAGGCCGCCCGGGCCGACGGTCCGGTGGACGACGTCCTTCTGCCGGGTGGCGGCGACGACCGGGCTCGAGATCCACTGCTTGGGCAGCATCGAGAGCGCCACCTCGGCGGAACCCGTCTGGCCCGCGTAGCGCTTGAAGGTCGCCCGCTTGGCCCGGCGCACCAGCAGCGCCATGGCCAGCAGCACGCCGACCAGGACGCCCATGACGGTCAGGTAGACGATGTGGTCCCACAGCAGCCCGACGACCACGGCCACGACGACCGGCAGCAGGAACGCCCCGAGCAGCACGAACGGCAGCTGCGGGTCGAACTCGCACGTGACCTTGTACGCCTGCCCGACCTGGCGGAACCGGCCCATGTCGGCGGGGTCGGTGCTGTTCTTCCGGCGCTCCTTGACCGCGACCCGGGCCGCCTTGGCGGCGGCCTTGGCCTCCTTCGCGGTCGGCGTCGGGCCCTTGGCCGGCGTGAGCGCGGTCGACCCGCTGCGCGCCGGGGTGGTCGTCTTGCGCTCGGCCATCAGCGACGAGCCCCTTCCGGGTCGAGGTCCTGGCGCGACGCGAGCGCCTCGCGGTAGAGCCGTCCGGCGCGGTACGACGAGCGGACGAGCGGCCCGCTGAGGACCCCGGCGAAGCCGATCTCCTTGGCCTCCGCCGCGAGCTCGACGAACTCCTCCGGCTTGACCCAGCGGTCGACCGGGTGGTGCCGCGGCGAGGGCCGCAGGTACTGCGTGATGGTGATGATCTCGGTGCCGGCCTCGTGCAGGTCGCGGAGCGCCTCCGAGACCTCCTCGCGGGTCTCGCCCATGCCGAGGATGAGGTTGGACTTGGTCACCATGCCGGCCGCGCGGGAGTAGCGGAGCACGCCGAGCGAGCGGTCGTAGCGGAAGCCGGGACGGATGCGCTTGAAGATCCGCGGCACCGTCTCGACGTTGTGCGCGAACACCGCGGGGCCCGCGGAGAACAGCTGGTCCAGGTAGTCGGTGTTGCTCGAGAAGTCCGGGGCCAGCATCTCGACGCCGGTGCCCGGGTTGAGCTCCTTCACCTTGCGGATCGTCTCGGCGTAGAGCCAGGCGCCCTCGTCGGGCAGGTCGTCGCGGCAGACGCCGGTGATGGTCGCGTAGTTCAGGCCCATCTTCTGCACGGACTCGGCGACGCGCAGCGGCTCGCCCGTGTCGAGGTCGGCCGGCTTGCCGGTGTCGATCTGGCAGAAGTCGCAGCGCCGGGTGCACTGGTCACCACCGATGAGGAACGTCGCCTCCCGGTCCTCCCAGCACTCGAAGATGTTGGGGCAGCCGGCCTCCTGGCAGACGGTGTGCAGGCCCTCCGACTTCACGAGCTGCTGCAGCTCGCGGTACTCGGGGCCCATCCGGGCCGTCGTCTTGATCCAGCTGGGCTTCTTCTCGATCGGGACCGCTGCGTTGCGGACCTCGAGCCGGAGCATCTTGCGTCCCTCGGGCGTCACGGTCACCCGGTCACGATACCCGCCGCCTCACAGGATCCGGAGCCGGTGAGGCGGCGCGTGGGCAGCGCTCAGGTGACGTCGCGCCGCCGGAAGACCAGGGCGCCGGAGACCACGGCGAGGACCAGCAGCACGGCCCAGTAGGCGGCGCTGTGACCGAACGACAGGTGCTTCTCGACCGAGTCCCCGCTCGTGCCGGACGCGGTGACCGTCAGCACGTACTGGGTGTACGTCGTCCCGTGCTCGAGGAAGGCGGCGACGTTGTTCTCGGGCAGCCAGGGCGGCAGCCAGCCCAGCGGGCCGTCGGCGTTCGAGGCGAGGGTGCCGAGCACCGCGGACGCCACGAGGTAGCCGAGCGCGATGCCCAGGGCGGCGACCGTGTGGCGGGTGAGCAGGGCGAAGGTGAAGCCGGCCACGCCCGCGAGGACCGCGACGGGCACCGCGCGGCCGGCGGTGGCCGCCGCCTCCCCGAGGCCCGTGAGGCCGCCTCCGTACAGACGGGTGAACAGGGCGACGAGGCCCAGCATGAGGAAGCTCGCGACGGCCCCGCCGAGGGCGGACGCGAGGGCCACGGCGACGAGCTTGGAGCCGTACACCCTGAGCCGCTGCGGGACGAAGGTCAGCCAGTTGGCCAGGGACCCGGTCGAGAACTCGGCGCCGATGAACGACGCCCCGACCAGGAAGGCGGCGAGCAGCGCGACGTACGCGGACAGCTGCACGGCCGTCGGGGCGACGTCGGCGAAGGCCGTGGCGGTCAGCGCGTAGTCGGCGGGCGACGGCTCGGGCCACACGCAGTCCGCCGGTGCCTGCCCGGAGTCCCTGCAGTCCTTCTCCTGCGCGACGTGGCCCTGCTCCCACTCCTGGTGGGCCTGCTCGTAGTACTGCCGCTGGGTGGTGACGTCGGCGGGCGACGGGGGGCTGACCTCGTCGACGACGGCGATCTGGAAGAGCCCGACCGCGGCCAGGACGAGGAGCGCGGCGGCCAGCGTCAGCCGCCGCGAGCGCAGCCGGCCCAGCTCCGCGACCACGAGGCGGAGGAAGCTCCCGCTGCGGGTCATCGGTCGCCCCCGCTCCGGCGCGGGGCCGCGGCCGGCGGCAGCGGTGGTGGTGGCGCGGCGTGCGGGGCGCCGGCACCGAGGTGCTCGGCGGCCGTGAGGTCGAGGAACACCTCCTCGAGGTCGGGGCGCTGCCAGACCAGCTCGGCGAGGTAGATGCCGCGCTCGGCCAGGACCCGCGTCACCACGGAACCGTCCAGCGGGCCCGCGCCCGGGCGCGCGCGGACCAGCACCGTGCCGGGCGGGCCGGGCTGCGGGGCGAGGCCGGCTGCGACCAGAACCTCGGCGGCCGCGGCCGGGTCGGGCACCCGGACGCGGACGGCCTCCGCCCCGCCGCGGGCCAGGATCGACTCCACGTCGCCCTCGGCCAGCAGCCGCCCGCGGCCGATGATCGTCACGGTGTCGGCGACCTGCTGCACCTCGTTGAGGATGTGGCTGGAGACGAGGACGGTGCGACCTGCGTCGGCCAGGCCGCGCATGGTCTGGCGGATCTCGTGGATGCCGGCCGGGTCGAGGCCGTTGGTGGGCTCGTCGAAGATCAGCAGCTCCGGGTCCTTGAGCAGCGTGCCCGCGATGGCCAGCCGCTGCTTCATGCCGAGGGAGTAGGAGCGGAAGCGGTCGCGGCCGCGCTCGCCGAGCCCGACCTCCTCCAGCACCTGGCCCACGCGCGCCGAGGGGGCGCCGATGGCGCCGGCCAGCAGCTCGAGGTTGCGCCGGGCGGTGAAGGCGGGGAAGAACTTGGGCTGCTCGACGATCGCGCCCACGCGGTCGACGACGGCGGGCAGCCGCGCCGGCACCGGCTCGCCGAAGAGCGTCATGCTGCCCGAGTCGGGGGTGATCAGCCCGAGCAGCATCCGGATGGTCGTCGTCTTGCCGGAACCGTTCGGCCCGAGGAAGCCGTGCACGCCGCCGCGGGGGACCCGGAGGTCGAGGCCCTCGACGGCCACGCGGCGGCCCTTGCGGGTCCGGTAGGTCTTGCGCAGGGCCGTGGTCGCGACCGCCAGCTCGGGCTCGCGGGCGTGGCGCGGGGGTGCGCTCGTGGTCATCGGCTCGCTTCCGTCGGGGGCCGCTCACGGTAGCGGCGCAGGCGGCCAACGCTGCCGTGCCGCGCAGGCGCTGTCGTCCGCCCGCGGGACGGCCCGCGTCAGACTGCGGTCTCGCAGAGCGGCGACGCCCGGCCCCTCAGGGCCCTACCGGACGGAGACGGTGAGCCCGTACGTCGGACCGGCGGCGACCGGTTCCGGGAGCGCGGCGACGTCGGGCGTGCGCTCGTACGGCTCGAAGGCCAGCAGGCGCTCGAGGTGGGGGACGAGCACGTACGCCAGCGACGTCAGCGCCGGCGCCGTGCCGAGCTCGGCCGCGATCGAGGTGACGCCCGCGTCGGCGATCCCGCAGGGCACGATCCGGTCGAAGGCCCCGAGGTCCGGCTCGGCGTTGAGGGAGAAGCCGTGCATCGTCACGCCGCCGGCGACCCGGACGCCGATGGCCGCGACCTTGCGCTCCGGACGCCGTACGCCACCCGGGCCGGCCGAGGTGTCGGCCGGCAGCCAGACGCCGGACCGGCCGGGCACCCGGCCGGTCGCGAGGCCGAGCTCGGCGAGGGCGTCGATGAGCGCCTGCTCGAGGCGCCGCACGTAGTCGACGACACCGAAGGCCTCGGGCAGCCGGACCAGCGGGTAGCCGACGAGCTGGCCGGGGCCGTGCCAGGTGATCTTGCCGCCCCGGTCCACGTCGACCACCGGGGTCCCGTCGAGCGGGCGCTCCTGCGGCTCGGTCCGCTTGCCCGCGGTGTAGACGGACGCGTGCTCGAGCAGCAGCAGAGTGTCGGGCGCCGCGCCGCTGACGACCTCGGCGTGGATCCGGTGCTGCAGGTCCCACGCGTCGCGGTAGTCCACGAGGTCGCTGCCCAGGCCCAGGTACCGCACGTCGAGGCTCACGCGCCCAACTCTAGTTCCGCGGCGCCGGCGGGTCGTCGACGAGCCGCTGGTGCAGGACGTGGTCCTGCCAGCGCCCGGCGATCCGGATGTAGCGGGGGGCGAAGCCGATCTCGCGGAACCCGTTCTTGGCCAGCACCCGGCGCGAGGGGTGGTTGTCGACGAGCGTGCCCGCCTGGACCCGGTGCAGGCCGAGCTCGCCGAACGCGACAGCCAGGAGCGCGCCGACCGCGGCGGTCGCCACGCCGCGGCCCTGGTGCGCGACGTCCACCCAGTAGCCGAGGTCGGCCGACTCGAAGGCGCCGCGCACGAGGTTGTTCAGGTTGACCCGGCCCGCGGGCTCGCCGTCGACGAGGACCACGCCCGGGTAGGAGGAGCCGCTGACGTGGACCCGGAGCGCGTCGGCGATGCCGCGCCGCTGCCCGGCCTCGGTGAAGTAGACCTCCGGTCGCAGCGGGTCCCACGGGGCGAGCGCCGTACGGCTGCGGACGAGCAGGGCGGCGAGCGCAGGTGCGTCGTCGGGCCGGACCAGGCGGACGGCGACCGCCGGGACGCCCGGGCCGGGCTCAGACGTGCGGCGAGGCACCGCGCAGCGCCGCGGCGATCGTGCTCGTGACGTCGGGCGCAGTGAAGACGTACCCGTCGTCCTGCAGGCGGCGCGGCAGCACCCACATGTCGTCGAGCAGCTGGCCGGAGAGCTCGCCGAGCGCGGCCCGCAGGACAGCGGCCGGCGCCCTGAGCAGGCGCGGCCGGTGCAGCGCGCGGGCGAGCGCGTCGGTGAACTCCGCGTTGGTGCAGGGCTCGGGGATCGTGAGGTTGTACGGGCCGCGGGCGTGCGGCGTGGCCTGGGCCCAGCGCACGACCCCGAGGTAGTCGGCCAGGCTGATCAGGGGCATCCGCTGGTCGCCGCTGCCGAGCACGGTCCCGAGCCCGAGGGACCAGGCGAGGCGCATCGGCAGGAACGGTCCGCCGCTGGCGTCGAGCACCGGGCTGGTGCGCAGGAAGACGACGCGGGCGCCGGCGTCGACGGCCGGCTGGGCCGCCTCCTCCCAGCGGACGCAGACCTGGGCGAGGAAGTCCGACGCGGCGGGGTCGCCCTCGACGTGCGGGACCTCGGTGCGCCGGCCGCCGTACCAGGCGACGCCGCCGGCCTGGATCAGGACGGGTCCGTCGGCCCCACGGGCGGCGACCGCCTTCGCCACGGTCGACGTCGTCTGCACGCGGGACGCGAGGATCGCCTCGCGCCGCGCCTGCGTCCACCGTCCGGTGAAGACGTTGACGCCGCCGAGGTCGACCACGGCGTCGACCCCGTCGAGGACGGCGGGGTCGAGCTCACCGGCCTCCGGGTCCCACCGCCGTTCGGCCAGCGCCGCCGGCTCCCTCCGGACCAGCCGCACGACCTCGTCGCCGTCGGTCGCCAGCCGGACCCGGAGTGCCGTGCCCAGGAAGCCCGACGCCCCGGCGAGCAGCCAGGTCGTCACGTCGCCGGTCCCGTCTCCCGCAGCCCTAGAACCCGAGCTCGGAACCGAAGTCGCCGCCCTCGAGGCGGGCCTTGACCATGCTCAGGAAGCGGGCGGCGTCGGCACCGTCGACGAGACGGTGGTCGTACGTCATCGAGAGGTACATCATGTCGCGCACCGCGATGACGTCCCCGACGCCCGGCACGGTCAGCACGACCGGGCGCTTGACCAGCGCGCCGGTGCCGAGGATGGCCACCTGCGGCTGGTTGATGATCGGCGTGTCCATCAGCGTCCCGGCGGAGCCGTAGTTCGTGATGGTGAACGTGCCGCCGCTCAGGTCGTCCGGGGTGACCTTGTTCGAGCGCGTGCGCGAGGCCAGGTCGGCGATCTTCTTGGCCAGGCCGGCGATGTTCAGGTCGCCCGCGTCCTTGATCACCGGGACGAGCAGGCCCTTCTCGGTGTCGACCGCGATGCCGATGTGCTCGGCGTCGGGGTAGGTGATCGTCCCGGCCTCGGTGTCGATCGTCGCGTTGACCTTCGGGAAGACCTTCAGCGCCTCGACCGTGGCCTTGGTGATGAAGGGCAGGTACGACAGGCTCGCGCCCTCGCGGCGCTTGAAGTCGTCCTTGGCCCGCGCGCGGATCTTCGAGATCGCCGTAAGGTCGACCTCGACCGTCGCGGTGAGCGAGGCCGAGACCTGCTGGGACTCGAGCATCCGGCGCGCGATGGTCGAGCGCAGCCGCGACATCTTCTCGGTCGTCCCGCGCAGGGCGCTCGGCTGGGCGGCCGGGGCGCTCGCCGCGGGTGCGGCGGCCGGGGCAGCGGCGGCTGCGGGAGCCGCGGCGGGGGCGGCCGCCTGCTTGGCGGCCTCCTCCGCGGCGCGACGGGCGTCCTCGGCGGCGGCGAGCACGTCCTGCTTGCGGACGCGGCCACCCACGCCCGTCCCGGTGACGGTGCTCAGGTCGACGTCGTGCTCGCGGGCGAGCTTGCGGACGAGCGGCGTCACGTAGCCCTCGTAGTCACCGGCGACCGGGGCCGGCGCCGCGGCGGAGCCGGTCGGGCCGTGCTGCTCGGGCTGCGGGTCCTGCGGTGCCGGCGACGAGGCGTTGGCCCGGCCGCGGTCGGCGTCGCTGAAGGACGGCGGGGCGGGGGTCGTGTCGTCGGCGGAGGCCTGCGCGGCCTGCTGACCCGGCTCTACCTTCGGCGGCGAGGCCTGCGCGGCCGGCTCGGCGGGCTGGGCCGGGGCCGGCTGGGACGGCGCGGCGGACGCGTCGCCGATGACGGCCAGCACGGCGCCGACCTCGACGGACTCGTCCTCGGCCACGCGGATCTCGAGCAGGGTGCCCGCGGCGGGCGACGGGATCTCGGTGTCGACCTTGTCGGTGCTGACCTCGAGCAGGGGCTCGTCGGCCGCGACCGTGTCGCCGACCTGCTTGAGCCAGCGGGTGACGGTGCCCTCGGTGACGCTCTCGCCGAGCGCGGGGAGGTGGACCTCGGTGCCCTCTGCGGGGCCGCTGCCGGCCTGCGGGGCGGACGAGGAGGCGCCGGTCTCGGCGGCTACGTCGGCCACGACGTCGTCGGGGCGGGAGACGTTCGCGCCCGCGCCGCCGTCGGAGGTGCCACCGCTCACGGGGCTGGGGTCCTCGGCCTCGATCTCGGCGTCCGCGTCGTTCGCGGGCTCCTCGGCCGGGGCGTCCGTCGAACCCGAGCCGGAGGGCGACTCGTCGGCGCTGCCGATCACGGCGAGCACGGCACCGACCTCGACGGTCTCGTCCTCGGCCGCCTTGATCTCGAGCAGCACGCCGGAGGTGGGGGAGGGGATCTCGGTGTCGACCTTGTCGGTCGACACCTCCAGGAGCGGCTCGTCCTCCGCGACGGTGTCGCCGACCTGCTTCAACCAGCGGGAGACCGTCCCTTCGGTGACGCTCTCGCCCAGGGCCGGCAGGGTGACCGAAGTCGACATGGCGGTGTGGTGCTCCTTCTCGCGCGACGTTGGGCTCGGTCCGGCTGCTCGACCGACGGCCCGCAGCCCGAGATCCAGCCCGGACGGGGTCAGCCTAGCCTTGCCCCGCCCCGGGTCCGCGCGACCGGGTGGCGCTCAGCGGTGCGCGTGCAGCGGCCGGCCCGCGAGGGCCAGGTGGGCCTCGCCCAGCGCCTCGTCCAACGTCGGGTGCGCGTGCGGGAGCGCGGCGACCTCGTCGGGCCACGCCTCCCACGACGTGACGAGCTGGGCCTCGCCGATCAGCTCGCCGACCCGGGCCCCGACCATGTGGACCCCGACGACCGGTCCGTCGGTGCGCCGGACGAGCTTGACGAAGCCGGCGGTCTGCAGGATCTGCGCCTTGCCGTTGCCGGCCAGGTCGTAGGTCTGGGTCTCCACGTCGCCGTAGCGGGCGCGGGCCACCTCCTCGCTCAGCCCCACGGAGGCGACCTCGGGGTCGCAGTAGGTGACGCGGGGGATCTGCTCGTCCGGGACGAGGACCGGCGCGCGGTCCAGGCGCCCCTCGGCGTGAGCGACGTCCTCGGCCACGAAGATGCCGTGGGCGAAGCCGCGGTGGGCCAGCTGCAGGCCGAGGACCAGGTCGCCGACCGCGTGCACGCCCGGGACCGACGTCCGCAGGCGCTCGTCCACGGTCACGTAGCCGCGGTCCAGCGCGACGCCGGCCTCCTCGTAGCCCATGCCGGCGGAGCGGGGGCCGCGCCCGACGGCGACGAGCACGAGGTCGGCCTCCAGCGTCGTCCCGGCCTCGTCGTCCAGGGCCACGCGGACCCCCGTCGGCAGCGTCTCCACCGAGCGCACCGGGCCGGCCGTCCGCACGGTGATGCCGCGCTTGCGGAACGCGCGCAGCAGGGCCGCCGAGGCCGCCGGGTCCTCGCCGGGCACGAGCCGGTCCAGGGCCTCCACCACGGTGACCTCCACGCCGAAGGAGCGCCAGGCCGAGGCGAGCTCGACGCCGATGACGCCGCCGCCGAGCACGACGGCGGAGGTCGGCAGGGTCTGCAGCCGGATCGCGTCCGTGCTGGTCAGCACGCGCTCCCCGTCGGGCACCAGGCCGGGCAGCGTCTTGGACTGCGAGCCCGAGGCCAGCACGACGTGCGGCGCCACGAGGGTGCGCTCGCCGTCCGCGGACGTCACCGCCACGGCCGGCGTGCCGGCGCCGGGCACCAGCCGGCCCTCGCCGGCGACGACCGTGATGCCGCGCGAGGAGATCAGGCCGGTGAGGCCCTTGTGCAGCCGCGCGACGACGCCCTCGGCGTACGAGCGCACGCCCGCCAGGTCCACCTTGTCCACGCTGGAGTGCACCCCGAACCGCGCCCCGTCGCGGGCGCTGTCGGCGACCTCGGCCGCGTGCAGGATCGCCTTGGTCGGGATGCAGCCGTAGTGCAGGCAGGTGCCGCCCACCAGGTCGCGCTCCACCAGGGCGACGCGCAGCCCCAGCTGCGCCGCCCGCAGCGCGCAGGCGTAGCCCCCGCTCCCCGCGCCCAGCACCACCAGGTCGAACTCGTCGTCGCTCACGCACCCATTGTCTGCCTCCGCCCCGGCGCGGCGGTGGTTGCTCGTGGGAGCGCCGCGTTCGGGCGCGGCCACCTAACCTTGTGCCATGGGTTGGTTCAGCCGCACGAGAGGCAAGGTGCGTCGTGGCGGCGGGCCGTCGGGCAAGGTCGACGAGGCCACGACCACCCACCTGACGACGTTCGCGCGCAGCCGGCGCGGCGTCGAGGCCTTCGTGGAGCCGCAGACCGCGGTGACCCGGCCGACGCTCCTGCTGGTGGCGTACGACGGCGAGTGGACCCGCCGGGTGGTGCCGTCCCCGCAGTGGGCGCACGCCTTCGCGGAGTCGCTCCAGATCCCCGGCTACGACGCCGCGGTGGTCGGCTACCCGCAGCGGATGCGGGACTACAACACGCGCAACAAGAAGCACCCCGACCTGCGCTGAGCCGGTCCCGGGCCGGACTCATGGCGCGGTCGATAGCCGAACTTTTCTTTCCGCCACCCCCAAACCTCCCCTCCGCCCGCTCCGAACCTGACTCGTGCGGGCGTCCTCGGGGGGACTACCTGACAAGTCCTCGGCCTCACGGTCGCGCTCGCACTCCGCGCCGGCGGGGGCGTACAGCGAGTGGGATGGCTCACTGGGCGCCGGGGCACCGTCGGTGCGGTTGGCTCGAGGTCCCGCCCGGCACCTCACGGGGTGCCGGGCGGTGGACCCGACGAACGTGCGGGCAGTCGTCGTGCGTCTGGTGCAGCAGCAGGGCTGACGCGCGGCAGACCGGGGGCGGTCGCCCGTACGAGGGCCGCGCCGGCCAGGGGGGTCGGCGCGGCTCTGCCACCTCGGCCGCCGGTCGTGCGCCCGCAGACGTCAGCCGGCGGGCGACGGTTGCGTCAGCCGGCCAGCGAGCGCGCGAGCTCGACGAGGGTCGCCACGCCCACGCCGGTGCCGCCCGTGCTGAAGGCCCCCTCCGGACCGCCCGTGCGGAACGCCGGGCCCGCGATGTCCAGGTGCGCCCACGGCGTCGGCGCGTCGACGAACTCCCGCAGGAAGGCGGCCGCGGCCAGCGCCCCGCCGGCCCGGTCGGTGCCCGAGGAGCGCAGGTCGGCGACGGTCGAGTCGAGCTTGCCCCGCGTCTCCGCCGGGATCGGCAGCTGCCAGAACGGCTCCCCGGCCAGCTGTGCCGCGTCGAGCACCTGGCGTGCGGTGGCGTCGTCGGTCGCCATCACGCCGGCCGTCCGGTCCCCGAGCGCCACGACCGCCGCGCCCGTGAGGGTGGCGACGTCGACGACCAGGTCGGGGGAGTCGGCGTTGCTGCGGGCCAGCGCGTCCGCCATGACCAGGCGCCCCTCGGCGTCGGAGTTGGCGTTCTCGACCGTCGTGCCGCCGTAGATCGTCAGGACGTCGGAGGGCCGGTAGGCCGAGCCGGACGGCATGTTCTCGGCCATCGCCCCGTACGCGGTGACCTTGATCTTGAGCCCCAGCTTCGCGATCGCCCAGGTCGCGGCCAGCACGGCCGCGGCGCCGGCCATGTCGCACTTCATCGTGTACATGCCGTCGGCGGGCTTGAGGTTCAGGCCCCCGGTGTCGAAGGTGATGCCCTTGCCGACCAGCGCCAGGTGGAGCTTGGCGCCGCGCGGGCGGTAGGAGAGCCGGACCAGGCGCGGCGGGCGCGCGGAACCGCCGCCGACCGCCATCAGGCCGCCGTAGCCCTGCGCGGCCAGCTCGCGCTCGTCGAGGACCTCGTACGTGAGCCGGGTGCCCTTGGTCAGCGCCTGCGCCTCCTCGGCGAACGAGGCGGGGTAGAGCAGGTTCGCGGGGATGTTCACCCACTCGCGGGCGACGAGGACCGCGGTGGTCACGACGGTCGCCACCTCGGCGACGTCCGCGCCGTCGGCCGTGCGCGTGGCGCCCTCGTGGAGCACGGTGATGCGGCCGACCTTGCCGGCGGGTGCGTCCTCCGAGCTGACGCCGGTGTAGGCGTACGTACCGAGCAGCGCGCCCGACGCGACGGCCAGGGCCTCCTCCGGGGTGGTCGCGCCCAGCGCCACCACCACGTCGACCGTGCCCTTGTCGTCGGCGAGCCCGCCGGCCTGGCGGACGCCGTTCGCCGCGGCGTCGCGCAGCGCGGGGCCGTCGACGGCCTGCGTGCCGAGACCGACGACCAGGACGCGGACGTCGTCGACCCGCGGGAGCGTCCGGGTGTGGCCGGCCTTGGCCGAGGCGCCGACCTCGGTCGCGAGCGTCGCGACGTCGCTGCCGAAGCGCTTGGCGTAGGCCTTCTCGACCGCGGACGGCACGGTCCGCAGGCCGTCGTCGCCGAGACCGACGACGAGGACCACCGGTCCGCGGGGCAGGGACTTCGACAGGGTCAGGGCGGGCAGCACAGGGGTCGGCACGTCGTCAGGCTAGTAGGTTCGCCTCCGACCGAGCCGGGCCCTGCGGACCCGGCGCACGAGGGCGGGTGGAGGAGCGGCGTGGGCACCGACGAGGCGACAGAGCAGCTGCGGACGTCACCGCTGCACGAGCGGCACGTGGCGGCCGGCGCGCGGTTCGCGGCGTTTGGCGGCTGGTCGATGCCGGTCGAGTACGCGGGAGGCGGCGTCCTCGCCGAGCACACCGCCGTGCGGGAGGCCGTCGGGCTCTTCGACGTCAGCCACCTGGGCAAGGTGAGCGTGCGCGGGCCGGGCGCGACCACGTTCGTGAACACCGTCCTCACCAACGACCTGGGCCGGATCGGCCCCGGGCAGGCGCAGTACACGCTGCTCTGCAACCCGGCCGGCGGCGTCGTGGACGACCTCATCGCCTACGTCACCGGGCCGGACGAGCTCCTGCTCGTGCCCAACGCGGCGAACGCGGCCGGGGTCGCCGCCGCCCTCCAGACCGCCGCGCCCGAGGGCGTCGAGGTCCACGACCGGCACCACGACCTGGCGGTCCTCGCGCTGCAGGGCCCGCTGGCCGACCAGGTCCTCGAGGCCGCCGGGATCCCGCTGGCCCTGGACTACATGGCCTTCGCCGTGACCGACGTCGGCGGCGCCGAGGTGGTGGTCTGCCGGACGGGCTACACCGGCGAGCGCGGCTACGAGCTGCTCGTGCCGACGGCCGCGGCGACGGCGGCCTGGGACGCGCTGGTCGCCGCCGGCGCCTCGTCGGGCCTGCGCCCGGCCGGCCTCGGCGCGCGCGACACGCTGCGGACCGAGATGGGCTACCCGCTGCACGGCCAGGACCTCTCCTCGACCATCACCCCCGTCCAGGCGCGGCTCGGCTGGGCCGTCGGGTGGGCGAAGCCGACGTTCGTCGGGGACGAGGCCCTGCGGGCGGAGAAGGAGGCCCGGCCGGCCCGCGTGCTGCGCGGCCTCCGCGCCGAGGGCCGGGGCATCCCGCGCTCGGGGATGACCGTGCGCGACGCGGACGGGACCGAGGTCGGTACCGTCACGTCGGGGACGTTCTCGCCCACCCTCAAGACCGGTGTGGCCCTCGCCCTGCTCGACGCCGCGGTGACCGACGACGCGGAGGTCACGGTCGACGTCCGGTCCCGGCGCGAGCCCTTCCGGGTCACGAAGCCGCCGTTCGTCCCGTCGCACGTCCGGTGAACCGCCGCGTACGGACCCGGGCCGCTCACCTGGTTCTGCTGCTGGCGGGGCTCGCGGCCCTCGTCTACGCCCTGACCCTCGGCGGCTCGCCGGAGATCCGCTGCCGCGGGGTCGCCATGACCCCCGGCTCGGTCTGCGTCAAGGCCGACGGGTCGGAGGGGCAGACGTACGAGCAGCGGCTCGCGACCCGGCAGTCCGCGCAGCCCGTCGTGGGCGGGCTGGGGGTGCTGGTCGCCGGGTTCGGTGCCGCGCTCCTGGTCGCGGACCTGCGCCGCCGCCCGGTCTCGGAGACGGGTTCGGAGACGGGTTCAGCGGTCGAAGACGCAGGCTGAGCCCTCGGTCAGCGCGACCGCGAGCCGGCGGCGCTGCAGGACGTCCAGGTCGGCCGGCGGGTCGTCGGCCGGGCGCCAGGCCACCTCGAGCGTCTCGTCGTCGCCGAGCGCGGCCTCGCCGCTGACCCAGCGGCAGCGGAAGGTCAGGCTGACGAACCGGCAGACGTCGCCGTTGGGGTAGGTGATGGGCGGGTCGCTGGTGACGAGCGCGAGGCGCTCGGGTTCGACGACGACGCTCAGCTCCTCCTCGACCTCGCGGACCACGGTCGTCGCCGGCTGCTCGCCCGGCTCGACGATGCCCGACGGCAGCGCCCAGAGTCCGTTGTCGGACCGCCGGCCGTAGAGCACCGACGGCGTCGGGCCGGCGTCGTCGCGCAGCACGACGGCCGTCACCCCCGTGAGGAACAGCGGGTCGTGGCCGACCGATCGACGCAGCTCGAGGACGAAGGCGGGCACCGGCACGACGCGAACCTATCCAGCCCGGGACGGGGAGAAGGGGTCGAGCCGCCGGGTCAGCGCGTCGAACCACGCCTCCCGGTCGCCGACCGCGTTGTCGAGGTGACCGAACAGCTCGAGGGTGACGCCCCCGACCAGGCCCGACCACGCCGCGAGCCCGGCGAGCACGACGTCGTCCGGGAGGTCGGCCCCCGCGAACCCCCGCAGCCCGGTCATGGCCGCGTGGAACGCCGGCCCCGGTGCGGGCTCGTCCGGTCGCGCGAGCGGCACGCCGGCCGCCGCCGCGTCGACCAGCAGCCCCATCAGCACCCGGGTGACGCGCGTGGCCGGTCCGACGGTCTGCGCCGGGGCCTCGTAGCCGGGCACGGGGGAGCCGTAGAGCAGCGCGTAGTCCCACGGGTGCTCGAGCGCCCAGCCGCGGAACGCGTGGGCGACGGCGGACCAGCGGCCCGAGAGGTCGGCGGGGTCGACCGCGTCCGCGGCGGCCTCCACGGCCTCGCCGTGCTCGTCGAAGCACGCCACCAGCAGGGCGGTCAGCAGGTCGTCCCGGCTGGCGAAGTAGCGGTAGACCGCCGACGAGGCGAGGCCGACGTCCCGCGCCACCGCCCGTACGGACAGCGCGGCGGGGCCGACCGTGCCCAGCTGCGCGCGGGCGCTCGCCAGGATTGCGCGGGTGAGGTGGTCCCGGGCCAGGGCCCGCGCCGACGTGGAGGCCGTCCCCGGTGCGCTCGTGGTCGTCACGGTCCCCATCATGCACCCTCACGAGAGCGACGCACTCGGTCGAGAGCAGTGCTCTTGCGTTGTGGACGGACGTGTGTGAGAGTTCGTCTCAGACGAGAGCACCGCTCTCGAAGAAGAGCAGGAGACGCAGATGAGCGAGCAGCAGAGCAGCAGGGGCACCCGCCGCGCGGTGGTCGTCGGGGCCGGGCCCGTGGGTCGCGAGGCGGCCCGGGTCCTCACCGAGGCCGGCCACCAGGTCAGCGTCGTCAGCCGGTCGGGCCGCTCGTCCGGCGTGGAGGGCGTGACCGCGGTCGCCGCGGACGCGTCCGACCCCGCGGCCCTGGCGCGGGTCGTCGAGGGCGCCGACGCCCTCCTGAACTGCGCGAACCCGAAGGACTACACGGTGTGGGAGGAGGTCTGGCCGCCGCTGGCCGCCAGCCTGCTGAGCACGGCGGAGCGGACCGGGGCCACGCTGGTCACCGCGGCGTCGCTCTACCCGTACGGACCCGTCGACGGGCCGGCGACCGAGGGCATGCCCGACGTGGCGACCGACCACAAGGGCCGGCTGCGCGCCCGCATGTGGGCCGAGGCCAAGGCCGCCCACGACGCGGGCCGCCTGCACGCCGTCGAGGTGCGGGCGTCCGACTACCTCGGTGCCGGGGTGGGGCAGAACGGGCACGTGTCCCGCCACGTCCCGACGGCGTTGAAGGGCCGCGCGGCCTGGATGATCGGCGACCCGGACCTGCCGCACACCTTCACCGACGTGACCGACATGGCCAGGACGCTGGCGGCCGTCGCCTTCGCGCCCGAGACCTGGGGCCGGGTGTGGCACGCGGTGAGCGCCGCCCCGAGCACCCAGCGGGCCGCGCTGAACGGGTCGCTGGTCGCCGCCGGGGCCGCCCCCGTCAAGGTGCACGGGCTGCCGATCCCGGTGGTCCGGGCGATCGGGCTCGCGAGCCCCCAGATGCGCGAGCTGGGACAGCTCGGCTACATCTTCGGCCGCCCGTACGTCATGGACTCCAGCCGGACGCAGGCCGCGCTCGGCCTCGCGCCGTCGCCGTGGGAGGACACCCTGCGCCGGACCGGCGAGGGCAACCGCTAGAGCGTCGCCTCCGGCCGGTCGGTGGGGTCAGTGCTCGCCGGGCTCCAGGCTCATCGGCCCGTAGACGAGCCGGTCGCCCTCGTAGAGGCTGACCGCGTTCACCCCGGAGAGCAGCAGGTCGGGGTAGGTCTCCCCGAGCCAGCTCTCCGCCTCGCCCTGCGTCGGGAAGCGCTCCGTGCCGACCGGGCGCGTGGCGCCGCCGACCCGCAGGCCGCCGCGCTCGGAGCGCCAGTGCCACTCGCCGCTCACGTCGTCGCTCAGTACTTCTCGCCGCGCTTGATGCGGGGCTGCGGGATGCGGAACCGCCGGATCTGGATCGCGCGGTTGGCGCCGTAGAAGGCGAGGCCCTTGGTGCTCGAGCCCGGCAGGCGCTGGGCGAGCACCTTCTTGTAGCCGCGCCACATGAAGAAGAGGTCGGCCAGCACGGCGAGGACGTACGCGTACATGACGACCGTCCCGATCACCGCCGCCCGCGGGAAGATCGTGTTCAGGAAGCTCGTCGCCAGGATCAGCACCAGGGCCGGCAGCAGGATCTCGCCGATGCTGAAGCGGGCGTCGACGTAGTCGCGCATCAGCGCCTTCTCCGGGGTGTTGTCCCGGGCGGCCATCGCCCTCATCCGCTCGCTGCGGTTCTGGCGGGAGGCCAGCGCGCGGGACTCCTTCTTGCTGTAGGTCTGCGTGACGCGCTGGCGGCGCGCGGCCTCCGCCTCCTTGCGGCTCGGCGTCGGGCCCGGCTTGCGGCCCGAGGGGTCGCGCACCTCCGGCGTCGGCTCGGGGGCGGCCGTGGCCGACGACCCGTTGCTCTGGGGGGTCGTGCTGCGTCGGAAGATCGCCACTGCCTGCCTCTCGCTGGTCCCGCGCGGTCCGCGGGGGCCGGACCGCCCTGGGTCCCTGCCGTCCTGACCCTTGATCCTCCCAGGGTTGACCCCGGAAACCGAAACTCCTGCCCCTGCCGGCTGGGCCTCGTTTCCCCGCCGGAGATACGGTGGGGCCCTGTTCGTGCGGGTGGTGGCAGCGACTGTCTCGCCGCCCCGCACCGCTCCTCGGCCCAGGAAGGACCTCCGAGACCACATGGCCGGCATCTTTCAGCGCATGTCCTTGATCTTCCGAGCCAAGGCGGACAAGACCTTGGACAAGTACGAAGACCCGCGGCAGACGCTGGACTACTCGTACCAGCGCCAGCTCGAGCTCCTCCAGAAGGTGCGCCGCGGAGTCGCCGACGTGGCGACGAGCCGCAAGCGGATCGAGCTGCAGGCCAACGGCCTCAGCACCCAGGCCGACAAGCTGACCCAGCAGGCGCAGAAGGCGCTCGAGGTCGGCCGCGAGGACCTGGCCCGCGAGGCGCTGACGCGACGTTCCGGGCTCCAGCAGCAGCTCACCGACCTCCAGGCCCAGCACGCGCAGCTGCAGGGCGAGGAGGAGAAGCTCGTCCGCGCGAGCCAGCGGCTCCAGGCCAAGGTCGACGCCTTCCGCACCAAGAAGGAGACGATCAAGGCGACGTACTCCGCCGCCGAGGCGCAGAGCCGGATCGGCGAGGCGTTCTCCGGCATCAGCGAGGAGATGGGCGACGTCGGCCTCGCGGTCCAGCGTGCCGAGGACAAGACGCTGCAGCTGCAGGCCCGCGCCGGGGCGATCGACGAGCTGCTCGCCAGCGGTGCGCTCGACGACGCGACCGGGACGCGGAAGGACGACATCACCCTCGAGCTCGAGCAGCTCGCGTCCACCTCGGACGTCGAGGACGAGCTCAGCCGGATGAAGGCGTCCATCGGCAGCGGCCCGTCCGCGAGCACCCAGGCGATCGGCGGGGGCCAGGCGCCCGCGCTCGAGGGCCAGCCGGTCCAGCAGGCGCCCGCCACCGACTACCAGGGCCAGCCGACCCAGGCCGCCCAGCCGAACGCCGGGGACCTGCGGTGATCGTCCGGATCCTCGGCGAGGGTCAGTGGGAGGTCCCCGACGCGGCGATCGGCGACCTCAACGCCCTCGACGACCAGGTCGAGCAGGCCGTCGCCCAGCAGGACGAGGCCCAGCTGAGCCAGGCACTCGCCGAGCTCCTCAGCGAGGTCCGCAGCATCGGGACGCCCCTCACCGACGAGCAGCTCCTGGACTCCGACCTGATCCTCCCGGACGTCGGCTCTAGCCTCGCCGACGTCGAGGCCCTCCTCGCCGACTCCGCCGAAGGCCTCATCCCCGGCTGACCGCCGTACGCCGTCCGCCCCCCGGAAGCTCGCTCCCGGGGGGCTTCGGCATCTCCGGGGCGCGGCGCGCGCGTCCCGGCTGTCACAGGACTTTCACGTTTACGTGGGACCCGGGTACTGACCACGGCAGATCTGCCGTGCAGAGCGCGGTCTTTCACGTAAACGTGAAAGTCCTGGGACCAGAGGGACGACGGGCGGCGCGTACGCGGCGGGGGCCGGACGGCAGGGCGCAGCGCAGGCCAACCGTCCGGCGGGCCGATCGAACCCCGCGTACGGGTCCGGGGTCAGTCCTTCGTGGTCTCGCCCGGGAGGTCGAGCATGCGCTGGAGGGCCAGCTTGGCGTGGTGCTCGGTGTCGGCGTCGACGGTGACCTGGTTGACGAGCTGGCCGGCGACGAGGTTCTCCAGCGCCCAGACGAGGTGCGGGAGGTCGATGCGGTTCATCGTCGAGCAGTAGCAGACGTGCTTCTCGAGGAAGGCGATCTCCTGCTCCGGGTGGGCCTTGGCGAGCCGCTGGACCAGGTTGAGCTCGGTCCCGATGGCCCACTTCGTGCCCGGCGGGGCGGACTCCACGGCCTTGATGATGAACTCGGTCGAGCCGACCTGGTCGGCCAGCAGCACGACCTCGTGCTGGCACTCGGGGTGCACGATCACCTGGACGCCGGGGATCCGGGCGCGCACGTCGTGGACGGCCTCGGGGGAGAAGCGGCCGTGCACGGAGCAGTGGCCCTTCCACAGGATCACCTTCGCCGCGCGCAGCTCGTCGGCGGTCAGCCCGCCGCCGACCTGGTGCGGGTCGTAGAGGACGCACTCCTCGAGGGCGATGCCCAGCTGGAGGACGGCGGTGTTGCGGCCGAGGTGCTGGTCCGGCAGGAAGAGCACCTTCTCCCCGCGCGCGAACGCCCACTCCATGACCTTCTTGGCGTTGGACGAGGTGCAGACGACGCCGCCCTCGCGGCCGCAGAAGGCCTTGATGTCGGCCGACGAGTTCATGTACGTCACGGGGACCGTCACGTCGGCGACGCCCGCGTCGGCCAGCACGTCCCAGCAGTCCTCGACCTGGGCGAGCCGGGCCATGTCGGCCATCGAGCAGCCCGCGGCGAGGTCGGGCAGGACGACCTTCTGGTCGGTGCTGGTGAGGATGTCCGCGGACTCGGCCATGAAGTGGACGCCGCAGAAGACGATGAACTCGGCCTCGGGCCGCGCCGCCGCCTCGCGCGCGAGCTTGAAGGAGTCACCCGTCACGTCGGCGAACTGGATGACCTCGTCGCGCTGGTAGTGGTGACCGAGCACGAACACGCGCTCCCCGAGCTGCGCCTTGGCCCGCCGGGCCCGCTCGACGAGCGTCGGGTCGGAGGCCGGCGGCAGCTCGCCGGGGCACTCGACGCCGCGCTCGGAGCGCGGGTCCGACTCCCGCCCCAGCACGAAGAGCGACAGCGGCGTACGGGTCGGTGCGGGCGTCGTCGTCACGCCTGAATTCTACCGGTGAGCAGAACCGCCGTCTCCGCCCCGACGTCGCCGGCCTCGCGGGCGCGGACCGGCTCCCCCGGCGGCGCTGGCAGGATGCAGCGGTGCGCGTCCTGGTCTGCTCCGACGAGCTCGGCGGCCTGTCGTCCGCCGCGGCGGGCCGGGCGCTGGCCGAGGGCTGGGCCGACCGGCAGACCGCCGTCGTGCCCCTCGGCGAGGCCGGGGCGGGCTTCGTCACCTCCACCGCCGACCGGCTCGGCGCTCCCGAGGAACCGGTGGTCCTCGACGACCGCGTCGGCGTCCGCGCCCAGGGCCGGTCGGTGACCGCGGTCGCCCTGCCCGGGCCGGGGGTGGGGGAGGGCCCGGTCCCGTACGCGGCCGGCTCGGCGCCGCTGGGTCGTCTCGTCGCCGCGGCTGCGCCGACCCGGGGCGGGCTGCTGGTCGACCTGGTCAGCGACGACGTCCACGACGGCGGGGCCGGGTTCCTCGCCGCCCTCGGGGCCGTCGCGGACGTCCCGCTCGCCGACGGCGTCGCCGGCCTGGCGGGGCTGTCCCGGCTGGACCTCGGCGCCGCCCGGGAGCGGCTGGCCGGCGTGGACCTCGTCGGGGTCGTCCCCGGGACCCGTCTCACGACGCCGCTGCTCGGCCTGCGCGGCATCACCTCCGTCCGGGGTCGGGCGGCCGACGAGGACGCCGCCGACCTGCTGGCGGCGGACGCGAACCTGCAGCGCCTGGCCGAGCTCGCCGGACCCGGCCTGGGCGCTCTTCCCGGGGCGGGTGCCTGCGGCGGCACCGCCCTGGCCGTCCTGGCGCTCGGCGGGCGGCTCGCGAGCGGACCCGCGCTCGCCCTCGACCCGATCGGCGGCCCGGTCGACCTGGTCGTCACGGGCTGCTCGGTCTTCGACTTCGCCCACCGCGGCGGCGGGGTCGTGGCCGCGGCCGCCGCCCTGGCGGGGCGCCTGCTCGCCCCCTGCGTGGTCGTCGCCGGCGAGGTTCTGATCGGCGCGCGGGAGATGCGGACGATGGGGATCGAGGCCGCGTACGCGGTGCACGAGGAGGGCGCGGGAGCGTCGGGGACGCTGGTCGCCCCGGACGCGCTGGCGGCCACCGCACGACGGGTCGCGCGCACCTGGCGCTGGTGACGCCCGACACCTTGTTCCCGGAACGCTTGGGACCCTCCGCCCGACGGATCTACCATGAACCCCGGGAACACGATCCGCCGTACGCGGGTTGCCTACCCGAGCAGCAGCATCCAGGCCGACCAGGGGAGACCCCATGACTGCCACCACCAGCCCGATCACCATCACCGCGCCGCCCGCCGACGGCGTCCTCCTGACCGACGTGGCCGCCGGTAAGGTCAAGGCGCTCCTCGACTCCGAGGGCCGCGACGACCTCGCCCTCCGCGTCGCCGTGCAGCCCGGTGGCTGCTCGGGCCTGCGCTACCAGCTCTTCTTCGACGAGCGTCAGCTCGACGGCGACGTCCGCAAGGAGTTCGGCGGCGTCAGCGTCGTCACCGACCGGATGAGCGCGCCGTACCTCATGGGCGCCTCGATCGACTTCGTGGACACCATCGAGAAGCAGGGCTTCACGATCGACAACCCGAACGCCACGGGTTCCTGCGCGTGCGGCGACAGCTTCCACTGATCGCGCACGCCTGACCGATCTCGCAACGCTCTGCCCCCACCGAGTCCGGGGGCAGGGCGTTGTGTTGTTTGGGCTGAACTGTTTGTCTCCGCTCCGACGCGAACCGGGGCTCAGACCCGATCCCGTCCAGGCATCGGCGCCCGGTCCGCCGTGGGCCGGTCTGAACCCCCGCGCGCAGGTCAGTGCAGCCGTCGTACCACGAACCGTGGTGCGGCCGAGCTGACCAGCTCCTGACCCCGCATCCGGCACCAGGCCGCGAGGTCGGGCGTCGTGGCCGGGTCGTCGGCCAGCAGCTCGATCAACCCGCCGACCTCGACGTCGTCGAGGTGCCGGGCGATCTCGATGATGGGCCGCGGGCACCGCATCCCCCGGCAGTCGAGGGTCAGTGCCGTCTCGTCGGCCTCGCTCACGCGACGCCCAGCCGGCTGCGGATCTCGCCGACGACGCGGGGCAGCACGTCGAGGAAGGCGTCGACCTCCGCCTCCGTCGTCGTCCGGGTGACACCGAGCCGGACGTTGCCGTGGGTCAGCGCCCCCATCGCCGCTAGCACGTGCGAGGGGTGCTCGCTGCTGGCGCTGCAGGCCGACCCGCTGGCCACCGCGAAGCCCGCCCGGTCCAGCTCCAGGGTCAGGGTCTCCCCGTCCACGTAGAGGGCCGAGAAGGTCAGCAGGTGGGGGACCCGGTCCTCGGGGTCGCCCACGACGTCGACGTCCGGGACGCGCGCGGCCACGCCGCGGCGGAGTCGGTCGACGAGCGCGTGCTGCCGGGCCGGCGTGGCCGTCCCGTCGGCGGCGACCGCGTCCAGCGCTGCGGCGGCCGCCCAGACCGCGGGGACGTCGACCGTGCCGGGCCAGCGGCCCTGCTGGTGGTCGTCGGCCGGGAACGGGGCACGCCAGCGGGTGCCGCGCCGCACCACCATGAACCCCACCGAGGCCGGTCCGCCGTACGCGCCGGCCCAGCCGAGCAGGACCGACCAGCCACCCAGGTCGGACGTCGACAGGCGTCCCAGAGCGGTCGTGGCGTCCAGCACCAGGGGCACGCCGGCGTCGCGGCAGGCCTGCGCGGCGGCCGCGTACGGCTGCAGCGTCCCGACCTCGTGGTTGGCGACCTGCAGGCAGGCGAGCGCGACGCCCGGCGCGGCCACGGCGGCCGTCCAGGCGTCCAGGTCGAGCCGCCCGAGGGGGTCGACGCCGACCGTGACGTGCTCCCCGTACGCGGCCGCGGCGCCCAGCACGGCGGAGTGCTCGACGGCCGAGGTCACGATCGTGCGACCGATGCGGCGCCGGCCGAGCGCGAGCCCGGCGACGGCGGCCTGGGCGGTGGGGGCGAGCGGCCCGGTGAGGACGACCTCGTCCGGACGGGCCCCGACGTGACCGGCGACACGGCTCCGGGCGTCGTCGAGGGCCTGCGCGGCGAGCCGTCCCGGCCGGTGCAGCCGCTGGGGGTCGCCCCACCCCGAGGACGTGGCGAGAACCCACGCGTCGCGTGCCTCCGGAAGCAGCGGCTCGCCCGAAGAACAGTCGAGGAAGACCGGTGCGGGGACGTCCGTCACACGCGGAAAGATACGCCCGGGCCAGACATGGGGTGCTCGGCTTCCTGCGTTACTGTGGCCGGGCAACATCGAGGCGCAGGCTGCTCACGGAGCACCTGCGTCACAGCCCCTCACGACGGGTAAGACCGTCGGGGCGGGGGCACCGTGCGTGACTCAGGAGACGGCCCAGGTCGTCCGCCCCACGTGGGCATGTTCGAGGAGAAGGCCAGAGTGGGTGTGAGCAGAGAGCGGGCGCGACGCGTCGGTCTGCGCAGTTCGGTGGCGCTGTCCGGGGTGGCCCTCACGCTGCTGGCCGGGTGCTCCGCCGAGACGACGGGGCAGCTCAAGCGCCTCGGTCTGCCGGAGGCCGGTACCGTCCAGGCCCCGGCCATCGGGGACCTGTGGATCGGCACGTGGATCGCCGCCGGCTCGATCGGCATCGCGGTCTACGCCCTGGTCATCTGGGCGGCGCTGCGCTACCGGACGAACCACAACGACATGCCTCGGCAGAACCGCTACAACCTGCCGATGGAGATCTTCTACACGGTGGCGCCGTTCGTCGTGATCGGCGTGCTCTTCTACTACACCGTGCTGGCGCAGAACGTCGTCACGAAGAACCCGGACCCCGACCTGACGGTCGACGTGGTCGGGCAGAAGTGGGCCTGGACCTTCAACTACAAGTCGGCCGACGTCCCCGGCGTGGGCACCGACGTGTGGGAGACGGGCACGATCAACCAGTGGTCGACCCTGTACCTCCCGGTCAACAAGACCGTCCGCTTCAACCTGTCGTCGCCCGACGTCAACCACTCGTTCTGGGTGCCCGTCTTCTACCAGAAGATGGACGTCATCCCGGGCCGCGACAACCACTTCACGGTGACCCCCAACCGTGAGGGTGTCTTCAACGGCAAGTGCGCCGAGCTCTGCGGCACCTACCACTCCTCGATGCTCTTCGAGGTCCACGTGGTGAGCGAGGCCGAGTACGAGGCGCACCTCAAGACGCTGGTGGCCCGCGGGCAGACCGGCGAGGCCAAGGGGGCGGCCATCCCCAACCCGGTGGGCGAACCGGGTAACACCAGCGAGGGCGACCCCGAGCCGGCAGCAGCAGCACAGCAGGGAGGCACGCGATGACGACGCTCCAGCGCACCGCGACGGAGATCGCGACGCCGAAGAGGCAGCTCGGGACGATCTCCTGGAAGTGGATGGTCACCACCGACCACAAGGTGATCGGCAACCTCTACTTCATCACCTCGATGCTGTTCTTCTTCCTGGGCGGCATCCTGGCGCTGGGCATCCGCGCCGAGCTGGCCTTCCCGGGCATGCAGTACATGTCGCGGGAGACGTACAACCAGTTCTTCACGATGCACGGCACGATCATGCTGCTGCTCTTCGCGACGCCCCTGTTCGCCGGCTTCGCGAACGCGATCATGCCGCTGCAGATCGGCTCGCCGGACGTCGCGTTCCCGCGGCTGAACATGCTGTCGTACTGGCTCTACCTCTTCGGCGGCCTCGTGACGGTCTCCGGCTTCCTCTCCCCGCAGGGCGCCGCCAGCTTCGGCTGGTTCGCGTACGCGCCGCTGAGCGACGCCGTGAACTCGCCCGGCGTCGGTGGCGACCTCTGGATCATGGGCCTCTACATGGCCGGCCTCGGCACGATCCTCGGCGCGGTCAACTTCATCACCACGATCCTGACCATGCGGGCCCCCGGCATGACGATGTTCCGGATGCCGATCTTCACCTGGAACATCCTGGTGACGTCGATCCTGGTGCTCATCGCCTTCCCGATCCTGGCGGCGGCGCTGCTGGTGCTCGAGGCGGACCGCAAGCTCGGGGCCCACGTGTTCGACGCCGGCAACGGCGGGCCGATCCTGTGGCAGCACCTGTTCTGGTTCTTCGGGCACCCCGAGGTCTACATCATCGCGCTGCCGTTCTTCGGCATCATCACGGAGATCCTGCCGGTCTTCAGCCGCAAGCCGATCTTCGGCTACGTCGGCCTGGTCGGCGCGACGCTGTCGATCGCGGCCCTCTCGGTCGCCGTGTGGGCCCACCACATGTACGTCACCGGTGCGGTCAACCTGCCGTTCTTCTCCTTCATGACGTTCCTCATCGCGGTCCCGACCGGGGTGAAGTTCTTCAACTGGATCGGCACCATGTGGGGCGGCAACATCGCCATGCGAACACCGATGCTGTGGGCGATCGGGTTCCTGATCACCTTCCTCTTCGGTGGTCTGACCGGCGTCGTGCTGGCCTCCCCGCCGCTGGACTTCCAGCTGTCCGACTCCTACTTCGTGGTCGCGCACTTCCACTACGTGGTGTTCGGCACCGTCGTGTTCGCGATGTTCGCCGGCTTCTACTTCTGGTGGCCGAAGTTCACCGGCTACATGCTGGACGAGACTCTCGGCAAGGTGCACTTCTGGCTGCTGTTCATCGGCTTCCAGGCGACGTTCTTCGTGCAGCACTGGCTGGGCGTCGAGGGCATGCCGCGCCGCTACGCCGACTACCTGCCGAACGAGGGGTTCACGGTGCTGAACCAGATCTCCTCCGCCGGTGCGTTCCTGCTCGGCGCCTCGATGCTGCCGTTCGTCTACAACGTGTGGAAGAGCCGCAACAACCCGCACGTCGGCGTCGACGACCCGTGGGGCTGGGGACGTTCGCTCGAGTGGGCGACCTCCTGCCCGCCGCCGCGGCACAACTTCACGTCGATCCCGCGGATCCGTTCGGAGTCCCCGGCCTTCGACCTGCACCACCCCGAGGTGGCGCTGTCGGAGTACAACGACATGAACGGTGAGCTGAACGACACCCTGGTCGACGCGGCCGACGACACCGGCCGTCGCGGGCTGCTCGAGGAGCGCGTCAGCGGCGAGTCGAACGACCCGGTCGAGAAGTACGACGACGAGCACCCCAACCAGTCGCCGCCCTCGGCCGACTTCAACGACAAGGAGGCCGGGCGCGGATGAGGGCTGAGACGTGGGTCTTCATCGTCCTGACCGTGTTCGTCGCGGCCATCTCGCCGGTCTACTGGCTGATGAGCAACGACCCCACGGGCACCGCGGCGCTCATCCTGACCTTCTTCCTGCTGCTGATGATCTCCCTCTACCTGGGACTCATCGCCCGGCGCATCGACCCGCGCCCGGAGGACAAGAAGTCCGGTGAGATCGCAGAGGGTGCCGGCGAGCTCGGCTTCTTCCCGCCGCAGAGCAAGTGGCCGCTGTTCGTGGCCATGACCTTCACCCTGTTCATCCTCGGGCCGGTCTTCGGCTGGTGGCTGATGATCCTCGGGGTGGCCTTCGGCACGGTCACGCTCACCGGCCTGGTCTTCGAGTACTACCGCGGGGACCACGCGCACTAGCCCTTTCGGACGCGTACGAGGTCGCAGGGCCTCAGACGCCGTCTTCCTCTCTCCCGATGACGCCACTCGATGGGCAGACCACCTCGGTCCGCCCGACGGGTGGCGTCATCGCTCGTTCGTCCAGACGGCGCCGGCCACATGACCTCGTACGCGTCCGGCGCGGTCGAGCCGGATGCGCGGCGGGTCCCGCTGGCGGCCGGCGGCAACACGTCCCCTGGGCGTTGAGACGGGGGAGAGCGCTAGAGGCGGGTGGCCGTGCGGACGAGGCCGGCGACGGCTCGGGAGCGGCTGTGGGGTGGCCAGGCGATGAGCGTCGTCACCTCGGGGGCGTCGAGGACGGGGACGGCGGCGAGGGACTCGTTCAGGTGGACGCCCACCGAGGCGGGGAGGACCACGCAGGTGCGGGACAGGGCGACGAGCTGGAGCAGCTGGGTGTGGTCGTGGACCTGCGGGCCCGGGCCGTCGGCGTACGTGCCGTCGTCGCGGGGCCAGCGGGGCGCCGGGAGGCCGGGGACGGCGAGGGTGTCGGCCAGCGAGACGTTCGGGCGCTGCGTGAACGGGTGGCCCGACGGAAGCACCAGGACCTGGCCCTCGGTGCCGAGCTCCTCGACGTCGAAGCCGGCCACGTCGTCGAACGGCCGGTGCAGCAGGGCCACGTCGGCCCGGCCGTCGCGCAGCATCCGCGCCTGGTCGCCGATGGCGCACAGGACGATGTCGACCGGTGCCGAGCCGGGCTCGGCGGCGTACGCGTCGAGGAGCTTGGCGACGAGCTCGCTGGAGGCGCCGGCCTTCGTGGCGAGCACCACCGGCGCCTCGGCCTCGTCGGCGGGGACGGCGGCGCGGACGGTGCGGCGTTCGGCGGCCTCGACCGCGGCGAGCGCGGCGCGTGCCTCCCGCAGCAGGACCGCACCAGGTCCGGTGAGCGTCACGCCCCGCGTGCCCCGGTCGAGCAGCCGGACGCCGAGCCGGCGCTCGAGCTGCTGGACGGCCCTGGAGAGCGGGGGCTGCGACATGCTCAGCCGCGCCGCCGCCCGGCCGAAGTGCAGCTCCTCGGCGACGGCGACGAAGTAGCGCAGCTCGCGGGTCTCCATCCCGCCACGCTAGCGCGGGGCTGATACCCGCCGGGTATGGCGAGGTGCCGAAGACGTGTTGGCGGATCCGCCGGCCGCGACGACGCTCGGTCCCATGAGTGCACAGACGACGGCCCTGGTCACCGGGGCGAACAAGGGGATCGGCTACGAGATCGCGGCGGGGCTCGGCGCCCTGGGCTGGAAGGTCGGGGTCGGGGCGCGCGACCAGCAGCGCCTGGACGAGGCGGTCGCCCGGCTGCGCGCCGCGGGGCACGACGCCTTCGCGGTGCCGCTGGACGTCACCGACGACGCGAGCGTGACCGCGGCCGTGGCCCTCGTGCAGGAGCAGGCGGGCGGGCTGGACGTGCTGGTGAACAACGCCGGCATCACGGGCGGGATGCAGCAGCAGCCGACGACGGCGGACCTGGACGTCATCCGGACCGTCGTCGAGACGAACGTCATCGGCGTCATCCGGGTCACGAACGCCTTCCTGCCGCTGCTGCGGCGGTCCGCCTCGCCGCGCATCGTCAACATGTCGAGCGGGGTCGGCTCGCTGGCCCGGCAGAGCGCGGACGGTGGCGACACGGGTCCGATCGCGGTCGCCTACTCGCCGTCGAAGACGTTCCTCAACGCCGTGACCGTCCAGTACGCGAAGGAGCTGAAGGACACGAACGTCCTGATCAACCTCGCCTGCCCGGGCTACGTCGCGACGGACCTCAACGGGTTCAGCGGCCACCGGACGCCCGAGCAGGGTGCGGCCATCGCCCTCCGCCTCGCGACGCTGCCCGACGACGGTCCGACCGGCGGCTACTTCGAGGACGCCGGCGTCATCCCCTGGTGAGCCGTCGGCTCAGCGGCGAGGCGGGACGTCGACGCGGTCGAGGTCCCGCACGGCGGTGACGTCGCCGAAGATCGGGCGGGCCTCGTCGGCGAACACCTGCTCGTCGGGGTGCCGGGCCGAGTAGTGGGTGAGGACCAGGCGCCGGACGCCGGCCTCGGCGGCGATCCCGGCCGCGTCGGCGGCGGTCAGGTGCGCGTACGCCTCGGCGAGGTCGGCCTCCGTGCGCAGGTAGGTCGACTCGCACACCGCGAGGTCGACGTCCCGGCAGAGCTCCACGGCGGCGTCGCAGCGGCGGGTGTCCATGACGAACGCGAAGGACTGCCCGCGCCGGGCCTCGGTCACCTCCTCCACGCCGACGCGGCGCCCGTCGACGGTCACCTCGCCGTCGCGCAGCAGCCGGCCGACGTCCGGCCCGCCGAGCCCCACGGCGTCGAGCCGGTCCCGCACCACCCGTCGACCGTCGGGCTCCTGGAGGCGCCAGCCGTACGTCGGCACCCGGTGGTCGAGCGCCCGCGCGGACAGCGTCAGGCCGGGCCAGGTGTCGACCACGCCGTCCGCCGAGACGGGGTGCTCGCGGACCTCGGGCCCGCCGGCGGCCGCGCTGGCGTTCCGCAGCCGGTCCACGTAGGGCTGGCCCTCCGCGGGGAAGTACAGGTCGACGGGCCGGTCCCGGCCGTCGAGCGCGATCCGTTGCAGCACCCCGGGCAGCCCCAGGCAGTGGTCGCCGTGCAGGTGCGTGATGCAGATCCGGGTGATGCTGCCCGCCGCGACCCCGGCCAGCGTGAGCTGGCGCTGGGTGCCCTCGCCCGGGTCGAAGAGGACCACCTCGCGGTCCCACCGCAGCACCGCGGCCTGGTGCGACCGGGTCCGCGTCGGGACCTGGGACGCCGTGCCGAGCACCACCAGCTCCCGCGCCCCCACGGCAGCGGAGCCTACGCCGGGCACGTCCTCCGAGCTCGCCGAACGCCCCCTGAGCCTGTCGAAGGGCCTCGAAGAGGTCGGCCTCTCTCTCGTGCAGGAGAGCCAACCCGTTCCGGGCCCTTCGACAGGCTCAGGGGGCGTAGGGCGGTGGGCCCTTCGGCAGGCTCAGGGGGCGTAGGGCGGTGGGCACTTCGGCAGGCTCAGGGGGCGTAGGGCGGTGGGCCCTTCGACAGGCTCAGGGGGCGTAGGGCAGTGGGGCCGTTCGACAGGCTCAGGCGCGTGGTGAGGATCTACCCATCGCGGCGTACGGGAGGAAGGATGGGGCCATGTGTCGCAACATCCGACCGCTGAACAACTTCGAGCCGCCGGCGACGTCGAACGAGGTCCACGACGCCGCGCTGCAGTACGTGCGGAAGATCGCCGGGACGACGAAGCCGTCCAAGGCGAACGAGGCCGCGTTCGAGCGCGCGGTCCACGACATCGCGCACGCGACGGAGCACCTGCTGGAGAGCCTGGTGACCACGGGCACGCCGAAGAACCGCGAGGAGGAGGCGGCCAAGGCCCGGGCGCGCTCGGCCGCCCGCTTCGCGTCGGCCTGACCCGCGTGGCCTCCGCGGGTCCGCGACGGTGACGCAGCTCCTCGAGGCCGACCACCTGGTCGTCGGCGCCGGCGCGGCCGGCCTGGCCTTCGTCGACGCCCTCGTCGAGCACGACCCGCAGGCCCGGGTCGTCCTGGTCGACCGCCGCGACGGGGTCGGCGGACACTGGCGCGGGGCGTACCCGTTCGTCCGCCTGCACCAGTCCTCGACCTACTACGGTGTCGCGTCGACGCTGCTCGGCGACGACCGCCGGCAGACCGAGGGCCCCGAGGCCGGGCTGCACGAGCGGGCCGACCAGCCGACGATCCTGGCCTACTACGAGCAGGTGCTCGCCGACCGTCTGCTCGCCAGCGGGCGGGTCCGCTTCTTCCCCCGCTCGGAGCACGTGGGCGGGCGGACGTTCGTGTCGCTCGACTCGGGGGAGCGGCACGAGGTGCCCGAGCGGTGCCGGGTCGTCGACGCGCGCTACCTCTCGCCCGACATCCCCGCCGAGACCCCGCCGCCCTTCGCCGTGGACGGTGCCCGGGTGGTGCCGGCCGGCGGCATCCCGGCCGCGGGCCCGACGCGGCAGCACGTCGTCGTGGGGTCCGGCAAGACCGCCACGGACAGCGTCGTGTGGCTGCTCCAGCACGGCGTGGACCCCGACGCGATCTGCTGGGTGCGCCCGCGCGACCCGTGGATGCTCGACCGCGCCAACCTCGAGCCCGACCCCGTCGTCTACCTCGGCATGGTGGCCGGGCTGATGGGGCTGGCGTCCGAGGCCACGTCGCTGCCCGGGCTGTTCCTCGACCTGGAGGAGGCCGGGACGATGCTGCGGATCGACCGCACGGTCACCCCCACGATGGCCAAGGTGCCGACCCTCGGGCGCTGGGAGCTCGACCTGCTGCGCAGCGTCGAGCACGTCGTCCGGCTCGGGCGGGTGCGGGCCGTGCGGCGGGGGTTCGTCGACCTGGACGAGGGGACCGTCGCCGTCGCCGACGACGCGCTCGTGGTGCACTGCGCGGCCGACGGGCTCAAGCGTCCGCCGCTGGTACCGATCTGGCGACCGGACGTGATCACGCTGCAGCCGGTGCGGGCCGGCTTCCCCTGCTTCGGCGCGGCCCTCGCCGGCGTGGTCGAGGCGACCCGCGACGACGACGACGAGAAGAACCGGGTCTGCCGGCCGTCGTCGCTGGGCGGCTCGCTGACCGACTGGGCCCGGATGAACGTGCGCGGCTTCCGGGCGGGTGCGGCCTTCGGCGCCGAGCCGGACCTCAAGGCCTGGAGCGACCGGGTGGCCCTCAACCCGGCGCGTGTGCCTCCCGAGGCCGGTTCACCGGAGCTGGACGTGGTGCTCGCTCGGCTGGCGGCCGCGGTGCCCGCGGGCGTCGCGCGCCTCGACGAGCTGATCGCCCCTGCCTGAACGGCGCGCTTCGCCCTGGGAAGGCCGTTCGGAGGCGGCCGTCGGTCTGTCGGTCCGAGGTCGCAGCCGTCTAGATTGAGCCGCATGCCCACCGAGGTGCTCCGCTACGCCGCCTTCACGACGAAGGACGGCCGCGGCGGCAACCCCGCCGGCGTGGTCCTCGACGCCGACGGCCTCGACGACGCGGCCATGCAGGAGATCGCGGCCGACCTCGGCTACTCCGAGACCGCGTTCCTCTTCCCGCGTGCGCAGGAGCCGAACGTCTACGACGTCCGCTACTTCGCGCCGCAGCAGGAGGTCCCGTTCTGCGGCCACGCGACCATCGCCTCGGGCGTCGCGCTCGTCGAGCGGCACCCGGCCGCCGAGCTCGTGTTCCACACCCCGGCCGGCCTGGTCACGGTGAGCACGCAGCGCACGGACCACGGGCACGTGGCCGAGCTCACCAGCGTCTCCCCGCGGGTCCGCCCCGCGCCCCACGACCTCGTCGACGCGGTGCTGCGGGCGCTGGCCTGGTCCCCGCGCGACCTCGACCCGGACTACCCGGTCAGGCTGGCGAACGCCGGCTCCGAGCACCTCGTCCTCGTCACCCGTACGCGCGAACGCCTCGCCGACCTGCACTACGACTTCGACGCCCTCGCCACGCTGATGCGCGAGCACGGCCTGATCACGGTCCTGCTGGTGTGGCCCGAGGGCCGCAAGCTCTTCCACGCCCGCAACCCGTTCGCCGGCAGCGGCGTCGTCGAGGACCCCGCGACCGGGGCCGCGGCGGCCGCCTTCGGCGGCTACCTGCGCGACCTGCACCTGATCGGCGCCAGCGCCGAGTTCACGATCTGCCAGGGCGTCGACATGGGCCGCCCCAGCCGGATCGACGTCAGCGTCCTCCGCGGCGAGCCCGGCATCCGCGTGAAGGGCGCCGCAAGCGCCATCCCGGCCTAGCCCCCGCTTCCCGCAAGTGGTCGTTGCGGGCTTGCCCAGCGGCTGTCGCGGCCTTCGGAGCGACCACTTTCACGCAGGGCGACCCACGTCTCGTGAGCCTGCCGACCGCTAGCCTCTCAGCGTGGGCGCATGGGATAACTACTGGGACGCTGTCTGGTCCCCGGAGTGGGCGGCCGACCTCACGCAGAGCCTGCTGGCGACTGCACTCGGGCTCGGCGGCGCATACCTCGTACTGGTGCGGCAGTTCCGCCACGAGCGTGCACTAGCCGTCGAGCAAGCCCAAGCCGAGGTGCGGGTTAGAGCTACGGATGAGACCGGCGTCCTATTCATCCGCGCAGCCGGCTCACTCAAAGCTGATTCTCCACCAGCACCGCGCGAACTCTGGACAAGTCACGAAGCCTCGGGTGTCAGAAACGAGCCTGAGAATCGCCGCACAGAGCACCAAAACGGGCGGTTTGTGCACAAAGTGGAGACGCACTTTACTTTTCGCGCGAGATGGGCAACTGCCCGCGAGTGACCCCGTTGAAATCTGGGGAGCTTCCTGGAGCGTCGTATGAGGCACGCAGGTGAGGCGCTCACCAACTCCCGGTTGAGGCTGAGCTAGACCGCGGGTACTGCCGTGCGGCCTGACTAGAGCCCCAGAACGGTGGTGACGACTGCGAAGATAGTGAACAGAATTGCATTCGCCACTAGGAGCCTACGAACCCTCCTATCGTAGAACTCCACCTCCTCCCGGCTTGCGGTACTGCTCTTCTCTAGCTTCTGTACCTTGCGGGCTTGCGCAAACCCGTAAACAAACCAACCGACACTGAAGACGAGAATGCCAATACTGAAGTAGGCGAGGGGCTTACGGCTGATGATGCCGAACGCAGAGGCAAGTGCGATGCCGAGTAGGCCGACGAGTGCTGCGCTAACGCTGCGGGCGTACACCTCTCGGTAAAAAGACGGTTCGCGGTGCCATCCCTTGTAGACGTCCAGGCGGCTGCGTCGTGGTGGCTCTTGCACGTCTGGTCCTGGGTCGGCTCGCCGACGGACGTGGCGTACGGCTGGTGGTCGTCGCGCCTGCACGAGGCGGCAGCCTACGGGCAGCAGACTCCAGCTCAGGGTGTGAATAGGTCGTGTCAGTGACACGTGAAAACCCCGTTCGCAGTACGCGAACGGGCCCTTCGTCGCGCTGCTCGGTCCTACTCGTCCACCGGGGTCGCCTCCGGGTCTGCCTCTGCTGACGCCGGCGCCGTGTACCCGAGGGCCTGCAGCTGCGCATCGAGGACGCGGTACAGCGCTTCCCCTTCCTTCGCGATGAGGTGGCGGGGCTTGCCGTCGGGCCAGTACGCACGGTAGTGAATCTTGGTCGGTTCGTTCTTGTAGCGCCACGCGGTGCTCACGACGGGCTGGGGAAGGTTCGGCATCCCCGGATGCTACGGGTTGCCGACGTCGATGCGTGACTGCGCGAGCAGGGCCCCTTAGTCCAGCGGAGACAAGCCGACCAGCACAGCTCCGCTTGGCGCTGTCCCCGGGCCTCCACCCAGAGGCTTCATCTTCTGAGCTTCGCCTCTGGACATCGGCAAGCTGACCTGCGATACTCCTTCCTGCCACATCAATAGCCGCCCCAGTCGGGGTAGGCGTTAGCGATAGGAGGCGGGCTATGCCCATTCGTCTAGTCATTAGCGGCAAGGCTGTTCACAAGCCGGGCTACGTGCGGATTCCGCACCGTGAAGCCGACTCGGGTCTCCCGGTCACCGCATACAACCACGCGGACCACGTCATGTACCTCTTCGGGAAGAGCGACCAGGAGGCTCGAGCGAAGCAGTTCGAGTCGGAGAACCCGGGTAGCAAATACGACCCCAAGCGGCACAATCAGACCGGGTACCTAGAGCACAGGGTCCGCATCGACCACGCGCCCCACATCCCGTTCGACGAGCTGAGTAGCGCCGAGTCGTAGCCTGAACAGGCAGCAGCCCCGCACGCTTGTCTCGTGCGGGGCTGCTGTGGTTCGGTGCTCCTACTTGCCGATGAGTCCCAAGCTGACTGCTTGGGCCCGAAGGTCGCGCAGACGCTCTCGCGTCGGCACGTGCATCCAATTCGCCCAGCCGTCAATCTCGCTGCCGACGAATGCCTTCAGTGCCGGCGACGGCTTGGTGAACACGCCGAGGTCGGTCTTGATGGCACCGTCCTCGGTGATGGTGGCGCGGTATGTCTCCCCCGACCGAGTGCGGTGGCAGGTCAGCTCGTCGCCTGCCTCCACGAGTCCGGCGTGGATCAGGCCGTACAGCGCACCCTGGCGGATACGCGGGATGGGGTCCGCCGGCGTCGTTGCTGGAGCCGTATCGAGGCCGAGTACCTCTCGGCGGAAGACGTCGTTCGGGGTCTCGAACCCGCGAACTCGGGCCTCCAGCCAGGCGTACACGTCCTCGTCTATTTCGATGTGTCTCATGGTCGGTCTCCTCGGGTGAGTGGTTGTCGTTCTCTTCGTGGGCCCTTGCATCCAAGTTAAACACAGATTCCAAGTGGATGGAAGAGAACGGCCGCACCCAGCCGAGCCGCCCCGGTCGAGCCGGAGGCGGGTCTGTCAATGAGCGGCCACCGGGCAACGAGGCCGCGGATGGTCGCCTTCAACTCGAGCCAGTCGCCAGGGAACTCGTCTTTGATGGCTCGGATGACCTGGACGGCGAGCGGCAGCGGCTCGGGCTCTACGACGTCTTCCAAAGCCGCAGAGTCGAGGTGGTAGGCGGAGACCTTGGCGCTCATCTCGGCGCCGCAAAGACACGTCCAAACGTCCACGAACTGCGTGTCGTACAGGTCGTCGTCGTGCCCCTTGGCTCGCAGCTCGGCGTCCTGCCCATCGACTTAGTCGTACCGGCTCACTCGGTACCCCGGTAGGCCTTCAGTACCTCGTCCAGCTCCCCCTTGCCGTAGTAGCCGGAGTCGTGCCACTCGACAGCGTGGAAGCCACGTCCCAGCTGCTCCAGGTACTGGCTAATCTCTCGCTGCGCACGTCCGACTGCCAGTACCAGCTCAAGGGTGTCCCGTGCAGCATTGTCAGCGCCGAGCGCGACCAACCGGGCCAGGATCTGCCTGGAGTGAGGGGCTGCGCCAACATCACCAGCTCGTGCTGAGGGGGCGACCTTCCTCGTAGCCCGAGCTCGACTGGACGCCGACCACGGCGAGCTGGTGGAACTCCTCGAGGTTCGAGGCGCCGGCGTACGTGCAGGAGCTGCGGACGCCCGCGACGATCGAGTCGATGAGGTCCTCGACGCCGGGGCGCTCGGGGTCGACGTACATGCGGGAGGAGGAGATGCCCTCCTCGAACAGGCCGGACCGCGCGCGGTCGAAGCCGCTCTGGTCCTTGGTCCGCAGGCGCACCGCGCGGGCGGAGGCCATGCCGTACGACTCCTTGTACATCCGGCCCTGCGCGTCGACCATCAGGTTGCCGGTGCTCTCGTACGTCCCGGCGAACCAGGAGCCGATCATCACGCTGCCCGCGCCGGCGGCCAGGGCGAGGGCGACGTCGCGCGGGTAGCGCACGCCGCCGTCGGCCCAGACCGCCTTGCCGAGCGCCCGCGCCGCGGCCGCGCACTCGAGCACCGCGCTGAACTGCGGCCGCCCGACGCCGGTCATCATCCGGGTCGTGCACATCGCGCCCGGGCCGACGCCGACCTTGATCACGTCGGCGCCCGCCCCGACGAGGTCGTCGACGCCGTCGGCGGAGACGACGTTCCCGGCGACGAGCGGGACGGACCGCCCGGTCTCGTCGGCCAGCCGGTCGCGGACCTCGCGGACCGCCTTCAGCGAGGAGAGCATCTTGTCCTGGTGCCCGTGGGCGGTGTCGACGACGAGCACGTCGATCCCGGCCCGGAGCAGCGCCTCGGCCCGGCCGGCGACGTCGCCGTTGATGCCGACGGCGGCGCCGATCATCAGCGCGCCGTCCGGGTCGACGGCGGGCCGGTAGAGGGTGGAGCGGACGGCAGAACGGGCGGTCATCACGCCGAGCAGCTGCCCGTCGGAGCCGGCGGCGGCGTCGGGCTCGACGACCACGGCCAGCTCGAGGTGGGAGGCGGCGAGCGCGTCGAAGATGTTCTGCGGCGAGGTCTGCGGGTCGACGACCACGAGGTCGGTGCTCATGACGTCCTTGACCTGGGCGAAGCGGTCCACGCCGGCGGCGTCCGCCTCGCCGACCGTGCCGACCGGACGACCGCCGTCGACCACGACGACCCGGCCGTGCGCCCGCTTCGGCAGCAGCGACAGGGCCTCGCCGACCGTGGTGGTGGGCGAGACCGACACCGGGGTGTCGAAGACGGTGTGCGAGGCCTTGACCTTGCGGACGACCTCGGCGACGACGTCGGTCGGGATGTCCTGCGGGATGATCGCCACCCCGCCGCGCCGGGCGACGGTCTCCGACATCCGGCGGCCCGAGACCGCCGTCATGTTGGCCACGACGAGCGGGAGCGTGGTCCCGACGCCGTCGTTCGACGACAGGTCGACCTCGAGGCGCGAGGTCAGCGACGAACGTCGCGGGACCATGAAGACGTCGCTGTAGGTGAGGTCCGTGGCGGGCGGCGGCTGCAGGAAACGCATGGGTCCCATTGTCCCTGGTCCGGGGCGGGAGAGGAAAGGTCGTGCGTCGTCCCGGCCACGCGGGCCCCCTCGCGACGGTACGATGGGTGAATGGTTGACGCTTCTACTTCTGCCGCGTACGTGACCGCCGGCGAAGAGTTCCAGCGGGACATGAACTACGTCCCCACGCGGATCACCGCCGACGGGCGCGACGGCTACCCGGTGGAGGCCGGCCGCTACCGGCTGATCGCCGCGCGCGCGTGCCCGTGGGCCAACCGGGCGATCATCGTCCGGCGCCTGCTCGGGCTGGAGGGCGCGATCTCGATGGGGCTCACCGGCCCCACGCACGACCAGCGCAGCTGGACCTTCGACCTCGACCCCGGCGGCGTGGACCCGGTGCTGGGCTACGAGCGGCTCCAGCAGGCCTACTTCGCCCGGTTCCCCGACTACCCGCGCGGCATCACCGTGCCGGCGATCGTCGACGAGACCGACGGCAAGCTGGTCACCAACGACTTCGCGCAGATGACCCTGGACCTCTCGCTCGAGTGGACCGCGTTCCACCGCGAGGGTGCGCCCGAGCTCTACCCCGAGCACCTGCGCGACGAGATGGACGTCGTCATGAAGCGCGTCTTCACCGAGGTCAACAACGGCGTCTACCGCTGCGGCTTCGCGGGCTCGCAGGAGTCGTACGAGGCGGCGTACGACCGGCTGTTCGTCGCGCTCGACTGGCTCGAGGAGCGTCTCGCCGGCCGGCGCTTCCTGATGGGGGAGAGCATCACCGAGGCCGACGTGCGGCTGTTCACGACGCTGGCCCGCTTCGACCCCGTCTACCACGGCCACTTCAAGTGCAACCGGCAGAAGCTCAGCGAGATGCCGGTCCTCTGGGCGTACGCGCGGGACCTCTTCCAGACGCCGGGCTTCGGCGACACGACCGACTTCGCGCAGATCAAGAAGCACTACTACGTGGTGCACAGCGACATCAACCCCACCCAGATCGTGCCCAAGGGCCCGGACCTGGCCGGCTGGCTGACGCCGCACCACCGCGAGGAGCTCGGCGGCCGCCCGTTCGGCGACGGCACGCCGCCCGGCCCGCCGCTGCCCGCCGAGGTCGTCCCGGCCTCGGGTGCGGCCCTCGCCGCCTAGCCCCACCCGCTCCGCCGGCCCCGCCGGTGCACCAGCAGCAGCCCAGGTCCGCGACGCGGTCCTGGGCTGCTGCCGTTCCTGCCCAGATCACCGGTCGACGGGAGCGCGGCCGCTCCACCAAGCCGACCGCCACGACGAAGACCGAAAGTTTTCGCACTTCTCGGTCCGCTGGACCGGGTGACGGGGTAGATAGCCACGCTCCCCGACGTACGCCCGATCCACGCTCAGCGGATGCGTCGTGACGGTTGAAGAATTGATCCTGAGAAGTACTTGACCTCTCTTCGCAGGCCGGATTAAGGTCCGGAGCACGGCGACGGACCGATACTTCTTCGAAAAGTTTCGGAAGCGTCCTCGGGGTACCAACGGCGGTCTCCTGCGGCTTTCTGCTGCTCCCGCGCGCCCCTTGGGTTTCCTCGGCCGCGCCGGTCCACACCGTCCCCGCACCGCCGACGGACGACGAACCTCGATGGAGAGGAACCCCCATGTCCCTGCGCCGCACCTGTCTCGGCCTGCTCACCGCCGGAGCCCTGACGTCCGCGCTGCTCGCCGGTGGGATGCCCGCCGCGGGCGCCGCCACCGGCGACGCCCCCACCAAGACCCTCAAGCAGCTGGCCAAGCCGACCGGTGTCCGCGTCGGCACCGCGGTCGACATGGCCGCGCTCGCCGACGACGCCACCTACAGCAAGGCCGTCGCCGCCCAGTTCAACACCGTCACCCCCGAGAACGTCATGAAGTGGGAGGTCGTCGAGCCCGAGCGCGGCAAGCTGGACTTCACCGAGGCCGACAAGCTCGTCGCGTTCGCCAAGGCCCACAAGCAGAAGGTCCGGGGCCACACGCTGGTCTGGCACAGCCAGGTGCCGGCCTGGCTCACCGAGGGCGTCGAGGACGGCAGCATCGACAAGAAGCAGCTGCGCAAGATCCTCAAGCGGCACGTCCAGGACGAGGTCGGCCACTTCAAGGGCGAGATCTGGGCCTGGGACGTGGTGAACGAGGCGTTCGAGGACGACGGCACCGGCAACCTGCGCGACTCGCTGTGGCTGCGGGAGCTGGGTCCCGGCTACATCGCCGACGCGTTCCGCTGGGCACACAAGGCCGACCCGAAGGCGATCCTCTTCTACAACGACTACAACACCGAGGGGATCAACGCCAAGAGCAACGCGGTCTACAAGCTCGTCAAGGAGCTCAAGAGCGAGGGCGTGCCGATCGAGGGCTACGGGGTCCAGGGCCACCTGAGCACCGACTACGGCCTGCCGGAGGACATGGAGGCCAACCTCCACCGCTTCGGCAAGCTCGGTCTGAAGACCGCCGTGACCGAGGCCGACGTGCGGATCACGCTCCCGGCCAGCCCCGCGGAGGTCCAGGCCCAGGACAACGGCTACAGCTACATGCTGCAGAGCTGCCTGCTGGAGAAGAGCTGCATCTCCTTCACGGTCTGGGGCTTCACCGACAAGTACTCGTGGATCCCGGGCGTCTTCCCGGGCGAGGGTCAGGCGAACCTCTACGACGAGAACTACCAGCCGAAGTCGGCGTACGAGGTCGTCCAGCGCGACCTGCGGCTCGCCAAGGGCATCAAGAAGCACTGACGACCGGTACGCACACCGACGCAAGGAGCTCGAGATGACCACCACGCTCGTCCGCACCGCACGTGCCGCGCTCGTGACGCTCGCCGCCCTGGCGACGACCGTCGCCGTGGCCTCCCCGGCCGGGGCCAGCCCGGCCGCGGCGGGGTCCCACGGCAAGCCGGAAAAGGCGTGCCGCAACGGCTACGTCGGCCTGACCTTCGACGACGGGCCGAGCCCGACCGCTCCGGACCTGCTGAAGGCCCTCAAGCGGGAGGGCCTGCGGGCCACGATGTTCAACCAGGGGAACAACGCGCTGGCCCGTCCGGACCTGGTCCGGGCGGAACGGCGGGCCGGGATGTGGGTGGGCAACCACACGTTCACCCACCCCGACCTCACCACGCTCGACGAGGCGCAGCGCTTCCAGGAGATCGCCGGCACCCAGTGGGTGCTGCGCGACATCACCCGCAGGACGCCGACGCTGTTCCGGCCGCCGTTCGGCTCGACGAACGACGCGGTGCGGGCGGACGCCGAGCGGATCGGCGTGCTCGAGGTGCTCTGGACGGTCGACTCGGAGGACTGGAACGGCGCCACCGTCGACCAGATCGTGGCGAAGGCCGCGACGCTGACCGACGGCGGCATCATCCTCATGCACGACTGGCCGCCGAGCACGGTCGAGGCCATCCCGGGCATCGCCCAGGTCCTGCGGGAGCGCGGGCTCTGCGCCGGGAAGATCGTCTACACGCCGGAGGCCGTGCCGTTCGGCGGCACGACCTTCCACGCGAAGGCGGTCAAGCCGTAGGAGACCCGTCGGCCGCCGGGGATCCGGCCTCGGCGGTCGGCGCCTCCCCTCCGGCGGGGGGCGCCAGGTAGACCCACAGCCGCAGGGGCGGGACGTCGCCGTAGCCGAACCCGCTGAGGTCGAGGCTCGTCGGCCCCAGCCGGGTCCAGCCCTCCGACTCGTAGAGCCGGGCCGGGCCGGTGGTCTCCTGCAGCACGTCGAGGACCGGGCGGCGGCCGGTCGCGTACGCCCGGGCCGTCGCCGTCCGCACGAGCGAACGCCCGACGCCGCGGCCGCGGGCGTCCGGGTGCACGAGCAGCCGCGCCAGGACCGTCAGCCGGTCGACCGGCAGGCCCGTCGCCTCCTGGGCCAGTGCCACCACCGGCTCGCCGTCCGCGCGGTGCAGGGCGACCTGGCCCACCACGCGGCCGTCGAGCTCCGCGACCCAGGCGTCGGTCTCGCCCTTGGCCCGCAGGAAGCCCGCCGGTCGCTCCGGCCAGTAGCGCGGGTAGCCGTCGACGGCGTGGGTCCGCTCCATCACGGCCACGCAGGCGTCGTCGTCCGCCGCGGCCTTGGTCCTGATCAGCACCCCCTCATTCTTCCCTGCGGCTACCGGCCGGCGTGTTGGATGGGGGCGTGAGCTCCTCCCCGGTCGGCGGCCCGTACGCCTGGCGGTCGCTGTCCCTGCGGCAGGTGCTCGAGCCGGCGGTGATGGAGGACCTCCACATCCCGGCGGCCGACGTCCAGCGCGTGGTGCTGCTGCTGCGCGGGACGAAGACCATCGAGTCCTCGTCGGGCCGGTCCTGGCGCCGGGCCACCCACGCGGCGGGCACCGTGAGCCTCACCGCGCCCGGCCGGCCCACCCGGCTGCGGTGGCGCGTCACCGCGCCGCACCCGGTCGTGACGCTGCAGGCGACGGTCCCCGGCCGGACGGTGCGGGAGGCCGCGACGCAGGTCTGGGGTCGCGGCGAGGCCCCGGTGCTGGACAGCCTCAGCGTCGACGACGCCGTGACGGGCCAGCTGCTGCGGGCGATGGCGGCCGCGCAGGCGGCCCGGGCGCCCGAGCTGTACGCGGAGTCCGCGGCCCAGTACCTGGTGGTGCACCTGCTCACCCGCTACGCCGGGCTGCCCGCGCCGACGGTGCCGCGGCACGAGGGGCAGCGGATGGCCCGGGTGCGGGCGTACGTCGACGAGCACCTGGCCGAGCCCCTCACGCTGGTCGGGCTGGCCGACGTGGCCGGGCTGTCGCCGTGGCACTTCCTCCGCGTCTTCAAGGCCGAGCACGGCACGACGCCCATGCGCTACCTGGCCGGCCTCCGGGTGCGGGCGGCGCAGGACCTGCTCACCACGACGACGCGGTCGGTGACCGAGGTGGCGTACGCGTGCGGGTTCAGCAGCCCGGGCCACCTGGCGACGGCCTTCAACCGGCAGCTCGGCACCACGCCGAGCCGCTACCGGGCCGAGGCGGCGCGCTAGCCCGGGCGTCCATCGGCAGCAACCCGGCGAAGGGTGGCGCAAGCACGTGGAAGCGCCGTCGGACCGCCCCGGCGAGGGTCGGCGCATGAGCACAGCACCAGAGCAGCAGCACCCGCGGGTGGCCGTCGTCACCGGCGGGTCGGGCGGGATCGGCTCGGCGGTCGCCCGCCGCCTCGCCGCCGACGGCATGACCGTCGTCGTCCACCACGCCGGCCGCGACGACCGGGCTCGCGAGGTCGTCGCCGCCATCACCGCCGCGGGCGGCACGGCCTCCACGGAGGGGGCCGACGTCGCCGACGAGGTCGAGACCGCCGCCCTCTTCGACCGCGTCGAGGCGGCGTACGGGGGCGTCGACGTCGTCGTGCACACCGCCGGGATCATGCTGCTCGCGCCGCTGGCCGAGCTGGACCTGGCCGACCTCGACCGCATGCACCGGGTGAACGTGCGCGGCACGTTCGTCGTCGACCAGCAGGCCGTCCGGCGGCTGCGCCCGGGTGGTGCGCTGATCAACTTCTCGACGTCGGTGACCTCGCTCGCCATGCCGACCTACAGCGCGTACGCCGCCTCGAAGGGCGCCGTCGACGCCATGACCCTCGTGCTCGCCCGCGAGCTGCGCGGCCGCGACGTGACCGTCAACGCCGTGGCTCCCGGCCCGACGGCGACGCCGCTCTTCCTCGAGGGCAAGGACCGGGCGACGGTCGACCGGCTGGCCTCGGCGCCACCGCTGGAACGGCTCGGGCGGCCGGAGGACGTCGCCGAGGTCGTGGCGTTCCTCGCCGGACCGGGTCGCTGGGTCAACGGCCAGGTCGTCCTCGTCAACGGCGGGGTGGCCCGGTGAGCCGCCGGGTCGTCCTCGTGACCGGGGCGTCCAGCGGCTTCGGCGCCTTGACGGTCCGCGCGCTCGCGGAGGCCGGGCACGACGTGTGGGCCGGGATCCGGGCCACGACCGGGCGCAACGCGCCGGCCGTCGCGGAGCTCGCGGCCTTCGCCGAGGAGCACCACGTGGACCTGCGCGCCGTCGAGCTCGACGTCTCCGACCAGGCGTCGGTCGACGCCGGGGTGGCCGCGGTGCTCGCCGCCGGTGCCGGCCTCGACGTGGTCGTGCACAACGCCGGCCACATGGTCCTCGGCCCGACGGAGGCCTTCACCCCCGAGGAGCTGGCCGCGGTCTACGACGTGAACGTGCTGTCCACCCAACGCGTGAACCGCGCCGCGCTGCCGCACCTGCGCGGGCAGGGCAGCGGCCTGCTGGTCTGGGTGGGCTCGACGAGCACCCGTGGCGGGACGCCGCCCTACCTGGCGCCCTACTTCGCGGCCAAGGCGGCCGAGGACGCGCTCGCCGTGAGCTACGCCGCCGAGCTGGCCCGGTTCGGCATCGAGACCACGATCGTCGTGCCCGGCTCGTTCACGACCGGGACGAACCATTTCGCGCACGCCGGCCACCCGGGCGACGAGGCGGTGGAGCAGGCGTACGAGTCCCGCTACGCCGGGCTGATGGACCAGGTGGGGCACAAGCTCGCCGAGCTGTCGCCGCCCGACGCGGACCCGGGGGAGGTCGCGCGGGTTATCACCGGGGTCGTCGGCGCGGAGCGGGGGACGCGGCCGTTCCGGGTGCACGTCGACCCGGCGGACGACGGCGCCGAGGAGGTCAACGAGGTCGGGGACCGGGTGCGCCGCGACTTCTACGGCCGCATCGGGCTCGAGGACCTGCTCACGCCGCGGGTCTGAGGGTCAGCGGCCGCCGGGGTCCGCGCCGACCCCGGCGCCGCGGGAGGCGAGCAGGGCCCGGTCCAGCACCCCGACGGTCCAGGCGAAGCTCTCGTCCACGTCGGTGTCGAAGCGGAAGCCGCCCTCGACCTCCAGCGTCGCGAAGCCGTGCAGGGCGCTGCGCAGCATCCGCAGCGCGTGGACGTCCTGCTCGGGGTCCAGCCCGTAGCCGCGCAGCACCGCGGCCAGGGGGGCGAGCATCCGCCCGCTCGCGATCGTCAGCGCGTCGTCCGGCCCGGTCGGGGGGACCCGGTTGCCGGCGGCGTAGCGGCCCGGGTGCTGCTTGACGTACGTCCGCATCGCCGCGGCGACGGCGGCCAGGGCGTCGCTGCCCGCCCGGCCCTGGGACGCGTCGCGCAGCGCGTCGCCCAGCTCGACCGCGGCCAGGACGGCGATCCGGTGGCCGAGGTCGGCGAGGTTGGCCACGTGGTTGTAGAGCGAGGGCGTCCGGACCCCGAGGCGCTCGGCGACCAGCCCCATCGTCAGCCCGTCGAACCCGATCTCGTCGGCGAGGGCGGCGCCGGCCTCGGTGACCGCGGCCGGGCTGAGGCCGGCCCTAGGCACGGGGGAGCACCCGGGCGAGGAAGGGCAGGGCCACCGCGAGGAGCGCGTCGGGCGCCTGCGCGTGGGGGTAGTGGCCGACGCCCTCGAGGACCACGAGCTCGCCGAGGCCGTCGGGCAGCGCGGCCAGCACGGCCTCGCCCTCGGCGCGCGGGTCGACGAAGTCGGGGTCGAGGTCGCCCTCGACGACGAGGACGGGGCACCGGACGTTCGCGAGCTGGGCGCCCGCGTCGGTCGGCGCCGTCGTGCACATGGCCTGCAGGACCTTCATCCGGCCGGGCTCGCGGAGCTTGGCGTCGATGCGGGCCAGCTCGGCGTCCCAGTCGGCCGGCTTCGCCGGGTAGGCGAGGTCGAGGTAGCCCTCCCAGGCCTTCCGGCTGCCGAGCAGGGTGCGGGCCAGCAGGACGAACCCGCGCCGGTAGCGGGAGACCCGGAGGAAGCCGGAGAGGGAGTAGGACACCTTGCGGGTGAAGGGGGCCAGCTCGACGACGCCCGTGATCACGTCGGGCGCGGTCGCGGCGGCGATGGTCGCGGCCCCGCCGCTGATCGACTGGCCGACGATCACGGCGGGCCCGCCCAGCTCCCGGACGAGGGCGACGAGGTCGCCGGCGATGTCCGTACGGCTGTAGCCGTCCCAGCCGAGGCTGGAGTCGCCGCACCCGCGGAGGTCGACGGCGGCGACCCGGTAGCCGGCCGAGACGAGGCCGGGGACGAGCAGGCGGTAGGCGTGCCGGCTGTCACCGATGCCGTGCGCGAGCACGACGAGGGGACCCTCGCCGGTGACGTCGTAGGCGAGCTGGTGGGTCCCGATGGTCAGCTGTTCGGTCATGTCGTCCTCCTGGACTAATCGCGTTAGTCATAAAACTAACTCTAGTAGTCAGTTCTGTCAACGGGGTGCTGCGGGCGGGTCGGGCAGGAGGTCGCAGCGGGCGAGGATCGCGTCGACGACCCGGGCGAGCGGCGCGGTCGCGTCCACGGGCACCCCGTCCGGGACGTCCGCGCCGGACGCGTGGAACTGCTCGATTAGGGCCCGTTCGGTGGGACCGCCGCCCCACTCCTCGTCGGGCCGCGCGTCCAGGCGACGGTTCAGCGTCGCGAGGTCGACCTGCAGGACGAAGACCTCGTCGAAGAGGTCGAGGAACGCGGGGAAGTTCCGGGAGCCGCCGCAGAAGAACGTGGCCGGGCGGGTCCGGTCCGCGGCCAGCGCGCGGACCCGGGCGACGTCCCAGAGGTGGTGCTCGTGGCCGCCCGTCGACACCGGCTCGCCCGTCGCCGGATCGCCCCGGTAGGCGAGCTCCCGGTCGCCGTGGACGACGTGGTGGCCGCGGCGCTGCAGCTCCTCGGCCACCGAGGTCTTGCCCGTCCCCGAGAGGCCCTCGACCAGGTAGTTCCGTCGACCCATGCCCCGGACGCTAGCGAGGGGCCTCGTGGGACGGCGAGGGGTTTCGCGCTCGGTCGTCCGGCCCGTCGCGCCAGGACCGGATGGGCGTCCAGCCGAAGAGCCCCTGGGCGTCAGGCGCGCGGGACCGCGTACGGGCCGGGTGCCCCGGTGACGTTCAGCATGATCAGGTAGACGCTGGTGGAGGCGCAGACGAAGAGCAGGTTGCGCTTGAGCCCGCCGAAGGTGAGGTTGGCCGCGATCTCGGGCAGCAGCAGCTTGCCGAGCAGGGTGCCGTCCGGGTGCAGGCAGTGGACGCCGTCCTCGGCGGCCGCCCAGATCCGTCCGGCGGTGTCGAGGCGGACGCCGTCGAAGGTGCCGGCCGTGCTGGTGGCGAGCACGTCCCCGCCGGTCAGGGTGCCGTCGTCGGTGACGTCGAAGACCCGCAGGTGGCGCCGCTCGGAGTCGACGACGTAGAGCTGGGACTCGTCGAGCGAGAGCGCCAGCCCGTTCGGCTGGTCGAAGTCGTCGGTCACCTGCCGGGTCGTCCCGTCGGGGTCGATCCGGTAGACGTGGCTGCCCCCGATCTCGCTCTCCGCCTGGAAGCCCTCGTAGTCCGTGCCGATGCCGTAGCCGGGGTCGGTGAACCACACCGCGCCGCGCCGGTCGACGACGACGTCGTTCGGGCTGTTGAAGCGCCGGCCCTCGAAGTGGTCGGCGAGGACGGTGACCGAGCCGTCGTGCTCGGTGCGGGTGACGCCGCGCAGGCCGTGGTGGCAGGTCACGAGACGGCCCTCGCCGTCCAGGGTGCTGCCGTTCGGGTAGCCGGCGGGGGAGCGGAAGACGCCCGTCTCGCCCGTCAGCTCGTCCCAGCGCAGCAGGCGGTCGTTCGGGATGTCGCTCCAGACGAAGCTGCGCGCGGCCGGCAGGTAGGTCCCGCCCTCGGTCCAGCGGCAGCCGGACGCGATCCGGACGACGAGGGAGTCGCCGTCCACCTTCGCGAACCGCTCGTCCAGCCTCTCCCAGGTCGCGGGCAGAGCGTCGGTGGGGGCCTGGCCGGGCGGCGTCGTCACCCGCGACACCGTACGGGCGTGGTCGACGGGCCCGACCGCGGGAGCCGCAACGCGGTGGAAACAATCGCTCGCTAGCGTCACGGGCGCTGCACCAGCCCGCGCCCGTACGCCCGTCGCCGCCCGCGAGGAGGACCCCCGGTGAACCTCATGCCGTCGGAGACCGAGAAGCTGCTGATGGCCGTCGCGGGCATGGTCGCGCGGGACCGGCTGGCCCGCGGGGTCCGGCTGAACTGGCCCGAGTCCGTCGCCCTGCTGAGCACCTGGGTCGTCGAGCGGGCCCGCGAGGGCGCCGGCGTCGAGGAGCTCATGAGCACCGGGCGCGAGGTGCTGACACGCGACCAGGTCATGGAGGGCGTGCCCGAGATGATGACGGACGTCCAGGTCGAGGCGACCTTCCCCGACGGCCGCAAGCTCGTCACCCTCCACTCGCCGATCCAGTAGAAGGAGACGACATGGCGGGCTTCGCGACCTCGGGACCCGGGGCGTACCGGATCGCACCGGGGGAGATCGAGCTCAACGCCGACCGGGGCCCCGACGAGCGCGGCGAGCTGACGTTCACGAACACCGCCGACCGGCCGATCCAGGTCGGGTCGCACTTCCACCTGCCCGACGTGAACGCGGGCCTGGACTTCGACCGCGCCGCCGCCCAGGGCTTCCGGCTCGACATCGCCGCGGGGACCTCGGTCCGCTTCGAGCCGGGCGCGTCGCGCACCGTCGGGATCGTCGCCCTGCGCGGGCGCCGGCTCGTGCCTGGCCTCCAGCTCCGTACGCCCGGCATGGCCGACCAGGAGGGCTGACGCGTGCGCATCCGACGCGAGGACTACGCCGCGATCTTCGGCCCCACCGCGGGGGACCAGATCCGGCTCGGCGACACCGACCTGTGGATCGAGATCGAGCAGGACCTGACCGTCGGCGGCGAGGAGTCGGTCTTCGGCGGCGGCAAGTCCATCCGCGAGTCCGGCAACCAGTCGCTCGCGACCTCGGCCGAGGGCGCGCTCGACACCGTGATCACCAACGTGGTCGTCCTCGACCACTGGGGGATCGTGCGCGCCGACGTCGGCGTCCGCGACGGGCGGATCGTCGGGATCGGGCGCAGCGGGAACCCCGACATCGCCGACGGGGTGGACCCCGCGCTGGTCATCGGTCCGGGCACCGACGTGATCTCCGGCGAGGGCAAGATCCTCACCGCCGGCGGCTTCGACGCCCACGTCCACCTGCTCTCGCCCTCGCAGATCCACGAGGCGCTGGCCGCGGGGCTGACGACGCTGGGCGGCGGCGGCACCGGGCCCTCGGAGGGCTCGAAGGCCACCACGGTCACCCCCGGCGCGTGGCACCTCAAGCAGGCCCACCGCGCCCTCGACGCCTACCCGGTCAACCTGCTGCTGCTCGGCAAGGGCAACACGGTCTCGGCGGCCGCGTTCGAGGAGCAGGCGCTCGCCGGGGCCGGCGGCTACAAGGTGCACGAGGACTGGGGTTCCACCCCGGCCGCCGTGGACGCCGCGCTGCGCGGGGCGGAGGAGTGGGGCCTGCAGGTCGCGCTGCACTCCGACTCGCTGAACGAGTCCGGCTTCGTCGCCTCGACGGTCGCCGCGATGGCCGGGCGCAGCATCTCCGCCTTCCACGTCGAGGGGGCCGGCGGCGGTCACGCGCCGGACATCCTCACGATCGCGGGGCTGCCGCACGTGCTGCCCGGCTCGACGAACCCGACCCTCCCGCACACCGTCAACACCGTCGCCGAGCACCTCGACATGCTGATGGTCTGCCACCACCTGAACCCGTCCGTGCCCGAGGACCTGGCGTTCGCCGAGTCGCGGATCCGGGCGACGACGATCGCCGCCGAGGACCACCTGCACGACCTCGGCGCCATCTCGATCACGTCCTCCGACGCGCAGGCGATGGGCCGCATCGGCGAGGTGATCACCCGGACCTGGCAGGTCGCGCACGTGATGAAGCAGGTCCGGGGCGAGCTCTCCGGCGGGCTGCCGGCCGACAACTTCCGCGCGCGCCGCTACGTCGCCAAGTACACGATCAACCCGGCGATCAGCCACGGCGTGGACCACGAGATCGGGTCGGTGGAGGTGGGCAAGCTCGCCGACCTCGTGCTCTGGGACCCGCGCTTCTTCGGCGTCCGCCCGAGCGTGGTGATCAAGGGCGGTGGCATCGTCGTCGCGGCGCTCGGCGACCCGAACGCCTCCATCCCCACCCCGCAACCGGTGCTGATGCGCCCGGCGCTCTACTGGGGCAGCGGGGCGGCGCGCTCGCAGACGTACGTCGCTCCCGCGGCCCTCGAGGCGGGTCTGGCCGACGAGCTGGGGCTGCAGCGGCAGCTGGTCGCCTGCCGCCCGACGCGCGACGTCGGCAAGGCGCAGATGATCATGAACGACGCCCTCCCGACGATCACGGTCGACGCGGAGACGCACGCGATCACGGTCGACGGTTCCTTGATCACCCCCGCCCCCGCGAGCGTCCTGCCGCTCGCCCAGCTCTACTCGATGTTCTGAGCGCCGGAGCCGTGACCCCGTGACCGCCGCCTCGTCCGCCCCCTACCTCTCCCTGCTGCTCGCCGACGGCCGGCTGCCCACCGGTGCGCACACGCAGTCGGCGGGCGTCGAGCCGGCGCTGCGGCACGGCATGCGCGTCGACCAGGTGCCGGCCTACCTGCGGGTGCGGCTCGCCACGGTCACCGAGGTCGAGGCCGTGACGGCCGTGGTGGCCGGCCGTGTGTGGGCCCGGGACGCCTTCCGCGAGGTCCCGACGTCGGACGTGGTGGCCGCCCTGCGCGAGGTCGACGCCGCCTGGCGCGTCCGGACGCTGTCCGACGCGCTGCGCGAGGCGTCGGACCTGCTCGGTCGCAGCTACCTCCGCACCGCGGCGGCGGTGTGGGACCTGGCGCCCTTCGCCACCGCACCGGGCCCGTGGTGCCGCGCCGTGGTGACCGGGGTCGTGGCGGCGCAGGCGGGCCTCGACGCCGAGCAGACCGCCCGGCTCGTCGCGTACGAGGACGTCCAGACCGTCGTGGCGGCCGCGCTCAAGCTCGAGCCGTTCGACCCGAGCGTCGGGGTCCGCTGGGCCGCCGACGCGGCCGTCGCGGTCGAGGCCCTCGTGGCCCGGGTCCTGGACGCCCGGGGCACCGACGACATCCCGGCCCACAGCGCCCCCCTCGTCGAGGAGTGGGGCCAGCACCACCGAACCAGCGAGAGGCGGTTGTTCCGTGCCTGACCCTTCGACCAGCTCCGGGAGCGACATGAGCGGCACCATCCCCACCCGGGCCCTGCGGATCGGCGTCGCCGGCCCGGTCGGCACCGGCAAGAGCTCGCTCATCGCGCTGCTCTGCCGCGAGCTCGGGACCGAGCTCAGCCTGGCGGTCGTGACGAACGACATCTACACCGACGAGGACGCCCGCTTCCTGCGGTCGGCCGGCGTGCTCGACCCGGAGCGGATCCGGGCCGTGGAGACGGGCGCCTGCCCGCACACCGCGATCCGCGACGACGTCACGCAGAACCTGCTCGCCGTCGAGGACCTCGAGCGCGACTTCGCGCCCGTCGACGTCGTGCTGGTCGAGTCCGGCGGCGACAACCTCACCGCCACCTTCTCCCCGGCCCTGGTCGACGCCCAGTTCTTCGTCCTCGACGTGGCCGGCGGCGGCGACGTGGCCCGCAAGGGCGGCCCCGGCATCGCCCGCGCCGACGCGCTGGTGGTCAACAAGACCGACCTCGCGCCGTACGTCGGGGTCGACGTGGACCAGATGGTCGCCGACGCGGAGCACGCCCGCGAGGGTCGCACCGTCCTGCCGCTCAGCCGGCTGGACCCGGCCTCGGTCGCCCGCGTGCGGGCGTGGGTGCTCGAGACGCTCGCCGAGTTCCGTGGGGGACGCCACGTGGCGCAGGACCCGGGGCCGATGGCGCCGCACTTCCACGCCGAGACGGGCGAGACGCACAGCCACACGGAGACCGGCGAGACGCACAGCCACGAGCACGCCCACAGCCACTGACCCGTGGCCACCACCATCGCGGTCGACCTGGTCGGCGGGCGGCACGTCGCCCGGCTCCGGCAGGGTCTGCTGCGCCCCCAGGTGGTCGCGACCGGGGCCGAGCGGTGCCGGATCGGGTTGCTGGCCACGACCGCGCTGCTGCTCGGCGGGGACGTGGTGGAGCTGGAGGTCCGGGTCGGCGCCGGGGCACGGCTCGACCTCTTCGACGTCGCGGGGACCGTGGCGTACCACGGGCGGGGCGAGCCCTCCGCGTGGCACGTGCGGGTCGCGCTCGCCGAGGGGGCCGGGCTGACGTACGCCGGTGAGCCCTTCGTCGTCGCCGACGGGGCCGACGTGACCCGCACCCTCGACGTCGACCTGGCCCCGGGCGCGGCCGCGGCCCTGCGGGACACCGTCGTGCTCGGCCGGAGCGGTCAGCGCGGCGGGCGCCTGCGGTCGGTCACCTCGGTGCGCCGGAACGGCCGGCCGGTCCTGCTCGAGGACCAGCGCCTCGACCCGGACGGCCTGCGGGACGCTCCCGGGATGCTCGGCGCGCAGCGCGTCCTCGACACCGTCACCTGGCTCGGGGCCGCGCAGGCCGAGCCGACCACCGCCACGACGTACGCCCTCCTCGACGGCGCCGGGACCCTCGCGCGTTGGCTCGGCGTCAGCCTCGCCGCCTCACCCCTGCACCGCGTCGACGTCGCCCGCGCCGGGCTCCAGCCCGTTCTCGGCACCGATCATCCGACGGCCGTCGACGCGCACGCCCCCTGAGATCGGCGAAAGGCCTCGCAGGGGTCGGCTCGTGCGGAAGGACGCCGACCACTTCGTGGCCCTTCGACAGGCTCAGGGGGCGTTGTCGCGTGCGCTCGGAAGGCGACGCGAGGATGCTCCCTTCGACAAGCTCAGGGAGCGTTGTCGCGTGCGCTTGAGAGGCAGCGCGACGAACGCCCGACAAGCTCAGGGAGCGTTGTGTGGGCGCTCGGGAGGCGACGCGAGAACGCCCCCTGAGCCTGTCGAAGGGCCTCGCAAAGGTCGGCTCGTGCGAAGAGACGTCAACCACTTCGTGGCCCTTCGACAAGCTCAGGGAGCGTTGTCGCGTGCGCTCGGAAGGCAACGCGGGGACGCTCCTTCGACAGGCTCGGGGGGCGTCCGCGTCAGGCCCCTGGCTCAGTCGATCGCCTCGAGGTGGTAGACCGCCGCCTGCTCGGGGTGGGTGGGGGCCGCGGTGAGGCCGCTTCGGCCCAGGGCCGCGCCGGTGAGGACGACGGGCCCGCGCTCGTCGGTGACCAGCCGGACCGGGCCGTGCTGGTCGGCGGTCGCGTGGTCGTCGGTCCCGGTCGCGCGGACGTGCCACCAGGGCGGCGGGACGACCCCGCCCGGGGCGTGGTCGAGCAGGACGGGGGAGACGGCGTAGCGCCGGTCCGGGTCGAGCCCGGGCAGCGGGACCCGGCCCACCGAAGCCACGTCAGAGCGCGACATGGACGCGAAGGAGAAGATCGCGCTGCGCCGGTCGTGGGCCACGACGCCGCCTGCCAGGAGCGCGTCGTCGGGGAAGTCGATGCGGACGAGGTCGCCCTGCAGGAGCAGCGCACGGTGCTCCTTGTAGAAGGCGACCCAGTCGGCCAGCTCGGCGAGCTCGGCCTCGGTGGCGCTGGTGAGGTCCCACTCGACCCCGAGGTGGCCCCAGATCGCGGTGGCCGCGCGGAACCGCAGGTCGTGGAACCGCCCCGTGGTGTGCGAGGCGCCCGAGGCGATGTGCGAGCCCATCAGCTCCGGCGGGATCAGCTGCGTGGTCCACCGGTGCATCTGCTGGCGCTCGAGCGGGTCGATGCAGTCCGACACCCAGACGCGGTCCGTCCGCTCGAGGACGCCGAGGTCGACGCGCGAGCCGCCGGAGGAGCAGGACTCGATCTCCAGGCCCGGGTGCGCGGCCTTGATCTCGTCGACGAGCCGGTAGAAGGCGAGCGTCTGCTCGTGCACGCCCGGCCGGCCGGCGGGCGAGGTCCCGGCGTCGACGAGGTCGCGGTTGTGGTCCCACTTGATGTAGCCGACGTCGTACTCGGCGAGGATCGCGAAGATCCGGTCGCGGACGTAGGCGTAGCAGTCCGGGATGCCGAGGTTGATCACCTGCTGCCGCCGGGCCTCGACCGGCAGCCGGCCGCCCGTGGCCATGATCCACTCCGGGTGCGCGCGGGCGACGTCGGAGTCCTCGTTGATCATCTCCGGCTCGAACCACAGCCCGAACTGCATGCCGAGGTCCTTCACCGCGTCGACCAGCGGGTGCAGCCCGTCCGGCCAGACGTCGGCCGAGACCGTCCAGTCGCCCAGCCCGGCCGAGTCGTCGCGCCGCGCCCCGAACCACCCGTCGTCGAGCACGTAGCGCTCGACGCCGACCGACGCCGCGAGGCGCGCGAGCTCGAGGAGCTTCGCGTGGTTGCCGTGGTCGAAGTAGACGGCCTCCCAGACGTTGATCGTCACCGGACGGTCCGGGCCCGGGTGGTGCGCGCGGGCGCGCAGGAAGCGGTGGAAGCGGCGCGCGACGTCGTCGAGCCCGACGCCGTACGCGGCGTAGACCCACGGCGTCTCGTAGGAGGCGCCGCCGTCGAGCACGACCTCGCCGGGCAGCAGCAGCTCGCCGCCGCCGATCACCTGCTCCCCGCTCGCCAGCCGCTCCGCGTAGTGCGTGTGGTTGCCGCTCCAGCCGACGTGCACGGCCCAGACCTCGCCGCCGGCGAAGTCGAAGCCGGGCGTGCCGACGTGCAGCAGCGTCGCGGCGTCCGGTCCGGTCCGGCCACGGCGGCCCTCCCGCAGGTGCGTGCCGACGTCGAGCCGGCCGCGCTGCGGGACGCGCTCCTTGCCCCAGCGGCCGGCCAGGTCCAGCACCTCCCGGGCCACCGCCGGCACGGGCAGCGCCAGCACGAGGTCCTGGAGCCCGTACGCGTCCGCCGCGGTGTTCGTCAGGCGGGCGCGCAGCCGCACCAGCCCCTCGGGCGTCAGCTGGACGGTCAGCACGAGGTCCAGGTCGGCGTCGGCGTCCGTCGCCCGGACGGTGAGGGTGCCGGCCCCGGCGGACGTGGTGCCGGGCCCGAGGTCGATCGAAGTGCCGTCGAGCTCCGCGTCCACGACGGTGAACCGCGGCGACCAGGCGACGCCGCCGCGCGACCCGCTCAGCCCGGGGCGACCGGTCCACCCGGTCCAGTGCTCGGGCAGCAGGGCGACCGGGAGCGGGTGGTCGACGGAGCTCGGCGCGGGCACCGGCCCGGCGGCGTCGGCCAGCGCCCGGGCGTCCTCGTCGGTGAGGGCCGGCAGCTCGGCGCCCCAGTGCAGGACGGTCGGCAGCCGGCCGCCGCCGAGGTCCAGCACGAGGCTGACGCCGCCCGCGGTGAGGGCGACGCAGGTCGGGAGGGCAGGGGTGTTCGCGGGCACGGGTGGCACGTCCGATCAGGCGGTGGGTGACGGGGGACTGGGGCAGCCGCACGACCGACGCACGACCAGCTCGGTCGGCAGCTGCTGGTGGGCGGGGGCGTTCACGGGGTCGAGGACCGCCTGCAGCGCCGCGCGGGCCATCGCCTCGACCGGCTGGCGGGCGACGGTCAGGGGCGGCCAGCTGAACGCTGACTGCGAGGTGCCGTCGTAGGCGATGAGCGCGACGTCGTCCGGGCACTCGAGCCCCGCCTCGCGCACGGCGCGGTAGGCCCCCGACGCCTGCTGGTCCGACGACAGGAAGATCGCGTCGGGCCGGTGCCGCCAGGCCAGGATGCGGCGGACGGCGTCGTAGCCGCCCGTGCGGCTGAACGCGGTGCGCACGACCGGGCCCGGTGGGAGCCCGTGGGCCGCGAAGGCCTCGACGAACCCCCGTTCCCGCGGTTCGGGCAGACGTTCGGTGGACTCGCCGATGACGAGCGCGACGCTGGTGTGGCCGTGGGTCCCGAGGAGGTGCTCGACCAGGTCGTACGCCCCCTGCCGCGCGTCCGAGCCCACCGCCGCGTAGCCGGCGAAGGGGGCCGAGACGTTGATCAGGACGGTCGGCCGCCGCGGGGCCGGGAGGGCGGTCAGCGCCTCCGGGGTGAGCACGGTGGAGACCATCAGCCCGTCCGCGTTCCGGCCGGCGAGGTCCGCCACGAGCTCGCGCTCGAGGTCGACGTCGGAGCCCGAGCTCGCCAGCGTGACCAGGAAGCCGTGCTCGGCCGCGGCGCTCTCGACGGCGTGCGCGAGCTCGGCGAAGAACAGGTTGGTGATGTCCGGGACGACCAGGCCGAGCATCTCGCTCGACCCCATGCGCAGCGCGCGGGCCGCCACGTTGGGGGAGTAGTCCAGGGCCTCGACGGCGGCGCGGACCCGGGCCGCGGTCTCCGGGGCGACGCGTCGCGGGCCCTCGTTCACCACGTAGCTGACGACGGCCGTGCTCACCCCGGCGTGCCGCGCCACGTCCGCGCGGGTCGCGGCGCGGGCGGCCGGCGGAGCGGCGCGGGGAGCGGGCTGACGGGCGGCCGGCCGGCTGCCGGAGCCGGACGGCGAGGTGGCTCGAGCGGGCACGGACATGCTCGACCTCCTCAGCGTCGTCGCTCGTGGGAGCGGTCAATCTACTGCGGTAGAACGCCGGGCGGAAGTCCCTGACCAGGGCGAGTCGCGGGCCGGTGGGGGCCGGAGCTGGGCCTCGAGCCGTCGTGGAGCCCGTGTGGCGGCCGATTCTGAGCGATATCGGGGTGGCTTCTGGGAACAGGATGAGAACGGGACGTCGAGGTCTCAGTTCCGACACGACGCCCGAAGGGTCTTGCCTTCCGCGGATCTACTGCTGTAACTTCCAGCGCATCGTAGCGGCGCCTGCTCCGGTCTCCGGGGCTGCGCCGTACGCCGAACCGAGGTTCCGGAGGAGATGACGATGATGTCGTGCACGGGGACGCCGCCGCAGCGGATGCGGTTCCGGCCCGGTCCTGGAGTGCTGTCCGGGGCCCCGGAGTGAGCACGGCGACCACCGACGTCGCCCTCGGGACGGTCGAGGGCGCGACGCCGGAGGCCAGGGGCAGCGACCGTCCGCCCGGCCGGTCGGACCTCGGCATGGCGCTGGTGTTCATCGCGCCGGCCGCCTTCGGCTTCCTGGTCTTCTACCTCTACCCGACGATCCGCGGCATCTACTTCAGCCTGACGCGCTACAACGTGCTCGGCTCGCCGCACTTCATCGGCCTCGGGAACTACACCAAGCTCTTCGGCGACGCGCTCTTCTGGAACGCGATGAAGGTGACGCTGGAGTACGTCTTCCTCAACATCTTCTTCCAGACCATCCTGGCCGTGGCGATCGGCGTGCTCATGCAGCGCCTGACCAAGAGCACGGTCGTCCGGGCGGTCATCCTGCTGCCGTTCCTGATCTCGAACGTCATCGCCGCCCTGGTCTGGTTCCTGATGCTCGACTTCCAGGTGGGCATCGTCAACGAGGTGCTCGCCGACCTCGGGCTCGACCGGATCACCTTCTTCGGCGGCGACTCCACCGCCATCACGACCATCGCGCTGGTCAACGTGTGGCGTCACATGGGCTACACGGCCCTGCTGATCTTCGCCGGCCTGCAGACCATCCCCGACTACGTGTACGAGGCCGCCGCGGTCGACGGCAGCACCGAGTGGCGGTCGTTCTGGCGGATCACGCTCCCGCTGCTGCGCCCGATCCTCGCGCTGGTGCTGGTGATCACCGTGACGGGCTCGTTCCAGGTGTTCGACACCGTCGCGGTGACGACCCGGGGCGGGCCGGGCAACGCCAGCCGGGTGATCCAGTACTACATCATCCAGAAGGGCTTCCAGGAGGGCCAGTTCGGCTACGCGAGCGCGATCTCCCTCGTGCTGTTCGTCATCCTCGCGATCGTCGCCCTCGTCCAGCTACGCCTGCTCCGTGCCGGCGAGTCCGACCTGTCCTGAGAGGGCGAGACATGGCCACCACCACCGCACCGGCGCGGATCGCGCCCGAGCAGACCGCCGAGGGCACCCGGGGACGCAGGCCGGTCAGCCCCGGCCGGGTCCTCGCCTGGGCCTGCATGATCATCATCATCCTGGTGACGCTGTTCCCCTTCTACTGGATCCTGCGCACGTCGCTGTCGACGTCGCGCTCGCTCTTCCTGGAGCCGGGCAACCCCGGCCCGGTGGACTTCACGCTCGGCGCGTACAAGCGGGTGCTGGGGCTGGCGAGCACGGCCGACGCCCAGGCCGAGGGCGGGTCGGGCGCGTCGGTCGACTTCTTCCTCTACCTGCGCAACTCCGTGATCTTCGCGGTCGTCGCGACCGCGGGGCAGGTCTTCTTCAGCGCGCTGGCCGCGTACGCCTTCGCGCGGCTGAAGTGGCCCGGCCGGGACGTCGTGTTCTTCGTGTTCCTGACCGCGCTGATGGTCCCGCCGATCTTCACCGCGCTGCCGAACTTCATCCTGATCAAGAACCTCGGCCTGCTCGGGACGTTCCCGGGGCTCATCGCGCCGTACTTCTTCATGACGCCGTTCGCGATCTTCTTCCTGCGGCAGTTCTTCCTCGGCATCAGCCGCGAGATCGAGGAGGCCGCCAAGCTCGACGGCGCCGGCCACTGGCGGATCTTCTTCGGCATCGTGCTGCCGATGAGCGCCGCCCCCATCACCACGCTGGCGATCCTCACCCTCATCAACATGTGGAACGAGTACCTCTGGCCGCTGCTGGTCGGGACCAACGACCAGTCCCGGGTGCTCACCGTCGCCCTCGGCGTCTTCAAGTCGCAGACGCCCCAGACCGGTCCCGACTGGGCCGGGCTCATGGCCGCGGTGCTCGTGGCCGCGCTGCCGCTCCTGATCGTCTTCCTCGTCTTCGCCAAGCGGGTCGTGAACTCGATCGGCTTCTCCGCGGGCAAGTGACCCGCACCCTGCAGGACCCGTCCCTCGTCGACCGACGGCGGACGTCACACCGAAAGGACATGCCAACGATGGCAGGAACGCGCAAGAAGCTGGGGGCCGCGCTCGTCGGTCTCGCGGCGCTGAGCCTCACCCTCACCGCGTGCGGTGGCGGCAGCTCGGACTCCGGTGGCAGCGGCGGTGGGGACGGCGACGCGATCGACACCAGTACGGCGTCGGGCGAGGTCAGCTACTGGCTGTGGGACGCGAACCAGCTCCCGGCCTACCAGGCCTGCGCGGACGCCTTCCACACGGCGAACCCGAACGTCACGATCAAGATCACCCAGACCGGGTGGGACGACTACTGGAGCAAGCTCACGAACGGCTTCGTCGCCGGCGACGCCCCGGACGTCTTCACCGACCACCTGGCCAAGTTCGGCGAGTTCGCCAACCAGGACCAGCTGGTCGACCTCGACCCGACGCTGGCCAAGGACGGGATCGACCCGAACCAGTACCAGACCGGCCTCGCCGACCTGTGGAAGAGCGAGGACGGCAAGCGCTACGGCCTGCCCAAGGACTTCGACACCGTCGGCCTCTTCTACAACAAGAAGTTCGTCGAGGCCGCGGGCATCAACGAGTCCGACCTGGCCACGCTCTCCTGGAACCCGACCGACGGGGGCACGTACGAGAAGACCATCGCCCACCTGACCCAGGACACCAGCGGGCGCCGCGGTGACGAGCCCGGCTTCGACAAGTCCAAGATCAAGGTCTACGGCCTCGGTCTCGACGGCGGTTCCGGCGGCCCGAACGGCCAGACCCAGTGGAGCATGTACACCGGCTCCAACGGCTGGACGCATACCGACAAGAACCCCTGGGGCACGCACTACAACTACGACCAGCCCCAGTTCCAGCAGACCATCGCCTGGTTCAAGACGCTGATCGACAAGGGCTACATGCCCAGCGTCGCCGCCGTCACCGGTCAGGACCAGTCGTCGATCTTCGGCGCCGGCAAGTACGCGATGACCACCAGCGGCTCGTGGAGCACCAACCAGCTCTTCGGCGCCAAGGGCCTCGACGTCGGGCTCGCCCCGACGCCGACCGGTCCGAGCGGTCAGCGGGCCAGCATGTACAACGGCCTGGCCGACTCCATCTGGATCGGGTCGAAGAACAAGCCGGCCGCGGCCAAGTGGGTCGAGTTCCTCGGCTCGGCCGCCTGCCAGGACATCGTGGGCGAGAAGGCCATCGTCTTCCCGGCCATCCCGTCCGCCACGGACAAGGCCGTCGCCGCCTGGAAGGCCAAGGGCATCGACGTGACGCCCTTCACCGACCAGGTCACGAACAAGACGACGTTCCTGTTCCCGATCACCGACCACGCGTCGGAGATCAACAACATCATGACCCCGGCCATGGACAACGTCCTGTCGGGCAAGGCCGACGTGTCCTCGCTGACCGAGGCGAACACCCAGGTCAACCAGCTCTTCCAGTGAGCTGAGGGCGTCCGCGGACGCCCTGCACCGCCCACGAGGGGCGTCGTCCGGACCACCGGGCGGCGCCCCTCTCGCGTCCCCGCGGCCGGTCCCGCCCGCCGGCTCCCGCTCCCCGCAGGACGCGCACGGGTCCGTCAGCGGTGGGCGAGGTCCTGCAGGCGGGTGACGAGGCTGTCGGCGACCTCTTCGCGCACCTGCGGGGTGCTGACGTCGTCGGCGTAGGTCCAGGTGAGGGTGTTGGCGTAACGGCGGACGTAGAAGTCGAAGCGCCGGTCGCCGCCGACGAGGCTCCACCGCACCACGGGGCCCGCGGCGGTGGTCGGTCGCAGGCGGTCCTCGACCGTGTAGGTCGTGGGCGGGCCGTCGTACGGCGGGAAGGTGATGGCGACCCGGCGGCAGCGGAGCAGCGCGAGCCGCTTGCGGTCGAGCTCCGCGCGGGCGGTGGCGGCGTCGTCGAAGCGGACGACGAGCAGCGTGACGGGCTGCAGCGGCCGCCCGGACGCCCCGGTCCAGCTGCGGCCGTCCACCGGGCTCGTCGTGGTCAGCACGCTGAGGGGTGCGCAGGCGGCCGGGTCGGTCCGGGGGTTCTGGTCCGGGCCGAAGGTCGCGGGGTCCGCCGGCGAGGCGAGGCCGGGGCGCTCCACCGGACGGAACGTCTCCAGCGCCGCGTCGAGCCGTAGCTCGGTCACGTACGCGCGGTGGTCGAGGGCGGACCGGACCGCGTACGCCGCCCCGACCTCCGCGCCGACGACCACCAGCGAGCCGGCGACGAGGGCGGCGACGACCGGCGCCGCGGGGGAGCGCGCCGGCCGGCGGGGCATCAGGCGACCGGGCAGCCGCAGGAGCGACGGACGACGAGCGTCCCCGGGAACTGGTGGAAGGGGGTCGGGCGGGCCGGGTCCAGCGCCAGGGAGACGGCCGCGCGGGCCATCTCGGCGATCGGCTGGGCCACCACGGTGAGGGGCGGCCAGGAGTACTCGGCCTCCTTGGTCCCGTCGAAGCTGATCACGGCGAGGTCGCCGGGGAGCGCGAGCCCGCGCTCGTGCCCGGCGCGCAGCAGCCCGACGGCGAGCAGGTCGCTGCAGGCGAACACGGCGGTCGGCGGGTCCGGGTCGTCCAGGAGGAGCCGGCCGGCCTCGTACCCGCCGTCGCGCGTCCAGGACACGCGGGCGAGCGGACCCTCCGGCAGGCCCTCGTCGTGCAGCGCCCGGCGCCACCCGGTCTCCCGGTTGTCCTCGCGCTCCGGGTTCGTCTCGCCGAGCACGAGGCCGATCCTCCGGTGGCCGTGCACCCGGACGAGGTGCTCGACGGCCAGGCGGGCCCCCGACGCCCCGTCCAGCCCGACGCCGGCGAAGCCCGGGGTCGGCGCGGAGGCGTCCAGCAGCACGACCGGCGGGAGCCGGAACGAGCGCAGCATCGTCTCCTCGGGGCGGTGCGAGACGCTGGCCGCGATGATCCCGTCGACCTGGCGACCGAGCAGGTCGTCGACGAGCCGCGTCTCGTTGGCGAGGTCGTGCCGGGCCGTCGCGATCATCAGGGCGCGGCCGCGGTCGAAGGCCTCGGCGCCGATGGCGGAGGCGTACTCGGTGTAGAAGGGGTTGTCCGCGTCGGCCAGCACCAGGCCGATGATGTCGGTCCGCCCCTTGCGGAGGGCCTTCGCGCTCGGGTTCGGGCGGTAGTCGAGGAGCTCGATGGCGTCCCGCACCCGGGCGGCGGTCTTGGGCGCGACGGGCTTGGGGCCGTTGTTCACGACGTAGCTGACGACCGCGGTGCTGACGCCGGCCTGACGGGCCACGTCGTCACGCGTGACGGCGCGCCGACCGGCAGCCACCGTGCGTCCCCCTCGGGTCCAGCTCGTCACCCCGCGGACCGACAGGCCCGTCAGATGATCTTAACGGAGCCGCGCCTGGTCACGGGGTGGACGACGACCCGGACGGGGTCGGGGCGGCGCTGGGCGTCGACGCGGACGGCGTGGCGCTCGGCGTCGGGGCCGCGCTCGGCGTCGCGCTGGGCGCGGCCGTCGGCTCGCTCGACGGCGTGGGCGTCGGCGTCGCGCTCGGCTCCGCGCTGCGCGTCGGGGTCGGGGTGGCGGTGGGCGTCGGCGTGGTGCGCGCCGTCGGGGTGGGGGACGGGCGGGTGCCGGGGTCGGCGACCTGGCCGACCGTCGTCCCCGTGCCGCCCGACAGGGCCCGACCGGTGGCCAGCTCGATGCCGGTCAGCACCAGGGCCGCGATGACGAACATCAGCAGGGCGCCGACGAGCGCCGGCTTCCAGGCGAACCTGCGCGGGGCGTCCGCCGTGGCGGTCGGCGGGACGTCCTCCGCGGCGGTGACGGGGAGCACCCAGTCGGACCCGGCGTCGGGGTCGTCGTCGCTCACCGGACCGAGGTCCGTACGGGTGCCCGTGCCCAGGTCGGGCCGTGCGTCGGCCGAGGCGGCGGTCGGGCCGGCGTCGCCGGGGGCGCCCGCGGCGGAGGACGTGGGGCGGACCCGGACCAGCACCGCGCTGACGCCCTTGCTCGTCCGTCGCAGGGAGGCGGAGTAGAGGGCGCTCGCGACGGCCGCGACGATGCTCGCGAACGCCGCTCCCAGCACCGTGCCGGCGACGCTGAGGCGGGAGCCGAGGGCAGCCGCGGTCATCGCGGCCAGGGCACCGGCGACCACCTGGGTGATCGACAGAGGGCTCTTCGGCTTCTCCTGCTGGGCGGGCCCCTCGTCGGGGGAGGGCGGGCGCGTGCGGCCGTGCTGGTCGGTGCTCATGTCTCCGTGGTCTCGTCCGGGCGTGGCGGACACCTGCGTGTCCTCGTCCGTGTCGGCCAACGACCCGCTCCGCCGGTTCGTTACCCAGGGTGACGGAACCCACAGGCACCGCCCGGTGCGCGGGTGGAGCTCCGGCGGCGGCCGGCCGGGGAACGACGAAGCCCCGCCTCCCGGTAGGGGAGGCGGGGCTTCGTCGTGGTGCCGGTGGTGCTCGGTGCTACTGGCTGGGAACCGCTCCGGAAGTCTTCTCGCCGGCCTCGATGGAGTGGTGGCCGTTCCCGTTCCCGTTGTGGCCGTTGCCGTTGCCGTTCTGACCGTTCCCGTTGTGACCGGACTCGATCTCGTGGCCGTCGTGCCCGTCGCCGTGGTGCTGAGCCGCCTCGAGCTCGGCCCGCGTCGGCTTGCGCAGCGTGTCGATGAAGTAGAACCGGCTCGCCCGACGGCGGAGGTTCTCGCGCTGCAGCTGACCGTCGGTCAGGTCGGGGTCGGACTCCGCCGGCATCAGCGCCGCGTACTGGCGGTGCTGGGTCAGCGTCCAGGCCTCGCCCTGGCTGATCGGGGCGTGCCGCTCGGAGTAGGAACCCGACGGGTCGCGCTCGATGATGCCCGTCTCGGCCCCGTGCAGCAGACGCTCCTCGTCGGAACGCTGGAGCCCGATGCAGATGCGCTTGGTGATCATGAACGCCAGGACCGGGGCCACGAAGACCGCCACCCGCAGGATGTAGGTCACCGCGTTGAGCGACACGTGGAACTGGGTCGCGACGAGGTCGTTGCCACCGCCGATCCAGAGCATGCCGTACGCCGTCATCGCCGCGACGCCGAGGCCGGTGCGGGTCGGGTTGTTGCGGGGACGCTCGAGGATGTGGTGCTCGGCCTTGTCCTTGGTGACCCACGCCTCGAGGAAGGGGTAGGCCGCCATCAGGCCGAAGAACAGACCCATGACGCCGAGACCCGGGATCGCGACGTTCCACGACCAGGTCGTGCCGCCGATGTGGGACTCCCAGTTCGGCATGATCCGGATGGCGCCCTCGACGAAGCCCATGTACCAGTCGGGCTGCGAGCCCGCCGTGACCTCGGCCGGGTTGTAGGGCCCGTACGTCCAGATCGGGTTGATCTGCATCAGCCCGCCCATGAGGACCAGCACGCCGAAGACGATGAAGAAGAACCCACCGGCCTTCGCCATGTAGACCGGGAAGATCGGGTAGCCGACGACGTTGGTCTCGTTCCGGCCCGGGCCGGGGAACTGCGTGTGCTTGAGGTAGACGACCAGCGCCAGGTGGGCCGCGATCAGGCCCAGGATGATCGCCGGCAGCAGCAGGATGTGGACCATGTAGAGGCGGGCCACGATGATGTCGCCGGGGAACTCGCCGCCGAAGACGAAGAACTCGGCCCAGGTCCCGATGAGCGGGATGGCCCGGATGAGGCCGTCGACGAAGCGGAGACCCGTGCCGGACAGCAGGTCGTCGGGCAGCGAGTAGCCCGCGAAGCCCTCGATGAGGCCGGTCAGGATGAGGCCGACGCCCAGCAGGTAGTTGAGCTCGCGCGGCTTGCGGAACGCGCCCGTGAAGAACACGCGGAGCATGTGCGCCAGCATCGCGGCGAGGAAGAGCATCGCCGACCAGTGGTGGATCTGCCGGACCAGGAGGCCGCCGCGGATGTCGAAGGACAGCTGCAGCGAGGACTCGTAGCTCTGCGACATGGTGAGCCCGCGGAGCAGCTGGTAGGTGCCGTCGTACTCGACCTCGGCCATCGACGGCTTGTACCAGATGGTCAGGAAGACCCCGGTCAGCAGCAGGACGACGAACGAGTAGAGCGCGACCTCACCCAGCAGGAACGACCAGTGGTCGGGGAACACCTTGCGGATGAAGGGACGGCTCAGCTTGGCCACGCCGAGGCGTTGGTCGAGGTAGTCCGCCGGGCCGGCGGCCAGCTTGAAGACCGGCCCCAGCTCCTGCTTGGGGGTTGCCGCCTGGACGGCCGGAGCGTCGGAAACTGTGGCTGCTGGACGAGCCATCAGTTGTCCCCTTCCTTGAAGTCGTTGCGCGAGTCCCGCTCGAAGAAGCTCGGGCCGACCGGGACGGTGAAACCACTGCGTGCGACGAGGTAGCCCTCGGCGTCCACGGTGATGGGCAGCTGCGGCAGCGCACGCGCGGCCGGGCCGAAGATGACCAGCCCCGAGTTGCCGAGGTCGAAGGTCGACTGGTGGCACGGGCAGAGCAGGTGGTGCGTCTGCTGCTCCCACAGGCTGATGGGGCAGCCGACGTGGGTGCAGATCTTGGAGTAGCAGAGGATCCCGCCGACCTGCCAGTCCTGGCGCGAGGCCGGGATCTGGATGGTGCGGGGGTCCATGCGGACCACGATGATCGAGGACTTCGCCTTGGCCTGCTGGAACTCCGTGCCCTCGAGCTCCTTGAGGTTCTCGGGCTGGCCGTTGACCAGCTGCCCGATCTCCAGGTCGGAGGCCTTGATCGGCACGTAGGTGACGTCGTTGACGAGCCGGACGCCCTCGTGCCAGATCGTCGTCTCGATCGTGGCGGCCCGGCGCTTCTTGGTGGGCCAGGGACCGAGGTCGGCGAAGCTGACGATGAGCGGGATGCCCATCGCGGCGAGCGCGCCGACGAGGCTGCGACCCAGCACCTTGCGGCGCGTGATCTTCGACTCCTCGGTGCCCTTCTGCAGCTCCGTGACGACGTACTCGCGGTCGTCCCGGTCGGAGGTGGCGCTGTGCCGGTAGTCGACCATCTCGTGGTCGTCCATCAGCTGGCGTGCCCACTGGACCGCGCCGACGCCGATCAGGAGGAGGGCGAGCCCGGCGGTCGTGCCCAGCAGCAGGTGCTGCAGGTCGACGTGCAGGAAGCCGAAGTCGACGTACGCCGTCTTCGGGACCGCGAAGTACGCGACCGCGAAGCCGATGGCCAGCACCGGCACGAGGGCGAACATCGTCGCCACCTGCCGGGTGGCCCGGTCGGCCGCGGCCTCGTCGACGTCGGTCAGCCGGGGCAGGTGCTCCGGGTGGCCGGGGTCGGCGACCGGGTACTGCGACTCCGGGTGCGCGACGTCGAGGTCGGTGTGGCCGTCGCCGGCCGATGCGCTGCGTTCGAGATCGGTCACTTCGCCTTGACTCCCTTGGACGCGATCCAGACCGCGAAGACGATCAGACCACCGATGCCGATGATCCAGGCCCACAGGCCCTCGCTCACCGGGCCGAGCCCGCCGAGGTCGAGGCCGCCCTGGTTGGGGCGGGAGTGCAGGTCGTTGAGGTAGGCGATGATCGCCTTCTTGTCCTCCGGGCGGAGGACGTCGTCGTTGAAGACCGGCATCTGCTGCGGGCCGGTCACCATGGCCTCGTAGATGTGGATGTTCTCGGTGTCCATCAGCGAGGGGGCGTACTTGCCGCCGGGCAGCGCGCCGCCCGCACCCTCGAAGTTGTGGCAGGCCGAGCAGTTGGTGCGGAAGAGCTCGCCGCCGCGGGCGATGTCCTCCTGGCTGACGCCGGCCGTGTCGTACTGCTCCGGAGCGGGAATCGCCGGGCCCGGGCCGAGGGTCGCGACGTACGCGGCCAGGGCCGCGATCTCGGACTCGCTGAAGCGGACCGGGTGCACGGGCGCCTGCGCCACCTGACCCTGCGACATCGGCATGCGGCCGGTGCCCACCTGGAACTCGACGGAGGCGGCGCCGACGCCGGCCAGGGGCGGGCCCTGGATGGTGCTGGTGACCTGGCCCTCGCCGTTCAGGCCGTGGCAGGAGGAGCACTGGACGGCGAACAGCGCCTTGCCCTGCTCGACCTGCTGGCTCGTCCCGGTGTCGGCCGACGACTGCTGCCCGGGGGCGAACAGCATCGACAGGATCCCCATGACGAACAGCGCGAGCAGCAGGAGCAGAGCCCGTGTCGCCGGGTGCCGCCGTCGTGCCGCCAGGAATGCCACTGTTTCTACCCCTCCGTCGTTCATCCAAGGATTCAGTTGTCTGCCCGACGACGGATGCGACACGTGGTGTGTCGCTTGCGTCACCGTCGGCGCAGGTCGGCCGTCCCCGTGGGGCGGCCGGGGGACGACGTCAGCGCAGCAGGTAGATCACGCCGAAGAGCGCGATCCAGACGATGTCGACGAAGTGCCAGTAGTACGAGACGACGACCGCGGTGACGGCCTGCTCGTGCGTGAAGGTGCGGGCCAGGAACGTGCGGCCCAGGACGAACAGGAAGGCGATCAGCCCGCCGGTCACGTGCAGGCCGTGGAAGCCGGTGGCCAGGAAGAAGACCGAGCCGTACGCGTTCGTCGAGATCGTCAGGTTCTCGTGGAAGAGCGTGGCGTACTCGAAGGTCTGCCCGGCGATGAAGAAGGCGCCGAGGCCGAACGTCAGGTAGTACCACTCGCGCAGGCCCCAGCCGCCGACGTTCAGCCGGGAGCCGGTGCGGCCGACCTGGCCGCGCTCGGCGGCGAAGACGCCCATCTGGCAGGTGAACGAGCTCGACACCAGGACCGCGGTGTTCGCGATGGCGAACGGGATGTTGAGCATCGCGGTCGAGGTGTCCCACAGCGCCGGCACGTTGGCCTGCGCCGCCTGGGCGAAGGTCACGTTGCGGATCGTGAAGTAGGCGGCGAAGAGGGCGGCGAAGAACATCAGCTCCGACGCCAGCCAGATGATGGTGCCCACCGCCACGGCGTCGGGTCTCCCGGCCCTGCCGTAGAGGCGGGACTGAGGGATCGGGTGCAGCGCGCTCTCCGGCTTCGTCATGGAGCCGGTGACGCTGTGCGTGTGCATGGCCACGGAGTCATTATGTCCACAGATGCCGCAAGGGGCACGGTCGGGCGCGGCGCAGCATGGCGTCGGCCGGACGCCCGGGCCGACCACTAGGCTGCTCGCGGTCCGCGCGGTCGGCGGGCCGACCCAGGCAGGCGAGCGCGCAGGAGACGTCGACATGAGCAGCCATCCCGGACCAGACGCGCCCGGCGCCCTGACCGTGCTGCTCTATTCGTCCAACCGGCGCACCCGGGAGGACGTGCGGCTGGCCCTCGGGCGCCGCGTCGCCCGCGACCTCCCGCCTGTCCGGGTGGAGGAGGTCGCCACCCAGCCCGCGGTGCTCACGGCGATGGACCGCGGGGGCATCGACCTCGCGATCCTCGACGGCGAGGCCGTCCCGGGCGGCATGGGCCTGTGCCGCCAGCTGAAGGACGAGGTCCGCCGCTGCCCGCCGCTGCTGGTGCTGACGGGCCGGCCCGACGACGCCTGGCTCGCGACCTGGTCCCGCGCCGACGGCGTGGTGGGCCATCCCGTGGACCCCGTGCGGCTGCCGGCGGTGGTCGCGCAGCTGCTGCGCGACGCGGCCAGCGCCGCCGGACGCGTGTGAGCGGCGCGACCCCCGGACCCGGCGCGGAGCCGACCTGGCCGTCCGTGCTGAGCGGCCTCGTGGCGCGCCGCGACGCGGACCGGGCCACGACGGCCTGGGCGATGCGCCAGATCCTCGGCGGCTCCGCCACCCCCGCGCAGATCGCCGGCTTCGTGATGGCGCTGCGGACCAAGGGCGAGACGGTCGACGAGATCTCCGGCCTGGCCGAGACGATGCTCGACTTCGCGACCCCCCTCGAGATCGGCGGCCACGCGGTCGACGTCGTCGGCTCGGGCGGCGACCGGGCCAACACGGTCAACATCTCGACGATGGCCGCGATCGTCGCCGCCGGCGCCGGGGCGCGCGTGGTCAAGCACGGCAACCGCGCGGCATCCTCGGCCAGCGGGGCCGCGGACGTGCTCGAGGCCCTCGGGGTCGTCCTCGACGTCGTCCCCGAGGACCAGCAGCGCGTCGTCGACGAGGCCGGGATCGCCTTCCTCTTCGCCCCGCTCTACCACCCGGCGCTGCGGCACGCGGGCCTCGTGCGCCGCGAGCTCGGCGTCGCCACCGTCTTCAACTTCCTCGGCCCCCTGGCCAACCCCGCGCAACCCGCCGCCCAGGCGGTGGGCGTGGCCGACGCACGGGTGGCCGAGCTCGTGGCCGGCGTGCTCGCCCGTCGCGGCAACCAGGGCCTCGTCGTCCACGGCGGGGACGGGCTCGACGAGCTCACCACCACCTGCCCCTCGACCGTCTGGGTCCACCGCGACGGCACCGTCGTGCGGACGACCTTCGACCCGCTGGACGTGGGCATCGCCCGGGCCGAGCCCGACGACCTCGTGGGCGGGGACCCGCAGCACAACGCCGACGTCGTCCGTGCCGTCCTGGCGGGGGAGACCGGGCCGGTGCGCGACGTCGTCCTGCTGAACGCCGCCGCCGCGCTGGTCGCCCACGAGGGCCCCGACGCGGCCGGGCTCACCGCGCAGCTCGCCGCCCAGCTGGAGGTGGCCCGCGAGGCCGTCGACAGCGGTGCTTCCGCCCGGACCCTTGACGCCTGGGTGGCGGCGACCCGCGCGGTCCGCCGTACCGGGGGCTGACCCACCCCCGGCAGCCCGTGCCGCTCCGCCCTGGCACCGGGTGGCGGGGTCCGTACGCTGGTCGGGTGATCTCACGCGACCTCGCGAGCCGGCTCGCCCCCGTCCTGGACTGGACTCCCGCCAACGGTGACCAGTTCTTCATCCCGCGGCCCGAGATCTCGGAGTCGGTCTTCAGCATCGCGGACATGGTCGTCGAGCTGATCGTGAAGAACGGCGAGTCCCGCTTCCACTTCAACGGGACCGTCGAGTGGGCCCTCGACTCCGTCGAGTCCGACGCCGTCGTGTGGCTGCCGCGCGAGGAGCAGCTGCGGACGCTGCTCGGTGACGCCTTCGTCTCCCTCGACCGGCTGGGCGACGGCTTCGTGGTCAGCGGCGCCGGCCCGGACGGCGCCTTCCACACCGAGCCGCGGCCCGACGCCAGCGACGCCTACGCCGAGGCGCTGCTCGTGGTGCTGCCGGCCCGCGGCCCGGCCGCGAGCGACGCGGTCGGCGCCCTCACCCGCTGAACGCCCGCAGCGCGCAGGCCAGGAACGCGCCCGCCAGCATCGAAGGCGCGTACGCGAAGGCACCGGGGCGCCCGCGCAGCGTGAGGACCGCCCCGACCACCGCTCCCGCCAGGCTGCCGAGGAGCAGGGTCGCGACGAGGGTCGACCAGCCGACGGCCGCACCCGCCGCACCGAGGACCGGGGCGAGCCGCACGTCACCGAACCCCAGCCCGCCGCGCGAGAGCCGCCAGAGCCCGAGGTAGAGCAGGGCGGCCGCGGCCGCCCCCACGCCGACGCGGACCAGCACCTCGACCCCGCCGAGGACGGTCGACAGCGCGGCCGCTCCGACGGCGGCCGCCCACACGACGTGGGTCAGCCGGAGCGGCAGCCAGGTGGTCCGGGCGTCCACGGCGACGAGGACCAGAGCGGGCCCGGCGAGGACCCACCAGAGCGGCCACACCGCGGGCGGCAGGGTCAGCGCGACCAGGAGCCCGGCCAGGGCCGCGAGCGCGCTGCAGGTCCCGACGAAGCGCGGCGTCGCGAGCGTCGCGTAGGGCGGCTTGCCGTCGGGCTCCGCCGGCTCGGGCAGGCGGACCAGCACCGCGCGTGCGCCCAGCAGCACCGGGAGCGCCGTCGCCAGCACCACGAGCACCACGGCCGGCAGCCCCGGCGCGGGCCAGGGGGACAGGGTCGGCACCGGGCCGATCGTACGGACGCGTCCCCGTCACGCCGCCGCCGCGACCTCGTCGAGGTCCTGGTCGTCCCGGGTGCCGGGCAGTCGCCGGGCCAGCCCCACGAGCCGGACGGCGAGCAGCCGGTTGCAGTGGGTCGCGTCGTCGAGGGCGACGAGCTCGTCCAGGGCGGAGCCGACGGCGAAGGCCACGTCGGCGATGGACCAGCCCTCGGCGCGCAGGAGGTCCAGGGAGGTGCGGGCCGGGGCGGCCGGGGCGACTCGCCACCGGAGCTCGCGCACGTCGTCGACCCGGACCAGCAGCAGGCGGCGGGCGGTCGGCGGGCTGATCCGGCGCGGCACCCGGCCCGACCGACCCTCGAGCAGGTGCCGGACCGCCCGGGTCGAGAGGCCGAGGACGACGGCCACCTCGGGCACGTCCAGCCGGCCGACGCCCATGAGGTGCTGCAGGTGCGCCCGGAACGGGCGGGCGTCGACCCACCACCGGTCCGCCTCCGCGTGCTCCCCGGTCGCTGCCGCCCGGTCCGCCTCCGTCCCCTCCAGGCCCGCCCGACCGGACCCTGCCTCCGCCTGCACCGTCATGACGTCCCCGTCCCCGTCCGGGGCCCCCGGCGGGGGCCCTCGTAGGAGAAGGCCTCCGCACGGGGCTGGATGTGACACGGGAGGTGTTGTCGCTCGGGCGCGGGTGTTGTCCGTGCCCGGGACCGGAGACGCCGACGGGCGGCCCGGAGGACCCGGACCGCCCGTCGGCGTGCTGCTGTGCTGCTGGACCGCTGTCGTCTCGCTGCGGCCCGGTGCTCCGTCCGCTCAGTGCTGCGCGCGGGTGAAGCCGGCCTTCTCGGCCGCGTCCTCCGAGTCGAACCAGACCTGGGCGATCGTGCGGCCGTAGCTGTTCGAGTCGACGGTGTGGTACTTCATCGAGCGCTCGTTGCCCTTGATGGTGTAGCCGGGGGGCGGCTCGACGCCGACGTAAACACCCGGCAGGTCGTAGCGCTCGGGGTGCTCCGCCGGCCCGCCGCCCATCTTCGTGTCCTCCTCGGCCCACACCGCGGCCTCGGGCTCCTCGTAGACGCGCTCCTCGGCCACCTGCACCTGCTCCTCGACGCGGTCGTCGCCCAGGGGCGACGCGCCGTCGGCGTCGCCGAAGGTGCCCTCGGACGAGCCGGACGTGCCCGAGGACGCCGTCGACGCGTCGGTCGCGGAGCCCTCGCCGTAGGTCCCGGACGTCTGCCCGGCCGCCGGTGCGGAGTCGGCTCCCTCGTCCACGTCGGCCACCTCGTCGATCGTCTCGTTGCGTGCCGCGACGGCGGACGCGTCGGTGTCCTCCACCGGGCTCTGAGAACCCTCGCCCGTGCCGGCCGTGCCGTAGAGCGAGGTCGTGCTCGCCACGACCTCCTCGCCGCCGGCCGTCGGGGGAGCGGTCTCCGGCGTCGGGGTGGCGACCCCGGCCTCGGCGCTCACCGGCGGCTCGTACGGCGTGCTCGGACGGGCGGCCTGCCACTGCGAACCCTTGTCGCCGACGAGGCGGCGCACGACGACGTACGTGGCGCCGGCGGCCGCGGCCACCACGGCGAGGGTGGTCAGCCAGCCTCGCTTCTTCTTCGGCGGGGCGACGACCACGGGCTGGCTCCGGGTGCTCTGCACGAGGGCCTTGCCGCGCTCGGTCGCGGCCGCGACCAGCGGGGCGGCGGAGGCGGCCGCCGTCGTGGCGGCGGCACCGACGGCCGGGAGGACGTCGCTGGTGACCCGCTCCCGGGCGCCGTCGAAGGCGTCCCTGGCGGCACCGAGCGCCGGCTCGAGCCGGTCGGCGAGGTCGAGCCCGGACTTGCGGCCCTGCTCGACCAGCAGCGTCGCGTACGGCGCGACCGCCCCGGCCGCCTGCTGGGCCAGCGGCGCCACGCGCTCGGCGGCCTGGGAGGCGTACGGGCTCACGGCGTCGGCGGCCTGCTGCGCGTAGGGCGCCACGGCGTCGCGCGTCTGCTGCGCGAACGGCGTGACCGCGTCCACCGCCTGGTGGGTGAGGGGGGCGACCTTCTCGGCGGCCGCGTGCGCCAGCGCGACCGTCTTCTCGGCCGCGGCCTGGGCGACCGGCGTGACCTGGTCGACGGCTTCCTTGGCGAGCGGTCCGACGCGCTCGGCGAACGCGGCGACGAGCTCTTCGGCGGCGGGGATGACCTTGTCGCGCACGACCTCGCCGGGGTCAGGGGTCTTGTTCACTTCTGTCTCCTCCAGACGGTGACCGGTGTCCACCAGCCGCCTGTCCAACCGTAGCGTCCGGCCTGGTCAGGCCCGAGAGACGGGCTGCGTTGGGTCGGTCTGCCAAGATGGAAGGCCAGCCGCGCGGACCTCACGAGGTTCTCGCCGGTCGTGACCGGCGTCCGGGCAGCCCGGACCCTCATCAGAAAGGTGCCCCTTCTCGTGGCCCAGCAAACGGCAACCCTGCACACCAACCACGGCGACATCGTGCTGAACCTCTTCGCGGACCAGGCGCCGAAGACGGTGGCGAACTTCGTCGGCCTGGCCGGCGGCACGCAGGAGTACCAGGACCCGCAGACGGGTGAGCGCACCACCGGCCCGTTCTACGACGGCGTCATCTTCCACCGCGTCATCGACGGCTTCATGATCCAGACCGGCGACCGTCTGGGCACCGGCACCGGCGGCCCGGGCTACACCTTCGCCGACGAGTTCCACACGGACCTCTCCTTCAACCGGCCCTACCTGCTGGCGATGGCCAACGCGGGGCCCGGAACCAACGGCTCGCAGTTCTTCATCACCGTGACGAACACGCCGCACCTGAACCGCAAGCACTCGATCTTCGGCGAGGTCGCCGACGCCCAGAGCCGCGCGGTCGTCGACGAGATCGCCAACGTGCGGACCGGCCGGGGCGACCGTCCCGTCGAGCCCGTCGTCATCGAGTCCGTGACCCTCGGCTCGGCGGACGCCACCTCCTGATGCTCCACCCGACGAGCCGATGAGCGCCGAGCCGACGGGGCCGGACTTCGCGGCCCCGGGCTTCGCCGCCTGCTACCGGCACCCGGACCGGCAGACCGGCATCGCCTGCCAGCGGTGCGGCCGTTCGATCTGCGGGGAGTGCATGAACCCGGCGTCCGTCGGGTTCCAGTGCCCGCGCTGCGTCGGGCTCGGCCGGGCGGGTGTGCGCGAGCCGCGCACCCGCTTCGGCGCCCGGGCCAACGCGGGTGCCGGGGTCGCGACCAAGGGCGTGATGGTCGCCCTGGCCGTCGTCTACGTGACGAACCTGGTCACCCGCGGGCTCGTCCTGCCGTGGCTGCTCATGTACAACCCGGGTGTGGCGAGCGGTGAGCTGTGGAGGCTCCTGACGAGCGGGCTCGTCTCGGGCGGGCTGCTCGGCCTGGTGATGAACCTGCTGGTGCTGTGGCTCGCCGGCCGTGCCATCGAGTCCGAGGTGGGGCCGGCGCGGTTCCTGGCGATCTACTTCGCGGCCACCCTCGGCGGGTCGACGCTGTTCTACCTGCTGGGGCCCGCCAACGGCTTCACGCTCGGCGCGGCCTCGGCCGTCGTCGGCCTGCTGGCGGCGAACGCCATCGGCAAGCGCAAGAGCGGCGAGGACGTGCGGGGCGACATCGGCCTCTTCGTGATCCTCGTGCTCTACAGCCTGGTGGTCGGCTTCGCCAGCTACGGCTGGCTCACGATGATCGGCGGCATCCTCGTCGGCGCGCTGGCGGGCGTCGTGCTCGCGTACGCGCCGCGTGCCAACCGCACGCCGGTCCAGGTGGTGGGTCTGCTGGCCGTCGTCGTGGCCTGCGTGGTGGCGGTCGCGCTGCCGACCTTCGTGTCCTTCTGACCCCTCGGGGTCAGAAGGTCCGCCCCCGGGCGGTCAGGCGATCGCGGACACCGAGGGCACCGGCACCGGCGTCAGCCGGGGCTGGTGCAGCAGGACGAGGGCGACGACCGTGCTGGCCACGAGCAGCGCGACGAGGACCAGCGCGGTCACGACCAGCGCCCGGGTCGGGACCCGCGGCCGACCGGTGGACAGGTCGGCCGTGAGGGGCTCGGCGCCCGGGGCGGGGTCCTCGACCTGCTCGGGTGCCTGACCCGGGACGGGGGAGTGGTCCGTCACGCGGTCAGTCGCCACCGAGGGAGAAGGCCGCCTCGAGGTCGTGCGCCGAGTAGGCGCGGAACGCGATGTGGGTCTCCGTGCGCAGGATGCCGGGCACCTTGTTCAGGCGGTCGGCGACCACGCCCGCGACCTGCTCGTGGTCGGCGACCCGGACGATCGCGACCAGGTCGAGCGCGCCGGTGACGGAGTAGACCTCCGAGACCCCGGGCAGGGCGGCGACGGCCTCCGCCACCTCGCCGATGCGCGCCACCTCGGCGTTGATGAAGACGATCGCGGTCACCACGGTCGCCATCCTAGGGTCGGGAGGGTCCGGCCCGACGCCCTGCGGGGCAGCTCCCTCCCGGCTCCTCGGTGCGCACCGTCGGACGGTGCCGGCGGGCCACCGGTCCTCCTACGCCGAGGCCAGGGCCGGCAGCGGCGCCGCCGCGCCGCCGAGCGCGTGCTGGACGAGGGTCTCGTGGTCGAGCACCGCGTGCAGCGGCCAGGCCCAGTCGCCCTCGATGTGCATCAGCCGTACGCCGGGCTGCTCGAGCCAGTCCGCGATCTGCTCGGTCTCCTCGATCCCCGCCGCCGGCAGCGGGTGCGGGGCCGGGCGCACGGTCTCGGCGGTCGCCACGGTGTCGCGCGCGACCGCCTGGGGGACGTCGTGCGGGCCGGCCACGCCGGTGCTGGCGAGGCGGCCGTAGCGGATCACGTGGATGTCCCAGCCGGCGCCCTCGCGCCGGGCGGCGACGATCTCCGGGCAGGCGGCCAGGCTCGAGACCCGGTGGAAGCGCCGGGCGGTCCGGCCGAGCGTCTCGAGCCGCCGCCGGATCGTCTCGGCCTCCTCGTAGCGCCGCTCGCCCACCAGGCGGCTCAGCCGCGCCGAGACCGCCGCCACGGCCGGGCGGGCGTCGCTGCACAGGGCGGCCCGGACGCGCTCGACCAGGGCCGAGTACTCCTCGGGCCCGACGGAGCCGTCGCACGGTGCGCAGCAGCGGCCCATGCCGGCCAGCGCGCACGCGGCCACCGGCTTCGTCGCGCTCAGCCGCGCCGTGCACTGCCGCAGCGGGAAGCCGTCGTAGATCGCGAGCACGACGTCCTCGGCCGCCTGCCGACGCTGGAAGGGCCCGAAGTACGACGCGCCGTCGTCGCGCACCCCGGTGACGATGGAGAGCCGGGGGAACGTCTCGGTCGTGATCTTGACCCACGACAGGCGGTCGGGGAACTTGGACCGGCGGTTGTAGCGCGGGGCGTGGGCGGCGATCAGCCGCAGCTCCAGCACGTCCGCCTCGAGCTGGGTCTGGCACGGGATCGTCTCGACGCCGGTGGCCAGCCGGACCATCTCGTCCATCCGCCGGCGCTTCTCGGCGGCCGTGAAGTAGGTGCGCACCCGGGCCCGCAGGTTCTTGGACTTGCCCACGTAGAGGACGTGCCGCTGGGCCTCGCCGCCGGCCGTCCCGGGGCTCGCCTCCTGCTCGGCGACGAACAGGTAGACCCCCGCCGTCTCGGGCAGGCCGGCCGCCCAGGTGCGCTTCGAGCGTCGCTGCGGGGACACCTGCCGGCTGAACTCCTGCAGGTCCTCGAGGGTGTGGACGCCGAGGTTGCCGACCCGCTCCATCAGGCCGTGCAGCACGTCGACGGTGGCCTGGGCGTCCGTGAGCGCGCGGTGGTTGGGCGTGACGGTGGTGCGGAAGTGGCGGGCGAGCGTCCCGAGCTTGCAGTTGGGCACCTCGTCGCGCAGCAGGATGACCCGCGCCAGCGTGGCCGTGTCGAGGACGGGCCAGCGCGGGTACGGGTAGCCGAGCGCCTCGCAGGCCCGGCGGAGGAAGCCGGTGTCGAAGGGCGCGTTGTGCGCGACGACCACCGTCCCCTGGGCGAAGGCGAGGAAGGCCGGCAGCACCTCGCGCAGCGTGGGGGCGCCGGCGACCATCGAGTTCGTGATGCCGGTGAGCACCGCGATGAGCGGCGGCACGTGCGTGCGCGGGTTCACCAGCGTCTGGAACTCGCCGAGCACCTCGCCGGCGCGCACCTTGACCGCGCCGATCTCGGTGATCCGGTCGGTCTCCGCGCCGCCGGTCGTCTCCAGGTCGACCACGCAGTAGGTGAGGTCCGACAGCGGGGTGCCGAGGTCGTCGAAGCTCGCCTGCGCAGCCGAGGGGGTCATGGCGCGAGACCGTACGGGCCGCCACCGACAAACTGCTCGCACACCTGTTCGAGAGGCGTGTCTGGTGTCGTCTCGTTCGCGCCCGCTGCAGGGCCTACGGCGGGGTCTTCCTCCCGCGTTCGCACGCCGCGGCGGTCGCGCGCTGGTCAAGAGGGCGACGCGACGTGCTCTCTCAGTCGTCCAGACTCCGCCCGGCCCTTCCGCTTGCCGACGCTCACGAGAAGTCGGCCGACGTCGTGGCCGGGACCCGGCTCAGGCGACCGCGAGGACCTCGCCGTGCGGCACCAGGAACCAGGCGCGCGGGTCCTGGCCGAAGGCCAGCCAGCCCTCGGCCAGGCGGCCCAGCTCGTCGCGGTCGGCGAGGCCGTGCGCGAGCGCCGAGGTGGCGAAGGAGGACGCGGTCAGGCGCTCCGCCCAGGTCCCCGTCCACCAGGCGAGGTCCTCGTCGGAGGCGTAGCACCAGACCGAGCCGGTCGCGGTGACGTCGTCGAAGCCCGCCTCCAGCGCCCAGGACTTGAGCCGCCGGCCCGCGTCGGGCTCGCCGCCGTTGGCGCGGGCGATCGCCTCGTAGAGGGCCAGCCAGCGCGTCAGCTCCTCGCTCTGCGGGAACCAGGTCATGGTCGCGTAGTCGGCGTCGCGCACCGCCACGAGACCGCCGGGGCGGCACACCCGGCGCATCTCGCGCAGCGCGGCGACGGGGTCGGCCAGGTGCTGGAGGACCTGGTGGGCGTGCACGACGTCGTACGTGTCGTCGGCGGCGTCGAGCGCGTAGACGTCGCCCGTCGCGATCCGCACGTTGTCGACGCCGCGGCTCGCGACCAGCTCCTGCGCGGCGGCCACGGCGGCGGGGGCGGGGTCGAGGCCGTCGACGCGCGCCACGTGCGCGGCGAGGTCGACCGTGATGGTCCCGGGCCCCGCGCCGACGTCCAGCAGGACGTGGTCGGGACGCAGGTGCGGCAGCAGGTAGGCCGCCGAGGTCGCGGCCGTGCGCCGGCCGTGCGCCGCGAGGACCGAGGCGTGGTGACCGTGCGAGTACGTCTCGCGCGGACCCTCCGGCGCTCCCGCGTCGGGTGCCGGCCGGTCCGCCTCGGTGCTGCTCATGCGCCGAGTCTCCCAGGAGTGTCAGTGGGCGTGGTCAGAGTGTGCGAAGGCGGGCCGGTGACGTGAGGGGACGTCACCGGCCACGCCGACCAGAGCACCGCGACAGCAGCCGGCGAGACCGGCTCGACCAGGGGAGAGACCACGATGAGCCAGCGGAGCACCCTGCACGTCGACTGCGACTCCTGCTCGGCACGGGGGCCGGCCTGCACGGACTGCGTCGTCACCGTGCTGCTCGGGATCCCGGGCCCCCGGGTCGACCTCGACGGCGACGAGCAGCAGGCGCTGTCGGCGCTCGCCGGGTCGGGGCTGGTGCCTCCGTTGCGCCTCGTCCCGACCGCCCGGCCGGTCCGGAGCGTGGCCTCGCCGGCCCCGGCGGACTGGGAGGGGCTGGACGACCGGGACATTTTTACCGGTTACGTGACGGGCTCGGAAGGTTAGGCGGGGTTTGCCAGTGACCAAACCGTGATCTAACCTGAGCGAGCCGATGCACTTGAACGGTTGACGAACCCGATGACAAGGGTGTCGATCACGCTTCGGCAACGCTGTGAATTCCCTCGCTCCAGGGGCGCCCTCCGTGAAGGTCGGGCACACTGGTAGATCGGGGCCAGGACGCATCCTGGGCACAGGACCGTTCCGGACCGTCGGCGTGCGCGCAGACGGGACCGGATGCAGTCAGACGAAGGGGTTAGACCGCGTGTTCCCACGCCTCCGCGAGACCAGAGGTGCCAGCCGAGGGCTGGCGCTCGGGCTCACGAGCCTGGCGCTCGGCGCTGCGATGTTCGTCGGCCCCGCGTCGACCGCTTCCGCGGACCCGGCCGTGACCATCGCCGAGGCGAAGGCCCAGATCGAGCAGCTCCAGGTGGACGCCGAGGCGCTCGACCAGGACTACCTCGCGGTCAAGCAGCAGGTCGACGCCTCCAAGGCCGACCTCGCCCTCAAGCAGCAGGACGCCCAGACGCAGGCCCAGAAGGTCGACGCGCTGCGCAAGCAGGTCGGCCAGGCCGCCCTCGCGCAGTTCCAGGACCGGAACGTCGACACGGCCGCCCAGCTCCTGCTCGACTCCGACACCGAGGGCTTCCTCTCCCAGGTGTCGACGATCGAGAAGGTCGGCGCCAACCAGAACAAGGTGCTGCAGGACTTCCAGCAGCAGCGCGCCAGCCTCTCCGACCTGCAGAAGTCGCGCCAGACCGACCTCGTCGCCCTGGAGAAGAAGGAGTCCGACCTCGCCGGCCTCAAGGCCGGCTCGGACAAGAAGCTCACCGAGGCCAAGGCGGTCCTGGACAAGCTGACGACCGAGCAGCAGCAGGCGCTCGCCGCCCAGGACCAGAAGCAGACCGAGGACGCCAAGACGCTCGCCGAGAGCGCGCTGGGCACCACCCCCGAGACCACCGACCCGGCCGCGAACGACGGCAGCAAGGGTCAGACGGCACTCGCCTGGGCCCGCAAGCAGCTCGGCAAGCCCTACCGCTTCGGTGCCACCGGCCCGGGCGCGTACGACTGCTCCGGTCTGACCCTCGGCGCGTGGAAGGCGGCCGGCGTCAGCCTCGACCGCACCTCGCAGGCCCAGTTCCGTGACGGCCGCGCGGTCTCTCGCGACGAGCTGCAGCCGGGCGACCTCGTCTTCTTCTACAGCGGCATCAGCCACGTCGCGCTGTACGTCGGCGACGGCATGATCATTCACGCGCCGCGTCCGGGCTCGACCGTCAAGTACGCCAAGCTCTCGACGATGCCGTTCGCCGGCGCCCGTCGCCCCGCCTGACCCTCCCGCTGCGCGCCCGGCGCTCCGTCGCCGGGCTCCTGCTCCTCCTGGTCCCGCTCGGGCTCCAGGCCTGCACCGGCCCGAGGTCGGAGCCGGCCGTCACGGCCACCCCTCCGTCCGTCGGCACGATGGACGCGGTCGACGCGCAGATGGCGGTCGACCGCCTGGTCACGGCTGCGCTGACGGGATCACGAGCTGACTGGGACACGGGCGTCGCCGCCGTCGACCCGACGTCAGCCACCCGGCTGTCCCTCCTCTTCGACAACCTCCGCGCCGTGGCGCCCGCCCGGCTCCGGCTCCGCCTGACCGGCGTCGAGCAGGAGCTCCCGGCGGCCCGTCGTGCCGTGCTCGGGCCCGACGCCCGGGCGGTGCAGGCGCGGCTCGACTGGCGGCTGCCGGGGGAGCGGGCCGACGCGACCTCCACCGTCTGGCTGACCCTCGTCCCCGGAACCACCGGTCCCCGGCTGGCCGGGACCGACGACGGCCCCCAGGGCGGGACCGACGGCGGGTCCGACGCGGGCGCTGAGCCCGACCCCGTCCCGCTGTTGTGGCTCGCGCCCACCGTCCGTGCGACCCGGGGAGACGTGACCGTCCTCGCGGGAACGGGCCAGGACGCCACGCGCTGGCTCGACCTGGCCGTGCGCGCCGCCGCCGACGCCCGCACCCACCTGCCCGAGCCGCTCCGCGGACGGTGGGACGGGCACCTGGTCGTCGAGGTGCCGGGCAGCGGCGCCGACCTCGCCCGCGTCCTCGGCGCCGCCCCCACCACGTACGCCACCACCGCCGCGGTCACCCGACCGGAGGGCCCGACGACGGACGCGGCCGTCCGGGTCGTGGTCAACCCCGCGACGGCCGCGCAGCCGGACGACGCGCTCGGGGCGACGCTCGTGCACGAGACCGTCCACGTCGCCACCCGTTCGGCCGCCTCGCCCGCCCCGCTCTGGGCGGTCGAGGGGCTGGCCGAGCACGTCGCGCTGGCGGCCCACCCCGGCCAGCGGGGTGCCGACCTCGCCGCGCTGCGCACCGGGGGAGCGCCCACCGCGCTGCCCGACGACGCGGCCTTCGCCACGGGCGGTGCGGACGTGGGAGCGGCGTACGCGCAGGCCTGGCTGCTCTGCGAGACGGTCGTGGACCGCCGGGGCGAGGACGACCTCGGCCGCTTCTACGCGGCTCTGGACACCGGGAGCCCGGTCGACGACGCCGCCCGGTCGGCGCTCGGGGTCGACGAGAGCACCCTCGTGGGCTGGTGGCGCGACGCGCTCCGCCGCGCGACCGCCGACGGCGGGGGCTGAGGCCCGGTGCCCACCACGCTCGTCGTGACCAACGACTTCCCGCCCCGGATCGGCGGCATCGAGTCCTTCGTGGCCCAGGCCTGCCGCCTCCTCGACGACGACGTCGTGGTCTACACGTCCGGCCCGCCGGGTGCGGCCGCCACCGACGCCGCCCGGGCCTACCCCGTGGTCCGCGACGGCAGCCTGCTCCAGCCCACGCCCCGGGTCGCCGCCCGGGCGGCCGACCTGCTGCGCGAGCACGGCGCCAGCCGCGTGCTCGTCGGCGCCGCGATGCCCCTGGGGCTGCTGGCCCCGGGCCTGCGCCGGGCCGGGGCCGAGGCCGTCGTCGCCCTCACCCACGGCCACGAGGTGTGGTGGGCGACGCTGCCCGGCGCCCGCACCGCGCTGCGCCGGGTCGGCGACGCGTGCGACCACCTGACGACGATCTCCGACTACACCGCCGGCCGGATCGCGCCGGCCCTGCGACCGGCCGCCCGCGCGCGGCTGCTGCGGCTCCCGCCGCTGGTCGACCCCGTCTTCCGCCCGGGGACCGGTGCCGGTCCGGCGGCCGCCACGCCCATCGTGGTGGCGGTGGGGCGGCTCGTCGTCCAGAAGGGCTTCGACGTCCTGCTCCGCGCCTGGCCGGGCGTGGTCGAGGCCCTCGGCCCCGCCCGCGCCCCGCGCCTGGTCGTGGTCGGGGACGGGCCGCAGGCGGGTGCTCTGCGCACCCTCGCGGACCGGCTCGGCGTCGCGGGCTCGGTGACCTTCACCGGCGCGCTGCCGGCCCCGGCCGTGGCCGACCGGCTCCGGGCGGCGCACGTCTTCGCCCTGCCCGTCCGCACGCGCTGGGCCGGGCTCAACCCCGAGGGTCTCGGCCTGGCCGCGCTGGAGGCGGCCGCCTGCGGCCTGCCCGTCCTCGTCGGCGACTCCGGCGGCGCGCCGGAGACGGTGCTCGACGGCGTCACCGGGCGGGTGCTCCCGACGGACGACCCGACGGCCTGGACCCGGGCGCTGCTCGAGCTGCTGGACGACCCCGCGGCCGCGGCGGCGACGGGGGAGCGGGGGCGGCGCCTGGTGCAGGAACGCTTCGGGGCGGACCGGGCCCGGACGACGCTCCGCACCGCGCTCCGCATCGGCCCCGATCCCGTACCCTGAGGCCCGTGCCAGGCCAGACGAGCTCCAGCGTCGTCATCGACGCCGAGCCCGACGAGGTCATGGCGGTGATCGCCGACTTCGCCGCGTACCCCGCCTGGGTCGACTCCCTGGAGCGGGCCACCGTCCTCAGCGAGGACGCCGGGCGCGCGGACGAGGTGGAGATGGTGCTCGCGCACCCGCTGTTCTCCGACACCTACGTGCTCGCCTACGACTGGACCCCGGCCCGGGTCTCCTGGCGCCTCGTGCGCGGCGGCCGCCTGACCGCCATGGACGGCTCGTACGTCCTGGCCGGCGGGAGCGGGCGTACGGACGTCACCTACACCCTGGCCGTCGACACCTCCCTGCCCATGATCGGGCTGCTGCGCCGCAAGGCGGAGAAGACGATCGTGGACGGCGCCCTCCGTGGGCTCAAGCGCCGGGTCGAAGGCTGAGCGGCACGAGGCCGGCCGGCGTCCGGCAGCCGCGACCGCGTCCGCTCCCCGAGCGGCTGAGCGTCGGCGTCGACATCGGCGGCACGAAGGTGGCCGCCGGCGTCGTCGACGAGGCCGGGCGGGTCCTGGAGCGTTCGCAGGTCCCCACGCCCTCCCACGACCCCAAGGCCGTCGAGGACGCGATCGTGGACGCGGTGGAGCGCCTGCGCGAGCGGCACCGCGTGGAGGCCGTCGGCATCGGCGCCGCGGGCTGGGTCGACAACACGCAGTCGGTGGTCCGCTTCAGCCCGCACCTGGCGTGGCGCGACGAACCCCTCCGGGCCGCGCTGGCGCAGCGGATCAACCTCCCGACCATCGTCGACAACGACGCGAACGCGGCGGCCTGGGCGGAGTACCGCTTCGGCGCCGGCGCGGGGTCGTCGGTGATGGTCTGCCTGACGCTCGGCACCGGCATCGGCGGCGGCCTGGTGATCAACGGCGAGCTGTTCCGGGGCACGTACGGGATGGCTGGCGAGTGGGGCCACATGACCAAGGTGCCCGGCGGGCACTGGTGCGAGTGCGGCAACCGCGGCTGCTGGGAGCAGTACGCCTCGGGCAACGCCCTCGTCCGCGAGGCCCGGGCGCTGCTCGCCTCGGACGGCCCCGGCGCGGACACGCTGCGGACGTCGCTCGGCGTCGTGCCCGAGGCCGTCAGCGGCCCGCACGTCACGGCGGCCGCGATGGCCGGTGACCCGGTGGCCGTCGCCCTGCTGGCCGACGTCGGGACCTGGCTCGGCCTCGGGATCGCCGACGTCGTCGCCGGGCTCGACCCCGAGGTCGTCGTGATCGGGGGCGGCGTCAGCGCCGCCGGCGAGCTGCTCGTCGGCCCGGCGCGGGAGGCCTTCCAGGCGACCCTGTCGGGACGGGGCTTCCGGGCGTACGCGCGGCTCGAGCTCGCCCGGTTCCGGAACGACGCCGGGCTGGTCGGCGCGGCGGACCTGGCCCGTCGGGCGCTGCAGGAGCCGCCGAACTCGGCTCGTTCGGGCTTCTGGCCACGGCGCAAGCGGCGCAGCAAGCGTGCGGAGCGGCGGGGTGGCGAGCTCCGCGCCCGGCGTCGCGAGCTCAGCGCCTGAGCGGACCCTTCCGGGCCCGTGGGGCGGGGGAGAGCAGGTTCAGAGGACGGCGCCGTCGCCCGCGTCGGGCGGACGGTGGCGCGGCAGCTGGGTGAGCAGCACGACCGCGCCGACGATGAAGCCCGTCACGGCGAGCCAGCCGAGCCACGCAGGCAGGTTCAGCCCGAACCCGGCGGCCAGCACGACGACCGCCGCGAACAGCACGCCGGTCCAGCCGACGAGCGCGGGTGCGCCCGGGCGGGCCAGGGGCGGCAGCGGGTCGGGCACGTAGCGGTCGTCGCCCGCGGGGGGCGGCGGGGGCGTCCAGGAGCGCACGCCCGGCGCGACCGGCGGCTCCGGACGGCTGGGCAGGACGAAGGTCTCGGCGGGTTCCGCGGTCTCGCTGCGGCCCTCGTCGGTGGTGGTGAGCTCGGACGTCAGCTCGAGCGTGCGCCGCGGCTCGTCCGGGCGGTCGGCGGTGAGGTGGTAACCCGCCACCAGCTCGGCGAAGGCGCGGTCGATCGCCTCGCGGTCGTCGTCCCGCTCCGCCATAGGTGACTCTCTCCCCGGGCTCCTACGAGCTTCGTCCCCCGGCCAGGCGGGCGAAGAGCTCGACGCTGCCGTCGAAGACCAGCGGCGCCTCGTGGTCGAGCGTAGCCACATGGTAGCTGCGCTCGAGCACCACGAAGGTCCGGTCCGGCGAGGTCGTGGCCTCCGAGATCAGCGCGACCGACGACGGGTCGGCGACGTGGTCCTGGCGCGATCGGTAGACGAGCAGCGGCGTACGGACGAGCGGCAGGTCGCGCCGCACCGCCGCCCACAGGTGGCTCTGGGAGTAGAGGGCGTGCAGGGGCGTGCGGTCGTAGCCGCCCTCGTCGGCGCCCGGCTTGGCCACGTCCCCGGCGATGCCGCCCAGCGACGGCGTCAGCAGGCGCAGCCAGCGGAGCACCCGGACCCGCGGGTCGACGATGTTGATGACCGGGTTGACCAGGACGAGCCCGCGGACCAGGTCCGGGTGCCGCTGCGCGAGCCGCAGCGCGAGCGCGCCGCCCATCGACAGCCCGCCGATCCCGACCGGGCGGCCCGTCGCGTCGGCGAGGCGCAGCAGCGCACGCTCGGCGGCCGCGTACCAGTCGGGCCAGCCGGTGACGTTCAGCTCGCGCCAGCTCGTCCCGTGCCCGGGCAGCCGCGGCAGCTCCACCCGGAACCCGTGCGCCGCCAGGTGCTCGGCCCACGGCCGCATCGAGCGCGGTGACCCGGAGAAGCCGTGCACGACCAGGACGGGCGACCCGTCCTCGGGGCCACCGGCGAACGGGGCGGCCCGCGGGTCCAGCCCGGCGGCCTGCGGGGCACGCGCGAGGCGCTCGGCGACGTCCATGCGCGCATGCTCCCACTAGGGTGCGTCCAGGCCCGCGCCGCCGTACGGCCCGCGGTGACGAGGAGGTCGCCTTGTCCTACTACACGTTCTTCAAGCGTGCGCTCTTCAAGCCGCTCGTCCAGGTGCTCATGCGGCCCCGGCTCGAGGGCACGGAGCGGGTGCCCCTCTCGGGCGGCGCGCTGGTCGCCGGGAACCACGTCTCCGGCTGGGACACGCTGGTGATCCCCGCGATGCTGCCGCGGCAGATGACGTTCCCGGCCAAGGCCGAGCTGTTCGTGAGCCGTGGACCGGTCTCGCGCGTGGTGGCCTGGTTCGTGACGGTCGTCGGCATCCTGCCCATGGACCGCTCCGGCGGACGCGCCAGCGCCTCGAGCATGGACGTCGTGCTGGACGCGCTGCGCGCCGGCAAGGTCGTCGGCATCTTCCCCGAGGGCACGCGCTCGCCGGACGGGCGGCTCTACCGCGGCCGCACCGGCGTGGCGCGCCTGGCCCTGGCCACCGGCGTACCGGTCATCCCCGTCGGCGTGCAGCACACCCACCCGCCGAGCTGGCGCCGTTCGGTGGTCCGCTTCGGCGAGCCGCTCGACTTCAGCGCCTACGCCGGCGCGGGCAACGACCGCGACGTGCTGCGCCACGTCACCGACGAGGTGATGGCGGCGATCCAGGCCCTGAGCGGCCAGCCCTACGTCGAGGTCTACGCCAGCGGGGTCAAGGCCGCGCTCCGCGAGGGCCGCGAGGTCGAGGCCGTGGAGGTCGAACGGCCCGGGCTCGGGCGCACCGCGCCCCCGCTGCCGCACCGCCCGTGAGGCCCCCGCGGCGTGACCCGGGCGCGGCGCCGGGCCCGACCGACGTCGTCTCGATCGACGCCTCGGGCACGCTCAGCGTCGCCAGCGCCGACGGCAACCGTCCCGGGCGCGGCGTCTACTGGGTGCTGCGGCACGTCGTCCTCGGCCCGGTCGTCAACCGGCTGTTCCGTCCGATCGAGGAGGGCGCGGACCGCGTGCCGACCGAGGGCGGCGCGATCCTGGCGAGCAACCACCTCTCGTACGCCGACTGGCTCTTCACCCCCCTGGCGCTGAACCGCCGGGTGACGTTCGTGGCCAAGTCCGACTACTTCACCGGCGTCGGCATCAAGGGCTGGGCGCAGAAGCGCTTCTTCGCCGGGACCGGCCAGGTCCCGGTCGACCGCAGCGGCGGACGGGCGAGCGAGGGCGCGATCCGAGCCGGGCTGCAGGTGCTCGAGCGCGGGGAGCTGTTCGGCATCTACCCGGAGGGCACCCGCAGCCACGACGGGCGGCTCTACAAGGGCCGGACGGGCGTCGCCCGGCTGGCGCTGCTGTCGGGCGTGCCGGTGATCCCGACGGCCGTGATCGGCACCGACGTGATCGCCCCGCCCGGCAAGATCATCAAGCGTGTGGTCAGCCCGACCGTGCGGTTCGGGGAGCCGCTCGACTTCTCCCGCTACGCGGGCATGGAGGACGACAGGTTCGTCCTGCGATCGATCACCGACGAGATCATGTACGCGATCATGGAGCTCTCGGGCCAGGAGTACGTCGACCTGTACGCCCCGGTGGCCAAGGAGCTCGCCGCCAAGGAGGCCAAGGCCGCCGAGCTCGACGAGGTCAGCCCCCAGACCTAGGGCGTCATCGAGGCGCCGACCCGTCCCGGGCCCTTCGACGAGCTCAGGGGGCGTAGGCCGCAACGCCCCCTGAGGCTGTCGAAGGGCCTCGAAGAGGTCGGCGTTCGTGGTGGCCGGTGGCGCCGACCCGTCCCGGGCCCTTCGACGAGCTCAGGGCGCGTAGGCCGGAACGCCCCCTGAGCCTGTCGAAGGGCCTCGAAGAGGTCGGCGTTCGTGGTGGGGGCGTTCTCAGCGTCGTGGAAACCGGGGAGGCCCACCCACGCGCTCCCGTACGCTTGCGGGATGTCCGAGACGGTCCAGGCCCGACTGACCGAGGCGGGTGTGCCCTCCCTCACGGAGCTGCACGCCCTCGACGCCCGGCAGCAGCCGACCTATCGCGACCCGGCCGCGCTCGGGGACGTGGTCGACCGGCTCCGGGTCCTGCCGCCGCTGGTGTTCGCGGCGGAGTGCGACTCGCTGCGGGCCAAGATGGCCAGCGTCGCCGCCGGCGAGGCGTTCTTCCTGCAGGGCGGCGACTGCGCCGAGACGTTCGCCGGCGTGACCGCGCAGAACATCTCCGGCAAGCTCCGCACCCTGCTCTCCATGGCCGTCGTGCTGACGTACGCCGCCCAGGTCCCGATCGTCAAGGTCGGTCGGATGGCCGGCCAGTACGCCAAGCCGCGCAGCTCCGACGACGAGACCCGCGGCGGCGTGACGCTGCCGGCCTACCGCGGCGACGCCGTCAACGGCTTCGACTTCACCGAAGCGTCACGGATCCCGGACCCGGAGCGGCTGCTCGGGGTCTACCACGCGTCCGCGGCCACGCTGAACCTCACCCGCGCCTTCATGACCGGCGGCTTCGCCCACCTGCGCAGCGTGCACAGCTGGAACGCCGACTTCGTCCAGTCGGCCGCCGGTGTGCAGTACCAGCAGCTGGCCGACGACATCGACCGCGCGCTGGCCTTCATGGTGGCCTGCGGGATCGACGAGGACACGTTCCGGACCGTCGACTTCTACTCCAGCCACGAGGCGCTGCTGCTCGAGTACGAGCACGCGCTCACCCGCGTCGACTCCCGCACGGGCAACCCGTACGGCACGTCGGGCCACTTCCTCTGGATCGGCGAGCGGACGCGGCAGCTCGAGGGCCCGCACGTCGAGCTCATGCGCAACGTCCACAACCCGATCGGCATCAAGCTCGGCCCGTCGACGACGGCGGACGTCGCCCTGGCTCTGGCCGACCGGATCGACCCCGACCACGTCGACGGCCGGATCACCTTCATCACCCGGATGGGCGCGGGCAAGATCCGCGAGGTCCTGCCCGAGCTGGTCGCCAAGGTCACCGCGAGCGGCCGCCGCGTCGCCTGGGTGTCGGACCCGATGCACGGCAACACCTTCGAGTCGCGCAACGGCTACAAGACGCGGGCCTTCTCCGACGTGATGGACGAGCTGAACGGCTTCTTCGACGTCCACGAGGAGCTCGGCACCTGGCCCGGCGGCGTGCACGTCGAGCTGACGGGCGACGACGTGACGGAGTGCGTGGGCGGCAGCGACGAGATCGTCGAGGCCGACCTGGTCAACCGCTACGAGACGCTGTGCGACCCCCGGCTCAACCGGAACCAGAGCCTCGAGCTCGCGTTCCTGGTCGCCGAACGCCTCACCTCGGGCCGCATCAAGCGGACGAACCCGGTGCAGGCGTACGCCCCCGTCTCGCTCTGAGTAGTGCCCCGCAGGGGCCGGCGTGACACTGTGGAGGCGTGACCAAAGCCAAGACCGCGCCCGTGATCGACCAGAAGACCGAGTCCGAGACCCTCTACAAGACCACCGACGGGCTGCGCATCCACCTGCGCGGCTGCCCCCACATCGCCGGTCTCGAGGTCGAGCCGGTCGCCCCGGGCGACACGTCCGTGCCGGTCTGCCGCTGGACGCGCGCGGAGCTCGACGGCGTGGGCCGGATCCCGCAGAAGACGCTGGACGGCGCGCTGCGTGAGTTCGGGGCCAACCCGGAGGTGCGCCCGCGCCTCATCAAGCTGCTCAAGGGCCTCAAGTGGGACAAGGTCTACCTTCCGCAGAGCCGCTCCTTCGTCGCGCTGTCGCTGGAGGACCACCCGGTCGCCTGGGCCGGCAAGACGTACGTCCAGATCGGCGAGGAGTTCGTGCCGCTCGAGGAGTACCAGGTCGGCGTCGGCGGCGGCGCCTTCGTCAGCGAGCTGTGGGGCGAGCCGTGCCCCGAGTGCTTCATGCAGCGCTCGATGAACGGCACCTGCACCTGCGACTAGGGCCTCTGCCCTCGCACCACCAGAAAGTGGTCGGTCCGAGCCACCGGGAGACCCGGATCCGGCTCCGGACCGACCACTTCCCGGTTCCGGGAGGCTGCTGCCGGGCGGAGATGGACGGGCCGGGCTCGTCGCCCGGGCGTGGCTAGGGTCGGGGACGTGATCGACCTGCGCTCCGACACCGTCACCGTCCCGACCGCCGCGATGCGCGAGGCCATGGCCTCCGCGCCGGTGGGGGACGACGTCTACGACGAGGACCCCACGATCCACGCGCTCGAGGAGCGGGCCGCGGAGATGCTGGGCCACGAGGCCGGGCTCTACTGCGCGACCGGGTCCATGACCAACGTCCTCGGGGTCTGGCTGCACGTCGCGCCCGGCACCGAGGTGCTCTGCGACGTGAACGCGCACGTCGCCCGCGCGGAGATGGGCGCCCACGGCGCCCTCACCGGCGTCACGATGCGGACCTGGCCCTCGGTCAACGGTCGGCTGGACTCGGCCGAGGTCGCGGCGATCGTCTCGCCCGACGCCGGCCCCTACCTCGTGTCGACGGCCTGCGTCGCCGTGGAGAACACGCACAACTTCGGCGGCGGCACCGTCCAGCCGCTCGACCAGCTGCAGGCGACCGCGGACCTGTGCCGCGACCTCGGGATCGCCTTCCACCTCGACGGCGCCCGGCTGCCGAACGCGGCGGTCGCGACCGGCATCCCGCTGGAGACGTACGGGCGGCTCTTCGACACCGTGAGCCTGTGCCTGTCGAAGGGCCTGGGCGCCCCGGTGGGCTCGGTGCTCGTGGGTCCCGCGGCCGACATCGCCCGTGCCCGCGTGCAGCGCAAGCGGCTCGGCGGGGGCTGGCGCCAGGCCGGCATCCTCGCCGCGGCGGGCCTCTACGCCCTCGAGCACCACGTGGACCGGCTCGCGGAGGACCACGCCGCCGCCAGGGCGCTGGCCGAGGCCGCCGCCGCGGGCGCGCCGGAGGCCATCGACCCGGCCGCCGTGGAGACGAACATCGTGGCGCTCGACACCGGCGACGTCGCGGCGACCCAGGTGGTGGCCGCGGCGGCCGCGCAGGGCGTCCGCGTCGGCACGGTCGGCACGCGCACGGTCCGCGCGGTGACCCACCTCGACGTCACGCTCGAGGAGGCCCGTACGGCGGGTCAGGTCCTGGGCGACGTCCTCGCCGCGGTTCGCCGGGCGGCCTGAGCCGGAGCCGTCCCGCCCGTGGCGGGACGGCCGGTCACGCTCAGCCCTGGAGCGTCTTGGCCTCGTCGATCCAGGCGCCGACCTGCTTCTCGGACACCCCGATGACGCGGCCGTGCCGGTCGAGGATCATCTGGGTCAGCGAGGCCGGGTTGCGGTGGCTGAGCTCCTTGATGGAGTCGACGCCGATGCTCTCGAGCATCTCGGTGTGCTTCGGGCCGATGCCCTTGAGCTTGTAGAGGTCGTTCTCCATCGCCATGGTCGTCTGTGCTCCTCGTCGGCCAGCCCCTCTGGCCCTGCGCGAAATCTAGGCCTCGGGGCGGGCGGTGTCGACGGTGGGTCGCAGGCTCAGTAGAGGACCTCGGCGACCGGCTCGACCGGCCGCGGCGGCTCGTCGCCGAGCATCTGGGTCAGGTCGATCTCGACGGTCCGGCTGATGGTCGTCATGGGGACGTCGTAGACGCCGTCGGCGAAGGGGTTCGCGAGCTGGTCGCCGATCTGCACGGCCAGCAGGAACATCAGGCCGACGAGCCCGGAGCCGAGCGGCGTGAGCCAGCCGAGGTCCTCGACCACGGCGAAGGGCAGGATCACGCAGAACAGCCGGGAGAAGAACCGCGGCAGGAAGCGGTACTGGACCGGCAGCGGCGTGTTCTTGATCCGCTCGAGGCCGCCCTGGGCGTCGGTCAGCGCGACCAGCGCGGCCTCCAGCTCCAGGCGCGACAGCTCGCCGACCATCCCGCGGCGGTGGGCCTCGCTCAGCAGCCGGTCGGTGTCGAGGAGCACGGCGGTCTGCCGGTTGGTCGCCCGCTCGACGTGCGCGAGGCGGTCCGGCCCGAGGAACGTGCCCGCCTCCTCCGGCAGCGGCTGCCCGCGCAGGGCGGTGCGCAGGACGTGGACGTACGCGACCTGGTTGCGGACCACCTGGGCGGCGAGCCCGGGCCTCGCACCCGGGACGTCCTCGTCGAGCAGGACGAGCGCCTGCCGCGCGAGGCTCCGCGAGGAGTTCACGACCTGGCCCCACAGCGTCCGCGCCTCCCACCAGCGCCCGTACGCGGCGTTGACCATGAAGCCGACGAAGAGCGCGATCACCGTGCCGAACAGGGTGAACTGGATGTCGATCGCCTCGAAGTGCGTCGTCGCGTTGAGGTAGAGGACCGTGACGAGCACGTCCCAGACCAGCAGGGCGGCGACCGACGCGGCCAGGCCGCGCCAGGCGCGCAGGGGCAGCTGCTTCTCGTTCAGGATCACGGGGCGTCCTCGGGGGTCGGGCGACGGGTGACGCGACCCCTCGTCGGGCACGCTGGACACCCATTCTCGTCGGTGCGGTCCAGGGGAGGACCGTCGTCCGACTTGCCAAGGGCTAGTGCAATTGCATATGGTACTGATCACCGAGAGAGGATGGTCCCCATGGCCGAGTCCGCAACGCCCACGAGCACCCCCTGGCGCGGTGTCTACACCGCGACCGCGCTGCCCTTCCACGACGACCTGAGCGTCGACTACGACGCCTTCGGCGAGCACGTCGCGTGGCTCGCCGCGTACGGCACCCACGGGGTCGCGCCGAACGGCTCGCTGGGGGAGTACCAGACGCTCTCGGACGACGAGCGGGCCAAGGTCGTCGAGACCGCCGTCCAGGCCAGCCCCGAGGGCTTCGGCGTCATGGCCGGTTGCGGCGCCTACGGCACCCTGCAGAGCGTCCGCTGGATCGAGCAGGCGCAGAAGGCCGGGGCCAGCTCCGTGCTGCTGCTCCCGCCGAACACCTACCGCGCCGACGCCGACACCGTCCTGCGCCACTACCGCGAGGCAGCCAAGGTCGGGCTCCCGATCGTCGCCTACAACAACCCGTACGACACCAAGGTCGACCTGCTGCCGTCCGTGCTCGCGCAGCTGCACGCCGAGGGCCTGATCGTGGCGGTCAAGGAGTTCACCGGCGACGTGCGCCGCGCGTACGAGATCGCCGAGCTGGCCCCCGACCTCGACCTGATCGTCGGCTCCGACGACGTGCTGCTCGAGCTCGGCGTGGCCGGTGCCGTCGGCTGGGTCGCGGGCTACCCGAACGCGATCCCGCAGTCGACGCTCGAGCTCTACGAGCTGGTCACCTCCGGCGACCCCGCCGACCTCGCCCGCGCGCTGCCCATCTACCGCGACCTGCACTCGCTGCTGCGCTGGGACTCCAAGACCGAGTTCGTCCAGGCGATCAAGCTCTCGATGGACGTCGCCGGCCGCAAGGGCGGCGTCTGCCGCCCGCCGCGCGCCGCGCTGCCGACCGAGATCCACGACCGCGTGGTGGCCGACACCGAAGCCGCCCTGGCCAAGGGCTACAAGTAGTCAGGTGAGCACACTGAGCAGCACCGTCCAGATCACCGCCACGTCACCGGCGCCCGCCGAGACCGCGCTGGACGCCGTCCCCGAGCTCGTCGCCGCCGCCGTGGCGGCGGGGCAGCGCTGGGCGGCGACCTCCCGGGCCGACCGTGCGGGCGTCCTCGACGCCGTCGCGGACGCCCTCGACGCGGCCGGGGACGACCTCGTGCCGCTCGCGATGGCGGAGTCGCACCTGCCCGAGGGTCGGCTCCGCGGCGAGCTGCAGCGCACCACCTTCCAGCTGCGGCTGTTCGGCGAGGTGCTGCGCGAGGGCGCCTACCTGGACGTCCGCGTCGACCACGCCGACCCGGCGTGGCCGATGGGCGCCCCGCGACCGGACCTGCGGCGGACGCAGGTGCCGCTGGGCCCGGTCGTCGTCTTCGCCGCGGTGAACTTCCCGTTCGCCTTCAGCGTCGCCGGCGGGGACACCGCCTCGGCGCTGGCCGCGGGCTGCCCGGTGCTGCTCAAGGCCCACCCGGGCCACCTGCGGCTGTCCGTCGCCACCGCGGACGTCGTCCGTGGGGCACTGACCGCCGCGGGCGCCCCGGACGACCTCTTCACGCTCCTCGTGGGCGACGAGGCCGGCCGGGCCGCGCTGACCGACCCCGGGGTGCAGGCCGGCGCCTTCACCGGCTCCACCGTCGGCGGGCGCACCCTGTTCGACCTGGCCACGTCCCGGCCCGTCCCGATCCCCTTCTTCGGCGAGCTCGGCAGCGTGAACCCGGTGTTCGTCACCCGGGCCGCCGCCGAGGCGCGCGGGCCGGAGATCGCGAGCCAGGCCGTCGCCTCGTTCACCCTCGGCGTCGGGCAGTTCTGCACCAAGCCGGGCGTGCTGCTCGTGCCGGAGGGCTCCTCGGTGCTCGAGGCCCTGCGCACGGCCGAGCTGCCGGGCGCGGCGCCGATGCTGTCGGATCGGATGGTGTCCGGCCACAACCGCGTACGCCACGAGCTCGAGGAGCTGCCGCACGTCAGCGTGCTGGCCCGTTCCGCCGACGGCGAGGACGCGACGCCCGGGCCGACCGTGCTGCTCACCGACGTGGCGAGCCTGCTGGCCGACGTCGAGGAGCTGTTCCGGGAGTGCTTCGGCCCGACCCTGCTCGTCGCGACGTACGCCGGCGAGGCCGACCTGCTCGCCCTCGCGCAGGCGATCGACGGGCAGCTGACGGCGTCGGTGTTCGGTGAGGAGTCCGACGTGCCGGCGCTGGGCGAGCTCGTCACGGTGCTGGGGACCAAGGCCGGCCGCCTGCTCTGGAACGGCTGGCCCACCGGCGTCAGCGTCACGTACGCCCAGCAGCACGGCGGGCCCTACCCGGCGACGACCGCCCCCTCGACCACCTCGGTCGGCACGGCGGCGATCGACCGGTTCCTGCGCCCGGTCGCCTTCCAGGGCTTCCCGCAGGCGCTGCTGCCGGCCGAGCTGCGCGACGCCGCCGCGCTGCCCACGCGCGTGGACGGAACCCTCCAGCGGCCCGGGGCGACCGCGTGAGGGCCAGCCGGGTCTTCTCGGCGGTCGACTCCCACACGGAGGGCATGCCGACCCGCGTGATCACCGGCGGGTTCGGGGTCATCCCGGGCGCGAGCATGGCCGAGCGGCGCCTGTGGTTCATGGAGCACAGCGACGACCTGCGCACACTGCTGATGTGCGAGCCGCGCGGGCACGGGTCGATGAGCGGCGCGATCCTGCAGCCGCCGACCCGGCCCGACGCGGACTGGGGCGTGCTGTTCATCGAGGTGTCCGGCCTGCTGCCGATGTGCGGGCACGGGACGATGGGGGTCGCGACCGTGCTGGTCGAGACCGGCATGGTGCCGGTCGTCGAGCCCGTCACGACCATCCGCCTCGAGGTGCCCGCCGGGCTCGTCGTGGCCAAGGTCGCCGTGACCGACGGGCACGCCACCTCGGTCACGCTGGAGATGGTGCCGTCGTTCAACCTCGGGCTGGACCGCGTCGTCTCCGTCCCCGGCTACGGCGACGTCACGTACGACATCGCGTACGGCGGCAACTTCTACGCCGTCGTGCAGCTCGAGTCTCTCGGGCTGCCCTTCGAGCACGCGGCCAAGAACAGGCTGCTCGACGCGGGCCTGGCGATCATGGCCGCGATCGACGAGCAGGACCGGCCGGTGCACCCGCTGCAGGCGGACATCAACGGCTGCCACCACGTCTACCTGGCCGCGCCCGGTTCGACGGCGCAGCACTCGCGGCACGCGATGGCGATCTACCCGGGCTGGTTCGACCGCTCGCCCTGCGGCACCGGCACGTGCGGCCGGATGGCGCAGCTGCACGCCCGCGGCGAGCTGGCCATCGGCGACGAGTTCGTCAACGAGTCGTTCATCGGCTCGCGCTTCACCGGCCGGCTGCTCGGCGAGACCACGGTCGGCGAGCTGCCCGCCGTCCTCCCGAGCATCACCGGCCGCGCCTGGGTCACCGGCATGGGCCAGTACCTCCTCGACCCCACCGACCCCTTCCCCGCCGGCTTCACCCTGTGACCTCGGCTGCGCTCCCGGCGGCATCCGGAGTTTCACGTTTACGTGAAACACCCATGCTCACCACGGCAGATCTGCCGTGGTCAGTACGGGAGTTTCACGTAAACGTGAAAGTCCTGGGACCCGTGGGGCAGCGACCGGGAGGGGTGCGATGAGCGGGACGGTGCCGCGTACGGCGGACCTCGTGGTCGTCGGCGCGGGGGCCGTCGGGGCGGCGTGCGCATACTTCGCGGCGCGGGCCGGGCTGCGCGTGGTCGTCGTCGACCGTGGGCCGGTGGCGGGTGGGACGAGCAGCGCGGGGGAGGGGAACCTCCTCCTGTCCGACAAGGAGCCGGGGGCCGAGCTCGAGCTCGCGCTGCTGTCGCAGCGCGTCTGGACCCAGGACCTCGCCGAGCACGGCCACCTGTGGGAGTACGAGGCCAAGGGCGGGCTCGTGGTCAGCGACGACGACGCCGGCGTCCGGGCGCTGCAGGAGCTCGCGGTGCACCAGCGTGGGGCCGGCATCGAGACCGTCGCCGTCGGGACCGACGAGCTGCCCGCGTACGAGCCCTTCCTCACCCGCGACCTCGCCGGCGGCATGTTCTACCCCCAGGACGCGCAGGTGCAGCCGATGCTGCTCACCGCGCACCTGCTGCGGCTCGCCCGCGGCCTCGGCGCCTCCGTGGTGACGGGGTCCGCGGTCACCGGCTTCCTGCGGGACGGCGACACGGTCACCGGGGTCCGCACGTCGGCCGGCGACGTGAGCGCGCCCGCCGTCCTGAACGCCGCCGGCACCTGGTCGGGCGAGGTCGCCCGCCTGGCCGGCGTGCACCTGCCCGTCCTGCCGCGCCGCGGGTTCGTGCTGGTCACCCAGCCGCTGCCGCCGGTCGTGCACCACAAGGTCTACGGCGCCAGCTACGTCGCCGACGTCGCCAGCTCCGACGAGGCGCTGCAGACCTCCCCGGTCGTCGAGGGCACGCCCAGCGGCACGGTCCTCGTCGGCGCCTCGCGCGAGCGGGTCGGCTTCGACAAGACGCCCTCGCTGCCGGTGCTCGCCCGGCTCGCCGCCGCCGCGGGCGCCCTGTTCCCGGTGCTGCGCGACGCCTCGCTCATCCGCGCGTACGCCGGCTTCCGGCCCTACTGCCCCGACCACCTCCCGGTCGTCGGCCCCGACCCCCGGGCGCCCGGCCTGTGGCACGCGTGCGGGCACGAGGGTGCCGGCATCGGCCTGAGCGTCGGCACCGGTTCCGTGCTCGCCGAGGCCCTGACCGGTCGACCGACCGCGCTGGACCTCCACCCGTTCCGCCCGGAACGCTTCGACACCCCCGTCCCCTCGACCGACCAGGAGCTCGCCGGTGCCCGCTGAACCCGAGCGTGCCGGTTCCGTGCCCTTCGAGCTCGACGGACGCCCGCTGACCGCCCGGCCCGGCCAGAGCGTCGGTGCCGCCCTCACCGACGCCGGCGTCCGGTCCTGGCGCACGACCCGGCGCCGCGGCAGGCCGCGCGGCCTGTTCTGCGGCATCGGCGTGTGCTTCGACTGCCTCATCGAGGTCGACGGGCGCCCCGACCAGCGGGCCTGCCTGGTCCCCGTGCAGCCCGGGATGCGGCTGCGGACCGGCGCACCCGAGGAGTGGACGTGAACCCGTCGAGCCGTACGGACCTCGCGGTCGTGGGGGCCGGTCCCGCCGGCCTCGCCGCCGCGGTCGCCGCCGCCGGCGCCGGGCTCTCGGTGACGGTGGTCGACGCCGGCCGCCAGCCGGGCGGGCAGTACTGGCGCCACCTCGACGAGCAGAGCGCGGCCGAGCTCGTGGCCGACGAGCGCGACCACCGCGACGGGCACGCCGCCGGCAACGGCGACCATGACCACGGGCAGCACGGGCAGCACGGGCAGCACGGGCAGCACGGGCAGCACGACTGGCGGACGTACGTCCGGCTCCGCGAACGTTTCGACGCCCTCGTCCGTCCCGGCGCGATCACGTACGTGCCGGGCGCGCAGGTCTGGTTCACCGAACGGGCCGGCGAGGGCTGGCGGCTCCGCCTCAGCCCCGTCGTGGAGGGCCTCGGGCCCGAGCAGGACGCCCGCGTGCCCACCGAGGTCGTCGTCGACGCCCTCGTGCTCTGCCCCGGCGGCTACGACCGCCAGCTGCCGGTGCCGGGCTGGGACCTGCCGGGCGTCATGGCCGCGGGCGGCGTCCAGGCGATGCTCAAGGGCCACGGGTCGCTCGCCGGCCGGCGCGCCGTGGTCGCCGGCACCGGACCCTTCCTGCTGCCCGTCGCCGCCGGCCTGGCCGAGGCCGGCGCCGAGGTGCTGGGCATCTGCGAGGCGAACCCGGTCAGCGGCTGGGCCCGCCAGCTCCGCGGGGCCGTGCAGACCCCGGCCAAGGGCCTCGACGCGGTCGGCTACGTCCGCACGCTGCTCGCCCACCGCATCCCCTACCGCCAGCGCACCGTCGTCACCGCGATCGGGGGCCGTGAGGCCGTCGAGTCGGTCACCACCGCGCGCCTCGACGCGCACGGGGGCCTCGTGCCGGGCAGCGAGCGGACCGCGCAGGTGGACCTCGTCGCGCTCGGCTGGGGCTTCACCCCGTCGCTCGAGCTCGTCACCGCCGTCGGCGCGGACACCCGGGTCGACGTCGACGACTCGCTGGTCGCCGTCGTCGACGCCGGGCTGCGCAGCACCGCCCCGCGCGTCTACGTGGCGGGGGAGGCGACCGGCGTCGGCGGCGCGGCCCTGGCCCTGCAGGAGGGCGAGCTCGCCGGTCTGACGGCCGCGGCCGACCGCGGCCGCCCCGGGGACCCCCGTCGCGCCCGGCGGCTGCAGGGGGCGATCCGGCGCGGCCGCGCCTTCGCCGGCGCGATGCACCGCGCGCACCCGGTCCCGCCGACCTGGTCGACGTGGCTGACGCCCGAGACGCTGGTCTGCCGCTGCGAGGAGGTCGACGTGGCGACCGTGGAACGGGCGCGCGACGAGCTCGGCGGCGGCGACGCCCGGACGGCCAAGCTGCTGACCCGTACGGGGATGGGCTGGTGCCAGGGGCGGGTGTGCGGCTTCGCCACCGCGTTGCTCGCGGCCCAGCAGGAGGGCCGGTCGCTCACGGTCGACGACCTGCGCCCGACCGCCAAGCGGACGCTCTCGACCCCGGTGAGCCTCGGCCGCCTCGCGGCGCTGGCCGACGTCGACCCGCAGGAGACGGTCGTCGCCCTCGACCGACCGTGAGGTCAGCCCGCCCGGACGACGTCCGGGCGGGGACCGTCAGGCGGCGCGGACGAGCTCCCCGCGGACGATCGTCTGCCCGGAGGGCTCGGTGCTGGCGATGCTCTCCTGCGAGATCTCCAGGAACGGGAACTGCTCGAGGTCGATCGCGTGCGCGACCGTCCACAGGCCGTGCCGGCCGTCGAGGACGCCGAGGGACTGGCGCGTGCGCGGGTCGTCGCGGTGAACGAGCCAGGCCTGACGGACTCCGCCGCTGGGCAGGTCCGCGTGCAGGGAGACCCGCAGCAGCCGTCGTCCGGCCTCGTCGGTCTCCAGCTCGGCCTCGCCGGACGCGTCCGACCACGACGGCTGCACCGCGATGAGCCGGGCGTGCGCCCGCAGCTCCTGCGCGGACGGGAGCCCGTGGCCGCTGGTCCGGGCGTCGAGCTCCTGCCGGATCGTGGCCCAGACGCGCGGCCCGGGCTCGGTCAGCGCGAGGCCCGCGGCGTCACGGGCGAGGCCCACGACCCGCCTCAGCCCCGCCAGCTCCGCCGCGCAGACCGGGCACGTCGTGACGTGCGTGGGGTCGTCGAGGATGCTGACCGGCTCGCCCAGGGCGAGCAGGGCCAGCGAGTCGGGATCAGTGTGCATCGACCTGCACCTCCAGCCGCTGGCGTAGCTCCATCAGACCGGCTGCGACCTGGGACCTGACCTCCTCGACCCGCAGCCCCGTCCGCTCCGCGATCTCCGCGAGCGTGAGGTCGTGGTCGAGAGCCATGCGCAGCACTCGTTGCGACAGCGTGTCCAGGTGGGACATCCCGTCCGCAACCACCAACCTTTCGGCCAGTCCGCCCGTCTTGGACTCACCCTGCCCGAAATCGTCGGCGTCGAACGGAGACGCGACCACGTCCGCCCGTCCCGCGACGGCTCCAGCGCCGCCGATGCAGTCCCGCGTCAGGTCGACCAGCCAGTCGGAGAAGCGGGCCAGGGCGGGGTCGTACGTCGCCCGGGCGGCCCAGGCCCGCGTGAACACCCGCTGGGTGACCCGCTCGGCCCGCGCGACGTCGCCGACCGAGCGCAGCGCGAGGCTGTAGACCAGCGGCGACCAGCGGTCGTACACGTCCGCGAGCGCGGTGGTCCCGCCGGCGCGGAAGGCGTCGACGAGGGGTCCCTCGTCGTCCTGGGATGACGGCACTCGACTCCTCGCGGCCACGTCCCCCGACCAGCGCCCTGCTGCCGGGAACGCTCAGGTTACGTCCGGGCGCCCCGCCCAGGTCGTCCGGGTCCGCGCGATGTGGGCGTGCATCAGCGCCTCGGCGCCGGCGGCGTCGCGGGCCTCCACGAGGTCCACCAGGGTGAGGTGCTCCCGCGCGTTCTCGGCGAGGGCGCCGCTGGCCAGCATGCTGCTCAGCCCGAGCAGGCGCGTCTGGCTGCGGAGCTCGGAGACGAGGTCGACGAGGCGGGGGTTCCCGTCGTACGCCAGCAGCCGGAGGTGGAACTGCCGGTCGGCCTCCGTGTAGGCGACGAGGTCGCCGGCCGCCGCCTCGTCGACGATGTCCTGCGCCATCTGCCGCAGGCCGGGCAGGTCCTCGACCGGGACGAGCGCGGTCACCCGGGCGACGACGGGCGGTTCGAGGAGCTGGCGGACCTGGGCGACCTGGTCGAGCGAGGCCTCGTCGACCTCGGTCACGCGGAAGCCCTTGTTGGGCACGATCGTCACCATGCCCTCGCGGACGAGGTCGAGCATCGCCTCGCGCACCGGCGTGGCCGAGACCCCGAACCGGGCGGCGAGCGACGGTGCGGAGTAGACGACGCCGGGCTCCATCTCGCCGGAGATGATGGCCGAGCGCAGCGCCTGGGACACCCGGTCGCGCAGGTTCGTCTTGGGCAGGGTCGTGATGCTGGACGTCGGTGTCACCGCGACGGTCCTCCCTCGTCGGACTGGTACGTGACACCGTACGGGGCGCGCCGCCCACGGCCGGTCCGCCTCGCGCACGGCCTCGCTAGCGTGGGCACCATGCAGCTCACGCACCTCGGTCACTCCGCCGTCCTCGTCCAGACCGACGGCGCCCGGATCCTGATCGACCCGGGCAACCTCTCCGACGCCTGGCACGGGCTGACCGACCTCGACGCGGTCCTCGTCACGCACCGCCACCCCGACCACATGGACCCCGCGGCCCTGCCGGCGCTGCTGGCCGCGAACCCCGGCGCCCGGGTCGTCGTCGAGCCCTCGATCCTGGCGGCGAGCGAGGCCGGGGAGCTCCCGCCGCTCCCGGGGGGCAGCGGGCTGGCCCCCGACGACCAGACGGCCATCGGCGACGTGCTGGTGACCGCCGTCGGTGGGGCGCACGCCGTCATCCACCCCGACCTGCCGCGGATCGGCAACGTCGGCTTCGTGCTGCGCTCCGAGGGCGAGCCGACCTTCTTCCACCCGGGCGACTCGTACGCCGTCGCCCCGAGCGGCGTCGACATCCTGGCCGTGCCGCTCTACGGCCCGTGGGGCGCGCTGCGCGAGACGATCGACTTCGCCCGCGCCGTCGCCGCCACCGAGGGGTTCGGCATCCACGACGAGCTGCTCAACGACCGCGGCCGCGGGCTGCTGTCCGGACGCGTCAAGGAGATGACGCCGACGTCCCTGGTCGACCTCCGCGGGGGCCAGACGCACCGCTTCTGAGCGGCGGGGCGCCCGTCGGGTCAGCCGGCTCCTCTGAGGTGCGACCTCTCGATCGCGCGCGGGACGCGGGTTGAGCGTGACCCAAGTGCCGGTCCTGCGTCGACGTGCCGGATCTCAGGGTGGGTGGACCGACCGGTCGTCCTCGGGTGGTCGCTAGGGCGCCTCGGGCGGCTGGCCGGTCGCGCAGAAGGTCGTGCCGTCGGGGTCCCGGAGCACGATCCAGCCGTCGCCCGTGGCCACGCGCTCGGCGCCGAGGGCGACGAGGCGGTCGGCCTCGGCCTCCCGGTCGCTCGTCCCCAGGTCGAGGTGCAGCGTCACGTCCGGCGGTTCCGGGGACGCACGGCGCTGCACCAGCAGCTGCAGCGAGCCCGCCGACGGGACCAGGTGGCAGACGAACTCCGCGCTGTCGCTGTCCTGCCAGGCCCACCCGGTCGCGTCCCGCCAGAACTCCGCCTCGGCCTGCGCCCGGTCGGGCGGGCAGTCGAGGCACACCTGCACGAGGCGGCTGTGGTTGCCGTCCTTCCAGCGCGCGGCCGGGGCCCGGCGGTGCGGGTGGGCCAGCGTGAGGGCGAACGGCAGCCCGCCGGGGGACCGCATCCCCTCCCAGGCCCCGTCCCCGTCCGCGCTGCCCGGGGCGCCGCCGGACCCGGGGACGTCCTCGGCGCTCGGCCCCTCGGTGCTCGGGTCGCCCAGCCCGGTCCCGGCGGCCTCGTCCCGCCCGGCGCCGAGGTCGAGCAGGCGTCGTACGGTCTCCGGCACGTCCGCGACCTCCAGCACGAGGGCCGGGGCGGTGCCGGTGCGGGGGGCGCGGTGGACGTAGCTGTCGCCGTTCACCTGCACCAGGCTGGCGGCCAGGCCGGGGTCCGGCGCCGCCGCGCGCCAGGAGCCGTTGAGCGCCCGGCCCCAGAAGGCGGCGGCCCTGTCGGACAGGGATCCGTCGAGCACGACGTGCGTGAAGGTGACGAGGTCCATGGACGATGTGACCACGGCGGGCGGAGTCACCGCCACGGGGTCAGGCACGCCGGTCCTCCGCCACGTCCCACGCGGTCGCCGGGACGGCCTCCGGGGGCGGTGGCCGTCGGGGTGCCAGCTCGACGACGTACATGGCGGCGATGATCGCGAACCCGCCGAGCACCATCCGGACGCTCACCCGCTCGCCGCCGAACGCGACCGCGAAGCCGGCGGCCCACACGGGCTCCATGGCCATGACGACGGCGGCGCGGGAGGGTTCGACGTGGGCCTGCGCCCAGGTCTGCAGGACCATCGTCAGCGCACCGGCGACGACCGCGAGGTAGAGCAGCGACCACCAGTCGGCCGACGTCGACGGCAGCGTCAGGCCCGTCCGGCCCTGCGCGTCGGGCCACAGGGCCGCGAGCGTGCAGACGACCGCGATGACGACGAGCTGCACGAGGCTCAGCCCGAGCGCGCGCGCCGGGTCGGTCCAGCGGCTCAGCGCCAGGATGTGCAGGGCGTACACGGCGGCCGAGGCCAGGGTGAGCGCCTCCCCGCCGCCCAGGCCGAAGCCGCCGCCGCTGCTCCCGAGGGACAGCACCCCGAGGCCGACGGTCGCCAGCACGGCACCGACCCAGGTCGCCCGGTCGACCCGCGAGCGGAACAGCAGCGCGCCGATCAGCGGGGTGAGGACGACGTAGAGGCCGGTCACGAAGCCGGAGACGCTCGCCGCCGTCATCGAGAGCCCGGCGGTCTGGAGGATCTGGGCGACCCCGTAGAGCAGGCCGAGCAGCACGCCCCGGCGCAGCACGCCGGCGTCGATGCGCAGCCGCGGCGCGGCCAGGAGCGCGAGGGCCACGGAGGCGATCGCGAAGCGCACCGCGAGCAGGTCGAGGACGCCCAGACGGGTGGCCAGGTCCTTGATCAGGAAGAAGGTCGAGCCCCACACCGCCGACATGACCAGCAGCGCCGTGAACGCGAGGGCGTGCGTGCGCGAGCGGGTCACCGGCCCAGCGTAGGGATCCGGGGGACGCCCGGAAGCCGGTGCTCAGACCAGGTAGAGGGTGATGGTCGAGCCCTTCGGCGCCTGCTTGCCGCCACCGGGGGAGGACGTCACGACGTAGCCGAGGCCGAGGTAGTTCGTCGCCTTCTTGGACCTCGTGCTGAAGCCCGCGGCCTTCATCGTCTCCTCGGCCTTGCGGATGCCCATGGCCCGCACGTTCGGCACGGTGACGAGCACCGGGCCCTTCGACTCGACGAGGCGGACCTCGTCGCCCTTGACCAGGTCGCCGGGCGGCGGGTCCTGGCTGACCACGTCCCCGGCCGGGACCTCGTCCGACGTCGCGGTGGTCACGACGGGGACGAGGCCGGCCTTCTTGAGCGCGGCGACGGCCTTGTCGGCGTCCTTGCCCGTCCAGTCGGCGAGCTTCACCGGCTGCGGCCCGCCGCTCACGACGAGCGGCACGGCGGTGTCGCGCTTGAGCGACGCCCCGGGGTCCTGGCCCGCGCCGAGCACGACGCCCTTGGCGACCGTCGCGCTCCACCGGCTCGTCACCTTGCCGACCTTGAGGTTCCCGGCGCGCAGCTGCGCCGTGGCCGCGTCCTGGGTCAGCCCGACCACGCTCGGCATCGCGAACCGCTCGGGGCCGCGCGACAGCACGGCCTCGATGTGGGTGCCCTTGCGGAGCCGCGCGCCGGGCGCGGGCTCGGTGGAGACGACCTCGCCGACCGGCACGGTCTCGCTGTAGCCGTCGCTGAAGTCCACGGCGAGGTCGGCCCGTTCGGCGACCGCCGCCGCGTCGCTGCGGGTCAGGGTGGTGAGGGCCGGGGCGCTGGTGAAGCGTCCCTCGGTCAGGTACCAGCCGGTCACGGCCGCGGCCGTGGTCAGCAGCAGCACGAGGATCAGGGCGAGCCAGCCGCGCCGGCGGCGTCGGGCCTCGCGCTCCCGGCGGGCCGCGACGCGCTGCGGGTCGTCCGCCGGCGGACGGAACCGGGACCGGGGGTCGTGGCCGGGCACCACGGGCGGGGGCGCGTCGCGCACCGTCGGGTGCGTCGGGGCGGGCGCGTACGCGGCGGGGTCGTACGCAGGCGCGTCGTACGCGCGAGCACCGGAACGGGTGCCGTACGGGTCCGGGTCGGTCAGCTCCTCGTGCGGGGCGCTGAAGGACGGGCGCTGGGCCACGGCCGCGCGGATGTGCTGGGTCGGCTCGAAGTCCGCCCGCTCGCCGACGACCTGGGTGAGCGCGTCGTCCGGGTCCGGGCGGCGCGGGGCGGTGGGCAGCAGGTCCTGGGTGAGCTCGGGGTCGTCGGCGAGGCCCGCGTGCAGCGCGGCGCGGACCCGGCGGACCTGGGTGAGCAGCACCCGGCCGTCCGGCGGGCGCAGCGCCGCGTCCCGGCTGGTCGCGCGGGCCACGAGCGCGTCGAGGTAGGGCGGGACGGTCCCGCGCGGCGCGTGCGCCGACGGCGGCGGGACGTCGGCGTGCACGTGGGCGTACGCGACCTGGATCGGGGTGTCGCCGCAGTGCGGCTTGCGGCCGGTCAGCAGCTCGAAGAGCACCACGCCGGCGCTGTAGACGTCGCTGCGGGCGTCGGCGTGGCCGGACGTGACGAGCTCGGGCGGGAGGTAGGAGACGGTCCCGATGAGCAGGCCCTGGGTCGCGGTCTGGGTCTGCGAGCTGATCGCCTTGGCGAGGCCGAAGTCGGCGACCTTGACGCGCCCACGGGCGCCGATCAGGACGTTCTCGGGCTTGACGTCGCGGTGCACGAGCCCGGCGTCGTGGGCCGCGGCGAGGGCGGCGACGACGGGCTCGAGCAGGTCGAGCGCCTCGACCGGGTCGAGCGGGGCACGTGCGTTGACGACGTCGCGCAGCGTCTGGCCCTCGACGTACTCCATGACGATGTAGGGCCGCACGACGGTGCCGTCGACGGCGTCCGCGCCCTGGTCGAAGACGGAGACGACGTTGGGGTGGGACAGCCGGGCCGCGGCGCGCGCCTCGTGGTCGAACTTCCGCGCGAACTCGAGGTCGTCGCCGAGCCCGACGTGCATGATCTTGACCGCGACCGTCCGGGTCAGCCGGGTGTCGATGCCGCGGTAGACCGTCGCCATGCCGCCGCGCGCGAGCCGTTCGGTGATCTCGTAGCGGCCGTCGAGCACCCGACCGACCAGGGGGTCACCGCTCGGGCCGCGGGAGCCGGAGCCCCGGGGGCCGAAGGTGCTGGTCATCGTCACGCCTGCTCCCGCCACCGATGGCGGCGCCGGTCGCGGCGTCGCCGTTGCCCCTCGCCAGAGTCGTGGGCTGGCCGCGAGTCTAGGAGTGCAGGGGCAGGACGCCGCTGCTGACGCGCCGGTCGTCCTCGAGCCGCTGCGGCCGCTCGACCCGGCCCTCGTGCGTGGTCGAGGCCCGGGCGTAGCGCCGGACCGGGATCCGGCCCGCCCCCGCGGCGAGCCGCCCCGCCTGCACGGCGAGGCGCATCGCGTGGGCCATCGCGACCGGGTCCTCGGCGCGCGTGACGGCCGACGCGAGCAGCACGGCGTCGCACCCGAGCTCCAGCGCCCGCGCCGCCTCGGAGGCGGTGCCGAGGCCCGCGTCGAGGACCACGGGCACGGTCGCGTCGGCCACGATCAGCTCGATGTTGTGCTCGTTGCGGATGCCGAGGCCGGAGCCGATCGGTGCTCCGAGCGGCATGACGGCCGCGCAGCCCGCGTCGGCCAGCCGGCGGGCCAGCACCGGGTCGTCGTTGGTGTACGGCAGCACCACGAACCCGTCGGCGACCAGGCGCTCCGCGGCGTCGAGCAGCTCGATCGGGTCGGGCAGCAGCGTCACCTCGTCGGCGATCACCTCGAGCTTGACCCAGTCGGTCTCCAGCGCCTCGCGGGCCAGCTGGGCGGTCAGCACGGCGTCGGCGCTGGTGTAGCAGCCGGCGGTGTTCGGCAGCACCATGATCCGGTGCCGGTCCAGGACGTCGAGCACGGAGCCCGGGGCCGACGGGTCGACCCGGCGCATCGCGACGGTGGTCAGCTCGGTCCCGGAGGCCAGCAGGGCGGCCTCCATCACCTCCAGGCTCGGCGCGCCGCCGGTGCCCATGATCAGGCGGGACGAGAAGGACCGGCCGGCGATGACGAGCGGGTCGGCGGCGGGGTCGGGGCTCTGGGCGGGGCTCGGGTGCACGTCAGCCACCCTGCACCGCCGTGACGACCTCGACGCGCGCGCCCTCGTCGAGGACGGTCGTCCGGTGCCGGGTGCGGGGGACGACGACGCCGTCCAGCGCGACCGCGAAGCCGCGCGGAGCCTGGCCGCCGAGGCCGAGCACCTGGTCGAGCGTCACCGCGGGCTCCACCTCGCGGCGCTCGCCGTTGACGAAGACGATCACCGGACGACCTCCGGTCCGCGCGCACCCGGGACGGCCCGGAGCCGCGGCGCGGGCGGCGGCCCGGCGAAGCGGGCCAGGGTGAAGGGCGTGACCACCTCGGCGAGCTCGCCGGTCAGCACGAACCCGGCGGTCACGTCGGCGGACACCGGGGTGAGCAGCACCCCGTTGCGGTGGTGCCCGGTCGCCAGGGTCAGCCCCGCCAGCTCGCAGCCGCCGAGGATCGGCGCGTTGTCCGGGGTGCCGGGCCGCCAGCCGACGTTGGTCTCGGCGAGGGCGTACTCGGCGGTCATCGGGATGACCTCGCGCGCGTCGCGGAGGAGCTCGTAGACCCCGCCCGCGGTGACGCGGTGGTCGAAGCCCTGCTCCTCCACGGTCGCCCCGACCACGACCTCGTGGCCGTGCTCACGGGGGACGAGGTAGACCTCGTTGCCGCGGCTGAACGCGCGGACGGTCATCCCCGGCCCCGGGAACCGCCCCGGGTCGAGCCGGAGGACCTGGCCCTTGACCGGGCGCACCGGGACCGTGGGCACGCCGTCGACCTGCGCGGCCCAGGCACCGTTGGCCAGGACCACCCGGCCGGTCGCGAGCGTGGTGCCGTCGGCGAGGGTCGCGCCGGTGACGCGCCCGTCGGTGCTCTCGACCCGGTGCACGAACCCGGTGACCTCGCGCACGCCGGCCCGCTCCGCCGCGACGGCGAGGGCCTCGAGCAGCACCCGGTTGTCGCAGCTCCAGTCCGTCGGCACGAGCAGCCCGCTGCGCACGGTCGGCGCGAGCAGCGGCTCGAGCGCGCGGCACTCCCGGCTCGTCAGGCGGTCGTGGCGCAGCCCCAGGCGGTCGAGGTAGTCCGCGAACGTCCGCAGCCGGGCCCCGTCGTCGGCGTCGGAGGCGACCGAGAGCGTCGGTCCCTCGCGCAGCCCCGAGGGCCGGCCGGACGCCTCCACGACCTCGGCGGAGAAGGACGGCCACCGCTCGCTCGACGCCTGGTTGAGCGCGAGCAGCGTGCGTTCGGTGAAGGTCGTCTCGGTGACCGGCGCCAGCATCCCGGCGGCGACCCGGGAGGCGGCCGCGGAACGTTCCCCGACGACCAGCGTCACGTCCGCCCCGGCCTCGGCGAGCCGCCAGGCGGTCGCGGTGCCGATCAGGCCACCGCCGACCACGACGACGTCAGGGGCGCTCACGTGCCGGTCCCGTCCACCCGGGCAGTTTAGGCCGGGGTGCGGGCGGTCCCGCGGTGGCGACAGGGCCGTTCGCGGTGCGGGAGGATCACGCCATGGAGCTGGGGATCACGACGTTCGCCGAGGTCACCGAGGCCGGGGTCTCGCCGGGGGAGCGGCTGCGGCAGGTGGTGGAGGAGGCCGTCCTCGCCGAGCAGGTGGGCCTCGCGGTCTACGGCGTCGGCGAGCACCACCGCCCGGACATGGCCGCGTCCGCCCCGGCCGTCGTGCTGGCCACCGTCGCCGGCCGCACGAACCGCATCCGGCTGAGCAGCGCGGTCACGGTGCTGAGCTCGGCGGACCCCGTACGCGTGTTCCAGGACTTCGTCACCCTCGACCTGCTGTCGTCCGGGCGGGCCGAGCTGATGGCCGGCCGGGGGTCGTTCACGGAGTCGTTCCCGCTGTTCGGCCACTCCCTCGGCGACTACGACGCCCTGTTCGCGGAGAAGCTCGAGCTGCTGCTCGCCCTGCGCGAGGGCGGTCCGACGACCTGGTCGGGCCGGTTCCGTCCGCCGCTCGACGGGCTCGAGGTGCACCCCCGGCCGGAGCGGCGGCTGCCGGTCTGGCTGGCCGTGGGCGGCACCCCGGAGTCCGTCGTGCGGGCCGGCACGCTCGGGCTGCCGATGGCGCTGGCGATCATCGGCGGGCAGTGGGCCTCGTTCGCGCCGCACGCCGACCTCTACCGCCGGGCGCTCGAGTACGGCGAGGCCGACCCGGCCACGCCGCTCGCGGTCCACAGCCACGGCTACGTCTGCCTCGACGAGAAGGCCGGGCGGGAGGAGTTCCTGCCCGCCTACCGGGCGACGTTCGACGGGATCGGCCGGGAGCGCGGCTGGCCGGCGATGTCGGAGGCCGCGGTCGAGGCGGTCCTCGCCCCCGAGGGGGCCCTGTTCTTCGGCCACCCCGAACGGGTGGCGGACAAGATCGTCGCGCTCACCCGCGCGCTCGGGCTGCAGCGCTTCGAGATGCACGCCGCCCACGTCGGGCACGCCGCGACGATGCGGTCGATCGAGCTCTTCGGCACGCAGGTGGCCCCGCTGGTCGTTGAGAGACTGTCCGCGTGACCGTGATGATGAGCCTGGCCTCCCGGCTGCGGGCGTCGCGCCTGTACCTCTGCACCGACGCGCGGGAGCGCCAGGGCGACCTGGCGGACTTCCTCGGCGCCGCCTTCGCCGGCGGGGTGGACGTCGTGCAGATCCGCCAGAAGAACATGGCGCCGGAGGCCGAGCTGGCCGCGCTCGAGGTCGCGCGCAGCGTCGCCGGGGCCCGCGGGATCGTCTGCGTGAACGACTCGCCGCGGGTCGCGAAGGCCTTCGCCGCCGACATGCTGCACCTCGGGCAGACGGACGGTTCCGCGCGCAGGGCCCGCCGCTCGCTGCACGAGTGGGCGCTGATCGGCCGCTCGACGCACACGCCCGACCAGGCCGACGAGGCGCTCGCCGACCCCGACGTGAACTACTTCGCCGTCGGCCCGGTGCACGCCACCCCGACCAAGCCCGACTACGTCCCGGTCGGGCTCGACCTCGTCCGGCACGCCGCGCGGACCGCCCCGGTCGCCGACCCGGCGTCCAAGCCCTGGTTCGCCATCGGCGGGCTGGACGCGGGCAACCTCGACCAGGTCATCGAGGCCGGCGCCCGCCGCGTCGTCGTCGTCCGGGCCATCACGCAGGCGCCCGACCCCGAGGCCGCCGCCCGGGTGCTCAAGGACCGCCTGCGCCAGGCGTGGGCGGACGACCCGGAGCTCGCCGCGTACGGGCTCCGCTCCGCGGCCCTCGACACGTGAGCGGTCCCGCCCGCGGGGCGCGCACGGCGACGGTGGTCGTCACCGTGCTCGTGCTCGCCCTGGTCGCGGTGCTCGTCGGCCTGGTCGGGGACGGTGGTTCGGGGGCGGCCGCCCCCGCGACGTCCACTGCCAGCGCGCAGCCCCGCACCACGGCCAGGCCGACCGCCCCCGCCCGGCGGGCGTCACCGGCGCCCACCCGGCGCAGCGCCACCACCGCGCCGGGGGGCGGGCTCCGCAGCGTCAGCCCTGCCGACCTCCCGCGCGAGGCGCAGGCGACCCTGTCGCTGATCGACGCGGGCGGCCCCTTCCCGTACGCGCAGGACGGCGCGACCTTCGGCAACTACGAGCGCGTGCTGCCGGCCCACCCGCGGGGCTGGTACCGCGAGTACACCGTGCGCACGCCGGGCGAGCGCGACCGCGGCCCGCGGCGGATCGTCACCGGCGACGACGACCGGCTCGTGTACTACACGGGCGACCACTACGCCACGTTCGTGCAGGTCGTGCGGTGACCGGCCCCGACCTGTGGCCGCGGGACGGCGTCCACCGGGTCCTGGGCCCGGCCGGACCCGTGGCCGCCGAGCTCGGGCGTCGCGGCTGGGGCGTGGCGGTCGTGCCGGGCGCCACGGACGACGACGCCCTGTTCGACGGGCTGGCCGCCGCCCTCGACCTGCCGGGGTGGTTCGGGCGGAACCTGGACGCGCTCGACGAGGTCCTGCGTGACCGCACGGTCCCGACGGCGCTCGTGCTGGGGGAGTGGAGCACGTACGCCCGCGCCCGGCCCGAGCGGTGGCGGATGCTGCTGCACCTGCTGCGGGACTGGGCGTCGGCGGGACCCACGCGCCCGGCCGCCCCGGCGCGGGTGGTCCTGCTCACCGACTGAAGGACGCGTCCTCCCAGGCGGGCACCGACCTCAGGAGGTCCGGCGCACCGCCGCGTCGGCGAGCGCCCGGAGGGCCGTCCGGCCCTCGTCGGTGACGTCGGCGAGGTCGAGGGCGGCCAGGGCCTCGTCGTGGGCCCGGGCGATGGTCGCCTCGACCTCGGCGGTGGCCCCGGAAGCGCTGATGACGTCCTGCAGCCGCGCGACGCCGTCGGCCCCGAGGCCGGGGTCGCCGAGCAGCTCCACGAGCAGCCGGCGCCCCGCGGCGTCGGTGCGGGCGTAGGCCTGGGCGACGAGCACGGTCCGCTTGCCCTCGCGCAGGTCGTCCCCGGCGGGCTTGCCGGTGACCTCCGGGTCGCCGAACACGCCGAGCAGGTCGTCGCGGAACTGGAAGGCCCGGCCCAGCGGCGACCCGTACGCCCGCAGGTCGGCCAGGAGGGCGGGGTCGGCCCCGCCCACGGCCGCGCCGGCCTGCAGCGGCCGGACGACGGTGTAGCGGGCGGTCTTGTGCTCGGTCACCCGGTCGGCGTCGGCGAGGGCGCCGGCGAGCGCGGGCCGCCCGTCGACCTCCGGCAGCCAGCGGGCGAGGGGCTGGGCCTGCACGACCATGTCGAGGTACTGCCCGCAGGTGACCTCGGTGCGCATCACGTCGACCAGCGGCAGGGCCCGCGCGAGCGCCTCGTCGGGCAGCCCGGACCGCGCCAGCAGCTGGGCCGACCACATGATCAGCAGGTCGCCGAGCAGGATCGCCCCGGCACGGCCGAAGCCGGGCCCGTCGCCCAGCCAGCCCGCCCGCCCGTGCAGCGCCTCGAACCGCCGGTGGGCGGCCGGCTGACCGCGGCGCAGGTCCGAGGAGTCCATGACGTCGTCGTGGACGAGGGCGCTCGCGTGCAGCAGGTCGAAGCTCGCGGCCGCGTCCAGCAGCGGCTGGACGACGGCGTCCGACGGCCGGCCCGCCGCGGCGACGAAGCCCCAGACGGCGAAGGCGGGCCGCAGCCGCTTGCCGCCCGCCAGGAGCTCGGCGGCCATGGCCCGGACCGGCTCGAGCTCGGGGCCCATCGCTTCCAGGGCGGGCCGCTGGCGCTCGACGAAGGCGGCCACGCGCTCGGACACCGCCCGCCGGAACCCGACCCCGAGCGGGTCGCCGGGATCGAGCAGCTGGCCCGGCACCAGGGTCGCCGTACCCGTGCCCCCGACGTCCGCCCCCGGTCTGTCCACACCCGAGAGCGTACGGAACGCGCTTCTCCGGGCACCTATCGTGGTCGCCATGTCCGGGACAGGAACCGTCGTCGCGCGCCCGCGGCCCGTGCGCCCCGGCCGTGCCCCGACGGTGGCCCAGCTCCTCCAGGCGGGCGACCGGCCGCTGGTGTCCTTCGAGCTCTTCCCGGCCAAGGACGCCGAGCAGCACCGGCAGCTCTGGACGACGATCCGCGAGCTCGAGTCGCTCGGCCCCGACTTCGTCTCCGTCACCTACGGCGCGTCCGGCTCGACGCGCGACCGCACGGTCAGCGCCACGCAGCAGATCGCCGAGCAGACGACCCTCCGGCCGATGGCGCACCTCACCGCCGCGAGCCAGAGCCGCGAGCAGCTGCGGCACGTGGTGGGCGCGTACGCCTCGGTCGGCATCAACCACGTCATGGCGATCCGCGGCGACATGCCCGGCGGGCCGACCGTCCCGTGGGAGCCGCACCCGGAGGGGCTGCAGAACGCCACCGAGCTCGTCGCGCTGGTCGCTGGGCTGGGCGACTTCTGCATCGGCGTCGGGGCCTTCCCCGACCTGCACCCGCAGACGCGCGACGCCGACCTCGACGCCCGGATCCTCGTGGCCAAGCAGCGGGCCGGCGCGAGCTTCGCCATCACCCAGCTCTTCTTCACCGCCGAGCGCTACTTCGACCTCGTCGCCCGGGTGCGCGCGCTGGGCAGCGACCTGCCGATCATCCCCGGGATCATGCCGGTGACCCGGATCAGCCAGATCGAGCGGTTCGCGGACCTGTCCGGCGCCCCGCTGCCACCCTTCGTGACCGACCGGCTGCGCGAGGTCGGGCACGACCCGGCCCTCGTTCGGGCGGCCGGTGTCGACCTCGCCACGACGCTGTCGGAGGAGCTGCTGGCCGGGGGTGCGCCGGGGCTGCACTTCATCACCATGAACCGCTCGCCGGCCACCCGCGAGATTTACGCTCGCCTTCAACCGAGCCTTAACCGCACGTAAGAAAATTTTCCCGGTTTGCTTGCGGGCAAGCGTTGTCGTCCCTCAGGATGACGTCGTAACCAGATTGGTCGACGGGGGTCGACCCACTTCAGCCGCCTCTTCCAGGAGCATGGAGACCGTGCACGTCGACCCCGCACCCGCCACCTACGTCGGTACGATCCTGACCGCCGTACGCGCGTTCAACCAGTCGCGCGTGGGCGCCGTCCTGGACGACGCGGACGGCGTGCACGGCGTCGACGCGACGATCGACGAGGTCATCTTCCCCTCGCTCCGCGTGGTCGGCACCTTCTGGTCGAGCGGCACCATCGACGTCGCCCACGAGCACATGCTGTCCACGGCCGTCGCGCGCTGGGTGGCGGCCAAGTCGGCCGTGCTGCCCGGCCCGTCCCGCAAGGGCACGATCCTGCTGGCCGCGGGCCCGCAGGACATGCACACCCTCGCGCTGGACTGCCTCGACCTGCTGCTCGGCAGCCGCGGGGTCGAGGTCTGCAACCTCGGCGCGCAGACGCCGGTGGCGTCGCTGCTGCTGGCCGCCCGCTCGATCAACCCGACGGCCGTCGTGCTGTCGTCGCACACCCCGACCGTGGCCAGCCAGGCCGTCCGCTCCGTGAAGGCCGTCGCCGAGGCGGGACTGCCCGTCTACTTCGCCGGCTCGTCGTTCGCCTCGCAGTTCTTCCGGCAGAACACGCCGGGCGTGCCGCTGGACGGGACCCTGACGGAGGCGGCCCAGATGCTCGCCACGCGCCACACGACGCCGCCCCCGGAGCCGGTCAGCCAGCCCCGGGACCGCTTCCGCCAGCCCGTCGTCGCGAGCGCCTAGCCCGGGTCGGGGCCCGCGTCAGGCCTGCGGCTCGGGGCGCCAGCGTCCCGGTGAGCCCAGGTCGAGCGTGACCAGGCGCTGGGTCGGCCTCGTGAGGGCGACGTAGAGCGACCGCACGCCACCCGGCGCCTCGGCGACCACGTCGTCGGGCGTGACCACCAGGACCCCGTCGTACTCCAGGCCCTTCGACTCGGTCGAGGTGACGACCGCGATGCGCTCCGACCCCTCGAGCCCCGCCGCGGACAGGTGGGCCTCGACGGCGTCCCGGCGGGACGGCGGGCAGATGACGCCCACGGTCCCGGCGACCTCGCCCAGCAGCGCCCGGACCTGCTCGACGACGTCGACGGCCAGGTCCTGCCCGACGACGAGCAGCGGCTCGACCCCGGTGGAGCGGACCGCAGTCGGCAGGTCGGCGTCCGGGTAGGCCTTCACGACGACCTGGCTGGCGAGGTCGAAGACCTCCGCCGGGCTCCGGTAGTTCGTGCTCATCCGGAAGCGGCGAACCGGCGCGTTCGCGATGATCTCCCGCAGCGCCCGGTCGGTCTCGGCGGCGTCGGGCCAGGAGCTCTGGGCCGGGTCGCCGACGATCGTCCAGCTGGCGCTGGCGCCGCGCCGGCGCAGCATCCGCCACTGCATCGGCGTGACGTCCTGCGCCTCGTCGATCAGCACGTGCGCGTACGTCCGGTGCGGCAGGTCGAAGGGGTCGACCTCCTTCGGAGTGGCGAGCCGGTCGGCGGTGGTGAGGATCTCGGAGTACTCGGAGTCGGCGTCGAGGAACAGCGACGTCTCGGTCTCCGCCGGCTCCGGCGGCACCGGGCCGAGGACGTGCACGAGCTCGTCCAGCAGGGCGACGTCGGCGACGGTCGGGCCGCGCTCCTCCAGGTCGGTCAGGCCCGCGCTGAGCAGCCCGGCGTCGGACGCGCTCAGCACGCCGGCGCTCAGCCGTCGCGCCAGGGCGGGGTCGGCCAGCCGGCGCAGCGCGGCCGTGGCGCTCAGCGTCGGCCACCACGCGTGGCCGAACATCGCGAACGACGCCAGCCCGGTCACCAGCTCGTCGAACTCGTCGCGCTCCATGTCGACCTCCGAGGGCCGGGAGCGCCACAGCGCGTTCAGCAGGGCCTTCTCGGCGGCCTCGCGGCCGGCGTTGAGCTTGTGGTGCGCGAGCACGTCGCGCCGGATCGAGGTGAGCGTCGCGGACGGCAGCACGAGGACCTGGCCCTGCACGACGACCCGCAGCTCGAGGGGGTGGCCCACCAGCGGTTCGGTGACCAGGCGCTTGAGCACCGGCAGCATCCGCAGGCTGCCCTTGACCGCGGCCGTCGGCGGGTCGTCCGGACGCTCGCCGGTCACGGGCAGCACGTCGGAGGGCACCGAACCCATCGAGCGCAGCGTCACCGACTCCTCGCCGAGGCTCGGGAGCACGCGCTCGATGTAGTGCAGGAAGACGGTGCTCGGGCCCACGACGAGGACGCCGCCGGACTCGAAGCGGCGCCGGTTGGAGTAGAGCAGGTAGGCGGCGCGGTGCAGCCCGACCACGGTCTTGCCCGTGCCCGGACCGCCGGAGATCAGCGTGAAGCCCTGGTACGGCGCGCGGATCGCCTCGTCCTGCTCGCCCTGGATGGTGGCGACGATGTCGCGCATCTGGTGGCCGCGGGCCCTGGACAGGGCCGCCATCAGCGCGCCCTCGCCGATCACCACGAGCTCGCCGTCGGCGTGCTCGGAGTCCAGCAGGTCGTCCTCGATGCCGACCACCCGGTCGCCCTGGCAGCGCAGCACCCTCCGGCGGACGACGTCCATCGGCTGGGTGGGCGTGGCCCGGTAGAAGGGTTCGGCGGCCGGCGCTCGCCAGTCGATCACCAGCGGCTCGTAGTCGTCGTCGCGCACGCCGATGCGGCCGACGTAGCGGACCTCGCCGTCCGTGCGGTCCAGGCGTCCGAAGACCAGGCCCTCGTGCTCGGCGTCCAGCACGGCGAGGCGCTTGGCGGCCTGGAAGGCGAAGACGTCGCGCTCGTAGAGGCCGGTCCCGTCCTCCTCGCGGACGTAGGAGCCCCGGTCGGAGCGGAACAGCGAACGCCCGGCGCTGGCGACCTGCTCGGCGGACCGGGACGCCTCGCCCAGACGGGCGTAGACGAGGTCCACGTGGGCCTGCTCGACCGCTATCTCGGTCGTGAGCGGGTCGGTGTGCGACTCGATGGCCAAAGACCCATCCATCCATGGAGAAAACGGACGGCCCACTATACGGTCGCGCCGCAGGGCCGGGGCCTCGTCGGACGGAGGCGGGTCCGGCGGGTGCCGTGGGTCTCCGCCGGGCGTCTCCGTCGGGCGGCTCCCGGTGCCCGGGCTCAGTCGCGCCGGCCGGCCACCGCGTACGCGGCCAGGGCGCCGGTCTGGACGACCACCGAGGGGCTGGGGCCCGCGGGCGAGGCCGCCCCGGCGAGGGCGACCCCGGGCAGGGCCGTCGCGGTGCCGGGCCGGCGCCGCCAGCCCCGGAGGCCTTTCGTGACCAGGCCCGACCCGGGGTGCTCGGTGGTGGCGTGGTGGTCCTGCACGGTGCGCACGACCCGGCCCGAGAGCCGGCGCGTCGTCTCCACGACCGGCACGCCGTCGGCGTCGAGGTGGACGCGCTCGTGGACGTCCAGGGGCACCCGGGCGTCGTCGGGCAGGACCGTGTGCGCGGCGGTCGGCAGCCGGGCCGCGGTGGCCCCGCGCAGCGTCCGCCGGAGCGTGCGCGCGGAACCGCCCGGCAGCAGGCCGGCCGCCGTCCACGGGTCGACGGCCAGCACGACCGCGTCGGCCGGCTCGACGCCCGTCGCGGTCCGCACCCCGGTCACGGCACCGGCCGCCACCTCGACGGCCTCGACCGCGGAACCGGTCCGGACCTCCACCTTCCGCAGCGCCAGCCGCGCGACCAGGACGTCGACGAGCACCGACGACCGGCCGACGTCGCCGGGCGCGGCGGGATCGTGCACCGGGGTGCCCGACGGGGTCGCCGGAGCCACCTGCCAGCGGCCGAACGTGCGGCCCACCAGGAGGTCGACCGCGGCGAGGGCCGGCGCCCGCTCCGGCGTCGTGCCCTGCCGATGGGCCACGCTGCGGACGAGGGCCCGCAGGTGCGGCTCGTCGAGGCCGTCGGCGAGGTCCGCCAGCGTCCGCCGCCCGCGGAGCCGGCGCACGACGTCGCGGGTCAGCGCGGCCGAGTCGTACGCCTCCTCCAGGCCGAGCGGGCGCAGCGTCTGCCAGACCTCGCCGAGGGAGTCGAGGAGGTGCTGCCAGCGTGCGGCGGCCGCCGGCCCGTACGCGTGGTCGAGGGCCGCGTGCTGCTCGCCGCGGTCGCTGGGCAGGACCAGGGAGGTCCCGTCCGCGAACCGGTGCTCGACGCCCGGGGCGGGCACCAGCCCGAGGCCGAGCCGGGCGAGCTCGGCCTCCAGCGGGCGCCCGCTCTTGCGGAGCAGGTCGCGCCACGGTGCCGGGAAGCCCAGGACGCCGGGGGCGTCGTCCACCAGGACCCCGGTGCCCGGCAGGGCGTACGGCGCCCACGTCCCGCCGAGGGTTCCGGAGGCCTCGTGCAGCCGCACGCGGTGGCCCATCTTGGCCAGCCGGGCGGCGGCGGCGAGACCCGCCAGGCCGCCGCCGACCACGGCCACGAGCGGTCCGGAGGTGGTCGGCACCTGGCGAGGGTAGGCGAGCGGCGCGGGCCCGGCGCGGAGGCCGGTGAGAAGGTGAGGCCCATGAGCGAGCCCACGGCCCCGACCCTCCCGGAGGGCCCCCGTCCCCGGGTGAGCATCACCTACTGCACCCAGTGCCGCTGGCTGCTGCGCGCTAGCTGGCTGGCCGGGGAGCTGCTGACCTCCTTCACCACCGAGCTCGGCGAGGTCGCGCTCGTGCCCGGGGTCGGCGGCGTCTTCGTCGTCCGGATCGACGACGAGGTGGTCTGGGACCGGAAGGCCGACGGCGGGTTCCCCGACCTGGCGCCGCTCAAGCGCCTGGTGCGCGACCGCGTCGCCCCAGGACGCAGCCTCGGCCACACCGACCGGCACGCGGCCGCCGCGCAGCCGAACGCCGGGCAGCCGGCCGCCGAGCAGTGACGCCGGGCGCGCGGGAGGCGGACCGCCCCGCGGTGCTGCTGACCGCGTACGACCGGCCCCACTACCTGGCGCCGGTCCTGGACGCGTGGGCCGAGGTCCGCGGCCTGGACGGCTGGCACCTCCGGGTCGCGGTCGAGCCCAGCCCGGCCCGCGACGCGGTCGTCGACCTGGTGCGGTCCTTCGTGGGCAGGACCGGGCACGAGGACACCGAGGTCGTCCTCAACCCGAGCCGGCTCGGCGTCCTCGAGAACCCGTACGCGCACCTCGACGCCCTGTTCCGGGCCGGGCACGGCTTCGTGGTGCGGGCGGAGGACGACCTGCTGGTCTCCGACGACGTGCTCGAGCTGTTCGCGCACGTGGCCGCCGCGTACGCCGCCGACCCCGCGGTCGCGACCGCGCACGCCTTCAGCCCCGGCCCGCCCGGCCCGGGAGCGGACGAGCTGGTCCGGACCACGGAGTTCTGCCCGTGGGTGTGGGGGACCTGGCGCGACCGCTGGCTCGACCTCGTCGGCCCCACGTGGGACCGCGACTACTCGACCTACAACGTCGAGCCCGGCTTCGAGACGGGCTGGGACTGGAACCTCAACACCCGCGTCTTCCCCGCGCACGGGCTCCACGCCGTCGCGCCCGCGGTCAGCCGGGTCCGCAACATCGGGGAGGTCGGCGAGCACGGCACGCCGGACGACCTCGTGCCCGCGCCGACCTTCACGGCCCACCGCCCGCCGCAGCGCTACCGGGAGCGCTGAGGCGCCGCCGCCTCCCGTCCGGGGCCGCGGACGACACGCCGGTGCGCGTGCCCCACGGAACTGTCGGAGGGTGGCGGTAGTGTTCGGAGGGTTCGAACAGGTGTTCGAGAGGCTGCTTGGGGAAGGGGCCCGCCGACACCGCCGAACCCCGGTGGCGTGTTCGCGGCACGCGCCGACGTCTCGACCCCGGTGCGCACGGACCTCGACCCCCGTGCGCACCGGGGTCGTCGTTCGTCCGGGGTCCGCGCGTACGCCTCCCGATACGCTGCCCGCACGGAGCCGGCACGGCGACGCGGCGGCAGACGGGCAGGAGGGTCGGTGGCGATGACCAGACGACGGCGTTCGGTCGCCTCGACACGGCTGGCCGAGGTGCTCGGTGCCCAGCTCGACGAGCTGGTCCCCGGGGAGCAGCGGCCCCTGGACGTGGTCGACCTCGGTGGCGGCACCGGCGGGCTCGCCCTCGACGTCGCCCGGCGCGGGCACCACGTGACCGTGGTCGACCCGAGCCCCGACGCGCTCGCCTCCCTCGAGCGCCGCCTCGCCGACGACCACCTCGAGGGCACCGTCGCCGCGCGGCAGGGCGACGCGTCCGACCTCGTGGCGCTGCTCGGCCCGGAGAGCGTCGACGTCGTGCTGTGCCACCGGGTGCTCGAGGTGGTTGACGACCCGGCCGCCGTCCTCTCCGACGCGGCCGCGGTGCTCCGGCCGGGCGGGGCGCTCAGCCTGCTCGTCGCCCAGAAGCACGCCCTCGTGGTCAACCAGGCCGTCGCCGGCAACCTCGCCGCCGCCCGGCAGACCTGGGACGACCCGCGGCGGCTCGACTTCGCCGCGGTGACCGCGCTCGTCGAGGCCGCCGGGTTCGCGGTGCTGGAGGCGGACGGGATCGGGGCCGTGGCCGAGCTCGTGCCCGAGGTCGCTGTCGAGGGTCCGGGGGCCTGGGCCGACCTGCTCGCGCTGGAGACCGCGGTGAGCCGCGACCCGGCGTTCCGGGCGCTCGCGCCGCACGTGCACGTCTTCGCCCAGCTGCCGCCCGAGGAGCTGCTCAGCGCGTTCTGACGCCGCCCCGGCGCCGGCTGCCGCCGGTTGTCGGCGGTGGGCGCTAGGGTAGAACGCGTGTTCGATTCTGCACGACGGGCGGTCCGCGCGTGAGCCGGACGATCCTGCACGTCGACATGGACGCCTTCTACGCCTCCGTCGCGCTCCGCAACCGTCCTGACCTGCAGGGCACGCCCGTCATCGTCGGCGGCGAGGGGCGCGGCGTGGTGCTCTCCTGCACGTACGAGGCCCGCGCCCTCGGGGTGCGTTCGGGGATGTCGTCCTCCGAGGCCCGCCGGCTGGCGCCGCGGGCGACGTTCCTGCCGCCGGACTTCGAGAGCTACGTCGCCGTCTCCAAGGCGATCGTCGAGGTGTTCTGCTCGTTCAGCGCCGTGGTGGAGTCGGCGTCGGTGGACGAGGCGTTCCTGGACGTGACCGGCGCGCTGCGCATGCACGGCTCGGCGGTCGCGCTGGGGGAGCGGCTGCGGGCGACCGTCGCCGACGAGCAGCACATCACCTGTTCCGTGGGCATCGGGCCGAGCAAGTTCGTGGCCAAGGTCGCGTCGCGCGCGGCCAAGCCCGACGGGCTCGTCGAGGTGCCGCCCGACAGGGTGACCGACTTCCTGCACCCGCTGCCGGTCGAGTCGATGTGGGGCGTCGGTGCGGCCACCGCGGCCAAGCTCCACCGGCTCGGCATCGAGACCGTCGGCGACCTCGCGCACGCCGACGTACGGGCGCTGCGGCCGGTGTTCGGGCCCAACGCCGGCGCCGGGCTCCGCTCGCTCGCCTGGGGCCGGGACGCCCGGACGGTGGTTCCGTGGACGCGGGAGCGCAGCGTCGGCTCGCAGGAGACCCTGTCGCTCGACACCGACCAGCGTGAGGTCGTGTCCCGCGAGCTCCTGCGGATGGCCGACAAGACCGCCCGCCGGATGCGCAAGCAGGGCGTGCTGGGCCGGACGATCGTGCTCTGCCTGCGGTTCGCGGACTTCCGCGAGATCAACCGGGCGGTGACCATCGACTCGCCCACCGACGTGGGTGAGGAGATCCACGCGGCGGTGATGGGGACGTACGACCGGCTCGGCCTGGACCGCGCCCGCATCCGCCGGGTGGGCGTACGCGTGGAGGGCCTCGTGGACGAGTCGCGGGCCCACCGCCAGCCGCAGCTGACCGACCCGGAGTTCGGCTGGCGGGAGGCCGAGCACGCCATCGACGAGACCGTCGCGCGGTTCGGGCCGGGAGCCGTCCGACGGGCGGTGCTGGGCGGGGACCGGCGGTCGACGAGCGTCGCCGAGGCCAATTCCCGCGGGCTGTTCCCCCTGGCCTGAGGCCCGCCTAGACTGGCGGAGCCCACGGCTCAGCACGCGGGTTTCTGTGTGACTGACGACGGCGTCGTAGCGGGTTGGTATCGATTCGACCGCGCACCTCGAGGCCGGCGCACGGGCACGTAGGATGGCCGCAGTTGATCACGTGACCGGGTGGGAGGTGGCCGATGGCCCTCTCGAACGAGGAGCAGCGGCTTCTCGAGCAGATGGAGGCCGCCCTGGCGGCCGAGGACCCCAAGCTCGTCAACGCCATGCGCGGAACGGGGACGCGTCGAGTTCATCGACGTCGTGCCGCTCTGGCGGGCGTGGCGTTCTTCGGCGGGCTGGTCCTGCTCGTGGCCGGTCTCTACCTGGCGACCGGCACCCGCGGGTACATCGCGCTCAGCGTCCTGGGGTTCCTGGTGATGGTCGCCGCCGCGGTGATCGCGATCCTCTCCTGGCAGCACGTCGGCTCCGCCGCGGACATGAGCGACCGTCCCGACCGGGTGAAGACCCCCGGAGGCAGCCGCCCACCCAGCGGCCAGGGGTTCATGGACAAGATGGAAGAGCGCTGGCGCAAGCGGCGCGACGAGGGCATGTAGCCCGGCACCACCCAGCATCCGAACGGCGGCCGCGCCCAGCGCGCCGCCGTTCTGCACGTCCGGACCCGTTGTGCCGACGAACCGCTGCTCCGTACGCCTGATCGGTTCTGCCGCCTGCCGGACCAGCGGTTCCTCCACCGAGGACCGTGAGCTCGGCCCTGAGGGCTGTCTGCTCGCTCTTGTGTCATCTGCGCGGGTTTGAACACGCGCAGACGTCACAAGGTCGAGCAGACGTGGACCGTACGGGTGGCGGCGAGCCGCATGTCGAGCAGACGTGGTCAGCAATCCCGCCCCTGCCTCGCGTGCGGAGCGAGCAGACGCGCGTACGCGCCTCAGGCTCAGCGCCGGCGGAAGAGGGAGGGCGGGGCGAGGAAGGCGCGGAGGCGCCGGGCGCGGCCGGCGGGGGCGCTGATGGCGTGGCGCAGCGAGGTGGTCGTGCCGGAGAGGCCGCGGGCCTGCTCGGGGTCGCCGAGGTCGGGGGCGTAGCGCGCGCGTTCGACGAGGGTGGCGACGCGGCCGAGGTCGTCGCGGTCGGCGGGCGGGAGGCGTTCGCCGAGCTCGCGGCCGACGGCGCGCGGTGTGCCCTCGGGCCAGGTCCCGCCGAAGTCGAGCACCGTGTCGCGCAGCTCCGCCCAGGCCGCCTCGACCTGCTCGTCCGTGGGGACGTCCGTGTCGAGGCGGGACCGGCGGCGCCGGACGCGCAGCACGGCGGGGGCGGCGAGCAGGAGCAGCAGGACCACGGCGCCCGCGACGACGAAGACCGTGCGCCACGGGAACGAGGTCGTCGTCTCGGTCGTGGTGGTGGGCGTGTCCTGCGGCGCCGTGCTCGGGGCGGTGGACGCGCTCGGCGCGGCCGAGCTCGGGGCGCTCGAGGGCGCGGCGCTGGCGCTCGGGGTGTCCGCGTCGTCGGTCGGGACGGTCCAGGGCGGCGGCGAACCCGTCTGGACACCCGGCGTCGGCTCGAACCGCACCCAGCCGTAGCCGGAGAAGTAGAGCTCGGGCCAGGCGTGCATGTCGCGCACGGACACGTCGTAGGTGTCCCCGACCTGGCTGCCGGGCAGGAAGCCGACGGCCACGCGGGACGGGATGCCGTTGACCCGCGCCATCATCGCCATCGCGCTGGCGAACTGCTCGCAGTAGCCGCGCCGGTCGACGGTGAGGAAGTTGACCAGCGCCTGGTAGCCGGTGCCCGGCCGCTGCTGGGTGTCGTACGTGAAGTTGTCCGCGTCGCGCAGGTAGGCCTGGATCGCGGCGGCGCGGGCGTACGGGGTGTCGGCCCCGCGCGTGACCTGGCGGCTCAGCTCGACGAGCTCGGGAGGCAGGTCCCGCGGAACCTCCGCCGTCACGTCCCCGTCGGCCGGCGAGCCGGCGCCGGCGCGACCGAGGTCCTCGGCGGTGGGGGCGATGTCCCAGCTGCGCACCTCGTAGCTGAGGTTGGTCAGCTCGTCGGAGCGGTTCTCGCTGTTCACGATCGTCAGCGACTCGCTGTTGTAGCTCCACTCGCCGGCGGCCGTGAAGGTGCGGGCCGCGTACGGGGCGGGCAGGTACTGCGACGAGAAGTCGACCGACGTGATCTTCGTGGTGCGGACCCGGGGGACCTGCCCGCTGTAGCCGGGCGGCTCGGAGAGGTTGGTGCCGGTGTTGAGCCGGATCTGGGTGTTGCCGAAGCCGGCGTCGGAGAACTGGGGGAGCGCGGCCATCCGCAGGTAGACCCCGCCGGGCTGGTCGGTCGTGTAGCGGAACACCACCCGGTTCGTCGGCTGGTTGAGGTTGCGCTTGAGGTCGAGGCTGGGGTCGGTCAGCTGCAGCGGACCGTTCCCGCCGAACCCGTTGCCCACCCCGAGCCCGGGCAGGCTGATCGTGGGCAGCAGCACGCCGAGGACGAGCGCGAGCACGACGGCCGGCCCGGCGAGCAGGCCCGCGGAACGCCAGACGGCGGGACCGGCGGTGGAGCGCGCACGGGTGCCGGTGGCGGTGGTCCGGTGGGCCTCGCTGCGGGAGGAGTCGGCGCTCAGCCCCCGGTTCCACGCAGCGGCGCGGTTGAGCGCGTCGGCGACGAGGACGGCCAGGTAGCCGAGCGCGAGGCACGCGAAGCTCAGCACGCCGGTGTCGAACCCGAGGCCGATGGCCGGCACCGCGAACAGGGTGGCGAGCGGGGCGACGGCCCACGCCGGCCGCTCGAGGCCGGAGACGACCAGGTCGGCCAGCGCCGCGACGAGGCAGATCGTCGTCACGAAGATCAGCAGCACGCCCGGGTCCGCGCCCATCGGCGAGCTCTGGGTCTGCATGTGCAGGACGCCGCGGGCCCACAGCCGGGGGTAGCGGGTGAGGAGGTCGGGGTCGCCGCTGATCCCGTACGCGAGCACGAGCGAGCCGATGACCACCGCCAGCAGCTGGGTCGCGAAGGTCAGGCTGGCGCCGGCACCGCGGCGGCGCAGCACGAGGCCGAGGGTGCAGAGCAGCAGCGTGCCGAGCCAGGTCAGCGGCACGAACAGCCGGTCGCTGGTCAGCGGCAGCACGGTGAGGGTCGCGAGGCCCATCGCCAGGACGGTCGCGAGGCCCAGGCGGGTGTCGGCGCGCATCAGGCGGTCCTCACGCCGGGACCGCCGTGCGCTCGAGGGCCTCCCAGGCCTGCGGCACGGTCATGGTCGGGTCGACGACCACGACCCGCCACTGGCGCTCGGCCAGGACCTCCGCCGCCCGGGCCGCCGCGCTCGGGACGTCGTCCCCGGGGGGCTCGACCTCGCCGCGCGAACCGACCCGTGCCCAGGCGTCGACGTCGAGCACCAGCGCGAGCCCCGTGGCCCGCTGGCGGCGGACGCCGGCGAGCGCGTACGCCTCCTCGGGCGTGAGCCGACCGAGGACGGCCACGACGAGCTGCTCGCCGCGCTCGCCGCCGGCGTCGGAGAGGAGGTGGCCGAGGCCGTGCCCGGGGACGGGCTGGAGGTCGGTGAGCTGGCGCAGCAGGGCGTCGGCCGCGACCGGCCCGCGGGCGGTGGTGGTCTGCAGCGGTCCCTCCGGGGTGGTGACGTCGACGGTGTAGCCGTCCTCGGCCAGCCGCAGCCCGACGGACGCGACGGCGGAGACGGCCCACTCGAGGGAGTGGTGCAGGCCGCGGCCGGCGTGGCCGAAGGCGCGCGTGTCGAGCAGGACGCTCGTGCTCGGGTCGAAGGCCTGCTCCTCGCGGCGCACCATCAGGTCGCCCGAACGGGCGGTGGAGCGCCAGTGGATGCGGCGCACGTCGTCGCCCTGCCGGTACTCGCGGACGAGCACGTCGTCGGTCCCGGAGACGCCGATCCGGCGCGGTCGGGACTCGCCGGCGCTGCCCCCGCTGCCGCCCGCGGCGACGCGGATCAGGTCGAAGACCTGCGGGGTGACGACGACCTCGCTCGTCGCGGTGAACGTCCGGTCGAGCTGCACGAGCCCGAACGGGTCGGTGGTCCGCACCATCAGGGGGCCGGTCCGGTAGTGACCGCGGGCCCGGCCGAGGAGCGGGTACTCGACGGTGCGCTGCCAGTGCGAGGTGGCGTGGTCGACCAGGAAGCGGGGGCGCTCGCCGAGCTCCGGGGGCACCTGGTCCTCGAGCTCGAGCAGCGCCGCGGGCAGCAGGGAGTCCTGGCCGAGGGTGATCCGGCCGTGCATGGGGGTGCCGAGGGCGACCTGGGCCGGCTCCACGGAACGTTCCGCCGACATCCGCAGCCGGGCGCGCAGCACGAGCACGAGTGCGACGAGGGGGAGCGCGAGCAGCAGCAGACCCACCCGCATGACGTCGCGCTGGCCGCTGACCATGGCGCCGAGGAGCACGACCAGGCCGATCCCGGTCAGCCAACGGCCGCGCACGGTCAGCACCGTCCAGACGCGCTTCACGTGCGGTCCCGCTCCCCGCTCAGCGGCCGGGGTTGCGGTCGGGCACCCGCACCTCGGCGAGGGCCCGGCGGATGACCTCCTCCGCGCTGCGGCGGGAGAGCTGGGCCTCGGCCGACAGCAGCACGCGGTGCGCGAGCACCGGCACGGCGAGGGCCTGGACGTCGTCGGGCGTGACGTAGTCGCGGCCCTGGAGCGCCGCGTACGCCCGCACCGCCCGGAGGAGCTGCAGGCTGGCACGCGGCGAGGCGCCGAGGCGCAGGTCGCGCGAGGTGCGGGTCGCCCCGACCACGGAGACGAGGTAGTGCTTGACGGCCGGCGCCACGAAGACCTCGGCGACCGCCTTGATCAGGCCGCGGATCGTCGCGGCGTCGGTGACCGGGCTGAGCCGCGAGAGCGGGTCCGACGACCCGTGCGAGTCGAGCATGTCCAGCTCGGCGCTCGGCGTCGGGTAGCCCATCTCGAGGCGCGCGAGGAAGCGGTCGCGCTGGGCCTCGGGGAGGGGGTAGGTGCCCTCCATCTCGATCGGGTTCTGCGTGGCGACGACCATGAAGGGCGCGTCCAGCAGGTAGGTCGTGCCGTCGACGCTGACCTGGCGCTCCTCCATGGACTCCAGGAGCGCGGACTGGGTCTTCGGCGAGGCGCGGTTGATCTCGTCGCCCACCACGATGTTGGCGAAGATCCCGCCCGGCTTGAACTCGAAGTCGCGGGTGTCGGAGTTCCAGATCGAGACGCCGGTGATGTCGCTCGGCAGCAGGTCCGGGGTGAACTGCACCCGGCGCACGGAGCAGTCGATCGAGCGCCCGATGGCCTTGGCCAGCATCGTCTTGCCGACGCCCGGCACGTCCTCCACCAGCAGGTGGCCCTCGGCCAGGAGCACGACCATGGCCAGGTCGATCGCCTCGCGCTTGCCCTCGATCACCTGCTCGATGGCCTGCCGCACGCGGCCCATGACGGCCACCACGTCCGCGACGGAGTGCTCGGCCTGCTCGCTGCGCTCATCCCGACGCGCGTCGTTGTCGACGCCCAGGCTCACGAGCCATCCCCTTCGTCCCGGTGGTCCAGCGGGACGACGTCCCGAGGGCTGCTGCCGTGCACGCGTACGGGCGCGTCCGGCGCTTCCTCGTGCGGTGCCCGCTCATCGTATGCGGGCGTCGGAAACCTGGTCGGCGCGACAGAAACCTCCCTCCGGACGGACGTCGGCGGTGCTCCGGAGGCCGACGCGCCCTCGCAAGGGGGTCGAGTGGGGCGAAGTGGAGTAAAGTGGCGCGCAGTGGAGTTCAGCACCCGCATCGTGGAGTGGAAGAGGAGGGCCCGTGTTCCTCGGGACCCACACTCCGAAGCTCGACGAGAAGGGCCGGCTGATCCTCCCGGCGAAGTACCGCGACGAGCTGGCGGAGGGCCTGGTGATCACCCGTTTCCAGGAGCGCTGCCTGGCCATCTGGCCCGTCGCGACCTTCGCCGAGCTGGTGCAGGGCGTCCGGGGGGCGTCCTCGAGCCAGCAGGTCCGTGACTACCAACGCATGCTCGCGTCGGGAGCCTCGGACGAGACGCCCGACAAGCAGGGCCGGGTGACGATCCCGCAGCACCTGCGGGCGTACGCGGGCCTGGACCGGGACTGCGTCGTCGTCGGCGCGATCAACCGCGTGGAGATCTGGGACGCCGCGGCGTGGCAGGCCTACGAGGCGAGCAAGGAGTCGGCGTTCGCCGACCTGGACGACGAGGTCTTCCCCGGCGTCTGAGGACTTCCCCCCTCAGCCGGAGAGCACTCGAGCAGGACGAGCAGGCGCAGGACAGCACGCAGGACGTGCCGAGCGGCTTCAACCCGCAGGCCGGCGCCCTGGCACCACTTCCCCGGTGCCAGGTCGCCAGCAGGCCTCGGGTTGGAACCACCCGGCACGTCCCGCGTGGACCAGCGGGCCCAAGCCGTGGGCCGGCCGGACGAGCAGGGCACAGCCGAAGGGTCGAGCGGGTACATGGTCGAGAGCACCGGCGGGGAGGGCTCGGCACGGCCGACCCACGTCCCCGTGATGCTCGACGAGGTCCTGGCCCTCCTGACCCCGGCACTCGTGCCCACCCCCACGAACCCCCACCCGGTCGTCGTCGACGGCACCCTCGGGCTGGCCGGGCACGCGAGCGCGCTGCTCGAGGCGTGCCCCGAGGCCCACCTGGTCGGTCTCGACCGCGATCCCCAGGCGCTGGCGCTGGCGGGCGAGCGGCTGGCCCCGTACGGCGACCGCGTCACCCTCGTCGAGGCCGTCTACGACGAGCTGCCCGACGTCCTGGAACGCCTCGGCCACCCGCGGGTGCAGGGCGTGCTGCTCGACCTGGGGCTCTCTTCCCTGCAGATCGACTCGGCCGAGCGCGGCTTCGCGTACGCCGCCGACGCCCCGCTGGACATGCGGATGGGGCGTACGGGCCCGACCGCGGCCGAGGTCCTCAACACCTACGGGCCTCGGGAGCTCGCCCGGGTGCTGCGGCGCTACGGCGAGGAGCGGTTCGCGGACCGCATCGCGCGCCGGATCGTCGAGGCCCGCGAGGTCGAGCCGTTCGAGCGCTCCGGCCGGCTGGTCGAGCTGCTCCGCTCGGCCATCCCCATGGCCACCCAGCGCACCGGCGGACACCCAGCCAAGCGCACGTTCCAGGCACTGCGGATCGAGGTCAACGGCGAGCTCGCCGCGCTCGAGTCGGTCCTGCCCAGCGCCGTCTCCGCGCTCGCCGTCGGCGGGCGGATCGCCGTGCTCGCCTACCACTCGCTCGAGGACCGCCCGGTCAAGCAGATCCTGGCCGCCGGTTCCACCGACCGCGCGCCCCGCGGCCTCCCCGTCGTCCCGCCCGAGCTCCGCGCCGAGCTCGAGCTGCTCACCCGCGGCGCCCAGCGCCCGACCGAGGCCGAGGTCGCCACCAACCCCCGCGCCGCGTCCGCCCGCCTCCGGGCGGCGGTCCGCGTCTTCGAGCCGCGTCTTGAGGGGGGACGACCCCCCACACCCCCCGGTGGGGATCTCCGTCTTGAGGGGGGACGACCCCCCACACCCCCCGGTGGGGTTCCGCTCGCTGGCGCTCGTGAAACCCCGCGAGGTCATGAGGGGGGACGACTTCCCGCGCCTCCCGCGCCCCCTGCCGCCGCTCCTGAAACCCCCCGAACCCCCCGATCCAAGGAGGTGGGCGCATGAGCGCTCTCGTCGCCGCTCCCGGCAAGAAGACCACCGCCCGTCCGGACCGCACCGCCACCCCGCCGGCCCTCCGGCCGCTGGCGACGCCCGGGGCGCGGATGGCGCGGCTGCCGTTCCTCATCGTGCTGATCGCGGCGTTCGGGCTGGGGATGGCGGGGCTGCTCCTGCTGAACACGACGCTGCAGAACCAGGAGTTCGAGGCGCGCCGCCTCAACAGCCAGGCCAGCCAGCTCACGTATGTGCAGGATGACCTCGAGTCGCAGCTGCAGACCGTCTCCTCGCCGGGTTCGCTGGCGCAGAAGGCGTACGCGCAGGGCATGCGGCCCAACGTCCACCCGGCGTTCCTGGTGCTGCCCGACGGCACCGTCAAGGGCGACGCGGAGACCACCAAGGGGACCGAGATGCGCTACCTCGCACCGGGCACCGGCGAGCAGCTGACCGCCGAGCGTGCCGCGGCGGAGGCCGCCGACAAGGCGGAGGAGGCCGCGAAGGCGGCCGCCGCCGCGACCGCCGCACCCACCCCCGCCCCGAGCACCGCACCCAGCACGCCGCAGCCGACCACCACCAGCCGCTGAGAGGCCTGCCGATGCCGCAACGCCGACCGCACCCCGCCGCCGGGGGCCGCCTCGGTCCCGAGGGGCGCGACCGGTCCGACGCGACGCGTCGCCGGACCCCCGACGGGGGCGAGGCGCACCGCCGCGGCGAGCGGATCCTGCGCGACGGCTCCCGCGAGCGCGCCCGTCCGCGCCCCGAGCCGGCCGTCCGGCGCCCGGCGTCCTCGACCTCGTCGACCTCGGCCCGGACGTCGGCGCCGCGGCCGAAGCCCGTGGTCCGCCGTCCGCCGCCCCGGACCCCGATCACCGCCATCCGCGTCCCGCTCGGGTCGTCCAGCCGCCGGCTCCACGTCGTGCTCGTCATCATGGCGATGGGCCTGTCGCTGTGCGCCGGGCGGCTGCTGCAGCTGCAGGGCTTCGACTCGGCCCGCTACACCGCCGACTCCATCGACGCGCTCACCCGCACCCTGCCGCTGCTGCCGTCGCGCGGCGAGATCACCGACCGCAACGGCACCGTCCTGGCCGCCACGCAGCCGGCCGTCGCCGTCACGGCGGACCCCACGCTGGTCGGCGCCAAGGCCCCGGAGGTCGCGGGCATCCTCGCGCCCTACCTCCAGATGACGCCCGAGCAGCTCGTCCCGCTGCTGACCACGCCGAACACGCACTTCGTCTACCTCAAGAAGCAGGTGCCGGCGCTCACCTACACCCAGCTGGCCGCCGACCTCTCCAAGGCGGGCATCTACGGGATCTTCCGCGAGGCCGACCCGGTCCGCACCTACCCCAACGGGTCGGTCGGCTCCTCGGTGGTCGGCTTCGTCGGCGCCGACGGCAAGGGCCTGGGCGGGCTCGAGCTCTCCATGAACAAGGAGCTGTCGGGCAAGGTCGGCCAGGAGACGTACGAGAGCGCGCCGAACGGCAGCAAGATCCCGCTCGGCGACAGCGAGGTCACCCCGGCGCAGAACGGGCTGAACCTCCGCCTCAGCATCGACAGCGAGCTCCAGTGGATGGTCCAGGAGCGCCTGGCCAAGCAGGTCGTGCGGACGAAGTCGGACTACGGCACGGCGATCGTCATGAACGTCAAGACCGGCGAGGTGCTGGCCATGGCCAACGCGCCGACGTACGACTCCTCGAACCCCAGCGCGTCGCCGACCGAGGCCCGCGGCAACACCGCCGTCTCGGCGCCGTACGAGCCGGGCAGCGTCGAGAAGGTCCTCACCGCGGCCGCGCTGATCGACTCGGGGACGGCCACGCCGGACACCCGGGTCTCGGTGCCGTACCGGCTCAAGTCGGGGCCGCTGTCGATCAAGGACGCCTTCACCCACGAGTCCGACCCGCTGCGGCTGCGCCTGCGCGGCATCATCGCCCAGTCCTCGAACATCGGCACGGCGATGCTGGCCCGCCAGATGGACCGCAAGCAGCTGCACGACTACTACGTGCGCTTCGGGCTCGGCAAGCCGACCGGCGTCCAGCTGCCCGGCGAGTCCGCGGGGATCATCCCGCCGGCGGACATGTCGGACATCCAGCGCGACCAGGCCGCCTTCGGGCAGGCCATCTCGGTCACCGCGGTCCAGGAGGCGGCGGCGATCTCCGGCATCGTCAACGGCGGCGTCTACAACCCGCCGACCGTCATCTCCCAGGCCACCGACTCGGCGGGCAACACCGTCGACCTCGACAAGCGCGAGCCGCGCCGGATCATCTCCGCCAAGTCCTCGGCCCAGGTCCGCGACCTGATGCAGGCCGTCATGGACAGCGAGAACGGCCAGAACAACCTCAAGCTCGACGCCTACACCAGCGGCGGCAAGACCGGCACCGCGCAGCGGGCCGACCCCGAGCTGCACCGCTACAAGGGCTACGTGACCTCGTTCGTCGGCTTCGCGCCGCTGGACGACCCGGAGATCCTGACCTACGTCGTCATGAACAACCCGCGCGGCAAGTTCGACACCGGCACGAGCACGGCCAACCCGGTGTGGCGCGACGTCATGAAGTACGTGCTCCCGCGCTACTCGGTGGTGCCGGACGCGCGCGAGACCAAGCCGAAGCGCACGACCTGGTGAGGCGGTGAAGCCGGTCGGTAGCGTCGTCGACGTGGCGGACGACCAGGGTGCAGCGCGGACGGGGCTCCGGCCCCGGACGACGCCCCCGGTCCCGCTCGACGCGCTCGTGCCCGGCGCCGGGTCCTCCGTCGCGGTCTCCGGCGTCACCCTCGACACCCGGTTCGTGGAGCCGGGCGACCTCTTCGTCGGCCTCCCCGGCCGCCACCACCACGGGGCGGCGTTCGCGGGGCGGGCCGCCGCGGCCGGGGCCGTGGCGCTGCTGACGGACCCCGCGGGTGCGGCCCTGGCCGACGACGTGCTCCCGGTCGCCGTGGTCGAGGACCCGCGCCGGGCCATGGCGTCCGTCGCGGCCACCGTCTACGGGCGGCCGGCCACGGCGCTCACCACGTACGGGATCACCGGCACGCAGGGCAAGACGACGACGGCCTACCTCCTCGACGCCGCGCTCCGGGCCTCGGGCACCTCGACGGGGCTGATCGGCACGGTCGGGTTCGCCCTCGACGGGCGCGACCTCGGCGGTTCCCGGACCACGGTGACCACGCCCGAGTCGCCCGAGCTGCAGGGCCTGCTGGGCCATCTGGTCGAGCACGGCGCCCGCGCCCTCGTCATGGAGGTGTCCTCGCACGCCCTCGCGCTCGGCCGGGTCGACGCCATCGTCTTCGACGTCGCGGCGTTCACGGGCTTCGGGACCGACCACCTCGACTTCCACGGCGACCTCGAGTCCTACTTCGAGGCCAAGGCCTCCCTCTTCACCCCCGAACGGACCCGGCACGCGGTGCTGAACGTCGACGACGCCCGCGGCGAGGTCCTCGTCGGCCGGGCCCGGACGGCGGGCCTGCCCGTGACGACCACCGGCGCCGGCCCGTACGCGGACGTCCACCGGATCGCGCTCGGCCCGACCGAACGCGGCCGTACGCGGCTGGTCGCGGGGGTGCACGGCGAGCGGGTCGAGCTGTGGCTGCCGCTGCCGGGGGAGCACAACGTGCGTAACGCGCTGACCGCGCTCGCCATGGTGGCGGCGACCGGCGGCGACCTCGCGGCGGCGGCCCGCGGCCTCGAGCAGGCGTCCGTGCCGGGCCGCATGCAGCGCGTGGACCTCGGGGAGGGCGCCCCGGCGGTGTTCGTGGACTTCGCCCACACCCCGGAGGCCGTCACCGCCGCGGTCGGCGCCCTGACCGACACCGCCCGCGTGGTGGTCGTGCTCGGCGCCGGCGGGGACCGGGACCCGGGCAAGCGCGGGCCGATGGGCGTCGCGGCCGCGGTGGCCGCCGACGTGGTCGTCGTCACCGACGACAACCCGCGCAGCGAGGACCCCGCTGCCATCCGGGCCCAGGTGCTCGCCGGCGCGCGCAGCGTCCGCCGCTCGGACGTGCAGGTCGTCGACGGCGGCGACCGCCGGTCGGCGATCGCCGCGGCGCTCGCGCTGGCCGGGCCCGACGACGCCGTCGTCGTGCTCGGCAAGGGCCACGAGACCGGCCAGGAGGTCGCCGGCGTGGTCACGCCGTTCGTCGACGCCGACGTGGTCCGGGACGCCTGGGTCGCGCTGCAGGCGGGTAGGGGGGCCCGGTGATCCCGCTCCGCGTCTCCCAGGTCGCCACCGTCCTCGGCGCCGACCTCCGTCCCGGCCCGGGCGCCGCTCCGTTCGACCTCGGCGTCACGGTCACGCACGTCACCGCCGACTCCCGCACGGTCGGACCGGGCTCGCTCTTCGTCGCGCTGCCGGGGGAGCGGGTGGACGGGCACACCTTCGTCGCCCGCGCCTTCGCCCAGGGCGCGGCCGCCGTGCTCGTCGCCCACCCCGTCGACGGGGTCGACGGCCCGCAGCTCGTGGTCCCCGACCCGCTCGAGGCGCTCGGCCGGCTCGCGCGCCACGTCGTCGACCGAGCCCGCGCTGCCGGGCTCCGCGTCGTCGGGATCACCGGCTCGCAGGGCAAGACCTCGACCAAGGACCTGCTCGGCGCGGTCCTCGCCGCCGCCGGGCCCACCGTCGCGCCGGCCGGCAACCTGAACAACGAGCTGGGCGTCCCGCTCACCGTGCTGCGCGTCGAAGCGGGTTCCACGAGTGCCAGCGAGGGGAACCCCGCGGGGGGTGTGGGGGGTCGTCCCCCCTCAGGAGTGCGTTCCACGAGCGCCAGCGAGGGGAACCCCGCGGGGGGTGTGGGGGGTCGTCCCCCCTCGGGACAGAGCACGGCCTTCCTCGTCGTGGAGATGGGCGCCCGGGGGATCGGGCACATCGCGTACCTCTGCGGCATCGCGCCGCCGGACGTGGCCGTGGTGCTCAACGTCGGGCACGCGCACGTCGGGGAGTTCGGCGGCCGGGAGGCCATCGCGCAGGCCAAGGGCGAGCTGGTCGAGGCGCTCACGGACGAGGGCGTCGCCGTCCTCAACGCGGACGACGAACGTGTCTGGGCGATGCGGTCGCGCACGCGCGCTGAGGTGCTGCCGTACGCGGTGGGCGCCGCCCCCGGAGCGGGCGACGCCGTCTGGGCTGACGCGCTCACGGCCGACGACCGGGGGCGCTACGCGTTCACGCTGCACCGGCGGTCCGGCGGGACCGAGGAGGAGGCGTCCGTCGCGCTGCGCGGCACCGGGCGCCACCAGGTGGCGAACGCGACGGCCGCCGCGGCCGCGGCCTTCGCGGTCGGGCTCTCCCTCGACGTCGTCGCGCCCGCGCTGAGCGCCGCCGAGCCGGCGTCGCGCTGGCGGATGGAGGTGCACGACCGCGCCGACGGCGTCCGCGTCGTCAACGACAGCTACAACGCCAACCCCGACTCCATGGCCGCGGCCGTCGACACCCTGGTCGAGCTGGCGCGGGGTCGCGGACGTTCCTGGGCGGTGCTCGGGGACATGCTCGAGCTCGGCGCCGAGGCGCCCGCGCTGCACGCCGCGCTGGCCGCGCAGACGGCCGCCGCCGGCGTGGACGAGGTGGTCGCGCTGGGGGAGTTCGCCCCGCTGCTCGTGGCCGGCCAGACCGGGCGCGCCCGCATCGCGGCCGACGGGTCGCAGGCGGCGGCCTGGGTGCGCGCCGACGTGCGACCCGGCGACGTGGTCCTGGTCAAGGCGTCGCGTGGCCTAGCCTTGGACGTCGTGGCCGACGACATCCTGCGTGCACCCGACCCGGAGCACGACACCGCTGTCGAGGCCGGTGGCCGCGCGTGAAGGTCGTCTTCCTCGCCGGCTTCCTCGCCCTGCTGGGCACCCTCCTCGGCACCCGGCTGGCCATCACCTTCCTGGTCAAGAAGGGCTACGGCCAGCTGATCCGCGACGACGGGCCGACGTCGCACCACGTCAAGCGCGGCACGCCCACCATGGGCGGGCTGGTGATCATCGCGTCGGTGCTGCTGGCCTACACGATCAGCCACCTGATCACCTGGACGCTCCCGTCGGCGTCCGGGCTGCTCGTGCTCTTCCTCTTCACCGGTCTCGGGGTCGTCGGCTTCCTCGACGACTTCATCAAGATCAGCAAGCAGCGGTCGCTCGGCCTGCGGAGCAAGGCCAAGATCGCCGGGCAGTCGATCGTGGCGATCATCTTCGCCCTGCTCGCGCTGCAGTTCCCCGACGAGCGGGGGATCCGGCCGGCGTCGCAGGCCATCTCGTTCCTGCGCGACATCGACTGGCTGCCCGTGCTGCCGGTCGTGCTCGTCGTGCTCTGGGTGATGCTGCTGATCGCCGCGGCCAGCAACGGCGTGAACCTCACCGACGGGCTCGACGGCCTCGCCGCCGGCGCCTGCGTGATGATCTTCGGCGCCTACACGCTGGTCAACATCTGGCAGTACAACCAGTCCTGCGCCTACGTCTCGTCGGCCGGCCCCAAGTGCTACGAGGTGCGCGACCCGTACGACCTCGCCGTCGTCGCCGTCGCCCTGGCCGGCGCGTGCTTCGGCTTCCTCTGGTGGAACGCGGAGCCCGCGAAGATCTTCATGGGCGACACCGGCTCGCTCTCGCTCGGCGGCGCGCTGGCCGGCATGGCGATCTTCACCCGCACCGAGCTGCTGCTGATCATCCTCGGCGGGCTGCTGGTCATCGAGGTGATGTCCGTGGTCCTCCAGGTCGGCTACTTCAAGCTCACGCACGGCAAGCGCATCTTCAAGATGTCGCCGATCCACCACCACTTCGAGCTCCTGAACTGGGCCCAGGTGACGATCGTGATGCGCTTCTGGATCATCTGCGGGCTCTTCGTCGCCGGCGGGCTCGGCATCTTCTACGCGGAATGGGTCGCCGGCAACGCGTAACCTCTGTCTCCGCTTCGCCCCGACGCGGTCCGGTGCGCCGGACCGGTGCGGGTCAAGGGAAGGACCTTCGCAGTCGTGACCATCTCCTGGATGTCGCTCGCCGACGGCGCCTCGCCGTGGCCGGACGCCCACGTCGTGATCGCCGGGGTCGGCGTGTCCGGCTTCGCCGCCGCCGACGGGCTGCTGCAGCTGGGCGCCCGGGTCACCGTGCTCGACGACGCGGCCACGGAGGCGAACGCCGACAAGGGCGCGCTGCTCGAGGTGCTCGGGGCGACGGTCCGGCTGGGGCCGGGCTCGACCGCGACGCTGCCCGAGGGCGCGGACCTCGTCGTCACCACCGGCTTCCCGCCGAGCGCGCCGATCCTCGTGCAGGCGCTGGCGGGCTCCGTGCCGGTCTGGAGCGAGGTCGAGCTCGCGTGGCGGCTGAGCCGTCCGGCCAAGGTGATCCCGTGGCTCGGCATCACCGGCACCAACGGCAAGACCACGACCACCCAGATGCTCGAGGCGATGCTGGGCGCGGCGGGGCTGAAGACCGCGGCGGTCGGCAACATCGGCCGCCCGGTGATGGAGATCGTGCTCGACCCCGAGCCGTACGACGTCATCGCCGTCGAGCTGTCCAGCCACCAGCTGCACTGGTCCAGCTCGCTGGCCCTGCACTCGGCGGTCGTGCTCAACCTGCAGCCGGACCACCTGTCGTGGCACGGCGGCTTCGAGGCGTACGGGGCGGCGAAGGCCAAGATTTACGAGGGCGTCTCGCACGCCTGCGTCTACAACGTCGCCGACCGCGCCACGGAGGCGATGGTCGAGGAGGCGGACGTGGTCGAGGGGGCCCGGGCGATCGGGTTCACGCTCGGCACGCCGGCGCCCTCGATGCTGGGCGTCGTCGACGACCTGCTGGTCGACCGGGCGTTCATCGAGCAGCGCCGCGACTCCGCGCTGGAGATCGCGTCGCTCGCGGACGTCGCCCTCGCGGCGGGCGGGAGCGCCGACGACGTGCCCCCGCCGCACGTCGTCGCGAACGCCCTCGCCGCCGCCGCGCTGGCCCGCTCGTACGGGGTGCCCGCCAACGCCGTGCGCGACGGGCTCCGCGCCGTCCGCGTCGGCGCGCACAAGATCGCCACGGTCGCCGAGCGCCGCGGCGTCCGCTGGGTCGACGACTCCAAGGCCACCAACCCGCACGCCGCCGACGCCGCGCTGCGCACCTTCGGCGACCCGGAGGACCCCTCGGGCAGCCGGGTCGTGTGGATCGCCGGCGGTCAGGCCAAGGGCACCCGCTTCGACGACCTGGTGCGGGCGCACGGGCCCCGGCTGCGGGCCGCGGTGCTGCTCGGGGTGGACGCGCCGGTGGTCGCCGAAGCGCTCGCTCGACACGCACCGGATGTGCCGGTCGAGGTCGTGACCAGCGCCGAGGATGGTCGCAAGACGCCGGCGGCCAGCGCCGACGTCATGGCACGGGTCGTCGCGGCGGCCTCGTCCCTGGCCCGGCCGGGAGACGTGGTCCTGCTCGCGCCGGGCTGCGCCAGCCTGGACATGTTCGTCGACTACGCCGCCCGCGGCGACGCCTTCACCGAGGCGGTGCGCGCGCTCGAGTCCTGACCGCCACCGCGATCGGGCCGGGCGGGCGACGTGGGACGAGAAGGAGGAAGCCACCCGTGGCGACCCTGACCCCCACCCGTCGGCCCAAGGCCGACCTCAAGACCGACATCGCCCCCACCCCGGGCCGGGCGGTCGCGCTGTGGCTGCGGGCCGTGCTCGACCGGCCGCTCACCAGCTACCACCTCGTGCTCGGCTCGGTGGCGCTGCTGCTCGTGGTCGGGCTGATGATGGTGCTGTCGGCCTCGAGCGTGAACGCCTACCTGACGACCGGCGACTCGTACTACTACGTCAAGCGCCAGCTGATGTTCCTCGCGATCGGCGCCACCGGCGCGATCGTCATCCTCAAGCTCCCCGTCGCCACGCTGCGTTGGGTGAGCTGGGTCGGCATGGGCCTGGCGATCCTGCTGCTGGTGCTGACCTACACGCCGCTCGGCATGACCATCAACGGCAACCGGAACTGGCTCTCCACCGGCATCGGCGGCTTCGGCATCCAGCCGGCCGAGTTCGCCAAGCTGGCCCTGGTGCTGTGGGGCGCGGACGTGCTGGCCCGCAAGCAGAAGCTCCTGGACCGGCCCTTCCACCTGCTGGTCCCGTTCCTGCCGGTCTCGGGGCTCGTCATCGCGCTCGTCGTCTTCCAGGGCGACGCCGGCACGGCCGTCGTGCTCGCCGGGATCGTGGCCGGGGTGCTGTGGATCGTCGGCGCCCCGATGCGGGTCCTCGCCGGGCTCGGGGCCCTGGGCTTCCTCGGCGTGGTCGGGCTCTTCGTCACCTCGCCGGTCCGCATGCGCCGCCTCGCGGCCTTCCTCGACCCGTCCGTGAACGTCAACGGCATCAACGACCAGGCCCAGGCCGGCATGTTCGCCATCGCGTCCGGCGGCTGGTGGGGCATGGGCCTGGGCGCCAGCCGGCAGAAGTGGGGGAGCTTGCCGGAGGCCCACACCGACTTCATCTTCGCCGTCCTCGGCGAGGAGTTCGGGCTGTTCGGCTCGCTCGTCGTCCTCGCCCTGGTCGGCCTGCTCGGCTACGCCGGCTTCCGCATCGCCGCGCGCTCCGACGACCCGTTCTCCCGCTACGCCGCGGGCGGCGTGACCACCTGGTTCGTCGTGCAGGCGCTGTTCAACCTCGCCGTCGTCCTCCGGCTCCTGCCGATCGCCGGCGTCCCGCTGCCGCTGGTCTCGTACGGCGGCTCGGCCCTGATCGGCAACCTGCTCGCCGTCGGCGTGCTGCTGAGCTGCGCACGGCGCGAGCCGGACGCGCGGAACCTGCTCGCGGCCCGGCGTTCCGGCGACCGGCCGCGGATGACGGTGACCACCGGTGCGACGGGCACCCGCCGCACCCGGAGCCGCGCGTGACCGCACCCGACGCGGCGGCCTGGTCGGGGCGGCCCGTGTCGGTCGTGCTGGCCGGCGGCGGCACCGCCGGGCACACCTCGCCGCTCGTGGCGACGGCCCAGGAGCTGCTGCGGATCGCCCCCGGCACGCGGGTGACCGCGGTGGGGACCGCCCGCGGGCTGGAGACCACGGTCGTCCCGGCCGCCGGCCTGACGCTCGAGCTCGTGCCCCCGGTCCCGCTGCCGCGGCGTCCCGGGCCCGACCTGCTCCGGGTGCCCGGCCGTCTGGCCGCCTCCGTCGGGGCGGCCGCGGACGTCCTGCGCCGGACGGGGGCCGACGTCGCGGTCGGCTTCGGCGGCTACGTCTCGACCCCGGTCTACCTCGCGGCACGCCGTCTCGGCGTGCCCGTCGTCGTCCACGAGCAGAACGCCCTGCCCGGCCTCGCCAACCGGCTCGCGGCCCGCCTGACCCACGACGTCTTCACCTCCTTCCCCGGCACCCCGCTGGCGCACGCGACCCTGATCGGCCTGCCGCTGCGGCGCGAGATCGCGGACCTGGACCGGCCCGCCGCCCGGGCCTCCGCCCGGGCCGCCTTCGACCTCGGTCCCGACCGCCCGACGCTGCTGGTCAGCGGTGGTTCGCAGGGGGCGGCCAGCATCAACGGCGCAGCGCGCGGTGCCGCCGACGACCTGCTCCGGGCGGGCATCAGCGTCCTGCACGTGCTCGGCCCCAAGAACGTCGCGGCGAGCGACGTCCGGCGGACCGACGAGGCGACCGGGGCGACGTACGTGCCCGTCGCCTACGTGGAGCGGATGGAGCAGGCGTACGCGGCCGCCGACCTGATGCTCGGACGCTGCGGGGCCGGCACCGTGCTCGAGACGGCGACGGTCGGGCTGCCCTCGGTCTTCGTGCCCTACCCGCACGGCAACGGCGAGCAGGCGCGCAACGCGGCCCCCGTGGTCGACGCCGGCGGTGGCCTGCTGCTCGACGACGCAGCCTGCACGGCCGGCTGGGTCGCCGCCGAGGTGCCCGCCCTGCTCGGCGACCCCGCCCGGCTCGCCGCCATGACGACCGCGCTGGGCGGCATCGCGAGACGCGACGCCGCCACGGTCCTGGCCCGACGCACACTGGCCGTCGCGGCGGGGTCGGCCTCCCGCACGGGCCGGAAGGAGCGCTGACGTGGGTCTGCTGGAGCCGGTGGAGCTGGTGCGTCCCGGGGACCTGGGCGCCGTCCACCTGATCGCGGTCGGCGGTTCCGGGATGAACGGGGTCGCCTCGATGTTCCTCGACCTCGGCCTGCGGGTCAGCGGCAGCGACCGCTCCGACTCCGCCTACCTGCGCGGGCTCGCCGCCCGCGGCGCCGACGTGCACGTGGGGCACCGGGCCGAGCAGCTGGGCGACGCGCAGACCGTCGTCGTCTCCTCGGCCATCCGCGAGGACAACCCCGAGCTCGCCGAGGCCCGGCGCCGCGGGCTCCGGGTGCTGCACCGCAGCGCCGCCCTCGGCTCGCTGATGCTCGGGCGTCGCGGGGTCGCGATCGCCGGCACGCACGGCAAGACCACGACGACCGCGATGGTCGTGGGCGCGCTGGTGGGGGCCGGGCTCGACCCGTCCTACGTCATCGGCGGCGCGTTCACGGGCACCAAGAGCGGTGGCCACCTCGGCTCCGGCGACGTCATGGTCGTGGAGGCCGACGAGAGCGACGGCTCGTTCCTGCAGTACCCGGCGCAGGTCGCCGTCGTGACCAACGTCGACCCCGACCACCTCAGCAACTGGGGGACCGCGCAGGCGTACGCCGACGGGTTCGAGCGGTTCGCCACCAACCCGGACGTGGCCGTCCTCGTGGTCAGCGCGGACGACCCCGGTGCCGTCGAGCTGACCGCGGCCGTGCGCCGGCGGGCGCTGGACGGCGACGGGCGCGTGCCGGAGATCGTGACGTTCGGCCAGGCGGTCGACGCGGACGTGCGGATCACCGGGGCGACGTTCGCGGGGACCGGTTCGAGCTTCCGGCTGACCCGCGGCGGCACCGGCGGCCCGCTGACGCTCGACGTCCCCGGCGCGTACAACGTCGCCAACGCGGCGGCCGCGTACGCCGTCCTCACCTGGCTCGGCGTGGACGACCAGACCGCGCGCGAGCAGCTGTCGGCCTACGCGGGCACCAACCGGCGGTTCCAGCTCGTGGGGACCGTCGACGGCGTGCGGGTGTTCGACGACTACGCCCACCACCCGACCGAGGTGGCCCACACGCTGCGCGCGGCGCGCACGGCCGTGCAGGGTCAGCCAGGCGGCGGGCGGGTGGTCGCGGTGCTGCAGCCGCACCTCTACAGCCGGACCCGTGACCACTGGCGCGAGTTCGCGGACGCCGCCGCGCTGGCCGACGAGGCCGTCGTGATGGACGTCTGCGGCGACCGCGAGGACCCCATCCCCGGCGTGACCGGTGCCCTGGTCGCCGACGCGGTGCCCGCCGGCACGGCGCACGTGACCTACGAGCCGGACTGGGACTCCGCCGCCCCCGTCGTCGCCGGGCTCGCCCGCCGCGGGGACGTCGTGGTGACCCTCGGCTGCGGGGACGTCACCAAGGTGGCGCCCCTGATCGTGGACGCGCTCGCGCGCCGTTCCGACCTCTCGGTGCACACCGAGGGTTCGCCGGCGCCCCAGGCGGACGCGCCCGAGGGGGAGGGGTGACGACCACGGCCACCCCGCCGAGGCTCCGGGCGCCGCAGCCGCGTCCGTCGCTGGCCGAGCAGCGCGAGCGTCACCGCCGCAGCCGGCGCCGGACCGTTCGCGTCGTCCTCGCGCTCGTCCTGGCCGCGCTCGTCGGCACGGCGGCGTGGCTCGTCTACTTCTCGAGCGTCCTCGACACCCGTTCCGTGGCCGTCTCCGGCACGCGCGAGCTCACGGCCGAGCAGGTCACCACGGCCGCGGCCGTGCCGCTCGGCGTCCCGCTGGCCCGCCAGCAGCTCGACGCGGTCGCCCGCCGCGCGACGTCGCTGCCGCAGGTGTCCGCGGCGACGGTCACCCGTGAGTGGCCGAACACCGTCCGTGTCACCGTCACCGAGCGCCAGCCGCTGCTCGCGGTGGCCCAGCCCGGCGGGTTCCTGGTCGTGGACAAGGCCGGCGTCGTGTTCGCGGCCAAGACCGTCAAGCCGTCCGGCGTGGTCGAGGTCGCCGCCGACCCGGCCAACCGCCCGCTGCTCGTCGAGCTCGGCTCGGTCGTCCTCAGCCTCCCCGAGGACGTCCGCGGCCAGGTCACGAGCATCACCGCCGCGACGCCCGACTCCATCCAGCTCAAGACCACCTCGGGCATCACGATCATCTGGGGCGACTCCTCGCAGTCGGCCCTCAAGGCCCAGGTCGCCGTGGCCCTCCTCGACGCCGGCCCCAAGACCACGATCGACGTCTCCGCACCGCACACCCCCGCCGTGCGCTGAGCAACCCCTTCTGCTGGCCGCTCGCGCGGTCGGCGCTCAGACCGGTGCCTTCCTCCCTCCCGGGCACGACGGAGAAGCGCTGTCGTGCCCGCTCGGTCGTCCAGGCACCGGCGCGCCGCCCTGCCGACGCTCGCGGCCCGGGCCGGGCCCGCTGCTCGGCGCTGTCGGCGCTCTCTGAGGGCCTGACGCCTCGCACTCTCACCTCACCCTCAAGTGGATCTCCAGAGATCCGGGGGTTACGGCGATCCGAACGCGTGTCGGGTGGTGGCCACGTGGACTTGCCCGAGGGGGCTCTATAGATTCGCGGTTGTTCGCGTCTCCCCTCGTCGACCTACCTTCCCCGGGTCGGCCCCCGGGTCTCGACCGCTGGTCGAGAGCCTGGTGGACCGGGTCGGAGGAACGCCGAACGAGCCGGTCGAGCGCGCAAGCGAGAACGAGAAGGAAGAACCCCCGTGGTGTCTGCGTCACAGAACTATCTGGCCATCATCAAGGTCGTCGGTGTCGGCGGCGGCGGTGTCAACGCCGTCAACCGGATGATCGAGGCCGGTCTGCGCGGCGTCGAGTTCATCGCCGTGAACACCGACGCGCAGGCGCTGCTGATGAGCGACGCCGACGTCAAGCTCGACATCGGTCGTGAGCTGACCCGCGGGCTCGGCGCCGGTGCGGACCCGGACAAGGGCCGCCAGGCCGCCGAGGACCACGCGCAGGACATCGAGGACGCGCTCAAGGGTGCGGACATGGTCTTCGTCACCGCCGGCGAGGGCGGCGGCACGGGCACCGGCGGCGCGCCCGTCGTGGCCCGGATCGCCCGCGCGCTCGGCGCCCTGACGATCGGTGTGGTCACGCGGCCGTTCTCGTTCGAGGGCAAGCGGCGCGCCGGCCAGGCCGAGGCCGGCATCGGGAGCCTCCGCGAGGAGGTCGACACGCTGATCGTCATCCCGAACGACAAGCTGCTCCAGATGGTCGACCACCAGATCGCCATCCTGGACGCCTTCAAGCAGGCCGACCAGGTCCTGATGCAGGGTGTCTCGGGCATCACCGACCTGATCACCACCCCCGGCCTGATCAACCTCGACTTCGCCGACGTCAAGGCCGTCATGTCGAACGCCGGCTCCGCGCTCATGGGCATCGGCTCGGCGCGCGGCGAGGACCGGGCCCGTGCGGCGGCCGAGATGGCCGTCAGCTCGCCGCTCCTCGAGGCCAGCATCGAGGGTGCGCACGGCGTGCTGCTTTCGATCGCCGGCGGCTCGGATCTCGGCCTGTTCGAGGTCTCGTCCGCGGCCGACCTCATCCAGGCGGCGGCCCACGAGGACGCCAACATCATCTTCGGCACCGTGATCGACGACGCCCTCGGCGACGAGGTCCGCGTGACCGTCATCGCCGCCGGCTTCGAGGGCGGGCAGCCGCCGCGCCGCCAGCCCGGGATCAGCCGTTCGGCGGACCTGCGCAACGGCGGCGGCAACCGCCCGGCCCAGGCCCCGGCGGCTCCGGCCCCGGCGTCGAACCCGGGCCCGTCGTACGAGTCCGTCCGGCCGGTCCCCGCGGCCACGCCGAGCGGGGCGAGCGCCGGCACCGCGTCGCCGCAGCCCCGGCCCGCCCAGCTGCGCCCGCCGAGCCCGCCGGCCGACGACGACCTCGACGTCCCCGACTTCCTGAAGTAGGTCTCGGGCTGACCCAGGCCTCGGCGGCGGGGCGGGTCGTGCGTGCGCACGGCCCGACCCGCACCCGGGGTCGAGGCGGGTCAGCGTGTCGCCGGTCGTCGTGACCGGCGGGTGGCTGACCGGCCGGTAGTGTCGAGGTCGCCGACCGACTCCCCGAGCGGGGGACGGCCGGAGCAGATCGACACAGCGCCGAGATGACCGAGGGACGACGATGGCGGAACGACTGAAGCGGGCCGCGGCCTGGCTTGGCCTGGTGACCGACGACCGCTACAACGAGTACGAGGTCGACGACGTCGAGCGCACCGAGGGTCTCAGCCGCGAAGAGCTGATCGGCGCCCAGGAGCGCGAGCGCGTGGCCGCCGGCGGCAGCGGTGCCGGTGTCGGTGGCAGCGTCACGACGCTGCAGAGCAAGCGCCCGACCTCGGTCGCGGCCGTGCCCCACGCCGGCTCGCACGCCCTGGCCGCACCCGTCGCCGCGGCGGCCCCCGAGCCGGCTCCTGCGCCGCGCGCCCGGACCGCGGACCTGTCCCGCATCACGACGGTGCACCCGCGGACCTATAACGAGGCCCGCACGATCGGCGAGCACTTCCGCGACGGCGTGCCCGTGATCATGAACCTCTCCCAGATGGAGGACGTCGACGCCAAGCGGCTCGTCGACTTCGCCGCCGGGCTGATCTTCGGCCTGCACGGGACGATCGAGCGCGTGACCAGCAAGGTGTTCCTGCTGTCGCCGCAGAACGTCACGGTCGCGACCGAGGACAAGGAACGCATCGCCAGCGGGTTCTTCAACCAGAGCTGAGCGGACGGCCGGGCTTCGCCCGGTCGCCTACCATGGAGTCTCGCGAACCAGGGAAGAGGTGACGAGGCGACGTGACGCTCGTGGGCGGCATCATCGGTTGGGTCCTGTGGCTCTTCATGCTCGTGCTCTTCGCCCGGATGATCCTGTCCTGGGTCCCGGTCCTGGTGCGTGAGTGGCAGCCGCGCGGACCCATGCTGGTCCTCGCCGAGGTCGTCTACTCGATCACCGACCCGCCCCTCCGCGCGCTGCGCAAGGTGCTGAAGCCCGTCCGGGTCGGCGCCATGAGCCTCGACCTCGCCTTCATCGCGCTCTTCCTGCTCGTCAGCATCCTGATGCAGGTCAACCGCGCCGTCTTCTACAGCTACTAGGCCCGTACGCGGCCCCCTCGGCCCGTCCGCAGCGGCACGAGCGTCCTGGCTCACCCTCGGCCGTCAGGTCGGCTACGGTGGTCGGCGGGCTCTCGGGGCCCGGTTCTGCTGTCTGACGAAGTTCTGAGGTGTGTCCCATGACGCTGTCGCTCGACGACGTGCGCAACAAGAGGTTCCGGATGGCCCGCAAGGGCGGTTACGAGGTCCTCGAGGTCGACGAGTTCGTCGACCAGGTCGAGGAGAGCTTCGCGCAGCTGGTCGAGGAGAACGCCAGCCTCAAGAAGCAGGTCGAGGCACTGCGCTCGGGCGAGCCCACGCCGGCCGTCACCCAGGAGCGCACCCCGGAGCCGACCTCGCGTCCCGAGCCGGCCGCCGCCGTGCAGTCCGCCCCGGCCCAGGCCGCGCCGAGCGCGCCGGTCTCCGAGGAGCGGATCGTCGTCACCACGAGCAACGAGGCCAGCACGGCCGTCGTCCGGCTCGTGCAGCTCTCCACCGAGCAGGCCGAGCACCTGGTCCGCGAGGCGACCGCCGAGGCCGCCCACATCCGCGAGGACGCGACGACCACGGCGCAGCAGGTCACCGAGGACGCGCGTACGCGGGCGGAGCGGCTGGAGTCGGAGGCCCGGGTCAACGCCGAGCGCGTCCAGGCCGAGGCCCAGACCCGTTCGCAGTCGCTCGACCAGGAGCTGTCGCAGCGTCGCACCGAGCTCTTCGGCGACCTCGACCGGCAGCGCGACACGCTGACCGAGACCGTCGCGCGGCTGCGCGACTTCGAGCAGCGCTACCGCTCGAGCCTCCACGACCACCTGCAGGGCCAGCTGAGCACCCTCGAGCAGGTCGGCCTCGAGCCCGAGGGCGGTCCGGAGCGCACGGCCCCCCGCCCCGCACCGTCCGAGCAGGCCGCGTCGGTCGAGCAGGGGGAGACCCGGTCCGAGAGCGGCCCGGGCGCGCCCGCCGGCCAGCAGCCGGACGCCCAGCCCGCCCAGGGCGACGGTCCCGCCACCGGCTCCTCGACCAGCGACACGCCCCGGCTCGACGCGCTGCTCGGCGAGCAGCGCTAGTCCGGGACGAGCGGGCCGTCCCGTTCGTTGAAGAAACGCAGGTGACCGCCTACTGTCTCTGCGTCAGTTCGAACGAGGGGACCCCTTCATGAGCACCACCAAGACCACGGACGACTCCGTGGCCACCGGCCCGGGCAACGGGGCGGGCTCGGTCCGGGTGGCCCCGACCGTCAACGCGGCTCCCGTGGAGCACGCGCTGCAGCGCGGCAAGGACGTCGACCCGGCGACCCTGCCGGTCCGCGACGGCGAGGACCCGTGGACCGCCGAGGAGCTCGAGGAGGTGCGCAGCACGCTCGCCGAGGACATCGTCCGCTTCTCCGAGCAGCTCGCCACCTCGAACGCCGAGCTGCACAACCTGCTGCGCGACGGGACCGAGGGCGCCGGGCGCGACCCGGCCGACGTCGGTTCGGCGAACTTCGAGCGCGACGCCGAGATGAGCCTGGCCAACAACGCCCGCGAGATGCTCGACCAGTCGCAGCTGGCGCTGCGCCACATCGAGCTCGGCGTCTACGGCCGCTGCGACAACTGCGGGCAGCCGATCGGCAAGGGCAGGCTCCAGGCCTTCCCGCGCGCGACGCTGTGCGTGACCTGCAAGCAGCGCGAAGAGCGCCGCTGAACCCCTCGGCCCCGGCCGGCGCGGAGGGCCCCGGGTCCGACGACGCCGGCCGCGCGACCGAGCACCGGGTCGACGCGGGCACGGGTGACGTGCCCGCGGCCGGTTCCGGCGAGGCGGGCGCAGCCCTCGATCCGGCCGGCGCCACGACGACCGGACCGGCTGACGGCGCCGCGCCGACGCTCGGCGAACGACCGCCTCCGCGCCTGTGGCCGCTGTGCTCGTCGGTCGCGCTGCTGGGTCTCGCGGTGGACGTCTACACCAAGTTCCTCGCGGTGCAGCAGCTCGAGCCCGGCGTCGGCGTCCCGCTCCTAGGCGGGCTGCTGACCCTGCGGCTGATCCGCAACCCCGGTGCGGCGTTCAGCACGGGGGAGGGCGTCACCTGGGTCTTCGCCGTCGCCGCGATCCTCGTGCTCGGCTTCGTGCTGATCCGCCTGGTGCCGCGCCTCGGCCACATCGGCTGGGCCGTGGCCCTGGGCCTGCTCGTCGCGGGTGTGAGCGGCAACCTCGTCGACCGGCTGTTCCGTGCGCCGGCACCGTTCCGCGGGCACGTCGTGGACTTCCTGCAGCTGCCGCACTGGCCGATCTTCAACGTCGCCGACATGTGCATCACCTCGGCCGCGGTGCTCGTCGTCGTGCTCTCCGTGATCAAGAACGTCGGCATCGACGGCCGGCGCGGGGGCGAGACCCCCGCGAGCTCCCCGGCGTCGTCGTGAGCGCCCCGTCGTGAGCGACCCCAAGGTCCTGAGCGTCCCCGACGGCCTGGAGGGCGAGCGGGTCGACGCCGTCGTCGCGCGGGTGCTCGGGCTCTCCCGCGGCCGCAGCGCCGACCTCATCGCCGCCGGTCGCGTGCGGCTGGACGGGGCCCTGGTCGCCAAGTCGGACCGGGCCCTCGGCGGTGCCCTGCTCGAGGTCGACCTCGACGAGGAGCCGTCCGGCCCGGTCGTGGTCGCGCGGGCCGTCGAGGGCCTGGCGATCCTGCACGAGGACGCGGACATCGTGGTCGTCGACAAGCCGCCGGGCGTCGCCGCCCACCCCAGCCTCGGTTGGGACGGCCCCGACGTCCTTGGCGCCCTCGCCGCGGCGGGGGTCTCCATCACCACGTCCGGCGCCGCCGAGCGCCGCGGGATCGTCCAGCGCCTCGACGTCGGGACGTCGGGTCTGATGGTCGTGGCCAAGAGCGAGAACGCCTACAGCGTGCTCAAACGGGCCTTCAAGGCGCGCTCGGTGGAGAAGACCTACCACGCGCTCGTGCAGGGCCACCCCGACCCGTTCGCCGGGACCATCGACGCCCCCATCGCCCGCCACCCGGGCTCTGAGTGGCGGATGGCCGTCGTCGCGGGCGGCCGGGACAGCGTGACGCACTACGAGACGATCGACGCCTTCGTCGGCACGACGCTGCTCACGATCGGCCTGGAGACGGGCCGCACCCACCAGATCCGCGTCCACATGTCCGCGATCCACCACCCTTGCGTGGGCGACCCGACGTACGGGTCCGACCCCGTCCTCGCCGCCCGGCTCGGGCTCGTGCGGCAGTGGCTGCACGCGGTGCGGCTGAGCTTCGTCCACCCCGGCACCGGGAAGCCGGTCGAGTTCGTCTCCGAGTACCCGCCGGACCTGGCCCACGCCCTCGAGGTCGTCTCCGCCTCCTGAGCCGGACCCCGGACCTCGAGCCGGGTCAGAGCACCAGGGTCGCGTCCGCCCGTTCGAGGACGCTTCGGTCGTGCGAGGCGACCAGCACCGCCGCACCCGCTTCGCACGCCGAGCTCAGCGCGGCCACCACGCGGGCGGCGGACACGTCGTCCTGCTGCGACGTGGGTTCGTCGAGGACGAGCACGGGGACGCCGGCGACGAGCACCCGCGCGAGCGAGGCCCGCTGGCGCTCGCCCCCGGACAGCACGCCCGCGGGGGTCCGGAGCTGGGCGGTCAGTCCCAGCGAGGCGGCCAGGGCCGCCACCTCGTCCGCGTCGACGGTCCGCCCGCGCGCACCGGCCGCGAGCGTCACGTTCTCGGCGACCGACATCGACTCGACGAGGTTCGCGCGCTGCAGCCCGTACGCGAGCCAGCGTCCCCGGTGGGCCGCCCGGGCGGCACGGTCGAGCCCCGCCCAGGTCGTGCCGCCGACCGTGACCGCGCCGGCCCGCGGGTCCGTGAGCCCGGCCACGAGGCTCAGCAGCGTCGACTTCCCGCTGCCGGACGGACCGCGCAGCGCCGTCCACGAGCCGGGCCGCAGCTCCAGGTCCAGGCCCTCGAACAGCCGCCGGTCGCCCCAGCCTGCCGTCACGCCCGCGAGGGACCCGAGGGGCTCGGTGGCCGTGCCCGTGCCGGCTCGCCGGGGTGCAGGCGCGGCGACGGCCACGGGCACGGGTGCCCGGGGGGACGTCCGGGCCGGGCCGACCGCCGACGGCCGCAGCACCAGCCCCTCGTCACCCGGCTGCGCCGTCCAGCTCGTGGGTCGACGCTCGTCGGTCAGCAGCTCGCTGGGGAGCCGGACCCAGCCGCGGCTGTCGGCGACCTGCGCCACCCCGGTCCGGCCCGGCACCCACTCCTCGGCCAGCCGACCGTCGCGGAGGCGTACGGCCCGGTCCACGAACGCGTCCGAGCGGGGGTCGTGGCTGACGAGGATCACGCCGGTGCCGTCGGCCGCGACCGACTCGAGCAGCCCGTAGACCTGGTGCGCGGCCTCCTCGTCGAGCTCGCCGGTGGGTTCGTCGGCGAGCACGAGCGCCGGCCCGTGCGCGACGGCGGCGCACAGGGCGACCCGCTGGGCCTCGCCGCCGGAGAGACGCCGCACGTCGGCGCCGGTCAGCGCGCCCAGCCCGAGCCGCTCCAGGGTCGCCTCGGCCTGCGCGCGGGCCGCGGCCCGCCCGGTGCCGGTCAGGCGGAGCTGCAGGGCGACGTTGTCGCGCACGTCGAGCTCCGGCAGCAGGTTGCGGCGGGCGTGCTGGTCGACGAAGCCCAGCGCCCGCGTACGCCACCGGCGCCGGTCGGCGTCGTCCATCGCGTGCACCGCGGCGCCGCCGACCTCGACCCGGCCCGCCAGCACGGGCTGGTCGCCGGTCACCACGCGCAGCAGGGTCGACTTGCCCGAGCCGTTCGGCCCGGCCACCAGCAGCCGCTCCCCGGCGGCGAGGGTCAGGTCGGCGCCCCGCAGGGCCATCACCGGCTCGGGGCCGCTGCGGTAGGCGACGAAGACGTCGGTGACCTCGACGACGGCCCGCGCGCCCGTCGGCCCGGTGTCGCTTGGCCGGGCGTCGGTCGGCCGGCCGCCGGTCGGCCGGGGGCCGTGCGGACGGGCGGTCACCGCAGGTCCAGCTCGGGCGGGGCCAGCACGGGCTCGCGGAGGGCGGCGGCCGCGGTCACCGTCGCGGCCAGGACCGTCCCGAGCACGGCGACGGCGAGGACCAGGGCGGTCGGCGCGGCGAGCAGGACGAGCTGCAGCGGCGGCGTGAGCGGACGTCCGTCGGGGCCCGTGGCCAGCAGCCGGGTCGCCGCGGCCGCGAGACCGGCCCCCGCCAGCAGCCCGACCGGCAGCCCCACGGCCAGCACCAGCGCCGCCCGGGCCAGCAGCAGGCGTCGCAGCCCGCCCGGGGCGACCCCGTCGACCTCGAGGGCGAACAGGTCGGCCGCGCTGAGCTCCCGGTCACCGCGGACGCCGCCGACGACGGCGACGACGCCGAGCAGCAGGGCGACCAGGCCGGCCGTGCCGAGGAGCGCGACGAAGCCGGCGGTCACCGGGTCCTGCGCGAACCCGCGGGCGAGGTCGTCGCGGTAGCGCAGGGTGGCGGCCGAGGCGGAGGCGTCGAGCGCGCTGCGCACCGCCGGCCGGGCCGCGCCGGGGGCGGAGACCCAGACCTGGGAGACCGGTCCGGCCCCCGGGGCCGTGCGGTCGACGAGCGCAGCCACGGCCGTCCGGTCGGCGAGGACGAAGCGGTCGGGCAGCGTCGGCATCCGGGGGAGCACGGCGACGACGCGGACGGGCACCGTCGTCTGGTTGAGCGTGATCCCGAACCTCCCGCGCACGCCGGCCCGGGCCGCGGTCACCGCGTCGACGGCGACCGGCAGCACGGGCCGCTGAGTCGCGGGCACCCAGGCCGGCAGCAGCACCGCCCGCGCGTCGCGGATCTGGTACTGCGCCCGCAGCCCGGCGCCGTCGGCTCCGTCCGCGGTGACCTCGACGCTGTCGGCGCCCCAGCCGGTCCAGGACCAGGGCAGGACCGCCCCGTCGGCGTGCACCGCGCCCAGGCGCAGGGTGCCCGCCGGCAGCTGGCGGTCGGTGCTGCCCTCGCCGATGCCGTGCTGGCGGTGCGTCACGTGGTCCGCCGACTCGCCGATCTCGAGCCCCCGGACCGCGAGGGCGGGGCCGGCCGGGAGGTCCGCGTACGCCTGCCCGCCGCGCTGGGCGAGGGGGACCTGGCGCTCCTGCCCGTCGGGCCCGGCGACCCAGACGCCGAGGGTCACGTCCGCGTCGAGGCCGCGGACGTCCAGGACCAGCTCCCGCGTCCCGGCCGGGACGACCGGGGCCGGGGCCGGCGCGGTGGGCGTCCGGAGCAGCCCGGCGACCTCCGCCGCGGGCACGTCGCTGCCGGTGACCGCCGACCAGCGGTGCACGAGGGGCAGCGCGTCGGGGTCCACCCCGGTGAGCGGGAGCGCCGTCGCGCCTCCCTGACCGGCGAAGGCGCTGACCACCGTGCTCGTCACCGGGGCCACGACGACGCCGGGACCAAGGGCGGCCAGGCGGGCCGGGTCCACGACGGTGGCGGGCAGCAGCACCTGCGTGCTCGGCGCGACGGTCGCGTCCAGGGGCACGAGGGCCGCTGCCTGGTCCTGCGCGGAACGTTGCGTCGACGCCGACCAGGCGCCGGCCAGGACCGCGGTGGCCAGGGCCGCGGCGAGGAAGCCCGCCGTGACGCTCGGGAGCAGGGGGCGCCGTGCGGTCAGCAGCACGACGCGCCGCAGGGGTGCGCCGGTCCCGCCGAGGCGGCTGAGCCCCGCGACGACGGGGCTCCAGAGCAGCGTCCCGAGCAGACCGGCCGCGAGGGTCAGGCCCACGAGGGCGGCGACGGGCAGGGGGGCGCGCGGGTCGGTCGTCGGCCGGACGAGGGCCAGGACGGCCAGCCCGCCGGCGAGCACCACGACGGCGGCCAGGACGGTCCGCAGGGTGCGGGGCCGGAGCGCGGGCCCGGCGGCGAGGAGGACGCTGCCGAGCACCGCGGCGACGCCCAGGCCGAGCACGACGGGCCAGGCGGACGCCAGGGCGAGGAGCGCGGCGGACGACGGTTCCGTGACCTGGCCGCGCAGGAGCGCGAGCACGACCAGCAGGCCGGCGGCGACGCCGACCACGAGCCCGGCCAGGGCGGCGAGGGCGGCCTGCAGCGTGGCGACGGCCAGCACCTGGCCGGGTCGGGCGCCGCGCCGGCCGAGCAGCGTGCCGTGCTGGCGCTGGGTGGGACGTCGGGCGGCGGCCAGCACGAGGCAGAAGCCGAGCTGGAGCGCGCCGGCGCCGATCCCGAGGACGGTGGAGCGCTGCGCGGAACCCTGCGCCCGGGCGGCGGCGTCGAGGACGGCGTCGTCGGGCCAGACGACGTTCAGGGGACCGGCCACGAGGCTGCCCTCGGCCGCGAGCCCGTCGAGGGCCGCGGCGAAGGCGGCGGGCCCGTGGGCCGTGACGGCCGCGGGGTCCAACGGGGTGAACCAGGCCAGGTTCCGGCCGTAGACGGTGAGGGCGTCCAGGTCGGCGAGGGCGGCCGGGTCGGACCCCAGCAGCAGCGGCTGTCCGGCGGCCACGAGTCCGAGCCCGACCAGCCGGGGCTCCTGCAGCGTGGCGGTCCCGGTGACGACGAGCCCGAGCCCGCGCGCGGGCCCGGTGAGGTCGGGGACCGTGGGTCCGCCCCCGCCGGCGTCGACCTGCAGGACCTCGCAGGCGGTGGGGGAGCAGGAGGCGGGGAGACGCCCGGACGTCAGGGCCACGGCGGCGGGCAGCCGGTCCAGCGCGGCGACGGTCGTGTCGGTGCCCTGCAGCGACAGCGCGCGGAACGCCAGCGCCCGGGTGGGGACGGGCAGCCCCGTCGTGGCGAAGCCCTCCGTCACCTGCTCCGAGAACGAGGCCAGCCTCGTCCCGCGCAGGTCGTCCGACGTGACCGCGAGGACCCCGCGGGTCGGCGCCGGGACCGCCTCGACCGCCTGCCGGACGACCCCGACGGCGGCACGTTCCTGCAGCCCGAGCGCGGCGAGCGGCATCACGGCGGCGAGCGCGAGCCCGAGCGCGAGCAGCAGCCACGGCCCGGGGCGGTGCCGCACCCCGGCCCAGGCCAACCCGATGCCCGTGCCCACCACGTCCCCCTCGCCGCGTCTGACCCTGGTCCGCGCGCTCACTCTAACGACCGAAACCCGCTTGGTGGTAAGGATCAGTGGTAAGGATGGACGCGTGACGGCGCAACCCGGAGGACGCCTGCCGGCGCCCCCGCACCTGGCGCCGCTGCAGGACCTCCTGAACACCGTCAACCTCGAGTCGGAGGAGGACGAGCTGTCGCGGGAGACGTTCGAGGGGTGGTGCGCCGCGCGGGGTGTGACCGGGGCGGGCGAGGCCGAACGGCGCCGGCTCCAGACGTTCCGCGAGGACCTGCGCTCCTGGGTCGCGGCCGCCGACGACGAGGTGCCTCCCGCGGTGGCCGCCGCGGTCGAGACGGCCCGGCTGCACGTGACCGTGGCCGACGGCCGGCTGCGGACGACGTCGGGGACCGCGTTCGGGCGGCTGGTCGCCGACACCGTCGAGGGCATCCGTACGGCGCAGCGCGACGGCGACTGGAACCGGCTCAAGGTGTGCAGCCGCGGCACCTGCCGCTGGGCGTTCTACGACCACTCGCGCAACAACAGCTCACGCTGGTGCGCGAGCTCGATCTGCGGGGCGCGGGAGAAGTCGCAGCGGGCCTACCGGCGGCGCGTCCGTCCGGAGCCCGGTCCCGACGCAGAGCCGGCCTGACCTCGGGCGTCATCCAGGCCCTGGCTATGGATCGGTCGGGCACGAGCGGTCGGCTAGGGTCTGGGCGTGCGAAGAGCCAACATCGTGTGCACGCTCGGTCCCGCTGCGGAGACCCCTGAGCGCCTGGTCGAGCTGGTCCGGGCGGGCATGGACGTCGCCCGCCTGAACATGAGCCACGGTGGGTACGAGGACCACCTGATGCGCCTGGAGAACACCCGCGCGGCCGCCAAGACCGTGGGTCGTCCGGTCGGCGTGCTCGCCGACCTCCAGGGCCCGAAGATCCGGCTGGCCCGGTTCGCGAACGGCCCCGAGAACCTCGAGGTCGGTGCGCGCTTCACCATCACCATCGACGACGTGCAGGGCACGGCCGAGCGCTGCGGCACCACGTACAAGGGCCTCCCGGGCGACGTCTCCGCGGGCGACCTCATCCTCATCGACGACGGCAAGCTCACGCTGCGGGCCGTCGAGGTGACCGCCACCGACGTCGTGACCGAGGTCGTCGTCGGCGGTCCGGTCAGCAACAACAAGGGCATCAACCTGCCCGGCGTCGCCATGAGCGTCCCCGCGATGAGCGAGAAGGACTCGGAGGACCTGCGCTGGGCCCTCCGCCAGGGCGTCGACATGATCGCCCTGTCCTTCGTGCGCAGCGCGAGCGACATCGAGGCCGTCCACAAGATCATGGACGAGGAGGGCCGCCGGGTCCCCGTCATCGCCAAGATCGAGAAGCCCCAGGCCGTCGAGAACCTCGACGAGATCGTCGACGCCTTCGATGCGCTGATGGTCGCCCGCGGTGACCTCGGTGTGGAGTTGCCGCTCGAGGAGGTGCCGCTCGTCCAGAAGCAGATCGTCAGCGCGGCCCGCCGCTGGGCCAAGCCGGTCATCGTCGCCACGCAGATGCTCGAGTCGATGATCTCCTCGCCGCGCCCGACGCGCGCCGAGGCGTCCGACGTCGCCAACGCGATCCTCGACGGCGCCGACGCGGTCATGCTGTCCGGCGAGACGAGCGTGGGCGACTTCCCGGTCGTGACCGTCGAGACGATGGCCCGCATCATCGACAACGTGGAGCAGAACGGCTTCGCGCAGATCACCGACGTGGACTGGGACCCGCACACCACCAGCGGCGTGATCACCAAGGCCGCGACCGAGGTCGCGACGCGGCTCGGGGCCAAGTTCCTCGTGACGTTCACGCACTCCGGCGACTCCGCGCGGCGCCTCGCGCGGCTGCGCTCGGAGATCCCGATCCTCGCGTTCACGCCGATCGAGCAGACGCAGGCCGCCCTGACCCTCACCTGGGGCGTCGAGACGTTCCTGGTGCCGATGGTCGGTCACACCGACGACATGATCCGCCAGGTCGACCTGGCGCTGACCCAGTCGGGCAAGATCGCCGAGGGTGAGCTCGTGATCATCGTCGCCGGCTCGCCCCCCGGGGTCGCCGGCCACACGAACATGATCCGCGTGCGCCGGATCGGCGCGCCGCTCTAGGTCGTCGTACGCAGCAGCCCTGGTCTCCTTCGGGAGGCCAGGGCTGCTGTCGTTCAGGGCCGGGTCACGGCGAGTGTGGCGCGCGGTGACCCGGCGACGGGCGTCAGGGGACCAGGACGAGGCGCTCCGGCAGGTCCCAGGCGGTCTCGACGTCGCTGAGCGGGTGCTCGACGTAGTCGACGCCGATGCGTCCGGCCGCGGCGGCCTCGAACAGGCTCGCGACCGCGGGCGCCTGCAGCTCCATGGGGAAGCTGCCGATGCCGTGCCCGGAGATCTGGATGGCGCTGCTGCGGATCGCGGCGGCGGGCAGGGCCAGCTCGGGGCCGGCGAGGTTCCCGATGTTCACGAACCGCACGGGGCGGTGCGGGTCGACCTTGTTGGCGACGAGCGCCTGCAGGACCGCGCCGGCGACGGGGCCCCAGAGGTAGTCGAGCACGATGTCGTACGCGCCGTCCGGCCCGGCCGCCTCGGCGAGCGGGGCCGCGAGGTCGTCGCCCAGCGTGACCGTGGCGTCGGCGCCGAGCTCGGCCGCGCGGGAGAGCCCGTCCGCGTTCCGTCCGGCCGCGACCACGCGTGCGGCGCCGAGCGCCTTCGCGACCTGGACCGCGAGCAGCCCGGAGGTGCCGGTCGCGCCGACGACGAGGACGGTGGCGCCCTCGGCGCCCAGCCGGCTCAGGGGGAGCCAGCTCGACGCGGCCGGGTTCACGATGGCGGCCGCGGCCGCGTCGGACAGGCCCTCGGGCACGTCGACCAGCGCGCCCAGCGGCACGGCGGCGCGCTCGGCGAGCATGCCGTACGGGGCCTGCACGCCGGCCGCGTAGGCGCGGCGCCCGTCGGGAAGCCGCACCACGCCGTCGAGGCCGGGGACGAACGGGGGCTTGGTCGTGGAGCTGTAGTGCTGCCCGGCGGCGATGGTCCGCACGATGACGTGCACCGCGGAGGCCAGCACCTCCGCCTCGACCCGCCCCTCGCTGACGATGGGGTCGGCGAACTCGCCGTAACGCGGGGGCTGGTTGGTGTCGTGGACGACGGCTGCGTGCATGGTGATCATTCTCCGCGCGTCGCGGCGTCGGGAGGCGGCGGGTCAGCCCCCGAGAGCGTCACCGAACGCCGCGCCCTCCACGGGGCCGATGCCGAGCGTCGTCAGCCCGAAGGTCCGCGAGCCCTTCGTGGTGAAGCCGCTGCCCGCGCCGCGCAGCGTCGTGACCGCTCCGGAACCGTTCTCCCGCGGTGCGCCGACGGCGAGGTCCAGCCGCCCGTCGCCGTCGTGGTCGAGCAGGGTGAGCGAGCTGCCGAAGGCGTCGAGGGGCTCCGCCCGGCCGGGGATCCCTCGCGTGCTCTGGTCGTACGTGCGGTTGCCCCGGGTGCGCCAGCCGCCCTTCGCGCCGTGCACGACCGTCACCCGGCCGCTGCCGCGGTTCTCCCCGGGCGCGCCGACGACGAGGTCGGCGAGACCGTCGCGGTCCAGGTCGGCCAGGGCGAGGGCGGTGCCGAACGCGTCGCCCGGCTCGTCCACGCCCGGCACCCCGCGGGACGCCTGGGTCAGCACGAGCGTCCGCCCGGTCGCGACGGGCCCGGTGGGCTTCAGCTTCAGCACGCGGACGGACCCGACGGCCTCCTTGCCGGCTCCGGGAGCAGCGACGACCAGGTCGGGTCGGGCGGAACCGGTCACGCGCCCGACCGCGAAGGACGTCGCGCCCGCGTACTCGGCCGCGTGCGCGACCCGGGTGCAGCCGGTCGGACCGCCCGTGGCGCCCGGGCAGACGCTCACCGAGCCGGGGTAGGTCCCGTACGTGCCGTCGCCGCCGCGGGAACCGACGACGAGGTCCGCCCTGCCGTCGCCGTTCAGGTCGCCCACCGCGAGCGAGCTGCCGAAGCCGCTGTCCCAGTCCTGGTGGCCGCCGCCCGGACCTTGGCGGCGCAACGTCCGGGCCGGGTCCCGACTCAGACCTCGGCTGCCGCCGGCGAAGACCAGCACCTCGCCGCTGGCCGCGAACGTCTCGTCGCCCACGACCTCGCGGTCGGCGCCCGTGACGCTGGTGGCCAGGTCGGGGTAGCCGTCGCCGGTGAGGTCGCCGACCGCCATTGCTCCCGAGAGGCCGGTCTGGTTGTCGTCCTGCCCGGGGTTCGGGTTGCCGAGCGACGTGGTGCCGGCGGGGTCCAGACCGTCGGGCGACCCGGGGACGACGGAGAGGACGCCGATGCTCGTGCCGTACCCGATGTAGGAGGGTCTGGCGATGACGAGGTCGGCGTATCCGTCGCGGTTGAAGTCGGCGCTGGCCAACGCGTAGCCGAAGCCGCCGCCCTCCACCGGATCGTCCCCGATCGTCGTCTGGGTGAGGAGCTCCGGCTGCAGGGAGATGCCCTTGACCGAGGTCGGCAGCACCACCACGCCACCGGCGCCCCAGCCCATCGGACCGACCATCAGGCCGGTCGCCGACACCACCAGCTCCTGCCGGCCGTCACCGTCGAAGTCGTACGGCTTCGCCGGGGTGGTGGCCGCCTGCGCCGAGGGGCCGGAGCAGACCAGGGGCAGGACCACCCCGGCGGCCAGCAGGGCCACGAGCACCCGTCGCGTCATGGTCTTCTCCTCGGTCGCTGGGAGGGACCACCCTCACACGGCGACCGAGGTTCTGACGAGACGCGAACGAAATCAGATGAAGGTGACGCCCTGCGCCAGGGGGAGCTGGCCCGAGTAGTTCACCGTCTGGGTCGAGGGCCGCATGTAGGCCTTCCAGGCGTCCGAGCCGGACTCGCGCCCGCCGCCGGTCTCCTTCTCGCCGCCGAACGCGCCGCCGATCTCGGCGCCGGAGGTGCCGATGTTGACGTTGGCGATCCCGCAGTCCGAACCCGCCGACGACAGGAACCGCTCCGCCTCGCCCTGGTCGGAGGTGAAGATCGCCGAGCTCAGGCCCTGGGGCACCGCGTTGTGCAGCGCGATGACCTCGTCGAGGTCGTCGTAGGTCATCACGTAGAGGATCGGCGCGAACGTCTCCTCGTGCACGATCGCCGTCTGCTCCGGCATCGCGACGATCGCGGGGCGGACGTAGTACGCGTCGGGGTGCACGTCGGCGAGCTCGCGGTCGCCGCCGGCGAGGACGGTGCCGCCCTGCTCCTGGGCCGCGGCGAGCGCGGCCTGCTGGGCCTCGTACGAGCGCTGGTTGACCAGCGGGCCGACGAGGACGCCCTCCTCGCGGGGGTCGCCGACCTGCAGCGACTCGTACGCGGCGACGACGCGCTTGGTCAGCTGGTCCGCGACGGAGGAGTGCACGAAGAGCCGGCGCAGGGTCGTGCAGCGCTGGCCGGCGGTGCCGGCCGCGGCGAAGACGACGCCGCGCAGGGCGAGGTCGAGGTCGGCCGAGGGGGCGACGATGGCGCCGTTGTTGCCGCCGAGCTCGAGCAGCGTACGACCGAAGCGGGCAGCCACGACCGGTCCGACCTCGCGGCCCATGCGGACGGAGCCGGTGGCGGAGACGAGCGCGACGCGGGGGTCCTCGACGAGCTTGCGGCTGCCGTCGGCGTCGGTCAGCAGCAGCTGGTGGATGCCCTTCGGGGCGCCGGACTCGGCGACCGCGCGGGCCAGCAGGGCGTCGACGGCGATCGCCGAGAGCCGCGTGACGTCGGCCGGCTTCCACACGACCGTGTCGCCGCAGACGAGGGCGAGCGCGGTGTTCCAGGCGTAGACCGCGACCGGGAAGTTGAAGGCCGAGATGACGCCGACGACGCCGAGCGGGTGCCAGACCTCCTGCAGGCGGTGGCCCGGGCGCTCCGACGGCATCGTCTTGCCGAAGAGCTGGCGCGACTGGCCGACGGCCAGGTCGGCGATGTCGATCATCTCCTGCACCTCGCCGAGCGCCTCGGACGGCGTCTTGCCGACCTCGGCGGTCACCAGGGTGGCGAGGTGGACCTTGTGCTCGGTCAGCAGCTCGCCCCAGCGCTTGACCAGCTGGCCGCGGATCGGGGCCGGGGTGTCGCGCCAGGCGGGGAAGGCCTCGGCCGCACGGCCGATCGCGGCGTCGATGTCGGCCACGGTGTCGAGCCGGGCGCCGACGAGCGGCTCGCCGGTGATCGGGCTGGAGACCTGAGCGTCACCCCCGACCACGGACAGGTCGACGCCGCACGCCTCGAGGGCGGTGCGGACGTCGTCGGCGAGGGCGGTGCGGGTGGCGGTGTCAGTCGTGGTGTCGGTCATGCGGGTGCGTTCTCCTGTGCTGCCGCGGCTGCGGCGAGTGGGACGGGCGTGGTGTCGACGGGGTGGCCGAGCGCGGCCTCGGCCTCGGCGAGCGAGGCGGCCTGCTGCGCTCCGTAGAGGTCGGTCGGGTCGGCGATGGCGATGCCGACGACCTCGCTCAGCCGGTCGAGGTCGTACGGCGTGCCGAGCTGGTCGTCGTCGCGCGAGCCCTCGTCGGTGAGGTTGGACTGGAAGATGCCGGCGGCGGAGCGGGGGAGGAAGTCCTCGTAGACGATCGGTTCGGCGACCAGCACGCCGCTCTCCAGCAGCGTGGCCAGCGTGGCGCCGCTTCCGACGTCGGTGCTGGAGCCCGCCGGGGGCTCGGCGACGCGGAAGCGGAAGAACCCCAGCCCGGCCAGGGCGAGGCCCGTCTCGGTGCGGGGGAGGTGCTCGCGCCAGACCTCGGCGGCCACGGCGACCCGGGTGGTGCCCTGCGGTGCGTCGGCCAGGCGGCGGTCGGCCTCGGCGGTCATCGCGTCGTAGAGGTCGCGGCCGGCGGCGGTGAGTGCGATGCCGCGCTGCTCGACCTCGCCGAACCGCACCCGGAGCTCGCCGCTCGCCGTCGTGCCGTCCGGCTCCCGGAACGTCCGCGGCTCGGCCAGCGCCCGGAACGACGTCTGCCGCAGCAGCACGTCGGGGCCCTCCCAGCGGGGCGGGCCCTGGATCTCGGGGATCATCGTGACGCCCAGCGCGCTCATGCGCGCATAGAGGTCGTCGATGTCGAGGACGCGCGGCGTCAGGTGGTTGATGTGCGTGGCCGGCACGCCGCCGATGTCGGCCGCGACGGCCGAGATCGCCTCGAGGTGGTCGTACCAGGCGCGGTCGATGGGTTCCGTGGACAGGGCGAAGGACGCGGTCGCCAGCGCCAGGAACCGCTCCGCGGCGTCGCTGTCGAGCCCGCCCTCGACGACCGAGCGGTCGGCCAGGGCCAGCGCCTCGGGGGAGAAGAGCTCGCGCGCGGCGACGAACGCCTCGAGCCGCTCCTGGGTCGGCGCGTCGAAGAAGCGGCGGTCGTCGGTGACGAGCATCGAGGTGAAGACGCGGAACGGGTTGCGGGCCAGCTCGTCGACGTCGGTCGGGCGGAACGCGGTCGAGACGACCGGGACCGAGCTCGCCGAGGCGTCGCGGAGGTCGTAGAAGCCGACCGGGTGCATGCCGAAGCCGGCGAACAGCCGCGCGACCTGGGCCATCTCCGCGGGCGAGCCGACCCGGATCGCGCCGTGCCGCTCGGCGGTGACGCGGGAGATCGACCCGAGGCGCTCGGCGTCAGCGCCGTGGGCGGCCACGAAGTCCTCGTTCACGGCGCGGGAGACGTCGACCAGCGTCGTGTACGCCGGGACCTCCTGGCCGTAGAGGGCGGCCAGCGACAGCGCGAACCGGGCCCGCAGCTCCCACTGCGCGACGTGCCGCGCGCCGGGCTCCGACGTGGCGGTCCGGGCCGCCGGACCCGTCGACGGGCTCGGGGCGGATGTGGTCGCAGGGCTGCTCACGCTCGGCACTCCTCCAGCTCGGGACGTCAGATGATGTGGACCTCGGCGAGCAGCGCGTGCCCGACGGGGTCCGGGTCGAAGCGGGACACGTCGAACGGCGTCACGTCGAGGAAAGGTTCGACCCCACGGTAGAGGTCGCGGACCACTTCTCCAACCGCGGGCGCCTGCAAGAATCCGTGTCCGGAGAACCCGGTGGCGTAGAAAAACCCGTCGAGCTGGCGAGAGACGCCAATGATCGCGTTGTGGTCCGGGGTGTTCTCGTAGAGGCCCGCCCAGCCGCCCTCCAGCGGGCGTCCGACGAGCTCCGGCGCGACGACCTGGGCCGCCTCCTCGAAGGCGGCGACCCACGCGTCGTCGAACGTCCGCCCGAAGCCCTCCGGCTCGTCCGCGTTCGAGATCCCGAGCAGCATGCCGCCCGGGTAGTTGTGGAAGTAGAGCGTGGTCGACAGGTCCAGCGTGAACGGGACGGTCGGGAACGGCGCCCCCTGCTGCGGCGTGAAGCCGATCTGGCGCCGGACCGGTACGACCGGCAGCGGGACGCCGGCCAGCTCCCCGAGGCGCGCCGACCAGGCGCCCGTGGCGCAGACGACGGCGTCGGTCCGGATGGTCCCGCGGTCGGTGTGCACCGCGCGGACCGCGCCACCCGTGGTCTCGACGCCGGTGACGGTCGTCCCCTCGTGCACCTGGCCGCCGAGGGCCCTCAGCGCGGTGCCGTACGCGGCCACGACCCGGCCCGGCTCGGCGTAGCCGTCGCGGGGGGAGAAGGACGCGCCGACGAGGACGGACGGGTCGACCAGCGGGTTCAGGCGGTGGGCCTCCGCGGGCGTGATCATGCGGCCGCTGGCGCCGAGGCTCTCCTGCAGCGCGGTGCTGGCCTCGACCGACGCGACCTCCGCGTCGCTGCGGCAGAGGAAGAGGTAGCCGACCTGGCGCAGGCCGATGTCGGTCGAGAAACGTTCGGCGAAGCGCTCGAAGGTCTCGAGGCTGCGCTGGCCCAGCAGCACGTTGCCGGGGTCGGAGAAGGTGGCGCGGACGCCACCCAGCGGCTTGGCCGAGGACCCGCTGCCGAGGGTGTCGCGCTCGACCAGGACGACGTCGCGCACGCCGGCCTCGGCCAGATGGAAGGCGATGCTCGTGCCCATCACCCCGCCGCCGACCACGACGACCTCGGCGTGCTCGGGCAGCGGCGCGCGGCCGTCAGAAGGCGCAGTCATGTCCTCCTCAGTGTCGCGTGCGGAGGTCGTTAAGATCCATCGACACCTTCTCCACGAACCGTTGAGCTCTGCTGCATGCTTCTCGCATGAGGTGGACGCTCGACCAGCTGCGGACCCTGGTGGCCGTGGCCGAGGCCGGCACGATGAGCGCGGCCGCGGCGACGCTCGGCTACACCACCGGCGCCGTGTCCCAGCAGATGGCGGCGTTGGCGCGTGCGGTCGGGCGCCCGCTGTTCGTCCGGGACGGCGCGCGGCTCGCCCTTTCCGACGACGGGGTCGTGCTCGTCGAGCAGGCGCGGCTGGTCCTCGAGGCCGAGGCGCGCGCGGCCGCGGTGCTGCGCGGGCCATCACCGACGCTCGCGGTACGGCTCGGCGTGTTCGGGTCCGCCGCGGTCGTCGGCCTGCCGGCCGCGCGGGCGCGGCTGGCGGACGAACCCGGGGTCGCGCTCCAGGCCGTGGAGGTCGACGTCGAGGCGATGCCCGACGCGGTCCTGCGTGACGAGATCGACCTCGCGCTCGGCCTCGACTACTCCGACGCCCCGCTGCCGCCACGGCGCGGGCTGGACGTGGCGCGGCTGCACCGCGAGGCGTTCCTGCTGGTGCTCCCGCCCGGCGCCGAGGTGGACGTGACCTCGGCCGACGCGGTGCGGACGTTCGCGGACGCGACGGACTGGATCGTGCCGCCCCCGAGCTCGACCTTCGGGCGTGCCGTGCGGACGGCGTGCGCCAGAGCGGGGATCGCTCCCCGCGAGCGGCACCTCGTCACCGACACCGCCGTGTCGATCGCCCTGGCCGAGGCCGGGCTCGGGATCACGCTCGTGACGCCGCTGATGCTGGCGATGCGCGCGACGACGGCGCCCACGGCGTCGCTGCCCGGCCCGTCGACCCGGGACGTCGTCGCCCTGGCCCGGACCCCGGCGCTCGAGCGCGCCGGCGTACGGGCGGTCCGGTCGGCCCTGGTCGAGGCCTTCACCTTCTGAGCGTGACCCGCTCTCTCGGCCGCGACCCGTGGCCCGCCCCGGCTAGGAGAACCCGCCGGCGAGCGCGACGATGCCGACGACGATCCCCATCAGCACGATCAGGACGATGGTCGTCAGACCGACGACGAGCCCGATGCGCTCGTTGAGGCTGAGCCGGGGCTTCCAGCTGAGCTCCTTCGCCGCGGCGGTGACGAGGTCGCGCCCGGCGGAGGAGTCGAACGTCGCCTCCGACGTCTTCGTCAGCCCGCCCGGGCCGAGAGCGTACGTGCGCCGGACGCTCTTGCGGCGGATGTTGCCGCGCGCGACCGACACCCCCGCGCTGAGCACCGGCCGCTCGCGTCCGTCCGTGCCCGCCCGCCACGTCAGCGTGCGGAGCTCGTCGTCGACGGAGTAGGTGCGCGCCGCCTCGTCCGCGCGGACGTGGTGGACCGACGCCTGCGTCAGCTGCCACTCGCGGAAGCTCCCGAACCACTGAGGGTCCTCGAGCGCCAGCCGCACGTCGAACCCCTCGGGCTTCGGCTCCACCACGTACGGCGTGCCCGCCGTCCGTGCCTGCACCGCTGCGAAGAGGTCCTGCGTCGCGCTCACGGCGCCAACCTAGGACGGCGAGGGGTCTCCCGCTCCTCATCGCCGCAACACCTCGCCCCGGTGCCGGACGGTGACCCTGGTGTTCCGCAGCGGTCTCTGGTCCGGGTCGACCCACCGGGGTGGGACCCACGCGGGCAGGCCGTCGACCATCAGGCACGTCCAGCCCCGACCCGCGAAGTTGTGGTGGTGCCACGCGCACAGCAGGGTCAGGTTGTCGAGGTCGGTCGCGCCGCCGTCGACCCAGGCGCGCACGTGGTGGCGTTCGCACCACTCCGGTGGCCGGTCACAACCGGGGAAGCTGCACCCGTCGTCTCTGGCGACCAGGGCCATCGTCTGGCCCGGCGTGGCGAGGCGGCGGCTGCGGCCGAGCTGCAGCACCACCCCGGTCGGGCTCACCACGGTCGGGTAGACCTCGGCCTCGTCGGTCAGGTCGACGACCGTCTCGCCGGACAGGACGGTGCCGTCGCTAGTCACGCCCCACCGCCGGCGCGCGACGAGGTCACCCTCGGGGATCGTGACGATCACGGTCGCCGGGGTGCCGCCCGCGTCGGGCAGGGTGCCCGAGCGGAGCAGCCGGTCGCAGACCTCCTCCAACGCGTCGTGGGTGCGTTGCCCGTGGTGGCGCGGATCCTCCTGCTGGACCTCACGCCCGTCGTCGAGGACCACCGTCGCCAGTCGGGGTTTCGCCAGTGGACCTAGGACCGCACGGAGCTTCGCGCCGACGGGCCCGGTGAGTCGTCCCTCGACCGACCACATGCCGTCGCGCAGCCGACGGAACGCCAGGTGCCGCCGGTCGGCGTTCAGCTCCTCCTGCGGCCGCGTGCCGTCCGGGTCGATCCCGTCGACGACGCGCTGGGCCGCCAGCCGCAGGTCGTGCGGGCGCAGGGCCCGGGCGAAGCCTGCGAGGAGCGCCTCGGCCGCGTCCAGGTCGGCCGGGTCGAACCCGCGGTGGTCCACCGTGCCCAGGGCACGGAGGCAGACGTCCAGCTGCTCCGGCGAGGCCAGCCCGGCGCGTTGCGCGGTCGCCAGCGCCGGGCGTACCGGCTCGAGAGGCTCGCCCGTCAAGGTCGTCCGCTCGCCGAGCGCCTCCGCGGCCCGGACCCGGCGGCCGGCCTCGGCGTGCGAGAGGCGCAGCGCCCAGCCCAGCGCCGACGCCAGGGTGGGCTGGGTCAGCGTCTCCGGCAGCCGGACCGCCGCGGCGACCCGGACCGCGCGGTGGTCCACCAGCGGGACCCGGTTGCGCGCCTCCTCGAACCGTTGCAGGAAGCGCACCAGGCGCAGCCCGTCGAACCCGTCGAGACCGCCGCACTCGACCACGTCCACGAGCCGGTCGAGCGCGGCGACGAAGCCGTCGAGCGCGCGGTCGGCTGCTTCCGGACCGCCCGCCGCGACGCCCTCGATCTCCATGACCCGAACCTAGGAGAACCCTCTGACGCTTTCGAACACACGTTCGAACGAGGTGCGAGCAGCGGTAGCCGGAGCGACGAGATGGACCGGCCGCCCCGGACGCCGGACCCGACCAGGGTCAGGCGCGCACGCCCGGGCGCAGGCTGGTGAAGAAGACCCAGACCACGCCGACGGTCAGGAGCATCGCGCCGGGGACGTGGATCCACAGGCTGTCGTAGCCGCCCCAGTAGGCCTGCAGGAACGTGTAGGCGAAGACGACGACGGCGAGGACCATCGGCCGGACGCCGAGCCGCTGCTGGCGCCAGAGCAGGACGGCGACGATCGCGGCCAGGCCGCTGAGCACGTGCAGGACGATGGCGCCGGCCGCGTGGGCCTCCTCGGGCCCGCCGTTCGGGAACAGCTGCCCGGCGGTGACGAACTGGTAGAGCACGTTGAGCACGGCCAGCCCCGCGAGGACCTGGAAGGCGCGGACGAGCGAGGTCGCGGCGCGCGGGTCCGACGAGTCGGGCCTGCCGCCGGTGGTGGCGTCGCTGGTGGACATGGGTGCTCCTGAAGGTCGGGGGGAGAGGCGCGAGCGGCAACTGCGGAGGTGCTCCGACGGGCGCGGTCCGGCTCGTGCTGATCTTCTCGCCCAGCATCACCCGAAGTTGCGGCATCGCGTCGGAGGTTCCGGCCGGACGTGGGCGGGTCGTCCGGCCGGGCTCGCCGACTGACCGCGGGAGCGGGCTCGGGGCGGGGGCGAGCGAGCAGTGGATTGTCAGACAATCGCCGTGCTAACGTGCTCGACGTGGTGGACCTGGCGACCGAGGAGGACGGGCTCCGTCCTGCTCTGGCGCCTGTCGCCTCAGTCTCGCGCCGGCAGGCGGTGCTCGCCCAGATCCGCCGCGGCATCGTCGTCGGCGCGCTCCGGCCGGGCGACAAGCTCACCGAGCTCTCGCTGGCCGCCGACCTGCAGGTCAGCCGCGCCACGGTCCGCGAGGCCCTCGGCCAGCTGGCCCAGGAGGGGCTCGTCGTGTCCGAGCCCTACCGCGGGCTGCGGGTCGCCGACCTCGACACCGCCGCGCTGCGCGACCTCGCCAGCACCCGCGCCGCGCTCGACGACCTCGCAGCAGGGGCGATCCTCGACGACCCGACCGGCCGGCGCCTGGACGCCGTCCGGACCGCCTGGGCCGCCTTCGAGGCGACCGCCTTCGACGACGACCCGGTCGTCCGCCACGAGGGTCACCTCGCGTTCCACCGGGCCGTCTGGAGCGCCGCCGAGAACGTCGTGCTCGACCAGCTCTGGCCGGTCATCCAGGCCCACATCACGATCGCCCTCGCCCAGGACCAGGCGGCCCGCCACGACCCGGAACGTTCCCACCGCCTGCACCGCGACCTCGTCGACGCCCTGGAGAGCGGCGACGAGGGGCGCGTACGGGCGGCGTTCCGCGAGCACACCCTCACCAGCGTCGACGAGCTGATCGCGCTGCGCTCTGCGCACGGGACAGCCCCCGAGACCGAGCCCGCACCCCACGGAAGGACCACCGCATGAGGATCCTCGTCATCGGCGCCACCGGACTGGTCGGCGGTGCCGCCGCCGACGCGCTCGAGGCGTACGGCGACGAGGTGCTGCGGGCGTCCAGGAGCTCCGCGCTCGCGGTCGACCTGACCGACGCGGCCTCGATCACCGCCCTGTTCGAGCGGGTCGCGAGCGTCGACGCCGTCGTGTCCGCGGTCGGTTCGGTGCCGTTCAAACCGCTGGCGGAGCTGACGGGCGAGGACTACCTCTCCGCCTACCGCGGGAAGGTCGCCGCCCAGGTCGATGTCGTCCGGATCGGCACCGCCCACGTGACCGACGGCGGTTCGCTCACGCTGACCACGGGCATCCTGGCCCGCGAACCGATCCGTACGGGTGCCGCCGCCGCGCTCGCCAACGGGGCCCTCGAGTCCTTCGTCATCTCCGCCGCCGCGGAGCTGCCCCGAGGCCTGCGGGTCAACGCGGTCAGCCCCACCGTCCTGACCGAGGCGACCGGCTACCACGCCTTCTTCCCCGGCTTCCCGCCCGTCTCCGCCGCCGACGTCGGCCAGGCCTTCGTCCGGTCGGTCCACGGGGTGCAGACCGGCCAGGTCTTCGCCCTGTGAGCCGGCACGTCGTGGTCGTCGGCGGCGGGGCCATCGGCCTCATGACCGCCTACCAGCTGGCCACCGACGGCGCGCGCGTCACGCTCGTCGACGCCCGTCGCACCGGCCAGGGGGCGGCGGAGGTCAACGCCGGCTGGATCTGCCCCGCGGAGTCGGCGCCCGTGCCCGGCCCGGGCATGATCAGCACGTCCCTGCGGTGGATGCTGCGCCGCGACAGCCCGCTCTACATCCGGCCGTCGCTCGACCCGCAGTTCGTCAAGTTCATGCTCGGCATGTGGCGCAGCTGCAACGCGCCCGCCCAGCAGGCCGGCTTCGAGGCGCACCTGCGGCTCGCCGCGAGCTCGGGGGAGGCGTACGACCGGTACCGCGCCGACGGCCTCGACTTCGAGCTGCGCCACGACGGCCTGCTGATGGCCTTCACCGACCCGCACAACCTCGAGCACCATCGCGGCCTCCTCGAGCTCGCGCGCCGCTTCGACCGCGACCCGCAGGTGCTCGTCGGCGACGACGTCCGCGTGCACGAGCCCAAGCTCTCCGACCGCGTGATCGGCGGCATCTACTTCCCGCGCGAGGAGCACCTCGACCCGCCTGCGCTCATGGCCGCGCTGCACCGGCGGCTCCTCGAGCTCGGCGTGACGATCCTCGAGGGCGCCCCGATCGACGGCGTGCAGCACGGCTGGGTCGCCGGCGGCGACGGCCTGCGGTCGATCAGCGCCGGGGGAGAGGTCGTGGGCGGCGACGCGTTCGTGCTCGCCGCGGGTGCGTGGACGGGCCCGATCTCGCGCCTGATCGGGGTGCCGCTGCCGGTGCGGCCGGGCAAGGGCTACAGCGTCGACGTCGAGCCGTACGACCTGCGCAGCTCGGTGAACCTGTCCGACGCCAAGGTCGCGGTGACGCCGTTGGCGCGCAACCTCCGGCTTGCCGGGACGATGGAGTTCGCGGGGCTCGACGAGGAGCTCAACCAGGTCCGCGTCAGCGCGATCCTGCGGGCGCCGAGCGCCTACTTCCGCGACTGGACCCCGCCCGTCGGGCCTGTCACGCCCAAGGCCGGCATCCGCCCGATGACCCCCGACGGCATCCCCGTGATCGGCCGGCTCGGCGAGCTGTCCAACACGTACGTCTCCAGCGGCCACGGCATGCAGGGCATCACCCTCGGCCCGGGCTCCGCGCTCGCCCTCAGCCGGATGGTCCTGCACGGCGAGGTGCCCGACGTGCTCGTCCCCTTCGCGCCGCAGCGCTTCACCCGCGCGGTCGTCCGCAAGAACCCCGCGCGTCACGACATCACCTCGGCCGCCTGAGCGCGCCCCCGAACCCCAAGGACCCACCGTGCCCCGCAAGCAGGTCGAGCTCACCGGCATCCTCGCCGCCGTCCCCACCCCGTTCACCGCCGACGGCTCCGCGGTCGACGAGGCCGCCCTCGCCGCCCTGGTCGACCGCCTCGTGGCCGCCGGCGTCCACGGGCTCGTGCCCTGCGGGACGACGGGGGAGTTCACGAGCCTGAGCCCGGAGGAGCACCGCCGGGTCATCGAGCTGTACGTCTCCGCCGCCGCCGGGCGCGTCCCGGTCGTCGCCGGCGTGGGCTCGATGACCACCGCCGGGGCGATCGACCTCGTCCAGCACGCCGAACGGGTCGGCGCGGACGCCGTCATGCTCGTGCCGCCGTTCTACGACCCGCTCGACCTCGCGACCCTCAAGGTCTTCCTCGCCGAGGTCGCCGCGGCGACGAGCCTCTCGATCGTCTACTACAACGTCCCCGGCGCGACCGGCATCCGCCTCGACGCCGACCAGGTCGCCGAGCTCGGCGCGATCGACGGCGTCGACTACCTCAAGGACACCTCCGGCGACGCCGTCGCGCTGACCGACCTGATCGTCAGCCGCGGCGCCGACATCAAGGCCTTCAACGGCTGGGACACCCTGACGTTCGCGGGGATCGCGCTCGGCGCCGAGGCGTCCGTGTGGGGCGTGGCGGGCATCGTGCCCGAGCAGGCCGTGGCGCTCTGGGACACGCTCGCGGTGAAGGGCGACCTCGTCGCGGCGCGCGAGCAGTGGCGCGACCTGTGGGCGCTCAGCTCCTACCTGGAGTCGATCAGCTACGTGTCGGGGGTCAAGACCGCGCTGGAGCTCGTCGGGCACCCGGTCGGCCCCACCCGCGCGCCGGTGCAGCCGCTGTCCGCCGAGCAGCGCGCCGGCCTGGTCGCCGTCCTGGAGCCCTTCATGACGAAGGAGGCCTGAGATGGCGCAGCTCGAGCTCGAGACCCTGCAGCTGGAGACCCTGCAGCTCCGGACGATCGAGGCCCACGCCGAGGGCGAGGCCGGGCGCGTCGTGATCAACGCCGCCCACCTGGTCCACGGCGCGACGATGGCCGAGCGGCTCGCGTACTGCCGCGACCACCTCGACGGCCTGCGGCGGTTCCTGCTGCGCGAGCCGCGGGGGTTCCCGGGGCTGTGCGCCGTGCTCGTCCTGCCGCCGGTCGAGCCGGGGTCCGACCTCGGCATCGTCGTGCTCGAGCAGGGCGGCTTCACGCCGATGTCGGGCAGCAACACGATCTGCACCGTCACCGCGGTCCTGGAGAGCGGGATCGTGCCGATGGTCGAGCCCGTGACCCGCGTACGGATCGACACCGCCGTGGGCACGGTCGAGACCGAGGCGGTCGTCTCGGGCGGCAAGGTCCGCAGCGTCACCGTCGCCAACGTGCCGGCGTTCGTCGTCGGGCTCGACGTGCCGCTCGAGGTGCCGACCTTCGGGACGGTCGCGGTCGACGTGGTGTTCGGCGGCGGCTTCTTCGTGCAGGCGCCCGCCGCGGCGCTCGGCCTCGAGATCCACCCCGACAAGGGGCGTGAGCTCACCCGCGCGGGCGCGCTGCTCAAGCTCGCGGCGCTCGAGCAGCTCGACGTGCGGCACCCGCTCAACCCCGACGTCGACGCCGTCGGCAACATCATGATCCACTCCGGCGACCGCCGGCCCGGCGTGCAGGACCGCAACGCCGTGATCCTCACCCAGGGCGCGCTCCGTGCGGACGACCCGAGCACCTGGACGGGCGCGCTCGACCGCTCGCCGTGCGGCACCGGGACCTGCGGGCGCATGGCCGCCCTGCACGCCCGCGGCCAGCTCGAGATCGGCGAGAAGTTCTCCCACCTCAGCACCATCGGCACCGAGTTCGTCGGCGAGCTGACCGGCACGACGACGCTCGGGCCGTACGGCGCCGTCCTCCCGACGATCACCGGCCGCGGCTGGGTGACCGGACGTTCGACCTGGGTGCTCGACCCCACCGACCCGTTCCCGTCCGGCTTCAGCGTCGGCGACATCTGGGCGCCGGGCCTGTGACAGGGAAGCCAACCCCTGCGGGGCCCTTCGGCGAGCTCAGGGGGCCTTGCCCGCGTACGCCCCCTGAGCCTGTCGAAGGGCCCCGGAGGGGTTGGCACCGACGCTCGAGGAAGCCAGAGGAGCAGCAGTGAGCCAGTACATCGACGGCCGGCGCCGGGAGGCCCTGACCGGGGTCCACGACGTCGTCCGCGACCCGTCCACCGGTGAGGTGGTCGCCGACCTGACGCTCGCGGGCCCGGACGACGTCGAGGCCGCCGTGGCTGCGGCGCGGGCCGCCTTCCCCGGCTGGTCCGGCGCCACGCCGGGGGAGCGTTCCGCGGCCCTGCACGCCCTCGCCGGCCTGCTCGAGGCCGAGGCGGAGGACCTGGCGCAGACGGAGAGCCGGCAGGCGGGCAAGCCGATCCGGTTGGCCCGCGAGTTCGACGTCCCCGGAACCATCGACAACACCGCGTTCTTCGCCGGTGCGGCGCGGACGCTCGAGGGCCAGGCGACCGCGGAGTACTCCGCCGACCACACCAGCTCGATCCGCCGCGAGCCCGTCGGCGTCGTCGGCTCGATCGCCCCCTGGAACTACCCCCTGCAGATGGCCGCGTGGAAGGTCCTGCCCGCCGTGGCGGCCGGCAACACGATCGTGCTCAAGCCCTCCGAGCTCACGCCGCTGACGACGCTGCGGTTCGCGGAGCTGGCCACGCAGGCCGGCATCCCGGACGGCGTGTTCAACGTCCTGACCGGGACCGGCACGGACTGCGGCGCCCACCTGCTGCGGCACCCGCAGGTCGACATGGTCTCGTTCACCGGCTCGACGCGCGTCGGTCGCACCGTCCTCGAGGCCGCGGCGACCACGGCCAAGCGCGTCCACCTCGAGCTCGGCGGCAAGGCGCCGTTCGTGGTGTTCGACGACGCCGACCTCGACGCCGCGATCCAGGGCGCCGTCGCCGCGAGCCTGATCAACACCGGTCAGGACTGCACCGCCGCCACCCGGGCGATCGTGCACCGCTCGCTGCACGACGCCTTCGTCGAGGGCGTCGCCGACCTCTTCGCGTCCGTCCGGCTCGGCCCGACGCAGGATCCGGCGACCGACCTCGGGCCCTTGATCAGCACCGCGCACCGCGACCGGGTGGCGGCGCTGGTCGACCGTTCCCGGGCGTACGCCCGCGTCGTCGCGGGCGGCACCGTCCCGGGTGGTGATCTTGCCCGCGGCTCGTACTACGCGCCGACGTTGATCGCCCACGCCGGGCTCACCACGGAGGTCGTCCGCGACGAGATCTTCGGTCCCGTGCTCGTCGTGCTGCCCTTCGACACCGACGACGAGGCGATCGCGCTCGCCAACGACACCCCGTACGGGCTGGCCGCCTCCGCGTGGACACGCGACGTCTACCGCGCGCTGCGCGCCACCCGCGAGATCCGCGCCGGCTGCGTGTGGGTCAACGACCACATCCCGATCATCAGCGAGATGCCGCACGGCGGGATGAAGGAGTCGGGCTTCGGCAAGGACATGTCGACCTACTCGTTCGAGGACTACACCGTGGTCAAGCACGTCATGTTCGACATCACCGGCGTCGCGGCCAAGCCGTGGCACCGCACGGTCTTCACGGGTCGTGGACGCGAGGGAGAGCAGTGATCAAGGAACCGTCGCCGTCGACCGCCCGGCGCTTCGTCGGCCGGGTCTGCCTGGTCACCGGCGCCGCCGGCGGCATCGGCTCGGCGATCGCCCGCCGGCTCGCGGACGAGGGCGCGCTGGTGCAGGTCGCCGACCTCGACGCGGACGCCTGCGCCCGGGTCGCCGAGGAGATCGTGCTGGCCGGCGGCCGGGCCGAGGCGCGGCCCTTCGACCTGACCGACCCGGACGCCTGCGTGGCGGCCGTGGAGGAGATGATCACCGCGCACGGAGGTCTCGACGTCGTGGTCAACAACGCCGGCATCAACCGTCGCGGTGCCCTGCTCGAGCTCGGCCCGGACGACTGGTCGGCCACCTTCGCGGTCAACGTCGACGCGATGGTGCACCTCTGCCGCGCGGTGCTGCCGGCCATGATCAGCGCGGGTCAGGGCGCGATCGTCAACACCGCCTCGCAGTGGGGGCTGTCGCCCGCGCCGGGCCACGTCGCGTACAACGCGAGCAAGGCCGCGGTGGTCTCCTTCACCCAGAGCCTGGCGCGGGACTACGCGCCCGCCGGTGTCCGGGTGAATGCCGTCTGCCCCGGGGAGATCTTCACCCCGATGCTGGCCGGCAACCTGGCGCGCAGCGGCCGGACCAAGGCCGACCTCGACGCCCTCGTCCCGTACGGGCGCGTGGGCTACCCCGAGGAGGTCGCGGCGCTGGTCGCCTTCCTGGCGTCGGACGAGGCGCCCTACCTGTGCGGCGCCGCCGTCGAGATCACCGGCGCGCAGGCCGTCGCATGACCGAGCACGTGAGAACGGAGAACACGCTGTGAACGCACCGTCGCAGGGTCGGGTCGTCCTGGTGACCGGAGGGTCGCGGGGGATCGGGAAGGCCGCGGTCCGGGCGCTGCACCGCGACGGGGCCGACGTCGTGCTGCACCACCGGGCCTCCGCCGCCGCAGCGGCCGCGCTGGTCGCCGAGCTCGGCGAGGACCGCGTCCACGTCGTCACCGCCGACCTCGCGCAGCCGGGGGAGCCGGAACGGCTCTGGGCCGAGGCGCTCGCCTGGCGCGGGCAGCTGGACGTGCTGGTGAACAACGCCGGCGTCTACACCGCGTCGCCCTTCGACGACACCGACGGCTGGGACGCGGGCTGGTCGACGAACCTCACGGTCAACCTGCTGGCCCCCGCGACGCTGTGCCGCCTGGCCGTCACGCACTGGCGCCAGGCGGGGACCGGTGGCGTCGTCGTGAACGTCACCAGCCGCGCCGCGCACCGCGGCGACGACGCCGACCACCTCGCCTACGGGGCGTCCAAGGGCGGGCTGCAGTCGCTCACCAAGGGCATCGCCCGGGCGTTCGCGCGGGACCGGGTGCTGGCGTACGACATCGCGCCGGGCTGGGTGCTGACCGACATGATGACCGACGGTCCGGAGGTCGAGGAGCTGGCCGCGTCGATGCCGATGGGGGAGATCACGCCGCCGGAGGACGTGGCCGAGGTCATCGCCTTCCTCGCCTCCGGGCGCTCGCCGCACACGTCCGGCGCGACGATCGACGTGACGGGTGCCGACTACGTGCGCTGACCGGCGCGCGGGCCCGCTCACCGGTTAACGTGGTCCGGTTGTCCGGCGAGGAGTGGTCATGACCTGGGAGCAGGAGCCCGGCGGGCAGCGCTGGCGGCGCGTCCGCCAGCAGGTCAACCGGGTGTGGGCCGACGACGACCCGCCGACCCTGGTCCACGGCGTGCCGCCCCTCGACCTGTGGGACGTGCGCCGTCCGCTGCCCGCCCCGGTCGACGACGAGCAGCAGCGCTCGTTCGACTTCGCGCACCGGATCGGCGCGGTGATGCTCGCCCGCGGCGCCTCCATGGAGGACGTCGAGGCGTCGATCCGGTCCGCCGCGCTGGCCATGGGGCTCCCGAGCCCGGAGGTGGACGTCACCTTCACCTCGATCGTCGTCTCGGTCCGTCCGGACCCCGGACTGCCGCCGTTGACGTCGGTCAGCGTCGTCCGCCAGCGCAGCGACGACCACTCGCGCCTGGCCGACGTCCACCAGCTGCTCATCGCCCTGGGCGCCGGCAAGCTGGACCGTGCCGCCGCCTTCGACCGCCTGAAGACCATCGAGGACCGGCCGCACCCGTACGGCCCCAACGCGGTCACGCTCGCCCGCGGTGTGCTCGCCGGCGCGATCGTGGCCCAGCTCGGCGGCACCTGGAAGGGTGCCGTCGTCGTGGCCGCGGTCGCCATGCTCATCGACCTGATCGGGCGCTGGCTGGGGCGCCACCGCGTCCCGGCCTTCTACCTCAACGTCGTCGCCGGGCTGGTCGCGACCATGGCCGCGGCGGTGACGACGGTGATCGGCGCGCAGCAGACGCCGTCGCTCGTCGTGGCGGGCAGCATCGTGGTGCTGCTCCCGGGCGGCACGCTCGTCAACGGCGTCCGCGACGCCATCAGCGGCTACCTCGTGACCGGGACGGCGCGGGTCTCCGAGGTGCTGCTCGTCGTGTCCGGGCTGGTCGGCGGCGTCGCCCTCGGGCTGAGCCTGAGCCGGGCCTTCGGCGTGGACATGTCGGTCGACCCGGACCTGCTCGGGCTGGACGCGCTGCCCGTGCGGGTCGCCTCCGCCGCCGTGGCCGCGACGGCCGCCGCGGTCACCTACTACATCCCGTACCGGCTGCTGCCCGCCGCGGCCTTGTCCGGCGCCCTCGGCATGCTCGTCCTCTCGCTCGTCCAGGCCGCGGGAGTGGTCGGGGTGCCCGGCTACGCGCTCGCGGCGTTCGTGGTCGGGCTCAGCGGCTACGTCCTGGCCAACGCGCAGCGCGCCCTGCCGATGATGGTCGTGGTGCCGGGGATCCTGTCGCTGCTGCCGGGCCTGACGCTCTACACCGGCCTCCTCGAGCTCAGCACCGGCCAGACCACCGACGGGCTCGTGAGCCTGGTCTCCGCGTCGGCCCGCGGTCTGGCGATCGCCGCCGCCGTGCTCGTCGCCGAGCTCATCGGCCAGCCCGTACGCCGCCGGATCCTGCGGCGGGTCTAGCCGGGACCGGTGCGGGGGACGTCGTGCCCTACCGGGCCTGCCGGGTGCTTCGCCTGTAGTCCCGCGGCGTGAGCGTGTGCTCGGCGCGGAACTGGCGGTTGAAGTTCGACAGGTTCCGGTAGCCGACCTGCTGGCACACGACCGCGACGGGCAGGTCCGTCTGCTCGAGCAGCCGGCAGGCGTGGGTCAGCCGGAGCTTGCGGACGGTGTCGGTGAACGTCTGCCCGCTCGCCCGCTGGAAGGACCGCGAGAAGCCCGACGCCGACAGCCCGACCATGGCGGCGGCGTCGGTCAGGCGGACGTCGCCGTCGACCCGGCTGAAGATGTAGGTCAGGGTGCGGTCGACGAGGTCGGAGGCCCGGGCCCCGTCCAGCGCCGGCGTCCACGGGCTCGCCAGCGGGTGGGCCTCGTCCTCGCCCGCCTCCTCGAGCAGCCGGAGCAGCTCGAGCAGGTGCCCGATGCGGCGGGTCCCGGTCGTGCGCCCGACGGCCAGCAGCTCGACGGCGGCCTGCTCGGCGGTGCCGCCCGTGAACTCCAGCCCGCGGGCCGCGCGCTCGAAGACCCCGCGGACGGAGCCGAGCTCGGGGAGCAGCCGCTGGCAGGCGTCGAACCAGTCCGGGTGGAGCTGGAGCACCACGTCCCGCCCGACGATGTCCTGCCCGTCCTCGGTGTCGCTGATCCAGTGGTGGGGGAGGTTCGACCCGACGAGGACGAGGTGGCCCGGCACGAAGCGGCCGACGTGGTCGCCGACGATCGCGGTCCCCGTGCTGCGCCGGATCAGGTGGATCTCGTGCTCGGGGTGGTAGTGCCAGCGGCAGTACGGGCCGGGGTAGTCGTGGACGTGCCAGCGGGCCGACAGGCCGGGCGTGGTGGGGACGAGCTCGAGCGGCGGGCGGCGGTCCACCAGGCGGCGCCCCTCGACCGCGCTCCGGACGGGGGGTGGTCTGTCGGCCACGACTGGCCTCCTGCGTGCGTACGGTCGCCCGGACAGGCCCGAGGTATGCACGAAAGTATCAGTTCTGGCCCGTTGCGCCGCTAGATCCGCGAGGTCCCGAGTTCCTAGGCTGCGGGAACCGGACGACGGTCGTCGGGCGACGTCGAGGGGACGAGATGGTGGACGACACGGTGCTGAACCGGTGGCCCACGGCCGGTCGGTCGGTCGGCACGGCCTCGGCCGACCTGCCGGAACCGTCCGTGGCTACGCGCGTGCGGGCCTTCGAGGTGCGCGTCGAGCTGGTGGCGGGCGCCAGCCTCGAGGACCTGCGCACGAGCCTGCGCGACGAGCTCGGCCCGGACGTGAGCGGCAGCCTGCAGGACCTCGACCCCCGCCTCGCGACGGTGGGCCCGGGACGGTCGACCGTGCTGCTCACCGTGCCCGGCCAGGACGTCTGGACCTGCGCCCTGACGGCGATGGTCGTGCTCCGCCAGCTCGGCCACGAACCCCACGCCCTGCACGTGGAGCAGCGCCATGACGTCGTCCCGGGCCTGAACGCGGCCTGAGCGATGTCCCTCGTGTTCCGGGCTCACAGCAGGCGTACAGGTCGGACGGGGGCTCTGACCAGGCTCCGGTCCGTACGGTCCTCGCCATGGACACCAAGAACTCCCTGAGAACACGCCCGCTCTCCCGGCGCTGGTTCCTCGGCACCGTGCCCGTCGCGGTCGCCGGGGTGGCGGCGGCCTGCGGCACCTCGACCAGCTCCGGCAGCGCCTCGAGCGCGACCACCGCCGGCGCCGCCGCCACGGCCGTCGCCACCGGGCCCGCGGCCGCGGGCAGCGTCGCCGCGCTGGCCCAGGCCTTCTACCGCACCCTCGGCGCCGAGCAGCAGACGACCGTGCTGCAGGACTACAGCCTCGCGAACGCGGAGCGCTGGTCGAACCTCCCCCAGGGCCTCATCGGAGGCGGAGGCGGAGGTGCGGGCGGAGGCGGCCGGACGGGCATGCCCAGCGGTGCCGCTCCCAGCGGGGCACCCTCCGGTGCGCCGGGGGGAGCCGCGCCGGGCGGGTCCGGAGGCGGGGGTGGGGGTCAGAGCCGCCTCGGCGTCAGCCTCGGCGACCTGAGCGAGGACCAGCTCGCGGCGTTCACGACGATGCTGAAGGCCGCGACGGGCAGCGGCACGGGCACGGGCTACGACGAGATCGAGCAGCACCTGAACGCCGACGACCAGCTGGCGGCGGACGGCGGCGGTGACGACTACGGACGGAAGAACTTCTACGTCGCGCTGCTCGGCAGCCCGCAGGACACGGGGACCTGGGAGCTGCAGTTCGGCGGGCACCACCTCGCGGTCGCGAACACGTACACGGACGGGAAGCTGGCCGGCGCGACGCCGTCCTTCCGCGGCATCGAGCCGAACGACCCCTTCGACCTGAACGGCCGGACCAACCAGCCGATGAAGGTGAAGGAGGCGGCGTTCACGGCCCTGCTGGCCGGCCTGAGCACGGCGCAGCTGGCCTCGGCCGAGCTGAGCGACACGTTCACGGACCTCGTGCTCACCCCGGGCAAGGACTGGGCCTTCCCGACCACGAAGGCCGGCGTGCCGGGCTCCGACCTGTCGACGGCCCAGCGCGAGCTCGTGCTCGCCGCGATCGCGTCGTACGTCGACGACGTCGCGGACGCCGACGCGAAGACGATCCTCGCGCGGTACGAGGGCGAGCTCGACGACACCCACGTGGCGTACGCGGGCACGACGGCGCTCACCGAGCAGGACGACTACGTCCGGATCGACGGCCCCTCGGTGTGGATCGAGTTCTCGATGCAGCACGGCATCGTGCTCCCCGGGAACCACCCGCACTCGGTGTGGCGCGACCGCACCACCGACTACGGCGGCACGCAGAGCTGATGCGGGTCCTCGCGCGCGCGCTCGCGGCGGTGGCCCTCGTGCTGGGGCTGCTCGTCCTCGGCACCGGGTCCGCCTCCGCCCACGTGCTGCCGACGTCGACCGTGCGGCTGGCGGTGGGTGCCAGCACCGTGGAGGCCGAGGTCTCCGTACCGGTCAGCGACCTCGAGGCGGCCGCCGGCCTCGACCTCGGCGACGCCTCCGAGACGGCGGTGGACGCGCAGGCCGCGGCGATCGACGCCTACCTGCTGGCGCACGTGCGGCCCACCAGCGACGACGGCCGGGCCTGGTCGGTCACGGCGGCGGCCCCCACGGTCACGGGCGCCGGGGACGCCAGGACGACTGGTCTCTACCGCGAGGTCCACGTGCTGCTGACCCTGACGCCGCCCGCCGGGGCCGGCGTCCGGTCGTTCGACCTCGGCTACGACGCCGTGGTCGCCCGGGTGGCCACCCACACCGTGATCGTCACGGTCGCCTCGGACTGGTCGAGCGGGCAGGTCGCGGCCCCGTACGAGGTGGGCACGGTCGTCCGCGACACCGTCACGGGCACGGTGGAGCCGCTCCACGTGGACCTCGGTGCGGGCAGCGACCTGCGGGGGTTCACGAGCATGGTGCGGCTCGGGATCACGCACATCGCCGAGGGCACCGACCACCAGCTGTTCCTGCTCACGCTGCTGCTCCCGGCCCCGCTGCTGCTGGCCGGGCGGCGCTGGGGCGGCCCGGTCCCGGCGCGGCGGGCCGTGGCGCGCATCGCCCGCACCACCCTCGCCTTCACGCTCGGGCACTCGGTCACGCTGGCACTGGGCGCTCTCGGCGTCCCCGCGCCGCAGCGGGCCGTGGAGGTGCTCATCGCGGTGAGCATCCTCGTCGCCGCCGTGCACGCGGTGCGGCCGGTCTTCGCCGGGCGGGAGGCGGTGGTCGCCGCGGCCTTCGGCCTGGTCCACGGGCTGGCCTTCTCCGCGACGCTGCGCGAGCTCGACCTCTCGGGCGCCCGGCTCGTGCTCTCGCTGCTCGGCTTCAACCTCGGCATCGAGCTCATGCAGCTCGTCGTGGTCGCCCTCGTCCTGCCCCCGCTGGTCCTGCTCGCCCGGGACGGGCGCTACCGGGAGGGGCGGACGGCCGCGGCCGTGCTGGTCGGGGTGGCCGCCGTCGGGTGGGTGCTCGCGCGGCTCGGCCTGACGAACCCCGTCGCCGACCTGGCCGACGGGCTCGGGACGGTCGCGCTGCCGGTCGTCGCCGTGCTCTGGGTCGCGGCCCTGGTGGTCCTGCGGTCCGCACGAGCCGTCAGCGCGGGTCCTCCGCGTCGGCCAGCATCGTCCGGATCCGCCGCTGCGACGACTCCAGCGACTCCCGGGTGACGGCCACGGCCGCGTCGACGTCGCGCGCCTCGACGGCCTCGAGCAGCCGGCGCTGCGTCGACCAGGCGCCCGCCTCCGGGGCGAACGAGTCGGCCGCGTCGGCGCCGAGCAGCTTGAAGGCGCGGCAGCGCTGCCAGAGGTCCTCGACCAGACCGACCAGCACCGGGTTGCCGCCGGCGGCGTAGAGCGCGGTCAGCAGCTCCTCGTCGTGGTCGAGGGCCTCGGCGACGCGCCCGGCCGCCACGGCGTCGACCATCCGCCCGTACGCGGTCCGCATCGCGGCCAGGTCGGGCGCACGGACCGCCGCGCAGCCCAGGCGGGTCGCCTCGACCTCGAGCAGCAGCCGCGTGGCGTAGACGTGCGCCAGCTCGACGGGCGTGAGGTCGGCGACCACGGCGCCGCGGTGGGGGACCCGGACGACGAGGCCGTTCTGCTCCAGGCGCCCGATCGCCTCGCGGACGGGCATCGGGCTGGTGCCGAGCTGGGCGGCGAGGTCGCGCAGCCGCAGGCGCGAGCCCGCGGGGAACTCACCGTTGCGGATGCCCTCGCGGATCGCCGCGTAGACCCGGTCGGTGAGCAGCGAGGGTTCGCCGAGGGGGGCCAGGGTCACCCCGGCAGCGTACTCGACGGCACTTGCTTCTGATATGTGATCACATCTAGGATCCGGAGCACCGTCGCCGTCCGAGGAGCCCGCTGATGACCGTCCACGACACCTTCCCCGGCTCCCCGGGCGCACTGCGCTGGCCGACCCTCTTCTCGCCGTTCCGGCTGCGGGGGAAGTCGGTCCGCAACCGCATCACCTCGACCCCGCACTCGACCGGCTGGGGCCACGACGGGCTGCTCACCCAGGCGGAGGTCGACTACCACGTGCGCAAGGCGGCGGGAGGCGTCGGGCTGGTCATGACGTTCGGGTCGGCTTCGGTCGACCCCGAGAGCGCGGCCTCGTACGGGTCGATCTCGCTGTGGGACCCCCGCAACGACGTCCTGCTGCGCCAGCTGGCCGACCGGGTCCACGAGCACGGCGGGCTGATCATGTCGCAGATGACCCACATGGGCCGCCGCGCGAACTCGGTCTTCTCGGGCGTGGCGCTCAAGGCCGCCTCGGACCTGCCGGAGGGCGTGCACCGCGAGGTCCCGGCGGTGCTCAACGAGGCCGAGATCGCCGTGCTCGTCGACCGCTTCGGCCACGCCGCGCGTCGGCTGATGGAGCTCGGCTGGGACGGCGCCGAGGTCACCTCCCACGGCGGCCACCTCATCGAGCAGTTCTACGACCCCTACGTCAACGACCGCACCGACCGCTACGGCGGCAGCTTCGAGAACCGGCTGCGGTTCGGTCGCGAGGTCCTCGCCGCGGTGCGCGCGTGGACGAGCGAGGACTTCCTCGTGGGGTTCCGGATGTCGGCCTACCACGGCCTCCTCGAGGGCGCGGGCCTCACCGACGCCGAGCTCGTCGAGGTCGCCCAGGGCCTGACGGCCGGCGGCGCGGTCGACCTCCTGAGCGTGTCCGGGGGGACCGGCTACACCGTCCGCAGCAGCTCGGTCTTCGTGCCCGGCGACGCGCTGCCCGAGAACGTGAACGGCCCGCACGCCGGCCGCCTGCGCCGCGCGACCGGCGTGGCCACCCTCGTCGCCGGTCGCATCCTCGACGCCGACCACGCCGAGGAGGCCCTGGTCCGCGACGGCGTGGACCTCGTGGCCATGACCCGCGCGCTCATCGCCGACCCGGACCTGCCGCGCACGTACGCGGCCGGCCACACCCCGCGGCCCTGCATCAGCCTCAACGAGGGCTGCATCGGCCGCCTCTACCTGGGCCGGCCCATGTGGTGCTCGGTGAACCCGGGCATCCGCGAGCCCGAGGTCGACCTCGGCGTCGGTAGCGAGCTGCCCGTGCACCGCCGGGTCGTCGTGGTCGGTGGCGGCGTGGCCGGCGCCGAGGCCGCCTTCCGCGCGGCCGAGCGGGGGAGCAGCGTGGTCCTGTTCGAGCAGGGCGACCGGATCGGCGGCCGGGCCGAGCTCGCCGGCCGCCGTCCCGGCCGGGAGCGCTGGGGCCTCTACCTGGACTGGCTCGTCGAGCGGCTGGAGCGGACCGGCGTGGACGTCCGGCTGCGCACGGCGCCGACGGTCGACGACGTGCTGGCGCTCGAGCCCGACTCCGTCGTCATCGCGTCCGGCTCCGCCCCACGCTGGCCGTCCTGGGTGGCCGGTGCCCCGTCCACCGTGGTCGACGCCGACAGCGTCGTGGCCCGCACCCCGGAACCCCCGGAGCCCGGTGCCGTCGCTCTGGTCGTGGACGACGAGGGCGGGTTCGTCGCGCCGACCGCCGCCGAGGCACTAGCGGCCGCCGGCTGGACCGTGCGCATCGTCACCAGCCTCAGCTCCGTGGCCGTCGAGGTGGACCCCACGCAGGTCTGGTGGGTCCGCCGCCGGCTCAAGCTCGCCGGCGTGGAGCTGGTCGACTCGGTGTCGCCGGAGCACGACGCCACGTCCTGGACGCTGGTGGACCTCGAGTCCGACCTCTCCCGCCCGGCCGGTCGCGTCGACCTGGTCGCGCTGGCCGGCGTACGCCGCTCCGCCGACGCCCTCAGCGGCCGGCTCGCCGCCGCGGCGCCGGACCTGGAGATCGTCAAGGTCGGCGACGCGCTCGCCCCCCGGAACCTGCTCGACGCCGCCGCGGAAGGTGCCCGCGCCGGCGCCGCCTGGCTCAAGCCCGAGGTCTCCGCCCAGCCGCCGGCCCTGGTCGGCGCCGGCTAGCCCCCCTCGTACGCCCCGAGCGGTACGCCCGACCCGCGAGCGGTACCTCTTCCCGGTCCGGAGGCTCTCAGGACCGGGAAGGCGTACCGCTCGCGCGGGTGGTCAGGGGGTCTGGGGTCAGGGGCGGAAGGCGGTGAAGGCCTCGTCGTAGATCTCCAGCGCCTGCGCGACCTCGTCGTCGCTCACGTTGAGCGGCGGGACGACGTGGATCCGGTTGTCCACCGCGAAGGGCAGCATGCCCCGGCCGATGATGTCGGACTTGAGGCCGGCGACCGTGGCCGCAGGGAGCGGCTCGCGGGTCCCGCGGTCGGCGACGAGCTCCAGGGCCCAGAAGACGCCGGTCCCGCGGACCTCGCCGATGACCTCGTGCTTCTCCGCCAGCGCGGCCAGCCCGGGGGCGAGGAGGTCCCGCCCGACGCGCTTGGCGTTCTCGACCGCGCCCTCCTCGGCCATCGCCTTCTGCGTCGCGACGATGCTCGCCGCGGCCAGCGGGTGGCCGGAGTAGGTCAGGCCACCGGGGAAGATGCGGTCGTCGAAGGCGTGCGCGATCTCGGAGGAGATGATCACGCCGCCGACGGGCACGTAGCCGGAGTTGACGCCCTTGGCGAAGGTGATCAGGTCGGGGCGGACGTCGTGCGCGTCGAGCGCGAACCACTCGCCCGTACGCCCGAAGCCCGCCATCACCTCGTCGAGGATCAGGAGGATCCCGTAGCGGTCGCAGAGCGCGCGGACGCCGGACAGGTAGCCGGGCGGCGGGACCATGATCCCGGCGGTCCCGGGGACCGACTCCAGCAGGATCGCGGCGATGCTCTCGGGGCCCTCGGCCTGGACGGTCCGCTCGAGGTGGTGCAGCGCGCGGGCGCACTCCTCGGCCTCGCTGCCCGCCCAGAACTCGCTGCGGTAGAGGAACGGCCCGAAGAAGTGCACGTGGCCGGTCGCGTACTCGTTGGGGATGCGGCGCCAGTCGCCCGTCGCGACGATGGCCGAGCCGGTGTTGCCGTGGTACGAGCGGTAGCGCGAGAGGACCTTGTTGCGCCCGGTGACCAGGCGCGCCATCCGGATGGCGTTCTCGTTGGCGTCGGCCCCGCCGGCGGTGAAGAAGACCTTCTCGAAGCCCTCGGGGGCGCGCTGCAGGATCAGACGGGCGGCCTCGGCGCGGGTCGCGTTCCCGTGCGCGGGGGCGACGGTCGTGATCTTGGACAGCTGCTCGGTGATGCCGGCGATGATCTTGGGGTGCTGGTGGCCCATGTTCGTGAACACGAGCTGCCCGGAGAAGTCGAGGTAGTGGTTGCCGTCGTGGTCCCACACCGTGGTGCCCCGGCCGCCCGCGAGCGGCAGCGGCTTGAGCCCGCCCTGCTTGGACCAGGAGTGGAAGACGACCGACGCGTCGGCCGCGCTGACCTCGGCGTTCGAGGGACCGCTGGAGCTGTCCTCCGCCGCGTCCGTCAGCTGGGCGTCGGTCGTCTCGGCGAAGGTGGTCACGGGTGCTCCTGAGGGCTCGGCGTCGGACGCCGTCAGTCTCTCACCGCGCAGGTTTCACCCGTGCGACGACCGCTGGTGGGTCGACCGCTATTGGGAAGGCGCACCGGCGTGGTCGAGCACGGCCTCGGCCACGACCAGGTCCTGCCAGGCCATGCCGCTGCCCTTGAACAGCACGCGCCCGCCCGTCACCGCGACGTCCCCGCGGGCCACGGCGGCCAGCGGGACCAGGTCGGCCTCCGCGACCACGCCCGCGGCGGCGGCCTGGACGACGTCGCCGCACTCGCGCAGCGCGGTGGCCACGTCCTCGACCACGACCGTGGCCGACCCGGCGAACGCCACGTCGACCTCGGCCGCCTCGGCCTCGTGCGAGCCGACCGCGGCGACGAGGACGTCGTCGCCGAGCAGCGAGGAGTCGAAGACCGGCGTACGGGCCGTGGTCGCGCAGACCACGACGTCCGCCGAGCGGAGCGCGTCGGCGACCCGGGGGTCGTCGGTGGCGAGGACCGCAGCCCCAGCCGCGGGGCCGTCGGCCGGCAGGGTCACGCGGGCGGGCGTACGGACCACGAAGGTGACCGCGCCGAGGGCGACCTCGGCGGCGAGCGCGTCGACGTGCCCGACGCCCTGCGGACCGGCGCCGAAGACGACGACCTGCTGCGGTCCCTCGGCCCGGCGCAGCCACGGCCGGAGCCCGACGATGCTGGTCGCGGGGGTCCGCAGGGTGGTGAGCGCGGTGCCGTCGAGGGTGGCGACCGGCTGCATCGTCTCCGCGTCGAAGAGGACGTAGACGGCGCCGATGCGGGGGAGGCCGCGGGCGGCGTTTCCGGGGGCGACGCCGACGAGCTTCACGCCGACGTGGCGGGCGCCCGCGGCGGGCATGACGATGAGCTCGCCCGCCGGCACGTCGACGAACGACCGCGCGACGCCCTCCGACGGATCGAGACCCTCGCGAAGGGCCTGCTGCATCGCGTCGGCCGCACCGGCCGGGCCGAGGGCGAGGACGGCGGCGGCATCGAGGTGGGGGAGCGTCACGGGCGTCACCTTTCCACGTACGCGTCGCGGCCCGCGAACAGCGAGACGACGAGCTGGACGAGGTTCACGCCGATCACGGCGACGAGCGTCGTGGCCCAGCCGCCGGTGGCCTGGAACAGCGCGCCCGCCCCGATCGGCCCGATGATCCCGAGCAGGTAGCCGACGCTCTGGACCATCCCCGAGAGCCCGGCGGCGTCGGCCGTGGTGCGGCTCCGCTCCGCCACGAAGGTCAGCGCCACGACGAGCGACGCCCCGCTGCAGAGGCCGGCCACCACGAGCCAGAGCGCGTCGAGCCCGGGCAGGAGCAGCAGGCCGAGCATGGACACGGCCATCCCGACGCTCACGCCGACGCCGGCGAGGCGGTGGTCGCGGCGGCCGCGCATGGCCAGCGAGACGAGCAGGCCGCCGGCGATGCCCGTGACCTGGAAGAGGAACAGGTCCCAGCCGGCCCGGACCGGGGTGACGCCGCGGGCCACCTCGATGCTCGGCAGCCACGTGACCATCAGGTAGAAGAAGATCGCCTGCGTCCCCATGAACGCCGTCACCTGCCACGCCAGCGGCGACCGCCACACCGACGCCCCGGAACGCGGCGGCGCGCCTACGGTCGGGCCGGGCACGGCGACGTCCCGGTCGTGCCCGCGGAGCCGGGGCCACCAGGTCACCAGCACGAGCACCCCGACGAGCGCCCACGTGCCGATCCCCAGCCGCCAGCCGCCGCGCTCGGCGATCGGCAGGGCCAGGCCCGAGGCCAGGGCCGCGGAGAGGCTGAGGGTGGCGGTGTAGGCGCCGGTCATCAGCGGAACCTCGCGCGGGAAGTCCCGCTTGACCAGGGCGGGGACCAGCACGTTGCACACGGCGATGCCCGCGCCCAGGGCGATCGTGCCCGCCCAGAGCGTCAGCGAGGACCCGGGCGCTCCGGGCAGCGAGCGGACGACGGTGGCGGAGAGCATGACGATCGTCGCCCCGAAGACGGTGTGGTCCGGCCCCCAGCGCCGGCTCAGCAGCTGCACGAAGGGCGACACCGCCGCGAAGGCCAGCAGCGGCACGGAACCGAGCACCCCCAGCGCCGCCGGGCTGAGACCGGTGCCGGCGCCGACGAGGGTGATGACGGGGCCGAGCGCGGTGAGGGTGGGGCGGAGGTTCGCGGCGACCACGAGCAGGCTGACCGCGAGGACCAGCGTGGACAGCCCGCGCGCGGGAGGGGCGGCGGCCGTGGTCACCGCTGCAGTCTGGCCGACCCGTTCGGCTAGCGTCCGATCACGGCGGACGACGAGACGCCCCGAGCCGGAGGACGAGGATGCGCTGGAGCCAGGTGCTCAACGTGGTGGACGTGCACTGCGGGGGCGAGAACGCCCGCGTGGTCACCGGCGGGGTCGGCGACGTCCCCGGCGAGACGATGTTCGACAAGCGCGCCTACCTGAGCGAGCAGCGCGACGAGCTCCGCCTCCGCCTGCTGCAGGAGCCGCGCGGCGGGGTCATCCACAGCGCCGACTTCGTGCTCCCGTCGCGGCACCCGGAGGCCCAGCTCGGCTACGTGATCGCCGAGTCGACCGAGTACCCGGTGATGTCGGGCAGCAACACCATCTGCGTCACGACCGCGCTGCTCGAGACCGGCATGCTGCCGATGATCGAGCCGGTCACGCACCTCACGCTCGAGTCCGCCGCCGGCCTGATCCGCGTCGAGTGCACGTGCGCCGACGGCAAGGTCACCTCGGTGCGGTTCACCAACCAGCCGGCCTTCGTCTACCACCTCGACGCGCCGGTCGAGGTGCCCGGCCTCGGCACCGTGACGGTCGACGTCGCCTGGGGCGGGATGGCGTACGTGCTGCTCGACGCGGCCTCGCTCGGCTTCGGCCTGACGCCCGACGAGGGCCGCGACCTGTGCGTCGTCGGCGAGGCGATCAAGCTCGCCGCCGCGGACCAGCTGCCCGCCGTCCACCCGGTGCACCCCGAGTTCCCGGGGATCACGAACTTCGAGTTCACGGGGCCGCTGGGCCGGACGCCGGAGGGCGAGCTCACCGCGCGCAACGCGGTCGTCGTCAGCCCCGGCCGCCTGGACCGCTCACCCTGCGGCACCGGCACGTCGGCGCGGCTCGCCGTGCTGCACGCCCGCGGCCTCGTCACCCCGGGCGAGAACTTCGTCCACACCTCGATCATCGGGTCCCGCTTCGACAGCCGGATCGAGGAGCTCACGACGGTGGGCGGCGTCCCGGCCGTCGTGCCCAGCGTGGCGGGGCAGGCCTGGATCACCCAGCTCTGCCAGGTCGGCGTCGACCCGAGCGACCCCTTCCCCTCGGGCTACACGCTCGCCGACACCTGGGGCGCGGCGCCGCCGTCACCGCTCGCGGCCCGCCTGACCGCCGCCGCCGAGGAGGCCGGCGCGTGAGCGGGACCACCGGCGGGCACCACGACGTCATCGTCCTCGGGCTCGGGTCGATGGGGTCGGCGGCGGCGCACCAGCTCGCCGCCCGCGGCCTCTCCGTCCTCGGCCTCGAACGCTTCTGGCCCGCCCACGACCAGGGCTCCGGTCACGGCGAGACCCGGATCGTCCGGCAGTCCTACTTCGAGGGGCCCGCGTACGTGCCCCTGCTGCGCCGCGCGTACGAGGGCTGGCGCGAGCTCGAGGAGGCCAGCGGCCGGCAGATCATGACGCTCTGCGGCGGCCTCTACGTCGGCGACCCGGACTCCAAGATCTTCTCGGGCGCCCGCCTCTCCGCCGAGACGCACGGGCTCCCGCACGAGGTGCTGGACGCCGAGCAGATCCGGGCCCGCTTCCCGGCGATGGACCCCGCCGACCACGCCCTCGGCCTCTACGAGGACAACGCCGGCTTCGTTCGGCCGGAGGAGACGATCCTCGCCAACCTCGACCTCGCGGCCCGGCACGGTGCCGAGCTCCGCTACGACGAGCCGGTCCGCTCCTGGCGCGCGACGCCCGCCGGCGGCGTCGAGGTCGTGACCGACCGGGGCACGTACGGCGCCGACCGCCTGGTCGTCGCGGCGGGCGCGTGGGCGCCCGGGCTGCTCGCGGACCTCGGGCTGGACCTGCGCGTCGAGCGCCAGGTCGTCTGCTGGTTCACGCCCGACTTCAGCGTCGTCCCGTACGCCGCGTGGACGAGCGACCAGCTGCCGGTCTACATCGAGGAGACCGACCACAACCGCGACATCTACGGCTTCCCGATGGTCGACGGGCCGGCCGGCGGGCTCAAGCTGGCCTTCTTCAACACGTTCGCGCGGGCCGACCCCGACGCGGTCGACCGGACGGTCACCGAGGTCGAGACCGAGGCCACCCGCGAGCGGGCGCGCCAGCTCTTCCCGCACCTCACCGGACCCCTGGTCAAGGCTCTGACCTGCCTCTACACCACCAGCCCGGACCACGACTTCGTCGTCGGGGCGCTGCCCGACCGGCCGCAGGTCACGGTGGCGTCGGTCTGCTCCGGCCACGGGTTCAAGTTCGTCCCCGTGATCGGGGAGGTCCTCGCCGACCTCGTCGCGAACGGCCGGACCGCGCACGACATCAGCCTCTTCGACCCCTCGCGCCCGGGCCTGCGCGTCCCGGCCTGACCGCGGGCGCGGTCGGTCGCGCGCTCAGGCCGCGGCCAGGCCGTCGAGCAGCAGGCCGAGGGCGAAGTCGAAGCGCTGGTGGCCCCGGCCGGAGGTCAGCTCGGCCGCGTAGCGCTTCGTGTAGGGGAACGTGCCGGGCAGCGCCGCGAACCGGTCGAGCAGCTCCTCCCGGCCGACGACCCAGCCGTCCTCGGGGCTGCGCCGGCGCCGCTCGTACGCGGCGATCTCCAGGCAGTAGGCGCCGACGTAGAGCACGAGGGCGTCGATGCCCCAGGCGGCCGCCTGCGGGTCGGTGCCGCCCGTGACCAGGAGGGCGAGCAGGCCCTCGGCCAGCCGCAGGGTGTCCCGGTCGGACGGGGCGGCGGCCAGCGCCGCCCGCGAGATCCCGGGGTGGGCCAGGTAGAGGTCGCGCAGCTGCGTGCAGACGTCGACGACCTGCTCGCGCCACCGCTCCGGGTCGGGCTCGGGCAGCCGGACCTGCGCGCTCAGGGCGCCGATGAGCAGCTCGTCCAGGTCCTCCTTGTTGACCACGTGCGCGTAGAGCGACGCGGCCCCCGTCCCGAGCTCGGCCGCCAGCCGCCGCATCGTCAGCGCCTCGTAGCCGTCCCGCGCGACCATCGTCAGCGCCGTCTCCGTCACCCGGGCGACGGTGAGCGGACGACGGCCGGCCGCCGCGTCCTCGCGCGGTGGTGTCCGGGGGGCGACCTCGTCGCCGGGCGTGTGCCGCGCCGCGCGCCGCTGGGCCGGGGTGGGAGCCATGCGTCGAGCCTAGCCGATGTCGAACGGCGTTCTACAAACGAACATCGTTCGTGGTAGAACGGTGTTCGTGATGATCCACCCGACCCGGCAGGTCCTCCGGTCGCATCAGCCGCCCCGGTCCATGCGCGAGGCGTGGCTGGCCCTGACCGGTCTCTCCGCCGTCTTCCTCTTCGAGATGCTCGACAGCTCGATCCTCAACGTCGCGCTGCCGACAATCGGCCGCGAGCTGCACGCCTCGACCCTCGCGCTGTCGTGGGTGACCAACGCGTACGCCGTCGTGCTCGGCGGGCTCATGCTCGTGCTCGGCGCGGTCGCCGACCGCGTCGGACGCCGGCGGGTGATGGTCGTCGGCCTGCTGCTCCTCGGCCTCGCGAGCCTCGCGACCGCGTTCGTGACGAACGCCGGCGAGCTCGTGGCCGTCCGGGCGGTCATGGGCCTCGCCGCCGCGATGACGACGCCGGGCTCGATGGCGCTGGCGTTCCGGCTGTTCGACGACGAGGGGCTGCGCGTCCGCGCCATCACCCTGATCTCGACGGTGGGCCTGGTCGGGCTCGCGGTCGGACCGGCGACCGGCGGCTTCGTGCTCGCGGTCGCGCCGTGGCAGGTCCTGCTGCTGGTGAACGTCCCGATCGCCGCCCTCGCGATCGTCGGCATCCGCCTCGGTGTCGCCCCGGACCGCGCGTCGGAACGGCACCGCGCACCGGCCGACGTCGCCGGGGGAGTGCTGGCCACGGCCACGATCGTGCTCGTGCTGGTCGTCCCGAGCCTGTTCGTCGAGGGGGGAGCGCGGTCGTGGTCGGCGTGGGCCGCGGTCGTCGCGGCCGTGGTCGGCGCGGTGCTCTTCGTCCGCCGCGAACGCACGGCTGAGCACCCGATGCTCGACCTGGCGCTCGTCGCGCGGCCGCTCGTGTCCGGCGGCCTCGCCTACAAGGCGGCGGCCGGGCTGGCGGTCGCGGGGCTCGGCTACCTGGTGACGCTGCAGCTCCAGCTGGACCGGGGCTGGTCGCCCGCGCACGCGGCGGTCGGCCTGCTCCCGCAGGTGGCCGTCCTCGTCGCCGGCTCCGCGTTCGTGGGGCCGTTCGTGCGGCGGGTCGGGCTCGGGCGGGCGGCCTGGACCAGCTCCGTCGCGGTCGTGGCCGGCCTCGCCGTCTACGCCGCGTTCGGCACCGGCTCGTACGCCTGGGTCGCCCTCTCGCTCGTGCTCGTCGCGGCCGGGCTTCGGGTGGTCGGCGTCGTCGCCGGGATGAACGTCCTCGGCGGGCTCCCGGAGGACCGCACCTCCGTCGGCGCCGCCCTCGTCGACACGGGCTCCCAGGTCGCCTCGGCGGTCGGCGTCGCGGTGGGCGGCACGTTCCTCGCCGCGCTGTTCACCGGGGACCTCGCCTCCGGAGCCTGGACCGTGGCGCAGCGGGCCGACTTCCGTACGGCGACCACCCTCGCCGCCGCGACCCTCACCGTCCTGGCCGCGGTCCTCGTCCTGTGGGCGGCGCTCCGCACGCGCGGGACGACGCCCACGGGCTGAGCCGACCGGGCCGCGGGCGGGCTGTGGGAAACTGGCGGAGGCCGGTGGGTGCGGCCGAGGTGGCGGAATGGCATACGCGGACGGCTCAAACCCGTCTGTCCCACAAGGACTTGGGGGTTCGAATCCCCTCCTCGGCACCAGCCAGGTCTGTCGTGCACGGCAGTTTCCGTAACATCCGCTCGTTAGAGTGTCGCCGTGACAAACGGAGAAGCTCCAGTGTCGGAGAGCGCAGCCACCCGCGTCGTCGTGGCCGAGGACGAGGCCCTCATCCGCCTCGACCTGGTCGAGATGCTGACGGAGGAGGGCTACGACGTCGTCGGCCAGGCCGGTGACGGAGAGGCCGCCGTGGAGCTCACGACGCAGCTGCGCCCCGACCTCGTCGTCATGGACGTCAAGATGCCCAAGCTCGACGGCATCAGCGCGGCCGAGCGCATCGCCACGGACCGGATCGCCCCGGTCGTGATGCTGACGGCCTTCAGCCAGCGCGAGCTCGTCGACCGGGCCCGCCAGGCCGGCGCGATGGCGTACGTGGTCAAGCCGTTCGGCAAGGCCGACCTCATCCCGGCGATCGAGATCGCGCGGGCGCGGTTCGCGGAGATCACCGCGGTCGAGGCCGAGGTCACCGACCTCACCGAGCGCCTCGAGTCGCGCAAGGCCGTCGACCGGGCCAAGGGCATGCTGCAGACCGGCCTCGGGCTCACCGAGCCGGAGGCGTTCCGCTGGATCCAGAAGACGGCGATGGACCTGCGCAAGTCGATGCGCGAGGTCGCCGACGGCGTGATCGAGCACGGCGCGGGCGGGGCGAAGAAGAAGTAGCCCGGGCCCTGGGGCCGCGGGCACAGGCCCGCAAGGGCCGTGTCCAGGACCGGGCTGCAGCACGGCGGCGCCCGTGGCGCGTGAGCGCTACGAGGCGCTGGGTCCGGACGGCGAGACGGAAGTCCGGTTCACCTTCGGGCCGCGGCGCAGCGCGACCCGACGACGACCCGTGGCGTCACTCGTGCGAGACGATCCACTCCACGTCGGCGACCTTCACCCACTGCTTGGTGCCGTCGTCCCACTCGACCTCGACCACGTCGAACTTGTGGTCGTCGACGCTCGTGACCACCCCGAAGTCCTCGTCCCGCCGTACGACCGCCCCGACCTGTGCCATGCCGTCGATCGTAGGGCTTCGGTGGACAGGTTCTCGGCGGTCGGCGGGTGGCCGAGGGTCGGGACCCGGTGGCCAGGGGGAGCGGACGGGAAGTGCCGCCTGGTCCGGTCAGGGCGGCACCCCGAGGAGGACCCCCAGGCGTTCCTGCTGGCCCGGAAGGGACCTGCGCCGGTCAAGCCCTGTCCTTGACCTGGCCTCCCTGATTGCCGCTTTACCGGAGGCCTGGGTTCCGCCAGGCTGGAACCGTGACGAACGCGGCGCTGGTGACCGGTGCGGGCAGCGGGATGGGTCTCGCGACCGCCCGGCGCTACCTCGACGACGGCTGGACGGTGCTGGCGCTCGACGCCTCGGGCGTGGCGCTGGAGGTGGCCGCGGCCGACCTGGGGGAGCGCTTCGTCCCGGTGGTCGCGGACGTGACGGACGGGCCCGCGCTGACCGCGGCGATCGCCGCAGCGGCCGAGGGCCTGGCCCTGAAGGTCGTCGTGAACGCAGCGGGCATCTACCCGCCCAGCACGCTCGACGACTACACCGACGAGCTCTTCCACCGGGTCTTCGGCGTCAACGTCCTCGGCGTCCTCAACGTCTGCCGCGCGACCGTCCCGCTGCTCCGGGCCGCCGGCGGGGGCGGCATCGTGAACTTCTCCTCCGTCGACGCGATCGCCGTCTCCGAGGGCCAGCTGGTCTACAGCGCCTCCAAGGCCGCCGTCAGTGCCCTGACCCGTTCGCTCGCGGTCGAGCTCGCTCCCGACATCACGGTCAACGGTGTGGCGCCGGGCTGGGTCGACACCCCGGGGAACGCGGCGACCGGTCGGATGGAGGGCGCGGCGCGGACCATCCCCCTGCGTCGCGTCGCCCAACCCTCCGAGGTCGCCCACTGGGTGGCCCAGCTCGCCGGCGGGGGCGCGTACGTCACCGGCGAGACCCTCGTGATCAGCGGCGGCAGCCTCATCCGCTGAACCCCCGCCCGACCGCTCCCGCACGACGACGAGAGAGACACCCTGATGATCACCGGGACGACCCCCACCTACTGCGTCATCGGCGCCGGAGCGGCCGGGCTCGCGGCCCTGCAGACCCTGCTCGCGAGCGGGCGGCAGGTCGACTGCGTCGAGGCGACCGACCGGGTCGGCGGCCACTGGAACACCGACTACGAGGCCCTGCACCTCATCACCTCCCGCGACGTGACGGGCTACGCCGGCTTCCCGATGCCGGCCGACTACCCGCTCTTCCCGTCGCGCGACCAGGTGACCGCCTACCTCGTCGCGTACGCCGACGCCCACGACCTGCACGACCGGATCACCTTCGGGGTCCGCGTCGAGTCCGTCGTGCCCGTCGCGACCGAGGGTTCCACCGGCTCGGCCGGCTGGCTGGTGACGACCTCGGACGGGCGGCAGCGGGCGTACGACGGGGTGTTCGTCGCGAACGGGCACCTGCACGACCAGCGGGTCCCGGAGGTGCCGGGGGAGTTCACCGGCCGCCAGCTGCACTCCGGCTCCTACACGGGCACCGCCGACGTCGAGGGGACGCGGGTGCTGGTCGTGGGCTCCGGCAACTCCGGCTGCGACCTCGCCGTCGACGCCGCGCAGCACCGGCTGGAGACGTCGATCTGCGTCCGCTCGGGCCACATCTTCCAGCCCAAGACGTTCTTCGGCGTGCCGCGCTCCGAGCTCACCTTCCTCAAGGGCTTCACCTTCGAGGAGCAGGACCTCCTCGCCCGGCTGCTCATCCGGGTCAGCAAGGGGACCTGGGAGAACTACCCGGGGCTCCCGGAACCCGCGCACCGCACGCTCGCCGAGGGCGCCCCGGTGGTCAACGAGCTCCTCCTCTACTGGATCCAGCACGGTCGCGTCACCGTCGTGCCGGGCATCGAGCGGTTCGAGGGCCGTACCGTGCACTTCACCGACGGGACGGCGCGGGAGTACGACACGATCCTGTGGGCGACGGGCTTCCACCCGACGCTGCCGTTCCTCGACGACACGCTGCTGCAGCGCGTCGGCGGGGTGCCGCTGCGCACCGGCGGGGGCATCGTCCCCGCGGGGCTCGACCGGCTCTACCTGATCGGGCTGGCCGCGCCGCGCGGGCCGCAGATCGCGCTCTACCCCGTGCAGTCCGCGCTCGCGCTCGCCATGGCCGAGCTGTGGGAGCAGGGCCTGGACACCTCGCTGGCGGCGGAGCTGGAGTCCGAGCAGCCGTTCGAGCGGCGGATCGACATGATCCGCCCCGAATGGGAGGCGCAGATGGAGGCCACCCGCGGTCTCGTACGTCGGCTGGCGAGCCGGCTGGGCGCCCGCCTCGACCCCGAGCCGCCGCACCCGCCCCATGAACCCGTGCCCGAGCTGGGCAGCTACGACGAGGCCGTCGCCCCCGCCTGAGCCTTCCGGGCGCAGCCGGGCCGACCTTCTTCGACGCCGCGCGCCCCGAGACAGCCCGAACAGTGGTCGTTCCGGTGGTCCTGTCCGGCTCGTCGCGGGTCCGCAGCGACCAGTGGTCACGAGGGGTGGGGGAGCGAGGTCGGCCGGACGCACGAACGCCCGGGAGCAGCAGCTCCCGGGCGTTCGTCCTTGCGCCTGGTGTCAGTGACCGCCGAGGTAGGCGGCGGTGACCGACGGGTCGTCGAGCAGCTTGTCCGCGTCGCCCTCGAGGTTCAGGCGACCGGACTCGAGCACGTACGCGTAGTCCGCGATCTCCAGGGCCGCGAGCGCGTTCTGCTCGACGAGCAGGACGGTCACGCCCTGGGAACGGATCTTCTCGATCGTCTCGAAGATCACGTCGACCAGGACCGGGGCCAGCCCCATGGAGGGCTCGTCGAGCAGCAGCAGCCGCGGGTCGCCGAGCAGCGCCCGGGCCACCGCGAGCATCTGCTGCTCGCCGCCGGACATCGTCCCGGCCTTCTGGTTGATCCGCTCCCGCAGCCGCGGGAACAGCTCCAGCACGTTCTCGCGGTCCTCCGCGATCTTGGCCGTGTCCTTGCGGGTGTACGCGCCGAGGTCGAGGTTCTCCGACACGGTCATCCGCTGGAAGATCTTGCGGCCCTCGGGGGACTGGCTGATCCCGAGCTTGACCACGTCGTGGCCGGGGATGCCGTTGATCTTCTTGCCCTCGTAGACCACGTCGCCGCTCTTGGGCCGCAGCAGGCCCGAGATCGTGCGCAGCGTCGTCGACTTGCCCGCGCCGTTCGAGCCGATGAGGGTGACGATCTCGCCGGCGTAGACGGTCATCGAGAGGTTCTGGACCGCCGCGATGTTGCCGTAGCTGACGCTCAGGTCGTCGAGCTGGAGGATGACCTCCTTGCCCGCGCCCCGGGCCCGGGCGGGCTGACCCGCGGTGGACTCCTGGACGTCGGCGCTCATGCCTGCTCCCCGTTCGTGGTCCCGAGGGCCGCCGCGTGGGCCGCCGGAGCCACCTCGTCGTTCGCACCGGGCTTGGGGAGGCGCTTGCCCTCCCGCGTGCCGGTCTTGCCCAGGTAGGCCTCGATCACCTGCTGGTTGTTCCGGATGTCGTCCGGCGTGCCCTGGGCGATCATGG
>NZ_BAAAYR010000001.1:1696983-1744008 GCF_039536445.1 Microlunatus spumicola | reverse complement strand
ATCACGCTCATGTCGTGCTCGATCAGCAGCACCGAGATGCCCTTCTCGTCACGGACCCGGTAGACGAAGTCGTTGAAGTTCGCCGACTCCTGCGGGTTCATGCCGGCCGTGGGCTCGTCGAGCAGCAGGACCTTGGGCTGCAGCGCCATGGCCCGCGCGATCTCCAGGCGGCGCTGGTCGCCGTAGGAGAGGTTACGGGCGAGCTCGCCGACGGTCTTGCCGATGCCGACGTAGTCGAGCAGCTCGCGCGCGGTCTCGCGGGCCTCGCGCTCCTCGCGACGCTGCCCGGGGGTCCGGATGATCGTCGACAGCACGCCCGCCTTGAGGTGGGAGTGCATGGCGACCATCACGTTCTCCTCGGCCGTCATGAGGCCGAAGAGCCGGATGTTCTGGAAGGTCCGGGCCAGGCCCATCGCCGCGCGCTTGTGCGGCTTGACCGCGGTGATGTCCTTCCCGTCCAGGTAGACCGCGCCCTCGGTGGCCTCGTAGAGGCCGGTGAGCACGTTGAAGAACGTCGTCTTCCCCGCGCCGTTGGGGCCGATGAGGCTGACCACCGACCGCGGCGGGATCGAGAACGACACGTTGTCGACCGCGGTGAGGCCGCCGAAGCGGATCGTGATGCGGTCGGCGAAGAGGACGTTCTCCGCGACCGGGTCGCCCCCGGTGTCGGGGAGCTGCTGGCGGACCGCGCCGTCGACGCCGCTCTCGGCGCTGTCGGGACGGCCGTAGCCGGCGGCGCCGGACGGGTCGCCGGGGCTGTTCGGCGTGCCACCCAGCTGGGTGACGTCGGCCAGGGTCTCGCGGACCCCGGGCGTCTGCTCGCTCACGAGTCCTCCTCCCGCCGCGGGCTGCTGCCCGCCGCATGTCCTGCGCCTGCTCCGGACCCGGCCATGGCCGCGGCCGAGGCGGCGATCTTGGCGTCCCCGCCCGCGTCGGCGTGCTCGACCGCGTCGGTCTCGGCCTCCGCCTCGAGGCTGTCGGCGCCGAGGGACTCGGCCTCCGTCCTCGACGGCATCTTCATGAGCGCCTTCGTCCGGCTCTCGGGGATGAGGCCCTCCCGGCGGAAGAGCATCATCAGCACGAGCAGCAGGCCGAGGATGACGTAGTTGTAGCGCGGCAGGCTCGCCTCGAGGTTGGTGCCGGCGAGCGCGTCGAACTGCACGCCGATCTGCTTGAGCCCGTTGCTGTTCAGCCAGGACAGCAGGAACGCCCCGATGGTGACGCCCCAGACGTTGCCCATGCCGCCGAGCACGACCATCAGGAGCACCAGGACCGACTTCCCGAAGTCGAAGCCGGACGGCGAGACCGCGGTGGTGATCCCGGAGGCGTTCGCCACGCCGCCGATGCCGCCGAAGAAGGCGCCGACCGCGTACGCGAGCAGCTTCACCCGGACCAGCGGGACGCCCATCATGCTGGCGGCCAGCTCGTCCTCGCGCAGCGCGAGCCAGGCCCGGCCGAGGCGCCCCTCGCGGATGCGCAGGGAGACGAAGATGCAGATGCCGACCAGCAGGCCGAGCACGAGGATCTTCCAGACGTTGCCGGCCGCCGAGTTGGTCAGCAGCTTGGGCGCGACGCCCAGTGCCCCCAGCGGGCCGGTGCCGATCGGGTCGATCGGGGAGATGCCGGGGTCCCCGTTGGCGAGGTTGAAGCCCGCGATGTCGCCCGAGTTCCGGAAGAACTGGGTGATCACCTCACCGAAGCCGAGCGTCACCAGCGCGAGGTAGTCGCCGCGGAGCCGCAGCGTCGGGGCGCCGATGATCAGGCCGAGGATCGAGCACAGGACGCCCGCCGCGATGCACACCAGCCAGAAGTTGATGTGCGTGCCCGGCAGGGTCGACTTCACCGGCGAGAGCAGGTGGAAGTCCCACGTCCAGTTGAACGGGAAGGCCATCAGCCACCCGGCGGTGTAGCCGCCGAGCGCCCAGAAGGCGACGTAGCCGAGGTCGAGCAGACCGGCGTAGCCGACCACCACGTTCAGCCCGAGGGCCATGATCGCCCACATGAGGCACTCGTTGATCGTCGCGACCGGCAGCCACGCGAGGACGGGTGCCGAGACCGGCTTCACCAGGCTCGGCAGGATCGACTGGTAGAGGAAGAAGAGGAAGAGGATGACGACCACGTAGCCGATCGGCCACGCGAACCGGCGGAGGGTGCTGGGCCCCTCGGGACGCAGAGCGTGCGTTGCTGCAGCCATGGCTCTACACCTTCTCCGTGGTGGGACGCCCGAAGATGCCCTCGGGCTTGAAGACCATCAGGATGATCAGGATCACGAAGACGACGCTCTGCGACCAGTCGGAGCCGAGCCCGTACGCCGCGCCCTCGTTGAGGGCCTGGATGATCCCGATGGCGAGGCCGCCGACGACCGCCCCGGTGAGGTTCCCGATCCCGCCGAGCACCGCCGCGGTGAACGCGATCAGGCCCAGCTGGGTGCCGGTGTCGTAGTAGGTCTGCGTCTGGCACAGGAAGTAGAGGACGCCGGCCGCACCGGCCAGGGCGCCGCCGAGCCCGAAGACGAACGAGATCGTCCCGTTGACGTTGATCCCCATCAGGCGCGCGCCGTCCTGGTCCTGCGCGACGGCCCGCATGGCCTTGCCCATCTTGGTGCGCGACACGATCCAGGTCATGAGGAGCAGCAGCGGCACGGTCACGGCGAACACCATGACCAGCTTGTAGACGTAGACGCCCTCGACCTGGGGCCCGCCCCACTGGATCGGCCAGTTCTTCTGGGCCGAGCCGTTGACGTACTCCTGCTGGGCGATGCCGCGGAAGATGAAGCTGATGCCGACCGCGGTCATCAGCGGGGCCAGCTTGGGCGCGGACCGGAGCCGGCGGTAGGCCAGGAACTCGGCCGACATGTTGATGAAGCCGCCAGCCGCCATGCAGACGACGAGGGCCAGGAGCAGGGCCAGGATGCTGACGGCGCCGATCTGGGTGACGCCGAGAAGGCTCACCATGAGGCCCGCGGCGATGATCGTGGTCAGCATGAACAGGTCGCCGTGGGCGAAGTTGATTAGCTCCACGATGCCGTAGACCATCGTGTACCCGAGGGCGACGAGGGCGTAGAGCAGGCCGTTCTGCAGGCCCACGAGCAGGGAGCCGAGGAAGCGGTCGGGGTCGGCGACGATGTTCGCGACGAACCAGACGAGGATCAGGGCGACGATGGCGTACCCGAGGACGCGTTCGACCAGGGGTCCGAGCCGGACCTTGGCCTTCCTCTGGGTGCCCCCGACGACGAGCGACGCTGTGGCCACAGGTCAACCTTTCGGAGAGCGGCGCTGCGGTGCGCCGGTGGTGAGCCGGGTCGGAAGACCCTGCGGATGACGGTGGAGAAGGGGGCTGACGAGAAGAACCGCCGGGCCCGGGAGACGTCCCCGGGCCCGGCGGTGGTAGATCAGGAGATGGACTGAGACTTCTCGAAGGTCTCCTTGCCGTCCTTGATGATCTCGATCGTCAGGTCCTTCGCACTGGTGTCACCGGTGGTCGGGTCGATCTTGATCTCCTTGCCCAGCACCGACTGGTCGGCCGGGATCGTGATCCCGGAACCGCCCAGCACCTGCTCGGTCACGCTCTTGCGGGTGCCGTCCGACTTCGCGATGGCGTCGAGGATGACCTGCACCGCCGCCACGCCGTACAGCGGGTAGGAGCCGTCCGGCGCCTTGTTGTACTTGGCCTGGTAGGCCTCGAGCAGCTTGGCGCCCGTGCCGCCGGCCTTGGCCAGCTGGTCCTGCGTCAGACCGGCGAAGGTCAGGTACATGCCCTTCGACTCGTCGAGCTTGAGCAGGTCCGGGTAGCCGGTGAAGCCGTCCGGGCCGAGGAGCTTGACCGGGCCGTCGTTCGGGCCGAGCACCGCGACCTTGTCCTTGACGAGCTGGCCGCCGTTGTTGTCGTAGATGCCGCCGAGGTAGACCATGTCGGCACCCGAGGCCTTGACCGCCTGGTAGAGCGCGGTGTAGTTCGGCTGCTTGGCGTCCCAGTGCGCGGTCCCGACGACCTCGATGCCGTTCTTCTTGGCGTTGTCGGAGAAGGCACGGGCCACGCCGATGCCGTACGTCTGGTTGTCGTCGAGGACGTACGCCTTCTTGACCTTCAGGTCGTTGGCCGCGAACGCCGCCGCACCCACGCCCTGGTAGTCGTCCGTCGTGATCGTGCGGGCGAAGTTCCGGGTGCCCGACGGGTAGTACTTCTCCGGCTCCCCGGTGTCCCAGGTCTTGGTGAGGCCCGGGTTGGTGTTCGCGTGGCTGACCATGAGCATCGGACCGGTGCTGTCCTGGTTCAGCGTCGGCAGCTCGATCTTGGCGCAGCCGGAGTTGTACGTGCCCATGACCGCGACCTCGTTGGTGTTGGCCACGTGGTCGGTCGCGTTCTTGGCGCACGCCGCGTCGTCCCACGCGCCCTTGGCGGCGGTCGAGTCGTCGTACGTCTTCAGCGTGATGTTGTAGTTGCCGGCCTTGCCGCCGACCTGGTCCAGGTAGAGCTGGATCAGGTTGTTGGTCGACTCCGAGGTGGACGCGCTGGCGCCCTGGAGAGGCAGGTCGGTGGAGATGACCAGATCGGTGGGGGCGTCCCCGCCGGTGGTGCCGGTGCCGCTGTCTGAACCGTTGGCGCACGCCGTCAGGGAGAGCGCGGCGATCGCGCCCAGCGCGACGATGCGCGTCAGTGAACGTCCTGGCAAGAGATTTCCTCCTCGTACATGTCGGCCGGCGCACCGTGCGCTGACCGGGTCGTGCTCGTCGTACGGCCACCCGTCCGGTGGTGGAGCCGGCCCGTACGGAGGGCCGACCAGGGGGAAACCGGACGCGTCGTCCTCCCGACGAGGTCGGTGGGAGACGTGGTGCGCTGCCGCAGCCTTACGCAGGGTTATATCCGACGTGTTACCGAAAATGACCACGCCGTTACCGGTCGTTATGACCTTGGGACCGACGTGGCTGATTGTTATGGGACGTCAGACAATATTTCCTGCGTGAGGTGCGGGCAGTGGCGCAACATCCTTGCGCGCGGGGCCCGAACTGTCCAGAGCCGTCGGACCGGCCCTCAGGGAGCGGTCGACACCGTGCAGGCCCGGCGGAACGCCTCGATGCGGGCGCGGATCTCCCGGCCGAGCAGCCACCGGCCGATGGGCTCGGCGACCGGGCGCAGCGGCCGGGGGCGGACGGTGAACGTGTACTTCCAGGTCGCGGTGGTGCCCGCGACGCCGTCGCGGGTCTCCGGGTCGAAGCGCCAGCCGCCGCCGAAGCGGGCGAAGAACCACGGGCCGCGCTCCATGGTCATGCCGACCGACGTGGGGGGTCGGTAGGAGACGTAGCGGCTCACCATGGCGAAGCCGCCGACCGGGCCGACCCGCGACCGGGTGAAGGTGCGGACGTCCTTGCCCGGCCGTTCGGCCCCGATCAGGTGCTGCTCGCGGATGAAGGGGTCCCAGGCCAGGCGCGCCGCACCCGTGGTCTGGCTGACCGCGAAGGCCGCCTCGGGCGGGACGGGGACCCAGACCTGCGCGACGACCTGGGGCACGGGGTGAGGCTAGGACGCGTCGGTGTCGTGCTGGGCCTCGTCGTGGCCCGGGCGCAGCACGTGGCAGGTGACGCGGGCGGTGGCCACGCGCACGCCGGACTCGTGCGAGATGACGACCTCGTACGACGTCACGCGCCGCCCGAGGTGGAGGGCGGTCGCCACCCCCGTCACGCGACCCGCGCGGGCGGGGCGGTGGTGGGTGACGTTCAGGTCGACGCCGACGGCCATGCCGTCCGGCTGGGCGTGCGCGTACGACGCGATCGAGGCCAGCGTCTCGGCCAGGACGCCGGACGCCCCGCCGTGCCACAGCCCGTACGGCTGCGTGTTGCCCTCGACCGGCATGGAGCCGACGGTGCGCTGGGCGGTCAGCTCCGTCACCTCGAGGCCCATCTTGGTGTCGAGCGCGCTGGACGTCGTGGCCCACCACTCGGGCAGGTTGGTCGGGGGTCCCTGGTCGATCACGCGCGCCAGCCTCCCATCCTCGGGCGCCCGGTCCTGTCCGTGGCCACGGATAGAGTCACGACGTGCCGACCGCGACCAAGACGAAGCCCGGCGCCAAGGGGGCGGCAGCAGCCCCGGCGCGGCCCAAGCTCCTGCTGATCGACGGGCACTCGGTGGCCTACCGGGCCTTCTTCGCCCTGCCCGTGGAGAACTTCTCGACCGCGACCGGGCAGCACACCAACGGCGTCTTCGGCTTCACCTCGATGCTGATCAACGTCCTGCGCGACGAGGCCCCCACGCACGTGGGCGTGGCCTTCGACGTCAGCCGCAAGACCTTCCGCAACGAGATCTACAGCGAGTACAAGGCGACGCGGTCGGAGAGCCCGAGCGAGTTCAAGGGGCAGGTCGACCTCGTCAAGGAGGTCCTCAAGGCCCTCAACATCGTCTACGTCGAGGCGCCGGGCTTCGAGGCCGACGACGTCATCGGGACGCTGACCACCCAGGCGCGCGACGCGGGCTGGGACGTGCTGATCTGCACCGGCGACCGGGACGCGTTCCAGCTGGTCAGCGAGGCGGTCACCGTCCTCTACCCCCGCAAGGGCGTCTCGGACCTGGCCCGGATGACGCCCGAGGCGGTGGAGGAGCGCTACCTCATGACCCCGGAGCGCTACCCCGACCTGGCCGCGCTGGTGGGGGAGACGAGCGACAACCTGCCCGGCATCCCCGGCGTCGGCCCCAAGACCGCGGCCAAGTGGCTGGAGCAGTACGGCGACCTCGAGACCCTCGTCGAGCACGCCGGCGAGCTCAAGGGCAAGGCGGCGCTCGCCTTCCAGGAGCGCACCGAGATGGTCCTGCGCAACCGCCAGGTCAACGCGCTCGTGCGCGACCTCGACCTCTCGGTCGGCATCGACCAGCTCGAGCGGCAGCCGTGGAACCGCGAGGCCACCCACACGCTCTTCGACGGGCTCGAGTTCCGGGTGCTGCGCGACCGGCTGCTCGAGGCGCTGCCCAACTCCGACGAGATGGTCGCCGAGGGCGGGTTCGACATGGTGGGCGAGCGGCTCGAGGGGTCGCAGCTCGGGCCGTGGCTGGCCGAGCACACCGGCGACGGGCGCACCGGGCTCGACGTGATCGGGCACTGGGCCTCGGGCAGCGGGGACGTGCGTGCCCTGGCGCTGGCCGCGGCCGACGGTGCGGCGGCCTACGTCGACGTCACCGAGCTGCTGCCCGAGGACGAGCAGGTGCTCGCCCGCTGGCTCGCCGACGCCGAGCGGCCGAAGGCGATGCACGACGCCAAGGGCCCGCTGCTCGCGCTGTGGGCCCGGGGCTGGGAGCTGGCCGGGCTGACCTCGGACACCCAGCTGGCCGCCTACCTCGTGCGCCCCGACCAGCGCACGTTCGACCTGGCCGACCTGACCGTCCGCTACCTCAAGCGCGAGCTGCGGGTCGAGGGCGAGGAGGAGGTCACCGACCCCGACCAGCTGGCCCTCGACTTCGGCGACGACGACTCGGGCGCCAAGGTCGCCGCCGACGCGTCGATGGTCCGGGCGCGGGCCGTCATCGACCTGGCCGACGCGCTCGACACCCAGATCGAGGAGCGCAACGGCACGAGCCTGCTCTACGGCGTCGAGCTGCCGCTGCTGCGCACCCTGGCGCGGATGGAGCGCACCGGCATCGCGGTCGACGTCGACCACCTCCAGACGCTCGAGTCGCAGTTCGACACCACGGTCAGCACGGCCGCCGCGCAGGCGTACGAGGTGCTCGGCAAGCAGATCAACCTCGGCTCGCCCAAGCAGCTGCAGGTCGTGCTGTTCGACGAGCTGGGGATGCCCAAGACCCGGCGGACGAAGTCCGGCTACACCACCGACGCGGAGGCGCTGCAGGCCCTCTACGACAAGACCGAGCACCCGTTCCTGGCCCACCTGCTCGTCCACCGCGACGCCATCCGGCTGCGCCAGACCGTCGACGGCCTGCTCAAGTCCGTCGCCGACGACGGGCGGATCCACACCACGTACGTGCAGACGATCGCGGCGACCGGGCGGCTGTCGAGCACCGACCCCAACCTGCAGAACATCCCGATCCGCACCGAGGAGGGCCGCCGGATCCGCGAGGCGTTCGTCGTCGGGCCCGGCTACGCGTCGCTGATGTCGGCCGACTACAGCCAGATCGAGATGCGGATCATGGCGCACGTCAGCGACGACCAGGCCCTCATCGAGGCCTTCAACTCCGGCATGGACTTCCACACCGTGACGGCCTCGCGGGTCTTCGGCGTCGAGCCGGACGCGGTGACGGGCGCCGAGCGTGCGCGGATCAAGGCGATGAACTACGGCCTCGCGTACGGGCTGAGCGCCTTCGGCCTCAGCCAGCAGCTGCACATCGAGACGTCCGAGGCCAAGGCGCTGATGGACGAGTACTTCGAGCGGTTCGGTGACGTGCGGACCTACCTGCACGGGCTCGTCGCCGACGCCCGCCGCACCGAGTACACCGAGACGATCCTCGGCCGGCGCCGCTACCTGCCCGACCTCATGAGCGACAACCGGCAGCGGCGCGAGATGGCCGAGCGGATGGCGCTCAACGCCCCGATCCAGGGCTCCGCCGCGGACATCATCAAGGTCGCGATGCTGGACGTCGAGCAGGCCCTCGACGCCGCGGGCATGCAGAGCCGGATGCTCCTCCAGGTCCACGACGAGCTCGTGTTCGAGGTCGGGACGGGGGAGCGCGAGGCGCTCGAGAAGCTGGTCCGGACCAAGATGGGCCACGCGGTGGAGCTGAGCGTCCCGCTCGACGTCTCCGTCGGCGTCGGCCGGAGCTGGCACGACGCCGCGCACTGAACCTTCTGTCGCTCTGGCGGCGTTCGCCTGACGTCGTGACCTGGGACCGCGCCCGTGAAGCGCGGCCTCGGCGGGTGGTTGAGTCCGGCGTGCTTCACGACCGCGGTCCCAGGTCACGACGGCGAACGCTGATCGCCATAGCTCCGCCGGCTGGTTCCTCTGTCGCTCTGGCGGCGTTCGCCTGACGTCGTGACCTGGGACCGCGCCCGTGAAGCGCGGCCCCGAGGGCGGTTGAGTCCGGCGTGCTTCACGACCGCGGTCCCAGGTCACGACGGCGAACGCTGATCGCCATAGCTCCGTGAGTCAGCGGTCGATGCGGGTGCGGACGAGCAGGTCGGCGCGGGCGGTGGTCTCGGGGTCGGCGCCGACGGCCTGGAGGAAGTCGGGGCGGTCGAGGGCGTAGAGGACCGCGTCGTCGACGGCGACCACGGTCGCGGTGCGCGGGACGTCGCGGAGCAGCGCGATCTCGCCGAAGCAGTCGCCGGCCCGCATCGTGCTCAGGCGGACGCTGTCGCGCACGGCGTCGAGGCGGCCGGAGGCGATCAGGTAGAAGGTGTCGCCCTCCTGGCCGGCCTCGATCACGTGGGTTCCCGCCGGGACGTCGAGCCGGTGCAGCCGGGTGGCGACGAGCTCCTGCGCCGCGGGCGGCAGGCCGGCGAGCAGCGCCTGGTCCCGGACCAGGCCGAGGAGCGCCGGCGGCGCGAGGGTGCGGTCCAGCCGGCGGAGCGCCGGCCAGCAGGCCAGCGTCGCCGCAGCGACGGGCAGCACCAGGGCGACGAGCCCCCAGCCCGGGCCGAGCGCGCCGACGAGCAGCGGCACGAGCAGCGCGCCCACGGCGATCGCGCCGCGCGTCGCGCTCTGCAGGGCGCCGAACACGAGCCCGAGCGCCTGCGCGGGGACCGTCCGCTGGACCATCGTCAGCAGGTTCACGTCGACGAGCGGGTTGCCCAGGCCGAGGACGAAGAAGGCGAGGACGGCGACCACGGGGTCGGGGACCAGGCCGACGACGAGGGGCGGGACCGTCGACAGGAGCACCCCCGCGCCGAAGTCCGTGGCGAGCGAGCCGCGGCCGGCCCGGCCGAGCGCCACCAGACCCCCGGCGACGGCACCCGCCCCGACGAGGGCGGTGAGGTAGCCGACGCCGGGTGGGCCGAGGTCGACCAGCTGCAGCGCCACCACCACCGTGAACACCGCGCAGGCGCCGGCGACGACCGTCTGCAGGCAGGCCAGGCCCGCGACCAGCCGCAGCCGTGGGTCGGACCAGAGGGTGCCGAAGCCGCTCCACGCCCCGCCGGGGCGACGTGGGGGCGGGGAGCTCGCGGCCGGGAGCCGGCCGGTGCGGCGGACGCCGAGGACCAGCACGGCCGACCAGACGAAGGTGAGGACGTCGAGCGCGACCACGACGGGCACGCTCGTCACCGCGAGGAGCAGCCCGCCGAGCGCCGGGCCCGCGAGCACGGCCACGCTCTCCACCGTGGAGCCGACCCCGTTCGCCGCGGTCAACGCCCGGGGCGAGGAGACGAGGGAGGGGGTCAGCGCCGCCGAGACGGCCCGGTACGGGGCACCCACCAGCCCGACGACCCCCGCGGTCACCAGGACCGGCAGCGGCGGGGCGTCGACCAGGACGAGCAGCGCCACGACGGCGACCAGGGCCGCACGGGCCAGGTCGAGGGCCACCAGCACCGTCGTCCGGGGGAAGCGGTCGACCGCCGCCACGAGGAACGGCAGGGCCAGGGCCTTGAGGGCCAGCTTCGCCGCCACGTACGCGCCCAGGGCGCCGGCCCCGCCCCACGCGAACGCGTACACGGCGAGGGCGGTGGCGTAGGCGCCGTCGCCGACGGTGGAACCGAGGAGCGACAGGTTCAGCCGGCGCAGGTCGCGGTCGGCCCAGACCAGCCGGGCCGACGACCCCGTGGCGGCCGGCGCGGCAGGGACGACGGTCACGTCCTCCTCGCCCGACGGGCGGGTCCCGTCGGTCTGGATGGTCGCACCCCGGGACCCGTCGGCGGGATGGAGCCAGGTCCACACCTCGTGCGGCCGGCGGACGTCAGGCGGGGGAGAGCGGGGCGCACCCGCCGAGCACGGTGCTGGTGAGGAAGGCCGGCCCGAGGGCGGCCCACGCGCCGCCGAAGTAGGTCGGGTGCTCCTGCTGCAGCGTCGCCGCCTGGGCCAGCCGGTCCCGCGCCTGGGCGGCGTCGCCCGACGCGGCGAGCGCGGCGGCCTCGCCGGCCAGGCCCACGACCGAGCGGTCGGCCGTGAGCGGCCGCCCGCCCAGGTCGCGCTCGGCGGCGGAGCCGGGGCTCTGCTCGAGGGGCGTCACGAGCCGGGCGGCGAGCGCCCGGTCCTCCGGCGCGCAGGACTCGGCGAACCGCAGCGGCAGACGGGTGGCGTCGTAGCCGTAGCGGACGCCCTGCCCGCCGCGCCCCGCGGCTCCCGGAACCGGCTCGACCCGGCCGTCGGCGTGCACCTGGGCCCAGTCCGGCGGCAGGGCGACCGAGGTGAGCAGCCGGGTGCTGGCGGCCCGGTCGCCGACCGCGAGGTCGTTCCAGCGCGGGTCGCCCGAGGCCTCGCCGAGGAGGGCGTACGCCACCGGCGACACGTAGCTGGGGTTGACGGCCCAGGGCTCGGTGCCGGCCCAGCTGCCGGCGGTGAGCACGCGGCCGGCCGACGTCTCGACGGTCTCCACGTCCAGGACCCCCTGGCCGACGCGGAGGCCGTCGGCGAGCAGGTCCAGATCGCCGAACGTCTTCCCGGCGAGCACGAGGGCCCGTGCGGCGTCCAGGTCGGCGTCGGCGGCCGAGGCCGGGTCGACCACCGCCCCGTCGGCCCAGCGCCAGCTGAGCGTTCCGTCGGGGCGCTGCAGGTGCTGCTTCGTCCAGCCCCAGACGCGGCCGAAGGTGGCGCGGTCCCCGGAACCGACGGCCACGAGCATCGCGTACGCCTGCCCCTCGCTGACCGTGTCGCCGGCCTGGTCCCGCCGGACGACCCGGCCGTCGGGGTCGACGTACGCGCTCAGGAACGCGGTCGCGGGCCCGGCCAGGTCGGAGGGGAGCGACGTGGCGGACGACCCGCCCGTCCCGCAGCCGGCGAGGGAGGACGCGGCCAGCAGGAGGGCGACCAGCCCGACCGGCGCGCGCAGGCGCCGGGCGCGCCGGGACGCGTTCCTGCGCCGGGTGCCCACACCGTCACCATCGGTCGCGGGCCCGCCGGCGTTACACCCCGCGCGTCTCACGACCGGGCGGGATTGACCCGCCTCGGCGCGCCCAGGTAGTTTGGTGTGTCGCTGTGGCCTGCGTTACCTCGGACGGAGCAGGTCGCGCTCGTACGGAATCAGATGGTGGTCGTCCGGCGTTGTTCCCACAGCGCTGATCAGGCTTCGTTCTGCAGTACGGAGCGGGCCCCAGCGCACCAGAACATCCCTCTTCCACCATCCGGAGCACCTACTACATGACGTCCTCTCTCGAGGCTCCTCCCCAGGTCGCGATCAACGACTTCGAGTCGGACGAGGCCTTCCTCGCCGCCATCGACGCGACCATCAAGTACTTCAACGACGGTGACATCGTCAGCGGCATCGTCGTCAAGGTCGACCGTGACGAGGTCCTCCTCGACATCGGTTACAAGACCGAAGGGGTCATCCCCTCCAAAGAGCTCTCCATCAAGCACGACGTGGACCCGTTCGACGTGGTCAGCGTCGGCGACGAGATCGAGGCCCTCGTCCAGCAGAAGGAGGACAAGGAGGGTCGTCTGATCCTGTCCAAGAAGCGGGCTCAGTACGAGCGCGCCTGGGGCACGATCGAGAAGATCAAGGAAGAGGACGGCGTCGTCACCGGCTCCGTCATCGAGGTCGTCAAGGGTGGCCTCATCATCGACATCGGCCTCCGCGGCTTCCTGCCCGCGTCGCTGGTCGAGATGCGCCGCGTCCGCGACCTGCAGCCGTACGTCGGCATGGAGCTCGAGGCCAAGATCATCGAGCTGGACAAGAACCGCAACAACGTGGTCCTGTCCCGCCGTGCGTGGCTCGAGCAGACGCAGTCCGAGGTTCGCCAGAACTTCCTCACGCAGCTGCAGAAGGGCCAGATCCGCAAGGGTGTCGTGTCCTCGATCGTCAACTTCGGTGCCTTCGTGGACCTGGGTGGCGTCGACGGCCTCGTGCACGTCTCGGAGCTGTCCTGGAAGCACATCGACCACCCGTCCGAGGTCGTCGAGGTGGGCCAGGAGGTCACCGTCGAGGTCCTCGACGTCGACATGGACCGCGAGCGTGTCTCCCTGTCGCTGAAGGCGACCAAGGAAGACCCGTGGCAGGCCTTCGCCCGCACCCACCAGATCGGGCAGATCGTGCCGGGCAAGGTCACCAAGCTGGTGCCCTTCGGTGCGTTCGTCCGCGTCGAGGAGGGCATCGAGGGCCTGGTACACGTGTCCGAGCTCGCCGAGCGTCACGTCGAGATCCCCGAGCAGGTCGTGCAGGTCAACGACAGCGTGCTCGTCAAGATCATCGACATCGACCTCGAGCGTCGCCGGATCTCGCTGTCGCTCAAGCAGGCCAACGAGGGTGTCGACATCACGTCGGACGAGTTCGACCCGACGCTCTACGGCATGACGGCCTCGTACGACGAGCAGGGCAACTACCTGTACCCGGAGGGCTTCGACCCGGAGACGGGCGAGTGGCTCGAGGGCTACGACGAGCAGCGTGCGGCCTGGGAGGCCCAGTACGCCGAGGCGCAGGCGCGCTTCGAGGCTCACAAGAAGCAGGTCGAGGAGGCAGAGCAGGGCGCCAGCGCCGCTGCGGCCCCGTCCACCTACTCCTCGTCGTCGACCACGGCTCCGGCCGCGGGCGACGGCAGCAGCTCCACGCCGTCGGCGCCGGCGGCGCCGGAGGGTTCGCTCGCCTCTGACGAGGCGCTGCAGGCCCTGCGCGAGAAGCTGACCGGGGGCGCCTGACCCACCGGGTAGACCCGCCAGCAGGCCCCGCTCCGACTCGTTCGGAGCGGGGCCTGCTGCTGTTCCGGGACGTCGTGGGCCCGCGCACAGCGCTGCGGACGAGCGACCAATCCGTCGGCCGAGGGGCTCCGAACCCCGGTCGATCGTGCGTGCTGAGCGCTCTCGGGGGAGATCGCGGCGTACCCGTCCGGCTGCCCGCAGCCCCCTGAAGGAGCAACGATGCTCTCTCGCACCACCTCTCCCGCCGCACCCTCCGCTGCCGTGGCCCTGACGTCCGGGCCGGTCATGCCGTCGAGGTCCCAGGTCCTGACCACCTGAGCGACCCCTGCGAGCCGCGCCGGCGGGCTACCCCCGGCCACCGTCGACGCGGCGGGCACGGGCCCTCCCACCTCCTCGGTGGGAGGGCCCGCTCCGTTCCCCGGTGCGGAGGCGGGCCGGCACCGATCCGCCGCCTCCTAGGCTGACGCCGTGACGGGACGCGGACGACGGGTCGGCCTCACCGGCGGCATCGCCTCGGGCAAGAGCACGGTCGCCACCCTCCTGGCGGAGCGGGGGGCGCTCGTCGTCGACGCCGACGTCCTCGCCCGCGAGGTGGTCGAGCCCGGCACGCCCGGCCTCGCGGCCGTCGTCGACCGCTTCGGTCCTGGCGTGCTCACGCCCGACGGGCGGCTGGACCGTGCGGCGCTGGGTCGGCTCGTGTTCTCCGACGACGCCTCGGGCGCGGCCCGGCGGGACCTCGAGGCCGTCGTGCACCCCTCCGTCCGGGCGCGTGCGGCCGAGCTCGAGGCGGCCGCCGACCCCGGGCAGGTGGTCGTGCACGTCATCCCGCTGCTCGTCGAGACGGGGCAGGCCGGCACGTTCGACCTCGTCGTCGTGGTCGACGTGGACGAGGCGGTGCAGCGCGCCCGGCTGCTGGCCCGCGGCGGGCTGGACGAGCGGGAGGCCGACGCGCGGATCGCGGCCCAGGCGTCGCGCGCCGAGCGGCTGGCCGCGGCCGACCTGGTCGTGGACAACGACGGCGACCGCGACGACCTCGTACGACACGTCGACGAGCTCTGGGCGCGAATCAGCCCGTCCTGACTCCGCGGGCTGCCATACTCCCTGCCGAGCCGGTCCCGACGGTGACCGGCGGCACGCCGAGGCCCCGGGGCGGGCCAGGCCGAGGAGGACCTTGATGGAATGTCCGCGCTGCCACGCGCAGATCCCTGGGACCGCGCACTTCTGCCCGGAGTGCGGTGCCGACCGACGCACCGGCGACTGGGCCCGGCGACGCTCCTTCGCGGCGAAGCCCGACGAACCCGTCGCCTCCTTCGCCCTCGTCTCCTCGATCATGCCGCTGGGTGCGGGGCAGCGGCCCCAGACCTACCGGATCGCGCTCACGATCGCGCTGGTCGTAGCCCTGGTCGCCGCCATCTTCGGCGCGATGCCGATCGCGGTGCTCGTCGCCGCCTTCGCCGTCCCGATCGTCTACGTCGTCTACATGTACGACGTGAACCTCTGGGAGGACGAGCCGCTCCCGGTCACCGGGCTGGCGTTCGCCCTGACGGGGGTGCTCGCGCTCGTCTGGACGGTCGTCTGGACGCTCCTGCGCGGCCCGGTCTCCTTCGCGACGCCGTCCTTCGACGGTTCCGGCTCCGCGGCGCCCGCGCTGGGCACGTTCCTCCTGGTCGCCGTCCTCGTGCCCGTGGTGGGGGAGGCGATCCGCCAGCTCGGGCCGGTCCTGCTCGCCCGGCGGCCGCAGTTCGACGACCTGATGGACGGCCTGACCTTCGGCGTCATCAGCGGCGTCGCGTACGCCACCTTCGACACCCTCGTCCGCCACTGGGCGCTGCTGACCGGCGGGCTGCAGGACGCCGACCCCGGCCTCTGGGTGTCGCTGATCTTCCTCGAGGGCTTCGTCAAGCCGCTGCTCATGGGTACGGCGACGGGCCTGGCGTGCGCGGAGTTCTCCGGGCTGGGGCGCGGCTACGACGGCTTCACCCCGCGCTACCTCCGCGCGGTCGTGCTGGCGGTCGCGGCCAACGTGGCCTACCAGGCCGGCACCTACCTCTTCTCGTTCCTCGGCAGCGCGACGCTCGGGGTGCTGCTCAGCATCCTGTGGGGCCTGCTGGTCCTCGCGATCCTCGTCCTCCGCCTCCGGGTGGTGCTGCACACCGGCCTGATGGAGGCCGCTCTCGAGCACGCCGCCCGTACGGCCGGGGTGGGTCCGGAGGGCGAGCTCGCCTTCTGCACCCGGTGCGAGATGCCGCTGCAGCCGGGCGCCGCCTTCTGCGCCGCCTGCGGGACCGCCGTGGCCGCGACGACGAACGTCCACCGCCCGAAGGTCCCGAGCGGCGCGGGTGCCGCCGCCGCACCGCGGGCCGGCGAGGAGACCGTCGCCCTGCCGAGGCCGGCGGGTGGCGCCACCGCGACGGACGACCCGGGCCGAACCGGCCACGACGGGGAGGAGCAGGCATGAGCGAGCCGCAGGGGCCGCGTCCCGGCCAGGGCCAGCCGTCCTACCCGCAGCAGGGCCGCCAGGGCTACCCGCAGCAGGGGAGCCCGCAGGGCTACCCGCAGCAGCCGGGTCAGCAGGGCTACCCGCAGCAGGGCCCGCAGGGGTACCCGCAGCAGGGCGCCCCGCAGGGGTACCCGCAGCAGTCGTACGGACAGCAGCCCGGCTACGCGCCCCAGGGCTACCCGCAGCAGCCGGGCTACCCGCCGCAGGGCTACCAGCCCTCCGGGCCGGCGGGCGGTCCGCCGAAGAAGCGGAGCGGCCTGCTGATCGTCGGCATCGTCGTGGCCGCCGTGGTGGCCCTCGTCGCCATCGGCGGCATCGTCATCGGCCTGAGCGGCGGCACCAAGGACGTCCCGGCCACGACGATCACGCCGACCCCGCAGGCTCCGCCCACCGACGAGCCGTCGTCCGACCCGAGCTCCTCCCCGTCCGCGGAACCGTCGGGCGGCGCCACCCCGGGCGGCGGCGGCAGCGGCTCGGCCGTCGACATCGGCCACGACGTCAGCATCGTCCCGGCCGACGGCTGGGACGTGAAGAAGGAGACGGGTTCCCTCGCCCAGCTGAGCGACGGCAAGAACGTCTACGTCGGCCAGACGACCGAGCTCGACGCCGGTTCCAACCCGGGCCAGGTGTGCACCGCGTGGCACAAGCAGCTCGCGGACGGCGAGGGCGGCGGCAAGTTCGCGGAGCCCAAGACCGCGGACGTGGGCAGCGAGAACCTCCGGGCGGCGACCTGCGCCGCCCAGGTCACGGCCAGCGGCGGCCAGGGCTCGACCGACCTGCTGCTCGTCAGCGTGGTGTCCGTCCGCACCTCCGACGGCGTCACCGTCGTCGGCACGGTCGCCTTCACCAGGTCGGCCGACCAGGACCAGCTGCAGAAGGACTTCACGTCGATGACGAACAGCATGCTGAAGACGCAGGCGGCGGGTTGACTGGTCCTCCTCGCGCCCGGGCTGCGCCTCCAGCTCCCGCCTTCCTCCCGCGCTCGCAAGGCCCTGGTCCCCGGCGTTCGTCGAGTTCTGGCTGACGGGGCCTTGCTCGCTCAGTCGTCCAGGCAGGACCCCGGCTCCGCCCTTGCCGACGCTCGGAGGGGCTCGCTCGCGCAAGCGCTCGCTCGGAGGAGAGAACTGTCGGTGGGGCTGCGTACGCTCGTCGTATGCGTCCGATCACCGACCTGCAGCGCACGGTCGCCCCGTTCAAGATGGAGGCGGGCTTCGAGCCCGGAGGGGACCAGCCGACCGCCATCGCCGACCTCGAGCGCCGCATCAAGGCCGGCGAGCAGGACGTCGTGCTGCTCGGCGCGACCGGGACCGGCAAGACGGCGACGGTCGGCTGGCTGACCGAGCGCGTGCAGCGTCCGGTGCTGGTGATGCAGCCCAACAAGACGCTGGCCGCGCAGTTCGCGAACGAGCTGCGGCAGTTCTTCCCGCACAACGCCGTCGAGTACTTCGTCTCGTACTACGACTACTACCAGCCCGAGGCGTACATCCCGCAGAGCGACACCTACATCGAGAAGGACTCGTCGCTGAACGAGGAGGTCGAACGGCTCCGGCACTCGGCGACCAACTCGCTGCTGACCCGGCGCGACGTGATCGTCGTCGCGACCGTGTCGGCGATCTACGGCCTGGGGACCCCGCAGGAGTACGTCGACCGGATGGTCCGTCTCAAGGTCGGCCAGGAGGTCGACCGGGACGCCATGCTGCGGCGGCTCGTGAGCATCCAGTACGCCCGGAACGACCTGGCCGGGACCCGGGGCACCTTCCGCGTGCGCGGCGACACCCTCGAGGTGTTCCCCATGTACGAGGAGCTGGCCGTGCGCGTCGAGTTCTTCGGCGACGAGATCGAGCGGCTCTCGACGCTGCACCCGGTCACGGGCGAGGTGGTGACGGAGGACCAGGAGGTCTACATCTTCCCGGCCAGCCACTACATCGCCGGCCCGGAGCGCATGGAGCGGTCGATCCGCGACATCGAGGCCGAGCTGGGGGAGCGGCTGGGCCAGCTCGACGCCCAGCACAAGCTGCTCGAGTCGCAGCGGCTGCGGATGCGCACCAGCTACGACATCGAGATGATGCGCCAGATCGGCAGCTGCTCCGGCATCGAGAACTACTCGCGCCACATGGACGGCCGCGGCCCGGGGACGCCCCCGAACACGCTGCTCGACTACTTCCCCGAGGACTTCCTGCTCGTCGTCGACGAGTCGCACGTGACCATTCCGCAGATCGGCGGGATGTACGAGGGCGACATGTCGCGCAAGCGAACGCTCGTCGACCACGGCTTCCGGCTGCCGAGCGCGATGGACAACCGGCCGCTGCGCTTCGAGGAGTTCGCCGAGCGCATCGGCCAGACGGTCTACCTGTCGGCCACGCCCGGCGACTACGAGCTGGCCAAGGGCGACGGCTTCGTCGAGCAGATCATCCGCCCGACCGGACTGGTCGACCCGCAGGTCGTGGTCAAGCCGACCTCGGGCCAGATCGACGACCTGATCGCCGAGATCCGGATCCGGGCCGAGCGCGGCGAGCGCGTGCTCGTGACGACGCTGACCAAGAAGATGTCGGAGGACCTGACCGACTACCTGCTCGAGAACAAGGTCCGCACCCGCTACCTGCACTCCGAGGTCGACACGCTGCAGCGCATCGCCCTGCTGCGCGAGCTGCGGATGGGGGAGTACGACGTCCTGGTCGGCATCAACCTGCTGCGCGAGGGCCTCGACCTGCCCGAGGTGTCGCTGGTGTCGATCCTCGACGCCGACAAGGAGGGCTTCCTCCGCAGCGCGAAGAGCCTGATCCAGACCATCGGCCGCGCCGCCCGCAACGTGTCGGGCGAGGTGCACATGTACGCCGACTCGATCACCGACTCGATGGCGGCCGCCATCGACGAGACCAACCGCCGCCGCGAGATCCAGGTGGCGTACAACCTCGAGCACGGGATCGACCCGCAGCCGCTGCAGAAGAAGATCGCCGACATCACCGAGATGCTCGCCCGGGAGGACGCGGACACCGACTCGCTGCTGTCGGGGTCCGGCGCCGGCCGGCAGCGGGGCAAGGGCAAGTCGCCCGTGCCGAGCCTCGGCATGGAGTCCGCGGCGCAGGCGCGCAAGCTCGCCGGGCTGCCCGCGGGGGAGCTGGCGGACCTCGTGCAGCAGCTCACCGAGCAGATGCACGTGGCCGCGGCCGACCTGCAGTTCGAGGCCGCCGCCCGGATCCGCGACGAGGTGTCCGAGCTCAAGAAGGAGCTGCGGCAGATGGTCGAGGCCAACCGCTGATCCCGGCCGGCCCGCGCCCGGGCCGTGCAGCGTTCGACGGGCCCCTCCACCGGCTGCCATACTGGGCCGCTGGAGGGGAGTACTCCCCTGCGTGGGCATCGTCAGCACGGAGCGCCGGACCGTAGGGTCTGCCGCACCCGGTGCCCTCGGTCAGCGTGGCTGACGGAAGAGACCTCCGAGACTCTTGCGTTCCTCGAACCCCCGTCTCGGAAGGTCTTCCTGCATGGACGTCCACGGTTACGCCTGGGCCGCCACCATCGCGATCATGGTGGCGATCCTCGGCTTCGACATCTTCGTCATCGGACGGCGGCCGCACGAGCCGTCCATGAAGGAGGCCGGCACGGCGATCGGCGTCTTCGTCGCCCTCGCCGTCGTCTTCGGCCTCGGCGTGTGGGGGGTCTCCGGCCCCCGCTACGCGGGCGAGTTCTTCGCCGGCTGGCTCACCGAGTACAGCCTGTCGATCGACAACCTCTTCATCTTCATCATCATCATGACGAAGCTGAAGGTGCCCCGGGAGCTGCAGCAGTTCGCGCTGCTGGTGGGGATCGTGCTCGCCCTCGTGTTCCGCGGGATCTTCATCGCGGTCGGGGCGGCGGCGATCGACCGCTTCAGCTGGGTGTTCTTCCTCTTCGGCGCCTTCCTGCTCTACACCGCCGTGCGGCTCGTCATCGACTACCGCAACCACGACGACGACGAGGAGGCGCCGGACAACGCGCTCATCCGCTTCGTCCGTCGGCGCTTCCCCTCGACCGAGGACTTCGACGGCCCGCACCTGACGGTCAAGCGGGACGGCAAGCGGCTCATCACGCCGATGCTCATCGTCATCGTCGCGCTCGGCAGCACGGACCTGCTGTTCGCCCTGGACTCGATCCCGGCCATCTACGGGCTCACGCAGGAGCTGTACCTCGTCTTCACGGCCAACGTCTTCGCCCTGATGGGCCTGCGCCAGCTGTACTTCCTGCTGGGCGGCCTGCTGCGCAAGCTCGTCTACCTGTCGATCGGGCTGTCCTTCATCCTCGCCTTCATCGGCGTGAAGCTCGTCTTCCACGCGCTGCACGAGTACCACCTCGACGAGCGCCTGGGCATCCCGTTCAGCCTCGAGATCCCGATCTGGCTCTCGCTGCTGGTCATCATCGGCACGCTCACGATCACGGCCGTGGCCAGCCTGGTGAAGTCCCGCTGGGACGACGACCACGCGCAGCCGACGGGGACGGGCTCCAGCACCGCCGCCTGAGCGGCCGTCCCTCGGGCGGGCCGCTCGCCGCGGTGCTGCCCGATCGGGCGGCGCGGTGCGCGACCTGGCCCGGAAACAGAGGAAGTCCGTACCTACCTGCTCGGGGGTTCAGGTAGAGACGGACTTCCCGTGTGACGGACGAGGATGATGCTCGGGGGTTCATCACCCTCGTCCGACAGCAATTACTTTAGGCCACGGCCTGAACGAGAAGTTCAGGATCTGGTGTCAGCAACCGGACATGCCCTGTTGTTGACACGCTTCCGCGGAACGGCTCAGGCCGGCAGCGCGTGGGTGGCGTCGGCCCAGTCGTCGACGCGGTCGGCCGACGTCCGGGTGGCCAGGTCCGCGGCGATGACGGAGAGGGACGCGGAGACCAGCTCCAGGTCGTGGGGGTCGACCCGTTCGAGGGTGGCGGCGAGCCACCGGTGGCTCTCCTCAACCACGGAACGCCCGCGCTCGGTGAGGCTGACGATCGTCCGGCGGCGGTCGCGGGGGTGCCGGACCCGCTCGGCCACGCCCTGCCGCTCGAGGCGGTCGACCAGCGCGGTCAACGCGCTGCTCGTGAGCCCGAGGTCGCGGGCGAGCTCGGACTGGCCGCTGCTGCCGTTGACCGCGAGGTAGGAGAGCGCCTGGCTCTCGGTGGTCCCCAGGCCGATCGCTCCGGCCACCACCTGCCGGTAGCGCTCGCCGGCGAGAATGAGGCTGCGCAGGTTCAGGACGGCCTGATCCATCGCAGAAGTTCCGATGTTGATGTGCGTCTCCTGTCGCGAGGTCGACCACGACGGGACTCGTCGAGGTGCACCACATCTCCGACTGCCGAGACCCTGGGCGACGTCAGCGACGTGACCTCGGACGACCGGCAACCGAAGCAGCGCAGTTCCTCCGACCTACCACGTGCTTCACGGGTGATTCTAGCGCCGAAGTTTCTCGACCGATGAGCATTCCCACGGCCGGTTCTTTCTCGGCGACGGAATCCGCACGGGGGCAGACGCAAAGGAAGTCCGTACCTACCTGCTCGGGGGTTCAGGTAGAGACGGACTTCCCATGGGGTCGGACGAGGACGATGCTCGGGGGTTCATCGCCCTCGTCCGACACCCATGACGTTAGACGAGCCGGGCGACGGCCCGGGGGCGTTCTGATGTCCACTTCTGGACATAGCCGCTACAGGACGTCGTCGCGCGGACGAGCGAGCGGTCAGGTCGCCGGCAGGGCGTGCGTCGGGACGGGGTCGATGTCGCCCGCGGTCAGGCCCCGGGCGACCTCGTCCAGGTCGTCGGCGACCGCCGCGAGACCGCTGGAGAACCCGACGAGCTGGTCGGGGCCGAGGAGCTGGAGCGCGTGCGCCAGGCAGCGCCGGCTCTCGTCGGTGATCTGCCGGCCCCGTTCCGTGAGCCGGACGATCGTGCGCCGCCGGTCCCGCGGGTGCCGGGTGCGCTCCGCGACGCCCTGGCGCTCGAGCCGGTCCACGAGGGCCGTGGAGGCGCTGCTCGTCAGCTGCAGGTCCTTGGCGAGGTCGGACTGGCCGCGCTCCCCGTGCAGCGCCAGGCAGGACAGCGCCTGGCTCTCGGTCGTCCCCAGCCCGACCGAGACCGACACGGACTGGCGGTAGTGCTCGGCGGCGAGGATCAGTCGGCGGAGGTTCCGGACGGCGTCGGTGAGGTCGTCGTCGGGGATGCGCTCTCCTGAGGCAGGGACGTCCGTGGACGTCTGTCGGGTGCGGTCTTGGACCGAACGGCCTGGGACTCTCCCCCAACGGGAGTCCGCAGGACACGTTCAAGGCCGAAGCCGGTAGTTCCTCCGACGTACTACCTGCTTGCGAGTAAGACGATACCAAGAAGTTGCTAGATGAGCGAGCATCTCAATAGACAAAGCATCAATCGTTCGTGCGTGAACGAACGGGCCCGACGCCCTCCAGGAGGACGCCGGGCCCGCTGCTGCGGTCTCGAGACCGATCACGACCGCCGGGTGACGGTCAGGCGGCGACCGTGACGGCCGGTGCCGCGGCCGGCTCGAGCGCGGCGGTGACCAGCGTCGCGACGTCGGTGGTCAGGACCACCTCGACCGCGTCGGTGACCTCCGACGGGACCTCGTCGAGGTCCGGGGCGTTGCGCTGCGGCACGAACACCGTCGTCAGCCCCGCCCGCTGCGCGGCGAGCAGCTTCTGCTTGAGCCCGCCGATCGGCAGGACGCGGCCGTTCAGCGTGACCTCGCCGGTCATGCCCACCTCGCCGCGCACCGGTCGCCCGGTCGCCATCGAGGTCAGGGCGGTCACCATCGTGACGCCCGCGGAGGGACCGTCCTTGGGGACGGCACCCGCCGGCACGTGCACGTGGATCGGCCGGTCGAGCACGCTCGGGTCGGTGATCCCGAGCTGCTCGGCGTGCGCCCGGACGTAGGAGAGGGCGATGTGGGCCGACTCCTTCATGACGTCACCGAGCTGGCCGGTCAGCGTCAGGCCGCCGCCCTTGCCCTCCGACGCCGGCAGCACGCTGGCCTCGATGAACAGGGTGTCGCCGCCCATGCCGGTCACCGCGAGGCCGGTGGCCACGCCGGGGACCGAGGTCCGCTCGTGCGCCTCCGGGGTGAAGCGCGGACGCCCGAGGAACTCGCGCAGGTTCGCCCTGGTGATCACCAGCGGACCGTCCTGGTCGCCGGACGACGCGAGCCGCGTGGTCGCCTTGCGGAGCGCCTTGGCCAGCAGCCGCTCGAGCTGGCGTACGCCGGGCTCGTGCGTGTAGTCGGCCGCGACCTCGCGCAGCGCCTCGTCGTCGACCTGCACCTCGTCGGCGGTCAGCGCCGCCCGCTCCAGCTGCCGCGGAAGCAGGAAGTCGCGGGCGATGGCCACCTTGTCCTCCTCGGTGTAGCCGTCGAGGGTGACGAGCTCCATCCGGTCGAGCAGGGGCTGCGGGATGTTCTCGACCACGTTGGCGGTGGCCAGGAACAGCACGTCGGACAGGTCGAGGTCCACCTCGACGTAGTGGTCGCGGAACGTGTGGTTCTGCGCCGGGTCGAGCACCTCGAGCAGGGCCGCGGACGGGTCGCCGCGGTAGTCGGAGCCGACCTTGTCGATCTCGTCGAGCAGCACGACCGGGTTCATCGAACCCGCCTCGCTGATCGCGCGGACGATCCGGCCGGGCAGCGCGCCGACGTACGTGCGCCGGTGCCCGCGGATCTCGGCCTCGTCGCGGACGCCACCGAGGGCGACGCGGACGAACTTGCGTCCGAGCGAGCGCGCGACGGACTCACCGAGGGAGGTCTTGCCGACCCCGGGAGGTCCGGCGAGCACCATCACGGCGCCGGAGCCGCGGCCGCCGACGAGCTCGAGCCCGCGCTCGGCGCGACGCGCCCGCACGGCCAGGTACTCGACGATGCGGTCCTTGACGTCCTCCAGCCCGTGGTGGTCGGCGTCGAGCACCTCGCGCGCGGCGCGGATGTCGGTGGAGTCCTCGGTCGTGACGGACCAGGGGAGGTCCAGGACGGTGTCGAGCCAGGTGCGGATCCAGCCCGACTCCGGGCTCTGGTCGCTGGCGCGCTCGAGCTTGCCGACCTCGCGGAGCGCGGCCTTGCGGACGTCCTCGGGCAGGTCGGCGGCCTCGACGCGGCCGCGGTAGTCGTCGGCCCCCTCGGGCTCGTCCTCGCCCAGCTCCTTGCGGATGGCGCTGAGCTGCTGGCGCAGCAGGAACTCGCGCTGGCTCTTCTCCATGCCCTCGCGGACGTCGTCGGCGATCTTGTCGTTGACCTCGGTCTCGGCGATGTGGTTCTTGACCCACTCGACGAGCACGCGGAGACGGTCGACCACGTACGGGGTCTCGAGCAGCTCGCGCTTCTGCTCGTCGCTCAGCCAGGACGCGTAGCCGGCCAGGTCGGCCAGGGCGCTCGCGTCGGTCACCTTGTTCACGGTGTCGATGACCTGCCAGGCGTCACGGCGCTGCAGGGTCGCGACGAGGAGGTGCTTGTACTCCTCGGCCAGGGCGCGGATCTCGTCGGTCTCGAAGACCGGGTCGAGCTCCTCGGCCTCGATCCAGAGCGCGGTGCCGGGGCCGGAGACGCCGGAACCGATCTTCACGCGGCGGTCGGCCTTGAGCACCGCGGCCGGGTCGCCGTTCTGCAGGCGGCCGAGCTGGACGATCTTGGCGACCACGCCGTACGAGGCGTAGCGGTCGTTCAGACGGGGGGCGACGAGCAGCGTGTCGTCGCTGTGCGCGCGGGCCGCGTCGATCGTGGCCTTCGTCGCGTCGTCGAGCTCGACCGGCACGACCATGCCGGGGAGCACGACCAGGTCGTTCAGGAAGAGGATGGGGAGTTCGGTTGTCGTCACTGGGGTCAAGCCTCCGTTCGAGGTCGCCCAGGTGGTGGTTGAGCGACATCGACTCAAGGCTGTGGCCGGGCGATTTCTTCCCGCACCTCCCGGCGTCCTCTGGGGGCGAACAGGGTGCTGGACGCGTCAGCCCGAGGCGGCCGTGACCACGGTGTCCAGCACGTGCTCGGTCATCCCCGGCGGCCAGGGGAAGGCGCGGGCCACGAGCCGCTGGTGGGCGTAGCCGTGGAGCAGCACCCAGGTCGTGACGGCGGTCGTCACGGAGGCGTCATCTCGGTCCGGGTCGCTCCGGCCGGCCCGGACGGCGTCGGCGAACACCGCGATCACGTCCGAGCCGAGGTCCTCGACGGCGTGCCGCTCGACGGCGCTGCGGGCGACGGCGGACGTCGCGTCCCACTGGCCGCCGAACATGGCCTGGTAGCGACCCGGGTGCCGCTCGGCGTAGTCGAGGTAGGCCCGGCAGGTCGCGCGCAGCCGCGCCGAGGTTTGCGGAGCCGCGGCGGCGGCGTCGGTGAGGTTGTTCGCGAGGTCGGCGAAGGCGCGTTCCGCCACGGCGAGCAGGATCGCGTCGATGTCGGCGAAGTGCGCGTAGATCGCCGGGGCGCTGACGCCGATGCTCCGCGCCAGCCCGCGGAGCGTGAGGGCCGGGACGCCCGCGTCGTCGACGGTGTCGAGAGCGGCCGCGACGATCTGCAGACCGAGGGCGGCTCCGGCGCCACGAGGGTTGCGGGCCCGCCGGGTGGGAGCGGGTGCCGGCGTCATGGGGCCACCGTAACCCCTGTCTTGACTGCCGTAAATAAACGCTGTTAAGTAGCGCTCGTGACCACCCCGGCTCCCTCCGCCACCAGCGCCCCCGCTCCCGGCACCGCCCTCGCTCGCACCGGTGCCGCGGCGCTCGTCGCCGGCCCGCTCGTGTTCCTCACGCTCGAGGCCGTCTCGGCCTGGGCCTGGGACTACCCCGCCTACAGCTACGCCAGGAACTGGATCAGCGACCTCGGGGTGCCCGACCCCGGCACGTTCCAGGGGCGGGTCATCGACTCCCCGCTCGCCTGGCTCATGAACACCGGCTTCGTGCTCGGCGGCCTCGCGCTCCTGCTCGGGGTCGTCGCCGTCACCCGGGCCGTGGCACCGCGCAGGACACGGGTCGCCGCCCTCGGCCTGGGCGTCGCCGCGGGGATCGGGTACGTGCTGGTGGGGCTCACCCACACCTCCACCGCCGCAGCCGCCGACGGCACGATCGTGCTGCACTTCGCCGGCGCGTCCCTGGCCATCCTCGGCGGCAACACCCTCGCCCTGGTCCTCGGCGTCCACTGGCGGCGCCGGCCCGGGACCCGTGCGCTCGGACGTACGGCCGCTCTCCTGGGGGTGCTCGGGCTCGTGGCGGCCGCCACCCTGCTCGTCACCGCCACCAGCACCTCGGCCCCGAACGGGCTCGTCGAACGCGTGTCCGTCTACACCCTCCTGCTCTTCGAGATCCGCACCGGCCTCCACCTGGCGGCGAGGACGACGACGGGTCGTTCCTCGACCGGAGACGCCTGAACCGCTCCCGCCGGGGCGTGCCCCGTCAGAGGGCCGACGGCGTCACGCGTCGGCGCTGAGCGTGATCCGGACCTCGCGCAGCTGGTCGCCGAACGCCTGCAGCACCCGGAGCCGGGGGTCCACGGTCGGCAGGACGCGGGGCAGCAGCAGCGCGCGGAGCGGGGACAGCCGAGGGTCGGCCAGCACGGCGTGCACGCCGGCCGCGTCCCCGCCCCCCACGACGGCGGTCAGCTCGCCGACGTGGGGGAGGAGCAGGGTCGCGGCCACGCCGGCGGCCTCGGCGTACGCGTCCCGGGTCTGGTTGGCCCGGCGCCGGGCGTAGCGCTGCTGCGACCAGCCGCCGGCCTTGGTCGTGCCCTGGACGTACGAGCTGCCGACCTTGGAGCCCACCAGGCGGCGGCCCTCGAACCAGCCGACCGCGTAGCCGCCGCGGCGCACCAGGACGGCCCCGACGGTCCGGTCGGCGAGCGCGTGCTCGACGAGCCCGGGCACCCCGGCAGCCTCGGGCAGCGGCGGGAAGGGGACCTCGACGACCGCGCGGGCGCCGTCGCCGGCGACCAGGACGAGCGCCCGGTCGCTCTCCTCGGTCGAGACGACGCCGTGCCGGGTCTCGAAGCGGGCGACCCAGCCGGACAGCCGCTCAGCGGCCACCAGCACGACGCGTCCGGGGTCACCGTCACCGGTGGTGCGAGGTGCTTCGGTCGTCACGGGTCACGCCTCCGTCCGGGGTGGTCCGCGCGATGCTCGTGCGTGGCTGCGCGCTCGCGCACCCGACACGCCGGGGCCGGGGTGCGGAAGTGCGCACCCCGGCCCCGGCCCCGCCGTCAGCCCTTGTTGCTGAACGCCGCGTCGAACGCGGCCTCGGGGGCGTCGAAGGCGAGGCGCCGCACGAACTCCAGCGCCTCGGGGGCGCCGACCAGGCGGTCCATGCCGGCGTCCTCCCACTCGACGGAGATCGGCCCGGTGTAGCCGATCGTGTTGAGCATCCGGAAGCACCGCTCCCACGGGACGTCGCCGTGCCCGGTGGAGACGAAGTCCCAGCCGCGGCGCGGGTCGGCCCACGCCAGGTGGGAGCCCATCCGGCCGTTGCGGCCGTTGCCCACCTGGAGCTTGGCGTCCTTGCAGTCGACGTGGACGATGCGGTCCTGGAAGTCCCAGAGGAACCCGACCGGGTCGAGGTCCTGCCACACGAAGTGGCTCGGGTCCCAGTTGAGGCCGAAGGCCTCGCGGTGCCCGACCGCCTCGAGCGCCCGCGTCGTCGTCCAGTAGTCGTACGCGATCTCGCTGGGGTGCACCTCGTGCCCGAACTTCACGCCCTCGGCGTCGAAGACGTCGAGGATCGGGTTCCAGCGGTTCGCGAAGTCCTCGTAACCGGCGTCGACGAGCGACTGCGACGCCGGCGGGAACATCGCCACGTACTTCCAGATCGACGACCCGGTGAACCCGACGACCACGTCGACGCCCAGCTTGCGGGCGGCGCGCGCGGTCATCTTCATCTCCTCGGCCGCGCGCTGCCGCACGCCCTCGGCGTCGCCGTCGCCCCAGATCCGGTCCGGCAGGATGTCGCGGTGCCGGGCGTCGATCGGGTCGTCGCAGACGGCCTGGCCCTTGAGGTGGTTGCTGATCGCGAACACCTGCAGGCCGTGCCGCTTCAGCGTCTCGAGCTTGGCGGGGACGTACGCGGCGTCCTCCACCGCGGCCCAGGGGTCGAAGTGGTCGCCCCAGCAGGCGATCTCGAGGCCGTCGTAGCCCCAGGACGACGCCAGGCGGCAGACCTCCTCGAAGGGGAGGTCGGCCCACTGGCCGGTGAAGAGGGTGATCGGTCGGGTCATCGGTTGCGTGCTCCTTCGCGGGTGCGGGGTCGGGGCCGGTCGGCTCAGGACTCGAAGGCGGTGCCGAGGTACTGGTCGACGTTGTCCTTGGTGACGACCGGTGCGTAGAGCTGGACCTTGCGGGGGACCTCCACCTCGGGCAGGTCGCCCAGGCCCTTCTTCTGGACGAGCAGGCGGGCCAGCTTGATGCCGTCGGCGCCCTGGGTCGACGGGTAGATGACCGTGGCCTTCAGCACGCCGGTGCCGCTCTGGATGTCGCGCATGGCGTTGGCAGAGCCGGCGCCGCCCACCATCATGAACTCGCTCCGGTTGGCGTTCTTGATGGCCGCGAGCACGCCCACGCCCTGGTCGTCGTCGTGGTTCCAGATCGCGTCGATCTTGGGCGCGGCCTGGAGCAGGTTCGAGGTGGCCTTCTCGCCGCCCTCCACGGTAAAGTCGGCGGCCACGCGGTTGTTGACCGACAGCCCGCACTTCGACAGCGCGTCCTTGAAGCCCTTGCTGCGGTCCTGCGTCAGGGGCAGCGAGTCGATGCCGGCGATCTCGGCGACGACGGCGTCGGTCTTGCCCTGCAGCTGGGTGCAGATGTACTGCCCGGCCGAGACGCCCATGCCGTAGTTGTCGCCGAGGACGGTGACGCGGGCGGCGTTCGGGTCGCTGAACTCGCGGTCGACGTTGATCACCGGGATGCCGGCGTCCATCGCCTTCTTCGCCACGGTCGTCAGGGCCGCGCCGTCGAAGGGGAGGATGACGATCGCGTCGACCTTGTCGTTGATGAAGGTCTCCACCTGGCTGATCTGCAGGTTCACGTCGTTCGTGCCGGCGGCGACCTTGAGCTCGACGTCGGGGTTCTCGGCCGCCACCTTCTTGGCGTTGTCGGTGATCGCGGCGATCCAGCCGTGGTCGGCGGACGGGGCCGAGAAGCCGATGGTGACCTTGTCGCCGGGCGCGTCGTTCCCGGAACCACCGCCCGCGGCGGGGGCGCTCTGCGCGGGTGCGTTCTCGGCGGGTGCCGGGGTGTTGCTCGTGCAGCCGGCGACCGCGAGCAGGGCCGTGCAGGAGAGGACGGTGGCGGTGCCGAGCAGGCTGCGGCGCAGCCCTCCGGACGGACGTGCGGACATGGAGACTTCCTTTCGACGGTGAACGGGTCTGGTGTCGCTGGGTGCTGCGGGCCGTGCGGTCGTACGGGTCGTGCGGCTAGGTCTTGCGGGCCGCGAGCCGCTGCTGGAGCAGGACGGCGGCGACGATGATCAGGCCCTTCACGACGGACTGGGCCGAGACGGACAGGTTGTTGAGCGTGAAGACGTTCGACAGGGTCGTGAAGATCAGCACGCCGAGCACGGTGCCGACGATGGTGCCGCGCCCGCCGGACAGCAGGGTCCCGCCGATGACGACCGCCGCGATGGCGTCGAGCTCGTAGAGGGTGCCGTGCGTCGAGCTGCCGGTCGTCGTGCGGGCGACCAGCATCAGCGCGGCGACGCCGCAGCACAGGCCGAGCAGCACGTAGAGGTACATCGTGTGCCGCTGGACGCGGATGCCGGCCAGGCGCGCGGCCTCCGGGTTGCCGCCGACGGCGACGGTGCGGCGCCCGAACGTCGTCCGGTTGAGCACGACCCACCCGATCGCCGCGACGACGGCGAAGAGGATGACCAGCACCGGGATCCCCAGCACGTCGGCGTCGAGGACGGAGACGAAGGCGGGGACGTTCACGATCTGGGTGCGCCGGTTGGAGATGATCTCGGCCAGCCCGCGGGCGCCGGCGAGCATCGCCAGGGTGGCGATGAACGGGACGATCCGCCCGTACGCGACGAGCACCCCGTTGACCAGCCCGCAGCCGGCGCCGACGGCGAGGGCCGCGAAGACCATCACGAGCCAGGTGCTGTCGTTCGCGATGGTCTGGGTGGCCAGGGTCGTGCACCACACGGAGCTGAGGGCCACGATCGCGCCGACCGACAGGTCGATGCCGCCGCCGGTGATGACGAAGGTCAGGCCCACGCTCACGACGCCGATGACCGCGGCGAGCCGGAGGATCGTCAGGACGTTGTTGAGGTCGGCGAAGCGGTCGCCGCCCGTCACCACCCCGGCGACGCAGAGCACCAGCAGCGCGACGACCAGGCCGAGGTTCCGGCCGGCCGCGGTGCGCAGCAGGTGGGCGATCCCGCCGCCGTCCCGGTCCGAGGTCCTCGTCGGCCTCGCTGACGGCGGCTGGGCGCCGGGGGAGGGGGTGGCGCGACCGACCACCGCGGTCTCGGGCTCGCTCATGCGGGTGCTCCTTCCATGACCAGGTCCAGGACCTGTGCTTCGTCGAGGGTCGACGCGGGGGCCTCGTGGACCACCGCGCCCTCCCGCATGACCAGGACCCGGTCGGCCAGGCCGAGGACCTCTTCCACCTCGCTGGAGACGACCACGACGGCCACCCCCGAGTCCGCGAGCGCCCGGACGAGCGTGTAGATCTCCGTCCGCGCGCCGATGTCGACGCCGCGCGTCGGCTCGTCGAGCAGCAGGACCTTGCACTCGCGCAGCAGCCAGCGGGCCAGCACGACCTTCTGCTGGTTGCCGCCGGACAGCGTGCGGACGGCCCGGTCGACCCCGGCCGGTCGGACGTCGAGGGACTCCGTCATCTCCCGCGCCGCCACCCGCTCGGCGGCGTGGTCGAGGAAGCCGGCCCTCGAGAACCGCTGCAGCGTGGAGATGGTGATGTTGGAGGCCACCGACTCGTCGAGCAGCAGGCCCTGGCTCTTGCGCTCCTCGGGGCACAGCCCGACGCCGGCGGCCACGCGGGCCGCGACCGAGCCGTTGGGCATCGTCCGGCCGTTCACGCGGACCGTCCCGGCCGTGGCGCGACGGGCGCCGTACAGGGTCTCGACGACCTCCGACCGCCCGGCGCCGACGAGCCCGGCGAGGCCCAGGATCTCGCCCGCGTGGACCGAGAAGGTGACGGGGGAGAAGAGCCCGCGACGCTCGAGCGCGTCGACCTCGAGGACGGGCGCGGCGTCGCCCCGGGGCTCGTTCGTCCGGGGCGGGAAGACGTACTCGATCGAGCGGCCGGTCATCAGCCGGATGAGCTCGCGCGTCGGGGTCTCGCTCACGGGCAGGTCGGTGGCGACGCTGGACCCGTCCTTGAGGACCGTGATCCGGTCGCCGATCTGCCGGATCTCCTCGAGCCGGTGGGAGATGTAGACGACGGCGACGCCCTGCGCGACGAGGCCGCGGACGACGCGGAAGAGGTTCTCGACCTCGCCCGCGTCGAGCACGGCGGACGGCTCGTCGAGGATCAGCAGCCGGGTGTCGTGGGAGAGCGCCCGCGCCATGCTGACGATCTGCTGCGAGGCGGGGGAGAGGCTGCCGACCGACCGGTTGACCCCGATGCCGCTGTGCCCCATCCGCGCGAGCAGCTCCCGCGCCCGGGTGGCGGCCTGGTGCCGACGGGTGAAGCCGCCGGTGGACAGCTCGTGGCCGAGGAAGATGTTCTCGGTGACCGACAGGTCGGCCACCAGGTCGAGCTCCTGGTAGATCGTCGAGATGCCGACCTTGATCGCGCCGATCGGCGTCGGGAAGGTCACCGGGCGCCCCTCCCAGCGGATCTCGCCGCCGTCGGGCTGGTACGAGCCCGACAGCACCTTGATCAAGGTGGACTTGCCGGCCCCGTTCTGGCCCAGCAGGCAGTGCACCTCGGCCGCGCGAACCGTCAGGTCGACCCCGCCGAGCGCGAGGACGCCGGGGAACCGCTTGAGGATGCCGCGCATCTCCAGCAGCGGCGGTGGCCCCGCGTCCGCGGGAGGTGCCGGGTCGTTCGGTGCGACGGTCATGCCGGTGCTCCTGCCGGGACGGGTGCGGTCGTGGCCACGACCGTGGGGTCGTCGAAGATGCGGCTCATCGCCTCGAGGGCCCCACCGCGGGCGGCCGCGGTGAACCCGAGCGCGGAGGGTTCGACGCGGCAGCCGCCGCGCGCGGGGGCGAAGACGCGGTCGGGCAGGCTGCGGGTCAGCGGTTCGGCGAGCCAGGGCCCGAGGAGGGCGAAGTAGCCGCCCAGCACGAGCACCTCGGGGTCGTAGAGGTTGACGAGGATGCCGGCTCCCAGGCCGAGCCACTCGGCCGTGCCGCGCAGCGCGCCCAGCGTCCGGGCGTCGCCCGCGGCGGCCCGCGCCGTGACCGTGCCGATGCGCTGCACGACGTCGAGGCCCGGTCCGCGTACCGGGTCGTCCCCGTCGGCGGCGGCCGCGAGCAGCGCGTCCAGGCCGACGACGGTCTCCCAGCAGCCGCGCCGGCCGCAGCCGCACCGGCGCCCGCCCGGGTCGAGCTGGAGGTGGCCGACCTCCCCGGCGAAGCCGCGCCGACCCCGCAGGAGCTGACCGGCGGCCACGACGCCGGCGCCGACCCCGACCACGCCGGTGAGCACGACGAGGTCGCTGACCCCGGCCCGGCCGGCGGACCCGACCTCCGCCCGCGCGGCGAGGTTGGCCTCGTTGTCGAGCAGCAGGGGCCAGGCGGGGTCGCCCAGCAGGGTGCGCATCGTCTCGACGACGGGCGTCTGCGACCAGCCGAGGTTGGGGGCGCCGAGCACGCGCCCGGTCGAACGTTCGACCAGCCCGGGGACGGCCAGCGTGACGCCGACGAGCTCCGACCCGGCCGCCGTCAGCTCCGCCGCGACCTCGAGGACCAGGGCCGCGAGCCGGGGGAGCACGACCCGCGTGCCGACCTCGTCGGCCGCCACCGGCACCCAGCGCTCGGCGAGGACCTCGCTCCGGACGTTCAGGGCGACGACGGCGAGGTAGCCGAGGTTGACCTCGGCGCCGACGGTGAAGAAGGCCCCGCCGTGCAGGTCGACCTGCTGCGAGGGCCGGCCGACCGCCCCGCGCTCGGTCTCGCCCTCGGCGACCAGCCCGCGCTCGACGAGCTCGGCGACCAGGCTGGAGACGGTGGCCTTGTTCAGGCCGGTCTCGGCCGCGATGGTCGCCCGGCTGCGGGCGCCGCTGGCCCGCAGGTGCGCCATGACCAGGGCCAGGTTGTGCCGCCGGACCGCGAGGAGACCGGCCGATGCACCCGCATCGGCCAGCGTCGGTCTGGCAGGGTTCAGCACAACAGGCTCCTTTGTCTGTTGGGCCAACAAACTAAGAGCCGGCTGTGGGCGCGTCAAGGACCTCGGGCGGGTTGCTTCTTGGCGTCGCCGGAGCCGTACGGGTCAGAACCCCAACCCGGCCGAGGGCAGGACCAGGCCCCGCACCTCGAACTCCTCCTCGACCGGCCGCGGGACCTCCTGCGCGGAGCCCACGCCGGCGGACGCGGCGAGCAGGGGCCAGACGAGCTCGCGGTTGTAGCGGTCGAGCAGCTCCTTCGACGACCAGACCTCGATGATCTGGAACCCCGTCGGCGTCGCCCGCGCCACGTGCAGCAGCAGCCCCTCGACCGCCGTGCCCACGTGGTCCAGCAGCTGCCGGTGCATGCCGTCGTACAGCTCGGCGGGCGCGGCGACCTGGGTGATGATCCCGTACGTCACGGGGACCCCCTCCTGCCGGCGACGGCGCCGGTGCGGTGCTGACCGGTCACCCGGGCTGGCCGGTCGGTGCCCGTCGGAGCCCCCAGGGTCGCGGGGCACGGCGCCGGGCCGCAACGGTCGGTTCGCGGGTCTGGCGCCGAGGGGGAGCGGGGTCTAGCGTGGGTCGCCGCCCCAGGGTTCAGGAGGGCTTGGTCTCGCCCAGGAGGACGCGGACGTCGGTCTCGAAGCGAGCGGCGATCCGCTTGTAGCCGGCGTTGCTCGGGTGCCCGTTCACGGGGTTGGCGTAGCGGTCGCCGTCGCCGTCGACGAACCAGGCCTCCCCGAGCGGGTCCACGAACGGCAGGTCCTGGGCGACCGCGTGGCCGGCGAGCACGCACTGCGCGGTGATGCGCGGCTCGTCAGGCTTCCCGTACGGGGTCGCGGGACCGAGCAGGAGGATCTTCGTGCCGGGGAACTCCGCGCGGACGGTGTCGATGGTCCGCGTCACGGCGTCTTGGAGGACCGGGTAGGTGGCGTCCCGGTCGTTCGAGCCGCCCTGGAGCACGACCAGGTCGAACGTACGACCCTGCAGCTTGGGCAACCGCTGGAGGTAGTTGCCCTCGTTGTGCGGGCCCGGGTTCAGGTAGCCGGTGCCGCCGATCCCGTCGACCGTGACCTTCCACCCGAGCGGCTTGCCGACCAGGTAGGCCCAGCCCTTCGTCTCCGGCTCGGCGCCGTAGCCCTCGGTGTACGAGTCGCCCAGGACCAGCACCCGGGGCTGCGCGGGGAGCGTCAGGCTGCCGGGAGCCAGCGCGGGCATGGGGTCCGGCATTGCGCAGGTCGGCTCGGGGGCCGGCTTCGGCGTGGGGCTGCACGCGGTGCCCAGTGCGAGCGTGGCGACCCCGACGACGGCGGCGAGGACCCTGCGTGGAGCCCGTCCCGTACGCCGCCGGCCACGTCCACCGTGGTCGCTGCGCTCGTGGTCCGCCACCCCGGTCCCTGCCGTCGAGCCCACCGACCGCTGCCCGAGGGCGTGGTGGAGAAGGGCGACGACGTGGACCATCCGGTTCTTCCTGAGGCTAAGGACGACGCGAAGGCTAGTCCCTCGGGGGCACCGGCGCGGCCCGGAGGCGTATGACGGCCGTCACCGGCAGAACGTTTGTGGGGTGACCCAGGTTCCTTTAAGGTGAGGGCGTTGCCGGAGATGACTTCGTTGTCGCCGGTGCGGGCCTTCCCCGGAGCTCGAGAGTCACCGCGTGCGTGCGTCCGAGGACCAGCACGAGTTAGGGATGACTCGTGGGCACCATCTTCGGGGAGAAGCGCTGACCGACGTGACCCAGATCGATCCGAGGCCTCTGGCCCCTCATCACATCCTTGCCCGGACGGGCTTCAGCACGGTGCCTCCGGCGTCGCGCTGGATCGAGGCCTACCGCGCCCGACTCGCCGTCGGCGACCTGATCGTCATCGTCTTCGCCGTCGTCGCCGCCCAGGTGGCCCGCTTCGGTGTGACCGGTGACGCCGTCCTGCTCCGCGCCTCGTTGGTCAGCTACTCGCTGGTCTCCGTCGTCCTCATCGTGCTCTGGGCGCTGACCCTGAGCGTCTTCCACACCCGGGAGAGCCGCATCGTCGGTTCCGGCCCGGAGGAGTACCGCCGGATCGCGCACGCGTCGTTCGCGCTGTTCGGGACCGTCGCGATCCTCGCGTACCTGCTCAAGCTCGACCTGGCCCGCGGCTACCTGCTGGTCGCCCTCCCGGTCGGCCTGATCCTGCTGCTCGTCCAGCGCAAGCTGTGGCGCAGCTGGCTGCACAAGCAGCGAGCGCAGCGTCGCTACCTGTCGAGCGTGCTCGTCGTCGGGTCGCACCGCGCGGCCGTGGCGATGGCCAAGGTCTTCGAGCGCGACCCGAACGCGGGCTTCCGGGTCGTCGGCGTGTGCGAGCCGGGCTGGGGCCACGCCGGCCGCGTCCTGGACATCGAGGGCCACCACGTACCGGTGCTCGGCGACGAGTCCACCGTGATCGACGCCGTCGAGGCCACCCAGGCCGACATGGTCGCGGTCAGCAACACCGAGTTCTTCGGCAACGAGGGCATGCGGGCCCTGGCCTGGCAGCTCGAGGCCACCGGCACCGACCTGGTCGTGGCGCCCGGCGTCGTCGACGTGGCCGGCCCGCGCCTCCAGGTGCGACCGGTCGCCGGTCTGCCCCTGCTGCACGTGGACAAGCCGCAGTACCGCGGGGCGGGCAAGTTCGGCAAGCACGCGGTCGACGCCTTCGGTGCCGCCCTGGCCGTCACGCTGCTCTCGCCGGTGATGATCGTCATCGCGATCCTCGTCAAGGTCACCAGCCCGGGCCCGGTCTTCTACCGCTCCGAGCGCATCGGCCTGAACGGGCAGCCGTTCGGCATGCTCAAGTTCCGCTCGATGCGGCAGGACGCCGACAAGGTCCGGATGAACCTCCTGGACCTCAACCAGGGCGCCGGGCCGCTGTTCAAGATGCGCGACGACCCGCGGGTCACCTCGCTGGGCAAGGTGCTGCGGCGCTTCAGCCTCGACGAGCTGCCCCAGCTCTTCAACGTGCTGGCCGGGCAGATGAGCATCGTCGGGCCTCGCCCGCCGCTGCGCGACGAGGTCATGACCTACTCCGACATGGTGCACCGCCGGCTCCTCGTGAAGCCCGGCATCACCGGCCTGTGGCAGGTCAGCGGACGCTCCGACCTGTCGTGGGAGGAGTCGGTCCGCCTCGACCTCTACTACGTCGAGAACTGGTCGCTCTTCCAGGACCTGGTCATCATCTGGCGCACCGTCGCCGCCGTCCTCGGGTCCAGCGGGGCCTACTAGGGGCTCAGCCTCACCGAGACCGCACCGCCCGTCTCCCGGACCCGTACGCAGGGTTCAGGAGGCGGGCGGTTCTCGTTGTGCTGTGACCTTCTCGAGGAGTCCAGTCACGTTCCCTGAGCTCGTCGAAGGGCGCGCGAGTCGTGACGCGCCTGCCGAACCCGGAGCAGCACGACCTAGCGAGTCGAACACCTGATCGAAAACTGTCAGAGGGTGTCCGTAGGTTCGCCTCATGGGGATCGCGGGGGTCGAGGAGCGGGAGGCGACGTCGGTCGACCGCGCCCTCGATGCGTTCCGCTCCGCTGTGGACGGGCTGGTCGAGGCGGTGGAGGCGGGCGGGTGTGACGTCTTGGACGACGAGGGGTTCGTGCGGTTCCTGCAGGACCTGGAGCGCGTGCGGAACGGGTTGGCCCTGGTCGACCACCGTGTCGTCCGCGACGTCGAGGCGCGGAACCTCCCGGCCAAGCTGACCCAGCCGAACGTCACCGCCGAGCTGTCGTGGGCCCTGCGGCTCTCGCGTGGTGAGGCGGCCCGTCGGGTCCGGGCGGCGGAGGCGCTGGGCGTGCGGGTGGCGATGACCGGCGAGCCGCTTGAGCCGCTGCGTCCGGCGTTGGCCGGGGTGCAGCGCGCGGGGATGGCGTCGCCGGAGCAGCTCGACGTGTGCCTGCGGGCGCTGGCGAAGGTGGAGCACCGGGGGTTCGACCCGGCGGACCTGGAGGCGGCGGACGGGCTGCTGGCCCAGTTCGCGGCGGTGTTCCCGCCGCGCGAGCTCCGGACCCTGGCCGAGCAGGTCGTGGAGCGGATCGACCCGGACGGCACCCGACCCCAGGAGGACCTCAACCAGGACCGGCGGCACCTGGCGTTCACGCGGCTGCGCGACGGGATGTGGTCGGTCGAGGGACGACTCACCGGGCCGGTCGGGGCGAAGCTGCGGGCCGTCCTAGGTCCGCTCGCGAAGCCGCGGCTCACGACGGTGGTGCTGGACGACGGGCGTGAGGTCCAGCAGGACGATCCCCGACACCACGGACAGCGCACCCACGACGCGCTGGAAGAGGTCTGCGACCGGCTGCTGCGGTCGGGGACCCTGCCCGACGCGGGCGGGACGCCGAGCACGGTGATCGTCACGATCCCCGAGGGTGACCTCGTCGCGCGCCGGCGGTGGGGCGTGACCAGCGACGGCACCGTCCTGTCCGGCGGAACAGTCGTCGACCTGACCGACGAGGCCGAGGTCTACCCGACCCTGGTCAGCCCGACCGGCGTGGTCCTCCAGCTCGGCCGCAGCCGCCGCCTCGCCACACCCGGGCAGACGATGGCCCTGGTCGCCCGTGACGGCGGCTGCAGCTTCCCCGGCTGCGACCGACCACCGGAGTGGTGCGAACGCCACCACGTCACCGCGTGGGTCGACGGCGGCGCGACGGACCTCGACAACCTGACCCTGCTGTGTGCGTGGCACCACCACAACTTCGCGGGTCGGGGTTGGACGTGCCTCATGGTCGACGGGCTGCCTGCGTGGGTGCCACCGCGCTGGGTCGACCCGGACCAGCGGCCACTGCGCAACGTCCGCGTCCTCGCCCGGCAGCGGGGCGAGGTGCTGCGGCGGTGATGGGTCGGGCGGGTTGGTGCGGTTCGTCCGGTACCTGCGGTCGGACGGGTGGGCGACCTTGGCTCGACCGCGCCCCACCGCGCGTGCGTGGGGCCAGCAGTCGGGCTGACCGGTCGCGGCCGGGCGCGCAGCTGCTCAGGAAGCGAGCCGTCAGCGGCGCGTCAGGCGCGGTCGCCGCTGATGGACTCGGCGTCGACGTAGGCCGTGGCGGCTTCCGTCTCTTCCTTGTCCGCGGGCGGGAGGTCCGAGCCGATGATCTGGGGGAGGAGCCGGGTGACGACGATCAGGTAGAGGATCGCCGAGATGAGCCGTACGAGGGCGGTGGCGATCGGGATGCCGATCGGGCCGAAGAGCACGAAGAACAGCCAGTCGGCCAGGGCGTTCAGCACGGCGAACGTCGCCGCGAACCACACGAGCAGCCGTTGCCGACGGGCGATGATCAGCATGCGGCCGCCGCAGGAGATGCAGAGGCTGAACGGCATGGAGAGGAAGAGGATCGCGCCCCACCGCAGGCCCTGGAGCCAGGGCGAGGGGAGGAAGTCGAACGTGCTCGCCAGCAAGCAGACGCCCGAGCCGACGAGGCCGACCGCGACGTTCACGGCGAGGAGGATGCCGAAGTCCTTGCGGAACATCGCCCGCCCGGCCGCCGGCTCGTAGCTGGGGAGCCGGGCCCAGCGGGAGAGGCGGCGGACGACGAGGCCGAGGTTCACGACCTGGGAGGCGGCGAAGAAGAGCTTGTCCGCCATCTCGTACGACGACAGCGAGCCGACGGGGCTGCGGGCGAGGAAGATGCGGTCCGTCACGGGCCCGGACTGGGCGGTCAGCGCGGAGGCCGACTGCCACACCAGCCCGCGGGTCGGGATGGTCGACGCCTCGTCGCTGGAGGGGAGGCGCCGGGAGGTGCGGTAGAGGATGGTGAGCCGGACCAGCTCGCCGAGGACGAAGCCGGCGGCGTAGACGTACAGCGGGGCGGTCGGCCAGGCCAGCACGAGGACGATCGGCACGACCGTGCGCAGTGACTGCAGGCTGATCGGCAGCGCGACCCGCCCGTGGGCGATGTTGAGCCCGGAGAACGCGCTCGAGACGCCGCCGACCAGCGCCATCAGCAGCATGACGCCGGCGAGCGCGGCGAACTGGTACGGGTCGGTCCGGCGGAACGCGTACACGATGGTCAGCGGCAGCCCGACGGCCACGCAGGTGGCGAGGGCGAAGAGGAAGATCCGGCGCGAGTAGGAGCGCAGCACCTGCCGGCCGGGCGGGGTGCCGCGACCGATGAGGCGGCCCATCTCCGCGACGCTGTTGGCCTCGATCGCGTTGCCGACCACGTTGGTGAGCGTGAGGGACACGGACGCCGCCAGCAGGAGCTCGTCGCTGCGGGACGTCCCGACGAGCCAGGACAGGACGAAGGAGAACGCGAAGCCGGGGAAGAGGACCAGCGCCGCGACGCCCGTCGTCAGCACGTCCGAGCGGGACCGCACCTTCGGCGTCGGCGTCGCCGCGCTCATGGCTGGGTGGGGCGCGGCACGGGGACGAAGTCGGGCATCATCACGGCCGAGTCCGCCTGGGAGACGACCCGGGCGGGGGCACCGGCCACGGTCACGCCGTCGGGCACGTCGCGCCCGACGACGGCGTTCGCGCCGACGACGACCCGGTCACCGATGGTGATGCCGCCGTAGATCACGGCGCCGGGGGCGATGTAGCAGTAGTCCCCGATGGTGGGCACGCCGCTCGGGCTGAGGCCGATGTTCGTCGCCGAGTTGATCCGGCACCAGGCACCGACCTTGGCCCGCGAGTGCACGACGATGCTGCCGTAGTGGGCGATGCCGAGGCCCGGTCCGAAGACGTTGGGCGGGATGGTCAGCCCGAGCCGGGTCGACAGGCGCAGGAGGTGCCAGCGGTGCCAGGACCGCTGGACCCGCGCGACGATGCCGGGCTGCGCGAGGAGGAGCTCCACCCGCCGGAGCACCCGCAGGTAGTGGACCTCCGGCCGACGGAACCGCTGCACGAACGTCCAGCGGGACAGCCCGGCGGCCGTGAGGTCGTCGCGCAGGTAGCGCTCGTAGTCGGCGTGCGTCGAGATCATCGGTCAGCGCACCCGCGCGGCGACGGGCGTGGTCAACGGCCGGGCTCCTCGCGGCGCGCGTACGGCCTCCGCCAGCCCGGGCGCGCGCAGCCCGGAGGCGGTCACCTCGTCGGTCTGCCGCTCGCGGGCGCTCGCCTTGGTCGCGATGACGATGAGGCCGACCGCGACGAGGGCCGCCGGGTTGCTCTCCCACAGCGGGAAGGCGGCGCCGGCGACGACGTACGCGGCGATGGCGGCGATGCCGTCCGCCCGACCGCTGCGGGCGACCCGCACGATGACGATCACGACCATGACGAGCAGGGCGGCCGTGCCGATGACGCCACCGCTGACCAGGGTGCCGAGCACCGAGTTCTCGAGGGGGAGCACGGCCCCGGACTGGGCGGTCGCGATGGCGGAGTTGCCCGGTCCGTAGCCGACGATCGGCCGCTCGAGGAAGAGCCGGCCGGCGAGACGGACGACGTAGTCGCGGTAGAGGCTGGAGGCGGCGCCCTCGGCGCTGCCCGCGCGGCCGGCGATGGTCGGGAGCGCGGGGAGGACGACCAGCGCGACCACGCCGAGCACGATGCCGAGCAGCTTGTTGGCGATGCTGGTGCGCCCCGAGACCAGGGTGACGAGCAGGCCGACCGCGAGGCCGCTGACCAGGGCGTACACGCCGCTTCGCGAGCCGGTCAGGCCGGCGGCGAGCGCGCAGGCGGCGAAGCAGATGAACGCCGTGCCGCGCGGTCCGTTCGCGCGGGTCATGGTGAACGCCGCGAGGCAGGCCGTGATGGAGAAGAACGTGCCGTTCATCAGCGGGTGGCCGAGCGTGGTGCTCACCCGGTAGAGCGCCCAGTGCTGGTCGAAGCTGTAGTACGGCGACAGCGGGTTCGTCTGCAGCAGGGACTCGATGACCGCGACGAGCGACAGGCCGATGCCGAGCACGAACCAGGAGCGAAGCAGGGTGGTCGAGGTCCGGTCGTCGATCGCGGGCGCGAGGGCGGCGGGCAGCGCGATGGCGATGGCCACCACGATGAGCCAGTTCACGCTGCGCGACGGGCTCAGGCCGATGTACGACAGCACGAGCAGCACGGCGAAGACCGGGACGAGCCAGCGCAGGGACCGGACGAACGACCGGCGCCCGCGCGTGACGGCGAGCCGGACGAGCCAGATCAGCAGCACGACGACGGCGGGGGTGTAGAACCGGCCCACGACGTTCGGCACGCCGATCAGGTAGCCGACCGGCAGGAGCGCGAAGAGCCAGAGGCTGACGCTGGGCAGCAGCCAGGAGGGCAGGCACGCGGCGACGACGAGGACGGCGACGCCGACGATGGCCAGGGTGAGGGTGGGCGACGACGCGGCGATGGTGCCGAGCGCGACGACGACGATCGCGACGAGCGCGAGGGGGACCAGCAGGAGGGCCCGGGACGCTTCAGCCGCAGGGCGGACGTTCGACATGGGTCAGGCCTTCGATCGGTGACAGGTGCGCTCGCCGGACAGCCGGCCCCGTGGCCGGCGAGGGCCGCTGGGCGCCCGGTCGGTGACGTCGGCGGCTCCGCGCTGCGCGCTCAGCCTCGCTCCCGGGGGTTGCGCTGTCAACCTGATCCGCGGTATCGGGCCCGACCTCCTGCGCGACGCCGGGAGGGCTGTGGCCAGGATCACCGCTGCAGCTCGGGCTTGAAGCCCGGAGCCACCTCCCGGGTGGTCGGCCACTCGGCGACCTTCGTGGCCAGGGCGTCGTACGTGCCGATGATCCTGGCCGGGTTGCCGCCGACCACGGAACCGTCGGGGACCGACTTCGTCACGACCGAGCCGGCGGCGACGACGCAGCGGTTCCCGATCCGCACGCCGGGCATGATCGTCGACCCGGCCCCGACGAACACGTCGTCCCCGATCTCGATCCGCGCCAGCCAGTAGTGCCGGCGGCCCTGCTCGTCCGGGAACAGCCAGCCGACCCCGTCGTGGGTGATGAAGGTGACGTCGCTCGACACCGTGACCCGGTTGCCGATCGTCAGCAGCTCCCACTCCGAGCTGATCTGGAGGGAGTAGATCCGGCAGCCCTCGCCGATGGTGACGCCGAGCTCGCGGGCGGCCTCGACCGGGCCCTTGATCCGGCTGAGGGCCCGCCACCGCCACCACCGGGGGAGCCGTCTGACGAGACTGGGCACGGTGCTCCTGGGGGTGCGGGGGACGACGGGCGGGGGCGTGGCGAGACGCCGACACTAGCGCAGGAGACCTGCGCCGGTGCCGGCGTCCGCACCGGTCCGGCCGGGCCCTGGGGCGGTTCCCCCGACGGGACGCCCCGGCCGGTCCGGGGTCAGTTCTGGCAGCTCTTGTTGCTCATCCCGAGCGAGGCTGCCGGGGCGGCGTTGTCGCAGCCGACCACGTTCCCGCCGTCGTTGAAGGGCATCCGGACCGCGTAGCCCGGCAGGGCGTCGGCGATGGCGTTGCCGTAGACGATGTTGTTCTGGCCGTAGCCCGCCGTGGTGTTCCAGACCTGGATGGCGTCCTCGGGGGCGTGGGTCCCCTTGTTGCCGGCGACGACCCAGCCGTTGCCCATCACCTGGACGAGGCTGTCGGTGTCGGTCGAGGTGATCGCCGCGCCGTCGAGGGTGTTCTTCCACATCGTGCCGTCGCTGGTGCCGGCCTTGGCCTCCATCGGCTCGGCGGTCGTGCCGCTGATGTCGTTGAAGGCGACGAGGTTGCGGTCGCTGGTGTCCGGTGCGCAGCTGTTGTAGAGGCACCAGTTGCCCTCGGCGGTGCCGATGTAGACGCCCTCCCCGTAGCCCGCGGCGTTGAGGCCCGTGGTCGAGATGGAGTTGCCGATCACGGTGCTGTCGGTCGTCTGGTTCTTGAGGTGGATGGCCTCGTCGCCGATGGTCTCGACCCGGAGGTCGGCGACGGTGACCGCCTTGCTGTAGAGGACGGCCACGCCCTTCTGCACGTTGCGGACGGTCATCCCCGCGATCACCAGGTTGGACGCCCCGTTGACGCGGAACCCGTAGCCCTTGGTGGTGTCGGCGTTGTCGATCACCGCGGTGCGCGGCCCGCAGATCCAGACCGGCTTGTCGGGCGTCCCGTTGGCGGCGACGTCGATGTTGGCGCCGTACGTCCCCGGGTTGAGCCGGATCACGGTCCCGGCCGTCGCCGACGCGACCGCCGAGAGCAGCTGGGCCCGGGTGGAGACGGTGACCGTGGCGGTCGGGCAGGTGGCGTAGCGCTGCGGGAAGGCCGCGTACGGGTCGCCACCGTTGGTGAACGAGGTCGGCAGCGAGGCGATGGAGTCGTTGCCCCACGTGTCGCGGGCCACGACGCTCCAGGTGTAGCTGCCCCCGTCGGCGAGGCCGACGTCGGCGAAGGAGGTCGCGTCCGCCGTGGTCGTGCCGACCAGGACGTCGGTGGTCGAGCCGGTGCCGCGCCGGAAGATGCGGTAGCTCGCGACGTCGTCCGCCGTGCTCTTCGTCCAGGTCAGCTTGGCGCCGGTCCGGGTCCCGGTCGCCTTGAGGGCCGTCGGGACGCCGGGGGCGTAGATGTCCGGGGCCACCAGGGCGTCGAGCGTGATGTTGCGGCCCACGGAGTCGGCGTTCTTGTTGCCGGTCCGGACGATGCGGATGGTGTGGCCCGTCTCGGTGAGGCCGGTGACCTCGAAGACGTTCTGGGCGTACTTGGTGGTGGAGGAGTAGAGGTCGACCGTCGTCTGCTTGACCCCGTCGATGTAGACGTCGGCCAGGCCGGAGGAGCTGTTGGTCCGGGCCAGCCAGCGGATGCCGCTCGTGGAGAAGGACATCTCCGCGTAGCCGTCGGCGTTCAGGGTGGAGAAGGAGCTGCCGCTGTCGGTGCCCGCACCGGTCGAGGCCGTCCGGCTCCAGGCCCCGTTGAAGAGGATGTCGTCGGAGTCGTCGTCCTCGTAGACGCCGGCCGGGACGGCCTTCATCGTGACGGTGACGTCGGCGACCGTCGACTGCGGCGACTCGTTGCCCATCGCGTCGAGCGCGGTGACCTGGTAGTGGTACGTGGCGCCCGGCTGCAGGCCGTCGTCGCTGTACGTGGTGCCGGTGACCGGCGCCGAGGTGACGGCGGTCATCGGGCCGTCGGCGAGGGCGCGGTAGACGCGGTAGCCGACGACGTCGCTCTCCGGGCTCGCGTCCCAGCCCAGCAGCGCGTTGCCCCGGCCGGGGGCGGCCACCGGGTCCAGCGGGGCGGCCGGCGGGTAGATGTCCGGCGCGACGAAGGCGTCGAGCATGATCGCCGTGCTGGTGGAGCCGGCGTTCTTGGTGTTCGTCCGGACGATCCGCAGGGTGTGCGGGGTCTCGGTGAGCCCGCTCGCCTCGAAGACGACCTGCTGGTACTTCGTGGTGGCCGAGTAGAGGTCGACGCTCGCCTTCTTGACCCCGTCGAGGTAGACGTCGGCGATGCCGGAGTAGGTGTTGGTGCGGGAGACCCAGCGGATGCCGCTCGTGGTGAACGAGATCTCGGCGTAGCCGGCCGCGTTCAGGGTGGAGTAGCCGCCGCCCGAGTCCATGTTCGAGGACACGACCGACCAGGGGCCGTTCAGCGTCACGGCGTCCGCGTCGTTCTCGTAGACGCCGGCGGGCTGGGCCTCGATCGGCAGGGTCAGCGTCGTGGTGTCGGAGGCGTCGGAGGCGTTGCCGGAGGTGTCCACCGCGACGACGTCGTAGGTGTAGGTCACGCCGGGTCGGCGGGCCTTGTCCGTGAAGCTCTGCACGTCGGCCGTGGTGGTGCCGACCTGCGTCCGGGTGGTGGTGGTGCCGCCCAGGCGGAAGACGCGGTAGGACGCGACGTCCGGCTCCGGGTTCGCGCTCCAGGTGAGGTTCACGTCGGCGCCCGAGAGGCTGGACTGCAGGCCGGCGGGGGCGGACGGTGCGTGGATGTCCGGCGCGACGAAGGCGTCGACCATGATCGCGTTGCTGGTGGAGCTGGCGTTCTTGGTGCCGGTGCGGACGATCCGGATGGTGTGCGGCGTCTCCGGCAGGCCGGTGATCTCGTACGCGACCTGCTGGGTCTTGGTGGCCGAGGAGTAGAGGTCGACCGTGGCCTTCTTGACGCCGTCGACGTAGACGTCGGCGATGCCGGAGTAGGTGTTGTAGCGGGTGATCCAGCGGATGCCGGAGGTGTTGAACGAGAGCTCGGCGTAGCCGGTGCCCGCGAGGCTGCTGGTCGAGCCGCCCGAGTCCTGGTTGGAGGCGGTCTTGGTCCAGGCGCCGTTCAGGGTGACGGCCGGGTCGTCGTTCTCGTAGGTGCCCTGGCCGACCGGGGTGATCGTCGTGGTCAGGCCGGTGACGGTGCTGCGGACCGACTCGAGGCCCGAGGTGTCGACGGCGGTGACCTGGTAGGCGTACGCGGTGCCCGGGGCGGCGGTGTCGTCGAGGTAGGTGGCGCCGGTGACGAGGCCCGTGTTGATCTTGGTGTAGGTGCCCGTGCCGGTGGCGCGGTAGACGTTGTAGCCCGCGAGGTCCGGCTCGGTGCCCGGGGTCCAGCCCAGCGTGACCTTGGTGCCGTCGGCGCTGGAGCCGAGCCCGGCGGGCGCGGCCGGCGGGTAGATGTCCGGCGCGACGAACGCGTCGAGCATGATCGCGGTGCTGGTGGAGCTGGCGTTCTTGGTGCCGGTGCGGACGATCCGGATGGTGTGCGGCGTCTCCGGCAGACCCGCGACCTCGTAGACGACCTGCTGCGTCTTGGTGGCGGAGGAGTAGAGGTCGACGGTCGTCTTCTTGACGCCGTCGAGGTAGACGTCGGCCATCCCGGAGTAGGTGTTGGTCCGGGTGACCCAGCGGATGCCCGAGGTCCTGAAGGAGAGCTCGGCGTAGCCGGCGCCGCTCAGGCTGCTGGTCGAGCCGCCCGAGTCGGAGGCCGAGGCGGTCTTGGTCCAGGTGCCGCTCAGCGTCACGGCCGCGTCGTCGTTCTCGTACGTGCCCTGGCCCACCGCGTTGATGCTCGTGGTCAGGCCCGCGACGGCGCTGCGCTCGGACTCGAGGCCGGCCGTGTCGACGGCGCTGACCTGGTAGGCGTACGCGGTCCCCGGGACGAGCCCGTCGTCGGCGAAGGTCGGGGTGGTGACCAGGCCGGTGCTGATCTTGGTGAAGGTGCCGGTGCCGGTGGCGCGGTAGACGTTGTAGCCGGCGAGGTCGGGCTCCGGGCTCGCGGTCCAGCCCAGGTTCACCTTGGGTCCGGTTCCGGTGGTGGTGAGGCCGAGGGGGGCCGCCGGGGCGTGGACGTCGGGGGCGACGAAGGCGTCGAGGGCGATGTTCGGGCTGCTGGAGCCCGGGTTCTTGGTGCCGGTGCGCACGATCCGGATGGTGTGCGGGACCTCGGGCAGGCCGGTGACCTCGTACGCGACCTGCTGGACCTTGGTGGTCGAGGAGTAGAGGTCGACGCTGGCCTTCTTGACGCCGTCGAGGTAGACGTCCGCGATGCCCGAGTAGCTGTTGAGCCGGGTGATCCAGCGGACGCCGGAGGTGCTGAAGGTGAGCTCGGCGTAGCCGGCGGTGCTGAGGGCGCTGGTCGAGCCGCCCGAGTCCTGGTTGGAGGCCGTCTTCGTCCAGGTGCCGTTGAGCGTGACCGCCGGGTCGTCGTTCTCGTACGTGCCCTGGCCCACCGCGTTCGTGGGGGTGGGGGTCGGCGTGGCGGTCGGGGTCGGC
>NZ_BAAAYR010000001.1:1231710-1696936 GCF_039536445.1 Microlunatus spumicola | reverse complement strand
CGTTGCCGTCGGTGTTGGGGTGGGGCTGGCGGTCGGGGTCGGGGTCGGCGTCGGGGTGGGCGTCGGGACCGGCGCGGCCGGGGTGTAGGTGACGGCGGTGCTGCGGGCCGACTCGTTGCCGGCACGGTCGACGGCGCTGACCTGGTAGCTGTAGGCGGTGCCGACCGTGAGGCCGTCGTCCAGGTAGCCGGTCCCGGTCACCTCGTCGGTGGTGATCTTGCTGTAGGCGCCCGAGCCGGTGGCGCGGTAGACGTTGTAGCCGTCGACGTCCGCCTCCGGGCTCGCGGTCCAGGTGACCCGGGCGCCGGTGGCCTCCTTGGCCGCGGCGACGCCGGTCGGGACCGAGGGGGCGTTGCCGTCCACGACGTCGAGGTAGTCGATGGTGACGTTCCGGCCGGTGGAGCTGTCGTTCTTGGTGCCGGTCCGCACGATCTTCAGCGTGTGGGTCCCGTCGGCGAGCCCGGTCACGGAGTAGACCGCCTGCTTGGTCTTGCTGGTCGCGGAGTAGAGGTCGACGCTCGCCTTCTTGACCCCGTCGATGTAGACGTCGGCGATGCCGGAGAAGTTGTTCACCCGCGTCGACCAGGTGAGGCCGGTGCCTGAGAAGGAGATGGACGCCGAGCCGTCGGCGTTCAGGGTGGCGTAGGAACCCGCCGAGTCGGAGGACGACGTCGCGGTGGTCCAGGCCCCGGTGTAGGCGATCGCCGGCGCGGTGTTCTCGTACCGGCCGGGAAGCACCCCGGTGTCCGCCGCCTGGGCCTGGACGGGAACCAGCACGCCGGCCACCACGGCGAACGCGGCGACGGTGCTCGTGCACGCGATCCGTGCACCGGCGGCGATGGAGGGCAGGCCAACAGAAGCGGAGCGCATGAGGGGGGCCTTTCGAAGACCGAGCCGATGGATCGGCTCATGACCGAGATGACGTTCCCCCGAGGGCTCGTTCCGCCCCCTTCCGGAGGGGCTTTCCTAGCCAGCACGCAGATCGTAGGCAGGAGCGGTCGAGCGGATTGGCTGAATTTTCTAGAATTCAGGAATGAGCCCGCGGCTCAGGTTCAAAGGCGCGCTCATGTCTGAAGAATTCTTCAGGCTTTCCCGGAAGTCCTCAGGGACACCGGTGCCAGCGGGCCTTAGACGGGGTTTTTCTCAACCGTTCTCAGAATGGTCTCCACGGACATTCTCAGCCGTCAAGACCCACGCGGGCGACATCTGGGCCCGAAGCCTGGGGATCGACGTTCAGAAGGCATGGTCGGCTGAGGGACGGGTCGACGAGTCGCCCCGACCACGCCGGTTCGGTATCGTCAGCGCGCCAGGGCCGGCGCGCGGGCCGGGTGCACGGGCCCGGGCCGGCCGCCCACGACGGACGGGACCCCATGCAGATCCTCAGCACCTCGACGGTGCCGGGCGACGACGTCGTCCACCACCGGATGGCGTCCGGCGGACGCTCGCTCCGCGGCCGGCTGTCGGCCTGGCTGGAGCGCGCCAAGGACGCCGACGCCGTGGTGCTCAGCGGCTCGGTCTCGATCGGCACCCGCTACGACCAGCTGATCGCGGCCCGCACGTTCGCGTCGAGGTACCCCGACCGTCCCGTCGTCCTCGCCGACTGCACGTGGGAACCGGGGAGCCGGGCCTTCGACCGCCTGCTGCGCGCCGAGCGCCCCGTCGCCGTCGACCGCCCCGCCCGGCACCTCCGGCGAACTACGAAGCTCGCCATCGGACGGCTCCGCGCCCCGAACATCCACTGCTGCGTGCTGTCGAGCGAGGAGGGTCGCGCCTTCCCGGGCTTCTGGGGCATCGACCCCGCGAACGTGCACGTCACGCCCTACTGGGCCAGCAACCTCGGTGCGCTGCAGGCGGCGCGCGACGCCCTCCCCGCAGCGGGTGCCGGGGCCGGGGAGGGGACCGACGCGCTGGTGTTCGCGGGCGGGGACTCCTTGCGCGACTACCGACCCCTGCTCGAGGCGGCCGAGGCCGTGCGGGGGACCGTACGCATCGCCACCCGGCTCCCCGTGCCCGACCGGCTTCCCGCGAACGTGATCGCCGGCCCGGTGTCGGGGGAGGAGTTCCTCCGGCTCGCGGTGAGCACGGCCGTCGCGGTCGTCCCGCTCGTCCCCGACGCGCTCCGCAGCGGCGGCCAGAAGACCTACCTCGGCGCCATGGGGCTCGGCCAGACCGTGGTGGTTCCGGAGGCGCCCGGCGTGCTCGACCACGTCCGGCCCGACGTCACCGGCCTCGTGCCCCCCGCCGACGACCCGGCCGCGCTCGCCGACGCGATCAACGCGGCCGTCAGCGACGCCGACCTCCGCGCCCGCCTCGGCGAGGCCGCGCAGGCCGACGTCGCCGAACGCTTCTCCCCCCAGGCCTACGGGGAGCGCCTGTACGGGATCGCGAGAAAGCTGGTTCAGGGGGCCTGAGGCTGCGGCTCCCCGCCGGAGAACCAGGACGAGGACAAGGCTCAGCAAGGGAGGACACGTGCCCTGGCTGCGCGCCCTCCCTCCCCAGCCGCGCGTCGAGTGGCGCCACTCGACGAGCGACACGCCGCGTACGCGTGACGGTTGGCGCCACTCGCGCGGTTGTTCGAGTTGACCGACAAGAGCGCACCAACGAGCGAGTGGGTGCTTCGCGAGTGAGCTCGTCGGCGCGAGCGGTACGTGTTCCCGGTTCGCGGGGTCTGGTGACCGGGATGGGGTACCGGTCGAGGGTTTGGGTGACCGGTGGCGCCACTCGGCGCGCGACACGCCTCGTACGCGTGCCCGTTGGCGCCACTCGCGCGGTTGTTTGAGTTGACCGACAAGAGCGCACCAACGAGCGAGTGCGTGCCACGCGAGTGAGCTCGTCGGCGCGAGCGGTACGTGTTCCCGGTTGGCGGGGTCGGGGGAGCGGGATGGGGTACCGGTCGGCATGGTGTGTGACCGGTCGTGCCACAAGTCACGCGACGACCTCGTACGCGTGTCCCCTGGCGCCACCAGGCACGAGCTGACAGACAAGAGGACACCAACGAACAAGCACGCTCCCCGTGTCGCGAGCGGTACGTGTTCCCGGTTCACGGACCCTGTCGACCGGGATGGGGTACCGCTCGGCGCGGTGTGTGACCGGTGGCGCCACTGGACGCGCGACACGCCGCGTACGCGTGCCGGGTGGCGCCACTCGACGCCGACCTGGGGACGGGGTGCGCACTCGCGTGCGCAGCCCTCTCCTGCGCCTCTGTCTGTGAATCCGCGGACGAGCTAGCGGGTGATGTGCCTCAGGACGTGCAGGAGGGCGGCGCCGCTCTCGCCGGGGGAGAACCGCTCGAGCCACGCGGGGGCGGAGACGGGGGCGAGGCTCCGGGCGCGGAGGATCGCGTCGGCGTAGTCGGCGGGCTCGGAGCCGATCGCGAACTCGCCCGTCACGTGCGGGACGATCGCGTCGGCGACGCCGAGGGCGCGCGAGGAGGCCACGCTCGGGATCCCGGCGGCGGCGGCCTCGACGAGGACGTTCGCGAAGCCTTCGGCCGCGGAGGTGAGCAGCACGACCGCGTCGGGCTCGGCCTCGTCGAACCAGCTCGTGACCCACCCCCGGAACGTCACCGGGACGCCCAGGCGCTCCGCGGTGCTGCGCACCTCGGCCTCGAGCGGGCCCTTGCCGAAGAAGTCGACCTTGGCGTCCAGGCCGTCGCGCTCGCGCAGCAGGGCGGCGGTCTCGATCGCGAGCAGCGGCCGTTTCTGCGGAACCAGTCGGGCCGGGATGGTCAGCGTGACGCTGCCGGCGTCGCCCGGACCGGCGGCCTCGCGGGCGGCCGCGGAGCGTGCCGGGTCCTTGCCGGTCGCGGGGTTCGGCACGACCCAGACCCGGTCGGGGTCCAGCCCGTACGTGCCGGCGGCCTCGGCGGCCACCGGGTGCGAGATCGCCACGTAGGCGTCCGCGTGGCGGTAGAGGCGGTGCGCCAGCCCCAGCTCGACCTTGTAGGACAGGCCGTGGATGCGCCGCAGCGGGGCCTCCACGTTGCGGCCGCTGATGATCGTCCTCGGCGCACCGGACAGGCCGCGGGTCGCCATCAGGACCAGCAGGTTCCAGTGCGGCATGAGGCCCATGAGGACGTCGTAGCCGGCGCCGGACACGTGGCTGCGCAGCGCGCGCACCCGGGCCGGGAACGACGACGCGGTCAGCGCGACGACGGGCACGTCGGGGTGCGTGGCGTCGGGCTCGTGGGTCGTCAGCAACGTGGGGTGGTGACCGTTGCGGGCCAGGTGCTCTGCCCACTGGACGGCGACGAACTCGGCGCCGCCGCCGCTCAGGCTCGGCAGCAGGATGCCGACGCGCAGGCCGCCCTCGGGCGTGACCGTCATGCCTGGGGGCCGAACGTCTTCTTCGCCCAGTCCAGGTGGCGCGCGAGGCCCTCCTCGATCGTCACGGTCGGCTTCCAGCCGAGCACCCGCGCGATCTTGGCGGTGTCGCCGCCGGTCCGGAACACGTCGCCCTTGACCGACTCGGTGTGCTCCACCCGCAGCGGCTTGCCGTTGAGGTCGGAGATGATCCGCAGGGTGTCGAGCACCGAGACGTTGGAGCCGCCGGCCACGTTCAGCACGGTGCCGGGCGGGACGCCGTCGGTCGAGGCGGCCGCGATGTTCGCCGCGACGACGTCCTCGACGTAGGTGAAGTCCCGGATCTGCTCGCCGGTGCCGTAGATCGAGATGAGCTCGTCGAGCACGGCGGCGCGGACGAACCGCGTGAACGCCATGTCCGTGCGCTGGCCCGGGCCGTAGACCGTGAAGTAGCGCAGCGAGACCGTCGGGACGCCGAAGTTCGAGGCGTACAGCGAGCAGAGGTGCTCCGCCGCGAGCTTGGTGACGCCGTACGGGCTCACCGGCTGCGGGCGGTCGTCCTCGGACGTGGGGTAGCGCTCCGCGTTGCCGTAGATCGACGAGGACGAGGCGTAGACGAGCCGCTTGAGCCGCGGGGCGTCCTTGGCCGCCTCGAGCAGGCGCTGGGTGGCCTCGATGTTCTGCCGGACGTAGACGGCGAAGTCCTTGCCCCACGACATCCGCACGCCCGGCTGGCCCGCCTGGTGGAAGACCCAGTCGATGTCGGCGAGCAGGCCGGCCAGGTCGACGGTGTTGAGGTCGGCCTGGACGAAGGTGAAGCCGGTCTCCGGGATCGACGCGAGGTTGCCGCGCTTGATCGAGACCTCGTAGTAGTCGGTCAGGACGTCGATGCCGACGACCTCGTGGCCTTCGCTCAGGAGCTGCTTGGCCAGGGTGCTGCCCACGAAACCGGCGACGCCGGTCACGAGTGCTCTCATCGGGGGTTCCTCACTTCAGACTGCGGGGGCGTGGGTGGTGCAGGACGTACGGGTCAGGCGACCGTGACGTCGTAGATGCGTTCGATGAGCACCGGGGCGCTCTTGTCCTCGACGGCCGCGCGCACCTGGTCGCGGTCGAGGCCGGCCGCCTCGCGGACCCGGCCGGCGAGCTCGGCGGGGTCGCGGTCGCAGACGAAGCCCGTACGGCCGTCGACCACGAGGCCGCCGGTGTCGGAGCCGTCCGTGACGACCGAGGGCAGCCCGGACGCCATCGCCTCGACGAGCACGCGGGGGTAGCCCTCGTAGCCCGGGTGCGACGTCATCAGGAAGACGCCCGCGGAACCCATCCGCTGCGCGACCTCGGCCGGGGCGACCCGGCCGGCGACGGTGATGCGGCCGGCGATGCTCGGGTGCAGCGCGTCGACCTGGGCGCGCACCTGCTCCAGCAGGGTGCCCTGGCCGAGGAGGTCGAGCTTCCAGGGCTCCTCGGGGTCGGCGTCGACGAGCGCGGTGAAGGCGGAGACCGCCAGCGCCGGGTCCTTCGGCACCTCCAGCCGACCGACCCAGATCACCTGGTGCGGGTCGCGCTGGTCGTCGGGCAGGTTCGTGATGAGCGCCGGGTCGAACCACGTGGGGGAGAAGCGGGCGCGGGGGTTCCAGGTGCGGACGACCCCGGAGTACTCCTCGTTGAACACGACGACGTCCTTGGCCGCGCCCACCGTGCGCCGCTCGAGCGCGCCGTGGGCGTCGCCGGCGAAGCGCCAGAAGGAGTCCGAGGTCCGGCCCGTGAGGCCCTGCTCCTGCGTGTGGATGAAGTAGGCCTGCGGGCGGCGGAGCAGCGCGCGCAGCGCGATGGCCGAGTTCAGCCCGTGCACCTGCACGATGTCCGCGACCGGGAGCTTGCCGCGGAACCGGGCGGCGCCGGCCATCAGCCGCAGCGAGTGCGGGACGCGGCGCGAGCCGTCGGCCGGGTCGAGCGCGGCGACCGGGAGGAACCAGAAGGGACGCCCGTCGCCGAGGTCGTGGCGCTCCCAGCGACCGAGCACGCGGCCGGGGTGGCCGATGCCGGTGTCCACGCCGACCACGGCGACGTCGAGACCCTCGGGCAGGTAGCGGCACATGCCGCGCAGGCACGTGTCGATGCCGCCGGGCGACGAGCGCGCGGGGTCGAACTGGTGGACGATCAGGCGGTCGACGTGGGCGGGGGGTGCCGAAGGGTCGGGCACGCTCGTCCTTTCGGTCACGGTCGTTCGCGTGACGGTCGTGCGGCCGACGTCCGGCGCCGCTGATCCTGCCGGCGCCTCGTACGCGGTCCGCGCTCGGGGGTGGTGAGGGCTGAGCTGGGGTTGCTGCCGGTCGTGCTCGGTGCCGACGGGGACGGACGACGAGCGCTCGCGCGGACGTCCGTGCCTCTCGGCGGGACCGGCGTGGCACCTCGTCGACGAGGCCGGCGCGCTGGTCGCGCCGGACACCACTCCCGGCAGGATTTAACCACGTGGCACGGATGCCGGCGAAGTTGAGAGATCGGTCACGCGTACCCGGGCGGGACGGCCCTCCGGACGCGGGGCCGGGGCCTAGGTGTATACGTCGGCCACCGCCCGTGCCTCCGAGACGGCCCTCGTGGGGGTGCGGCTGTGACAGACTTTCGCCCGACACCATCCCCTGGTGCCCACGAAAGGCTTCTACGTATGGATTTGCGCGGCTACCTCAAGGTCCTGCAGCGGCGGTGGATCAGCATCCTGGTCATCACGCTCGCCACCCTGGCCGTGACGGCGGCGATCACCTTCGCCCTGACGCCCAAGTACACCGCGTCGACCCGTCTCTTCTTCGGTGTGCAGGGCGCCCAGTCCGGCAGCGACCTCGCGCAGGGCTCGACCTTCGCCGAGGCGCAGCTGACCTCGTACGCGCAGGTCGCGACCTCGCCGCTGGTCCTGCAGCCGGTCATCGACCAGCTGGGCCTGCAGCAGACGCCCGCGCAGCTCGCGACGAAGGTCTCGGCCTTCGCGCCCACCGACACCGTGATCATCCAGGTCACGGTCACCGACTCGGACGCCAACCGTTCCGCGCAGATCGCCAACGCGGTCGGCCAGCGGCTCTCCTCGGTGACCAGCGACCTGTCGCCGCGGCGCCAGGACGGCTCGCAGTCCGTGAAGGCCACGATCCTCGCGCCGGCCCAGGTGCCCAGCGACCCCTCGTCGCCGAACATCCTGCGCAACCTGGCCGCCGGCCTGATCCTCGGCCTGCTGCTCGGTGTCGCCGTCGCGATCCTGCGCCGCCTGCTGGACACCAAGGTCCGCAACGAGGTCGACCTCGAGCAGGTCACCAGCGTCCCGGTCCTGGGCGTCGTGCCCTTCGACTCCGACGCGGCGGCCCACCCGGTCGTCATCCGCGACGACCCGCTGAGCGTCCGCTCCGAGGCGGTCCGTCGCCTGCGCACCAACCTGCAGTTCGTCGAGGCGGCCGAGCACTCGCGCTCCGTCGTCGTCACCTCGTCGATCCCGGGCGAGGGCAAGTCGACCGCGGCGCTCAACCTGGCCGCCTCGCTGTCCGACGCGGGCCTGAACGTCGTCCTCGTCGACGCCGACCTGCGCCGCCCGAGCATCGCCCGCTACGTCGGCATCGAGGGTTCGGTGGGCCTGACCACCGTCCTCATCGGCGAGGCCTCGCTCGACGACGTCCTGCAGCCCTGGGGCGACAGCTCGCTGCGCGTGCTGCCCTCCGGCCAGGTCCCCCCGAACCCGAGCGAGCTGCTCGGCTCGGGCGCCATGGCCGACCTGCTCGACCAGCTCACCGAGCGCTTCGACATGGTCATCCTGGACAGCCCGCCGCTGCTGCCCGTCACCGACGGCGCGATCCTCGGCCGCCTGGCCGGGACCACGCTCGTCGTGGTCGGCGCCGACCGGCTCCACCGCTCGCAGCTCCGCGGGGCGCTCGAGTCGCTCACCACCGCCGGCGTCAACGTCGCCGGCATCGTGCTCAACAAGGTCGCACCGCACAACTTCGGCCCGTACGAGTACGGCTACACCTACATGCAGCGCTCCGACCAGGCCACGGTCGCCCCGAAGCCGCCGCGCCGCGCCGAGGGCAAGCTCCCCCGCGACGCGGACAAGGAGATCGAGCCCGCCGCCCGCGGGTGACCACGCAGCATCAGCAGAGCACGACGGGAGGGGCCGGCGACGGCCCCTTCCGCGTCCTCGTCGTGTGCGAGGGCAACATCTGCCGGTCGCCCGTGGCGGCCCTGCTCCTGGCGGCCGCGCTGGGTCCTGACGTCGAGGTGACCTCGGCCGGGACCCGCGCGGTCGTCGGCGCTCCGGCGGAGCCCGCGATGACGGCGTTCCTGGGGGAGCGGGCGGCCGGGCTGGACGGGTTCCGTGCCCGGCAGCTGCGGCCGGACCAGGTCAGGGCCGCGGACCTCGTGCTGACCATGAGCCGGCGCCAGCGCGGCGCCACGGTCGCCCTTGCGCCCGCCGCCGTGAAGCGCGCCTTCACGCTGCGCGAGCTCGCGCGGCTGCTCGGGGACGTGGACCCGGAGGCCCTGGGGGACCCGGGGTCGGGGACGCTCGGGGAGAGGCTGCGGCGGGCGCTGCCCGCGGCGGCCGCCCAGCGTCGCTTCGTCACCGACCCGCGGGTCGACGACATCGCGGACCCCTACGGGCGGGACGAGGCGGCGTACGCGCGGGCCTACGAGGCGATCACCGACGCCGTGGCGCGGGTGGTCGGGGTGCTCGCCCCCGACGGCCTCGCGACCGCCGGGGACGGGTCGGTCTAGGACCGGTCGGCCGTGGCTCCGGGCTCGAGCTCGAGGTCCGAGCAGAACGAGGGCGGCGGGACGACCGTGCGGGACGCGGCCTCGAGCAGCAGCTGACGCGACGGCCGGTCCAGGTCGAGGACGCCGGCGAGCCCGTGGGCGGACAGCGTCTCAGCCAGACCGGTCTGGTGGTCGTCCACGTGCTCCTGGTGGGCGGAGCGGCGCACCGCCAGCACCGGGCTCTTGCCCAGGCTGAACTGCTGCAGGACCGACCCGACGCCGCTGTGGGCGACGACGACGTCCGCGGCGCTCGACAGCGCGGTCAGACGCTCGACGCTCACCTGGTCGTGGACCTCGCCGGGCAGGTCGGTGCGGGTCGTGGAGCCGAGCTGCCAGACGACCTCGTCCTGCGGGCCGAGCATGGAGAGCACGGCGTCGACGGCGCGGTCGAAGCGGTAGGGCGCGATCGTGCCCAGGGTGACGAGGATCTTGAGCGGACCCTCCTTCACCGGGCCCTGCTCGACGCTCCAGTCCTGGAGGATGCTGCCGGCGTACGACCACCGCGAGTCCGCCCAGGAGGCGTACTGCGTGGCGGTGCGGACCCGGGGCACGTGGGCCAGGATCCGACCGGTGGTGGACGGGCCGTGCGGGCGGGCGAGGCTCTCGACGTAGTACGTGGGGATGCCGGTCCAGGCCGCCAGCGGCAGGATCGTCGCGGCGACGCCGGCGCCGGTGCTCACGCAGGCGTCGAAGCGCTCGCGGCGCAGCAGCGGCAGCACCTTGCGGGCGGCGCGCACGGCGGCCCGGACGTCACGCGGCGACACGTAGTCGACGAACAGGTGAGGGCGGTCCTGGAGCGCGTCGATGCTCTGGGCCGTCTCGAAGGTGACCCAGCGCGATCCGGCGGACGGCTGGATGCGCTCGGCGATCAGGTTGAGCTCGGCGAGGTGGCCACCGGTGGAGGTCACCCAGAGGACCTTCGCACCACGAGGGATCTCGTCGAGCATGCTGGCGGGGGAGGAGGCCGACCCGGTCAGGGGCATCGGCTCGTGCGTGTCCGCAAAGCGGCGCAGAGGCACGGACAACGCGCTCATAGAGCCTTCCGTCGGGGCACCGCTGGTGCGGTGCCGGACTTGGTCCCTCAGCCCCCCGGGCAGTGGACGCCTTTTTCGTGACCCCCCCAGCCGCTTCGTACAGTACCGGAGGCGGCACCCTGAGCGCCAAGCCCGGGAAGATTCAGTTCCCTGTGATCTCAATCTCAAGGTCTGACAAAGTCGGTGCCCAGGCGTTTCGTCCTCGACACCGGTGCGCGGCCGGACCAGGATCGCCGGGTGACGACGCAGCCCGAGCGGTGGTCCCAGGCGACCACGTACGCCGACATGTGGGTCGACCCGGCCGACGATCCGCGCGACACCGGTGCCCCGCTCGAGGGGGAGCGCGACACCCTCCTCGACTACCTGCGGGTGTACCGCCACACCCTGCGGATGAAGTGCGACGGCCTGACGCCGGAGCAGCTGGCCCGGCGCTCGGTGCCGCCCTCGACGATGTCCCTGCTCGGCCTGGTCCGGCACCTCGGGGAGGTGGAGCTGCTCTGGACCGTGCGCACGATGCGCGGCGAGCGGGTCGAGCGGCCGTACAGCACCCCCGAGGACCGCGACGGCGACTTCCACGGCGCCGTGGGCGACCCGGAGGTCGTCGCGGACGCGTGGCGCCGGTGGGAGCAGGCGTGCGCCGACACGGACGCCTTCGTCGCGGCGACCCCCGACCTGGGCACCGTCTCGCTCGACCCGGACCAGCCGATCGCCCTGCGCGAGGTGCTCGTGCACCTCGTGGAGGAGTACGCCCGGCACTGCGGCCACGCCGACCTGCTCCGGGAGTGCATCGACGGCCGGGTGGGCCAGTGAGCGCTGTGGGCAGCGGCGCGGAGCGGCGCAGGGTTCAGGCGGCCCGGCGCGCCCCGTAGCCCCCGCCGGCCTCGGTCTCGAGGGGCTCGTGGAACACCGGCTCGCCGCCCGGACCACGCCGCGTCCGCTGCCCGTCCCCTGCGGCTGAGCGCCCGGCCGTCGTTCCGCGACCCCGCGGCTCAGGCCGGGTGGGTGGTCCGCAAACCGCGCGCGACCACGACCGCGCAGCCCGCGCACACCGCCGCGACGACGACGAGCAGCACGGGCTCGGGGGCGACGCGGGTCAGCTCGGAGAGCACCACCGGGAGCAGGAAGCCGACGTAGATGAGGGAGTAGTAGACCCCGGTCGGTGCGGCCAGCCGTTCCGGGTCGGCGAGCGCCTGCGTCTCGACCAGCCCGGTGAGGATGCAGATCCCGTACGCCGTCCCGAGGAGCGCGGCGGCGACCAGGGCCAGCGTGACCGAGCGGAGCTGCACGTCCACGGCGAGCAGCAGGGTCGCGACCGCGGTCAGGAGCAGGCCGAGCACCGCCTGCCGGCCGCCGACGAGGCGCGCGAGGCGGGGCACGAAGGGCTGGACCCCGGCACCGCAGGCCAGGGTGACGACGGCGGCCAGGGCGGCGTACGCGATCCGGTAGGAGCCGGTGCGGTCGGCCACCAGGGCGGGGCCCACCACGAAGGCGAGCGCCGGCGCCCCGAAGACCCAGGGCGCCATCGGCACCACGACGCGCCGGAAGCGCGCGCGGCTCTGCGGGGGCAGCGACAGCTCCTCGCGGAACGGGTGCCGCGGTATCGCACCGGCCGGGCGCGTCTCCGGGCTCCGCGCGAGCGGTACCGCGGCGAGCAGCGCGAGCACCAGCTGGACGCCGTACGGCAGCAGGGTCGGCGCCGGGCCCCACTGGGCCAGGCCCCCGGCGACGGCCGCACCGAGACCGAACCCGACGGTGAGCGTCAGGGCCGCCCGGCGCGCCCGGACGCCCGGGGCGGCGGCGGCCGACAGCTCCTTGACCCACGTGGTCCCGGCGACCATGGCGACCGCGACGCTCACGCCGCTGACGAAGCGTCCGGCGCAGAGCGCGAACGGGCTGGCGCTGCCCAGGCCGAGGACCACGCTGCCGACGACGCTCAGCACGAGCGCGGCGACGACGAGCGGGCGCCGGCCGACGCGGTCCGACACGGGCCCCGTCAGCAGGAAGCCCGGCGCGAGCCCCAGGACGTAGAACGCGAAGAAGAGGTCCACCTGGACCGCGGAGTAGCCCTCGACCTGCCGGTAGAGCAGCAGCAGCGGGGAGAAGTGGTTGCCGCCCCACGCGACCATGAACATGGCCGGCGCGACCCCGAGCCAGGCCCGCCCGGCGCGCGCGTCGGCGCCCACCTCAGGCACCCGGCTCCCAGCCGCGCAGGAAGTCGACGACGACCGCGGCCGGCATCTCGCAGGGCCGCAGGACGTCGCCGCCGCTGGTGCGCCAGACGTTCGCGCTGACCGCCGACGTCCCGCCGAGCTCCTCGGCGTAGAGCGTGGTCGTGCCCCCGCCCGCGTGGTCGGCGCGCGTGAGCCCCCACGTCCGGCCCGCGTACGCCACCTCGGTCCAGCCGAGCGGGACCCGTTCGACGAGGGCGTGGAGCTCCTCGGGCGCGACGTCGCCGCTCGCGGTGTCCTCGGAGCGGTCCGTCCCGGTGCCCTCGGCGTCCGTCACGACGGTTCCGTCGTCGCGGACGGGCTGCGGTTCGCGGCCTTGGTCTCGAGGAGGTCGTGGGCCCCGCGGACCCGGACGACCGTGTTGGCGGCGCAGGCCGCGAGCATGACGACGAGCAGCCCGACGAAGACCCCGATCGGCCACTCGTAGAGCTCGGCCACCTCGTACGTCTCCTTCACCGCGATGAAGAACGCCCCGGCGGCGACCAGGGCCCAGCCCGTCGCCACGCTCGTGAACTCGACGAAGCCCTCGAGCTCCTCCGGGGTCAGCGCGTCGAACAGCTGCTGGCGGACCTGACGCTGGCGACGGCGCTGCAGCACGTACGCGACCGGCGGCAGGAGCCACCACCAGGGCGAGAGCCGCGGCCGTCCCGTCTGCCGGGCCACGCGGGTCAGGCCCCCGCGCCGGTCCTCCTGCGCGTCGAGCTCGACGGCGGCCTGGAAGAGCGGGCCCGCGACGAGGAGCCAGGCCCCGAGGAAGCCCGACCAGGCGATCACCGCGTGCACGCCGACACGCTAGGCGAGGGCGGTGCTCCGCCTGCACCGCGCCCGTGGGTGCGCCGGGTCGAGCCGGGTCCGCGTCAGCCGCGCGACCAGCCCGTGACGTGCGCGGGGACCTCGATGCCGGACGTCAGGTCGGGTGCCGGGACCGGTGCCTGGGGCACCGACTGGCGCAGCGGCAGCACGCCGGCCCACCACGGGAGGTCGAGGTCCTCCTCGTCGTCGCCCGGTGCGCCCGCCCGGCTCTTGTAGGAGACCTCCTCCAGGTCGAGCCGCAGCACCGCGGTCGCCGCGAGCTCGCGGCGGCTGGGGCCGCGGACGTGGTCGGACCGGCCGGGGACGATCGCGTCGACCAGGTGCCGCAGCGCCTCGTCCTTCTCGGTCGGGTCGGTCACGAGGTGCGCCTTCCCGTGCGCGACGACGCAGCGGTAGTTCGCGGAGTGGTGGAAGGCCGAGCGCGCGAGGACCAGGCCGTCGAGGTGCGTCACGGTCACGCAGACGTCGAGGCCGTCGACCAGCGAGCCGCGCATCGCCCGGGCGCCCGTCGAGCCGTGCAGGTAGAGCACCTCGCCGACCCGCACGTGCAGCTGGGGGAGCACGACGGGCGCGCCGTCGTCGACGAAGGCGACGTGGCACAGCACGGCCTCGTCGAGGGCCGCGTGCACCAGGTCGCGGTCGTACGCCACCCGCTCGCGCAGCCGCGTCGGGGCCGTCCTGGTCGTCGGGGCGTAGCTGTCGGTCGTCATGGTCCGTCTCTGCCGTGGTCTCACAAGATGTTTTGATCTAGTACAATCTGGTGATTGTGACAGAACGTTATCGGCTCACCGGCCGGACAGCAACCGAGATCCTCGCCTCGCTCGAGTCCACGATCCGCGACGGCGGGCTCGTCGCCGGCGACATCGTCCCGACCGTGCGGGCCCTTGCCGACGAGCTCGGGGTGGCGCCGGGCACGGTCGCCAGCGCCTACCGCACGGCGGCGCAGCGCGGGCTGGTGGAGACCCGCGGTCGCAACGGGACCCGCGTACGCCCGCGGCCGGCGGTCGCCGTGCGCGACGGGGGAGGGCCGGTGCCCGAGGGGGTCGTCGACCTCGCCTCCGGGCAGCCGGCCGCGTCGCTGCTGCCCCGGCTGGACCCGGCGCGCCTGGGCTGGGACCGGGCCGCCGCCCCCGACGGGCTCGTGCTCCCCGCCCTCGCCGACCTGGCCCGGCAGCGGCTGGGGGCGGACGGGGTCGACGCCGAGCACCTGACGCTCGCCGGCGGCGGGCTCGACGCCATCCGCCGGGTGCTCGCGGCCCGGCTCGCGCCCGGCGACGCCGTGGCGGTGGAGGACCCGGGCTGGCCGAACCTGCTCGACCTGCTCGCCTCGTCCGGCTTCCGGGCCGTGCCGGTGCGGGTGGACCAGGCCGGTCCGGACGCCGCGTCCCTGGCCGCGGCCCTGCGCAACGGCGCCCGGGCCGTCGTCGTCACGTCGCGCGCCCAGAACCCGACCGGCGCGTACGTCACGGCCGAGCGGGCGACCGCCCTGCGGCGCGTGCTCGCCGGGCACCCCGACGTCGTCGTCGTGGAGGACGACCACGCGGCCGAGCTGGCCGGCGTCCCCCTCGCGCCGCTGGCCGGTGCGACGCAGGCCTGGGCGTTCGTCCGCTCGCTCTCGAAGCCGTACGGGCCGGACCTGCGGCTCGCCGTCCTGGCCGGCGACGGCGCGACCGTGGCGAGGGTCGAGGGTCAGCTGCGGATCGGGTCCGGCTGGGTCAGCACGCTGCTCCAGCGGGCGGCGGTCGCGCTGTGGACCGATCTGGAGGTCACGGACGTGGTCACCGCGGCCGCCGAGGCGTACGACGTCCGCCGCGAGGCGCTCCGGACCGGGCTCGTGGCGGCCGGGTTGCCGGCGCTGGGCGCCACCGGGCTGAACGTCTGGGTCCCCGTGCCCGACGAGGCCCGGGTCGTCGCCGAGCTCCTCGCGGCCGGCTGGGCGGTGGCGCCGGGGCAGCGGTTCCGTCAGGGGGTGGGGTCGGCGGTCCGCGTCACGGTGAGCAACCTCGAGCCCGGGCGCGTCGACGAGCTCGTCGGGCTGCTCCGCGCGGCGGCGTCACCGCGGCGTACGGGGGGACCGGTCTCGGCCTGAGCCGGCACCGGTCAGCCCCGTCGAGCGTCACCAGCCGCGCTGGCGCCACTCCTGCAGGTGCGGGCGCTCGGCGCCGATGGTCGTCCCGTCGCCGTGGCCCGGGTGCACGACGGTGTCGTCGGCGAAGCGGTTGAACACCTTGGCCTCCAGGTCGTCCATCAGCGACTCGAAGTCCTCCGGGCTCCAGGTCTTGCCCGGCCCGCCCGGGAAGAGGCTGTCGCCGGTGAAGAGGTGCGTCGGGCCCTCGGGCCCGCGGTAGGCCAGCACGATCGAGCCCGGCGTGTGCCCGACCAGGCCGACGACGTCGAGGCGCTCCTCGCCGAAGTCGACGGCGCCGCCGTCCCAGACCCCGTCCGGCGTCCGCACGCCGGCGCCCTCGGCGACCGCCTCCGCGTCCGGGCGGCCCGCGACGAGCCGGTCGGCGCGCTCGGCCAGGGTCGCGAGGGCCTGCCAGTGGTCGCGGTGGCGGTGGGTGGTGACGACGGTGCCGAGCGGCCGTTCGCCGAGCAGGTCGAGGAGCGTCGCGGCGTCGTCCGCGGCGTCGACGAGCAGCAGCGGACCGCCGCCGTCGAGGAGGTAGGCGTTGTTGTCACCGGGACCGACCGACACCTTCGTGGCGGTGACGGTGGGCGACAGGGCGAAGGTCAGCGGCGCGCCGCCGCGGGTGACGTGGTGGGTTCCGGGCACCCGTCCAGTCTCACCGGTCTCGCGCCCCCGGCCCGGCCGGGGTGCGCGGCCGGGCGGGGTTCAGAGGCTGGGCAGGCGGAGACCGCGGGTGCCGGCGACGGCGTCGGGCTCCAGCCGGTTGGTGAGCCAGCCGACCAGGGCCGGGGCCGTGCCGTGCACGACGAGCCCGTCGCCGACCTGGCCGACGGTCGTGCTGAAGCCGGAGTCGGCGTGCAGCTCGACGCGGGGGAACTCGTCACGGAGCCGCGCCCGGAAGGCGACCCACTCGATCAGCCACTCCGCGACCTCGGGCTCGATCTGCTCGACGTCCAGGCCGACGTCGAGGTCCACGTGGTGCAGCTCCACCTCGAAGAGCCGGCCCAGCGGCAGCAGCCGAGCGGGCACGACGAGCCCGCCGCGCAGCTCGACGGCGGCGGACCAGCCCGTCCCCGGGCCGTCGCCCGTCCCCTGGCCGCCCTGCCCCTGGCCGCCCTGCAGCTGGCCGACCTGCAGCTGGTCGAGCCGGTCGAAGGCCTCCGTCAGCCGTTCGGCGCTGGTGTCGAGGTCGGTCTGCAGCTCGAGCCCGGTGCGGTCGGCGCCGTCCTCGATCTCGGCGGTCCGGGCCTCGGGCGAGGAGTACATGGCCCGGCGCTCGCCGGCGGCCGCACCCTCCACCAGCCGGGCGAACCCGTCGGCCTGGCGCGCGACATGGGTGGCGACGTGCGCGCGGCTCCAGCCCGGCAGCCGGCTGGGCAGGGCCCACTCCGCGTCGGTCACGACGATCGTGCTGCCGAGCAGCCGCTGCGTCGCCGTGGTCAGCAGGACGCGCAGCTCGGCGAGGCGGGCGTCGGGGGAGGGTTCGCTCACCGGCTCAAGGTAGTGGCGGCGCCCCGTCGCGACTCCCGCGCGTTCGTGCGACGCGCCCGCCCGGACGCGGTCGGCCGGGGAATAACGGCCCGGTCTCGCGCCGTTCGGAACTGTCAGTGAGCACATCTAGTCTTTCGTCCGTGCCTGTTCCGGAGAACCGTCTCGTCGTCCGGGGTGCCCGCGAGCACAACCTGCGCAACGTCTCGCTCGACCTGCCCCGCGACGCGATCATCGTCTTCACGGGCCTGTCCGGGTCGGGCAAGTCCAGCCTCGCCTTCGACACGATCTTCGCCGAGGGCCAGCGCCGTTACGTCGAGTCGCTGTCCGCGTACGCGCGCCAGTTCCTGGGCCAGATGGACAAGCCCGACGTCGACTTCATCGAGGGCCTGTCGCCCGCGGTGTCGATCGACCAGAAGTCGACGAGCCGCAACCCGCGCTCGACCGTGGGCACCATCACCGAGGTCTACGACTACCTCCGGCTGCTCTACGCCCGCGCCGGCCGCGCCCACTGCCCGGTCTGCGGCGAGCCGATCAGCAAGCAGTCGCCGCAGCAGATCGTCGACCGGCTGATGGGGCTCGAGGAGGGCACCCGCTTCCAGGTCCTCGCGCCGATGATCCGCGACCGCAAGGGCGAGTACGCCGACCTGTTCCGCCAGCTGGCGACGCAGGGCTTCAGCCGCGCCCGGGTCGACGGCGAGATCGTCCAGCTGACCGACCCGCCGGTGCTGGACAAGAAGTACAAGCACTCGATCGACGTCATCGTCGACCGCATCGCCGTCAAGGCGACCATCAAGCAGCGCCTCACCGACTCGATCGAGACCGCGCTCGGGCTGGCGCAGGGCATCGTCACGGTCGACTACGTCGACCGCGGTACCGACGACCCGGAGCGCGAGCGGACCTACTCGGAGAAGATGGCCTGCCCCAACGGGCACGACATCGCCATCGACGAGCTCGAGCCGCGGCAGTTCTCCTTCAACGGCCCCTGGGGCGCCTGCCCGGTCTGCTCCGGCCTCGGCACGCGCATGGAGGTCGACCCCGAGCTGGTCGTCCCCGACGACGAGAAGAGCCTGGACGAGGGGGCCATCGCGCCCTGGGCGTCGGCGCACGTCGCCGACTACTTCCAGCGGCTGATCGAGTCGCTCGCGGCCGAGCACGGCTTCAAGACGACCACGCCCTGGCACCGGCTGCCGGCGACGATCCAGAAGCTGCTGCTCTTCGGCGTCCCCGGGCAGGTGCACGTCACCTACCGCAACCGCTACGGCCGCGAGCGCAGCTACAACGCCAAGTACGAGGGCGTCGTCGCCTACATCGAGCGCCGCCACTCCGAGGCCGAGACCGACACCTCCCGCGAGCGCTTCGCCGGCTACATGCGCGAGGTCCCCTGCAAGACCTGCAAGGGCGCCCGGCTCAAGCCGACCTCGCTCGCGGTCACGCTGGGCGGGCTGAACATCGCCGAGATCGCGGCGCTGTCGATCGACCAGGCCGCCACGTTCCTGCGCGAGCTCGAGCTGAACGAGCGCGAGCTGCAGATCGCCGAGCGGGTCCTCAAGGAGATCAACGAGCGGCTGCGCTTCCTGCTCGACGTCGGCCTCGACTACCTCTCGCTCAGCCGGCCCACCGCCAGCCTCTCCGGCGGCGAGGCCCAGCGCATCCGGCTCGCCACCCAGATCGGCTCCGGCCTGGTCGGCGTGCTCTACGTGCTCGACGAGCCGAGCATCGGGCTGCACCAGCGCGACAACCGGCGCCTCATCGAGACGCTGATCCGGCTCCGCAACCTCGGCAACACCCTGATCGTCGTCGAGCACGACGAGGACACCATCCGCGTCGCCGACTGGGCGGTCGACATCGGCCCGGGGGCGGGGGAGCACGGCGGCCACGTCGTCGTGTCCGGACCCGTGTCCGAGCTGCTCGAGAGCGAGGAGTCGATCACCGGCGCCTACCTGTCGGGCCGTCGGTCCATCCCGATGCCGGCGCTGCGCCGCCCGCGGGTCAAGGGCCGCGAGATCGTCGTGCACAACGCGACCGAGCACAACCTGCAGAACGTCACGATCGGCTTCCCGCTCGGGCAGCTCATCGCCGTCACCGGCGTCTCGGGCTCGGGCAAGTCGACGCTCGTCAACAGCATCCTGTACACGGCGCTGGCCAAGAAGATCTACAACGCCCGCGAGGTGCCCGGCCGGCACCGCTCGATCACCGGCGCGGAGGAGATCGACAAGATCATCCACGTCGACCAGTCGCCGATCGGTCGGACGCCGCGGTCCAACCCCGCGACCTACACCGGCGTCTACGACCACGTCCGCCGGCTCTTCTCGGAGACGCCGGAGGCGAAGGTCCGCGGCTACCAGCCGGGCCGGTTCTCGTTCAACGTCAAGGGCGGTCGCTGCGAGAATTGCGCGGGCGACGGCACGATCAAGATCGAGATGAACTTCCTCCCGGACGTCTACGTCCCGTGCGAGGTCTGCCACGGCGCCCGCTACAACCGCGAGACGCTCGAGGTGCACTACAAGGGCAAGACGATCGCCGACGTGCTGAACATGCCGATCGAGGAGGCCGCCGACTTCTTCCAGGCGATCCCGGCGATCGCGCGGCACCTGGTGACGCTCAAGGAGGTGGGCCTCGGCTACGTCCGCCTGGGCCAGTCCGCCCCGACGCTGTCGGGCGGCGAGGCGCAGCGCGTCAAGCTCGCCAGCGAGCTGCAGAAGCGCTCGACGGGCCGCACGCTCTACGTCCTGGACGAGCCCACGACCGGTCTGCACTTCGAGGACATCCGCAAGCTCCTGGGCGTGCTCGGGCGGCTCGTCGACGCGGGCAACACCGTCGTCGTCATCGAGCACAACCTCGACGTGATCAAGACGGCCGACTGGCTCATCGACATGGGCCCGGAGGGCGGTTCGCGCGGCGGGACGCTCGTCGCCGAGGGTACGCCGGAGCAGATCGCGGCGACGCCCGAGTCGTACACGGGCGAGTTCCTGAAGCCGCTCCTCGAGGGCCGCGAGGTCCCGGTGGGGCTGGTCCAGGAGGCGTTCGCCGCCCGGGTGGCCGCGCCGATGACCAAGGCGGCGGTCAAGCGCGCCGCCCAGGCGGAGAAGGCCGCGGCAAACAAGCGCCTGCCGGGCGAGATCCCGACGAACGGCCGCGCGCCGGCCAAGAAGGCACCGGCGAAGAAGGCCGTGGCCAAGAAGGCCGTCGCGGCCGCCCGCAAGGCGAGCTGACCCTCATGGCGGCTGAGGAACGCTCCCTGAGCCTGTCGAAGGGCCTCGACGAGGTCGGCGTCCCGAGCAGGCGTGCCGCGTACGGGTTCGTCGGGACCGGGGCGATCACCCGGGCCATGGTCGAGGGGCTGAGCGCCGCCGACCCGGCCCCGGAGATCGTGGTGTCGCCGCGGAGCGCGGCGGTCAGCGCGGGCCTAACCGCGCGCTTCGGCAACGTCCGGGTGGCGGCCGACAACCAGGCCGTCGTCGACGGCGCCGCCTGCGTGGTCCTGGCCACCCGGCCCGACGACGCCCGTACGGTGCTCGCGGACCTGACGTTCGGCGAGGACCAGGTCGTCGTCAGCGTGGTCGCCGGCCTCTCCGTCGCGGAGCTGACCGGCGCCGTCGCGCCGGCTCACGAGGTCGCCCGCGCGATCCCGCTGCCCTCGGTCGCCGCGCGGCAGGGGCTGGTTCCGGTGTTCCCGCCGCAGCCGGCGGCGCTGGCGATGTTCCGTGAGCTGGGGGCGGTCGTCGCGCTCGACGACGAGACCGCCTTCGACTCGTTCAGCGCGGCCTCGGCCTTCGCCGCCACCCAGCTCGACCTCCTGGCCACCGTCGAGGCCTGGCTCGTCGGTCGCGGCGTGCCCGCCCCCGACGCCAGCGCCTACGTCCGCGAGCTCATCCGGGGGCTGAGCGACGCCCTCGCCGAGGAGCCCGACCGGGAGCTGGCGCTGCTGGCGAGCGATCACGCGACCCCCGGCGGCCTGAACGAGCAGGTCCGCACGTACGTGCGGGCCCACGGGGTGCACGAGCTCGTCGCCACCGCCCTCGACGACGTCGCGCGCCGGGTCGCCGCCGCGCACTGAGGTCCGGCCGGGCAGGGCCGCGAGGGAACCGGCGGCCGCAGCGGGTCGTTGGCCGTTCAACGACCGGCTCCCGCCGTCGTGCGAACCCCCGGAGGCACGATGAACCCGACCCTCACCGACGCGCAGACCCCGGCACCCCCGAGCGGCCGGGGCGGCCAGCCCACCCGTCGCGGTGTCCTGCGGACCGCCGGCATCGTCGCCCTGTCCGGTGGTGCGGCGCTGACCCTGGCGGCCTGCGGCGCCGAGGGCCAGGCTGGTGACCCGGTCCCCACGTCGGCCGCCCCGAGCAGCAGCGCGGCGTCGGCCTCGCCCAGCGCGAGCAGCTCCGCCAGCGCCTCGGCGTCGCCGTCCGAGGCCGCCGGCAGCAAGGCGCCGAGCGGCCCGAGCGTCGCCACCGCCGACGTCCCCGTCGGGGGCGGCGTGATCCTCGCCGACGCCGACTACGTCGTGACGCAGCCGACCAAGGGCACGTACAAGGCGTTCAGCAAGATCTGCACCCACGCCGGCTGCCCCGTCGGGTCGGTCGCCGACGGCGTGATCAGGTGCCCGTGCCACGGCAGCCAGTTCTCGATCGAGGACGGCTCGGTCAAGAAGTCGCCGGCGAGCAAGCCCCTGGCGGAGTCGGCGACCACCGTCTCCGGCTCCAAGGTCTACGTCACCGGCTGACCCCGCCTGGTCTCCTCCCTCCTCTCCGGAAAGTGGTCACCCCGGCGCCTCCGGAGACCTCCGGAACCGCCCGGAGCGACCACTTTCCGGCGGGGGTGGGGGAGGGCGCAGCGCGGAGCCGGGTTCTGTCGGAGGCGGCACCTAACCTGGGGCGCGTGCCACCTTCTCGTACGCGGCGCGCGCCGTTGTCCTACCGCCCGGCACCCGGATCGATCCCCGAGCAGCCCGGTGTCTACCGGTTCTCCGACGAGAACGGCCGGGTCATCTACGTCGGCAAGGCCAAGAGCCTGCGCCAGCGGCTGAACTCCTACTTCGCCGACCCGCGTGGGCTGCACGAGCGCACCCGGCAGATGGTCACGACGGCCACCAAGGTCGAGTGGACCGTCGTCCAGACGGAGGTCGAGTCCCTCCAGCTGGAGTACTCCTGGATCAAGGAGTACGACCCGCGCTTCAACGTGAAGTACCGCGACGACAAGTCGTACCCCTGGCTCGCGGTGACGCTGAGCGAGGAGTTCCCGCGGGTCACCGTCGGTCGGGGCGCCAAGCGCAAGGGCAACCGCTACTTCGGCCCGTACTCGCACGCCTGGGCGATCCGCGAGACGGTCGACCAGCTGCTGCACGTCTTCCCGATGCGCTCGTGCCGGTCCGGGGTGTTCCGCAACCACCAGCTGCTCGGCCGGCCCTGCCTGCTCGGCTACATCGACAAGTGCTCGGCGCCCTGCGTGGGCAAGGTGAGCCCCGAGGAGCACCGCGAGATCGTCGACGACTTCTGCCAGTTCATGGGCGGCCAGGCGACGCCGATGATCCGCTCGATCGAGCGCAAGATGCGTGCGGCGAGCGACGAGATGGACTTCGAGCGCGCCGCCCGGCTGCGCGACGACGCCCAGGCCATGCAGCGGGCGCTGGAGCGGAACGCGGTGGTCTTCGCCGACGGCACCGACGCCGACGTCATCGCGCTGGCCGAGGACCCGCTCGAGGTCGCCGTGCAGATCTTCCACGTCCGGGGCGGCCGCATCCGTGGCGAGCGCGGCTGGGTCGCGGACCGCTTCGACGAGGGCGGCACGCCCGAGCTGGTCGAGCAGTTCCTCCTCCAGCTCTACGCCGAGGCCGACGACGAGCCCGACCCGCGCGACGCCGTGCCCCGCGAGATCCTCGTGCCCCAGCTGCCGACGTCGCTCGACTCGCTGACCGAGCTGCTGAGCGAGCGCCGTGGCTCCCACGTCGGTATCCGTGTCCCGCAGCGCGGCGACAAGCGGACGCTCATGGAGACGGTGGCCAAGAACGCCAGCGAGGCGCTGATCCGCCACAAGACGACCCGGGCGAGCGACCTCTCGACCCGCAACCGGGCGCTCGAGGAGATCCAGGAAGCGCTCGAGCTGCCGGGGGCGCCGCTGCGGATCGAGTGCTTCGACATCTCCAACCTGCAGGGCACCGAGGTCGTGGCGTCGATGGTCGTCTTCGAGGACGGGATGCCGCGCAAGAGCGAGTACCGCCGCTTCGTCATCCGGGGCGTCGAGGGCCAGAACGACGTCGCGTCCATGCACGAGGTCATCACGCGACGGTTCCGCCGGATGATCGACGACCGGAGGGCGGCCACCACGGCGACCGACGGGGCGGACGGCGAGGGGCCTCTGCTCATCGACCCGGACACGGGCGCGCCGCGACGGTTCGCGTACGTCCCGCAGCTCGTCGTCGTCGACGGCGGACCGCCGCAGGTCGCGGCGGCCGCGCAGGCGATGGACGAGCTCGGCGTCGACGACGTGGCCCTCTGCGGCCTGGCCAAGCGGCTCGAGGAGGTCTGGCTGCCCGACTCCGAGGTGCCGGTCATCCTGCCGCGCACGAGTGAGGGCCTCTACCTCCTGCAGCGCGTCCGCGACGAGGCGCACCGCTTCGCCATCACGCACCACCGCGGCCGCCGCAGCAAGTCCATGGTCGAGTCCGTGCTCGACCAGGTGCCCGGGCTGGGGGAGGTGCGGCGCCGCACGCTGCTCAACCACTTCGGTTCGCTGCGCAAGCTCCGGGCGGCGACGGTCGAGGAGATCGCGGCCGTCCCGGGGTTCGGGACCAAGACCGCGCTGGCGGTCAAGATCGCGCTCGACGCCAAGCCCGCGGGCGACGCGATCGACATGGCGACCGGTGAGGTCCTCGCCGAGCGCTGAGCCCGGGGCCGGGCCCTAGGCTCGCCGGGTGCTCGATGCTCGTCGCCTCCCCGTCTGGGCCGGACGGGGGGCCGCGCTGGTCGGCATCGTGCTCGTGGCCCTCACGCTGCGCCAGGCCGTCGCGGCGGTCTCGCCGATCCTCGACGCCATCCGTGTGGACGTCCCGGTCCCCATCATCGGCGTGGGGCTGCTCGGCACCCTGCCGCCGGTCCTGTTCGCGGTGTCGGGGTTCCTCGCGCCGCGGGTGGCCCGGAGCACCGGGCTCGACGGCGGCATCGTGCTCGCCCTGGTGCTCATCACCGCCGGTCACCTCGTCCGCGCCTTCGCCCCGGGGTTCGCGGTGCTGCTCCTCGGCAGCGTCGTGGCCTTCGCCGGCACCGGCATCGGCAACGTGCTGCTGCCGTCCGTCGTCCGGCGGTACTTCCCCGACCGCGTCGCCCTCCTCACGGCGGTCTACGCGTGCATCGTCGGCGTGAGCACCGCGCTCCCCGCCGCCCTCGCGGCACCGGTGGCCGACCGGCTCGGCTGGCGCTTCTCGCTCGGCGTCTGGTCCCTGACCTCGGCCGCCGCGCTCGTCCCGTGGCTCCTCGTGATCGCGCGGGAGCGGCGTCGACGTCGTTCCCCGGCCGTCGCGGTCGGCGCCGGGCCACGACCGCCCGCCCTCGTCGGGCGCCTCTGGCGCTCCCGGACGGCCGTGTCGATCACCGTGCTCTTCTCGACCAGCGCGGTCTGCACCTACGCGGGGTTCGCCTGGCTGCCCGAGATCCTCGGCGACGTCGCCGGGTCGACGCCGACCGAGGGCGGGCTGCTGCTGGCGGTGACGGGTCTCGTCAGCGTGCCGGGCGCCCTCGTCGCGCCCCTGCTCGTCCCGCGCCTGCGGAACGTCGGGTGGCTGGTCGCCGCCGGGGTGGCGGGCTTCGTGCTCGGCTACCTCGGGCTGCTGCTCGCGCCCGGCACGCTCACCCTCCTGTGGGTGCTGCTGATCGGGTCGGGGTCGATCCTGTTCCCGGTCAGCCTCGTGCTCATCAACGCCCGCACGCGCACCCCCGGCGGCACGGTCGCGCTGAGCGGCTTCGCGCAGGGCGTGGCGTACGGGCTCGGGGCGCTCGGCCCGTTCCTCGTCGGGGTGCTGCACGACGCGAGCGGCGGGTGGACCCTGCCGCTGCTGTTCCTGCTCGCCGTCGCCCTGGTGGCCCTCGTCCCGGCCGTCACGCTGTCGCGGCCCGCGTTCGTCGAGGACGAGCTCGCGCGCTGAACCCCAGCGCCGCGGACCCGCCGGGACCCGCCGCCGGACCGGTGCCGACGGCCCGGCACGCACCCCTGCGAGGACACCGGAGAGCGGCTCGCGGGGTCGTCCGCCTGCGCGGTTGGGACCGCCTGCGGATAATGGCCGCGTGACCACCGAGACGGCGACCGCCCCCACGCCGCCCGTCGACGACCTCGACGCCACCGCCCCGACGACGCCCACCGCCCCCGAGCCCACGGAGGAGGAGGTCGACGCGACCGCCGTCCCCGTGCCGCCCCTGCGCGTGGTCGTGGTCAGCGGCATGTCCGGCGCCGGTCGTTCGACCGCCGCGGACAACCTCGAGGACCTCGGCTGGTACGTCGTCGACAACCTCCCGCCCAGCGTGCTGCCGGACGTCTGCGACGAGGCCCGGCGCACGGGCATCCGCCAGCTGGCCGTCGTGCTGGACGTGCGGACGCGCTCGTTCTTCGAGCAGCTGCCGGCGATGTTCGCCGAGCTCAAGCGTTCCGGGACGCTGCCCGAGATCGTCTACCTCGAGGCGTCCGACGAGGTGATCGTGCGCCGCCAGGAGTCGGTCCGCCGGCCGCACCCGCTGCAGGGCGACGGCCGCCTGCTCGACGGCATCGACCGCGAGCGCGAGCAGCTCGCCACGCTGCGCGCCGCCGCCGACCTCGTCATCGACACGTCCTCGCTCAACGTCCACCAGCTGGGTTCGCGGATCAGCCACGCGTACGGCGGCCCGGACCACGCCCTGCGCGTCACGGTGCTCTCGTTCGGCTTCAAGAACGGCATCCCGCTCGACGCCGACATGATCTTCGACGTCCGCTTCCTGCCCAACCCGCACTGGGTGCCCGAGCTGCGCCCGCAGACCGGGCTGAGCGCGCCGGTGAGCGCGTACGTGCTCGGCCAGCCCGGCGCGGCGCCCTTCCTCGCCTCGGTCGAGGAGGTGCTCACCACCGTCGCCTCCGGCTACCTGCAGGAGGGCAAGCGCTTCGCGACCATCGGGATCGGGTGCACCGGCGGCAAGCACCGCAGCACCGCCATCTCCGAGGAGCTCGCGCGCCGCCTGCGCGCCGACGGGCTGCCGACGACCGTCCTGCACCGGGACCTCGGGCGCGAATGAGGCCGTCCGGCGAGGCGCGGACGCCCATCCGCCTGCAGGGCCGTCCCATGGTGGACGTGCGCCCGGCGGTGGTGGCGTTCGGCGGCGGGCACGGCCTGTCCGCCTCGCTCTCGGCCCTGCGTCGCGTGACCGACCGGCTCACGGCCGTCGTCACCGTGGCCGACGACGGCGGTTCGTCGGGGCGGCTCCGGCACGAGCTCGGCTGCCTCCCGCCCGGTGACCTGCGGATGGCGCTCGCGGCGCTCTGCGGCGACGACGAGTCCGGCCGCACGTGGGCCGACGTCCTGCAGTACCGCTTCGTCTCACCCGGCCCCCTGGGCGACCACGCGATCGGGAACCTGCTCATCGCCGGCCTGTGGGAACGCCTCGGGGACCCCGTGGCCGGGCTGGACATGGTCGCCCGGCTGCTCGGCTGCACCGGGCGCGTCCTGCCGATGGCGTCGGTGCCGCTGGAGATCGAGGCCGAGGTCATCGGCGCCGCCCCCGAGCGGCCCGACGAGATCTCGTCCGTACGCGGTCAGGCGCGCGTCGCCAAGACGACCGGCGAGGTCTCCTCGGTGCGGCTGATCCCGACGGACCCGCCGGCCAGCCCGGAGGCCGTCGAGGCCGTGCTGGACGCGGACTGGGTCGTGCTGGGCCCGGGCTCCTGGTTCACCTCGGTGATCCCGCACCTGCTGGTCCCGCAGCTCGCCGACGCGATCGAGGCGACCACGGCCAGGCGAATCCTCGTGCTCAACCTCGAGCCGGCCGAGGAGACCGCCGGCTTCTCCGCCGCCAAGCACATCGAGCTGCTCGCCGACCACGCGCCCAAGCTGCGCCTGGACGTCGTGCTGGCCGACAGCGCCTTCGCCTCCGACGACCCGCACCTGGTCTCCTGGGCCGACTCCCTCGGTGCCGACCTCGCCGTCGCCGACCTCGCCGCCCGCGACGGCTCCCCGCGCCACGACCCCCTGCGGCTGGCGTCCGCGTACGCCGAGATCATGGGCGTGTGAGCGGAGCCGACCCCGAGGCCTGCGGGCTCCGCCCGTAGCAGGTCCTGAGCCGGTTCCGGTCGACGTTCACGCCCTCCGGAGCACCAGGGGGTGCGTGACACGCGTGGCATCATTCCGAGCATGGCGATGACGGCGCAGGTCAAGGCTGAGCTCGCGACCATCAAGGTCACGAAGCCCTGCTGCCGGAAGTCCGAGGTGGCCTCCACGCTGCGCTTCGCGAACGGGCTGCACGTGGTGAGCGGCAAGATCGTGATCGAGGCCGAGCTCGACACCGGAGCGGCCGCCCGCCGGCTGCGCACCGACATCGCCGACGTCTTCGGGCACAGCAGCGACCTGGTCGTGGTGAACGGCAACGGTCTGCGCCGCGGGACGCGCTACGTCGTCCGCGTCGTCAAGGACGGCGACGCCCTGGCCCGCCAGACCGGTCTCGTGGACTCCCGCGGCCGTCCCGCCCGCGGGCTGCCCGCCCAGGTCGTCAGCGGCGGCACGTGCGACTGCATCGCGGCGTGGCGGGGCGCGTTCCTCGCGCACGGCTCGCTCACCGAGCCCGGCCGGTCCATGGCCCTCGAGGTCACCTGTCCCGGGCCCGAGGCCGCGCTGGCCCTCGTCGGCGCCGCCCGCCGGCTCGGCATCCCGGCCAAGGCCCGCGAGGTCCGTGGGGTCGACCGCGTGGTCGTCCGCGACGGCGACGCGATCGCCGCGCTGCTGACCCACCTCGGGGCGCACGACTCCCTGATGGCCTGGGAGGAGCGCCGGATGCGCCGCGAGGTGCGCGCCTCCGCCAACCGGCTCGCCAACTTCGACGACGCGAACCTGCGGCGCTCGGCCCGCGCGGCGGTCGCCGCCGGCGCGCGGGTCGAGCGTGCGCTGGAGATCCTCGGCGAGGACGTCCCCGAGCACCTGCGCATCGCGGGCACCCTGCGGGTCGAGCACCAGCAGGCGAGCCTGGAGGAGCTGGGTCAGCTGCACACGCCGCAGCTCACCAAGGACGCGGTCGCCGGCCGGATCCGGCGGCTGCTGGCGACGGCCGACAAGAAGGCCGCCGAGCTCGGCATCCCGAGCACCGAGGCCTCGCTGACCTCGGACATGCTCGACGACTGAGGCCTCAGGAAGCGATGTCCTGGTAGCCCTCCACCGGCTGGCGGTCCCGGTCGCGGTGCGGGAGGGCCCGACCGGTCGCGCCGCTGGCCGGGCGGTCCAGGAGGTCGAGCCGGGACGGCAGGGGGTTCGGGTCGACGTCCACGAGGTGACGCCTGACCCACGCGGTGACGTGCGCCCTGAGGCTGGCGCCGAGGCCGGGGGAGGAGCTGTTGAGCATGTTCTGGGTCCTTCTTCGGGGGAGGCACCACCCTCGGTCGACCAGCGCGGGACCGCCCAAGCAACGAGGGCGGCGAACGGTCAGGAGTCGCTCAGCACCGCTGCCCGTCTCCCAGGTTCAGGTCAGGACCTGAGCAAGCCCGCACCTTTAAAGACGAGCCCCGTTATAATCCGACGCTGAAGGCCGCCCTGCGTTACGGCGACGTAAACCACTGGTCGTACTGGTATCAGACCAGTCTGCGATCGGTCGTAACGGGCGTGCGTCGACTTCGTTATCGTGGCGTGTGGCCCCGTCGAGGGGCTGAGGACCATCGATGAGGAGATCGCTTCATGACCGTGCGTGTCGGAATCAACGGCTTCGGCCGGATCGGGCGCAACTTCTTCCGCGCCGTCCAGACCTCCGGGGCGGACATCGAGGTCGTGGCCTTCAACGACCTCGGTGACGACGCCACCCAGGCCCACCTGCTCAAGTACGACTCGATCCTCGGCCGCCTCGGCCAGGACGTCGAGGTCGTCGACGGCGGTATCAAGGTCGGCGACAAGGTCATCAAGTCCTACGCCGAGCGCGACCCCGCGAACCTGCCCTGGGGCGAGATCGGTGCGGACGTCGTCATCGAGTCGACCGGCTTCTTCACGGACGGCCTGAAGGCCAAGGCGCACCTCGACGGCGGCGCCAAGAAGGTCATCATCTCGGCGCCGGCCAAGAACGACGACTTCACCGTCGTCATGGGCGTCAACGACGGCGACTACGACCCCGCCACCCAGAACATCATCAGCAACGCGTCCTGCACCACGAACTGCCTCGCGCCGCTGGGCAAGGTCCTGGACGACGAGTTCGGCATCGTCAAGGGCCTTATGACGACGATCCACGCGTACACCCAGGACCAGAACCTGCAGGACGGCCCGCACTCCGACCTGCGTCGCGCCCGCGCGGCGGCCCTGAACATCGTGCCGACGTCGACCGGTGCCGCCAAGGCGATCGGGCTCGTGCTCCCGCAGCTCAAGGGCAAGCTCGACGGCTACGCGCTGCGCGTGCCGGTGCCCACGGGCTCGGCCACCGACCTGACCGTCGAGGTCGGCCGCGAGACCACCGTCGAGGAGGTGAACGCGGCCTTCAAGGCGGCGGCCACCGAGGGTCCGCTCAAGGGCTTCCTGAAGTACACCGCCGACCCGATCGTCTCGTCCGACATCGTGACGGACCCGAGCTCCTGCATCTTCGACTCGGGCCTGACCAAGGTCATCGGCAACCAGGTCAAGGTCGTCGGCTGGTACGACAACGAGTGGGGCTACTCCAACCGCCTCGTCGACCTCGTCACGCTGGTCGGCAAGTCGCTCTGACCCGAGCACGTCGAGCCTGAGCCCGTCGAAGGACCTCCTTCGGCGGGCTCAGGCCACGTCCGGCACCCCACGCACCATCGAGCACGCCATCCAAGGAGAGTCCCGATGAAGTCCGTCGCCGACCTGGGGGACCTGCGCGGCAAGCGCGTCCTCGTCCGCTGCGACCTGAACGTCCCCCTCGACGGGGAGACGATCACCGACGACGGCCGGATCCGCGCCTCCGTCCCGACCCTGACCCAGCTGCGCGACGCGGGTGCCCGGGTCGTCGTGATGGCGCACCTCGGCCGCCCCAAGGGCCAGGTGAACCCGAAGTACTCCCTCGCCCCCGCGGCCAAGCGGCTCGGCGAGCTGCTGGGTTCCGAGGTCCGGCTGGCGGCCGACGTGGTCGGCCCCTCCGCGGCCGAGCTGGTCGCCGGCCTGGGCGACGGCGAGATTGCGATGCTCGAGAACGTCCGCTACGAGCCGGGCGAGGAGTCCAAGGTCGACGCCGAGCGCGCCGAGCTGGCCCAGAAGTACGCCTCCTTCGGCGACGTCTTCGTCTCCGACGGCTTCGGCGTCGTGCACCGCAAGCAGGCCAGCGTGTACGACGTGGCCCAGCTGCTCCCGAACGCGGCCGGCGGGCTCGTCCTGGCCGAGGTCGAGGTGCTCCGCCGCCTCACCGAGTCTCCCGAGCGCCCGTACGTGGTCGTCCTCGGCGGCGCGAAGGTCTCCGACAAGCTCGCGGTCATCGCCAACCTTCTCGGCACCGCCGACACCCTCGTCGTGGGCGGCGGGATGCTCTTCACCTTCCTCGCGGCCCAGGGCCACGAGGTCGGCACCAGCCTGCTGGAGCGCGACCAGATCGACGCCGTCCGCGGCTACCTCGAGCAGGCGGAGTCCACCGGCAAGCGGATCGTGCTGCCCACCGACATCGTCGTGGCTCCGGAGTTCAAGGCCGACGCCCCGCCGACGGTGGTCGCCGCCGACGCGATGCCGGCCGACCAGCTCGGCCTCGACATCGGCCCGGAGTCCGCGGCCGCGTTCGCCGAGGTCGTCCGCGGCGCGAAGACCGTCTTCTGGAACGGTCCGATGGGTGTCGCCGAGTGGGCGGCCTTCGCGGAGGGCACCCGTGCGGTGGCCCAGGCGCTGACCGAGGTCGACGGGCTGTCGGTCGTCGGCGGCGGTGACTCGGCCGCGGCCGTGCGCGACCTCGGCTTCGCCGACGACGACTTCGGCCACATCTCCACCGGCGGCGGCGCCAGCCTCGAGTACCTCGAGGGCAAGACCCTGCCGGGCCTCGACGTCCTCGGCTGAGGCCGTCGGCACCGCAGCACCGCTCCACCACCGCACGCACCCACGCACCACCCGAGCTGAGCAGAAGAAGGAACCCTGTGCCCCGCACGCCGCTGATGGCCGGCAACTGGAAGATGAACCTCAACCACGTCGAGGCGGTGGGCTTCGTGCAGAAGCTGGCCTGGACGCTCGAGGACAAGAAGCACGACCCGGCGCGCTGCGAGGTGGTCGTGCTGCCGCCCTTCACCGACCTCCGCTCGGTGCAGACGCTGATCGACGGCGACCGGCTGAAGCTCGTCTACGGCGCGCAGGACGTCTCCGCGAACGACGCGGGCGCGTACACGGGGGAGATCTCCGCGGGCATGCTGGCCAAGCTCGGCTGCCGCTACGTCACCGTGGGCCACTCGGAGCGCCGCTTCTACCACCACGAGGACGACGCGCTGGTCAACCTCAAGGCGCGCAAGGCGCTGGCGACCGGCATCGCGCCGATCGTCTGCGTCGGCGAGGGCCGCGACGTCCGCCAGTCCGGCGAGCACGTCGCGTACGTGGTCGCGCAGGTGCACGCGGCGTTCGCGGACGTGACCGCCGAGCAGGCCTCGACCGTCGTCGTCGCCTACGAGCCGGTCTGGGCGATCGGCACCGGCGAGGTCGCCACCCCGGAGAACGCGCAGGAGGTCTGCGCCGCCATCCGCGGCGTCGTCGCCGAGCTCTACTCCGACAGCGTCGCCGACGCCGTCCGCGTGCTCTACGGCGGTTCGGTCAAGGCCGACAACGTCGCCGGGATCATGTCCCAGCCCGACGTCGACGGCGCCCTCGTCGGCGGCGCGAGCCTCAAGGTCGACGAGTTCGCGGCCGTGGCCCGGTTCTACGACCTGCCGAGCCTCTGACCCTCCGCCTCCAGTCCTGACCGGCAGGGGACGGGCGCCGGTCGCCCGTCCCTCCTGTCCCAGGACTTTCACGTTTACGTGAAAGACCTCTACTCACCACGGCAGATCTGCCGTGCAGAGCAGGGGTCTTTCACGTTTACGTGAAAGACCTGGGGCGCCTGAGCCGCGGGCTTACGGCGGGGCAGGCCGAGGCGGGGAGCGGCGGAGGCGGTTCGACGGGTCTGCATCCGCACGGGCTGGGGTTAAACTTCAGCCCGTGCCTGTGCTCGTGCCCCTCATGACCACCCCGATCCTGATCTTCACGATCGTGCTGGTCATCACCAGCGTCGCGCTCGCGCTGTTCGTGCTGCTCCACAAGGGTCGCGGCGGCGGCCTCTCGGACCTGTTCGGTGGAGGCATCTCCTCCTCGATGGGCGGGTCCTCGGTCGCCGAGCGCAACCTCGACCGGCTCACGATCATCATCGCGGTGATCTGGCTGGCCTGCATCGTGGCCCTGGGTCTGCTCTACAAGCTCGGTTCCTAGGTCGACGGCCCCGGCGGCGGCGCGTCGGCGGGGAGTCTCACAACTGCACACCTGAAGATGTGCACGGTCGTACGACGTGCACGATGTGCTCGCCTGGCAAGCAATGATCGGGGGATCAGACGGTGGCTGGTGGAGGAAGTGCGATCCGGGGTAGCCGGGTCGGCGCAGGTCCGATGGGCGAGGCCGAGCGCGGGGACACCGCGCTCCGCGTCTACGTCTCCTACTTCTGCTCGTCCGGGCACGAGACCCGTCCGGCCTTCGCGGCCGACGCCGCGGTCCCGGCCGTGTGGGACTGCCCGCGCTGCGGGATGCCGTCGAACCTCGACGCCAAGAACCCGCCCCCGCCGCCGAAGATCGAGCCCTACAAGACGCACCTGGCCTACGTGAAGGAACGGCGCAGCGACCACGAGGCCGCCACCATCCTGAGCGAGGCGCTCCAGTCGCTGCGCGACCGCCGGGCCCGCGGCGAGGTCATCTACTGACCGCGCCGGCGCAACCTCCGCGCTACGCCGGGTTCGAGGGTCTCTACCGGGCGGACGCCGTCGAGCTGGCGACGGCCTCCTTCCTCTCCGTCTTCGCGGGCGCGACCGTCGGCGCGCCGGTGCGCGACGGCGGCCGGGTCGACGAGGTCGTGGCCTGGCTGGCCGGGGTCCCGCTGAACACGGGCCTCCTGGGCACGGTCGAGCCGCGCACGTGGCAGCTGCTGCAGCCGTACGTGCTCGAGAGCGTCTGCGTCTGGGAGCAGACGCGCATCGCCTCCACCCGGACGACGGGCGGCGACCACGCCCGGACCGTCTGCTGCCTGCTCAAGCGGGGGGAGGGCGTGCTCGGCTCGCCCGACCCCTACCGCACCGTGCGGGAGCTCCTCGACGGGGTGGACCTGCGCTGAACGACACGATCCCGGCCCGGCCGTACGCCCTGGGCCGCTACCTGCACGGAGCCGTCGCCCTCGTGGTGGGGGTCGCCCTGATCACCCAGCTCGTGCTGATCCTGGTCGGCGGCACGGACGTCAACACGGGGGACAGCGCGGCCGACGTCCCGGTCGGGACCCGTCTGGTGCGGCTGTTCAGCTACTTCACGATCCAGAGCAACGTCCTGGTGCTGGCCGCCTCGCTCACGCTGCTCGTCGCCCCGGCGCGGGACGGACGCGTGTGGCGGGTGCTGCGGCTGGACTCCCTGCTCTCGATCGCGGTGACGGGCGTCGTCTACAACACCCTGCTCGCGCGCCTCGTGCACGTGGAGGGCCTCGCGCTCTGGACGAACGCGGCCCTGCACATCGTGTCGCCGGTCGCCACGGTGGGCGTGTGGCTGCTCGTCGGGCCGCGGCCGCGCATCAGCTGGGGTGCGATCGCGTGGGCGTTCGTGTGGCCGATCGCCTGGGTCGTCTACACGTTCGTCCGGGGCGCGGTCACCGGTTGGTACCCGTACCCGTTCATGGACGCGGCGACGCTCGGCTACCCGAGGGCGATCGGCGTCACGAGCCTGGTGATCGTCCTGGCCCTCCTGTTCGCGGTCGCGTTCCGCCACCTCGACCGGCGCCTGCGGCCCTCGCGCCTCCCGGTCGAGGTCTAGACCTCGGCCTCGTCGCTCTCGACGCGGTCCGTCAGGTCCGCGACCGCGGCCGTGTCGACCAGCCACACGGTCGCCTCGGTCCCGGACGCCAGCGCGGCCGGCACGGGCTCGGCCCCGGTGCCCAGGACGCCCCGGGCGACCGCCTCGGCCTTCTCGGCACCGCTCACGCAGAACCAGACCTGACGGGACCGGTTGATCACGTCCATCGTGACGCTGATGCGCTCCGGCGGGGGCTTGGGGGAGTTCCGGACGGGGATGACCGTGCCGGGCGTCGCCAGGTCCGGGTGCCCGGGGAAGAGCGACGCCACGTGGCCGTCGGGCCCCATGCCGAGCAGGCAGACGTCGAAGACGGTGTCGCCGAGCTCGCTGGCGTAGGCCGCGGCGGCCTCGTCCAGGTCGAGGCCGGCGTCGGAGGCCGGCATCACGTGCACGAACGCGTCGTCGAGACGCAGCGGGCCGCGCAGGACCGCCAGCGTCGGGTCGGCGTTGCGCTCGGCGTCCCCGGTCGGCACGAACCGCTCGTCGCCCCACCACAGGTCGACCCGCGACCAGTCGACGTCGCCCGGGCCGTCCTGAGCGAGACGCGCGTACGCCTTGGTGGCGATGCCGCCGCCGGTCAGGCAGACCTGCGGGGTGCGCCCGCGGGCCTGGACGTCGGCGAGCGTGGCGGTCAGCCGGGCGGCGAGGGCCTCGGCGACGTCGTCGGGGCCGTCGTGGACGACGATCTCAGCGGGGGTGGGCATGCGGTGGGGCTCCTTCGTGGACGGGTCCGGCGGTGCCGGGGCAGAACGCGCACGGCCGGGCGCACCCGGAGGTGCGCCCGGCCGGACGGTGGTGCTTCGTGAGGATCAGGAGATCTGGTCGCCCGGCCCGTCGACGTCGGTCGACTCGCCCGGCTCCTTGCCCTTCTTGGCGTCGTCGAGCGCGGTCTGCACCGTGTCGACGAGCTCGGCCCACGAGGCGTCGAACTTGTCCACGCCCTCCTTCTCCAGGACGTCCCACACGTCGTCGAGGTCGACGCCGACGGCCTCGAGCTGCGAGAACACCTCGGCCGACTCCTCCTCGGCGCCGCTCACGCGGTCGCCCAGGAGCTCACCGTGGTCGGCGAAGGCCTGCATGGTCTTCTCCGGCATGGTGTTCACCGTGTTGGCGACGACGAGCTCGGTCACGTAGAGCGTGTCCGGCAGGTCGGGGTTCTTGACCCCGGTCGAGGCCCACAGCGGACGCTGCCGGTTGGCGCCCTTCTCCTGCAGCGCCGCGAAGCGCTCGGAGGCGAACACCTCCTCGTACGCCGCGTACGCGAGCCGGCCGTTGGCGATGGCCGCCTTGCCCTTGAGCGCCTTGGCCTCGTCGCTGCCGATCGCGTCGAGGCGCTTGTCGACCTCGGAGTCCACGCGGGAGATGAAGAACGACGCCACCGACTGGATGCGGCTCAGGTCGTGGCCGTTGGCCGCGGCCTGCTCGAGCCCGCTCAGGTAGGCGTCCATGACGGCGCGGTAACGCTCGAGGGAGAAGATCAGCGTCACGTTCACGCTGATGCCCTCGCCGATCGCGTTCGTGATCGCCGGCAGGCCGGGCTTGGTCGCCGGGATCTTGATCAGCACGTTCGGCCGGTCGACGATCTTCCACAGGTCGGTCGCCTGGGCGCTGGTGCCCTCGGTGTCCATGGCCAGGCCCGGCTCGACCTCGATCGAGACGCGGCCGTCGACGCCGTTCGTGGCCTCGTAGACGCCCTTGAAGAGGTCGCAGGCGTTGCGGACGTCGTCGGAGGTCAGCGCCTTGATGGCGTCGGCGACGTCGGTGTCCCGGGCCGCGAGCTCGCGGACCTGGTCGTTGTACGCCGCGCCGTTGGACAGCGCGGAGGCGAAGATCGTCGGGTTGGTGGTGACACCGCTGACCGACGAGTCCTTGATCAGGCCCTCGAGGTTGCCGGTGTTCAGGCGCTCGCGGGACAGGTCGTCCAGCCAGATGGACACGCCCTCGTCGGAGAGGCCCTTCAGTCGATCGCTCATGGTCGTCCTTCGTTCCCTAGATGGGTGGTGGGTGGTGCTCAGCTGATCGTGGCGCCGGCGTCGGGCGTGTGGTCGCCGGTGTTCTTCGGACCGGCGGCGGCCGCGTGCAGCGGGGCACCCGTCTCGGCCGCGTGGGCCAGGCTCTCCCGGGCCGCGTCGGCCACGGTCTCGGGCGTGAAGCCGAACTCCTTGAAGAGCAGCGCCCCGTCGGCGCTGGCGCCGTAGTGGTTGATGCTGACGACGCGGCCGGCGTCGCCGACGATGTCGCGCCAGCTGCCGGAGACCCCGGCCTCGACGCTGACCCGCGCCTTGATGGCGGCCGGGATGACCGACTCGCGGTAGGCGTCGTCCTGCTCGTCGAACCACTCGCGGCACGGCATCGAGACCACGCGGGTCGCGACGCCCTCGCCGGCCAGCGCCTCGGCGGCGGCGACCGCGAGCTGGACCTCGGAGCCGGTCGCGACGATGATCACGGTCTTCTCCGAGCCGACGTCGCCGAAGTCCTTGAGCACGTACGCGCCCTTGGCCACGCCCTCGGTGGTGGCGTAGCCGTCGGACCCGCGGGGCACGATCGGCAGGTTCTGCCGGCTGAGGATCAGCGCGGCCGGCCGGTCGCTGTTGTGCAGGATCGCGGCCCAGGAGGCCGCGGTCTCGTTCGCGTCGGCCGGACGGACGACGTCGAGCCCCGGGATGAGCCGGAGGGACGAGACGTGCTCGATCGGCTGATGGGTCGGGCCGTCCTCGCCCAGGCCGATGGAGTCGTGGGTCCAGACGTAGGTGACCGGCACCCGCATCAGGGCCGACAGCCGCACCGCACCGCGCATGTAGTCGGAGAAGGTGAGGAAGGTGCCGCCGTAGGGACGCGTCCCGCCGTGGACCTTGATGCCGTTGAGGATGGCGCCCATGGCGTGCTCGCGGATGCCGAAGTGCAGCACCCGGCCGTACGGGCTGCCCTGGAACTCCTCGCTCTGCCGGTCGAACGGCAGGAAGCTCGGCTGCCCCTTGGGGGTCGTGTTGTTCGACCCGGCCAGGTCGGCCGAGCCGCCCCAGAGCTCGGGCAGCTTCGGGGCGAGCGCGGTGAGCACGTTGCCCGAGGCGGCGCGGGTGGCGACGCCCTTGGGGTCGGCGTCCCAGGTCGGCAGCGCCTCCTCCCAGCCCGGCGTCAGCTCGTCGGCGACCATCCGGTCGTAGAGGGCCTTCTCGTCCGAGCGCGTGGAGGCCCAGGTGTCGAAGCCCTTCTGCCACTCGGCCTGGGCGGCCGCACCGCGGTCGCGGAGGCCACGGGTGTGGGCCAGCACCTCGGGGTCGACGTCGAAGCTCTTGTCGGGGTCGAAGCCGAGGACCTTCTTGAGCGCGGCCACCTCGTCCTTGCCGAGGGCGCTGCCGTGCGCACCCTCGGTGTTCTGCTTGGTGGGCGAGGGCCAGGCGATGATCGTGCGCAGCTGGATGAAGGTGGGGCGGTCGGTGTAGCGCTTGCCCTCCTCGATCGCGTCCAGCAGGGCCTTCACGTTCTCCTTGTACTCGCCGCCCTCGAGCCAGTCGACGGTCGCGACGTGCCAGCCGTACGCGGCGTAGCGGGCCGCGGTGTCCTCGGTCAGCGCGATGTCGGTGTGACCCTCGATCGAGATGAAGTTGCGGTCGTAGATCAGCGTCAGGTTGCCCAGCCGCTGGGTGCCGGCGAGGGAGGACGCCTCGGAGCTGATGCCCTCCTCGATGTCACCGTCCGACGCGAGGCAGTAGATCTGGTGGTCGAAGACCGACTCGCCCTCGGGGGCGTCCGGGTCGAGCAGGCCACGCTCGCGGCGGGCGGCCATCGCCATCCCGACCGCGTTCGCGATGCCCTGGCCGAGCGGGCCGGTCGTGATCTCGACGCCGTCGGTGTGGCCGTACTCCGGGTGGCCCGGGGTCTTCGAGCCCCAGGTGCGCAGCGCGCCGATGTCCTCGATCTCGAGGCCCCAGCCGCCGAGGTAGAGCTGCAGGTAGAGCGAGATGCTCGAGTGGCCGCAGGAGAGCACGAAGCGGTCGCGGCCCGGCCAGTGCGGCTCGGCCGGGTTGTGGCGCATGACCTTCTGGAACAGCAGGTACGCGACGGGCGCCAGGCTGATCGCGGTGCCGGGGTGGCCGTTGCCCACCTTCTGCACCGCGTCGGCGGCGAGGACGCGGACCGTGTCCACCGCCTTGGTGTCGAGGTCGGTCCACCCCTCGGGGAAGACGTCGTCCTCGGTGGGGGAGGTGGTCGCAGAGCTGGTCACAGGCAGTCCTTCCGGGGTGCAGGCGGGGAGCGCCGACCGCGGTTGCGCCGACGGCTCCGACCTCTTGACCTTATCGAGCGGAGCGTGCTCCCCGACAGGGCCTACCCGTGGTGGGCACCGACCATTCACGTCGGCGTCACATACGCGTGCGTCCGGGCGTCGTGGGACGCGGGTCACGCGGCGCCACGACCGTCCGCGGGCGGGCGCGCACTAGCCTGGAGGTCGCACCCCCGCGCAGCCGCAGCGCGCCCCGCGCTCGTCGCTGGGCCCGAGGTGCCCGACGTGAGAGAGTGCAGCCTGTGACCGCCCTGGACCTGACCGGCGACGCCTCAGCGGCGGACCGTGGGACAGCGACGGACGAACGGACCGGCACCGCGGTGTCGGCCCGCGACGTCGTCTCGGCGTACGTCAACCTCACCAAGCCCCGCATCATCGAGCTGCTGCTCGTCACGACGGTGCCCGCCATGTTCCTGGCCGCGGGTGGCGTGCCGCCCCTGCTCCTCGTGCTGCTGACGATGGTGGGTGGCTGCTTCGCGGCCGCGAGCGCGAACGTCTTCAACTGCGTGCTCGACCGTGACATCGACGAGCAGATGCGGCGTACGCGTCGTCGGGCGCTCCCGCGGCACATGGTCGGTCCGCGCGCGGCGACCGCGTTCGGCGCGGTCCTCGGCGTCGCCGCGACCCTCGTCCTCGGGTACGGCGTCAACTGGCTGTCGGCGTTCCTCGCGCTCGGCGCCAACGCCTTCTACGTCTTCGTCTACACGCTCCTGCTCAAGCGCCGCACCTCGCAGAACATCGTGTGGGGCGGCATCGCCGGCTGCTTCCCCCCGCTGATCGGCTGGACGGCCGTCACCGGGCACATCGCGCTGGCCCCGTTCGTGCTGTTCGCGATCGTGTTCTTCTGGACGCCGCCGCACACCTGGGCGCTGGCGTTCCGCTACCGCGCGGACTACGCCGCCGCCCAGGTCCCGATGCTGCCGGTGGTCCGCTCGGCCCCGGTCGTCGCGCGCCAGATCCTCATCTACAGCGTCGTCACCGTCGCCGTCTCCCTGGCCCTGTGGCCGGTCGCGCACACCGGGTGGCTCTACCCCTCGGTCGCCGGCGTCGCGGGGCTCGTGTTCCTCGTGGAGGCCGTGCAGCTCTACGCCCGGGCCCGCGCCGGCCTCACCGACGCCGCCCTGCGGCCGATGCGGCTCTTCCACTGGTCGAACTCGTACCTCGCGCTGGTGTTCGTCGCCGCCGCGGTGGACCCGCTCCTGCGCTGACGCCGGCGCGGTCGTTCCCGCAGGCCCTCGCGCGGGTGCGCGAGCGAGGATGACCCCGTGACCCAGTCCGTCGAGCTGCTGCTGGACGAGGCGTCCGAGGCGGTCGTGCTGGGGGAGTGGGCGCGGCTGGCGGAGGCCGGTCTGCCGACCGAGCAGCGGATCGTGCCGAGCCCCACCCACCGGCCGCACGTCACGCTCTGGGCGGGCCCGGCGATCCCGGCCGACGTGGACGCCACGCTCCCGGCGGTGGTCGCCGGGCTGGACCTGCCGTTGCTGCTCGGGTCCCTGCTGGTCTTCGGGCCCCGGCGCGGCCAGGTGGTCCTCGTGCGTCAGGTCGTGGCCAGCGCTGCGCTGCTCGACCTGCAGGCGCGCGTCGCGACGCTCTGCGGGACGCAGGCCGACAGCCACTTCGCGGCGGGCCGCTGGAGCCCGCACGTCACCGTCGCCCGCCGGGTCGCCGTCGACCAGCTCGGAGCGGTGATTGGGACTCTAGGCGCGGTGCCCGACGTCAGCGCGACGAGCCGGGTCTGCCGGCGCTGGGACGGGGACGTGAAGAAGGCCTGGGACCTGGCCTGACGAACCGCCCCCGAGGAGCGGTTCGTCGGACCGGGTCACCAGGCCTGAGCCGGTGGACGGCTGGGGTCAGCGGCGACCGGTGCTGAAGCCGGCGGCCGAGTGGCTGCCCGTCGCCGCGCCGCCCGAGGTGCTCGTGGAGTAGGCGAGGGAGTTGCCGCCACCGCCGCCGCCCGAGGGGCGACGACCGTTGGCCGGGCGGGCCGGGCCGCGACCCGACTTGGTGGCCGGGCCCTGGCCGCGACCGCGACCGGAACCGCCGCCGCGCGAGCCCGTACGACCGTCGGCCTGCGCCGGGGCCTTGGTGCCCGTCCCGGAACCCGCGCCACGGCGCCGACCGGCACCGCCGTTGCGGGGACGGGAGTCGCCGCCGTCGGAGCCGGAGCCCTGCGAAGGGGCGGGGGTCTCGAGGCCGCCGGGCAGCTCGCGCGTGCCGGGGGCGACGGTGGTGAGGACCGGGTCGGACATGCCCTGCAGACGCGTGGTGGTCGGGTTGATCCCGGCCGCCTTGGTCAGCGAACGCACCTCGCGCAGCTGGTCGGCGGTCGCGAGGGTCACGACGGTGCCGTCGCTGCCCGCACGGGCGGTCCGGCCGGACCGGTGCGTGTACGCCTTGTGCTCGACCGGCGGGTCGGCGTGCACGACGAGCGCGACGTCGTCGACGTGGATGCCCCGCGCGGCGATGTCGGTGGCCACGAGCGTGGTCGCCTTGCCGCTGTGGAAGGCGTCCATGTTGCGCGTACGGGCGCCCTGGCTCAGGTTGCCGTGCAGGTCGACCGTCGGGATGCCCTTGGCGTTGAGCTGGCGGGCCAGCGCCTTGGCGCCGTGCTTGGTGCGGGTGAAGACGACCGTGCGGCCCGGCGCGCTGGCCAGGTCGACGAGCACCGGCAGGCGCTGGTCGCGCTCGACGTGCAGCACGTGGTGGGTCATCGTCGAGACGGGCGACTGCGCCGAGTCGGCCTCGTGCACGACCGCGTTGGTGAGGAAGCGGCGGACGAGGACGTCGACCTGCGCGTCGAGCGTCGCGGAGAAGAGGAGCCGCTGGCCGTCGCGCGGGGTCTGGTCGAGCAGGCGGCGGACGACCGGGAGGAAGCCGAGGTCGGCCATGTGGTCGGCCTCGTCGATGATCGTGATCTCGACCGAGCCGAGGTTGCCGTGGCCCTGCTTGATCAGGTCCTCGAGGCGCCCGGGGCAGGCGATGACGATGTCGACGCCGCGACGCAGCGCCGAGACCTGCGGGCCCTGGCCGACGCCGCCGAAGATCGTGCGCGAGGTGAGGCCGGTGGTGGCGGCGAGCGGTGCGAGGGCCGCCTCGATCTGGCCGACGAGCTCACGCGTCGGGGCCAGGATCAGCGCCCGCGGGGCACCGGGGCGGCGACGGGGCGAGGTCGCGGAGAGGCGGGCGACCAGGGGGAGCAGGAACGCGTACGTCTTGCCGGAGCCCGTGCGGCCGCGGCCGAGCACGTCGCGCCCGGCGAGGGCGTCGGGCAGCGTGGCCGCCTGGATGGGGGTGGGTTCGGTGATGCTGCGCGCCGCGAGGACGTCGACGAGCGAAGCGGGCACGCCGAGCGTGCTGAAGTCGTGCTGGGTCAAGGAGTTCCGTCCATGATGTCCCGCCGACACCGGCCGAGGTCTCTCGGAGGCGCCACGCACGGAGCCACGGTGGGCTACGACGTACGGACTGCTTGCGGCAGGAGCGAAAGCAAGCTGATGTCCTCATCATAGCGGGTCGATGTGCTGTTGAAGCAGCAACCACCTCTCCGGAGTCACGCGGCCGTCATCTGCCGGCGCTTCACTGGGGGTGTGCAGCACGACCACGAGACGTCCCAGGAGCCCATCACCGTCGCCATCGAGCGGCGGGTGGACGCGCACCGGCAGGCGGAGGCGCTCGCCTGGGTGCAGACCGGCACGAGCCTGGCCAGCCGGATGCCGGGCTACCTCGGCTCGGGCTGGGTGCGGGCGAGCGGGTCGTCGTCGCTCTGGTACACGCTCTACCGCTTCGCCGACGCCGGCTCCCTCGCCGCGTGGGAGTCGTCGGCCGAACGGCACTGGTGGCTGCGGACCGGCGAGGAGTTCGTCCACGACGCGCGCGTCGAGCGGCGTACGGGCATCGAGGGCTGGTTCGACGTCCCGGCGTCGTCGCTGCTCGACGTCGACGAGCCGCCGGCGGCCGGGCAGGCGCCGCCCCGGTGGAAGCAGGCCGTGACCATCTGGCTCGGCTTCTTCCCCACGAACCTGGTCTTCACCCTGCTCGTGTCCCTGCTGCCCGTGTGGGGAGCGGTGCCGCTGGCGCTGCGGGTGCTGATCACCACGATCGTCCTGACGCCGGTGATGACGTACGTGGTGCTGCCGTTCGTCACCGCCCGGCTGCGGCCCTGGCTCGAAGGGGGTCCGCGGGGCGGCCCGCGACCCTAGAGTGACCGGATGGTCGACGCGGGGGCCGGCGCCTCGGGCGCAGGGGCGGAGGTCCGCCAGCAGGGTCAGCGGCTGCGGGGGACGCGCGGCTACCGCGCGCTGGTGCGCACGGGGCTGGTCTGCTGGGCCGCGGTGCACCTGCTGATCGCCTGGCTCGCGCTCCGCGTCGCCTGGGGCGGAGGCGGTGACGCCTTGCAGCAGGGGGCGCTGAAGACGCTGGCGCGGACCGGGGCGGGCCCCGTCCTGCTGGCGGTCGTCGCGGTCGGGATGTTCGCGCTGACCGTGTGGCAGGCGGCGGAGGCGGCGTTCGGCCAGGGCCGGGTCGCCGAGCAGCACGACGAACGGCGCCGGACCCTCAAGCGGCTGAGCTCGGCCGGACGTGCCCTGGTCTACCTGGCGCTGGGCGTCAGCGCCCTGCGGCTCGTCCTCGGCGCCGGCTCGTCGGGCGGCCAGGAGGAGGGCGTGACCTCGCGCCTGATGGAGGCGCCGCTCGGCCGGGTGCTCGTCGCGCTCGTGGCCGCCGCGGTGCTGGCCGTCGCGGTCAGCCAGGTGGTCCGCGGGGTGCGGCAGAAGTTCACGGAGGACCTGAGCGGCGACCGGACGCTCGCCGTGCGGGTGCTCGGCACGGTCGGCTACGTGGCCAAGGGGGTGGCCCTCGCGGTGGTCGCGGGCCTCTTCGGCTGGGCCGCCTTGAGCTACGACGCCGACAAGGCCGGCGGCCTCGACGAGGCCCTCCACACCGTGGGTTCGCAGCCGGCGGGCGCGGTCCTGCTGACCGCGCTGGCCCTCGGCTTCGCGGCGTTCGGCGTCTTCTGCCTGGTCTGGGCCCGCAACCCGAAGACCTGAGTCAGCCGCCCGTACGGCCGCTCAGGCGGCGACGGGGACGCGACGACGCCGGACGGCGAGCAGGACGTTCGTCGCGGCGGCGACCGAGATCGACGCCCCGAGCAGGTGCAGCGCGACGAGCCCGACGGGCACGCCGAGGTGGTACTGCGCGAGGCCGAGGACGGCCTGCAGGACCTCCACCGCGAGGAGCAGGACCACGGCCCGGCTCCGGCAGAGGACCAGCGTCGCGAGCGTGAAGGCGATGGTGACCCAGACGGCGGCGGCGTGCACGTGCGCGACCACACCGCCGTCGAGGCCGTTGCGGACAGCGTTCAGGTCGCCGGCGTGGGGTCCGCTGCCGGTGACGACGGTGCCGAGCCAGACGGCCGCGACCATGGCGGCGAAGGCGACCCGGGCGAAGACGACGGTGACCTGCCGGTCCACCCGGACGACCGGCGTGGCCCAGGTGGAGCGGACGAGGCCGACGGCCAGCCCGACCAGGGCCATGGAGACGACGAAGTGGAGGCCGACGACCCACGGGTTGAGGTGCGTCAGCACGCTGATCCCGCCGATGACGATCTGGGCGGGGATGCCGAGCAGCAGTCCGCCGGCGAGCCAGCGCACGTCCCGGCGGCGACCGTCGCGGACGTCGGCGCGGGTCGCGTCCCGGAACCGCAGCGCCGTGATCCAGGTGAGGGCGACGACGGCCACGAGCACGAAGGTCAGCAGCCGGTTGCCGAACTCGATCGCCCCGTGCACCCCGAGCTCGGGGTGGCTGACGAAGGAGTTCTCGCTGCAGCGGGGCCAGGTCGGGCAGCCGAGGCCGGACGCCGTCAGGCGGACGAGCCCGCCGGTGACGACGATGAGGATGTTGATGGCGAGCGCGGCGACGGCCCAGCGACGGAGGGCCACCGGCCCCGTGACGACCCGCAGCAGCGGGGCCCAGGGCGGCGCGGCCGGTCGCTCGTCGGGGGTCGGTCGGACCGGGGTCTGCGTGGTCACGGTCGGCTCCTCATGGCGTCCATCATGCGGTCCAGCGGAAGGTGCGTCGGGCGAGCAGGCCGGCCACGACGAACCAGACGACGAGCACGCCGAACGGCCAGCCGGGTACCGCTCCTCTCGCCGCGACCCGCAGCCCCTCGCCCAGCGCAGCGGTCGGCAGCGCCTCCACGACGGGCTGCAGCACCCGGGGGTAGCGGGACACGCCGATCACCAGGCCGCCGGCGACGAGCAGCACGACGTAGACCAGGTTCGCCACGGCGAGCGTGGCCTCGGCGCGAAGCCGGCCGGCCAGCAGCAGCGCGAGGGCGACGAACGTCACGCCCGCGAGCACCACGAGGGCGAGGCTCGCGAGCAGCGAGCCGGCCGTGTACGCGGGTCGCCAGCCGAGCAGCAGGGCGGCGACGACCAGCACGACGAGCTGGCCGAGCAGCACCAGGCCGACGGCCAGCGCCTTGCCCGCGAGAAGCCCGCCGCGGCCGAGCGGGGTGGCCGCGAGCCGCTCGAGCACGCCGTAGCGGCGCTCGAAGCCGGTGGCGATCGCCACGGAGGTGAACGCCGACGACCAGACGGCCAGCCCGAGGACCGACGGGGCGGCCGAGGCGAGGGGGACGAACCGGCCGCGGGTGGCGGCGGCCAGGACGAGGATCGCGAGCGGGATGACGAGGGCGAGCAGGAGCTGCTCGCCGTTGCGGACGAGCAGGCGCACCTCGGTCAGCGCGTGCCGGACGACCCGCCGGCCGGCCGGGGCGGCACCCGGGGCGGGGCTGAGGTCGAGCGTGGCGCCGAGGCTCGGGGTGCTCATCCGAGCACCCCGTGCGTGCGGGCCAGGAACACGCTCTCCAGGCTCTCGCCGTCGGCGGTCAGCTCTGCCACGGTCCCGGACGCGGCGACGCGGCCGCGGTCGATCATCCAGACCTGGTCGGCGAGCGCCGCGGCCTCGTCCATCGCGTGGGTGGTCAGCACCACGGAGACGCCGGCGGACCGCAGCTCGCGCAGCAGGTCCCACGTCGCGCGGCGCGCGTGCGGGTCCATGCCGGCCGTCGGCTCGTCCAGGAACACCAGCTCCGGTCGACCGACGAGCGCGCCCGCGAGGTTCACGGCCTGCTGCTGCCCGCCCGAGAGCCGGCGGTAGGGGGTGCGGGCGTACGAGCCGATGCCGAGGCGCGCGATCAGCGCGGGCACGTCGAGCGGGTGCGCGTACAGGGAGGCGAGGTAGTTCAGGAGCTCGCCGGCGCGGATCCCGGACCAGGCGCCGGTGCTCTGCGGCATCAGCCCGACCGCGGCCGTCACCTCGGGCGAGCCGGGGGCGCGGCCGAGGACCTGCACCGCGCCGCCGTCCGGCGTCACGAGGCCGGTGCAGCAGCGCAGCAGGGTGGTCTTGCCGGCCCCGTTGGGTCCGAGCAGGGCGGTGAGGGCACCCGTACGGGCGGTCAGGCTCAGCCCGTCGAGCACCGGCGTCCCGCCGAGGCGGACCGTCAGGTCCCGCACCTCCAGCGCTGACGGGGTCGGGCTGGGCACGGGTGGAGTCTAGGTCGCGGACCGTCGCCGGAGCGTCCCCGGACGACGGCGTGAGGGTCGTCACGGTCGTGGGCGGGGCGGCACCCACAATGTTCGGATGGACCTGCCTGTGATGCCGCCGGTCGCGCCGATGCTGGCGAAGGCGGTCAAGACCATCCCGACCGGCGACCTGACCTACGAGCCGAAGTGGGACGGGTTCCGCTCGATCATCTTCCGCGACGGGGACGACGTCGAGATCGGCAGCCGCAACGGCAAGCCGATGACGCGCTACTTCCCCGAGGTCGTCGAGGCGGTCCGCGCGAACTTCCCCGAGCGCGCGGTGCTGGACGGCGAGATCGTCGTCGTCGACCCGGCGGGCGAGCGGCTGGAGTTCGAGACCCTGCAGCAGCGCATCCACCCGGCCGTCAGCCGCGTGAACCGCCTCGCCGCGGAGACGCCCGCGAGCTTCGTGGCCTTCGACCTGCTCGCCCTCGGCGACGAGGACTGGACGCCGCGCCCGTTCGCGGAACGCCGGGCCGCGCTCGAGGAGGCGCTGGCGCACGCGCGCGCGCCGATCCACCTGACCCGGGTGACGGACGACGCCGCAGTGGCGACGCGGTGGTTCACCCAGTTCGAGGGCGCGGGCCTGGACGGGGTGGTGGCCAAGCCGAACGGCCTGCGCTACTCCCCGGACAAGCGCGTGATGTTCAAGATCAAGCACGAGCGGACGGCGGACTGCGTCGTGGCCGGCTACCGGGTGCACAAGAGCGGGCCCGACAGCATCGGCTCGCTGCTGCTCGGCCTGTACGACGACGCGGGCTCGCTCGTCTCGGTCGGCGTGATCGGCGCGTTCCCCGCCGCCCGCCGCAAGGAGCTCTTCGCGGAGCTGCAGCCGCTGGTCACGACCTTCGACGACCACCCCTGGGCCTGGGCCAAGCAGGAGGAGGGCGCCCGTACGCCGCAGAGCTCGGCCTACAGCCGCTGGAACAACGGCAAGGACCTGTCCTTCACCCCGCTGCGTCCCGACCTCGTCGTCGAGGTCCGCTACGAGCACATGGAGGGCGAGCGGTTCCGTCACACCGCGCAGTTCAACCGGTGGCGCCCGGACCGCGACCCGCGCTCGTGCACGTACGAGCAGCTCGAGGAGGTCGTGAGCTACGACCTCGCCGACGTGCTGCGGGCCCCGTCGGGCGGCTGAGGCCCGCGCGCCCCGTTCACCACCTGTTCGTCGACCTGTCAGTGGCCTGTGCGCACAATGCGGGTCCGCGCCGGTCGGCGCGGGGGTCGAGGGGAACGAATCGATGTCGATGCGACGCTGGGTGCTGGCCGGGATCCTGACCGTGGGGCTGGTCGGCCCCCTGGGGGCGTTGCCGGTGGACGCCGCGTCGCTCAAGCCGCACAAGGACGTGGTGCGCTACGTCGACCCGCTGATCGGCACGGCCAACGGGGGCAACACCTACCCCGGGGCCGTCCGGCCGTTCGGGATGCTCTCCTGGTCGCCGACCTCGACCCAAGGAGACCAGACCGGGACCGGGGCCTCGAACGGCTACGCCTACGACACCACCCGGATCCGGGGCTTCTCGCTCACCCACGTCAACGGAGCGGGCTGCTTCCCCGGGGCCGCCGGTGACGTCCCGATCTTCCCGCACGTGGGCGACGTCGCGACCTCGCCGAGCGCGGACACCAAGGACGAGGTCTACGCCAGCGACTTCAGCCACGCCGACGAGGTGGCCGAGCCCGGCCGTTACCGCCTGGGGCTGGCCAACGGGGTGAAGACCGACTTCGCGGCCACCACGCGGGCCGGTATCGGCACCGTCGCCTTCCCCCGCGGATCGACCGCGAACCTGCTCTTCCGCACCTCGAACTCCCTGAACGGCAGCGAGGACGCCGACGTCACGATCGACCCGGCGACCCGCACCGTCTCCGGCTCCGTCCTCACCGGCGGCTTCTGCGGCCGGCGCGCGAACGGCGGGGGCAGCAACAAGTTCTCCTCCTACCGGCTTTTCTTCACCGCCCACTTCGACCAGGCCTTCGTCCGCACCGGCACCTGGGTCGACGGCACCGTCCGGCCCGGCACGACGACGGCCAGCGGCGGCGAGGGCTACGAGACCGGGGCGGCCCGCGCCGGCCGGGGCTCGGGCGGCTACGTCGGCTTCGCCACGACCTCCGACCAGCCGGTGACCATGCGGATCGGGCTGTCGTACACGAGCGGCGAGGCGGCCGAGGCCAACCTCGCCGCCGAGCTGCGCCCCGGCGACACGGTGAAGAAGACCGCCGCCGCGGGTCGGAAGGTCTGGAACGCGCAGCTGCGGCGGATCGACGTCGCCGGCGGTCGTCGCGACACGCTCACCACCTTCTACACCGCGATGTACCACGCCTTCCTGCAGCCGAACGTGAACAGCGACGTCGCCGGCACCTACCGCGGGCCGGACCAGCAGGTCCACCGGCTCGCCCCGGGCCAGGGGGCCCAGTACGGCAACTTCTCCGGCTGGGACCAGTACCGCGCGCACACCCAGCTGCTGGCCCTGCTGGAGCCCGGGATCGCGGGGGACTTCGCCCAGTCGATGCTCAACGCCTCGCGTCAGAACGGCGGGGTCTGGGACCGGTGGCTGCAGGTCAACAGCCCGACGCGGGTGATGGCCGGCGACCCCGCTGCCGTCACGGTGGCCGGGCTGTACGCCCTCGGCGTGCGCAACTTCGATGTCGACGCGGCCTTCGACTCGCTGGTGCGGCAGGCCACCGTGCCGAACCCGGCCGGGCTGTCGGACTACGGGTGCCCGGGTCAGTGCGCCGGGATGCGGCCCAACCTGGCGGCGTACGAGCGGCTGCACTACGCACCCCAGGACGAGTGCCACTGCTGGGGCGGTGCGGGCGAGACCCTCGAGGACTCCACCGCCGACTACGCCCTCGCCCAGTGGGCGAAGAAGCTCGGCCGGGACGACGAGGCGCGGCTGTTCACGGCCCGCGCCGGCTACTGGCAGAACACCTTCAACCCGGAGGCCACCCCGGACGCCGGCTACCAGCAGCCCCGGCTCGCGGACGGCTCCTGGTCGGAGCCCTTCGACCTGGCGGACGGGGTCGGGTTCGCCCAGGGGACCTCGGCGACCTACACCTGGATGGTCCAGCACGACGTGCACCGGCTGTCCGCCCTGATGGGCGGGGACAAGGTGGCCGCGGCGCGGCTCGACGACTTCTTCCGCGCCGACGACGGGTCCTGGGCCGTGACGCCGACCCCGGACGGCTACGACCCGACCAACGAGCCGGGCATCCACGTCCCCTGGCTCTACAACGCGCTCGGCCGGCCGTGGAAGACCCAGGAGACCGTCCGGACCTACATGGACCTGGTCTACGGCACCGGGCCGACCGGGCTGCCGGGCAACGACGACCTCGGGACCATGTCGGCCTGGTACGTCTGGGGCGCCCTCGGGATGTACCCGCAGACCCCCAGCCGCGGCGAGATGCTGCTGTCGAGCCCCACCTTCCGCAAGGTCTGGATCAAGCGCGCCGGGGGACCCACCACCACGGTGACCGCTCCCGGTGCCTCGGCGAAGGCCGTCTACGTCCGCGGCGCCGAGCTGGACGGTCGCACCTGGACCCGCTCCTGGGCCCCCGCGTCCCTGCTGAACCGCGGCGGGAAGCTCGAGATCAGGGTCGGGAGCAAGCCCGACCGCGACTGGGGCTCGAGCCCCCAGGACGTCCCGCAGGACCGCTGAGGCGACCGCTCGGCCTGGACGTCCGGCGAGGCGGCACCGTCAGGTGCCGCCCGACCGGACCTGCTCGGTCCAGGTCCGGCGGCGGGCGTCGCGGAACCGCCGCTCCGGCTCGGTGAGGACGTCACCGGGTCGGGGCTCGAGGGCGGCGAGGGCCTCGCCGTAGCGCCCGCAGCGGGCCAGGAGCTCGCTGCGGACCCCGCGGACGCGTACGTCAGCCGGGAGGTCGGCGACCGCGCGCAGCCCGGCCTCGGGTCCGTCGCGCTCGGCGACGGCGACGCCGCGCGCGAGCCGGGCGGGAGCGCTGGGCGCCACCGAGACCAGCAGGTCGTAGAGCCGGACGACCTCGGTCCAGTCCGTGCCGGCGTAGCTCGGCGCCCGGTCGTGCTCCAGAGCGACGGCCGCCTGCAGCTGGAACGGGTCGGCGATGCCGTCGCTGCGGCGCAGGCTCGTGCTGAGCAGCGCGGTGCCCTCCGCCACCAGGCGGGCGTCCCAGCGGCTGCGGTCCTGGTCGGCCAGCAGCACCGGGTCGCCGACCGCGTCGACCCGGGCCGGACGGCGGGCCTCGGTGAGCAGCAGGAGGGCCAGCACGGCGGCGGGGCCCGCCTCGCCGGGCATCAGGCGGACCAGCTGGCGGGCCAGCCGGACCGCCTCGGCGCACAGGTCGGTCGCCACCACGAGCTCCCCGCCGTGGGGCGCGTGCCCGGCGGTGTACATCGCGTGGACCACGCTGCAGACGCTCGTCAGCCGCTCGGGCAGCTCGGCGGCGCCCGGCGTCCGGTAGGGGATCCGGGCCGCCGCGATCTTGTGCTTGGTGCGGGTGAGCCGGCGGGCCATCGCCGTCTCGGTGGTCAGCAGCGCCTCCGCGACCTCGGCCACCGTGAGCTGGCAGAGCGTCTTCAGCGTGAGCGCCAGCCGCGCCTCGGGCGCCAGGCTGGGGTGGCAGCAGGTGAAGACCAGCCGCAGCAGGTCGTCGTCCACGGCCTCCTCCTCGTCGCCCTCCGGCGGCTCGGGCCGGGACAGCGCGGCCAGCGCCACCGAGGCCCGCTCCTTGTCGCCGCGCGCCCGCTCGCGTCGCAGCAGGTCGATCGCCTTGCGCCTGGCCGTGACGGTCAGCCAGGCCCGCGGCTCGTCCGGCACGCCTCGCTCCGGCCAGGTCTGGAGCGCGGCGAGGGCCGCCTCCTGCACGGCCTCCTCGGCGAGCGACCAGTCGCCGAGGTGGCGCACGAGGACGGCCAGGACCCTGGCCCCCTCGAGCCGCACCACCTCGGCGACCTGCTCGCCCGTGCCCCTCACGCCGGTTCGGCTCGCTCAGGCACCGAGCTCGAGCACCGGGCGCACCTCGACCCCGCCGTCCCAGGCGCCGGGGCACTCCTGCGCGATCTTGAGGGCGCCGTCGAGGTCGGCCGCCTCGACGAGGTAGAAGCCGGTCAGGGCCTCCTTGGTCTCCGCGTAGGGCCCGTCCGTGGTCACCACGTCGCCGCCGCGCGCCCCCGTGACCCGGACGGTCGTGGCCGTGCTCGTGGGGTGCAGGGCGGCACCGCCGCGGAACGAGGCGCCGTTCTCGCGGCCGAAGGTGTCGTAGTCCTTCATCTCCGTCGCGTACTCCGGCTGGGACCAGTCGACGTCCCGGCCGTAGATCAGCAGCGCGTACTGGGTCATGCGTTCCTCCTGGGATCCTGCCGGGCCCGTCGCCCGGTCTACCCACAGGACGAACGGGGGGTGCCTGATCGGACACTACGACCAGGTCGCCTCCGGCACGAGGCCCCGGGGCGGGGTAAGGCTCGCCTCGCTTGATCACCTGCCGAATAAGAGCACACTGGCATTGTGTATTCAGCGGATCAGGCGACCCGGGAGGTGTCCGGCAGCCAGTCGGACGTCGACCCGAACGCCCCGACGCGGCAGCGCGTCGCCCGTTCGATCCTCGAGCACGGTCCGTCCACGGCGGCCGAGCTGGCGACCCGTCTCGGCCTGACGGCCGCGGGCGTCCGGCGCCACCTCGACAGCCTGGCCGAGCAGGGCCTGCTGACCTCGCGCGAGCAGCGGGTCTACGGGACCCGCGGCCGCGGTCGCCCGGCCCGCGTCTTCGTCCTCACCGACGTCGGCCGCGGCACCTTCACCGCCGGCTACGACGACCTCGCCGTGCAGGCGCTGGAGTTCCTGGCGTCGACGGTCGGGGCGGACGCGGTGGACCGCTTCGCCCAGGCCCGGCTCGCTCCCCTCGAGGAGCACTACCGCGAGGCGCTCAGCACGGCGGAGCCGACCGAGTCGGCCACGCAGACGCTGGCGCGGACGCTGTCCGCCGAGGGCTACGCGGCCTCGCTGCGGCCCGCCGGAGCTGGCGAGCAGCTGTGCCAGCACCACTGCCCGGTCGCGCACGTGGCCGAGCGCTTCCCGCAGCTGTGCGACGCGGAGACCGAGGCGTTCTCGCGCCAGCTCGGGGTCCACGTCCAGCGCCTGGCGACGATCGCGCACGGGGACGGCGTCTGCACGACCCACATCCCCCGAAGCACACAGACGGCCGCACCGCCGGCTCCACCACCACCGGCTCCGCCACCACGGGCAGCCGGGCCGACATCACAGGCGACGACCGGAACATCCGGTCCCGCCGTCGGCTTGAACCTGAAGACGCACGCACTTATGCATGGCCCCGACCACGAGGAGCACGCGACATGACCGACATCCTTGACGAGACCGCCACCACCACCGCCCCGGTGGCTCCTGGCACCGGCCAGAGCCAGGACGAGCACCTCGACGCCCTCGGTCGCTACCGCTTCGGCTGGTCCGACTCCGACGCCGCCGGCTCGATCGCCAAGCGCGGTCTGAGCACCGCCGTCGTGGAGAACATCTCCGCGCTCAAGAGCGAGCCGCAGTGGATGCTCGACCTCCGCCTCAAGGGCCTCAAGCTCTTCGACCGCAAGCCGATGCCGGCCTGGGGCGCGGAGCTGAACGACATCGACTTCGACAACATCAAGTACTTCGTGCGCTCGACGGAGAAGCAGGCGGCGACCTGGGACGACCTGCCCGCCGACATCAAGAACACGTACGACAAGCTCGGCATCCCCGAGGCGGAGAAGGCGCGCCTCGTGTCCGGCGTGGCCGCGCAGTACGAGTCCGAGGTGGTCTACCACAAGATCAACGAGGAGCTCGAGAAGCAGGGCGTCATCTTCCTCGACACGGACACCGCGCTGAAGGAGTACCCGGAGCTCTTCCAGGAGTACTTCGCGACGGTCATCCCGGTCGGCGACAACAAGTTCTCCGCGCTCAACTCGGCCGTCTGGTCGGGCGGCTCGTTCATCTACGTCCCCAAGGGCGTGCACGTCGAGATCCCGCTGCAGGCCTACTTCCGGATCAACACCGAGAACATGGGCCAGTTCGAGCGCACGCTGATCATCGTCGACGAGGGCGCGTACGTGCACTACGTCGAGGGCTGCACCGCCCCGATCTACTCGTCCGACTCGCTGCACAGCGCGGTCGTCGAGATCGTGGTCAAGAAGGGCGCGCGCTGCCGCTACACGACCATCCAGAACTGGTCGAACAACGTGTACAACCTCGTCACCAAGCGCGCCACCTGCGAGGAGGGCGCGACGATGGAGTGGATCGACGGCAACATCGGCTCCAAGGTCACGATGAAGTACCCGGCCGTCTACCTGATGGGCGAGCACGCCCGTGGCGAGACGCTGTCGATCGCCTTCGCGGGCGAGGGCCAGCACCAGGACGCCGGCTCCAAGATGGTCCACTGCGCGCCGTACACGTCGAGCTCGATCATCTCGAAGTCCGTCGCCCGCGGCGGTGGCCGCACGTCCTACCGCGGCCTCGTGCAGGTCCAGGACGGCGCGCACCACTCGGCGTCGATCGTGAAGTGCGACGCGCTGCTGGTGGACAACATCAGCCGCTCGGACACCTACCCCTACGTCGACGTCCGGGAGGACGACGTGTCGATGGCGCACGAGGCCACGGTCTCGAAGGTCAGCGACGACCAGCTCTTCTACCTGATGAGCCGGGGCATGGGCGAGGACGAGGCGATGGCCATGATCGTGCGCGGGTTCGTCGAGCCGATCGCCCGGGAGCTCCCCATGGAGTACGCCCTCGAGCTCAACCGGCTCATCGAGCTGCAGATGGAGGGCGCGGTCGGCTGACCGCCGCCCCCGTCCCTGCCGAACCACCCGAAGGAACCTGACTTGTCCGTCCAGATCGACGCGCCCCTCGAGGTCGTGCCGGACGCTGCCCCCGACGACTCGGTCGCGGCGGTGGCCGGTGCGGTGGAGACGATCTCGTCCCACCTGCACCCGGTCGCCTCGTACGACCTCGCCGACCACCCCCGCCCGACCGGGCGCGAGGAGGTGTGGCGGTTCACGCCGGTGAAGCGGCTCCGCGGCCTGCTCGACGCCGAGGACCTGCCCTCCGGCGCGATCGACGTCACCGTCGACGCGCCCGAGCAGGTCCGGGTCTCGACCATCGACGGCGCCGAGGCCCGTTCGCTCGGCGGGCCCGCGCCGGTCGACCGGATCGCGGCGCTGGCCGTGGCCAACGCCGGTGAGACGACGCTCGTCGACGTGCCGGCCGAGGTCGAGCTCGACGAGCCGATCATGATCACGGTCACCGGGCAGGGCACGGACGCCGCGGCGTTCCGCAGCCTCGTCGTCCGGGTCGGGGCCTTCGCGAAGGCGACGATCGTGCTCGAGCACCACGGTTCCGCGGTGCTCGGCAGCTCGGTCGTCCTGCTCGTCGGCGACGGCGCGCGGGTCGACCTCGCCGGTCTCCAGCTCTGGGACGACGACGCGGTGCACGCCGGCCACGTCGGGATCCGCGTCGGCCGCGACGCGCACGTCCGTACGCTCACCGCCTCGCTCGGCGGCGACCTAGTCCGTCTCGTCGAGACGGCCGACTACGCGGGACCCGGCGGCGAGATCGAGCAGCTCGGCCTCTACTTCGTGGACGCCGACCAGCACCTCGAGCACCGGCTGTTCGTGGACCACAACGCGCCGCGTACGACGAGCAACGTGGACTACCGCGGGGCGCTGCAGGGCGCGGGCGCGCACTCGGTCTGGGTGGGCGACGTGCTCATCCGCAAGGTCGCCGAGGGCATCACCACGTACGAGTCCAACCGGAACCTCGTCCTCACCGACGGCTGCCGCGCGGACTCCGTGCCCAACCTCGAGATCGAGACCGGCGAGATCGCCGGGGCGGGCCACGCCTCGACGACCGGCCGCTTCGACGACGAGCAGCTCTTCTACCTGCGCAGCCGCGGCATCGACGAGGTCGAGGCCCGCCGCCTGGTGGTGCACGGCTTCTTCGCCGACATCATCCGCCGCATCGGCGTGCCGGCCGTCGAGTCCCGGCTCCTCGCCGCGGTCGAGGCGGAGCTCGCCGTGACCGTGGGCGCACCGGCGTCGTCCAGCCTGAGCGCCGGGGACGACGCGACCGAGGCCGGCACCGACGCCGAGGCGCCGATCGTCGCCCCGGAGCAGATCGAGGGCCGCGACGCCGACGACGCGGGCCACCACGCCTTCGCGGCCGACGACGACCTGGCGGCGATCGCCAGGCAGCAGTCGTGAGCGCCGTCGCGTCGGGCGAGACCGGCCTGGTCCGGGTCTGCTCCGTCGCCGACGTCGCCCCCGAGACGGCCCTCGCCGTCGAGGTCGACGGGACCGACGTCGCGATCGTGCGGACGGGCGACCGGTTCTACGCCATCGCCGACGAGTGCTCGCACGCGGCGGTGCCGCTGTCCGAGGGCGACGTCGAGGGGTGCACGCTCGAGTGCTACCTGCACGGCTCGCGCTTCGACCTCCGTACGGGTGAGCCCCTCGGGCTGCCCGCGACCGAGCCCGTGCCGGTCTACCGCTGCCGCGTCTCGGGCGACGACGTCCTGGTCGACCTCGGCGCCGCACCCGACCCCGACGACACGGCCTCGACCGGCGCCGCACCGACCACCACATCCGCTGCGGGGACGACCCCGCGCACCCTCAGCCAGGAGTAACGCATGTCCACTCTCGAGATCCGCGACCTGCACGTCTCGGTCAACACCGAGTCCGGCGCCAAGGAGATCCTCAAGGGGGTCGACCTCACCATCGCCAGCGGCGAGGTGCACGCGATCATGGGCCCGAACGGGTCCGGCAAGTCCACGCTGGCCTACTCCATCGCGGGCCACCCCAAGTACCAGATCACCTCGGGCAGCGTCACGCTCGACGGTGAGAACCTGCTCGCGATGAGCGTGGACGAGCGCGCCCGCGCCGGCCTGTTCCTGGCGATGCAGTACCCGGTGGAGGTGCCCGGCGTCAGCGTCGCGAACTTCCTTCGCACCGCCAAGACGGCCATGGACGGCGAGGCGCCCAAGCTCCGCACCTGGGTCAAGGACGTCAACGAGGCGATGGACCGCGTCCAGATGGACCGCGAGTTCGCGAACCGCAGCGTCAACGAGGGCTTCTCCGGTGGCGAGAAGAAGCGCCACGAGATCGTCCAGCTCGAGCTCCTGAACCCCCAGTTCGCGATCCTCGACGAGACCGACTCCGGCCTCGACATCGACGCGCTGCGCATCGTCTCGGAGGGCGTCAACCGCTTCTCCGCGCAGGGCGACCGCGGCGTGCTGCTGATCACGCACTACACGCGGATCCTCCGCTACATCAAGCCGGACTTCGTGCACGTGTTCGTCGCCGGCAAGGTGGCCGAGCAGGGCGGCCAGGAGCTGGCCGAGCAGCTCGAGGCCGAGGGCTACGACAAGTACGTGCGCGCGGCCGCGGCGGCGGTCTGACCATGACCACGCAGCTGGACGGGCGCTCGTCGAGCGCCGCCGAGTACCCGGAGGTCATCGAGCCCCGGGAGCTCGACGGCGCCGAGTCGCTCGCGGGGACGGACGAGCCGATCCCCTTCGACGTCGAGGCGATCCGGGCCGACTTCCCGATCCTCGAGCGCACGACGGCCGACGGGCAGCCGCTGGTCTACCTCGACAGCGCGAACACCTCGCAGAAGCCGCGGTGCGTCGTCGAGGCGATCGAGGACCACTACCTCAGCCACAACGCCAACGTCGCGCGCGCCATGCACCTGCTCGGTGCCGAGGCGACCGAGGCGTTCGAGTCCTCGCGCGCCGTGCTGGCCGAGTTCGTCGGGGCCACGTCCAGCGACGAGATCATCTTCACCAAGAACGCGTCCGAGGCGCTCAACCTCTGCGCCCACACGCTCGGTGCCGCGCTCCGGCCGGGCGACGAGATCGTCGTCTCCGTCATGGAGCACCACTCGAACATCGTCCCGTGGCAGCTCCTCGCCGAGCGGACCGGCGCCACGCTGCGCTGGTTCGACGTCACCGAGGAGGGCCGCCTCGACGTCGAGGGCGGGCTCGCGTCCGGGCTGATCAACGAGCGCACCAGGATCGTCTCGCTCGTGCACGTTTCGAACGTCCTGGGCACCGTGAACCCGGTCGCGCAGGTCGCCGCGGCGGCGCACGCGTACGGGGCGACCGTCGTGGTCGACGCCTCGCAGTCCGTCCCGCAGATGCCCGTCGACGTGCAGGCGCTCGGTGCCGACCTGGTCGCCTTCACCGGGCACAAGATGGTCGGCCCGACCGGCATCGGCGTGCTCTGGGGCCGCTACGACCTGCTCGCGTCGCTGCCGCCCTTCCTGGGTGGAGGGGAGATGATCGAGACGGTCCGGATGACCGGGTCGACCTTCGCCCCGCCGCCGCACCGCTTCGAGGCGGGGACGCCGCCGATCGCGCAGGCCGTCGGCCTGGCCGCGGCGGCGCGCTACCTCACCGCCCTCGGGATGGACCAGGTCGCGGCGCACGAGCGCCTGATCACCGCGTACATGCTGGAGGGCCTGAGCACGGTCCGGGGTCTGCGGATCCTCGGCCCGACGACCACGGCCGACCGCGGCGGGGCCATCTCGCTCACGATGCAGACGCACGCGGGGGAGCAGATCCACCCGCACGACGTCAGCCAGCTCATGGACGCCCGGGGGATCGCCGTCCGCGGCGGGCACCACTGCGCGCGGCCGCTGCACGAGCGCTTCGGGGTGCAGTCCTCGACGCGCGCGTCGAGCTACCTCTACACCAAGACCTCGGAGATCGACGTCCTGGTGGACGCCCTGAACCACACGGTCGGCTTCTTCAGCCGTCCCGCCGGCACCCGCCCCGCGCGTCGTGGCCGGACCACCACCGAAGGAGGTGCGCGGTGAACGTCGAGGACCTCTACCAGGAGATCATCCTGGACCACTACCGGGCCAAGCACCACAGCGGCCTGCGCGACCCGTACGAGGCCGAGGTGCACCACGTGAACCCCACCTGCGGCGACGAGGTGACCCTCCGGCTGCACCTGGAGGGCGACACGGTCGCCGACGTCTCGTACGAGGGCCTCGGCTGCTCGATCTCGCAGGCGTCGACCTCGGTCATGAGCGACCTGGTCATCGGGCGCAGCGTGACCGACGGTCTCGACCTGCACGCCGAGTTCCTGACCCTGATGCAGGGGCGCGGCACCGTCGAGCCCGACGAGGACCGGCTCGAGGACGGCATCGCCTTCGCGGGCGTGGCCAAGTTCCCGGCGCGCGTGAAGTGCGCCCTGCTGGGCTGGTCGGCGTTCAAGGACGCGGCCGCACGGGCCCTTTCCGAGCACGAGCAGCACACCACCGAAGGAGCGGCATGACGAGCGAGCTGACCACGGAGACCCCGCAGCAGGGCATGCGCCCGTCCGAGCTGGTGCAGGACGACCTGCCCGACGTGAACGGTGCCGGTGACTACTCCCCGGCCGCCCGCGCGACGATCGCGGACATCGAGGAGGCGCTGAAGGACGTCGTCGACCCCGAGCTCGGGATCAACGTCGTCGACCTCGGCCTCATCTACGGCCTCAACCTCGAGGACGACGGTTCGCTGACCATCGACATGACGCTCACGTCCGCGGCCTGCCCGCTGACCGACGTCATCGAGGACCAGACCGACACGGCCCTCGAGGGCCTGGTCGAGCGCTTCGTCATCAACTGGGTCTGGATGCCGCCGTGGGGCATGGAGAAGATCACCGACGACGGCCGCGAGCAGCTCCGGGCCCTCGGCTTCAACGTCTGAGCCCAGTCCGACGAGAACGCCCGCTGAGCTCGTCGAAGGGCCCGGAACGGGTCGGTCCAGCGTCGGCACCAGTGCCGTGCAGGAGCGCCGACCTCTTCGAGGCCCTTCGACGACCTCAGGGGGCGTTTCGTCTGTGCACACCGACTACGATCCGCCCGTGCCCGATCCCGCCGTGACGCTGCGGCCGCAGCGCCCGTCCGACCTGCCCCTGCTGGTGGGCGGCGACTCGCCGTTCGACGACTTCGGCCCGATCGCGGTGGGCACGCACCCGGCCCCGTCCCGCCTCGACGACGCCGGTGCGCTGACGGTCGTCGACGAGGCGGGCCAGGTCGTCGGCGACATCAGCTGGCACTGGCGGGGTTGGGGCCCGAACGCGGGCTCCCGCTGCCCGATGATCGGCATCTGGCTCCGTCCCGAGCACCGTGGCCGCGGGCTCGGCCGGCTCGCCCAGCGTCGGCTGGTCGAGATGTTCTTCACCCACACCCGCGCCAACCGGGTCGAGGCGCACACCGACGTCGAGAACGTCGCCGAGCAGCGCGCGCTCGAGGCCGCCGGCTTCACCCGCGAGGGCACCACGCGCGGCGCCCAGTGGCGGGACGGCGCCTACCACGACGGCCACCTGTACGCGGTCCTGCGGGCCGACCTCCAGCCTGCCGGCTGACCGCCGCTTCGACGGACCTGCGACATTCAGCGGCGCACTCGGAGGTAGGGAACCGTCTCGCCGGGCCTAAGGCGCTTAACTGTGAACCGTCCGACGAACGATATAGGTGGCGGTGGCAGCTCCGGGGTCCTAAGCGATGACCAGGTCGAAGTGGACGTGTTAGTTGGGCGCCCGAGAGGCGACCCTGCCGCCTACTCCTTCGCCTCCCGCATCCAGGACCTCGCAGTCGCGAAGATACTGAACTCCGCATCGTCGAATTATAGGACCAGCCGGGCTCCTGTCCGAGGCCAAAGTTTGAGTGGTGCCCCGCCGAGGTGCGTTCTTCATGGGCGGACTGACGGCAATTAAAATCGTGCTATTGGTGCGTGTTAGGAAGCCGCCGCCATCAGGCCTCCGTGTGCATAAGGTTTAGCCTGCGAGCGACAGCTATCGAGCTGCTGCATCGAGGGATTATTGTCACAGCGAATGCGCATCAAAGGCTCGTAATCAGGAACAGTCGGAGGCCACTTCCGCAGAGGGGTGCTTGTCCTCTACGCTACTAGCGTGAGAGGTGTTTTGAGGTGGATCGCAGGCGCGATTGTTGCGTCAATCGGAATTGGTTGCGGTGTTGCAACCCTCGTGTACGTTCCTCCTTTGATTAATGATCCCACTTCGGCTAACGGCGCCACATATCTAGGTGCACTCCTCGCTGGCCTAACCGCTTCGGCGGCACTTCTCGGTATCGCTTGGCGACTGGTCCGTAAGCGACCGGCAAGCGCTTTAGCCTCGGTGGCCGAAACTCAGCGATCCGAGATTGCCAGAAGGATGGCGATACTTAATCAGGAGCAACGGACCTCGATGCCACTTACATTCCGCAGCATGCGAGGAGGAGGGGATGCGTCGTTAGAGCAACTGATTCGTCGTCTGCTGGCCTCCAGTGGACAAGTCGTACTAGTAGGACGAGCTGGATCGGGTAAGTCTTATGCCGCAACCGATGCGGCGCTCCGCTTAGCACTGGCCGACATCGGAAGGATGCCTGTGATTGTGCCCGCTAGCCAGTGGGATGGGCGGCCCGAGGTTGGAGCATGGTTTCGCGAGTATGTGGAGAAACAGTTTAACGTATCGCCTGGCACGAGTGCTGACCTCATTGGTTCTCAAAAAGTCGTGCCGATAATTGACGGTCTAGACGAGCTTGAAGTGGAAACAGATAGCGACCGAGAGGCCGCGGCGGATTTTATTGATGCCTTGCTTCGATGGCGAGAATTGGCTCGACCTGTTCCAGTTCTACTTACAACTCGGACAGACACCTGGGACGCGCTACCGGAAGATCTGCGCGAACACGAAGGTGTTATCCCTTATCAGATACAGCCAGTGAGTATTGACGCGGTCACCGCATACATCTCACGGACCTTGAATGGTCGAGATGAATCTGAGGAGGCATCGAAACTGGTCGAGCTCCTCCTGGCGAGAGGTCTCCGAGGCGTCATTGCAGCTCCATGGAGTGCGGCGATGATCGCACGCGTCGCCGGCACGCTTAGGGCAGCGGAAGGTGAGCTCAACGCGGAACTTCGGGAGGCAGTTGTACAGACGGTCAGTACCGGACGGCTGGTGAGCGAGTTCGTGCAAGCGTCACTGCCTTCGAGCGGCGCTATCTGGGTCCGATTACGGTGTTCAATCGATGTCTGGCGCCTCAGTCTGATCGCTCAGTATCTGGTAACCAATTCTATCGGCGAGGCTTCGCTCGAGGGACAGCCGCTATCGTCGCGAAATATCGTGCTGCATAGGTTCTGGCCGATCGGAGGGCGCATTAAGCCGCGACTTTTTGACTTCATGTTGTGCGCCTTGTTCTCGGTTCCAGGGTTCGTATGGGCGTTTCCGTTCTTCTGGAGTCGTGGCCCGGTAGCTAGAGTTAGCATCGTCGTTGGAGCCGCACTCTGGGCTGGTCTTCTGGTTCGAACCAGTACGAAGGCGTGGGTTCGGCCGGCAACTCCAGACTGGGGGCGCCTTGCCCAACCAAGGGTAATGCTCCCTCAGCTCGGCGCTGCGTTACTAATTGGAATCGTGGCAACCTGGGTTCTGTCGCCACCAATTGGCGTATCAGCCTTCCTGACCGCCTGGCTAGCGATTGGACTAACGGTTGGGTTTGGTCAAACGCTGACTACCGACAATCAAGCCCGAGTCATGGGGCCAGAGGCGGTACTGCAACATGAACATACAATCTCACGGCTATCCGCGATTGTGGTGCTCCCGTTACTTGCTGCCGGCTTTATCTCGACGTGGGGTCTTCGAGTTGGTCTCGTCAGCGCATTGCTGTACTGCCTACTGGTTGGAGAGCTGGTGGCGTCTGCCCTGTGGCGAAGATACGTTGCCCTGATAATATCTTCTCCGCTTAGCGTGCCATTACGCCCGGCTGCGATGCTTAGGCGGAATAGTCGCCTTGGTCTTACTCGGCCATCCGGTCTCGCATACCAATTCCGCCATGACGACGTTCGCGATCACTTCGCCGCATACACGGGTGGTGCATTCTCGCGAGTCGCTCGCCGAGGCGAAACAGAGGGGTGGCACCAGGGAGACAGCGAGAGCCCCCGATAGGAGAGCGCAGCGGTGTTCGCCCCGCAGCGGAGCGAGGCTTCTAAGAGCAAGGAAAGTCTCACGAAGCGCCGGGGGCGGACGATGTCTCCGACCTTGTGGATGTTCTTCGCCGTCTCGGGTAGGGTCCTTGCTCTAGGTAGGCGATGTGATCTGGCCTTGCCGCCTCGCTGGGGCAGGTATGACCCGGTCGCGTTAGGGAGGTCGAGGAACTGCGCCTCGACTACTCGTCCGGGCTCACCCGCAAGGGGGGCCAAATCCTGGTTATTTCGCTCCCGTTCGTGAACCAAGAATGGGCCAGGAGTTGCGCTAATACGGCGTCGCCTGCTCATCTGGGCCAGAAGCCTCATCAGGATCGAACGTAAGAACATTTCGCCGACATGCCCTCTACGGCTGCGTCAGCGCGGCGACCAGCAGCGCGACGAGCGCCACCAGCGGGAACGTGCCCTGCACGGTGGCGGCGCGGGCCTTGCTGCGGTCGCTGAGGATCAGGACCAGGGCCGCCGCGAGCATCGAGCCGGTGCCGGCGACCAGGAGCGCGAGCCCGGGGCCACGCTGGCCGCCACCGTCGCCCCCGGTCGCGACGAGCACGACGCCCACCCCGGTCACGATCGCCAGGAACAGGTTGTAGAAGCCCTGGTTGAACGCCAGCGGCCGGGTGTGCTCGGCCTGCGCGTCGCTCGTGATGCCGAAGGTCGCGCGGACGCGCGGCGTGGTCCAGAGCACGGACTCCATCACGAAGATGGAGACGTGCAGGACCGCGGCGAGCGCGGCGGCGACCAGGGCGACGACCATCCGCCGACCCTAGTGGTGCGGTTCCGCTAGGACGTGCCGCCGAGGGCGGCGACCACGCGCGCCAGCCCCTCGACCAGGACGTCGTCGGCCGAGGCCAGCGACACCCGGAGGTGGCCCTCGCCCGCGGGACCGAACGCCCGGCCGGGTGCGAGGGCGACCTGGTGGTCGACGACCAGCCGGCGCGCGAGGTCGGTGCTCGGCTCACCGGTGGCGTACGCGAGCCAGAGGTAGAAGGCGCCGGACGGCCGCGTGGCCAGGGTCAGGACGTCCTGGTCCGCGAGCCGCTCGACGCAGAGGTCGCGCCGCGACCGGTAGCTGGCGCGCATCTCCTCGACGTGGTCCTGCGGACCGGTCAGCGCGGCGACACCGGCCCACTGCGTCGGCGTGCTGACGCAGGACAGCGTCGTCTCCTGCACGCGGCGGACCACCGGGGTCAGTGCGGGCGGGGTGCAGACGTAGCCCAGCCGGAAGCCGGTCATGGCGTGGGTCTTGGACAGCGAGAAGACGCTGACGACCTCGGGCGCGGGCCGGCCGGTCTCGCGCAGGTGCTGCCCCACCAGGGCCGCGCACGGCTGCGGGTCGTCGAGCCACATCTCGTCGTAGCATTCGTCCGCGACCACCCAGAGCCCGTGCCGTGCGGCCCAGCCGAGCACGTCGGCGAGGGTGCCGGCGTCGAAGCCGCCGCCCGTGGGGTTCGAGGGCGTGTTGACCACGAGGACCCGCGTACGCGGCGTGACCAGGCGCTCGAGGGCGTCGAGGTCGGGGCCGGGCCGGTCCCCGGAGAGCAGCGGGTAGCCGACGGGGACGGCGCCGCACACGACGGCCAGGGTGCCGAGGTTGGGCCAGCCCGGGTCGGGCACGAGCACCTCGTCGCCGACGTCGAGCAGCGCGCGGTAGGTGGCCCCGAGCCCCTCGACGCCGCCGGCGCAGACGGTCACCTCGTCGGGGGAGACGGCCAGGCCGTTGACCCGGACGACCTTGGCCGCGGCGGCCTCGCGGAACGCGGGCACGCCGGGCGTCGGGCCGTACCGGGTGTTGCCGTCCCGCGCCGCCTGCGCCAGCGCGTCGACGACGTGCGGCGGCGTGGGGTGCGACGGCTCGCCGAGCTGGAGCTGCAGGGTCCCGGGGGTGCGCCAGGCCAGGTCGGCGACCGCCCGGATGCCGGAGGGGGCGATCGCTGCCGCTGCGGCCGAGCCGACCGAGAAGGCGGGCGCGGTCACGGGAGCGACCTCAACGCACCGCCGTCGCAGGCGATCGTGGTGCCGGTGACGTACGAGGCGGCGTCGGAGGCCAGGAACGCGACCACGGCGGCCAGCTCCTCCGGTCGCCCGTAGCGCCCGGCCGGGATGGACGCCGCGCTGTCGCGGCTCACGTCCTCGACCTCGCGGCCGGTCCGCTTCGCCGCGGCGGCGTCGAGCGAGGCGACGCGCGGGGTGGCGATGCGGCCCGGCAGCACGCCGTTGACCGTCACCCCGTCGGCGGCGACCGTGCGCGCGAGCGTCTTCAGCCAGGCGGCGAGCGCCGCGCGGCCGGCGTTGGAGTAGGCGAGGGTGTCGATCGGCTCCCGGACGCCGGACGACATGATCGCGAGGACCCGGCCCGACCCCCGCTCGCGCATCTGCGGCAGCAGCCGGTTCGCGAGGTCGACGGGGGTGACGGCCAGGAGCTGGAACGCGGCCCGCATCCCGTCGGCCGTGACCTCGTCGGCCCGCGCGACCGGCGGGCCGCCCGCGTTGAGGACGAGGACGTCGACCCGGTCGAAGGTGTCGAGCGCGGCCGCGGCGACCGTCGCGGCCGCCTCCGGGTCCGACGCGTCGGCGACGACGGTGCGGACCGTACGGCCCGGTGCCTCGAGCTCCGCGGCGGTGGCCTCGAGGCGGCCCTGGTCGCGCGACCAGAGCAGCAGGTCGTGCCCGGACTCGGCGAGGGCCCGGGCGGAGGCGGCCCCGAGCCCGGAGGTCGCGCCGCCGACGACGGCGACCCGGCGGTCGGTCGTGGTGCTCACGCGCCCACCTCCGCCCCGAGGAAGGCGTCCACGTCGAAGCGGTCGGGCGACGGGTCGAGCCCCACGCGGCGCAGGACCTCGTCGAGCTCGGCCGCGGTGACCGGGTCGATCCCGGCGGACGGGACCGGCCCGCGCATCGCTCCGGACACCAGCGCACCGCGGCGGCGGAGGACCTCCTTGCGGATGGCCAGGCCGTAGCCCGGCTGGCCCTCGAAGGCGATCAGGGGCAGGAACGCGTCGAACACCTGCGCGGCGCGCACCCGGTCGCCGGCGGCGAGCGCCAGCCGCACCGCGCGCAGGACCTCGGGGTAGGCGAAGCCGGTCATCGTCCCGGCCGCCCCCCGGGACAGCTCGGCGAACGCGGAGACGCCACCGAGGCCGCCGTAGACGGTGAGGTCGGGCACCTTCGCGAGGAGGCGGGTGATCTTGGGCGGGGTCGGGGCGTCCTCGAGCTTGACCGCCACGGCGCCGCTGCGCCCGAGCGCCTCCACGAGCGTCGAGACGGCGAGCTGCACGCCGGTCGCGACGGGCTCGTCCTGCAGCAGCACCGGCAGCGGCGAGCGTTCGCCGACCGCGCCGAAGAAGGAGACGACGGTGTCGGCGTCGCGGACCAGGGGAGGGGCGGCGACCATGGCCGCCACCGCGCCGTGCTCCTGCGCGCGGGCGGCGCGCTCGGCGACGAGCGGGGCCGAAGCCGCGCTGCAGCCGGCCGCGAAGGGCACGTCGCCGGCGCCGCGCGACACGGCACCCAGCACGACGTCCCGCTCGGCGTCGGACAGGGAGGTGACCTCGCCCATCACGCCGAGCACGGTCACGCCGTCGACCCCCCAGCCCACGGCGGTGCGGACGGCGTGCTCGAGGGCGTCGCCGTCCACGGAACCGTCCGCCGCGAAGGGCGTGGGGGCGATCCACCAGGTCCCGCCGGCCAGCGCCTGCCGGCCCGGCACGGGTGCTCCGTCCGTCGTCGTCGTCATCTCTCGTCCCTCATCCTCAGTAGCCCTTCGTCGCGTCGTAGGTGTTGCGCAGCGGTCGCCCGCCGAGGTAGCGGCGCAGGTTGTCGACGAACAGGTCGACCAGCGCGGCGTTCTCGCTGACCAGCGTGGAGGCCGAGTGCGGCGAGACGATCACGTTCGGCAGGTCCCACAGCGGGGACGACGTCGGCAGCGGCTCGACCTCGAAGACGTCGAGGGCGGCGCCGCCGAGGTGGCCCGAGGTGAGCGCGTCCACGAGCGCGGCCTCGTCGACCACCTGGCCGCGGGCGACGTTGACGACGATCGCGCCGGCGGGCAGCGCGGCGATGCGCGCCCGGCTCAGCAGGCCGGTCGTCTCGTCGGTGAGCGGCGTGGCCAGCACGACGACCTCGGCGGACGGGAGCACGTCGTCCAGCGCGTCGGTGCTGACGACCCGCACCCCGGCGGGGACGTCGTACGCCCGCCCCGGCCGTCCGACGCCGACGACGTCCAGTCCGACGGCGTCGAGCAGCCGGCAGGTCTCGCGGCCGATGGACCCGAGGCCGACGACCACGGCGCGGCGACCGCGGACGGAGGAGGTCGCGTAGCGCTCCCAGCGGTGCGCGGCCTGCTGGGCGCGCAGGTGCGGCACGCCCTTGGCCAGGTCGAGGACGCCGGTGAGTGCGAACTCGGCCAGCGGCACGGCGTGCACCCCCGCGGCCGTGGTGAAGGTGATCGGCGTCTGGTCGAGGCCGGTGCGCGTCATGAAGCCGCCGATGCCGGCGCTGGTGGCCTGCACCCAGCGCAGCCGCGGGGCGTTCTTCGCCGTTGACGCCGGTTCGCGCCAGTCGAAGTCGAAGGTGACCTCGGCGGAGGCCAGCAGGTCGGACCAGTGCTGCGCCTGGGCCTCGTCCAGCTCGGGCTTCGTGCCGCCGTGCTCGCAGGGGTAGCGGGGGACCGGCAGCAGGTCGGGCTCGAAGAGCACCTCGACCTCGGGCACCGCCGAGGCCAGGCGCTCGACGAGCTCCGGCTCGAGCGGCGAGGCGATGAGCACGGTGGTTCCGGGCACGGTCTGGAGGCTCCTCTGGGGCGCCGGTGGCGTCCGTGGTCGGGGGCCCGGACCAGCGCCGGACGTGAGGGTCCGGGCTGGTCCGGGGTGGGGGGACCGACGGCGCTCCCGGGGGGTCTGCGGAACGGATCGTCGATTGTCGACCGAACGTAGACCCTCGGACGGGCCTCCGTCCAGAGCGGCGCACCGCCCCCGGAACAGCCGTTCCCGACCGTCTCCTGACCGTTACACGGCCGTTCCTCAGGAGGTCTTGACAGTCACCCGCTCGGTGCAACATCGTCGATTGTCGACAACCGACGAGAAGCGGGCACCGGTTCCGGGGCCCCAGGACACGAGGAGCAGCAGTGGTCGCAGGAGCGCTCGAGGGCTCGGTGGCGCTGGTCACCGGCGGCGCGAACGGGCTGGGCCGGGCCATCGTGACGGCCCTCGCCGACAGCGGCGCGAAGGTCGGCGTGCTCGACCTGTCGCCCTTCCCGCTGGACCGGCCCGACGTGCTCTCCGTCGTCGCCGACGTCGCCGACGAGGGCGCGGTCGACGGCGCCCTGGCGGCGCTCGAGGAGCGCTGGGGCCCGGCCTCGATCCTGGTGAACGACGCGGCCGACTACCCGACCGCCGGGCTGCTCGAGATGACACCGGCCGCGTGGCGCCACGTGTTCGACGTGAACGTCACCGGCATGTTCCTGGCCTGCCGGTCCTTCGTGCAGCGCTACGTCGACGCCGGCCTCACCTCGGGCCGGATCGTCAGCATCTCGACCGGCTCGGCCCGCAGCCCCCGGCCGCGCGGGGCGGCGTACGCGTCGTCCAAGGCCGCCGTCGAGACGATCTCCGCGACGTTCGCCATGGAGCTCGGCCCGCTGGGCATCACGAGCAACGTCGTCGCCCCCGGCTACATCGACGTCCGCGGCGCGAGCGACGCGAACCCCGACCGCGCCAGCGACGACCTGCGCGCCTCGCTCACCGCGTCGATCCCCACGGGCCGCGCGGGCCTGCCGGCCGACATCGCGAACGCCGTCCGCTTCCTCTGCCTGCCCGAGAGCGACCACGTCAACGCGGCCGTCATCGCGGTCGACGGCGGTTCGAGCGCCGGCCGGTTCCGGATGCCGGGCGAGCCGAAGCCGGCGGCGGTGGGCGCATGACGGCCCTCGCGGCTGAGCTCGCGGCGACCATGCGGACCCCGCTGCTCGAGACCCGCGGGCTCAGCAAGCACTACGCGCTGCAGCGCAGCACCCGGGCCTGGTTCCGCCGGGAGCCGGGCGAGGTCCTGCGGGCGGTCGACGACGTCAGCCTCTCGGTGATGCCGGGCCGCACGCTCGGCGTCGTCGGCGAGACCGGCTCGGGCAAGAGCACCCTCGGTCGCCTCGTGCTGCGCCTGGAGCGCCCCAGCGCCGGGCAGGTCCTGCTCGACGGCCAGGACGTCGCCTCCGGCGGCGGCGCGATGAGCCACCGTCTGCGCCGCGACGTCCAGGTGGTGCTGCAGGACCCGTACACCTCCCTGAACCCCCACGAGACCGTCGGCACCGCCATCGCCGAGGTCCTCAAGGTCACCGGCGGCGTCCCCGCCGCGGACCGGCCGCGCCGCGTCGCCGAGCTGCTCGACCAGGTCGGCTTCCCGTCCGGCTGGGCCGGCCGCAAGCCCGGCCAGCTCTCCGGCGGGGGGCGGCAGCGGGTGAGCATCGCGCGCGCCCTGGCCGTCGGACCGCGGCTGCTGGTGGCCGACGAACCTGTGTCGGCCCTCGACGTCTCCGTGCAGGCGCAGGTCCTGAACCTCTTCCAGCGCCTGCAGTCCGAGCTCGGGCTGGCCTACCTCTTCATCACCCACGACCTGGCCGTGCTGGAGCGGATCGCCGACGACGTGGCCGTGCTCTACCTCGGCCGGGTCGTCGAGTCCGGACCCGCCGCGGCGCTGTTCGCGAGCCCCGCCCACCCCTACACGCAGGCGCTGCTCGCCGCCGCCCCCAAGCTCGGCCGCCGCCGCTCGACGACCAGCGCGGTCGCGGGCGAGCTGCCGAACCCGATCACGCCGCCCTCGGGCTGCACGTTCCACCCGCGGTGCCCGGCCGCCATGGCGGTCTGCCGCGAGGTCGTCCCGCTCATGACGACCACCCCGGCCGGCCAGCAGGTCGCCTGCCACCTCTACCCGGGCTCGACGCCCACGACGACCCCCGACGTCACCCCCCACGCCCACCCCGTCAACGGCGCTGCCGCCGTCTCGCACCCCACCCCGTCCCCTGGAGGAACCCGATGACGCCCGTGCCCCACCCCGCCCACCCTGTCCAGCCCCGATCGGCCCTGCGCCGGCTGCGCCTGACCGGGCTCTCCGGCCTGGCCGCCGCCGCGCTCGTCCTCGCCGCCTGCGGGGGAGGGGGCTCGTCCGCGACGGATCCCGGCGCCGCCTCCGCCCCGGCCGCGACCAGCGAGGTCGACACCCTCAAGATCGCGAACGGCGTCGCCATCGACACGCTCGACCCCGCCGAGAACGCGGCCAACGAGAGCATCTGGCTCGACCAGAACATCTACGCCCGGCTCGTGCAGACCGACCCGACGGGGACCAAGATCGTCCCCGACCTGGCGTCGACCTGGGAGCAGAGCGCCGACGGCCTGACCTGGACGTTCCACCTGAACCCCGACGCCAAGTTCGCCGACGGCTCGCCGGTCACCGCGTCCGACGCCGCCTGGTCGATCAACCGCGCCCGCGCCCTCGAGGGCGGCTGGGGCTTCCTGATCACGCCGGTCACCTCGATCACCGCGAGCGACCCCCAGACCGTGGTGATCAAGCTCAAGACCAAGCACGCTCCGCTGCTGGCCGACCTCGCGATGTACGCGTACGGGATCCTGCCGCAGAAGGCGGTCGAGGCCGACAAGGACTTCTTCAGCAAGACCCCGTACGGCGCCGGCCCCTTCAAGGTCACCAAGCTCGAGCCCGACAGCCAGCTGGTGCTGACCCGCAACGACAGCTACTGGGGCCCGAAGCCCAAGATCACCACCGTCGAGGTCAGCGTCGTCACGAACGACAACACCCGCGTCCTGCAGCTGCAGGGCGGCCAGGTCGACGTGATCGAGAACCCGCCGGGCAACCTGGTCAAGCAGCTCTCGGCCAACCCCAAGCTCAAGGTCGACCTCTTCCCCTCGACGCGTGTCGACTTCCTGCAGGTGCCGCTGAAGTCGAAGCCGTTCGAGGACGTCCGGGTCCGCCAGGCCGTCAAGGCCGCGCTGGACCTCGACGCCATGAACACGCTGGCCTACCAGGGCAACGCGGTCCCGGCGAACACCTTCTTCCCCTACAAGATGCTCCACTGGGCGGAGTCGATCCCGGCGCCCAAGCCCGACCTGGACAAGGCGAAGCAGCTGCTGACCGAGGCCGGCTTCCCGAACGGCTTCAAGACCGACCTGATCACCGTCAGCGGTGACGCGGCCGGCCAGGCGCAGGCCGTGGTGATCAAGGACGACCTCGCCAAGATCGGGATCGACGTGACGATCCAGTCCTACGAGCAGTCCACCGCCTACACGAACGAGCGGTCGGGCACCAACGGCCTGGGTCTGCGCTACTGGACCAACGACATCATCGACCCCGACGAGGTCGCGACCTTCGGCGCCGACATCAAGGGCGGGGCGAACACGTTCAGCTCCTACTGGGGCGACGAGGCCACGAGCAAGGCGATCAACGACGCCCGCTCCGAGACCGACGAGACCAAGCGGGGCGAGCTCTACGAGCAGGTCCAGCAGACGATCGCCGACCAGGCACCGTTCATCCCGCTGGCCTACGCGCCCTTCCGCTACGCCTCCGGCGCGTGGGTCCAGGGCTTCCAGGTCTCCCCGCTCGGCAACTACAACGACTCCCTGCTCAGCCTGACCGTCGGGACGCACTGAGCATGCGCGCGCTCGGCCTGAGCTGGACCCGGTTGGCGAACCTGGTCCCGGTGCTGTTCGGCATCACGCTGGTGAGCTTCGTGCTCATCCGCCTGGTGCCGGGCGACCCGGCGACCCAGATCCTCGGCAACCGCTACACGCCCGAGGCGGCCGAGCAGATCCGCAACTCGCTCGGCCTGAACGACTCGATCCTCACCCAGTACGGGATCTTCCTGCGCTCGGCGGTCTCGGGCTCGTTCGGCGAGTCGTACCAGTACCACCGCCCGGTCGGCGAGCTCCTCGTCGACCGGGTGGGGCCCTCCCTGCTGCTCGTCGCGGTCACCGCCGCGCTCTGCACGCTGATCAGCCTCCCGCTCGGGGTGCTGGCGGCGGTCAGGCGCGGCGGGGCGCTCGACCAGGGGACGCGGATCTTCTTCACCCTCGGCTACGCGCTGCCGGCCTTCCTCATCGGCATCGTGCTGATCCTCGTCTTCGGGCTCAAGCTCGGCTGGTTCCCGATCGGCGGCTACGGCACCGGTCTCGGCCAGCACCTCTACCACCTGGTGCTGCCGGCGATCACGCTCGCGATCCCGTTCTCGACCGTGCTCGTCCGGTCGCTGCGGGCCAGCACCATCAACGTGCTGGAGTCCGACTTCGTCACGATCGCGCGGCTCAAGGGCATCTCCGGCTGGGCCGTCCTGGCCCGGCACGTGCTCCGCAACGCGATCGCCCCGGTGGCGGTGGTGTTCGGCGTGAACCTCGCCTTCCTCGTCGGCGGCACGGTCGTGATCGAGAACGTCTTCTCCATCCCCGGCATGGGGAGCCTGCTGGTCGGGGCGGTCGCCACCCGCGACTACCCGGTCGTGCAGGCCGTCTCCCTCGTGCTCGCGGTCTTCGTGCTGCTGGTCAACGTCCTCACCGACGTCGTCCACCGGCTCCTCGACCCCCGCCTCGCCGTGGCGGTGACCCGATGACGACGCTCGTCGACCCCGCCCAGCTGGGCGACGTGCGCGGCCTCAGCCGGGCCCGGTGGCTGCGGCTGCCGCTGCCCAAGGTGCTGCGCGGGAAGTTCTCGCTGGTCGCGGGCATCGTGCTGCTCCTGGCCATCGCCGTGCTGTGCCTCGGCGCGCCGCTCTTCACCTCGGCGTCGCCGCTCGACATCGACCCGCTGAACCCGCTCGCCCCGCCCTCGCCCGGTCACCCGCTCGGGACGGACGCCTTCGGCCGCGACCTGTGGGCCCGCGTGCTCTACGGCGGGCGCTACGACCTGGCCATCGCCTTCGGCGCGACCATCGTCACCCTCGTCGTGGGCACGGCGGTCGGGATGCTGGCCGCGTACGTGGGCGGCTGGGTCGAGGCCGTGATCATGCGGGTCGTCGACCTCTTCTTCGCCTTCCCGTTCATCGTCCTGGTGATCGCGATCGTCGCCTCGCTCGGCCCGAGCCTGCGCAACATGTTCATCGCGCTGTGGGTGGCGAGCTGGGTCGGCTACGCCCGGATCGCGCACGGCCAGACCCTCGCCGCCCGGCGCTACGGCTACGTCGTCGCGGCCAACGTCCTCGGCTACTCGACGCCGCGGGTCCTGCTGCGGCACGTGCTGCCGTCGGTGGCGCCGCTGGTGATCGTCTTCGCCATGGTCGACGCCGTCGGCAACGTGCTGCTCGGCGCCTCGCTCGGCTTCCTCGGGATCGGCGTGCGGCAGCCGACGCCCGAGTGGGGCTCCATGATCTCGGAGGGACAGGCCTACATCTTGTCCAACTGGCAGCTGTCGCTGGTGCCCGGCATCGCGCTGGTCGTCCTCGGGGTGGCCTTCAGCCTCCTCGGCGACGGGCTCGCCGACGTCCTGAGGGCCGAGCAGTGAGCGCGGGGACCCCGATGGAGTCCGCGCCGCTCCTGGGCGAGCGGGTCGGCGTGCCCGACGCCGAGGAGGTCGTGCCCGCCCCGGCCGACCCCCGCGAGCGCGGAGACGTGCTGCTGCAGGTCAGCGACCTGCGGATCAGCATCCCCACGGCCGCCGGCCAGGTGCACGCCGCCGACGGGGTCACGCTGACCCTGCGGCAGGGCGAGGTGCTCGGCGTGGTCGGGGAGACCGGCTCCGGCAAGAGCGTGACGTGCCGGGCGCTGCTGGGGCTCCGGCCCACGCCGCGCACGGAGGTGTCGGGCACGGTCGCCTACCCCAGCATCGGCGTGGAGGACATCACCGTCCTGCCGCCGAAGCGGCTGCGGCGCCTCTGGGGCCGGCACGTCGCGATGATCCCGCAGAACCCGATGACCTCCCTCGACCCGGTCCGCCGCATCGGCGACCAGGTCGCGGAGGCGCTGGGGGACACGGTGCACGGGAAGGCGGCCCGCCGCGAGCGCGTCATCGAGCTGCTCCGCCAGGTCGGCCTGCCGGCCCCCGAACGGCGGCTGGACGCCTTCCCGCACCAGTTCAGCGGGGGGATGCTGCAGCGCACGCTCATCGCGATCGCCATCGCGCAGAACCCCGCCCTGCTCGTCGCCGACGAGCCGACCACCGCGCTCGACGTCCTGATCCAGGACCAGATCCTCGGGCTGCTGCTGTCGCTCCAGCGCGACCTCGGCACCAGCCTCGTCCTGGTCAGCCACGACCTGTCGGTGGTGTCGCAGGTCTGCGACCGCGTCGCCGTCATGTACGCGGGCCAGGTCGTCGAGCTCGCCGACACCGCGACGCTGCTCTCCAGCCCGCGCCACCCGTACACGCGTGCCCTCATCGGCGCGCTGCCCGGCGCGGTCGCCCGCGACGAGCCGCTCCGCGTCATCCCCGGCGCGCCGCCCCCGCTGGTCGGGCTCGGCCCGACCTGCCGCTTCGCCGCCCGGTGCGAGCTGCACGAGCCGGCCTGCGACGAGTGGGACACCGAGCTGCTCGCGATCGGCCCGGCCGGCGGCCCCGCGCCAGGAACCGCATCCCACCAGAGCCGCTGTCGACGGGCCGACGAGCTCGTCGCAGCCACCACGACCACCCCGAGCACCCCGAGCACCAAGGAGAACAACGATGACCTCACCCAGCGCTGACCAGGGCAAGCAGACCCTCAACGTCGGCGTCGTCGGGACCGGCCGCTGGGCCGTCCGCTCGCACATCCCCGGCTGGCAGCGCGACCCGCGCTGCCGCGTGATCGGCCTCGCCGACGTGGACGGCGACCTGGTCAAGGCCGCCGGCGACCAGTTCGGCGTCGCGCGGGTGACCGACGACTACCGCGAGCTCGTCGAGGACCCCGACATCGACGTGATCGACGTCGTCACCGGCGACGCGATGCACTTCGAGGTGACCATGGCGGCGCTCGAGGCCGGCAAGCACGTGCTGTGCGAGAAGCCGGTCAACCACGACTACCACGAGGTCGTGCGGGCCGCCGACCTCGCCGCGAGCAAGGGGCTGAAGACCAAGCTGGGCTTCACGTTCCGCTACGCGCCGGCCACCATGTACGCCGCCGAGCTGATCCGCGAGGGCTTCGTCGGCACGCCGTACATGCTCAATGCGTACGAGCAGAACAGCCAGTGGCTCGACCCGCAGAACCCGCTGCGCCAGCAGAACGACGCCAGCGACCCCGACCACATCCAGGTCGCCTCGATCGAGGGGTACGGCGCGCCGGTCATCGACATCATGCACTGGTGGATGGGCACGCCCCTGACCTCGGTCGTGGGCACGATGCGCAACTTCGTCCCGCACCGCATGGTCCGCGACACGGGCCGCATGGAGCGCATGAACATCGACGACGGCGACATGTTCCTCGCCGAGTTCGAGGGCGGCGGCCTGGCGTCGGTGCAGTCCTCCTTCGTCACCGTCGGCAACTTCCCGGGCATCGAGGTCCGCATCTACGGCTCCGAGGGCGCGATCATCGTCCGGCTCGTCGAGGAGAACGGCATCTGCCAGACGATCAAGACGGCCAGCAAGGACGCCGTCGAGTTCGTCGAGCGGGAGATCCCCGAACGCTTCTTCCCGACCGGCGGCACCTCGCTCGAGGCGTGGCCGTTCCTCTTCTACTCCAACCTCGTCTCCGACTTCGCCACCGAGATCCTGTCCGGCGGCCCGGAGAACCAGGGCGACTTCCGCCAGGGCGCCCTCGTGCAGCACACGATCAACGCCTTCGAGGCGTCGCACCGTCAGCGCGCGTGGGTCGACTTCCCGCTGAAGACCGCGTGAGCACCACGACGGAGCGCGTGACGTCCGCCGACGCGCACGCCTGGGGCGGGCTGGACGGCACCACGGCCCGGGCGGTGCTCGAGGAGGCGCTCGCGGCGGCGACCGGCGAGGGCGTGACCTTCGCCGACGTCCGGCTCGTCGAGGCCGAGGAGGAGCGGCTCTACACCGACCTCCGCGGCGAGCTCGACGAGCGCCGGGAGCACAACGCCGGGCTCGGGGTCCGGGTGCTGCGCGACGGGGTGTGGGGCTTCGCCTCCGCCTCGCTCGACGGCCCCGGCACCGCGCAGGCCGTGGCCCGTCGGGCGGTGGCCGCCGCGGCCGCCGCGGCCGGGACCGCTCCGGTCGCGCTCGCCCCGCGCGAGCCGACGAGCGGCACCTGGTCGGTCCCGGTCGACGTCGACCCGTTCGAGGTGTCGGCCGGCGAGCGCCACGACCTGCTCCAGCGGATCGTCCGCGCCGCGTCGGCGCCGGGCCTCGTGCGCTCGGTGACGGCCGGGCTCAACGCCAAGCGCCAGCACAAGCACTACGCCGACTCCGAGGGGTCGCGGCAGGCGCAGCACCTCGTGGAGACCGGCGCGATGCTGCTCGCCGTCGCGGCCGACGAGCGCGGCGCGCAGCGGCGCAGCTTCCCGAACTCGTTCCACGGCAACACCGCCGCCGCCGGCTGGGAGTACGTCCTCGGCCTCGGGCTCGAGGACGAGGCCACCCGGGTGGGGGAGGAGGCGGTCGCGCTGCTCGGCGCGCCGCAGGCCCCCGGCGGGACCGCCGACGTGGTCATCGGCCCGGCCCAGCTCGCGCTGCAGATCCACGAGTCGGTCGGGCACGCGCTCGAGCTGGACCGGATCCTCGGCGACGAGACGAACTTCGCGGGCCGCTCCTGGGTCCAGCCCGACGACATCGGGACCCTGCGCTACGGCTCGCCGGCCATGAACGTCGTGGCCGACCCGACCGTGCCCGGCACCCGCGGCAGCTTCGCCTTCGACGACGAGGGCACACCCGCCACGCGGCACGCCCTGATCGAGAACGGCGTCCTGCGCGACGTGCTGTCCAGCCGCGACGCGGTCGCGCGCCACGGCGGAGAGACCACGGGCGCCGCCCGGGCGGACGGCTGGGCCTGGCTGCCGGTCTGCTTCGCCACCAACGTCTACCTGGAGCCGGGGGAGGGCTCGCTGGACGAGCTCCTCGACCGGATGGGCGACGGCTACTACGCCGACGACAACCGCACCTGGTCGATCGACGACCGGCGGATGGCGTTCCAGTTCGGCACCGAGGCGGCCTGGGAGGTCAAGAACGGCAAGCGTGGCCGGCTGCTGCGCGGCTTCTCGTACGGCGGCCTCACCCCGCAGTTCTGGGGCTCGCTCGAGGCGGTCGCCGGGCCGGAGGAGTTCAGGGCGTACGGCATGCCGTGCGGCAAGGGGGAGCCCAAGCAGTGGGGGTTCCTCGGGCACGGCGCCTCGCCGTCGCTGTTCCGTGGGATCTCGACGGGGGTGGCCCGATGACGACGACCTCTTCCCTGATCACCAGCACCGACCAGGCCGAGCCCGCGGTCGGGGCCGACCGCGCCGTCGCGGCCTGCGCCGAGGCGGTGCGCGCGGCCAGGGCCGCCGGCGCCGACGAGGCCGAGGCCTTCCTGTCGGGCCGGGCGGGCGGCTACACCCGCTTCGCCGTCGACCGGGTCCACCAGCCGCAGGACGTGCACGAGCGCCAGCTGATGGTCCGGGCCGTGGTCGAGGGCCGGTCGGCCCGCGTCGCGACCACCGACCTGGCCGGCGCCGCCGACGCCGGTCGACGTGCCGCCGGACGGGCGGCCGCGCTGGCCCGCGCCGCCGGACCGCTGCCCGCGCTGCCGGCTCCCCTGGCCGCGCGGTCCGTGCCCAGCCTGGCGCCCGAGGTCCTCTGGGACGCGCGCACCGCGGCCTGGGGCACGCCCGAGCGCGTCGACGCCGTCCGTGCCCTGATGGGTGCGTCCCGGACGGCCGGCGGCGAGGCCTTCGGGATGCTCGGCCGTGCGGTCACCGAGCTCGCCGTGGTCGACGCCGACGGCGTCGAGCGCTACGCGGCGGCGACCGAGGCGTACGGGTCGTTCACGGTCCGCATCGACGACGGCACCTCGCACTGGGTCGACCTCGACCGCCGGCTCGACGTGCTCGACCTCGACGCCGTGGTGGCGCGCACGGTCGAGCAGGCCGGCCGGGCGCGCGGCCGCATCGACCTGACCGACGGCACGTACGACGTCGTCCTCGGACCGCTCGCGACCGGCGAGCTGCTGGAGGGCTTCCACGCGTACGGCTTCACCGGCGACGCCGTCGCCGACGGGGTCGGGGCCGTGGCCCGCCGTCGTGGGGAACGCGTCGCGCCCGCGACGGTCGACGTGGCCGACGACCCGCAGGCCGTCCGGGGGCTGCCGTTCCCGTTCGATCCCGAGGGCACCGACGCGAGCCGCGTGCCGCTGCTCGACCACGGGGTCGTCGCGGACGCGGTCACGGACCGGGCCAGCGCCTCCCGCGCGGGCCTGCCCATGACCGGGCACGCGCACATCGCCCGCGAGGAGACGCCGCACCCGGCACCGGCCAGCCTGACCATGGCGCCGGGCACCGCGAGCGTCGAGGAGCTGGTCGCCGGCGTCGAGCGCGGCGTCTACGTGGAGCGCCTCTGGTACCTCCGGGTCGTCGACCCGGCTGCCACGACGCTGACCGGCGGCAGCCGGGACGCCTGCTTCCTCATCGAGGACGGGCGCCTCAGCACACCGGTGCGGCCCGCACGGTTCACGGAGTCGGTCTTCGGCGTGCTCTCGCGCGTCGACGCGATCGGGGCCGACGTGCTCGCGCAGCCGCTGGCCAACGTGTGGAACGGGTCGGTGAGCGCGCCGGCCGTCCGGGTCCGGGGCTTCCGCTTCGGCTCCGCCGCTGCCGCCACCACCCAGGACCTCGAGGAGGAGACCGCGTGAAGGTCGAGAGCAACGCCGCCCGGCTGGTCACCCAGCTGCTGGCCGGCGAGGTGTGGCCGGCGACCGCCGACCGCCACGCCTACCGGGTCGACGGGGACGGTTCGCCGTTCCTGCTGCCCGGCATGGGTGGCGTCACCCTCGCCGGGCACCTGGGCGAACCGGCCACGGGCTGGGCGAGCGACCACCTCGAGCCCGGGCTGTCCGTACGGCACGCCGACCCGGCCGCGAACTTCGCCCTGCAGTACCTGACCTGCGTCGGCAACGAGGTCACCCTCGTCTCCGGGGCGTCGGCGGGCGGCAGCGGCGTGGCGATCGGCCAGCACGCGTACGTGCTCGTCGACGCCGCGGACGCGGTGCTCGAGGGGGCGACGGTCGGCGACCAGGTCACCGTGCGGGCGCGCGGCCAGGGCCTCGCCCTCGCGGCGCACCCGCAGATCCGGGTCAAGAACCTCGACCCCCGCGTCCTCGAAGCGCTGCCGGGCGGCACCACCGCCGACGGCCGGCTCGAGGTCCACGTCGCGGTGGACGTGCCGGCGGACGCGGCGGGCGCCGGCGGCGGCATGTCGTCGGAGTACGCCAACACCGACCTGATGGGCGCCTACGCCGGGCTCGACGAGACGCTCTCGCTCGGGCTCGAGGGCCTGCGGATCGGCGACCTCGTCGTCATGCGGGACACCGACCACAGCTGGGGCCGCGGTCACCGCCCCGGCTGGGTCACCATCGGCACGATCTCCACCGGTCAGTGCGCCCTCTTCGGGCACGGCCCCGGCCCGACCTCGCTGTTCAGCGGACCGGCCGAGGCCTTCCACGTCGTCCTCGACCCGGACGCCAACCTCGCCGCCTACGTGGGCGGCCCTACGCAAGAGGAGGTGGCGGCATGAGGAGCGTCGCGGTCAACCTGTCCGGCGTCGCCGAGGCGCCCGCGATGGGCAGCACGCCCTACCGGATCGACGTCGACGGCCACCCGTACGTCCCCGTCGGTGACGGCGGCATCGTCCTCGACGTCGCGCTCGGCGACCTCGTCACCGCCGCCGTCGGCGACCACGTCGCCCCCGGCGTCAGCGTCGGCCACCCCGACCAGGCCGCCCGCCACGGCCTCACGGCGTACGCCTGCGTCGGCAACCCCGTCGTCGTGCGGTCCGGTGCGGCGGCGGGGGCCCGGGGGCGGGTGTTCGGGATCCGGGGCGAGGACGGGCGCGTGCTCGTCTGGCTCCCGGCCGACGACCTCGCCCGGCTGCGGCCCGGCGACGGGATCGCCGTCCGGGCGCACGGTCAGGGCGCCCGGCTCGAGGGCCTGCCCGACGAGGTGGCGCTGATGAACCTCGACCCGTGGCTCGCCCCCGCGCTCGGCATCCGGGTGGGTGCCGACGGCGTCGACGTCGGGGTCCGCGGGGTCGTCCCCAGCCGGCTGGCCGGCAACGGCATCGGCCGTCCGGCGCAGCAGTGGGACGTCGACCTGGCCTTCGCGAAGGACGACCCGCTGCTCGCGGTGCTCCGCCTCGGTGACCTGCTGGCCGTCAGCAACCTCGACGTCCGGCACAACATGGGCTACCGCCGCGGGCACGTGACGGTCGGGGTCGTCGTGCACGGCGACAGCCCGATGCCGGGTCACGGCCCGGGCCTCGTGCCGCTGCTCTGCGGGCCCGCGCACCTGCTGCGCGCGGTGCCCGACGCGCAGGGTCACGTCGGCCTGACGGAGGAGGCGCTCGCCGCACCGGTGCCGACCCCCGCGGGCAGGGCAGGATGAGCCCGCAGACGCTCGCCGAGGCGTCACTGAGGCAGGGGGTGCGCGCCGTGCTCGAGCACGAGTCGCTGCCGGAGGCGGTGCGCAACGCGCTGCGTCGCCAGATCCTCAACAACGAGCTCCCCGCCGGCGCGCGCCTGGTGGAGGCGACGATCGCCGCCGACCTGGGCGTCAGCCGGGCGACCGTCCGCGAGGCCATGCGCGGTCTCTCGGCCGAGGGGCTCATCGAGATCTCCCCGCGGCGCCAGACCGTCGTGACCCGGATGAGCACGGAGGACGCCGACGACGTCTGCTTCGCGCGCTACGTGCTCGAGGCGGGCATCGCCAAGGCGCTGACCAAGGAGGAGAAGACCGGTCTCGACGAAGCGCTGGCCGAGGCCCTCGAGCGGATGGACGTCGCCGCGCAGGAGGGCGACCTGCAGGCGATCGTCGAGGCCGACGTGCACTTCCACGGCCTGATCGTCAACGCCTCCGGCCGCCGCCGTGCGGTCGAGCTCTGGTCCACCGTGAACGGCCAGATCGGCGCGCTGATGCGCGCCTCCATCGACCGCCAGCACCTGGCCCTCAAGGGCGTCCGCGCCCGCCACGAACCCGTCCGCGAAGCCCTGCGCTCCGGCACGGCCCGACAGATCGAGAAGGCCATCTACGCCCACTACGTCACCGACCGCGACAAGGTCCCGGGCCATGTGCTCGCCGACGCCGACGGCGTGCAGGCGTGAGCGCGCGCGAGCCCGTCCGCTGGGGGATCCTCGGCACCGCGAACATCGCCCGCGCCCAGCTGCTGCCCGCCCTCGCCGAGTCCGGTGACGTGGCCGTGGTCGTCGGCGGACGCGACCGGGACCGTACGGAGGCCTTCGCCCGTGACCACGGGGTCGCGCGCGCCGCCGACGGCTACCAGGCCGTGCTCGAGGACCCCGACGTCGACGCCGTGTACGTCCCCCTGCCCAACCCGTTGCACGCCGAGTGGGCGGCCGCGGCGCTCGAGGCCGGCAAGGCCGTGCTCTGCGAGAAGCCGCTGACGACCAACCCGACCGCCACGCGCGCGCTGCTCGACGTCGCCCGGACCACCGGCGGGCTGCTGTGGGAGTCGTTCGTCTTCCCGTTCCAGGCCCAGCACCTCCGTCTCGTCGAGCTGATCGGCTCCGGCGCGATCGGCGAGCTGCGCGAGATCGTCGCGTCGTTCCACTTCCCGGTCACCCGCCCCGAGAACATCCGGCTCTCCGCACCGATGTTCGGCGGCGCGCTCGCCGACGTCGGCTGCTACCCGATGCGGCTCGCCCACGAGCTCTTCGGCCAGCCCGTCGCGGAGGCCCAGGTCGCCGCCGAGCTGGGTGCCGAGGTCGAGGTCGAGGCCGCCGGCGTCCTCACGTACGCCGACGGTCGCCGCCTGATGCTGACGTGCGGCTTCCGCAGGCAGCCCGAGACCACCGCGCTGCTGCTCGGCACCGAGGGCCTCGTCCGGGTCGACAACCCGTGGCACCCGCAGCCGGGGGCGCAGATCGAGGTGCGGGCCTCGGGTTCCGCACCGGTCGTCGAGAGCCCGACGGTCGACGCGCACTCCTTCACCGCCGCCCTGCGGCACGTCGGGGCCGTCCTGCGCGAGGAGGCCGAGCCGATCCACCTGGCGTCGGCCTCCGCGCTCGCCGTCGCGTCCGCCCTCGGGCTGGCGCGTGAGGCCGCCGGGCTGCCGCTCGACAGCTCGTCGGGCTCCGGCCCGGGGCCGGCCGGCGTCGTGGGGGTGTCGCGATGAGCAGGCGGGGGCTGTTCGTCCCGGCGTTCGACCCGCTGGCCGACCCGCGGGTGTTCGCGGAGCTGGCCGCGCAGGCCGAGGAGGCGGGCTGGGACGGGATCTTCATCTGGGACCACCTGCTCTACGCCGACCCCGTGGTCGAGATCGCCGACCCCTGGATCTGCCTCGCCGCCGCGGCGATGACGACCTCGCGGATCCAGCTCGGGACCGCGGTCACGCCGCTGTCCCGCCGCCGGCCGCAGGTGCTGGCGCGCCAGGCGGCCACGCTCGACCGACTCTCCGGCGGCCGCCTGATCCTCGGCTTCGGCCTGGGTGACGACGGCGGTGGCCGCAACGGCCGGGGCGGTGAGCTGTCGGCGTTCGGCGAGGTGGTCGAGCCCAAGGTCCGCGCCGCGATGCTCGACGAGGGCCTCGAGGTCCTGACCTCGCTGCTGTCCGGCGAGCTGGTCGACCACGACGGCCCGCACCACCGCGCGGCCGGCGTGACGTACCTGCCGACGGCCACCCGGCCCGGCGGGATCCCGATCTGGATCGGCGGGCGCTGGCCGAACAAGGCCCCGCAGCGCCGCGCGGCCCGCTTCGACGGCTACTTCGTCATCGGCCTCGACTCGCCCGCCGACGTCGCCGAGGCGCGTACGGCGATCGACGCGGCCCGGGAGGCGGCGGGTTCCGAGGAGCCGATCGAGCTGGTGGTCCAGGTCCCCGCCGACGGCGACCCCGCCGCCTGGGCCGACGCCGGGGCGACCTGGGTCCTGACCGGCGTGGGCCCGTACCGGATGGAGCTCGACGAGGTTCGCCAGGTGGTCGCGGCGGGCCCCTGAGTCGCTCCACCGGTGACGCTAAGTGTCGGTCCGTCGGGGTCCGGCCGCGGTGGGCCTCCGACGCGTTCGGACGTCTGCTGCGACATCCCGTCGTCCCGGGCACGCGCTGTCCTCCGCGGCGCGGATCCTCGGATGGACGAGGATCGGGAGATGGTCCTCGCAGCTGCCGGCTCGACGCAGCGCTCCGCGTCACGTCGCCGGCTCGTCGTCGGTCTCGTGGTGGCCGTCGTCCTGTCCGTGACGCTCGCCGCTGGCTACGGCCTCGGCTTCCGGCTGAACCTGCAGACCAGGTCCGTCCCTCTTCCCACCGCGGCGGCATCGCCCGAGGAGGTCGTGCGCACCTACACCGAGGCGTACGACCACCGAGACTTCGCCACCATGGCCGCGATCTACCCCTCCGACCGGTCGGCGTTCTCCCGGTTCCGGGCGATGGGCACGATGCGAGACCTGCAGATCACCCAGAGCCGCGTCGCCTCCGAGTCCGACCTGAGCGGGACGTTCCCGAAGGCCGGCCACAGCTACTACCGGGTGGAGGTCACGCTCGACTACACCGGGCTCACCGGCTCCGACTTCTCCTTCGACGACGGGCCGAACGGCTGGACCTACTGGCTCGAGCGGAGCACGGCCTCGGACCCGTGGACGATCACCGATCAGGGGAACGGGTAGCACCCGACTCGTGCGCCGTCACGAACAGCTGATCATGGCGCTGACCTAGCGAAGCTCCTCCAGCTCGTCGACGGTGCGATGGCTCCGCTCGAGCGCGTCGTCGAGCTCTTTGCGGCGCCCGAGACGGATCGGCCACTCGAGCTGGAGCAGGATCTGGGTCGTGGCCAGGACCGCCGCACCTTCCCAACCGACCAGCTCGAGGATCCTCGTCCAGAGACGTTGGCGAACTCCAGCCAGCGAGTCCTGGAAGGTGTGCCACTGCAGGGTGGTCAGGTCGGTCGCGCGCGTCCCGCTGCCCGCGTTCTCGATGTCCACCACCGCCACCACCGCTCCGCCGCGAACCAGGACGTTGCTGGGGTTGAGGTCGGCGTGGACCATGTCCGACGCCCTCGGCAGCGGCGACGGCGCACCCGCGGGCACGAGCGGCAGGCGCTGGACCAGCGTCGACACCGCGGTCGGATGGCTCGAGAGCCCGGCCACGGACGGCTCCCGACCGGTGGCGACCTTCCAGGCGTACGCCGAGTGGTCGTAGGGCTCGGAGGCCCGGCCGGACTGGAGCTCGACGATCTCCATCAGCTGCTCGACGACGGCGGGGGTCAGCTCGCGTACGGGAGCCGCGTCGACGAGGTCCATCAGGTGCCACACGTGCGTGGACGTGGCCCCGACCCCGAGCCATGCCGGCGTCGGGTACCCCCGGCTGCGCATGCGTTCGACGATGCGCTGGGCGCGCAGGGTCTCGTCCAGCTGGTCGGGGCGGTCCCGGGCGACCGCCTTGAGCACGGCGTCTCCTCGTCCCGCCAGCCGTACGCGCAGGGCACCGTCGTTGATGCCCCCGGCCAGCCGACCGCCGAGCGTGGCCTCGGCCCCGACCGCCCGCGCCACGTCGTCCAGGACCTCCGCCGGCCGCTCGTCGCCAGGGTCACGGGTCACGTGGCCGCCAGCGGCGGGCACAGCACCTCCGGCGCGATCACCACACGCCGACTCTCGCACTCGCTCGCAACGACCAGCGTTCGCCCTGGCGCAGCGCTCCGAGCTCCCGACGCCGCGGCCGGAGTTCTAGGGTGAACGGGTGGGCAGCTGGAGAGCAGCAGGGGGTGGTCCACTGCTGATGGTGATCGGCGAGATCCTTCTCGTCGTCTGCAGCGTCAGCTACCTCGTCTGGTGGACGACCACGTACAGGCCGTCGGGGCGTACGTCACCGGGCGGCGGGTACTTCCTCGGGGGAGCGGTGCTCGGCGGCGTCGGCGGTCTGGCTCTGCTGGCCGTCGGCATCGCGCTCCTTCTTCCGAGAGCCTCCTGGCTGGCGCTGGGGGCGACGGTCGTCGGGGGAGCGCTGGTCGGCGCGCTGCTGCTGTACCTCACCTCGACGGTCGCCCACCGGCCCGTCACGACGGAGCTCCCGCTGATCGTCGTCTGGGCGACCATGCAGCTCGCCGCCGGCGTCACGCTGCGTACGGCTGAGGTGCTGACGGCCCCTGCGGCCGTGGGCTGGATCGTCGCCGTAGCGCTCGCGACGCTGGTCGGGCTGGCCTGCTACCTCGTGTTCTACCGGCTCGATCCGATTCCTGCGTACCGGGTCGGCATGGTGCCCCTCGCTGTTGATGGCGTGGTGGCGGCGATCTTGGCCGTCATGCTCGTGTCAACGTCCTCGTAAGTGGACCGTGTGTCGTGCTTAGGCACTCCGGCAATGGTCGGACCGCGAGTCCACCCGCTGGAGGTCGAACAGGCTTCACTAGTTCCGGTTCAATCCGTACTGGCGAGTCAGCAGTGCCTCCTTGAAGTGCGACTCGGCTTCGTCTACCTCTGCGCCAGGGACGCTGGGTCCGAAGACCCGCAAGATGCTGAACTGGAAGTGCCTGGCGTGGGAGGGATCCAGGTCGGCGAGGGCCCGCAGAGCAACGTTGCCGCCATGACCGTCGCGCGCGTAGGAGGACCACCGTCCGAGCATTCGCTCCTGGCCGTCAGCCTTGCCGACGTAAAGCTTTCCGTTGGTCTTGTCTGCAATCAGGTAGATGCCCTGCACTGACTCGAGCGCTGTGCGCCAGTCTGAGTAGCGGGAGTCCGTGATCAGCAGCTGAATCTCCGCGTACGAGAGGCGGACGCGGTCGAAGCCAGGAAAAGGAACGCGTCCTGGATCTGCGATCTCGACGACCGGGAATGTCGCAGCGCTTGATCCGGGCTTGGCCCAGTTCACGGCATCTCTAGACCACTCCACGACAAGTCGACCTGCAAGCGCCGAGAGCGTCGGGGTCGGCCGAAGGTCGAACAAGCGCGTCTCGTCTGCCCGTTCAGCGGGTACCTCGCCGTGGTTGGCATACGTCGTGAAGAGGCGCGAGCGTCGCTTGCCGTCGGCCATGAATACCAGCCACAGTCGCGGAGGGTGTGCCCCGAGCTTGTTCTTCGCGGGCTGCCATCGCGTGTACTCCAGCACGGTGGCCGCCGTGAGGGCCTCCGGACTGCTGAGACCGGTATCGGTGTAGGTGTGTCGCAGCGCTACGACATCGGATGCGGCAAGCCCTGCGGCGGTCAGGACGTGTCCAAGGGTGAGCTCGCCGGTCAGCGTCGTCGTCTCAACATCCACGTGGGAAGTCTTACCGCGAACTACCCGTCCGGCGGAGTCACCTGGCTCTGAATGGCGGCGCAGCTTCGCCGAGCGCTCACGCGACCGTGAGCACGATCTTGCCCTGGATGTGACCGCGCGCGGCTCGCACATGCGCGTCCGCCGCGTGCTCCAGCGGGAACGTGCTGTCGATCGCGATCTTGAGCGTCCCGTCGTCGAGCAGGCGGGCGAGGTCGCGGAGCTGACCACCGCTCCTCCTGCGTCGCCATGCGGGCGTCGGGTGCACGTCTCCTCGTGCGGGCACAGGAGGCCGGATCGGCACGGACGGACGTCGACGGGGCTGACCTCTTCGCCCTGGCCGGTGCGCTCGCGTGGCTGAGCGACCAGTCGGCGCTCGCGGACTGCACCGACCACCTCTTCGAGGTCGTCGCTGACCCGATCCTCGTGAGGCCGCGACAGACCGCCTAGGAACCTAGAGGTCGATGTGGCCCTCGAGGTAGAACACGCACGAGCCGCCCAGCACCACGCGGTCGCCGACGAGCCGGCAGGTCAGGTCGCCTCCGCGGTGCGACGCCTGGTGCGCCACGAACGTCTCCCGGCCGGTGCGTGCCGACCAGAAGGGCACCAGCGCGCAGTGTGCGCCCCCCGTCACCGGGTCCTCGGGGATGCCCTTGCGGGGCGCGAAGTAGCGGCTGACGAAGTCGTACGGGCCGTCGCCGACGGCGGTGACGACCACGCCGGTCCGATCCAGGCGAGCGACGGCCGCGAGGTCGGGCTCGAGCTCCCGGACGTCCCGGGCCGTCGGCAGCCGGGCGATGTAGTTCCCGCCGTCGGTCGCGGTCTCCAGCGGCGCGAGGCCGAGCGCGGCCGACAGCGCGGCCGGGGTCGGGACCGCCGAGACCGTCCGGACCGGCAGGTCGATCTCGTAGCCGCTGCCACGCCGGTGGACCACCAGCGCACCGCTGGTCGTGTCGAAGACGACGCTCTCCCGCCCGGGCTCGAGCCGCTCGGCCACGACCGCGCCCGCGGCCAGCGTCGCGTGCCCGCACAACGCCACCTCGACCACCGGGGTGAACCACCGCAGCCGGTACCGGTGGCCGTCGGCCACCACGAAGGCGGTCTCGGCGAGGTTGTTCTCCGCGGCCACGGCCTGCATCACGGCGTCGTCGAGGAAGTGGTCCAGCACCACGACGGCGGCCGGGTTCCCGGTGAACCGTCGTGCCGCGAACGCGTCCACCTGGAACATCGGCACCCTCATCCGCGACCGCCCGACGGGTCGTTCCGGCCTACCCCTTCTTGCAGGAGATGCCGTCCTTCTCGCGGTCGAGCTGCGTGTTCTTCGCGGACGTCTCCGCTTCGCGCGTGAAGGTGATGACGTCGCCGTCCTCGTCGCGCGCGCCCCTTGCCGCCACCGTGCTCGTCGACCTCGACCGGGGCCGCGCAGCTCCTGCAGGCCTTCGACTTCGGCCGGACGACGACGTGGTCGGCGGACGACGTGGCGGGTTCGTTCTCCTGGCCGCTCCTCGCTCGCCCCGTGCGCCGGAGGATGATCGGCAGCCGCCGGCGCGAGCACGGCCGGCAGGTGGAAGCGTCGTGCGCGCACGGTTCTCCAGCGGGCGAGAGGGACGTCGAGGGGCACGTTAACCCACCCTCGCCACCTCCGGCCGAGCCCCGGCTCGGGCTCAGCCCGTACGCCTCCAGCCAGCAGACCGGCCGGCAGGGGATAGCCGACGACGTCGAGGTCGAGCACGACCTCGGGGAGTCCCGCCGCCGCGTCCGCGGGTCCGGCCCGCCCGCGCAACCACGCGGCAGCCGCGGCCTTCCACGCGATGGCAGATGCTGCGCGGAAGGACCGGGCCGACCTGCGTCGGTCGGTCGAGCGGGCCGGACGGGACGGTCAGCCCCTGGAGTGGCGAAGCGACTAGCAGCCGGTCCCGGGCGCGAGCCTCAGCTGGTCGGCGCGGCGACGTCGAGCGCCCAGACGACGCCGAACCGGTCCCGGAGCTGCCCGGCGAGCGGGGCCCAGGCGGACGGCCCGAGGGGCTGACGGACCTCGGCGCGCTCGGACAGGCCGTCCCAGTAGCGGGTGACCTCGTCGGCGTCGGTGCCGTGCACGTAGACGTAGAACGCGTTCGTCCCCTGGTCGTACGGCTGGCCGGGCCACACGTCGAAGGCCATGACCCGCAGGCCCGCCTCGGTCGCCACCTGGCCGAAGACGATCTTGTCGGCCCAGGCCGGGTCGTCGGAGGCGCCCATCTGGCCGTACGTCACGGCCGTCGCCGTACCGCCGAAGACGGCCGCGTAGAAGTCGAGCGCCGCCCGGGCGTCGCCGTCGAAGTTCAGGTGGGTGGTGGTCTCGATGGTCATGGTCTCTCCTCGGTCGGGCCGCTCCTGCGGCGGCCTCGGCTCGAGTGTTGCGGTGGTTCCGGTCAGATCGTGACCGCTACTGCGATGAAGATGGAGGACGTGCCCGGCCCCTCCTCCCGCATGCTCACGCTGCTCTCCCTGCTGCAGGTGCACCGCGACTGGCCCGGCGACCAGCTCGCCGAACGTCTCGAGGTCAGCCCGCGGACGATCCGGCGGGACGTCGACCGCCTCCGTGAGCTCGGCTACCGCGTCGACGCGCTCCGGGGCCCCGCCGGCGGCTACCGGCTGGCGGCCGGCTCCGACCTGCCGCCGCTGCTCTTCGACGACGACCAGGCCGTCGCGATCGCTCTCGCCCTCGCGGTCGCGCCGGCGTCCGGGGCCGACATCGCGGACTCGGCGGCGCGGGCCCTGGCGACCGTCCGTCACGTCCTGCCGGCACGCCTGAGGCACCGGGTGGACGCCGTCGGCGCGGTCACGACGGCGGGTGAGGTGAGGGTCGACCCGGACGTCCTGGTGGCGCTGAGCGAGAGCGTGCAGCGCCGCGAGCTGCTGCGGTTCGACTACCGGCCCGACGGCGACGACCGTCCGCCCCGGCGGGTCGAGCCGTACGCGGTGGTGGCCCACCACGGCCGGTGGTACCTGCTGGCCTGGGACCCGGAGCGGGACGACTGGCGCACCTACCGCGCCGACCGGATAGCTCCGAGGTCGCGTACGGGGGTGCGGTTCGTGCCGCGGGCGGTCCCGGGCGGAGACCCGGCGGCGTTCGTCGCCGCGAGGTTCAAGGGGTCGGAGGCCGACGACGCCTGGCCCTGCGTCGGGTCGGTGACCGTGTCCGACGAGGGTGCGACGACCCTGGCGCCCTACCTGCCGCCCGACGCGGTCGTCGAGGCGTCAGAGCCCGGTCGGGTCCGGATCACCCTCGGCTCGTGGTCGTGGACCGGCCTCGCCGGCGTCGTCGCCGCGTTCGTCGTCGACGTCAGGGTCGAAGGCCCGCCCCCGCTCCGCGACGCCGTGGCTGCGCTGGCCGACCGCCTCCGGGCCGCGAGCTCAGGCTGATGCGCCGGCCGACCGGGTGGAGCGTGCGGTCAGCCGACCTGCTCGGCGGCGAAGAACGGCTCGGCCGCTTCCAGCCGCGGCACCGCCACGCCCAGGCGACGGGCCTCGGCCAGGGTGTCGCGGCAGACCGCGCGCAGCTCCTCGGGGTTGGCGTGCGCCTCCATCACCGTCCGCATCGGCGGGAAGTGACCGAAGAGCCAGCTCATCGCCGGAGCGGTCAGCCACGACGGCGCCGTGAACGGCAGGAGGTCGCCCCGGTGCCGCCACAGGTCGACGCCACGGGCCTCGGCGAGGGGCAGGAGCTCGCGGGTGGCCAGGATCGACTCGCGCACGGCGCGCCGGTTCCCGGCCAGCGCGGTCAGCGAACCGAGGCGCAGGCTCTGCGTGTGCAGGCCGGCGTTCTGCAGGAAGTGGAGGAAGAGCCAGCCGCGGAAGTCGGTGGTCTCCCGGATCCGGAACCCCGCCCCACGGAACACGGCACGCACGGCTCGTACGCGGTCGGAGGGCGGTCCGCCGAGGGTGCCGAAGAAGACGAGGGGGAGTAGGGTGGCGTGCAGGACGCCGTCGTCGTCGAACCCTCCACCGGCCCCCGGGAAGCCCCACGCCACCTGGTCGGCGGGGAGGGCCTCGACGGCGGCCGCCGGTTCGACCCACAGGTTGTTGAACACGAGCACGGTCGCGCGCCCGACCCGGGGCCCGAGGAAGGCCATCGCCTCGGCGAGGCTGTAGTGCTGGACGCTGACCACGATCAGGTCGACGTCGTGGTCCGGCTCCAGGGTCTCGCGGTAGCGCACCGGCCACGTGGCGGTGACCCGCCGCCCGAGCACCCGGCGCCGCGCGTCGAGCAGCTCGAGGTCGATCGTCGGCCCGTACTCCGCCGCCCGGCCGGGACGCACGTAGAACTCGACCTGGTGCCCGGCCTGCTCCAGCGCCCACCCGTACGCCACGGCGATGACGCCCCTGCCGAACATCAGGACCTTCATCCGCCCACCTCGCGTCGTCCGCCGCAGCTCCCCTAGAATCGGAAACCGTCTCCACTTCGACGATATGGAGACGAGTTCCGCTTGTCAAAGGAGGACGCCGGTGACGACCACGAAGCCGTTGCGCGCGGACGCCCGGCGCAACCGTGACGCGCTGCTCGCGAAGGCGCGCGAGCTGTTCGCCGAGGGGTGCTTCGACCTGCGGTTCGACGACTTCGCCCGGCTCGCCGGCGTGGGCACGGGCACGCTCTACCGGCACTTCCCCAACCGAGCGGCGCTCGCCGAGGCGGTCTACCGCGAGGAGCTCGCGGGCCTGTGCGAGCGCGGCCGCACGCTCCGGACGACGCTCCCGGCGGCGGAGGCGCTGGCCACCTTCCTCCGCGGCTTCGTCGCCCACCTGCACGGCCACCAGGGCCTCGCCCGCACGCTCGCGAACCTCATGAGCGCCCAGCCCGACACGCTCGCCGACGGCGGACGTGAGCTCGAGCAGGTCATCACCGAGCTGCTGGCCGCCGGCGTCGACGAGGGCACCGTCCGCGACGACGTGAGCGCCGGCGCCGTGCTCATGGTCCTGCAGGGCGTCAGCACGGCCTGCGGTCAGCCCGGCTCGCGCGCCGACGCCGACGGCGCGGTCACCCTCGTGCTCGACGGCCTGCGCCGCTAGGGCGTGGGTCCGCCGGGCCTCACCGGCGCGAGCAGCTCGACCCGGTTCCCCTGCCCGTCGGCGGTGTGGCACCGCTCGTTGCCGGGGAAGGTGTGCCGCTGGGACCAGTCGGTCGGGAAGCCGAGGCGCGCGAGCCGCTCGGCCACCTCTTCCAGCTCGGCGACGCTGTCGAGCTGCAACGCCGGGTGCGCCTTGAGCGCGGGCGAGAACGGCTCCTCCACCCCGACGTGGACCTCGGCGAGCACCGTCCCGTCGTCGCCGAGCGAGCGGAACCAGGCACCGCCTCTCGCCTTCAGGTCGTTGGGCTTCTCGACCTCGGTCATCCCGAGCCCGTCGGCGTAGAAGCGGCGCGCGTCGTCCTCGCCGCCCCGCGCGCAGGCGACCTGGACGTGGTGCAGCCTCAACGTCGTCCTCTCGTCCCGGTCGCGGACGGTGCCGTGGTCTCGTCCGCTGCGTACGCGGTGCGCCTCATGGTCCTCCTGCACGGCGGGTGCGAGCAGCCGGCGTCGAGGAGGCCGGGCCCCCACCTCCCTTAGCCTGAGGCGTGTCCTCGGAAGCCGTCGCCGCCGACCTGGTCCGCGAGCTGGAGGGCTGGCCCGCACCGACGCCGGGGCTGGCGCAGCTGCGCCGGGAGTACCTGGATCTCGTCAGCAGCCGGGGCGTCGAGGCCCTGCGCCGGGGAGGCGGGCCCGACCACCTGACGGCCAGCTGCTTCGTCTTCTCGGCGGACCTCGAGCGCACGTTGCTGTGCTTCCACCGCAAGGGACGCTTCTGGGTGCAGACCGGCGGGCACGTCGAGGCCACGGACGGCTCGATCCCCGAGGCGGCCCTGCGAGAGGCGCGGGAGGAGTCCGGTCTGGCCGGTCTCCGCCTGGTCCCGGGCGTCCTCGACCTCGATCGTCACGAGCTGGGCGCGGCGTTCGGGGCGTGCCGTACGCACTGGGACGTCGGCTTCGCCGCGCTGACCACCACGGACGAGCAGCCCCGGGTGAGCGACGAGAGCGAGCAGGTGGCGTGGTTCCCGGTGGGGGACCTGCCCACCCCGCTGGCCGGGCGCGTGGCGAGCCGGCTCGCGCTGCTGCGGGACCAGGTCCGACGGGTTCCGGGGTCGTCCCGATGATCACGCTCGAGCCCGTCACGCCGGCCAACCTCGACGACGCGCTCGCGATCCGGGTGGCGCCCGAGCAGGAGCACCTCGTCCGCGCGGTCGTCACGTCGCTGGCCGAGGCGTTCGTGCACCCGGACATCGCCTGGCCGCGCCTGGTCGTCGACGACGGGGTGGCGGTCGCGTTCGTGATGGCGTTCGTGGACTCTGCGTGGGAGGACGACCCGACGGACCTCCGCAGCGGGGTGTGGCGCCTCAACGTGGACCGCGCCCACCAGGGTCGGGGCTACGGGCGCTTCGCCGTGCTCGCCGTCTGCGACGAGCTCCGCGCCCGTGGCTCGGACGCCTGCTTCGTGACCTACCACCGGGGCGAGGGCTCGCCGGAACCCTTCTACCGCCGGCTGGGGTTCCGGGCGACGGGGGAGACGAGCGGCGACCAGGAGGTCGCCGTCCTGGCGCTGCGGTGACGCGGTCCGGCGGACGGCCGGGGTCAGACCAGCGCCTGGCTCCCGATCACGGAGAGGAGCTGGAGCTTCTCGTGGCTCTCGCTCCCGGGGGCGGCGGTGTAGACGAGCAGGCGGTGGGACTGGTCGGGATCGAGCAGCGACTGGCAGCTCAGCTCCAGCGTGCCGAGCTCGGGATGGACGAAGTGCTTGACCTCGTGGGGCCGCACGCCGACCTCGTGGGACTCCCACAGCGTCCGGAACTCCTCGCTCTGCGGGAGGAGCAGCTCGGCCAGGTGGGCGGCGCGCGAGCCGGGTCCGCGGAGCGCCGTCAGGCTGCGGAGCCCGGAGGCGAAGAGGCGACCGAGGAGCGCGTGGTCCTGGGTCGCGTACCGCGCACGGGTCTCCGGGTCCGTGAACCACCGGTAGCCGAGGCTGCGGGCGGGCCCGGTGTAGCGGGTGAGGTCACCGGTCAGCGCGACGCCGAGGGGCGTCTGGCGCAGGGTCTCGCCGAGCTCGGTGACGACCTCGGCGGGGGTGTCGTCGAGCCGGTCGAGGATGCGCAGCAGCCCGGGGCTGACGTGCTCGCTCGCCGCTCCACGCGCCGGGGGCTGGTGACCGGCGAGGCGGAACAGGTGGTCGCGCTCGTCGAGGGAGAGGTGGAGGCCCTGCGCGATGGACGCGATCATCTGCTCCGAGGGCTGCGGACCCCGCTCCCGCTCGATCCGTGAGTAGTAGTCGGTCGACATGTGGCACAGGGTCGCCACCTCCTCGCGCCGCAGCCCGGTCGTGCGGCGGCGCTGGCCACGCGGGAGGCCGACGTCCTCGGGCTGCAGCGACTCCCGTCGTCGCCGCAGGAAGGCGGCGAGCCCGACCCGGTCGATCATCACAGCGTCTCCTTCGTCGGTCGTACGGGTCCTGTGTACCTCCCGCACCCGGGCGGAGCCACGGCCTGCCGATCCCCCTCTTGCTTCGCGCCGCCCGCAGCCTGGCCTTGCCGATCAGTGGATCGACGGGTCCTTCACGGCGTCCGCGTGGGCCGCGACGGTGGTGTGACCGACCGACGAGCAGGAGTGCCGCCATGCCCCGCAAGAACCTCGACCTCACCGTCCCCGACCTGAGCGGCCGCCGCGCCGTGGTCACCGGAGCCAGCGACGGGATGGGCCTGCGCATCGCCGCACGCCTGGCCGCCGCCGGCGCCGAGGTGGTCATGCCCGTCCGCAACCGTGGCAAGGGGGAGGCGGCGATCACCACGATCCGGCAGGTCGCGCCCCTCGCGGACGTGTCCCTCCGCGACCTCGACCTCGCGTCCCTCGCCTCCGTCGCCGCCCTCGGCGAGACCCTGGTCCGCGAGGGCCGCCCGATCCACCTGCTGATCAACAACGCCGGGGTCATGACCCCGCCCGACCGCCAGGTGACGGCCGACGGGTTCGAGCTCCAGCTCGGCTCCAACCACCTCGGCCACTTCGCCCTCGTCGCCCACCTGCTGCCGCTGCTGCGCGCCGGCAGCGCGCGCGTCACCTCCCAGCTCAGCGTCGCCGCGCGCAGCGGCCGCATCCACTGGGACGACCTCAACTCGGAGCGCTCGTACGACGGCATGCGCGCGTACAGCCAGTCGAAGGTCGCGTTCGGGCTGTTCGGCCTCGAGCTGGACCGCCGCAGCCGGGCCCACGGCTGGGGCATCACCAGCAACCTCGCGCACCCCGGCGTCGCGCCGACCAACCTGCTCGCCGCGCGCCCCGAGCTCGGCCGCACGCAGGAGACCCCCGGACGTCGGGTCATCCGAGCGCTATCGCGGCGCGGGATCCTGCTCGGCACGGTCGAGACGGCCGGGCTGCCCGCCCTGATGGCCGCGACCGACCCCGCCGCCCGCGGTGGGGCCTTCTACGGACCGAGCGGGCTCGGCAACCTCGGTGGAGCGCCGGCCGAGCAGAAGCTCTACCCGCCGCTGCGCAGCACCGAGGAGGCCCGGCGCGTCTGGGACGTCTCCGAGCGGCTCACGTCCACCGCCTTCGTCGGCGCCTGAGCGGCCGGGGCGATGACGAAGACGGACGCGGGACCGGGCCGAGGAGCCCTCGTGCGGGACGACCGGACCGACGGGTGGAGCGCCGTCGCGCGGGACGTGCTCGGCCTGCCCGACCCGCCCGACCACTCGGCGGTCCGGATGGCCGCCGACCGGACGCTCGACCGCGTCGGTGGGCCGGTCGGGCTGGTGGCGGCAGCGGCGCCGACCGTGGCCTTCGTCGCGACGGACGCGGCGGCCGGTCTCGGCCCGGCCTTCGTCGCCGTCGGGGTCACGGCCCTGCTGGCCTGCGGGGTGCGGCTCGCCCGCCGGGAGTCGCCGGGCGCCGCGGTCGCCGGCCTGCTGGTGGCGGGGGTCTGCGCGGCGGTCGCCGCCCTCGTCGGCGAGGCGCGCGGGTTCTTCCTGCCCACGACGGTCGTCCCCGCGCTCTTCGTCCTGGCCTACCTGGTCTCCCTGGTGGTTCGACGGCCGCTGATGGGCGTGATCGTCAACCCGCTGTCCGGCGGGCCGCGCCACTGGCAGCGACACCCCGGCCTCCGGCGGACGTACGTGATCAGCACGCTGGTCGCTGTGCTGCTGGCCACGGCGAACCTCGTGGTCCGGGTGGTGTTCTACGTCGCCGACGAGCCCGCCGTCCTCGCTGCGGTCCAGGTGGGTTCCAGCACCGTCTTCGCCCTGCACTTCGCCGTCACCCTCGTCGTCGCCCGGCGGGTGGCCGCGCAGCCAGACGCCGGGACCACCTAGCCGGACGCTCGGCCGAGGGCTCAGCCGCGGAGGCTCCGCAGGCCGGTCCGGAGCTCCTCGACGAGGATCCCGGGCTGCTCGAGCGCCGCGAAGTGCCCACCGCGCTCGGCCTCGCCGTAGTGGATCAGGTCGCTGTAGGCGTCCTCGATCCAGGTGCGTGGCAGCCGGGGGATGTCGCGCGGGAAGACCGTCACCGCCACGGGCAGGGTGAGCCGCGGCCCGGCCATGGTGGCCGACCGGTTCTCCCAGTAGATGCGGGCGGACGAGGCGGCGCTGTTGGTGAACCAGGCGAGCGAGATCCCGTCGAGGATGGCGTCGACCCCGATGGCGTCCTCGGCGAGCCCGTCGTTGTCCGTCTTGGACTGGAACTTCTCGTAGATCCAGGCCGCCTGGCCGACGGGGGAGTCCGCGAGGGCGAAGCCGACGGTCTGCGGCTTCGTGCCCTGCAGGTGGTTGGACCCGCCGAGCGGCCCGGCGTAGAGGGCGAGGCCCTCGACCGCGTGGCGCTCCTCGGGGGTGAGTGCGTCGGGAATCTGGGCCGGGAAGGCGTACGGCGTGCTCAGGTGGATCCCGAGGAGGCCTTCCGGGAGCGCGGCGCCGATCGTGGTGGTGACGGCGGCACCCCAGTCGCCGCCGTGGGCCGTCCACCGGGCGTAGCCGAGCCGACGCATGAGCTCCACCCAGGCCCGGGCGATGCGGTCGACGTCCCAGCCGGTCCCGGTCGGCTTGCCGGAGAACCCGAACCCGGGCAGCGAGGGGATGACGACGTCGAAGGCGTCCCCCGCGTCACCGCCGTGGGCGACGGGGTCGGTGAGCGGTTCGACGAGCGCCACGAAGTCCGCGACCGAGCTCGGCCACCCGTGGGTCAGGAGCAGGGGCAGGGCGCCGGAGTGCGGGGACCGGACGTGGAGGAAGTGGACGTCGAGCCCGTCGATCGTGGTCAGGAACTGCGGGAAGGCGTTCAGCGCGGCCTCGAAGCGGCGCCAGTCGTACTCCTGCTCCCAGTGGGCGACGAGCGACCGGACGTTCTCCAGGCGGACGCCCTGCGACCAGTCGGGGACCGTCTCCGGGTCCGGCCAGCGGGTCCGCGCGAGCCGCTGCCGGAGGTCGTCCAGCTCGGCGTCCGGGACCGCCACGCGGAAGGGGCGGAGGTCGGTCGGGGGGTGGAGGGGTGCGGTCATGGCGTCTCCTGCTCGGTCCCGGGTCGGGAGGTGGTGATTGCACACGGGTGTGCAAGAGCTATGGTTGCACACCGTTGTGCAATCCTGGACCGGTGCGAGCGAGGTTCACCGGGGGGACGACGTGACGGGCACGCGGGAGCGGATCCTCGACGTGGCGACCGAGGTGCTCGGGCGCTCGCCGGACGTCGGCATGGGCGAGGTCGCCACGGCCGCCGGCGTGGTCCGGCGCACCGTCTACGGCCACTTCCCGACCCGGTCCGACCTGGTGCTGGCCCTCACGCGGCGCGCCGTCGACGAGATGGCCGCGGTCCTCGCCGAGGAGGCCGTCGTCGACAAGGCGGCCGACGAGGCGTGGGCCGACTTCGTCGCCCGTCTGTGGCCGCTGGTGCACCGCTACCGGGTGCTGGTGGTGCTCCGGCGGGGCGAGCTCGGCGAGGACATCCACGCCCTCCTGGGCCCGGTCGAGACGGCGCTCGCCGAGCTGGTCGCGCGGGGCCAGGAGAGCGGCGCCTTCGGGCGGCACCTGCCCGCCGCCGTCCTCAGCCAGGTGGCGTGGTCGGTCGTGTTCGCGGTGGCGGACGGCGACCTGTCCGGCGCGCCGCTCGGCGCCCCGGCCGTGACGACGACGAGCCTGCTCCTCCTCGGGGTCCCGGAGGCTCGGGCGCGAGCCCTGGCCGAGCGCGGATGACCGGGGACCGCGGGCCGGCGGGAGGCTCCGCCGACGGCGTACGCCCCGAGGTGCGCCGGCTCGCGTCCTGGGCGCCGCTCCCGTCGGAGGACGACGAGCTCTGGCAGGAGGACGTGATCGACCGCTTCGCCGCCGACGTCGCCGCCGTGGCCCCGCCGCTGAGCGTCCCCGAGCGGGACGCGTTGCTCGCGCTCCTCGGACGTCCTGACGACGACACCGTCTACGGCGTCCTCTGGGGGGTCCTGCACCTGGTCGAGACCGCGCCCGACGACGGTTACGAGCACCGGCTCGAGACGAGCGGGCACCCCTGGTTCGCGACGCTGCTGGACCGGCGGGCCAACGCGGACCGGCGGGGCCGTCCGGCCGACTAGGCCGACCGCCCGCCCGGGGCGTCAGAACAGGTCGTGGTGCTCCTCGACCCACCCGGCCATCGATCGCGGCGCGTTCCCGGTGAGCCGCTCCACGTCCCACGTGGTGTCGATGTCGACGTTGTGCCGCACGACGTCCGCGAACTGCGCGCCGAGGCCGTGCGCCATGAAGGCGTCCAGGCCGGCGGCGCGGAGCAGCGCCACGTACGCCGGCTTCGGCAGCGCGACGGCGCGGACCCGGCGACCGAGACCCGCGGTGAGACGTGCGGCGACGTCGGCGAACGTCAGCGACTCGGGGCCGGTCAGGAAGTAGGTCGCGCGACGGTGGGCCTCCGGCCCGTCGAGCAGGACGCGGGCGGCGACGGCCGCCACGTCCCGGGTGTCGATCCAGCCGACGCCCCCGCCGCCAGCGGTGTGGGGCAGCAGGCCGCGGCGGATCACCTCGGCCTGCCCGACGAGGTTCTGCATGAACGCCGACGGCCGCACCGAGGTCCAGTCGAGGTCGGTGGCGGCGAGGCGGCGGTCGCCCCAGGCGTGCGCCCGGGCCCACGGCACCGGGCTGCGCGGGTTCGAGTCGCCGGCGGAGATGCGGACGACGTGCCGGAGGTGCGTGGTCTGGGCGGCCGTGATCACGGTGCGCTCGAGGTCGACCTGCTGCGCGATCGGCGGCGTGAGCAGGAACAGCCGGTCGACCCCGCTCATCAGCCGTCGCAGGTCGGACGCGTCGTCCAGGCGGCCGAGGACGGGCTCGGCGCCCAGCTCGGCCAGCGCCGACGCCTGCTCCGGCCGGCGGTGCAGCGCGTGCACCTCGGTCCCCGCGGCGACGAGCAGCCGGACGACCTCCCCGCCCACGTCGCCGGTGGCTCCCGTGACGAGGACGGGACCAGCCAAAGTATCAGATTTCTGATTTATACGTACGATCGTGCCATGGGGGATCAAGCGCGTCCGGTCGTCACCGAGGCCGACATCGAGGCGATGACGACCTGGACCCTCATCCGCCTCGGGCGTCACCTCGAGCACCTGCTCACCGACGCCCTCCGGCCCCACGGCCTCACGCCCCAGCAGTACGGGATCCTGGCGCAGCTCAGCGCCCGCCCGGCCCTCACCCAGGCCGCGCTCGCCGAGGCCGTGCTCATGCGCCCGCAGTCGATGCAGCACCAGCTGCAGCGCCTCGAGGAGCTGGGCCTGATCGAGCGGCCGACCCTGCGCGGGCGCGGCCAGCGCAACCCGGTGCACCTCTCCGAGGCCGGCCTCGTCGCGCTGGGCGAGGTCCACGAACGGATCCGGCACGCGAACAGCGACGCCGCCCTCGGCCTCGACCCCGACGAGCACCGGGTCCTGGACGCGATGGCGCACCGCCTGCTGCTCGTCGGGTCGCTGGGCTGACGTCGCTCGTCCCGCTCGAGGTCGGAGCGGGCCTGCCCGACGGTCAGACCGGGAACGCGACGCCCGTCAGGTCCTCGGACACCGACCACAGCCGCTGCTGGACCGCCAGGTCGTACGACGCGGGGCTGGACGTGACGACCTTCGGGTAGCCGCGCGCCTCGCCGCGACCGTCCGGGCCGTAGTACTGGCCGCCGAGGACCGCGGGGTCGGTGGCCGCGCGCAGGGTGGGGAGCGCGCCCATCGCCGCGGGCTGCAGGACGAGCGGGCCGAGCCGCTCCAGCAGGGTGCGGACCGGGGCCGGGGAGTTCCGGCCGAGCTCGGTGTCGGAGACGCCCGGGTGCGCGGCGACCGCAACCGTCGTCGCCCGCGTGGCGAGCCGGCGCTGCAGCTCGTAGGTGAACATCAGGTTCGCCAGCTTGGACTGCCCGTACGCGGCGACGCGCGAGTACGAACGCTCCCAGCCCAGGTCGTCGAAGTGGATCGCCGCCCGGATGCGGTGGCCGACGCTGCTGACCGTGACGACGCGCGACCCCGGCACGGGGAGGAGCCGGTCGAGGAGCAGCCCCGTGAACGCGAAGTGGCCGAGGTGGTTGGTGCCGAGCTGGCGCTCGAAGCCGTCGCGGGTCGTCTCCTTCGGCGTGTACATGACGCCCGCGTTGTTGATCTGCAGGTCGATGCGGGGGTGCGTGGTGGCGAGGGCGGAGGCCGCCTCGCGCACCGACGCGAGCGAGGACAGGTCCAGCTCCTGCACGGTGACGTCGCCGCCCATCCGCTCGGCGGCGGCCCGACCCTTGGCGACGTCCCGCACCGCCAGCACCACCGAGGCGCCGTGCTCGGCGAGCGCCCGGGCCGTGTCGTAGCCGAGGCCGGTGTTGGCCCCGGTGACGACCGCCATGCGGCCCTGCTGGTCGGGGACGTCCTGCTCGGTCCACTGCGTCATCTCGTGTCTCCTCGTCTGTAGAGACCGTCGGTCTCTTGTTCCCGACAGTAAGAGACCGTCGGTCTGCTGTCAAGAGACCGCCGGTCTGCACGGTGCTACGCTGCCGCGGTGACGTTCCAGCGGGCCCGCAGCGAGGAGCAGCGCGAGGTCCGGCGCCGGACGATCCTGGACGCGGCCGCCGCGATGCTCGAGGAGATGCCGGTCACGGACGTGACCCTCAACGAGCTGAGCCGCCGGGTCGGGCTCGCCAAGTCGAACGTGCTGCGCTACTTCGACTCCCGCGAGGGGGTGCTGCTCGACCTCTTCGACACGTTCCTGGAGGAGTGGCTCGTCGAGGTGTCGGACGCCCTCGCGGACGACGTCGACGCGGGCCGGGCCGTGCCCGAGCGGGCGGAGCGCCTGGCCGACGTCCTCGCCCGGACGCTGGCCGGCCGTCGGGCGCTGTGCGACCTGGCCGGGACCCAGGGCGGCGTCCTGGAGCACAACGTCTCCGTCGAGGTCGTGGTGCGGCACAAGCGCGTCACCCTCGCTCGGCTGACGGTCGCGGCGGACCTGCTGCGGCGGCACCTGCCCGAGCTGGGCGCCGACGCCGAGCGGTTGATCTTCCACGTCGTGGTCCTGGCGGGCGCGCTCGCGCCGTTCAGCGCGCCGCCTGCCGGGGTGCGCGCCGCGTACGCGCTCGAGCCCGCCCTGGCCGTCCTGCACCTCGACCTGGAGGACTCCCTCCGGACGGCGATCCGGATGTTGCTCCTGGGGGCGGTGCCGCGGGGCTGAGCGCGGCCCGTCTTCCGCCGACGCGCGAGCGGCGCGGACGACGCCGCCGCCCTGGGAGCATCGGCGTGTGCTGCGCTGCGACTTCCACCCCGGCGAGGCGCGGGCGGGAGGCGGGGTGCTGTGGTTCGGCGAACCGGTGCGCACGGTCGTCGCGACCACGGTCGAGCAGGTGCTGCCGGCGCTGCGCGAGGTCGACGCCGCCTGCGCGGACGGGCTGTGGGCCACCGGGTTCGTCACGTACGACGCGGCGCCCGCGTTCGACGCGGCGTTCACCGTGCCGGGGAGGCGTCGCGAGGACGACCTGCCCCTGGTGTGGTTCGGGCTGCACGCGGCTCCGCTCGACCGGCCGGCACCCGCGTCCGGCGACATCACGATCCCCGGACCCTGGCGGGCGTCCGTGGGGCGCGAGGCGTACGAGGTCGCGTTCGACACCGTGCAGGCGGCGGTCCGGCGGGGCGAGACCTACCAGACGAACCTCACCCTGCCGCTGACGGCCGCGTGGGACGACGGGGCCGACGACCTGGGTCGGTACGAGCGGCTGCTGGTCGCGCAGGGGGACGCGTTCGGCGCCTACCTCGATCTCGGGCGGCACCACGTGCTCTCGGTGTCCCCGGAGCTGTTCTTCGCCCGGCGCGGGACCATGATCACCACGCGGCCGATGAAGGGGACGGCCCGGCGCGGGCGGTCGGGTGCGGAGGACGACGAGCGGCTCGCGGGCCTGCTGGCCAGCGGGAAGGACCGCGCCGAGAATGTCATGATCACCGATCTGCTGCGGAACGATCTTGGTCGGCTCGCCCGGGCGGGCAGCGTCGACGTCCCGGCGCTGTGCGTCCCGGAGCGCTACCCGACGGTCTGGCAGCTGACGTCGACGGTGACCGCGGAGGTCCCGCCGACGACCGGGCTGACGGACCTCTTCGGCGCGCTCTTCCCGTGCGGGTCGGTGACGGGGGCGCCCAAGGTGTCGACCATGGGCTTGATCAGCCGGCTGGAGCCGCACGCGCGCGGCCTCTACTGCGGAGCCGTCGGCGTGGTCGCACCGGGCGGGGACGCGACCTTCAGCGTCGCGATCCGCACGCTCGTGGCCGATACGACGGCGCGGACGGCGACGTACGCGGTCGGCAGCGGGGTCACGGTCGACTCGACGGCGGCGGGGGAGCACGACGAGCTGCTGGCCAAGGCGGCGGTCCTCACCGCCCCGGCGAGGCCGGACTTCGACCTGCTGGAGACGCTGCGGCTCGAGGACGGCGCGTGGTGGGCGCTCGACGAGCACCTGCACCGGCTCGCCGCGTCGGCCGCCTACTTCGCCCGGGCGGACCCGCTGGCCGGCGCCCGGGACGCGCTCGACGAGGTCCTGCGCATGCACCCCGACGGCCGCTGGCGGGTCCGGCTGACGGTCGGGGAGCGCGGTGTCGCCGAGGCGTCGGTCGAGCCCCTCCCGCTCGACCCGGACGGGCCGCTGACCCTCGTCCTCGCCGCCGCCCCGGTGGACGAGCAGGACGTGTTCCTCGCCCACAAGACGACGTGGCGGAAGCCGTACGCGCCGCACCGCGCGTCCGCGGCCGCGCGCGGGGCCGACGACGCGCTGCTGTGGAACAGCCGCGGCGAGCTCACCGAGACCACCATCGGCAGCGTCGCGCTCCGCGACGGCGACGCGTGGTGGACGCCGCCGGTGTCGTGCGGCCTGCTGCCCGGCGTCGAACGCGAGCTCGCCCTCCGCGACGGCAGGCTGCGCGAGCGCGTCCTCACGGTCGCCGGGGTGCGGGAGGCGCTGGCCCGCGGCGGCGAGCTGTGGTTCCTCAACAGCGTCCGCGGCTGGCGCCGGGCCGAGCTCCGGGATCACGACCCTGAGCCCCGCCACGCCCCCTGAGCCTGTCGAAGGGCCTCGTCAGAGGTCGGCTGCGGCAGGGCGGACCACTTCGTGGCCCTTCGACAGGCTCAGGGGGCGTTCGGGCGGAACGCGCCGTACCGCCGAGGATGTAGCCGTGTGGTCGACCTCCGAGAGCCGTGCCGTCTACGAGAACGCCTGGATCCGGGTCCGTGAGGACCAGGTGCGCCGGCCCGACGGCACGCGCGGGATCTACGGGGTCGTCGAGGTCCGCAGCCCAGCCGTCTTCGTGGTGGCCGTGACCGACGACGACGAGATCCTCCTCGTGACGCTGCACCGCTACACCACGGGGCGGTCGAGCATCGAGGTCCCGTCCGGCGGCAGCGACGGCGAGGACCTGCTCGTCGCCGCCCGGCGCGAGCTGCGCGAGGAGAGCGGCTACGAGGCCGCTCAGTGGCGTGCGCTCGGTGAGGTGCAGTCGCTGAACGGGGTCGCGGCCGCTCCCGGGCGGGTGTTCCTGGCCACCGGGCTGACCCTCGTCGGGGGCGCCGAGCTCGAGACCGAGGGGATCGAGACGGTGCGCGCGGTGCCCGTGGCCGAGGTCGTGGCCATGGTGGGCCGGGGCGAGATCACGGACAACGAGACGCTCGGCGCCCTGCTGCTCGGCCTCGTCGCGCTCGGCCGCGTCTCCTAGGAGACGGCGAACAGCCCCGCGGTCGCCAGCTCGACGCGACGCCGGGCGGCGGCCTGGTCGTCGTGGAAGCGGTCGGTGGCCCACGAGATCGCCAGGACGAGCTCGTAGACCGCCGCGCCGTCGACGTCGGCGTGCAGGTCGCCGGCCGCCCGGGCCGCGTCGAGGAACGCGTCGAGCCGCAGGTGCACGGGGTTGCAGGTCGTGCTGACGGGGGAGTCGTTCCCGGCGTGGGCGTTGGCCAGGCAGTAGGGCAGGTCGTGCCAGATCCGGAGCTGCCAGGCGAGGCGGACGAGCCACTCGGTCAGCGCCTCCCGCGGCGGCAGCGCGCGGGCCAGCTCGTCGGCCTCGGCGAACGCCGCCACCAGGCTCACCTGCATGACCTCGGCCAGCAGGTCGTCGCGGGTGGGGAAGTTCCGGTAGAGCGTGGCGTTGCCCACCCCGGCGCGGGTGGCGACGGCGTCGAGCGGCGTCAGGACCCCGTCCGCCTCGAACGCCTCGCGGGCCGCGTGCAGGATCGCGTCCCGGTTGCGACGGGCGTCGGCCCGCAGCGGTCGCGTGGTCGGGGTCACGGCGGACATCGACGACCCTCCTTGATAACCGGGGAGCATCCCCACATACTGTTTCCGGGGGAGTTCCCCACTTACTGAGGAGTCTAGATGCCATCACTCGAAGGTCGCCACGTCCTGGTCACGGGAGCCAACGGCGGGCTCGGCGAGCAGTTCGTCGCGCAGGCCCTGGAGCGGGGTGCGGCGAAGGTCTACGCCGCCGCGCGCTCGACGCGGGACTGGGAGGACGCGCGGGTCGTGTCCCTCGACCTCGACCTGAACGACCCCGAGGCTCCGGCCCGGGCCGCAGCCGTCGCGGCCGACGTCGACCTGCTGATCAACAACGCCGCCATCGCCCCGGCCGGCGACTCGATCTCGGGACCGGAGGACGAGCTGCGCCGGATCTTCGAGACCAACTTCTTCGGCACGCTGCGGGTCAGCAACGCCTTCGCCCCGGTGCTCGCCGCGAACGGAGGCGGCACCCTGATCAACATCCTCTCGTCCGCCGCCTGGGTCAGCATCCCGACCGGCTACGCCGCCTCGAAGGCCGCCATGTGGTCGGCGACGAACGCGCTGCGGGCCCAGCTGCGCGGGCAGGGGACGCACGTCGTCGGCCTGCTCGTCGGCATGATCGACACCCCGATGACGGCGGGCTGGGAGGTCCCCAAGGTCACCCCGGCGAGCGTCGTCGCGCAGGCGTACGACGCGGTCTCCGACGGCTCGCTGGAGGTCCTGGCCGACGCCGTCACCCGGGAGCTGAAGTCCCGCCTGAACACCCGGGGCGAGGAGCTCTACCCCTGGCTGGACGAGCAGGTCGCCGCACTGACCGCGCAGGCGGGCTGACGACCGGGCGTCCGCCCCGGCTCCGGGCCGGAGCGGGCGCCGCGCGCCGATGAGGACCCCCTGGCTAGGGTCGGGATCTCAGAGACGATCCAACGAAGGAGTGCAGATGTCGATCGGAGACAAGGCCAAGGACGCCGTCCAGCAGGTGGCCGGCAAGGCCGAGGAGGCCGTCGGGAAGCACACCGACGACGCCGAGCTGACGGCCCAGGGCCAGAAGGACCAGGTCATGGGCGAGGCGCGCATGGAGACCGAGAAGGCCAAGGACGCCGTCAAGGACTGACGCTGGTACACGGGGTCGCGCGGCGCAGGCCGCGCGACCCCGTTCGCGTCTCCCGGGTCAGCCGAGCGCGAGCCCGCGACGGGCGAGCCAGACGTTGCCGAGGATGGGGCAGTTGTCCACGACCTCGAAGTCGAAGCCGGGCATCTCGCGCTTCTTGAGCGCGAGGTAGTGCTCGTCCGACATCCCGCCGGTCAGCTTGACCACCGGCTTGAGCTCGACCACCTCCGACGCCTGGCGCAGCGTGCCGGCCAGGACCCGGTTCATGCTCTTCAGCACCGCGGCCAGCATCTCCTCGCGGGTGGTGGCCAGCGTCAGGCCCGACCACGTGGCCGTGCGCTTCTCCAGCGACTGGCGGTCGCCGGTGAGGTAGGGGGCGAAGGTGACCTCGCCGTCCTCGGGCCAGGCCTCGAGCGCCGCGGGCACCAGCTCCTCGTAGAACGTCTCCCGGCTCAGGTCCCGGCAGAACTGCGACCAGAACCACTCGAGCGCGAACCCGCCCGCCGTGGTGGCGTAGATCTGCCACAGGCCCGGCAGCGCGGCGTTGCGGAGGTAGTAGCCCGGGTTCGTGACGGGGCGGTCGGTGAGGACGCTGACCATGTCGCTCGACCCGGCGGTGTTCATGGTGCCGCCCGCCTCGACGTTGCCCGCACCGCACTGGGCGGCCGCCATGTCGTTGGTGCCCACGGCGACCGTGATGCCGGCCCGGACGCCGAGGCGCTCGGCCTCGTCCGCCTTGAGCGTGCCGACCGGCGTGCCGGGGTCGACGATGTCGCACAGGAGCCCGCGGTCGATGCCGAAGGCGGTCAGCAGCTCGTCGGACCAGGTGCCCTGCGTGGTGGTCTCGTAGAGCCCCGTCATGGAGGCGTTCACGAGGTCGGCCGTCCACTCGCCGGTGAGCCGGTGGTGCACGTACGTGGGCAGGTGCCCGATCCGGTGCGCCTGGTCGAGGTACTCGGGTGCGTTCTGACGGAACCAGATGAACGTCATCGCCCCGGCGCCCCCGGCGAAGGGCAGGATCCCCGCGACGTCGAGGAAGCGCTTATTGCCCACGACCTCGTCGATGAAGGCGCTCTGGGCCCGGCTGCGACGGTCGAGGTGCGTGATGATGTTCGGGTAGGCGAGGGTGCCGTCGCTCTTCACGAAGACCGGTGACGGCGAGAACGTGTCGTAGCAGAGCAGCTCGACCTCCGCCCGCAGCGCCGGGTCGAGCGCCTGGCAGGCCCGGTAGCAGCCGGCCCACAGCTCGTCGGGGTCGATCTCGTTCTTCTCGCCGGGCAGCAGCAGGTTCGGGTACGGGGCGCTCGCCGTCGCGATGATCTCCAGGGCGTCCGCGTCGACGACGGCGACCTTGACCGAGGACGTGCCGAAGTCGATCGACAGCGCCTTCACTCCTCGCTCCCGTCCCCGTCGCCGAGCTTCCCGTGGGCGACGAGCGCCTCGCGCACCGCGCGGATCTCGTCGTCGCCGAGCGGCCGGACGGGGGCGCGGGGGATGCCCGCGCGGTAGCCGAGCAGGTTCATCGTGGCCTTGAGGCTGGCCACCCCGCGGCGCCCGCCGGTGAGCTTGATCAACCGCTGCAGGTCCGCGTACGCGGTGATCGACTCGGCCTGCTTCCCGTCGGCCGCGAGCCGCACGACGGCGGCGCACTCGTCGGGGAAGAAGTTCGCGGCGGACACGACGCCGCCCGGCGAGCCGAACAGCAGGCCGGTCATGATCGTGTTCATCGTCCCGGCCAGGACGGAGAAGTCGTCGCGACCGCCCGCGGCCAGCAGGTAGGACGTGATCTGGTCGTTCGAGGTGTCCTTGATCCCGGCGATGTTCGGGTGGTCGGCGAGCGTGGCCACGACGGCCGGCGGGATGAGCACGCCGTTGGCGTAGCTCGGGGCCACGTAGAGCAGGACGGGGATCGGGCTCGCGTCGGCCACCGCGAGGTAGTGGTCCCGCAGCGCCTCGCCGGTCATCGCGCCCTTGAAGTAGTGCGGGGGCAGCACGGAGACGTAGTCGACGCGGTCGGCGTGCTCGGCGATGCTGTCGACGAACCGCACGGTGAGCCGCGTCGACTCCCGCCCGGCGCCGACGATCAGGGTCTTGTCCCCGCGCTCCGCGGCGGCGGTGGCCACGACGGCGCGGGCCTCGTCGTCGTCGACCGAGCGGAACTCGCCGTTCGTGCCGAGGACCATGACGCCGCGGACGTCGGTCGTGCTCCAGCGGCGCAGGTTGTGCTCGAGCCAGTCGAGGCGGAGGTCGCCCTCGTCGTCGAACGGCGTGACGGAGGGGACGATCACGCCGGTGAGGAGCTCGTTCATCGGTGGGCCCCCGCCCCGGCACCCAGGCAGGCGGACAGGTCGTCCAGGGTCAGGTACGCCCCCGGCGCGGCCGGCCCGCGGTTCGCGAGGACCTCGACCGGGTCGCGGCCCGGGTCGCCCAGCTCGGAGACCACGAGGAGGGCCTCGCTGAAGTCCTCGTCCCGGGTGTAGCCGTTCACCGTGACCAGGCAAGGCAGCCCGGCCCCGGTCGCGGCGAGCAGGCCGTTGCGGGAGTCCTCCACGACCAGCGTGTCGTCACGGTCGAGGCCGAGCTCGGACACCGCGAGGTCGTAGATGGCGGGGTCGGGCTTCTTGGCCGGCACGACGTCGCCGGCGAAGACCGGGACGCGGGCCGCGACCTCGGGGCCGACCGCGTGCTCGAGCACCGCGCGCACCGACGCCTCGGCCGACGTGGAAGCGACGGCGACCGTCCAGCCCGCCTCCAGCGCGGCCGGGATCAGCCGCGCGATGCCGGGCCGCGCGGGGAGCTGCCCGTTGCGGACCAGCTCCTGGAACGCGGCGGACTTGTAGCGGTGCCACTCGCCCAGCCGGTCGCGGCGGAGCTCCTCGTCGTCGCCGATGTCTGCGGCGTCGGCGAAGCCGGGGTCGTTGAACAGGCTCGCCATCCGCTCCTTGCCGCCGCCGATCCGCAGGCGCCGGGCGTACTCGTCGACGTCCCAGCGCACGGGGAGGCCGAAGTGCTCGAAGGTGAGGTTGAAGGCGGGCAGGTGCCCGTAGCGCTCGGTGTCGGCCAGCACGCCGTCGCAGTCGAAGACCAGGGCGCTCATCGGACCCGCCCGACGCTGCCGAAGATGCGCATGTGGTCGCGGGCCATCGTGGTCACGGCCTCCTTCTGGTCGCGGAAGAACGTGATCGGGTCCCACTTGCCGCTCTCCTCGGACCGCTGCAGCGACGCGAGGCTCGAGCGCAGGAAGACCTCCTTGAGCGCGGTCGAGATGTTGACCTTGGCGCAGCCGCGCGCGACGAGGTCCTGGAACTGCTCGGCCGACAGGCCGGTCCCGCCGTGCAGGGCCATCGGTACGCCCGTGGCCGCGAGCAGGTCGCTGACCTTCTGGTGGTCGAGCACCGGCGCCGACCTGTACTGGCCGTGCGCGTTGCCGATGGCGGGCGCGAAGCAGTCGACCCCGGTGCGCTCGACGAAGTCGACCGACACCTCGAGGGACTGCATCGCCGACGCCTCGTCGGAGCCGATCCCGTCCTCGACGCCCTGGATGCCCTCGATCTCGCCCTCGACGCTCGCCCCGACGGCCCGGGCCTCGGCGACGACCTCGATGGTCTGGCGCAGGTTCTCGGCGCCGTCGAGCTCGTGGGCGTCGAACAGCACCGAGGTCCACCCGCCCTGCAGGCAGTCGGAGATGACCTCGCGCTCGGGGCAGTGGTCGAGGTGCAGCACGACCGGCACCGACGCGTCCTCGGCCAGCCCGGCGAGGATCGTGTAGAGCTTCTTGCGGCCGTACATCCGCACCGTCTTGACCGAGGTCTGCAGGATGACCGGCGAGCGCTCCTCCGCGGCCGCCTCGAGCACCGCCTCGGCGCTCAGGTCGTTGACGATGTTGAAGGCGGGCACGCCGTAGCCGCCCGCCAGGGCGTCGGCGAGCACGTCGTTCAGGGGGACGAAGCTCATCGCGTTCGTGTCCTTCCTCGGTCTGCGGTCTGGAGGTGTGGCGGTCGGGTCAGCGCGCGGGCTGCTGGAGCGGGAGGTCGAGCGGGAACGCGTAGGCCTGGGCCGAGCCGTCCGGCCAGCCGAAGACGACCTCGTCGGCGATGCCGACGAAGAAGCCGTTCTCGACGACGCCCGGGATCTCGTTCAGCTGGACCGTCAGCTCGGCCACGTCGCGCGCGGTGTCGAGCTGCACGTCGATGATGAAGTTGCCGTTGTCGGTCACGACGGGGGCGCCGTCGCGCTCGCGCCGCACGATGGCCAGGTCGGCCGGGTAGCCGTGCTCGCCCAGCAGCGCCCGCACCGCCTTGGACGTGGTGCCCCACGAGAACTGCACGATCTCCACGGGCAGGGGGAACCGGCCCAGCGTCTGCACCGCCTTGGTGTGGTCGGCCACGACGACCATCCTGGCGCTCGTCCGGGCGACGAGCTTCTCCCAGAGCAGGCAGGCGCCGCCGCCCTTGATCATCGAGCCGTCGGGGTCGATCTCGTCGGGCCCGTCGATGCAGACGTCGAGCTGGTCGATGTCGTCCAGGTCGACCAGGGTGATGCCCAGCTCGAGGGCGAGGTCGCGCGTCCCGTTCGACGTCGGCACGCCGACGACCTGCAGGCCGTCGCGGACCTTCTCCGCGAGCGCGCGGACGAAGTAGTGGGACGTCGTGCCCGAGCCCAGGCCGAGCCTGGCGCCGTCGAAGCAGTACTTGTCGGCGGCGAAGCGGCCGGCGGCGAGCTTGGCGCGGTCCTGGTCGTTGCGCGTGTCGATCGTGGGGGTGGTCATGGTGCGGGCTCCTACGGGGTGGGGAGGGGTCGGGCGGCGACGAGGCCGGTGAGGGCGTCGAACGAGCTCAGGCGGTTCCCGGTCACGGTGGCGGGTGCCCACGGCACGGCCAGGAAGGCGACGGACGCGGCCCCCGCGCACTGCTCGTCCACGGGGGAGTCGCCGACGAGGACCGACGTCGTACGGTCGGCGCCGAGCTCGTCCACGGCCAGCCAGAGGTGGTCGGGGTGGGGCTTGCTCCGCTCGATGCGGTCGCCGCCGACGACGACGGGGAAGTGGTGCGCCACGTCCAGGCCGACCAGGACCTCCCGGGCGATCGTCTCGGGCTTGTTGGTGCAGACGGCCATCGGGACCCCGGCGTCGGCCAGGAAGGCGAGGGTGTCGGCCACGCCGGCGAACAGCGTCGAGTCCACGACGGGACGCTGCCGGTACTCCGCGAGGTAGTGCCGCGCGAGGGCACCGAGGTCGGTCTCGGGCAGGCCCGACAGCGCCGCGGCCCGCGAGACCAGGAGGGCGACGCCGTCCCCGAGCATCGGGGCGACCTCCGCCGGCAGCAGGGCGCGCCCGCCGGCGGGCACGAGCGCGAGGTTCAGCGCGCGGGCGATGTCGACGGTGGAGTCGACGAGCGTGCCGTCGAGGTCGAAGACGACGGTGCGGTAGCCGGTCACAGGTTCCTCATCACGGTCTGGGCCGGGTAGATCCGGCGGAAGTCGTCGTAGGAGGCGTCGTGGACGGCGACGGAGTCGGGGTCGGGCTGCACGCGGTCGGTGACCACGACGCTCCCGAGCGCCTCGGACAGGTTCGCCCACCGGCCGCCGCCGACCCCGGCGAGCAGAGCAGCACCGTACGCCGCCCCCTGCTCCCCGTTGGTCACCTGGTGCACCGGGGTGCCGAGCACGTCGGCGAGCGTCTGGCGCCACAGCGGGTAGGCCGAGGCGCCGCCGGAGACGCGGACGTCGTCGGTGGGTACGCCGACGTCGGCCATGATGTCGCGGATCTCGCGCAGGTTGAGCAGCGCGCCCTCGAGGACGGCCCGCGAGAGGTCGGTCAGGTCGTGACCGAGGTCGACGCCCACGAAGGTGGCGCGGGCGTCGGGGTCGACGTGCGGGGCGCGCTCGCCGACCAGGTAGGGCAGGAAGCGGACGCCGCGGGCGCCGACGGGCGAGCGGGTCGCGAGCGCGGTGACGGTGGCGTTGCTCGCGTCCGGGACCAGCGCCCGGATCGCGTCGGTCCACCACTGCAGCGCCCCGCCCGCGGAGAGCGCGACGCCCATGACGTGCCAGCGGCCCGCCTCGTTGCCGCAGGAGATCTGCAGGCGGCCGTGGGCGTTGTCGGGGCAGTGCTCGATCGCGGCGCCGAGGATGCCGGCCGTGCCCAGCGTGATGCCCAGCGTCCCGGGGGACACGATGCCCATCGACGTGGTCTGCAGGACCGAGTCACCGCCGCCGGCGACCACGGGGGTCCCGACCGGCAGCCCGGTCAGCGCGGCGGCCTCCGCGGTCAGGCGCCCGACGGGCGTGTCCGACTCGACGACCGGCGGCAGCAGCGACTCGGGCAGCTCGAGGGCGGCCATGAGGTCGGAGCTCCAGCGGCGGTTCCGCACGTCGAGGGCGCCGAAGCCCGAGGCGTCCGAGACGTCGGTCGCGCGCTCGCCGGTCAGGCGCCAGCGGAGGTGGTCCTTCGGGTTCAGCACGACCTCGGTCCGCGCGAACAGCTCGGGCTCGTGCTCGCGCAGCCAGAGGATCTTGCCGATCGTGTAGCCGGGCAGCGAGGCGTTGTTCGTCAGGCCGAGGAGCCCGTCGAGCCCGCCGACCCGGTCCAGCAGCAGGTCGCACTCGGCCGCGTTGCGGTTGTCGTTCCACAGGATCGCGGGGCGCAGCACCTCGTCGTGGGCGTCGAGGGCGACCATGCCGTGCATCTGCCCGGACAGCCCGATGCCCACCACGTCACCGTCGACGCGCTCGCCGACGGCGCGGACCGCCTCGAGCGTGGCGTCCCACCAGTCCTCGGGGCGCTGCTCGGTCCAGCCCGGTCGCGGGGTCTGGAGGGGGTAGGAGGACGTGTGGCTCGCGACGACGGCGCCGGACTCGTCGACGGCGACGACCTTGACCCCGGACGTGCCGAGGTCCACGCCCAGCCAGTGACCGGTCACTTGCCGTACCGGATGCGCAGGTGCTTGATCTGGAGGTAGGCGTGCAGCCCCTCACGCCCGTGCTCGGAGCCGTGGCCCGAGCCCTTGCGGCCGCCGTAGGGGGCGTTCATGATGCCGGCGTCGGGGTTGTTCACCGCCACGTTGCCGAACTCCAGCGCGTGGCCGATCGAGAACACCTCGCCGAGGTCGCGGGCGTACAGGTAGGCGGCGAGCCCGGCGTCGGTCCCGTTGGCCAGCGCGACCGCCTCCTCCGACGTGTCGTAGGGGACGACGCCGACCACCGGGCCGAAGGTCTCCTCCTGCACGATCAGGCTGTCGTGGGGGACGTCGTCGACGACGGTCGGCGTGACCCACGTGCCGGCCCGGTCGGCCTGGCTGGTGCCGCCGGTCCGGACCCGGGCGCCGCGCGCCACCGCGTCCTCCACGTGGGCGGCGCAGCGGTCGCGGATCTCGGCGTTGGTCACGGGGCCCACGTCGGGGTTGTCGAGGCCGGGCCCGACCTTCAGGGCGGCGACGCCGGCGGTGAGCTTGTCCACGTACTCCGCGTGCACGTCGCGGTGCACGTAGACGCGGTTGATCGCGATGCAGATCTGCCCGGCGTTGCGGAACCCGCGCCGCAGGCACCCGGCGACCGCGTCGTCGACGTCGGCGCTGGCGGTGACGATCTGGGGGCAGGAACCGCCGAGCTCCATCGAGGTCGGGATCGCCTTGGCCAGCGACCGCGTGATGGCGGCGCCCGTCGCCTCGGAGCCGGTGAAGGCGAGCTTGTCCAGGTCGGGGTGCGAGGCGAGCGCGCGGCCCGCGGTCCCGGCGCCGAGCACCAGGTTCGCGACGCCGTCGGGCACGCCGGCGCCCTGCAGCAGCGCGAACAGCCGTACGGCGCTCGAGGGCGTGTACTCGGAGGGCTTGACGACGATCGTGCAGCCGGCGGCGAGCGCGGCGGCCAGCTTCCAACCGATGAGCTCGAGCGGGTAGTTCCAGGGCGTGATCGCCCCGACCACGCCGACCGGCTCGTACCGGACGATGCTCGTCACCCCGGCCTGCTCGTTCGGGATGGTCTCGCCGTAGACGCGGACGCCCTCCTCGGCGTAGTAGTCGAAGGCGTCGGCGAGCTTGGCGGTCTCGCCGCGCGACTCGCCGATCGGCTTGCCCATCTCCAGCGTGACCAGGCGGGCGAGCTCCTCGAGGTCGTCGCGGACGGCGGCGGCCAGCCGGTGCAGGACGGCCGCGCGCTGGAAGGGCGTGGTCGAGCGCCAGGCGGGCAGGGCGGCCCGCGCCGCGCGGACGGCCTCGTCGACGCCGGCCTCGGAGGTGTCGGGGATGGTCGTGAGGACCTGTCCGTCGGCCGGGTTCACGACGGCGACGGTCGGGTCGCCACCGGGCACCCAGCGTCCGGCGACGAGGTTGCGCGGCTCGGGCATGTCGGTCGGCACGGTCAGGGCGGTCACTTCTGCTCCTTCGGGTCGGGGTCGACGTCGGGGTTGACGCTGCACCGCAGCGGCTGGCCGAGCGCCGCCCGCACGGCCTCCTCGGCCGCCAGGCGCTGCAGGTTGTCCAGCGACGACTCCGAGTAGAACGCGGCGTGGGGGGAGAACAGGACGTTGGGGGTCGTCCGCAGGGGGGAGTCGGCGGCCAGGGGCTCGGGGTCGAAGACGTCCAGCCCGGCCCCACCGACCCGTCCCTCGGCGAGGGCCTCGGCGAGCGCCGCCTCGTCGACGAGCGCACCCCGCGACGTGTTGACGAGCACGCAGCCGGGGCGGACGCGCGCCAGCAGGCCGGCGTCGACGAGGCGGTGGGTGGCGGGCGTGACCGGGACGTGCAGCGAGATCCCGTGCGACTCGGCCAGCAGGGTGTCGAGGTCGACGAGCGTCAGCCCGTGGGCCGCCACGACGTCCGCGTCGGCGTACGGGTCGTGGGCGATCAGGCGGAAGCCGAAGGGCCGCAGGCGGTCGGCCAGCGAGCAGGCGATCCGGCCGGCGCCCAGCAGCCCGACGGTGGTGCTCGTGAACGAGGGGACCGGTCCGGCGTCGCCGGGCAGCACCCACGTGCGGGCCCGGATGCCGGCGTCGTAGAAGGGGATGCGGCGCAGCAGGGACAGCATCAGCGCCGCCGCGTGGTCGGCGACGGTGTCGACGCCGTAGTCGGGGACGTTCGCCACGTGCACGCCGAGCCGGGTCGCCGCCTCGACGTCGACGTTGTCGTAGCCCACGCCGTAGCGGATCACCGTCGCCCCGGGCGCCAGCGCCGCCAGCTGCTCGGCGCCCATCGGCGCGAAGTTCACGAAGGCGACGTCGGCGCCGCGCACGGCCTCGGTGGTCTCGTCGGCCCCGGTGCACTGGTGCACGGCGAGCTCGGCGCCGACCTGCTCGGCGGCCGCTCGCTCGTGGGTGACGTCGACGAAGGCGTGGTCGGTCACGACGAACCGCGTCATGACGCGCGCTCCGGGTCGGCGTACGGGGTGGGGACGGCTGTCGCCGCGGGGCTCAGGCGTGGCACCGATGCCTCCTGTGTGTCGAGCTGTGGGGTCGAACGGGTCGTGCGCCGCAGGTCCGGCAGCACGTCACCGAACCTAACGTCGTACGTTCGCGTCGGTCAACCGGGGTCAAGGTCGGTGGCGACGACGGCTCTCAGGCTCAAAACCACGAGTAGTTGAAAACTGAGGGTTGCGAGGCGAGTTTAATCATCGTACGTTCGGCTCATGACTCAATGGCGAGACGGTCCGGGTCGGCTGTCCGAGCGGATCGCGGACGAGCTGCAGACCGAGATCCTCCGCGGCGGCCTCGTGCCGAACGTACGACTGGCGACCGAGGTGGAGCTCATGGAGCGCTACTCCGTGAGCCGCACCGTGGTGCGCGAGGCGGCGAAGCTGCTGGAGCAGCGCGGGCTGGTCACCGTCGCGCCCGGTCGCGGCATGGTCGTCGCCGCCTTCGACGGGGCGCGCATCGCCGAGCAGTTCTCGATCCTGATGCTGGCCAGCGACGGCACGTTCGGCAACCTGCTGGAGCTCCGCCTGGCGCTCGAGCTGCAGGTCACCACGGCCGCCGCCGCCTCCGCCACGACGGAGGACCTCGACCGGCTCGCCGGCTCGATCACCCACGGCGCGGCCGCGATCGCCACCGACGGCTCCGTCGACGCCGAGGCCTTCCTCGACGCGGACATGAACTTCCACGAGGCGCTCGCGCAGGCGAGCGGCAACCCGTTCTTCGACCTCGTCTGCCGGCCGATCAACAGCTTTCTCCGCACGCACTACCAGCACCGGGCCGGTTACCCCTCGAACCCGCACCGGACGCTCGAGGAGCACGAGGAGATCCTCCAGAACCTCCGTCGGCGCGACACCTACGGCGCCCGCAAGGCGGCCGAGGAGCACCTGCGGCGGCTGCTGCGCAAGTGGCAGACCCCCACCGACGGCGCCGTCCCGCCGAGCATCCGCGAGATGAGCTCCACCGTCACCCCCCGCACCACCCTCACGACCACCGACGCCGGGCTCGCCCCGGCGCCTCGGACCGCACCCACCATCCCCACCTCGGAGGCATGACCAATGACGACATCGCCCAACCCCGTCTTCAACCGACGCACGTTCGGTCTCGGGGCCCTCGGCCTCACCGCGGCCCTCGCCGGCTGCGGCACCACGCAGGCCGGACCGGCCGGGGCCGCGAGCGGCGGTGCCGGCGGCGGCACCGGCGCCTACTGCAACAAGGGGATGAACTACTTCTTCTTCGTCGTGCAGAACGAGGCGGTGAAGCGCAAGAGCGAGGAGCTCGGCCACACCTTCAAGACCACGGACGCGAAGTTCGACTCGAGCACCCAGTTCGACAACTGGAACTCGCTGCTGATCTCCAAGCCGGCCTTCCTGATCGCTGACCCGATCGACTCCGAGGGTCTCGCGCCGCTGGCGCAGAAGGCCAAGAACCAGAAGGTGCCGGTCGGCATCATCGACACCCCGCTGACCAAGGGCGAGGTCGACTTCACCATCGCGTTCGACAACAAGCGCGGCGGCGAGATGGCCGCGGAGAAGATCGTCGAGCTGCTGAAGAAGAAGTACGGCAGCGAGAAGGGCACCGTGCTCAACGGCTACGGCGCCCTGTCCTCGTCCGCCTGGCGGGCCCGCAAGGAGGGCTTCGAGGGCGTCATGGCGAAGTACCCCGGCATCAAGGTCATCTCCCGCCCGACCGAGGGTGACGAGGCCACGGCCGTCAGCGTCGCGGGTGCCACGCTCGCCGAGTTCCCCGACCTCGACGCGGCGCACGCCCCCAGCGACTCGATCACGCGCGGCATCATCACCGCGCTGCGCAGCAAGAACAAGGCCCTCCCCAAGGACGACCCGAACCACGTCTTCCTGACCTCCATCGACGGCGAGCCGCAGTCGCTGCAGTGGATCAAGGACGGCCTGCTCGACGCCGAGGTGAGCCAGGACCCGGTCGCGTACGGGGAGATCTGCGTCGAGATGCTCACGAAGTACACCGCCACCGGCGGCGCCATCCCGATGGGCGAGTACGCGAACGCGGCCTACTACTGGGAGAAGGCGCCGGTCATGTCGACCCCGCAGGGCCCGAGCTGCGTGATCCCGCCCTTCTACATCGACTCGTCGAACGTGGACGACCCCCGCCAGTGGGGCAACGTCGTGGTGCAGAAGTGGGGCCTCAAGCAGTGACGGACCCAGGCGCACCCCTGCTGGAGACCCGGGGGCTCAGCAAGGTCTACGGCCGGTTCACGGCTCTGCACCCGACCGACATCACGGTCGAGGAGGGCTCGATCCACGGCTTCCTGGGCAAGAACGGGGCGGGCAAGTCGACCCTGGTCAAGCTCATCGCCGGCTCCGAGCGGCCCACCGCGGGACAGATCCTGTTCCGGGGCGAGGACATCACGCACCTCCCGCTCGTCCGGCGCCGCGAGCTGGGCATCCACCTGCTCAGCCAGCACGCCGAGGTGGTGGCGGACCTGTCGGTGGCGGAGAACCTCCTGCTGCCCGACTACCCGCGTCGCGGGCCGTTCGTGGACCGGCGGGCGATGAACGCCCGGGCCCGTGAGCTGCTGGACCGCTACGACGTGCCGTTCCCGGTGGACCAGCCGGCGGGCTCGTTGAGCGCGCCGGACCAGCGCCGGCTCGGCATCGTGCGCACGCTGGTGGGGGAGAGCGCGCTGGTCATGCTCGACGAGCCGACCACCGCGCTCAGCCAGGAGGAGCGCTCGTCGCTCTTCGACTGGGTGCGCTCGCTCAATGCCGGCGGCCAGACGTTCGTCTTCATCTCGCACTTCAACAACGAGATCCAGGCGATCTGCAACCGGGCCACGGTGCTGCGCGACGGTCACGTCGTCGCCGACGGGGCGGACCCCCGGACGATGGGCTCGGCGGAGATCTCCGAGCTCGTCGTCGGCACCGCGGTGGACGAGTTCGTCCGCCGCCCGCGCACGGCGGAGCAGGAGCGCCTCGTCGTGACCGACCTGGTCACGGAGGGCGTCGGTCCGCTGTCCTTCAGCGTCGGGGCCGGGGAGATCGTCGGCTTCGTCGGCCTGCCCGGTTCGGGTGCGCAGGAGTCGGCGCGGGCGGTGGCCGGGCTCCGCCCGGTGCAGTCCGGGTCGGTCGTGCTCGACGGGCGCGAGCTCCGGCTGGGCGACGTCCGCGGCGCCCTGGACAGCGGCATGGCCTACCTGACCAACGACCGGCACGGCGAGGGCATCGTCGGCCCGATGTCGGTGCGGGAGAGCCTCCGGATGGGCAACTGGCCCTCCCGCGGCGGTCTCCTGTCGGAGGCCGAGGTCACCCGGACCTACGACAAGTACCACTCCCGGATGCACTTCCGGGTGGCCGGTCCCGACCAGCCGATCGAGGAGCTGTCGGGCGGCAACCAGCAGAAGATCATCCTCGGCCGGCTCCTCGCCCGGGAGCCCGTGGTCCTCATCCTCGACGAGCCCACCCTCGGCGTCGACGTGTCGACGAAGGAGGAGGTGCACCGTCTGATCGACGAGCTGACCGACTCCGGCCTCGCCGTGATCCTGCTCGCCTACGACACCGACGAGATGGTCCGCATGGTCGACCGGGTCGTGGCCTTCACCGACGGCAAGGTCACCGGCGAGCTCGTCGGGGCCGAGATCAGCGCCGACGCGATCCTCGCCCGGCTGCACCACCAGAGCGAGCTCGCCGACGCGTGACCCGCACCCGCCCGCCTCGACCAGCCCCGTCGGCCCCGGCGGGCCGCCCCGCACCCCGCTCCGACTCCATCAGGAGAGCACCGTGACCACCCTTCAGACCGCTCCCGCACCGGGAGCCGAGACGCCCAGCAGGACCCCGCGGGCCCGGGTCCGCTGGGCCGACCTCCTGCTCGACAACATCGTCTGGCTGCTGCTCGTCGTCTTCATCCTCCTCGCGACCGCGCTCAACCCGTTCTTCCTGAGCATCGCGAACTTCCAGAACGTCCTCGTCCAGACCACGACCCTCGGGTTCCTCGCGGTGGCCATCGCCCTGGCGATGCTGCTCGGCGAGATCGACCTGTCCGTCGTCGGCATCCTCGGCTTCAGCGGCGCGATCGGCGCGACGCTGATGGAGCACGGCGTCCCCGGCTTCGTCGCGATCCTCGCCGTGCTCGCCGTCGGCGCGCTGATCGGCCTGATCAACGGGTTCTGCATCGCCAAGCTGCGGATGACCTCGCTCATCGAGACCCTGGCCATGGGCCTGGTCCTCGGCGGCGCGGTGCTCGCGGTGACGAAGGGCCGCACGATCACCATCTCCGACACCTCGTACACCTTCATCGGCCAGGGCACGGTGCTGGGCTGGCCGATCATGCCGGTCGCGCTCGTGGTGCTGTTCGTGGTCATCGCCGTCGTGCTCTACCGCACGCCGTGGGGCCGCAAGCTCTACGCGACGGGCGGCAACCGCACGGCCGCGTACGCCGCGGGCATCAACACCGACCGACTCGTCATCGGCAGCTTCACCCTCGGCGGCCTGCTGGCCGGCGCGGCCGGGTGGCTGGCGACCTCGTACCTCTCCGGGGTCAACTCCACGATGGGCGCAGACCTGCTCCTCTACGCCGTCGCCGCGCCCGTCATCGGCGGCGTCTCGCTGACGGGTGGCCGGGGCCGCGTGCTCGGGATGCTCGGTGGCGTCCTGCTGCTCACGATCGTCCAGGTGGGGCTGCAGCTGACGAACATCAACGCCTACTACGTCTCGATGGCCGGCGGCGTGATGATCTTCCTCGCCGTCGTCGTGGACGCCGTCCGCGTCCGCCGTCGTCAGACCCGGCACTGAGGAGGTACGGGTGAGCACCGCTCAGCAGGGCCGGGTCGTCGCCGTCACCGGCGCGGCCGGCGGGATCGGGCGCGCGGTCTGCGACCGGCTGCGCGCCGACGGCGCGACCGTCTACGGGCTCGACCTCGCCGCACCCGCCGGGCCGTACGGGCTGGCCGTCGACGTGACGGACGCGGGTTCCGTGGAGGCGGCCTTCGACCGGATCCTGCACGACGAGGGCCGGGTCGACGGCGTCGTGGCCGGGGCGGGGATCGTCGAGGACGATGTGGCGGCGGAGACGATGAGCTCGCAGCAGTTCAGCGGCGTGCTCGCCGTGAACCTGGTCGGCGTCTTCCACACGCTCACCAGCGCCGGGCGCCGGATGCTCGAGCAGGGTTCCGGGTCGTGCGTCGCCATCAGCTCGATGAGCGGCAACCACACGGTGAACACGCCGCAGCGCCAGTGCGCCTACAACGCGTCAAAGGCCGGCGTCTCGGCCCTCGTCCGGTCGCTGGCGGCGGAGTGGGCGGGTCGCGGCGTCCGCGTCAACGCGGTGGCGCCCGGCTACATCGGGACCGAGCTGCTCGCGCGCAAGACCCACCAGTTCGAGCAGTGGTACGCGCACACCCCGCAGGGCCGCATGGGGGCGCCGGAGGACGTGGCCGCCACGGTCGCCTTCCTGCTCTCCGACGAGGCCGGCTACTTCTGCGGCAGCGAGCTGCTCATGGACGGCGGCTACACGCTGGTCTGAGCCGACCTCCTCCGGAGAACGGGGATGGTTCGGCACCGCTGAGGTGCCGGATCATCCCCGTCGTGCTGTCGAGGCGGTGCCGGGCTCAGAGGCCGGCGGCGAACAGCGCGTGCACGCGGGTGTCGGCCGTGGCCTCCGGGTGGAAGGACGTGGCGAGCAGGGCTCCCTGCCGCACGGCCACCGGGTGGCCGGCCGCGCTCGCCAGCACCTCGACGTCCGCGCCGACCCGCTCGACCCAGGGCGCGCGGATGAACACCGCGTGCAGGGTCCCGTCGACGCCGATCAGGTCGAGGTCGGTCTCGAAGGAGTCGACCTGGCGGCCGAAGGCGTTGCGGCGCACCGTGACGTCCAGCCCGCCGAACGTCTGCTGGTCGGGCAGCCCGTCGACGATCTCGTCGGCGAGCATGATCATCCCCGCGCAGGACCCGTACGCGGGCAGCCCGGCCCGCAGCGCCGCGACCAGCGGCTCGCGCACGCCGAAGCGGCGCGAGAGCCGGTCGATGGTGCTCGACTCCCCGCCGGGCAGGACGATGCCGTCGAGCCCGACGAGCTCCTCGGGCCGCCGCACGGTCCGCGTCCGGGCGCCGACCGCCTCCAGCGCCCGGCGGTGGTCGACCACGTCCCCCTGGAGGGCGAGGACGCCGACCGTCGGGGTCACCAGCCGCGGGTCGCGAGGCGGTGCGGCTCGGGGATGTCGTCGACGTTGATGCCGACCATCGCCTCGCCGAGCCCGCGCGAGACCTTGGCGATCATGCCGGGGTCGTCGTGGAACGTGGTCGCGGCGACGATGGCCGCCGCGCGCTGCGCCGGGTTGCCCGACTTGAAGATGCCGGAGCCGACGAACACGCCCTCGGCACCGAGCTGCATCATCATCGCCGCGTCGGCGGGCGTGGCGATGCCGCCGGCGGTGAAGAGCACGACGGGGAGCTTGCCGGTGCGCGCCACCTCGACCACGAGGTCGTACGGGGCCGCGAGCTCCTTGGCCGCGACGTAGAGCTCGTCGGGGGAGAGGCTGGTCAGCCGGCGGATCTCGCCGCGGATGGTGCGCATGTGCGTGGTCGCGTTGGAGACGTCGCCGGTGCCGGCCTCGCCCTTGGACCGGATCATCGCCGCGCCCTCGGTGATGCGGCGCAGGGCCTCGCCGAGGTTCGTCGCGCCGCAGACGAAGGGGGCGGTGAAGGCCCACTTGTCGATGTGGTGGGCGTAGTCGGCCGGGGTCAGCACCTCGGACTCGTCGATGTAGTCGACGCCGAGGGACTGCAGGACCTGCGCCTCGACGAAGTGCCCGATCCGGGCCTTGGCCATGACGGGGATGGAGACGGAGCCGATGATCGACTCGATCATGTCCGGGTCGCTCATCCGGGCCACGCCGCCCTGGGCGCGGATGTCGGCGGGCACGCGCTCGAGCGCCATGACGGCGACCGCGCCGGCGTCCTCGGCGATCTTCGCCTGCTCGGCGGTGACGACGTCCATGATCACGCCGCCCTTGAGCATGTCCGCCATGCCCCGCTTGACCCGCTCGGTGCCCGTCCCGGTGCCCGGGTCCTGGATGTCGCTCATGTGTCCGCCTCCGCCGCTGCTGAATACCACCGACCACCCTAGGAGCAGGACCCTCGTCGCGTGTCGCTCCTGGCGGCGACGGACACCTCCGCCCGGGCGGCGGCCACCCCGACGGAGCCCGACGAGGCGCGCGAGGCCGGCGCGACCCGGCCCCGGGCTCCGACGCTCAGGCCTCGCGGCGGGGGTCCTCCAGCACGTCGCGCCAGGAGTGCTGGGGCGCGTAGCCGAGGAGGTCCCGGGCCTTGTCGATGCTGTAGAAGGTCTCGTCCCGGCCCATCTCCCGGCGCACCTCGACCCCGGCGTAGAAGGTGTCGATGATCTCCTGCGTGGTCGCGGCGACCGACATGTCGGCGTTGGCGACGTTGAAGATCTCGAAGCCGAGCCCGTCGGTCTCGAGGGCGCGGAGGGTCAGCTGGCCCAGGTCGCGGGTGTCGATGTAGGCGAAGAGGTTGCGCCGGCGCAGCGACGGGTCCGCCAGGAAGGGCGGGAACATCCCGGCGTACTCGTCGGGCTCGATGACGTTGTTGATCCGCAGGCCGTAGACGTCCGCGCCGGTGCGGGCGTGGAACGAGCGCGCGACCACCTCTCCCGCCACCTTCGACATGGCGTAGGAGTCCTCGGGCACCACGGGGTGGTCCTCGTCGACGGGCACGTACAGCGGCTTGCGCTTCCCCTGGGCGAAGCAGACCCCGTAGGTGGTCTCGGAGGAGGCGAAGACCACCTTGCGGATGCCGAGCCGGGTCGCGGCCTCCAGGACGTTGTACTGCGCCACGACGTTGCTCGCGAACGTCGTGGCGTCCGGGGCCAGCAGGATCCGGGGGATCGCGGCGAAGTGGACGACGGCGTCGTACGCCGACGCCCTGCCCACCTCGGGGGCCGGGCCGTCCAGCGAGGCCATGGTCGGCATGCCCGCCAACGCCGAGTACACCTGGCCGGTGTCGGTCAGGTCGACGTGGAGGTCGGTGACGTCGGGGTGGCCCAGCGGGGTGAGGTCGGCGTTGGTGACCTGGTGGCCCTGGGAGGCGAGGTACGGGGCGACGTGATGACCCGCCTTGCCGCTGCCGCCGGTGAAGAAGATGCGCATGCCCCCAGCAAACCCCCTCGTCGGCGAGCCTGCCTCCTCGCCCGCCCCCGTGGGCACGGCACGAGGACCGGGCCGTCGAGGGAGCAGGGCCGGGTGCAGCCCGTCCCTCGATGCTCGTCCGCGTCCGACCTGGCCACTAGGATGAGGCCCTGCAGCCGTGGGCGTGCCCACGATCCGCGCGCGGCTGCCCCTTCCGGCGCGCCTCGCGCGGGAACAACGAGCCGCCCCGCGACGCTGCACCTGGCTGGCACACGGCAAGAAGAAGGCAGGGCAGGACAGACATGCTGGTCGCGAAGGATCTCCAGGTGCGCGCGGGCGCGCGGCTGCTGATCGACGGCGCGTCGTTCCAGATCGCCCCCGGGGACAAGGTCGGCCTGGTCGGGCGCAACGGGGCCGGCAAGACGACGCTCACCAAGATCCTCTCCGGCGAGGCGGCTCCCGCCGCCGGGTCCGTGACCCGCACCGGCGACATCGGCTACCTCGCGCAGGACCCCCGCACCGGGGACCCCGAGGTCCTCGCCCGCAACCGCATCCTCTCGGCCCGCGGCCTCGACACCGCGCTGCTCCGCCTCGAGAAGGCCGGCATGGCCATGGCCAGCGAGGACGAGGCCGAGCGCGACCGCGCGATGGCCGCGTACGCGCGCGCCGAGGCCGAGCTCACGGCCGGCGGGGGCTACGCCGCCGAGGCCGAGGCGGCCCGCATCTCGGCGAACCTGGGCCTGCCGCAGCGCGTGCTCGACCAGCCGCTGCGCACCCTCTCCGGCGGCCAGCGCCGCCGCGTCGAGCTGGCGCGGATCCTCTTCTCGGGCGCCGAGACCATGCTGCTCGACGAGCCCACGAACCACCTCGACGCCGACTCGATCTCCTGGCTGCGCACCTACCTCGCCGGCCACAACGGCGGCCTGCTCGTGATCAGCCACGACGTCGGCCTGCTCGAGGCGACCGTCAACAAGGTCTTCCACCTCGACGCGAACCGCTCCGAGATCGACGTCTACGCGATGGGCTGGAAGCGCTACCTCCAGCAGCGCGAGACCGACGAGAAGCGCCGGCGCCGCGAGCGGCAGAACGCCGAGCGCAAGGCCGACACCCTGATGCTGCAGGCCGACAAGATGCGCGCGAAGGCCACCAAGGCGACCGCCGCGCAGAACATGGCCAAGCGCGCCGAGAAGCTGCGGGCGGGCATCGAGGGCGAGCGCGTGCAGGACAAGGTGGCCAAGATCCGGTTCCCGGAACCGGCCGCGTGCGGCAAGACGCCGCTCATGGCCGAGGGCCTCTCCAAGACGTACGGCTCGCTCGAGATCTTCACCGGCGTCGACCTGGCGATCGACAAGGGCTCGCAGGTCGTCATCCTCGGCCTCAACGGCGCGGGCAAGACCACGCTGCTGCGGATCCTGGCCGGGGTCGAGCAGTCCGACACCGGCAACGTCCTGCCCGGCCACGGCCTGCGGCTGGGCTACTACGCCCAGGAGCACGAGACGCTGGACACCCGGCGCAGCGTGCTGGAGAACATGAAGACCGCCGCGCCGGACCTCAACGACACCGACGTCCGCAAGGTCCTGGGCTCGTTCCTCTTCAGCGGCGACGACGTCGACAAGCCCGCCGCCGTCCTCTCGGGCGGGGAGAAGACGCGGCTCGCGCTCGCGGCCCTGGTCGTCTCCAGCGCGAACGTGCTGCTCCTCGACGAGCCGACGAACAACCTGGACCCGGCCTCGCGCGCGGAGGTGCTCGCCGCGATCAAGACGTACGCCGGCGCGGTCGTCCTCGTCACGCACGACGAGGGCGCGGTCGACGCGCTCGACCCCGACCGCGTCCTGCTGCTGCCGGACGGCACTGAGGACCTCTGGAGCCCGGAGTACGCCGACCTGATCTCGCTCGCCTAGCGCTCGACCCCGCAGACCCGTCCCCGCACCCGCCGAACCCCCGCGGGACGGGGGTCCCGGGCTGGTGCCATCATGTTGCGCGATCGGTTTTGATCATGGAGCGCGACGTCTGAGCACAGCCCCGACGGCGGGGGCCCGGCCCGGGGCGTCCAGACCACGGGAGCGGGCATGCCGGACGGGGCGAACGAGAGCGGTTCGGGACTGACGAAGGGTGCCCGCATCACCGGGGACCAACGCTCCTCGCTGGGCGCGGCCTTCGGCGAGCGCTACGCCGGCGGGGAGAGCATCCGCTCCATCGCCCAGGACACGGGTCGTTCCTACGGCTTCGTGCACGGCGTGCTGAAGGAGTCGGGCGCGACGCTGCGCGGGCGGGGCGGTGCCACCCGTGGACCGCGTCGCGGTGCGGCGGAGAAGCTCGACGACCAGGCGTCGTCACCCGCGGCCGACCAGCCCGCGGCGTCGGCCGTCCGGACGAAGGCCAAGGCCGCGAAGGACAAGGTGGCCGACAAGACCGCCAAGGCGGGCAAGGCCGTGAAGGACGCCAAGGACGGCAAGGACGACAAGGCGAAGAAGAAGGCCGAGCCCAAGAAGTCCGGCAAGAAGGGCAAGAAGGGCTAGTCCGGGCGCCGCCAGACGCCGAGGCGCACCGCGACCTCGATGACGTCCGGCGCGTCGGCGTGGCCGCCCGCGTCGTCGGGCTGCTGGTGGTGGTGGTGGAAGGCGTTCGGCCCCATGGCCACGAGGTCCTCGACCGTCGCGCGGTCGACCCGGACCGTCCGGCGCACGTCGATCTCGTCGACCGGCTGCAGGTGCTCGGAGAACGTCGCCGCCAGCCGTTCCTGCTTGCCCGGCTCCACGTCGAGCAGCCCCCAGGCCTCCCGCAGGGACGCCAGGTGCTCGGGCAGCGGGCTCACCACGAGCGCCGTGCCGCCGGGCACGAGGACGCGCGCGAGCTCCGCGGGCTGACGCGGCGCGAACACGCTGAGCGCCAGGTCCACGGCGTCGGAGCGGACCGGCAGGCGTTCCCAGGCGTCGGCGACGACCGCTCCCACCGACCAGGGGCTGCGGGCGGCCCGACGGGCGGCGGCGGGGGAGACGTCGAGCGCGACGCCCCGCCCGGTCCGCCCCTCGTCGTCCAGGCGGGCCAGCACGCGGTCGAGGTACCAGCCCGGGCCCGCCCCGACGTCCAGCACCGCCGGTGCGTCCGCGCCCGTCCGCGCCGCCGCGGTGGCGAGGGCGTCGGCGACGTCGTCGTACGCGCCGCTGCCGAGGAACCGCTCGCGCGCGGCCACCATCGCGGGGGAGTCGGCGTTGCGCGGGACCGCCCGGCCGAGCAGGTTCACGTGCCCCTGCCGGGCGACGTCGTACGCGTGCCCGCGCGGGCAGCGCAGGGTCGAGCCGTCCGGGACGAGCGGGGTGTCGGGGAGCTCGCGGTCCGCGCAGGTCGGGCAGGCCAGCAGGTCCGTGACGTCGGCGAGGCTCACAGGGCGCGCAGGGCGCCGCCCTCGACCGGCAGGACGCACCCGGTGAGGTACGACGCGGCGGGCGAGAGCGCGAAGGTGGCGACCCGGGCGAACTCCTCCGGGGTGCCGTAGCGCCGCAGCGGGATGGCGGCCTCGCGCGCGGCCCGTCCGGCGGCCGGGTCGGCGTCGAGGGCGTCGAGCTCGCGGACCCGGTCGGTCTCGACCCGGCCGGGCATGAGCCCGACCACGCGGCCACCGGTGGGACCGAGCTCGTCGGCCAGCTGCTTGACGAGCATCCCGAGCCCGGGCCGGAGGCCGTTGGACGTGGCGAGCCCGGGCAGCGGCGAGAGCACCGAGGTCGAGAGCACCCAGCCGAGGGCCAGGTCGGGGACGGTCGCGTGGGCGACCACGGCGCGCGAGACCCGCAGCGCCGGGCGGAAGACCCGCTCGAACGCGGTCGTCCACTGCTCGTCGGAGGTGCCGAGGACGGTGCCGGGCGGCGGCCCGCCCACGCTGACCAGCGCCCCGTCCAGCCGTCCGAAGGCCCGGATGGCGACGAGGCAGGCGAGGTCGGCGGTCGCAGGGTCGGTCAGGTCGGCGGTCACCGCGACCGCGTGCTCCGGGCCCAGCCCGGCGACGACCTCGGCCAGGACCTCCGCCCGGCGCGCGACGAGCACGACGCGGGCGCCCTCGGCGACCAGCTGCTCGGCCGTGGCCCGGCCGAGGCCACCGCTGGCGGCGGTGACCACGAAGACGCGGTCGTGGAGCCCGAGGTCCATCAGCGCCCGCTCGGCGTCAGCGCGGGACGGTCGTCGTCGACCGGCTTCTTCGGCTTCGGCGTCTTGCGCTGGCCGGTGCGCCGCTCGCGGATGTCGCCGCGGATGAAGACGACGATCCCGGCCAGCCCGATGCCCGCGAACATGAACCACTGGACCGCGTACCAGAAGTGCGGGCCGTCGGAGATCTCGGGCAGGTCGATGGGGGAGAAGCCCCCGTCCTGCGGCGGGTCGACGGTCAGCAGGCCGATGTAGCCGTCGGCGACGGGGTAGGGCAGCGTCGCCGCGATGGCCTGCGAGTCGATCAGCCGCATCGAGCCGTTCACCGGCACCCGGGCGGAGCGCTTGCCCTCCTCGTCGCGGCGGACGTGACCGACCACCGTGACGACCCCGCTCGGGGGCGCGGGGGCGACGGAGGGGATGGGCGCGCCGTTGGTCACCGACACGATGCCCCGGTCGACCAGCACGGTCCCGGCGTCGGTCCGCAGCGGCGTGACGACCTCGTAGCCGTCGGTGTCGCCGGTGCTGCGGTAGCGCAGCACGTACTGGTGCCCGGAGTCGAAGGTCCCGGTCGCGCTGACCCGCTGCCACTGGTCGGCGTCGGTGATCGTCTTCGTGAAGACGTCGGTCCACGGGCGTACGGGCTGCTGCTCGTTCGCCACGGTCGAGACGTTGCGGTCCCGGCGGGAGTGCAGGCGCTCGAGCTGCCACTCGCCGAGGTTGACGAAGGCGGTCCCCAGCACCGCCACGAAGGCGATGAGCAGGGCCCAGCGGACCCAGAGGCGGCGCACGCTCCCAGGCTAGCCGCCGTCGCCGCGGGGGGCGGGTTCGTCGAGCAGCGCGGTCGCCGTCCCGACCGCCTCCGGCAGCCCGGCGCCCCGGCCGACCGCGACGCCCACGAGGAAGGTGGTGAGCGGTCCGGCCACCCGCTCGAGCCCGTGCGCGGCCTCGCGGGTGAGGTCGAGGAGCTCGGTGACCGCGGCGTCGTCGAGGGCGACGTCTCCGGCCTCGAGCTCGTCGGCCAGCCTCCTCAGCCAGTCGGTGGTGCTCTGCGCAAGGTCCATGGGGTGCTTCGTCCTCCCGGTCGGTCGTTGGCTGCCGGTGCCAGGATGGCCCCATGGGACGTCTCACCCGGACCCGGCCGGTGGTCAAGGTCCGCGCCGGTGCCGACGGCCGCGTCGTGCGCCGCAGCGACACGCTCGCCGTGGAGGAGCCGCTCGAGGTGCGGCTGGACGGCTCCGCCTTCCTCGTGACGATGCGGACGCCGGGCGACGACATCGACCTCGTGCACGGGCTGCTGCACGGCGAGGGCGTCATCACGCAGGCCTCCGACGTCGTGCTCGCGCGCTACTGCGCGGGGACCGACGCGGAGGGCCTGCAGACCTACAACGTCCTCGACGTGAGCCTCGTGCCGGGTGCGGCGCCGACAGGCCCGCTGCGCCAGGTCCTCGTGAACAGCGCGTGCGGCCTGTGCGGCAGCACCTCCATCGACCAGGTCGTCACCTCTCGCCGCCACCCGACCACGTGGCGCGAGCCGCTGCCGGTCGAGCGTGTGCTCCAGGCGCCGAACCGGCTGCGCGAGCACCAGCGGGCCTTCGACAAGACCGGCGGGCTGCACGCGGCCGGCCTGATCGACACCGACGGCGACCTCGTCTGCGTGCGCGAGGACGTCGGGCGGCACAACGCGCTCGACAAGGTCATCGGGTGGGCCCTCCGCGAGGGACGGCTCCCGCTCACCGGGTGCACCCTCGTCGTGTCGAGCCGGGCCTCGTACGAGCTGACGCAGAAGGCCGTCCTCGCCGGTGCCGAGCTGCTGGTGGCGGTCTCCGCGCCGAGCTCGCTGGCCGTCGAGCTGGCCGAGGAGGCCGGCCTCACCCTGGTCGCCTTCGTCCGCGGCGACAGCATGAACGTCTACAGCCACGCCGGGCGGATCGACCTGGCGAGCGTGGGCAGCGTCCCGGTCGGCTGAGGCCGCACGGCGCACGGACCGCTCAGCGCGTCGCTGGTCAACGGCACCGACGTCCGCCGCAGCAAGCTGTTCAGCCTTAAACGGCCCCGGGCCGGTCGAACCTCCGTAGCATCGCCGCGTGAGCACCGCCACCCTCCTGCTGGTCGTGGGCGGCGTGGTGTGCGTGAAGACGCTGGCCTTCGTGACGCTGATCGTCCGTCGTGGGCGCCGGCAGCGCCGGGAGCTGGACGTCGCGGCCGCGGCCCTCGCAGTGGCGGAGTCCGCCGTGCCCGTGCCGCCGGACCCCTCGGGCTGGCGCCTGCAGTGGGCCGAGCCCGGCGTCATGCTCGTGCAGAACACCAGCGACGAGGTCCCGGCCCGCGAGGTGCGGCTGTCGGCCACTCTTACCGCGAGCTCCGGGGCCGAGGCCTCCGTCGACCAGGCCGTGCGCTTCGTCGGGACGGGGGCGTGCTTCACCGCCCGGTTCGCCGACCTGGAGCGCTGGCTGACCGAGGCGGCCGCCGCGGCGGGGCTGGGTCGCGACCGTGAACCGGCCCCGCAGCGTCTCGCCTGCACGCTGAGCTACACGATGGCCTGGCGGACGCCCGAGGGCGAGCGGCGGCGCGAGACCCGCGTCGCGCAGGGCGTCGTGCCCGTGCCCGACCTCAGTCCCGGCCTGGCCTGACCCGGCCCGTGGGGACGGGGGCGGTGGACTTCCGCAGCACGAGGTGGGTGGCCATCTCGAGGTGCGACGTGCCCTGGAAGTTCCCGTTGATCAGCTGGCTGAGCGAGCGCACCGCGAGTCGGCCCATCTCCACCAGCGGCTGGGCGACCGTGGTGAGCGGCGGTGCCGACCGGCTCGCCAGGTAGGTGTCGTCGAACCCCACGATGCTCAGGTCCTCCGGCACCCGGATGGAGCGCAACCGCGCCTCCTCCATGATGCCCAGCGCGATCTCGTCGCCCGCGGCGAAGATCGCGGTCGGCCGGTCGGGCAGGTCCAGCAGGTGCGCGGCCGAGGCGCGGCCGCCGGCGTACGTGAAGGGCGAGGAGACGATGAGGTCGTCGTCGGACCGCAGCCCGGCCTCGCTCAGCGCGGAGAGGTAGCCCGCCAGCCGCGCCTGGCTGCAGTCGACCTGCCGCGGCCCCGCGGCGTGCGCGATCCGGCGGTGGCCGAGGCCGAGGAGGTGCTCGGTGGCGCTGAGGCCGCCGCTGAAGTTGGTGGCGCCGATGCTCACGCACGAGCCGGCCCGGCGCACCGGGTCGACCACGACGGTGGGGAAGCCGTCCTCGATCAGCGTGGCCACGGGCGCGGCCGCCGCGTCGACCGTGATGAAGATGGCCCCGATCCGGCTGGACCTGCGCAGGGTCTGGGGCTCGAAGGCCGCGGTGTTGTCGCGCACCTGGGGGCCGATCGCGACGTCGAGGTACTCCGCGCGGGCCGCGTCCATGATGCCGTCGAGCACGGAGACCACGTACGGGTTCTCCAGGCTGGGGAACTCGACCTCGACGGTCCCCTCGAGCCGTGAGCGGCGCCGGCCGTTGCCGGTCACGCGGTAGGAGGAGTCCCGCAGCTGCTGCTGGACCCGTCGGCGGGTGCCGGGGGCGACGTCGGCGTGGTCGTTGAGGACCTTCGAGACGGTGGCCACGGAGACGCCGACGGCGCTCGCCACGTCCGCCAGGGTCGCGCGACCTGCCATCCCACACCTCCGAACCCGAAAAGTTTCGGTAACAGTATCGGGTTCGGGCCCGGAACGGGAAGGGGGCGCGCTGACGCGGACCGACCGCGGGGCATCACCGACAGCTCGTGGCCCGGGAGCGTATGGTCGGGTCTCGCGCGACCTTGGCACCGTTCCCACGATCGGTACCGGATCGAGTTCGTACGGCACGCCGTAAGGCCTTGACAGGTCCTTTCGCCGTCTTTACGTTACAACCAGTAGTTTCTGGCGAAACATCTCGGTGATCTTTCGTTCGGTTCGCGTTTCCCGTCGCGGCTCTGCCGCACTCACACAGGAGATCAAAGTGGATCCCAGCACCACCTCGCGCCGCGGCTTCCTCAAGCTGGCCGGCCTGGCCGGCATCAGCGCCACGGCGGTCGGCACCCTCGCGGCCTGCGGCGGCGGCACGCAGCCGACCCAGCCCGGAGCCGGGGGCAGCGCGGCGGCCGGTGGCGGCGCCGCCGGTTCCGGCGCCAGCTACTGGTTCCTCAGCGGCCAGCCGCAGCAGGCCGTCCGCGAAGAGTCGGTCAAGCGCTTCAACGGCGCCAACGCCGGCACGGAGATCAAGTACACGGAGTTCCAGAACGACGCGTACAAGACCAAGATCAAGACCGCCATCGGCGCCGGCCAGGGTCCGACGATCATCTGGGGCTGGGGCGGCGGCGGCCTCCGCGAGTACGTGAAGAACGACCAGGTCGAGGACCTCACGTCGTTCTTCTCCGAGAACGCGGCGCTGAAGGACAAGCTCTTCCCGTCCGCCTTCGAGGCGGCCACGGTCGACGGCAAGATCTACGCCATGCCGGCCGAGACGGTCACGCCGATCGTCTTCTACTACAACAAGCGCGCCTTCGACAAGATCGGCGCCCAGCCCCCGGCGTCGTGGGGCGAGATCATGGCCCTGGTGCCGAAGTTCAACGAGGCCGGCATCGCGCCGTTCTCGCTCGGCGGCCAGTCCCGCTGGACGAACATGATGTGGCTCGAGTTCCTGCTCGACCGCATCGCCGGTCCCGAGGTCTTCCAGAACGCGTTCTCCGGCAAGGCCGGCGCCTGGTCCGACCCGGCGGTCGTCGACATGCTGACCAAGATCCAGGACCTGGTGAAGGCCAACGGCTTCATCAAGGGCTTCTCCTCGATCACCGCCGACTCGAACGCCGACCTCGCCCTGCTCTACACCGGCAAGGCCGCGATGATGGTGCACGGCGCGTGGACCTACGGGACCATGAAGAAGGACGGCGGCGACTTCGTCAGCAGCGGCAGCCTGGGCTACATGAACTTCCCGCCGGTCGAGGGCGGCAAGGGCGACCCGAGCAACTCCGTCGGCAACCCTGCGCAGTACTACTCGATCTCCTCCAAGGCGACCGACGCGGAGAAGACGACGGCGAAGAAGTACTTCTCCACCACCGTCCTCGACGACACCGAGATCAAGGCGTGGGCCGACAACGGCAGCGTCGCGATCGTCAAGGGCTCCAACGCCTCGTTCTCCGGCGCGGACGCCCCGTTCCTGAACTTCATCTACGACACCGCGAGCAACGCCAAGTCCTTCGCGCAGTCGTGGGACCAGGCCCTCCCCGCGGCCGCCGCCGAGACGCTGCTGGACAACATCGCGAAGCTCTTCCAGCTCTCGATCACGCCGCAGCAGTGGATCGACAACATGAACAAGGTCATCGGGTCGTGACCACGCTGGCTCCGGCGGCCGTGACGTCGGCGCCGGCCACGAGCCCGACGGAAGGCGGCAGGGGCATCAAGGAGCGTTCGTTCACCTGGATGGCCCTGCCCGCCCTGCTGTTCTTCGTCGCGTTCGGGGTGATCCCCCTGCTCGGCGTGCTGCTCCTGTCCTTCACCACCTGGGACGGCATCGGCACGATCACGCCCTCCGGCTTCACCAGCTGGAAGGCCGTCCTCACCGACCCGGGTCTGCCGCACGCGTTGTGGGTGACCTTCCTGGTGATGGCGCTGAGCTGGGCCGCCCAGACGCCGATGAGCATCCTGCTCGGGACGTTCCTGGCCGGACACCAGCGCTACCGCGAGGTCCTCGCGGTGCTGTACTTCATCCCGCTCCTGCTGAGCTCGGCGGCGCTCGCGATCACGTACAAGGCGCTGCTCGACCCGAACTTCGGGCTGGGGGCGGGCCTGCACCTGGAGCTGCTGACGCAGGACTGGCTGGGTCGGCCCCGGCTGGCCCTCGCCGTGATCATCTTCGTGGTCTCGTGGCAGTTCATCCCGTTCCACGCGCTGATCTACCAGGGCGCGGTGCGGCAGATCCCGGTGTCGATGTACGAGGCGGCGCTGCTCGACGGGGCCAGCCGGGTGCGGCAGTTCCTCTCGATCACGCTGCCGCAGCTGAAGTACACCGTCATCACCTCGTCCACGCTGATGGTCGTGGGGTCCCTGACCTTCTTCGACCTGATCTACGTGCTGACGGCGGGCGGACCGGGCGACGCGACCCGCGTGCTCGCCCTCGACATGTACATCCGGGGCTTCAACTCCGGGCTCATGGGCCCGGCCAGCGCCATCGCCTGCATCCTGGTGCTCGTCGGCCTGGTGCTCGCCCTGGTGCTGCGCCGCCTCGGCGGCAGCTCCACGGACAGCCAGCTGGAAGGGGCCTGACATGGCGACCGTGACCACCGCGGGTGACCGCGTGACGAGCGGCCGGAAGGCGTCGGGCGGCAAGGCCCCGGACCGCGGGACCCAGATGCGGGGGACCGTCCACAAGAACTACGTGGGCGGGCTGCTCAGCTACGTCTGGCTGCTGATCGTGCTGGTCCCGATCTACTGGATCATCATCACCAGCTTCAAGGACCAGAGCGTCTACTTCACGACCAACCCGATGGCGCCGCCGACCGCGCCGACGCTGGCCAACTACGCCCTCGTCGTCGAGTCGGACTTCCCGCGCTACTTCCTCAACAGCGTGCTCGTCACCGTCGGCGCCATCGTGCCGGCCGTGCTGATCTCGTTCCTGGCCTCGTTCGCCATCGTGCGCGGGAGCGGGTGGGTGCTCAAGGGCATCAACTCGCTGCTGCTCATGGGGCTGGCCATCCCGCTGCAGGCGACGATCATCCCCGTCTACCTGATCATCATCCGGCTGGGTCTCTACGACACCCTCTGGGCGATCATCCTGCCGTCCATCGCGTTCGCCATCCCGCTGTCGGTGCTGGTCATCTCGAACTTCATCCGCGACGTCCCGCGGGAGCTGTTCGAGTCGATGCGCACCGACGGGGCGAGCGACTGGCAGACCCTGTGGCACCTGGCGTTCCCGCTCACGAAGCCGGCCCTGGTCACCGTGACCATCTACAACGGGCTCGGCATCTGGAACGGGTTCCTGCTGCCGCTGGTGCTCACCCAGAGCCCGGAGAAGCGCCTGATCACGCTCGGTCTGTGGACGTTCCAGGGCCAGTACAGCGTCAACGTGCCGGCCATCCTGGCCTCGGTCGTCATGGTGTCGCTGCCGGTGATCGTGCTGTACGTCCTCGGCCGCCGCCAGCTGATGAGCGGTCTGACCGCCGGCTTCAGCAAGTAACCCCCGCTTCCCGGTCCCGGGGGACGCCTCCCCGGGACCGGGAAGACCCACGCTCCCGCGGTCGTGCGGCGCGGCCCCGCCGCGCCCCCACCCGGAACCGGGGTGGGCCCCCCGACGGGCCCGTCCACCCCCTGCACCACCATCGTCACCACGAGAACCCCACTACGAGAACCCCACCCCGGGAACCCCCACTCACGGGAACAACGCGAAAGGTCGTACGAGATGCCTGTGGAGCTGCACGTCAGGAGCGACGGGTCCGACGAGACCCCCGACGGGTCCGAGCAGCACCCGTTCGCGAGCATCGACGCGGCGGCCCAGGTCGCGCAGCCCGGGGACACCGTCCTCGTGCACGCCGGCGTCTACCGCGAGTGGGTCAGCCCCCGCTTCTCCGGGCTCAGCGACCACCGCCGGATCACCTACGCCGCCGCCCCCGGCGAGCACGTCGTGATCAAGGGCTCCGAGCAGGTCACCGGCTGGCGGCGCGAGGACGGGTCGGTCTGGACCGTCGACGTGCCCAACAGCCTGTTCGGCGACTTCAACCCGTTCGCCGAGGAGGTGGACGGCGACTGGATCGTCTACGCCGACCCGAGCACGCCCAAGAAGCACCTGGGCGACGTCTACCTGAACGGCCTCAGCTTCTACGAGGTCACCTCGCGCGCCGAGCTGGCCGACCCGCCGCGGCGCACCGAGGTCCACGACGACTGGACCAAGACGCCCGACCACGTGCGCGACCCCGACCAGACGCAGCTGGTGTGGTTCGCCGAGGTGGGCGACGAGAGCACGACGGTCTGGGCGAACTTCGGCGACGCCGACCCGAACGCCGAGCTGGTCGAGGTCAACGTGCGCCGCTCGGTCTTCTACCCGCGCGAGCACCACGTCGACTACATCACCGTCCGCGGCTTCGAGCTCTGCCAGGCCGCGACCCCGTGGGCCCCGCCGACGGCCGACCAGCCCGGCCTGATCGGGCCGAACTGGGCCAAGGGCTGGGTCATCGAGGACAACGTCATCCACGACGCCAAGTGCTCGGCGATCTCCATCGGCAAGGAGGCCTCGACCGGGCACAACTTCGCCACGGTCCGCGGCGACAAGCCGGGCTACCAGTACCAGCTGGAGTCCGTCTTCACCGCCGCGCAGACCGGGTGGGACCGCGAGCACATCGGCTCGCACGTGATCCGGCGCAACACGATCTTCGACTGCGGCCAGAACGGCATCGTCGGCCACCTCGGGTGCGTGTTCTCCACCATCGAGGACAACCACATCTACAACATCGCGATCAAGCGCGAGTTCTACGGCTACGAGATCGGCGGCATCAAGCTGCACGCCGCGCTCGACGTCGTCATCCGGCACAACCACATCCACGACTGCTCGCTCGGCACCTGGCTGGACTGGCAGACGCAGGGCACCCGGGTGTCGCGGAACGTCTACCACGACAACAAGCGCGACCTGTTCGTCGAGGTGAGCCACGGCCCGTACCTCGTCGACCACAACCTCTTCGCCTCGCCCGTCTCGCTCGAGTCGTTCAGCCAGGGCGGCGCGTACGTCAACAACCTCGTCGTCGGGACCGTGTGGCTCTCGCCGGTGCTGGAGCGGCCGACGCCGTACCACGTGCCGCACAGCACGCAGGTCGCCGGCTACGCCGCGATCATGGGCGGCGACGACCGCTTCGTCGGCAACGTCTTCCTCGGCGGCGACACGGCGGCCGCCTACGGGACGGACTTCCGGTTCCCGGGCAGCGCGCACCACGGCACCGCGGGCTACGACGGCCACCCCTCCTCGATGGAGGAGTACCGGGTGCTGATCGGGGACCCGACGAAGGGCGACCACGAGCGGTTCACGGTCCCGCAGCCCGTCTACATCCACGACAACGTCTACCTCGGCGGCGCGGAGCCGTACGCGGCCGAGCAGGGTGCCGTCGTGCTCGAGGGCGACGTCAGCGTGCGGGTCGTCACCGAGGGCGACGCGGTCCACCTCGAGACCCGCCTGCCGGAGGGCTTCGGCGACACGACGGTCGTCGCCGTCTCCGGGGCCGACCTGCCGCCCGTGCGGTTCGTCGACGCGGACTTCGACGACCCCGACGGCCGCCCGGCGGTCATCGACGCCGACCTCGTGGGCCAGGCCAAGGACGCCGGCCAGCGCTACGCCGCCGGCCCGCTCCTCACGCTGAAGGGCGGCTCCCAGCGCACGCAGGTGTGGTGACAGGCTGGCCTGCACCCACCCCGGCGCCCGTCGCCCCCACCGACCAGCACCACCCCTCAACCACTCCAGGAGAAAAGCAGATGGCTCCCGTTCCCACCCGCGAGGACAAGTTCAGCTTCGGTCTGTGGACCGTCGGCTGGCAGGCCCGTGACCTCTTCGGCGAGGCGACCCGCCCGGTCATGGCGGGGGTGGAGGCCGTGCACAAGCTCGCCGAGCTGGGCGCGTACGGCATCACCTTCCACGACGACGACCTGGTGCCGCCGGGCAGCACCAGCGCCGAGCGCGACACGATCATCAGCGAGTTCAAGGCCGCGCTCGCCGAGACCGGCCTGGCCGTCCCGATGGTGACGACCAACCTCTTCGGCGACCCGGTCTTCAAGGACGGCGGCTTCACCAGCAACGACCGCGCGGTGCGCCGGTACGCGCTCCGCAAGGTCATGCGGAACATGGACCTCGCCGCCGAGCTCGGCGCGGAGATCTACGTCTTCTGGGGCGGGCGCGAGGGGTCCGAGGTCGACTTCGCCAAGGACGTCCGCAGCGCGCTCGACCGCTACCGCGAGGGCATCGACATGCTCGCGCAGTACTCGATCGACAAGGGCTACGGCATGCGGTTCGCCATCGAGCCCAAGCCGAACGAGCCCCGCGGCGACATCCTGCTGCCGTCGATCGGGCACGCGCTCGCCTTCATCAACGAGTGCGAGCACGCCGACATGATCGGCATCAACCCCGAGACCGGCCACGAGCAGATGGCCAGCCTCAACTACACGCACGGCATCGCGCAGGCCCTGTGGGCGGGCAAGCTCTTCCACATCGACCTGAACGGCCAGAAGGGCCCGCGCTACGACCAGGACATGGTCTTCGGCTACGGCGACCTGCTGCAGGCGTTCTCGACCGTCGACCTGCTGGAGAACGGCGGCCCCAACGGCGGCCCGACGTACGACGGCGACCGGCACTTCGACTACAAGCCGCTGCGCACCGAGAGCATCGAGGGCGTCTGGGAGTCGGCGCTGGCCAACATGGAGCTCTACCTCTCGCTGAAGGAGCGCTCGCAGTCCTTCCGCGCCGACCCGGAGGTCCAGGAGGCCCTGGAGGCGTCCGGCGTCTACGCCCTGGCCGAGCCCACCCTGAACGAGGGCGAGACCTACCAGGACCTGCTGGACGACCGGTCGACGTTCGAGGACTACGACCTCGAGGCGGGTCGCACCCGGGGCTACGGCTTCGCGCGCATCCAGCGCCTGGCGCTGGAGCACCTGCTCGGCGTGCGCTCGGGCTCGGCCCAGCTGCCGTCCTGACCCACGCGGTCCCTGCGCCGGCCCCGGTCCTGTCGGACCGGGGCCGGCGTGCGCTCCGGACGTCTGCGCCGGTCCCGGTCCCTCCGGGGCCGATCGGCGGACCGCGCCGCGGGCGCCCGCCGCACGCCGTAGCGTTCGGCCCACGCCCGACGACCCTGTGCTGCGTCGTCGGACGACCCTCAGCGCCGCCGCTGGCGGCACGGAACAGGAGCACACCATGAGCAAGAGCACCGACCTGGGCCTGCTGGCCCTGCGCCTCGGCTTCGGCGCGGCTGCGGCCTCGCACGGCGCCCAGAAGCTGCTGGGCTGGTTCGGCGGCTACGGCATCGAGGGGACGGGCGGCTTCTTCGAGTCGGTCGGCTTCACGCCCGGCAAGCGGAACGCGACGCTCGCCGGCGTCGCCGAGATGGGCGGCGGCCTCGCGGTCGCCCTCGGCCTCGGCACCGGCCCGGCCGGCGCCGCGCTGACCGGCAACATGGTCGTCGCGTCGTCGTTCCACGGCTTCGAGAAGTTCTACGCCGCCGACGGCGGGCCCGAGCTGCCGCTGGCGTACGCCGCGGTCGGCACGGCCCTCACCCTCACCGGTGCCGGCCGTTACTCCCTCGACGCGGTCACCGGCCACGTGCTCGACAAGCCGTGGATGCGGGCCGTCGCGTACGTGGGTGCCGTCGGCGCCGCGGCGGCGGTCATCGTCGCCCGCCGCAACGAGCTGGCCAACCGGCCAGCGCCCGAGGTCGTCAGCGAGACGACCATCGACGAGGCCGAGTCGCCCAACGACCCCTCCTGAGGCTCGGAGCATGCCCGAGCAGGATGGTCACCGCGGCCTAGACTCGGCCGCGTGACCGTCCTGCTCGGCCTGCCCGGCCTGCGTACGACCCGCCCCGGCACGGACGCGCAGCGTCGGCTCGCGGACGCGTACGGGCGGGTCGCGGCCGACCTGCGGCTGTCCCTCACCGACCGCTGCAACCTGCGCTGCACCTACTGCATGCCCGCCGAGGGCCTGGACTGGATGGCGCGCGACGAGCTGCTCGACGACGACGAGATCGTCCGGCTGGTCCGGATCGGCGCGGAGCGGCTCGGGATCACCACCGTGCGGCTCACCGGCGGCGAGCCGCTGCTGCGCAAGGGCCTGGAGGGCCTGGTGGCCCGCCTGGCCGCGCTCGACCCGGCCCCGGTGCTCGCCCTCACGACGAACGGCATCGGGCTCGCCTCGCGGGCCCAGGGGCTCAAGGACGCCGGGCTGGACCGCATCAACGTCTCGCTCGACACGCTGGACCCGGAGACGTTCGCCACGCTCACCCGCCGCCGTCGGCACGCCGACGTGCTGGCAGGCGTCCGCGCCGCCCGCGCCGCCGGGCTGGACCCGGTCAAGATCAACGCCGTCCTCATGCGCGGCGTCAACGACCACGAGGCGCCGTCGATGCTGCGCTGGGCGCTCGAGGAGGGCGTGCAGCTGCGGTTCATCGAGCAGATGCCCCTGGACGCGCAGCACGGCTGGCGGCGTACGGAGATGGTCACCGCGGCCGAGACGCTGGCGCGGCTGCGGACCGAGTTCTCCCTCGTCGTCGACCCGGCCCACGCCGCCGCCCGGGGGAGCGCGCCCGCCGAGCTGTTCCGTGTGGTCGGGACCGACCAGACCGTCGGCGTGATCGCCTCGGTCACGCAGCCGTTCTGCGGGTCCTGCGACCGCGTCCGCCTCACGGCCGACGGTCAGATCCGGACCTGCCTCTTCGCGCGCGAGGAGTCCGACCTGCGCGTGCTGCTGCGCGGCGGGGCCGACGACGCGACGATCGCCGACGCGTGGGTCACGGCGGTCGCGGGCAAGCAGCCCGGCCACGGCATCGACGACCCGAGCTTCCTCCAGCCGGACCGGCCGATGTCGGCGATCGGCGGCTGACCGCTAGTCGGGGCCGGGCGCCTCGTCGCCGAGGGGGACGACCTCGCGCAGCATCCCGCGCGCCGACAGGTAGTCGCTGAGCGTCGGGGTGTGCTCGTCGCACGCCAGCCAGTGCTTACGCCGTTCCGGCGTGTGGATCTTGACGTTGTTCCACCGCACGTCCGTCGTCGCGGCCGCGGTGCAGCCGCGGGCGGAGCAGACCAGGTCGACGGGCGGCAGGGCGGTGTTCGAGAGGCTCACGCCGCCCAGTATTTGCGACGGTCCGCAACGGGCTCGTGCACGCGGCCCTGGTCGTCCACGATGACCTCGCCCTCGACGTACGTCGTGGCCGGTCCTGCCGTCAGCTGCTTGGCGTCGTCGGGGGCGCCCCGACGGACGACCTTCCTGAGGCCCTTGGTGTTCGCCTGGTTGGCCAGCAGCACGGCCATGTAGGGCAGGAAGAGGGCCCCGGCGAAGAGGACCCACTGCAGCCACCCGTGGGCGAAGATCACCGCGACCAGGAAGCAGACGGTGCGGAAGGCCATCGTGATCGTGTAGCGCCGGACCCGCTGGGACATCTCCGCGCTCGTCCCGGGGCGGGCGTCCGTGATGTTCGTCGCGCCCGCGGGGATGACCATACCCAGACATTACGTCCGCGGGGGCCCCGCGGTTTCGGGCCGCAGCGAAGAGTTCCCGGCAGCCGGGGTCGAGGCCCAACCGTTACCGTGCAGCCGTGACGAACGCTGCTCCTGACGACGCCGCTCCCGAGACCCCTGCCGCGGAGGACCCCGCCGCCCAGAGCTCCGCGCCCGAGACTCCCGCCCCCGAGCCGGGTCGGGTCGCCCTGGTCACGGGCGGCAACCGCGGCATCGGCCGCGTGATCGCCCAGCGCCTGGCGGCGGAGGGCTACCGCGTCGCGGCCACCCACCGCAGCGGCGACGTGCCCCCGGGGATCCTCGGCGTGCAGTGCGACATCACCGACACCGAGCAGGTGGACGCCGCCTTCGCCGCGGTGGAGTCCCAGCTGGGGCCGGTCGAGGTGCTGGTCGCGAACGCCGGCATCACCCGCGACACGCTGATCATGCGGATGAGCGAGGACGACTGGGACGCGGTCATCGAGACGAACCTGACCGGCACCTTCCACGTCGTGCGCCGGGCCGCCCGGCCGATGGTCCGGGCGCGTTCCGGCCGCATCGTGCTGATCTCGTCCGTGGTCGGGCAGCTCGGTTCGGCGGGCCAGGTGAACTACGCGACCTCCAAGGCCGGCCTGGTCGGCATGGCCCGCTCGCTCGCCCGCGAGCTCGGCGGCCGCGGCATCACCGCGAACGTGGTCGCCCCGGGCTTCGTCGAGACCGACATGACCGCCGTCCTCGACGAGAAGACCGTGGCGGGCTACAAGGCCCAGATCCCGCTCGGCCGGATGGGCCGGAGCGAGGACGTCGCCGCGGCCGTCGCGTTCCTTGCCGGGCCGGGCGGCGCGTACGTCACCGGCGCCGTCATCCCCGTCGACGGTGGCCTCGGGATGGGCCACTAGGTCCGCTCCCGCGGCACACCGTCCTGACGGAGGCACACCGTCCTGACGGAGGCACACCGTCCTGACGGAGGCACACCTTTCTCGCCGAGGCACACCCTGCACGGTGTGCCCCCGTGAGGACGGTGTGCCTCGGAAGCCAGGGTGTGCCGACCTGGAGGGCGTACGCGTCGGCTCGACGGACCGCGTAGGTGCCCGGCGGCCGGGAGCGTTCTGCCCGGACGGGGACCGTAGGGCAGGATCGACCCTCATGGGCATCCTCGACGGCAAGACGATCTTGGTGGCCGGCGTCACCCTCGACACCTCCATCGCGTTCTCCGTGGCGCGGGTGGCGCAGGAGCAGGGCGCGACGGTCATCGTCTCCAACTTCGGCCGGGCGATGAGCCTGACCAGGCGGGTGATCCGCAAGCTCGACCCGGAGCCGGTGCTGCTCGAGGTCGACGTGACCAACGAGGAGCACCTCGCCGGTCTCGCCGACCAGCTGCGGGAGCACACGGACTCCCTCGACGGGCTCGTGCACTCGCTCGCGTACGCGAACCCCGAGACCGCGCTCGGCGGCAAGTTCCTCAGCACGCCCTGGGACGACGTGGCCAAGGCGCTGCAGGTCTCGGCCTACTCGCTCACCTCGCTGACCATGGCCTGCAAGCCCGTCCTGGCCAACCCGGCCTCCGTGGTCGGGCTGACCTTCGACGCGACCGTGTCCTGGCCGGTCTACGACTGGATGGGCGTCTCGAAGTCCGCGCTGGAGAGCACCAGCCGCTACCTCGCCCGCTACCTCGGCCCGGAGGGCGTCCGGGTGAACCTGGTCGCGGCCGGCCCGCTGGAGACCCTGGCCAAGAAGGCCATCGGCGGGGCAGACGAATTCAACACGGTGTGGGGCTCGCGGGCCCCCCTCGGCTGGGACCCGCGCGACCCGGAGCCGACGGCCAGGGCCGTCGTCGCCCTCCTGAGCGACTTCTTCCCCAGCACCACCGGCGAGATGATCCACGTCGACGGCGGGCTGCACTCCACCGGTTCCTGACGGTCGGCGTCCGACCTCGCCCACGGCCGGGTGGGGTCAGGCGCCCGGCGCGGGCAGGTGCTGGGTGATGAACAGCGCCGCCCGGTCCAGCGCCTGACCGGCCTCGTCGAGCAGGCCGGTGAAGGCCTGGAAGACGTGCGGCACGCCCGCGACGACGTCGAGCGTCACGTCGACGCCGGCCTCGACCGCCCGCGCGGCCAGCCGCGTCGAGTCGTCGAGCAGCATCTCGTTCGTGCCCACCTGCAGCAGCAGCGGCGGGAAGTCCGTGAGGTCGGCGAGCGTGGCTGGGCTGAGCAGCTCCGTGGCCGGGTCCTGCCCGGCGAGGTAGAGCGCCGCGGTCTGGTCGAAGCCCTCGCGGGTGAAGAACGGGTCGAGCGCGGCCTTGGTCGTCATGCTCCGGCCCGTGCGGGTCAGGTCCAGGCCCGCGGAGAAGGCGACGACCGCCGCGGGCGTCGGCAGCCCGGCCCGCCGCGCGGCCAGGCACGTGGCCACCGAGAGACCGCCGCCGGCCGAGTCGCCGGCCAGCACGACGGTCGCGGGGTCGACGCCGTCGTCCAGCAGCGCGCGGTAGGCCGCGAGCGCGTCGTCGGGCCCGGCGGGGTAGGGGTGCTCGGGCGCCAACCGGTAGTCGACCGAGAACGCGCTGACGCCCGTCCGCACCACGAGGTTCGCGGTGAGGGTGAGCGCCGTCGTGGGCGACCCCATGACGTACGAGCCGCCGTGGAAGTAGAGGAGCGTGCCCGGACGGCCACCCTCCTCGGGCTGCACGTGCAGGGCGGGCCGCGGGCCGAGCGTGGTCGGGTCCGCGCGGAAGCCGCTCGGGACCCCGAGCGACGCCATCAGCCCCGCGAACCCGTCGCGCAGCTCCTCGAGGGTGGGCGGGACGGCGGGCTGCGGCTGACGGAACCGGGCGTCGAGGGCGACGCGCTGCTGCTGGGTCATGAGAAGGTCTCCTCGTGGATGGATTCCCAGACAGCATATGCCGTGGCATGTAAATCGGGGGGCGGGTCGGCGCTCGCGCAGGTCTTCGACGACCTCGTGCGTACCGAGACCCGGCTCTACAACCACCTCAACGACCGATTGCGGCAGGCCCACGGCATCGTCACGTCGCAGTTCGAGCTGCTGCGCCACCTCCGTGCCCACCCGGGGACGCGGGTCGCGGACATCGCGGAGACCTTCGCGATCGGGATCGGCGCGACGAGCAAGAGCCTCGACCGGCTCGAGCGCAGCGGCTGGGTGCGGCGCACACCCAACCCGGCCGACCGGCGCAGCTCGCTGATCGAGCTGACCACGGAGGGTGCCCGGCTCGCAGGAGAGGCCGACGTGACCTTCACCCGGGAGCTCGCCGCCCTCCTCGGCGACGCGTCGTCGCCGGACGACCTCGTGGCCGCCGGTGCCTTCCTCGCCCGGCTCCGCGCGTCGCTGGAGGCCGGCCGGGTCGGCGTCCCCACAGGCTGACCCAGCCGGCGGACCTGTCGTCCGGCTGAACGAGCGCTCGTACGGGTGCCACTGACCTCCGCGCTCCGCGCCGTCCGGCCGGCGTCCGCCTGAACGCCCCTGCGGGTCCGCGACCGCCCGCTGGCAGAGTGCGTGCTCCGGACGGCGGGAGGAGCGGGGCGATGGGCGTGGCCGAGGAGCTGCTGGCGGGTCTGCGGAGGGCCGCCGCCCGCGTCGGGTCGGGCCTGACGGCCTGGTCCGGCGAGGCCGGTCAGGCGCAGGACGGTCGGACCGACGACGAGCAGGCCGGCGGGGACGGGCACCTCCCGACGGAGGACCGGTCGCTCTTCACGCCCCGGGTGTACGGCGACCCGGCCAAGCTCCACGTCGCGGAGACGGCCGTGGTGAACGACGCCCTGTTCAACCTGTCCTCGGGCGAGATCACGGTCGGGGAGTGGGCGTTCTTCGGCCACGGCGTGTCCGTGCTCACGGGCACGCACGACTGGCGGGTCTTCGGAGCCGCGCGCCAGACCGCCGTCCCCAAGACCGGCAACGACGTCGTCGTCGAGGAGGGCGTCTGGGTGTCCAGCGGCGCCACCCTCGTCGGGCCGTGCCGGATCGGCGCGAACGCCGTGGTCGCGGTCGGGGCCGTGGTGCTGGGCGACGTCGCGCCGTACACGATCGTGGGCGGCGTCCCGGCCCGCGTGCTCCGGGAGATCCCGCACGACGGGGACGAGCCGGACGGACCGCGGGACGTGGCGGGAGCACCCACCGGCGGCGACGCGACGACCGCGGAGAGCGGCGCGTGAGCCCCGTGGACGGGATCGAGGCGCAGGTGCGCGCGCTCGCCGACCGGGTCCGCGAGCTCGAGGCGGAGGTCGGCACGCTCCGCGCGGAGGCGGCGGCCCGGGAGGGCGGCCGGGAGGACGACACCGGCCCCCGGTTCGCCGCGGTCTACGCGCAGTTCGCCGACCGGTTCCGGGGGTCGCGGGCCGAGGTGACCGCCAAGCTGCGGCCCTACCTGGTCGACGTCGGTCTCGTGCTCCGGGCGGAGGAGCCGGGACCCCGGGTCCTCGACGTGGGCTGCGGGCGGGCGGAGTGGCTGACGCTGCTCCGCGACGAGGGGATCGCGGCGCGCGGCGTCGACGCGAACGCGGACTTCGTCGCCGCCGGGCGGGAGGGCGGCCTCGACGTCGTCCAGGCCGACGCGGTGGCGTACCTCGCCGGGCTCGAGGAGGGTTCGCTGGACCTCGTGACGGCCTTCCACCTGGTCGAGCACCTCGGCACGGAGACGCTGCTGGCGCTGTTCGAGGCGGCCCGGCACGCCCTGCGGCCGGGCGGGCGCCTGCTGCTGGAGACGCCCGACCCGACGAACCTCACGATGGGCGCCTGCAACTTCTACCTCGACCCGACGCACCGGTCGCCGATGCCGCCCGCGCTGACGTCATTCCTCGTCGGGGCCAGCGGGTTCAGCGACGTCGAGGTCCGCAAGCTCCACCCGGACGACTCGCCGCTCGACCCGGAAGCGGGTCCGCCGACCCCGGTCGAGGCGCTCGTGGTCCGGGCGCTGCGTGGCCCGCGCGACTACGCGGTGCTCGCCGTACGGCCGTGAGCCGGCGCTAGACCTCGGGCCAGCCGGCGGCGGCGCAGAGGGCCTGGCCGGCCGCGGTGCGGACGACCCGCAGCTCGCGGGAGCGCACCTCGGCCTCGTGCAGGGTGATCGCGGCCCCGTCATTCGTCAGGGCCTCGTCGATCGCGGCGAGCAGCCGGGCGGCCCGGTCGGCGGCGAGCCGGGCCCGCGGCGGGTAGCCGGGGGCCAGCGCCGGGCCGTGGTCGAGGCGCGGCCGGGCGCCGGACGCCACGTCGAGGTGGGTCAGCGTCGTCGCGGCCCGCAGCACCGCCTCGCTGAGCTCGCGCTCGGCCTCGTAGAGCGTCGGCGGCGCGAACGGCCGCGCGGCGGCGTGCACGCGCCACTGGACGGCCTGGCCGACGCGCTGCGGGACGAGGGCGATGCCACCGCTCGCGGCGACGGCGGCCTCGCCGGCGGCCAGGGCCGCGGTGTTGAGGTCGACCGGACCCCGCAGCGGCCCGAGCGCGCCGGGCACGGGCAGCGCGAGCAGCCAGCGGTCGGGCTCGGCCTCGAGCAGCCGGCCGAAGCCCTCGTCGAGCTCGGTCGCCCGGAACGGGTCCAGACCGAGCAGACCGTCGGGGTCGACGAGGTGGTGCGCGACGTCGGGACCGATGACCTCGGCGGCCGCGCGCTCGGCCGCGAGCTGCGAGTGCAGGGCGGCGTTGAGGTTGACGACGAGCCGTAGCGACACACGGCATCCCGGTGGCAGGGGGGCGTCCACGCCCCACACCGTACGCGGGCGGCGGAGCCGGGGGCGGGCGTTCCGACCGGTAAGGAAAGCGCTCGACTCTGTGCACATCTGCCGACCGGTAGGGTCGCGACGTGGCTGCAGTCGTCGATCTTGCCGGGGTTGGGGTCGTCCGGGGAGGCGCGGTCCTGCTGGACGACATCAACTGGACCGTCGACGAGAGCGACCGCTGGGTCGTCCTGGGGCCGAACGGTGCGGGCAAGACCACGCTCCTGCAGCTGCTCGCGGCGCAGATCCACCCGACCACGGGCGTCGTCGGCCTGCTGGACGAGGTGCTGGGCACCGTCGACGTCTTCGAGCTCCGCCCGCGCATCGGGCTGACCTCAGCCGCCCTCGCCGAGCGGATCCCGCGCTCCGAACGGGTGCACGACGTCGTGGTCTCCGCCTCGTACGCGGTCGTGGGTCGTTGGCGCGAGGACTACGACGAGCTCGACCATGAGCGGGCCGACGAGCTGCTGGCCTCGCTGTCGATCAGCAACCTGGCCGACCGGACGTTCGGCACGCTCAGCGAGGGCGAGCGCAAGCGCGTCCAGATCGCCCGCGCGCTGATGACCGACCCCGAGCTCCTGCTGCTCGACGAGCCGTCCGCCGGGCTCGACCTGACCGGGCGCGAGACCCTGCTGCGCACGCTCGGCACGCTCGCGTCGGACCCGTACGCCCCCGCCTCCGTCCTGGTCACGCACCACGTCGAGGAGATCCCGGTCGGGGTCACGCACGTGCTGCTGCTGAAGCAGGGCCGTGTCGTCGCCGCCGGGCCCGTCGGGACGACGCTGACCGCGCAGCGGCTGGGGGAGACCTTCGACCTCGAGGTCGAGCTCACGTCGCGCGGCGGCCGATGGTCGGCGCGGGCCCTCTGAACGCGTCGCACCCGCCCGCGCTCGGCCCGGCTGGCACCATGGAGGTCCACGCAGGAGCAGGAGGCGCACGGTGAACCTGACGGACTGGCTCGGCGACCACGGCTGGGCCCTGTGGCTGAGCCTGGCGCTGCTGCTCGCCGTCGCGGAGGTCGTGTCGCTCGACCTCGTGCTGATCATGCTCGCGGTCGGTGCCCTCGCCGCCGCCGGTACGGCCGCGATCGCCCCCGACCTGTGGGTGCTGCAGATCCTCGTCGGCGCCGGCGTCAGCGCCGGGATGTTGATCTTCCTGCGCCCGAGCGTGCTGGCCAAGGTCCGCGCGACGCCCGGCTACCGGTCGTCGACCGACAAGATGGTCGGCAGCAGCGGGATGGCCACGACGCAGATCGACCGCGGCAGCGGCGAGATCAAGGTGGACGGGCAGACCTGGTCGGCGCGCACCTACGCGTCCGACGTGATCATCGAGCAGGGCACCGAGATCGAGGTCTACGAGATCGACGGACCGATCGCGGTGGTCTACCCCAAGTACGGCGAGATCGCCTGACTCGTCCGACCGGCCTGACCGGCCCCCGCTCCGGGGGCGCGTGACACCGCTCGGGGCACACTGGACTCCAGGACATCTTTCGTCCCAGGAGGAATCAGACCGTGGACAGCACTTCCCTGATCGTCGCCCTCGTCATCGCGTTGGCGGTGATCTTCATCCTCGCCAGCTCCATCCGCGTGATCCGCCAGCAACGGGTCGGGATGGTCGAGCGGCTCGGTCGCTTCAACCGGACCCTCGAGCCCGGCCCGCACCTGCTCATCCCCGTGCTCGACAAGGTGCGCTACAACCTCGACATGCGCGAGAACGTCATCCCGTTCCCGCCGCAGGGCGTGATCACCGAGGACAACCTTATGGTCGGGATCGACTCGGTCATCTACTTCCAGATCGTCGACCCGGAGCGCGCCGCGTACGAGGCGCAGGACTACGTCAAGGCGATCGAGCAGCTGACCCAGACCACGCTCCGCAACATCATCGGCGGGCTCGACCTCGAGCAGACCCTGACCAGCCGCGAGGAGATCAACCAGAAGCTGCGTGTCGTCCTCGACGAGGCGACCGGCAAGTGGGGGATCAAGGTCAACCGCGTCGAGCTGCGGGCCATCGAGCCGCCGCCCACGATCCGCGACGCCATGGAGAAGGGTGCGCGCGCCGAGCGCGACAAGCGCGCCGCGATCCTCATCGCCGAGGGCCAGCGCCAGTCGAACATCCTCTCCGCCGGCGGTGAGAAGGAGTCCGCGATCCTGCGGGCGCAGGGTGACCGCGAGGCTGCGGTGCTCCGCGCCCAGGCCGACCGGCAGGCCCAGATGCTGCGGGCCGAGGGTGAGGCGCAGGCCATCGGGACCGTGTTCAACGCGATCCACGCCGGCCAGCCGGACCAGGCGCTGCTGTCGTACCAGTACCTGCAGATGCTGCCGCAGCTGGCGAAGGGCGACGCGAACAAGATGTGGATCGTCCCCAGCGAGCTGAACGACGCCCTCAAGGGCCTCGGCGGGGTCGTCAACCAGGCCATGGGTGGCGGCGCCGGCGCGCAGGGCAACGGCATCCCGGCCGCGGCCAGCGGCACCTTCACCGCTCCGGCGAAGATCGACGTCCAGGCGGAGATCGAGCAGCAGTCCCGCGAGGACGAGGAGGCGTCGCGCCGGACCGTCGCCGAGGCGATCGCCGCCGCGGCGGAGCTCGAGCGCCCCGGCGTCCGGGCGCACGCCACGTCGAACAGCAGCGGCAGCCCGACCGGCGGCACGCCGGCGGTCACCGACGGGCGGGAGAACGCGACCGCGCCCACCGGGTACGAGGCCGCGGTCGGGACCGGTGCCTCCACGTCGCCGGACAGCGTCGAGCAGGCGGCCGAGGGTCAGCCCCGCTAGTCCCTCTCCACACTCCACCCTCTGCGCCGTCCGGGCTCCTGTCCGGGCGGCGCAGACGTGTCCGGGCAGGCGCGACGGTCGGCTAGCGTGCAGCGGTGACCTGGCCCGACCTCCTCCTGGTCGGCCTCGCCGGGGTCTGGGCGGGGTTCATCAACACGGTCGTCGGCTCCGGCACCCTCATCACCTTCCCCGTCCTGCTCGCCCTCGGCGTGCCGCCCGTCGTCGCCAACGTGTCGAACACGATCGGGCTCGCGCCGGGCTCGTTCGCCGGGGCCTGGGCGATGCGGCCGGAGCTCGCCGGCCAGCGCGCCCGGATCCTGCGGCTCGGGCCGCTCTCGCTGGTCGGGGGCGTCGCCGGCGCGATCCTGCTCCTCGTCCTGCCGGCCTCGGCCTTCGCCGCGATCGTGCCGGTGCTGATCGGGATCGGCTGCCTGCTGGTCCTGCTGCAGCCGGCGCTATCCCGCCGGGTCGCGGCCCGGCGTGAGCGCGCGGGGGTCCCGGTCGCCGGTCCTCCCGGCGGTCCGCTGTGGCTCGGGGCCGGGGTGCTCGGCACGGGCGTCTACGGCGGCTACTTCGGGGCGGCGCAGGGCGTGCTGCTGCTCGGGCTCCTGGGCATCGGGCTCGACGAGCCGCTGCCGCGGATCAACGCCCTCAAGAACGTGCTGGCGATGCTGGTCAACGGCGTCGCCGGGATCGTCTTCATCCTCGTCAGCGACGTCGACTGGCCGGTCGCGATCGCCATCGGGATCGGCGCGGTGCTCGGCGCCCAGCTGGGCGCCAAGGTCGGGCGGCGGCTGCCGCCCACGGTCTATCGCGTGGTGATCGTCGCGGTCGGCGTGGCCGCGATCGTCAACCTGCTGCGCTGAGGTTCAGCCGACCTGGCGCAGCAGCATCACGTGCACCCCGGGCAGCTGGGCCAGCCGGGCGCCCGGCAGCAGGAGCTTGCTGCCGCGGGTGCCGCTGCCGACGACGACCCACGGCTGGTCCACGACCGCGTCGTCCACGAGGACGGGCCACTCCGACGGCAGCCCGACCGGGGTGATGCCGCCGTACGCCATCTGCGAGCGTTCCGTGGCCTCGGCCATGGGCGCGAAGGAGATCTTGCGGACCCCCAGCTGGTGGCGTACGGCCTTGTTGACGTCAGCACGGTCGGTGGCCAGGACCAGGCACGCGGCCAGCGTCGTGGTCTCGGCGCGCCGCCCGCTCACCACGACGCAGTTGGCCGAGGCCTCGAGCGGCACCTCGTACGCCGCGCAGAAGGCGGCCGTGTCGGCCAGGTCCTCGTCGATGGCGGCCACGAAGCAGTCGGCCGCCCAGCCGGGGTCGGCGTTGCGGAGGGTGTCGGCGGTCGGCGCCGCGACGAGGTCGAGCTGCTCGAGGGCGGGGCGCCAGGGCAACGTTCCGAGGGTGGGTGCGGGCACGGCCTCACCCTAGGACGGCGGTTCAGGAGGCGCCGCGGAGCAGCACCTCGACCACGCCCGTGCACAGGGCCGCCCAGCCGAGCGAGGCGAACGTCCCGATAATGAAGCGCTCGATCGCGCCCGTGGCCTGCGCCGTCTTGAGCTCGGGGTAGCGGGCGAAGGCCTTGACGGCGACGACCGCGACCAGGCCCGCCGGGAAGCCGGCGAGCAGCGTCCCGAGGAGGGCCAGCCGCTCCAGCACGCCGATCCAGGCCCCACCGCGCAGCACCGTCGCCCGGACGCGGGACGGCGTCGACACCGAGCCGGCGGCCAGGGCGAGGACGCAGCGCACGACCACAAGGCCGAGCGCTCCCGCGGCCAGGACGCCCGCCCCGACCGCCGACCAGGCCAGCGGACCGGAGGCGCCGTCGCCGAACGCCCCGAAGAGGGCGACCGCGCCGGTTCCGAGGACCGCGCCGACCAGGGCCACGACGAGCCGAGCGCGCGTGGCGCCGGCCGGCAGCCCGCGCCACCCCGTCAGGACGCCCACGAGCCCCAGCACGAACCAGACGACGACGCCGACCACCGTGAGACCGCTCATCGCGCGGCCGCCTCGGTGCGGGCGAGCAGCCGGACGAGGGTCGGGCGCACCGCCTCCTCGACGGCCCAGCCGGCGGCCCGCAGGCGCTGCTGGACCGCCTGCCGGCTGACCTCGAGCCGCTCGGCCGCGGCGGCCTGCGTGAGCCCGGCCCCGACCAGGTCGACGACCTCCCAGCCGGCGTCCGTACGGCCCAGCCGGACGGTGTCGAGCAGGTCCAGGACCGCCTTCGCGTCCGCGGCCTCCTCGTCCGCCCCGGGTGCGACGACGCCGAGGTGGTGGGGGTCGGCCTTGGCGCGCTCGACGGCCGCGCGGGCCGCGACGAACGCCGGCCCGCGGGCCCGGGTCGGGTCACCGTCGGAGGGGAGGGGTCGGTCCACCGGACCGACGCCCAGGCCCACGTGCCACCGCTGCGTCCGCATGAGGGAGAGGATGGCAGCGAGCACCGACACCGGGTCGTCGAGCAGCCCCTGGAACTCGTCGCCCACCGTGCGGCGGAAGCCCAGGAGCGTCGGCGTCGTCGCGAGCGTGGCGACGGCCGCGTCCACGGCGTCCGCCGTGCGCTGCGAGCCGTGCTGGTCCACCGTCAGCACGTAGGGCATACGACAAGCCTAGAGCCTTGCTCCGATCCTGAGCAAGGCTGCAGGCTTGTCGGCGTCGGCCCATCGGACGGCGGGTCGTCGCGGACCGGGCAGGATGACGGGGTGCAGGTGGAGGTGGGGCCCGACGACCCGAGGCTCGGCGACTACGTCCGGCTCCGCGAGTCGTCGCTGCGACGCAGCCTCGAGTCCGAGCGCGGGCTGTTCATCGCGGAGGGCGAGAAGGTCATCCGGCGGGCGGTCGAGGCCGGCCACCGGCCGCGCTCGTTCCTGCTGGCGCCGCGGTGGCTGCCGGGCCTGGCTGACGTGCTGGCGCGGTGGCCCGACGTGCCGGTCTACGTCGTGGACGAGGCCGTGGCCGAGCAGGTCACCGGGTTCCACGTGCACCGGGGCGCGCTGGCGTCGCTGCACCGGGGTGACCTGCCGCCGCTGGCGGACCTGCTGGCCCTCGACCGCGTGGTCGTGCTGGAGGACGTGGTCGACCACACGAACGTCGGTGCGGTCCTGCGCAGCGCCGCCGGGCTCGGCTGGCAGGGCGCGCTGCTGTCCCCCCGCTGCGCCGACCCGCTCTACCGCCGGGCCGTGAAGGTCAGCATGGGTGCCGTCTTCTCCCTGCCCTGGACCCGGCTGCCGGGCTGGCGGGAGGCGCCGGGCCTGCTGGCCGACGCCGGGTTCACCACCGTCGCTCTGACGCTGGCCGACGACAGCGAGGACCTGGACCGGGTGGCCGCGCGGCTCGTCGGCGGCAAGGTCGCGGTGCTGATGGGCACCGAGGGCGCGGGCCTGTCCGACCACTGGGCCTCGAGCGCCACGGTCCGGGCGCGGATCCCCATGCGGGCGGGCATCGACTCGCTCAACGTGGCCGCCGCAGCCGCCATCGCCTGCTACGCCCTGGCCCCGCGCAGCGCGAGCTAGCTGCCCTGCGGCAGGTGGGCCGGCCTCGGGTGTCCGGGACCCGCCTCGCGGAGGCACACCCTTCGCCGACGCACACCGTCGTGGTCGGAGCACACCTTCTCTGTCGAGGCACACCGTGCACGGTGTGCCTCGAGGCCAACGGTGTGCCTCGTGCCCGCGCTCTTCGGACGGGCCGGCAGCTGCCGACGCCTTCGCGCCGCGACGCCGGCTAGAGCTCGGCGTCCTCGTCGTCGTCCTCGTCCTCGGGCGCCGGGCCGAGGCGGGGCGAGACCGGCCAGTCGGCGGGGTAGCGGGGGGCGAGGTCGTCGTGCTGGACGCGCAGCTTCTTGCGGGCTCGCCCGGACAGCCGGTCGCCGAACACGATCCCGTTGAGGTGGTCCGTCTCGTGCTGCAGGCAGCGCGCCAGCAGCCCGTCGCCGTGGATCTCGACGGGGGAGCCGTCGACGTCCTGCCCGCGGCAGATCGCATGGTCGGGGCGCGCGAGCGTCTCGTACGCGCCCGGGTAGGACAGGCAGCCCTCGTCCGCGGCGTCGAGGTTGCGCTCCTTGCCCTCCGGCAGCTCGACGACGGGGTTGCAGACGACGCCGACATGGCGGACCTCCGCGTCGTCGGGGCAGTCGTAGACGAAGACGGCGAGGTCGCGGCCGACCTGGTTGGCCGCGAGGCCGACGCCGGACGCGGCCTCCATGGTCGCGAACATGTCGCGCACGAGGGTGCGCAGCTCGTCGTCGAACTGCTCGACCGGCTTCACCGTCGCGTGCATCACCGGGGTGCCCCAGCGGGTGATCGGCAGCACCCGGCCGCCCGTCGTGAGATCGTCGTCCACGGCGGGCAGATTAGCCCCCTCCGCCGGGTCGGTCATGTGCCGTCGCTGTCCGCGAGAAGGACGAGGCAGGCGGGCCTGGGCGCCGCGAACCGCAGCACGGGCGCGACCTCCCGGCCCGACGCGGCCGCCTCCAGGTCGAGCACGACCACCTCGTCGGACTCCTGGTCGGCCACCCAGACCAGCCCGTCGGCGACGACGAGGTCCCGCGGGTGCCGCCCGCCGCACGACACCTCGCCGAGCGGCTCCACCGTGCCGCGCCCGCGGTCGAGGGCGAAGACGCCCACCGTGTCGGGTCCGCGGGTGGCGACCACCACGCGGTCGCCGGCGAGACGCAGGGCGGAGGGCTCGGCCGGGACCGTGCTTCCGTCCCGCCCGGTCGCCCTCCGCCGGGTGGTGGGGACCGTCTGCGACGGGCGCCAGCCGTCCTCGTCCCGCAGGCCGACCCAGAGCTCCGCGGCCAGCTCGCCGACCACGACCAGGACGTCTCCCGCCACCACCAGGTGCCGAGGTCCGAAGCCCGGGGGCAGCACCAGCGCGGGCGCCGCCTCGGAGAGCCGGCCGTCGGCCGCGAGCCGGAGCCGGTGGACCCGGTCGGTGCCGAGGTCGCAGACGAGGAGCTCGTCGGCCCGGCCGGGGTCGAGGACGACCTGGTGGGCGTGCGGCCCGTCCTGCCGCTCGGGGTCGGGCCCGAGCGGCGCCCGGGAGGTGAACCGGTCGAGCGGACCGCTGACGCGGCCGTCGTCGTCGAGCGCGAAGCTCTCCACCGTGCCGCTGCCGTAGTGCGCCACGACCGCCCGCCGCCCGTCCGCCGTGAGCGCCAGGTGGCAGCCGCCGTTGCCCCCGGTCGTCGCCCGCCCGAGGACGGTGAGGGTGCCGTCCGGCTCCAACCGGGTGCAGACCACCTCCGAGGGGTTCGTCTCGCCCACGCTCACCAGCCACGGCCGGTGCGGGTGCGGCACCGCCCAGGTGGGGGAGGCCAGGGCCGCGTGCCCGACCGCGACGTACGCCGGCCCGTCCGTCCCGCCGGTCCCGGGACCGCGTACGAGGTCCAGCACCCGCAGCCCCGTGCCCGCCTCCGGCCCGTCGCCGTCCGGCCCGAGGCTGTAGCCCCCGACGACCACCCGCCCGGGCAGCGGCGTCGCACGCGTTCTCGTCGGCCGGCTCACGGACCAGCCGTACCACGCCCGGCCCGGCGAGCGGGGTGGCGCCTTGCCCAGGCCGACCTCCGCGCCCACAGTGACGGGGTGGACGTGGAGGCGGGTGCAGAGGTCGGCGCGGAGGCGCTGAGCGCTCCGGGCGACGACCCGATCGCGCCCGACCCGCTGCCCGCCGCGCTCCTCGACCCGCTCGAGGACTACCTGCGCGAGCTCCGGCTGCGGCGCGGGCTGTCGGCCCACACCCTGCGGGCCTACCGCACCGACCTCCTCGGCCTGCTCGACCACCTCGTCGGCCGTGGCGTGGTCGACCTCGCCGACGTGGACCTGCGCGACCTGCGGGCCTGGCTCGCCGCCCAGCAGGCGGCCGGTCGCGCCCGGACCACGATGCAGCGCCGCTCGGCCGCCGTCCACGGCTTCTTCCGCTGGGCCGAGCAGAGCGGGCGCCTCGTCCGGGACCCCTCCGCCGCCCTCCGCTCGCCCCGGCCGCACCGGCGCCTGCCCGCCACCCTCAGCCAGGCCGAGGCCGACCAGCTGCTGCGGGACGCCCTCGCCGTCGCGCGCGAGGACGACGGCCCCGTCGGCCTGCGGGACGTCGCCATGCTCGAGGTCCTCTACGCGACCGGGGTCCGGGTCGCCGAGCTGTGCGGGCTCGGTACCGGCGACGTGGACCGCGACCGCGGCGTGCTCCGCGTCTTCGGCAAGGGCGCCAAGGAACGCTCGGTCCCGGTCGGCCGGCCCGCGCTGGTGGCCGTGGATGCCTGGCTCGGCCGCGGCCGGCCGCGCCTGGCCGTCCCCGCGTCCGGCGACGCGCTGTTCGTCGGGGAGCGGGGCGGACGCATCGACCCGCGGGTGGTGCGGCGGATCGTGCACCGCGCCCTGCGCATGGTCGACGGTGCGCCCGACCTCGGCCCGCACGGCCTGCGGCACGCGATGGCCACCCATCTCCTCGAGGGCGGGGCCGACCTGCGCTCCGTCCAGGAGATCCTCGGCCACGCCTCGCTCGCGACCACGCAGATCTACACCCACGTCACGGACGAGCGGTTGCGCTCCGCCTACCTCCAGGCCCACCCCCGCGCCTGACCGCGCCGGCTGCGCGCTCCCGCACCAGACACGCCGGCGGCGAGGTGCGGAGGCGCGCACCCGCGACCGGGCGGCCGCCGTCACAGCCACGTCATCGGGTCGACCATGCGGTCGTCGAGCCAGACCATCAGGTGCAGGTGGCACCCGGTGGCGAAGCCGGTGCGGCCCACGTAGCCGACGACCTGGCCGCGGCTGACGTGCGCGCCCGGGCCCACGACGTAGCGGACCGCGTGGTTGTAGGCGGTGACGACGTGGTGACCGTCGACCTGCCCGTGGTCGACGAACAGCCGGTTGCCGTAGCCCACGCTCGAGATCCGGCGCGAGACGCGGCCGGCGTACGCGGCGCGGATCGGCGTACCGCAGGCGGCGCCGAAGTCGGTCCCGTCGTGCAGCTTCCACACGTGCAGGACGGGGTGGAAGCGGCGCCCGAAGCGGGAGGTCACCGCGCCCGGGACCGGGTGGACGAAGCCGTGGCTGCCCGCCGGCCCGAGCGGACCGAGCGCACCGACGGGTCCGGCCGGCAACGAGGGCAGGGAGGGGCCGCCCACGAACCCCGTCCCGCCGGTCGCCGCCGCCTCGACCGCCCGGCGGGCCACCTCCCGGGCGAGGGCCTCCGCGACCACCACCGCCCGACGCGAGGACGGGACGAGGCGCAGGGTGCCCGCGGAACCGGCCGACGCCGGTCCCTGCACCAGCACGAGCGGGTCGAGGTAGGCCTTGCCGCGCTTCAGCCCCCAGTGCAGGCAGCGGTCCTGGCAGTGCGCCTCGTGACCGACCCGCCCGAGCGCTTGCCCCTGACGAACCCGCTGGCCGACCCGGACCGACGCCTCCACGGGCTCGAACGTCGAGCGGACCCCGCCGTGGTCGACGACCACGACCGGCTTGCCGCCGACCCGCCCGACGAACACCACCCGGCCGTCGGCGGGGGACAGCACCCGCTGGCCGGGTCGTGCCTCGAGGTCGACGCCGCGGTGCCCGGCCAGCCACGGCTGGTCGGGCGGGTCGAAGGCGTGCTCGACCGTCGGCGTCCCGTCGAGCGGCCACCCGCCCGTCGTGGGCAGCGGGGCGTCCCCGGAACCGTCCGGCGCCGCCTCGGCCCGGCTCGTCGCGCCCGGGCCCAGGAGGCCGAGCAGCACCGCGAGCACCCCGACGACCACCACCACGACCCGCGCCCCGGAGCGTCGCCCGGACCACCCCCGGGCCTCCTGCCTGCTGTGCGTCACGGCCGGATCATGGTCGTCCGCAGGGCGGCCGTGCCGCCCGTCGAGGGGCACCTGTGGACAACCTCGCCGCAGGCGTACGGCCTGTGGACGAACGGCCGTTCACGGATTCGCAGGGGTGGGGGAGGGCGGGTACTCTGGCACCAGCAGGCCCACCTGGGCCTGACTTCGCGTGCCCTCCTCCGGTCACCTCGTGACCGGGCGGCACCACGGTCCTGGCTCCGGCCAGGCAGGTGGCCGTCGAGAGCACCAGGGAGCGTCGAAGAGCTCGACGCTCGGCAACCGTACGTCGGCGCTCCCGTGCGCCGGCAAGGAGAGGAAACGGCCATGGCCGTCGTCACCACTCGCCAGCTCCTCGAGAGCGGCGTCCACTTCGGGCACCAGACCCGTCGCTGGAACCCCAAGATGAAGCGCTTCATCTTCACCGAGCGCAACGGCATCTACATCATCGACCTGCAGCAGTCGCTGACCTACATCGACCGCGCGTACGCGTTCGTCAAGGACACCGTCGGCCGCGGCGGCCAGGTCCTCTTCATCGGCACGAAGAAGCAGGCCCAGGAGGCCATCGCCGAGCAGGCGACGCGCGTCGGGATGCCCTACGTGAACCACCGCTGGCTCGGTGGCATGCTCACCAACTTCGGGACCATCGTGAAGCGCATCCAGCGCCTCAAGGAGCTCGAGGTCATGGACTTCGACGACGTCGCGGCCTCGGGCCTGACGAAGAAGGAGCTCCTCGGGCTGCGCCGCGAGAAGGACAAGCTCGAGAAGACCCTCGGCGGCATCCGGGACATGGGCAAGACCCCGCAGGCCGTGTGGATCGTCGACACCAAGAAGGAGCACCTCGCCGTCGACGAGGCGCGCAAGCTGCGCATCCCGGTGATCGGCATCCTCGACACCAACTGCGACCCCGACGAGGTCGACTTCGCGATCCCGGGCAACGACGACGCGATCCGCTCCGTCTCGCTGCTCACCCGCGTGCTGGCCGACGCCGTCGCCGAGGGCCTCGTGTCCCGCTCCGGCGGCTCGCAGACCGGCGCCGAGGCCGAGGTCGAGCCCATGCCCGACTGGGAGCGCGAGCTCCTGGGTGCCTCGCAGGAGCCGGCCGAGTCCGTCCCCGACGCCGAGCCGGCCGCTGACGCCGCCCCGGTGCCCGGTGACGAGCAGCCCGGCCCGGCCGCCGTCGAGGCCGAGGCCGAGGCCGACGCCAAGGTGACCGAGGAGCGCGAGTGGCAGCCCGACGCGGCTGACCAGTCCGCCCCGGCCGTCTGAGCCGGACGCTCCCGCACCACCTCCCCGCACGACCGAACGACGAAGACGAAGGACGGACCGCCGCATGGCGACGATTTCTGCTGCTGACGTGAAGAAGCTCCGCGACGCCACCGGCGCCGGGATGATGGACTGCAAGAAGGCCCTGACCGAGGCCGAGGGCGACTACGAGAACGCCGTCGAGATCCTGCGGGTCAACGGCCAGGCCAAGGCGGCCAAGCGGGGCGCCGAGCGTTCCGCGCACAACGGGCTCGTGGCGTACGAGAACGGCGCTCTGCTCCAGCTCGGGGCCGAGACCGACTTCGTGGCCAAGAACCAGGAGTTCCAAGACCTGGCCGCGGACGCGGTCAAGGCCGTGGCCGCCAGCCAGGCCGCCGGTGTCGAGGCGGCCAACGCCGCCGCGCTGCCGTCCGGCCAGACGGTCGGCGAGGCCGTCGAGGCCCTCGCCGTCAAGATCGGCGAGAAGCTCGAGGTGAGCAACGCGGCGTACTTCGACGGCAAGACCGTCGTCTACCTGCACCGTCGCGCCTCGGACCTGCCGCCCCAGGTCGGCGTGCTCGTCGAGTACGACGGCGCCGACGAGACGGCCGCCCGCGCGGTGGCGATGCAGATCGCCGCCATGCGTCCGACCTACCTCAGCCGGGACGAGGTGCCCGCCGACCTCGTCGAGAACGAGCGGCGCATCGCCGAGGCCCAGGCCAAGGAGGAGGGCAAGCCCGAGCAGGCCGTCCCCCGCATCGTCGAGGGCCGGGTGAACTCCTACTTCAAGGACGTCGCCCTCCTCGACCAGCCGTCGGTCACCGACGGCAAGACCTCGGTGGGCAAGCAGCTCGAGGCCGCCGGCGTCAAGGTCAAGCGGTTCGTCCGCTTCGAGGCCGCCGGCTCCTGAGCCGAGAGCACCACGTCCTGAGCCTGTCGGAGTCCTTCCGGCAGGCTCAGGGCACGTCCAGGGGCACGTCGACGTGCCGAGGCCCGCGCTCGCGGGCCGCAGGGCACGTCAGCACCAGCAGGCGACCACCAGCACGACCCAGGAGGCACCGATGACCGGACCGTACGCACGCGTGATGCTCAAGCTCTCGGGCGAGGTGTTCGGCGGCGGCAGCGTCGGGGTCGACCCGATCGTCGTGCAGGGGCTCGCTTCGCAGATCGCCGAGGTCGTCAAGGCCGGGACCCAGGTCGCGGTCGTCGTCGGCGGCGGCAACTTCTTCCGCGGCGCCGAGCTCCAGCAGAGCGGCATGGACCGCGACCGCGCCGACTACATGGGCATGCTCGGCACCGTCATGAACTGCCTCGCGCTGCAGGACTTCCTCGAGAAGGAGGGCGTGCAGACCCGGGTGCAGACCGCCATCACCATGGGCCAGATCGCCGAGCCGTACATCCCGCGCCGCGCCGAGCGGCACCTCGAGAAGGGCCGCGTCGTCATCTTCGGCGCCGGGTCCGGGATGCCGTACTTCTCCACTGACACGGTCGCCGCCCAGCGCGCGCTCGAGGTCGGCGCGGACGTGCTGCTGATGGGCAAGCAGGGCGTCGACGGCGTCTACTCCGCCGACCCGCACCGCGACCCGACGGCGGTCAAGTTCCACGAGCTCACCTACGACGAGTACCTCGCGAAGGACCTCAAGGTCGCCGACGCGACGGCCATCAGCATGGCCCGCGACTACAAGCTGCCGATGGTCTTCTTCGGGCTCGACAACCCCGGCAGCATCGTGGCCGTGGTGTCGGGTGAGAAGATCGGCACGTCCGTCCACGCCTGAGGCGTCCCGCCGCACGCGCACCCGGACCGTCTCCGGAGCTCCGCGCCCGGATCCGCAAGCACCACGCGCACGACCGTACGAAGGAGTCCACCCGTGACCGCCGCCGAGATCCTGGCTGACGCCGACACCAACATGGAGCTGGCCGTCGAGTACGCCAAGGAGGAGTTCGCCGCCATCCGCACCGGACGGGCGCACCCGGCGATGTTCGCGAAGATCACCGCCGAGTACTACGGCTCCTACACCCCGCTCCAGCAGCTCGCCAGCTTCCAGGTGCCCGAGGCCCGCATGGTCCTCGTGACGCCGTACGACCGCGGCTCGCTGCCGGCGATCGAGAAGGCCATCCGCGAGTCCGACCTCGGCGTGAACCCGTCGAACGACGGCAACTCGATCCGGCTGGTCCTGCCCGAGCTGACCGAGCAGCGGCGCAAGGAGTACATCAAGCTCGCCCGCAGCAAGGCCGAGGACGCGCGGATCTCCATCCGCGGCTCGCGCCGCACGGCCAAGGACGCCCTCGACAAGATGGTCAAGGACAAGGAGGCCGGTGAGGACGAGGTGGCCCGCGCCGAGAAGGCGCTGGACACCGCGACGAAGAAGTACGTCGACCAGGTCGACGACGTCCTCAAGCACAAGGAAGCCGAGCTGCTCGACGTCTGAGCGACCGTCCTTCCTCGCGCATGAGCGCCGACCCCGCCTCGCAGCCTGAGGCGACCGACCCTGCCGGGGCGACCCCCAGGACGACCCCGGTGAGCACGGGCGCGACCGCGATCAAGACGAACCGTGCGGGCCGCGACCTGCCGAAGGCCATCGGCATCGGGGTCGGGCTCGGCGCGTACGTCGTGCTCAGCCTGCTGTTCTTCAAGCCGGCCTTCGTCCTGCTCGTCGCCGTGGCGCTCGTGCTGGGCTCCCGCGAGCTGCACGCCGCGCTGAAGCGCCAGGGCATGAACGCGGCGATCATCCCGATCATGGTCGGGACGGTCGGCATCGCGATCGGGTCGTACCTCGCGGGCATCCAGCGCCCGGTCGTCTTCTCGACGACCAGCGTGCTGCTCGGCGCCCTCGCGCTCACCGTGCTCGCCGCACTGGTCTGGCGCATGCCGGGAGGCGCCCACGGCTACGTGAAGGACGCCGCGGCCAGCCTGTTCATCATCTGCTACGTGCCGCTGCTGGGCTCGTTCACGGCGCTCATGCTCGCGGGGGAGAACGGCGGGGCCCGCCTCGTCATGTTCATCCTCGTCGTCGTGATGAGCGACACCGGCGGCTACGTCTTCGGCGTCCTGATGGGCAAGCACCCGATGGCGCCGAACATCAGCCCCAAGAAGTCCTGGGAGGGGCTCGCGGGCTCGCTCGTCTTCGGCATCGTGGCCGGGATCTGCACCGCGGTGCTCGGCCTGCACGTCCACGTGTGGATCGGCGTCCTGATCGGGGTGGCGCTCGTGGCGGTCGGCACCTGCGGCGACCTGATCGAGTCGATGATCAAGCGCGACCTCGGCATCAAGGACATGAGCTCGTTCCTGCCGGGGCACGGCGGGGTCATGGACCGGCTCGACAGCCTCCTTGTGGCGGCCCCGGTAGCCTGGCTCATCATGTACATCCTCGTCCCTGGAGGCTGACGTGAGCGTCACAGGATCCCCCGACCTGTCCAGCTCCGAGGCCCGCACGCCCGCTCGTACGCCCGACGCCACCGCGCCGGGCACCGACGCGTCCGACGTCACGATCCCGGAGTACGTGCAGCCGCCGGACCGTTCGACCCTGCCCCTGGTGTTCACGGCTCCGCGCCGCGGCAAGCCGCCGGTGCACTGGGCCGACCTCGACCCCGCGCAGCGACGCGGCGCGATGGAGGCCGCCGGTCACCGGGCCTACCGCGCCCGCCAGCTCTCGGCGCACTACTTCGAGGGCCTGCGCGACGACCCCGACACGTGGACCGACCTGCCCGTCGCCGTCCGCGGCGAGCTGGCGTCGACGTTCATGCCGCCGCTGCTGACGCCCGTGCGCGAGCTGACCTGCGACGACGGCGACACGGTCAAGTCGCTGTGGAAGCTGCACGACGGCGCGCTCGTGGAGAGCGTGCTCATGCGCTACCCGGACCGCGTGACGATGTGCGTCTCGAGCCAGGCCGGCTGCGGCATGGCCTGCCCCTTCTGCGCCACGGGCCAGGGCGGGCTGCAGCGCAACATGAGCACCGCTGAGATCGTCGAGCAGGTCGTCGACGGCGCGCGCAAGCTCGCGCAGGGCACGCTCGCCGACGCGGAGGCGGGCCGTACGCCGCGGGTCAGCAACGTCGTGTTCATGGGCATGGGCGAGCCGCTGGCCAACTACAAGGCCGTCTCCGGTGCGCTCCGCCAGCTGACGACGCCCAACCCCGACGGGCTCGGCATGAGCGCGCGCGGCATCACCGTCTCGACGGTGGGGCTGGTCCCGCGCATCCACGAGCTCGCGACCGAGGGCATCCCGGTCACGCTCGCGCTGTCCCTGCACGCGCCGGACGACGAGCTGCGCGACGAGCTCGTCCCCGTGAACACCCGCTGGAACGTCGACGAGGTCGTGGACGCCGCCTGGGAGTACGCGAAGACGACCAAGCGCCGCGTCTCGATCGAGTACATCCTCATCCGCGACGTGAACGACCAGCCGCAGCGGGCCGAGCAGCTCGCCAAGGTGCTGCGGCGGCGCGGCACGTGGGGCTGGGTGCACGTGAACCTCATCCCGCTGAACCCGACCCCGGGCTCGCGGTGGACGGCCTCGCGCCGTCGCGACGAGGACGAGTTCGTCCGTCGCCTCCAGGCCCGCGGCGTCCCCGTCACGGTGCGCGACACCCGCGGCCGCGAGATCGACGGCGCCTGCGGCCAGCTCGCGGCGGGCAGCGCCGACATCGACGCGTCCGTTCAGGTCCCGGCGCGCCGGGGCTGAGCGCGGCAGACGGGTGACGGCCCTGATCGTGCGGGCGACCGCGGTCGGCTGGTCTGACCGGGCCTTCCCGGCTGGCTCGACGTGACGACGGTGGACGCCGGCGGTCGGGCGCGCCGGATCGTCGAGAAGGCGCCGGTGCTGACGGAGCTCACCTTCGACGACGCCACGGTCTTCCCGTTCGAGCTCTGGCTCCGTGGGGAGCACCTGCGCATGGACGGCAGTGCGGTGGTCGTCCGTCTCGCTCAGGGGACTTCGACGACGGACGGCTGTTCCGAGCTGACGTTCGCGAGCACGGACGTCCGCTGGCTCTGAGGTGCACCCGCCGCTCTAGGGTGACGGACATGATCTTCGTGGAGGTCCCCGTTGTCTGACCCGGCCCTCACCGACGTGGCCGCGGCGCTCGCCGCCGCCGGCGTCCGGACGGTCGTCGGGACCATGGTCAACGCCTCCGGGCTCGTGCTGGCCAAGTCGGTCCCGGTGGAACGCCTCGACGCGTTCGCGGGGGCCGGCTTGGGCTCGGCGCCGGTCTGGGACGTGTTCACCGTCGACGGCGGCATCGCCTTCACCGGCTCGGTCAGCGCGGTCGGCGACCGGCGGCTCCGGATCGACCCCGCCGCCGTCGCCGTGCTCGGTGACGGCCTGGCCTGGGGCCCGGTCGACATCGTGACTCAGGAGGGCGAACCGGTGCCGACGTGCCCGCGCACCGCCCTGCGTCGGGTCGAGGAGCGCCTGGCCCACGCCGGGCTGGAGGCGCTCGTCGGCCACGAGCTCGAGCTCGTCCTCGTGCATCCGGACGGGTCGCCGCTGGAGGCGGGCTCGTGGGTCCCGTACGGGGTGAGCGGGCTGCTCGACCACGCCGCGTTCGTCGACGACCTCGTCGCCGCCTGCGCGGCGGCCGGGGTGCCGCTCGAGCAGGTGCACGCCGAGTACGGCCGCCAGCAGCTAGAGCTGTCCCTGCCGCCGGCGAGCCCGGTCCGCGCCGCGGACCGCGCGACCCTCGTCCGCGTCGTGATCGGCCAGGTCGCACGCCGCCACGGCGTCCGTGCGTCCTTCTCCCCGGCCCCGTTCCCGGGGACCGTCGGCAGCGGCGCCCACCAGCACCTGTCCCTGACCCGCGACGGCGCGCCGATCTTCTCCGGCGGCACGGGCCCGCACGGCCTCACGGCGGACGGAGGCGCCGCCCTCGGCGGGCTCGTCGACGGCCTCGGCGACGTCCAGGCCCTCCTGGGCGGTTCCGTCCTCTCCGGCACCCGGCTGGTCCCCGGCGGCTGGTCCGGCGCGTTCCGCTGCTGGGGCACCGAGAACCGCGAGGCCGCCGTCCGCTACCTCGCCGCGACGCCCGGCAACCCGTACGGCGCGAACGTCGAGGTCAAGGTCGTCGACCCGTCGGCCTGCGTCTACCTCGCCTCCGCCGCGGTGCTCGCGCTCGCGCTCGACGGCATCGAGCGCGGCGCGGACCTGCCGGCCGAGGTCACGACCGACCCGAGCACGGTGGCCGAGGCCGACCGCGCCGGCGCCGGGCTCGTCCTGCTGCCGTCCGACCCCGGGACCGTCGTCGACGCGCTCGACCGCTCCGACCTGGCGCGTCGGCTGCTCGGCGACCCGGTGGTCGACACCACGGTGGCCGTCCGGCGCCTCGAGCTGCGGACGTTCGGGGACGCGGACGTCGTCGAGGTCGCCGCCCGGCTGCGGCTGGTGTGGTCGGCGTGACCCCGCCGGGCGGCGTCCACGGGCTCGCCGAGCACCTCGAGCAGCTCGCGCTCGTCGACCACCACGTGCACGGCGTGTGGACCGAGGACGCGGACGCGGCCCGTCTCGCCAACGCCTTCAACGAGGCCGACACCGCTCCGCTCGCCGACCCGTCCTCGGCCTGGGACACCCAGCTCGGGTTCGCGGTGCGGCGCTGGTGCGCCCCGCTGCTCGATCTCGAGCCGCACCCGGCCCCCGAGACCTACCTGCGGCGCCGCGCGGAGCTGGGGGAGACCGAGGTCGCCCGCCGCCTGCTCGACGGCACGAACGTCTCCGACTGGCTCGTCGACACCGGCTGGAGCCGGGACCTGTCGTCGCCGGCCGGGCTCGCGGCGCTGGGCGGCGGCACGGGTCGCGAGATCGTCCGCCTCGAGACGCTGGCCGAGGAGCTGCTGCCGACGCTGGACGACCCGGCGGACTGGGCCGACGCCTTCGCGGCCCGGGTCGAGGACGCCGCCAGGCGGTGCGTCGGGTTCAAGTCGGTGATCGCCTACCGCTGCGGCTTCGCCGTCGACCTCGCCCCGCCCGCGCCGGAGGCCGTCGCCGAGGCCGCTCGGCGGTGGCAGGCCGGCCTCGAGGACGGCGCCGCACCGCGGCTCGACGACCCGACGCTGGTCGTCTCCGGCCTGTACGCCGCCTTGCGCACGCGGCGGCCGCTGCAGCTGCACGTCGGGTTCGGCGACCGGGACCTCGACCTCGCCTCGGTCGACCCGCTGCTCCTGACCGACCTGCTGCGCCGCCCCGAGGTGCGCGGCGTGCCCGTGATGCTGCTGCACTGCTACCCGTACGAGCGCCACGCCGGCTACCTCGCGCAGGCCTTCCCCGAGGTGCACCTCGACGTCGGCCTGGCCACCCACTTCCTGGGTGCCCGCGCGCCGGGCGTCGTCGCCCGTTCGCTCGAGCTCGCACCGTTCCGTCAGGTGCTCTACTCCTCCGACGCCGCCGGGCCCGCGGAGCTGCACCACCTCGGCGCCCGGCTGTGGCGCAACGCGATGGCGCAGGTCCTCGGCGGCTGGGTCGAGGCCGGCGACTGGTCGGTCGACGACGCCCGCCGCGTCGCCACCCTGGTCGGCCGCGACAACGCCCGTCGCGCGTACGACCTGGACTGAGGCCCGCCACGCCCCCTGCTCCGCGCCCCCTGCTCCCCGGGCCCTGGGCGACCAGTGGTCACTTCGCAAGCCGGCAGCGGCGTGTTGCGGCGCCCGACTGACCACTGGTCAGAGAAGTCGGGCCGCAGGCGTCAGGCTGCGGCGTCAGGAGGGATGGGGTTCGGCGCCTGTCCGGGTCAGGGGAGCGGGACGATCTCCAAGCGCTCGATGCGTCCGGCGGTGACGTCCAGGAGGCCGAGGGTGCGGAACGGCTGACGCCGCTTGTCGGTGGGGGAGCCGGGGTTGACGATCCGGACGCTCGTCCCCTCGGACCAGGTCTCGGACTCGTCGAGCGGGATGTGCGAGTGCCCGAACACGACGAGCTCCGCCTCCGGGAACCGCCGGTGCATCCGACCCGTCCGGCCCTGCTTCGGCCCGGCGTCGTGGATCATCGCGACCCGCAGGCCGTCGAGCTCGCCCTGCCACGTCTCCTCGGCGCCCCACGCCGCGACCTCAGCGCCGTCGTTGTTGCCCTGCACCACGACCACCGGCGCGTACGCCGCCAGCTCATCGAGCACGGAGGGGACGCACACGTCACCCGCGTGCAGGATCAGGTCCGCGCCGGCGAGGTGCGCGGCGACGGCCGGCGGCAGGCCCTTCCAGAAGCGCGGCGCATGGGTGTCGGAGACGAGGACGACGCGCACGGGCTCATCCTCCCAGCGCTCGATCCGTGCACCGGGATCGCGTCGGGGCTGCCGACCTGAGCGTGCCGCCGGAGCCCAGGCGCCCCCTCGGTGCACGGATCGAGCGGGAAGACTCGGGACCATGCACCCCGCACCCGCCCCGCTGCCCACCGCCATCACCAGCAAACGGCGCGAACCGCCGGTGCGCACGACCTACCTCGTCGTGGGGACGGGCTGGCGCGCGGAACCGTACCTGCGGCTCGCCGCCATGCTGCCCGACCGCTTCGGCGTCACCGGAATCGTGGCCCACTCCGAGGCCTCGCAGGAACGGGCCCGGCGCGACTGGGGTGTTGCGGTCCACGCCGACCTGGATGAGGCGCTGGCGGCTGAGCGGCCCGACTTCGTCGTCCTGAGCGTCCCGTGGCCGGTGACCCCGGACCTGGTCCGCACGCTCGTGGCCCGCGGGATCCCGGTCCTGACCGAGACCCCGCCGGCCCCGGACCTCGCGGGCCTGCACGCCCTGTGGGCCGACGTCGGCGCGTCCGGGCTGGTGCAGGTGGCCGAGCAGTACGCGCTGATGCCCCTCGACGCGGCCCGTCTGGCCCTCGTGGACGAGGGCGTGATCGGCACCCCGAGCTCGGTCCTCGTCTCCTCCACGCACCTCTACCACGCGGTCGCGATGATGCGCTCCTACCTGCGGGTCGGCGCCGACGCACCCGTCGAGGTCGTCGGCCGCTCCTACCCCGGGACCCTCGTGAACCCCCTCACCCCGGCCGGGTGGACCTACGACGAGGAGCCGCACCTGGCCGCGAACCTGCTGGCCTGGCTCGACTTCGGCGACGGCCGCCTCGGGCGCTACGACTTCACCGACAACCAGTGGTGGAACCCGCTGCGACCCGACCACCTGCTCGTCCGCGGTTCGGCCGGCGAGATCGCCGACACCACCGTCGTGCACCTCGCCGACGCGACCACGCCGGTCACGTCGTCGCTGCAGCGCGTGACGACCGGCGTCGGCATGGACTACCAGGGCCTCGACCTCACGCACCTCACCTTCGAGGGCCGCGTGGTCTGGCGCAACGCCTTCCAAGGCGGCCGGCTGACCGACGACGACCTCGGCGTCGCGGTGCTCCTCGACCGCACCGGCGCCTGGGTCCGCGACGGCGGCGACGGGCCCTACCCGCTGCGCGAGGCCTGTCAGGACCACGCGGTCGGGATGGCCATCGAGCAGGCCGTCGCGACCGGGGAGGTCATCCGCGTCGAGCGGCAGCCGTGGGCCTGAGCGCCCCTCGCGTGGTGGACTAGGCGGACGATGCCCGCACGCCAGCCGAAGTCCACCCAGCAGCCCAAGGACGCGTACGCCCAGGCCGGGAAGGCGCTCGCCTCGCAGGTGCAGCGCCTCCGCGGCTGGCTCAGCACCGACGCCAGCCGGCTGCCCGAGCTCGTCGACGCCCTGAACGCCCTCGTCGCGCACCGGCTCGACGGGCACGCGTACGCGGCGGCCGGCGCCGACGCGCAGGAGGCGGTCAAGCGTTCCGCGGACCTGCTGCTGTCGACCGGTCCGATCGGTCCCTACAGCAGCGCGCCCGACGCCGTGCGCTGCGGCACCGCCCTCGTCCAGCTCGCGACGTTGCAGTCCGCCGTCGGCCTCGTCGACGCCGCCGGCGCGACGCTCGAGTCCTGGGACGGGATCCGCAGCCAGGTCGCGGAGGCGGGGACGACGGTGGCGCTGTCCGGCGAGACCGGCCGCCGCGCCCTCGCCGTGGCCGCCCGGGTCGCGCTGGCCGGCGGGGACGTCGCGACGGCCAACGCCTACGCCGACGCGGCCCTCGCCGTCGATGGCCCGCCGCCCGCGGAGGTCGGGTTCGGCCTGGTCGACCTCGACCGGCTCGCCTCCGACACCCGCTGGGCCGCCAACCGCACGGAGCAGTCGCTCGGCTTCCTGCACGCGGCCAAGGAGGCGTACGAGGGGGTCGTCGGCGACCGCCTGACCGATCCCGCGCGCCTCGCACCGGCCCTGGCCGAGCGCCTCGGCGAACCGCTGCCGGGTCTCTACCGCGACCTCGCCGACCGGCTCGGCGCGGTGGGGGAGCTGGACCTCGCGCTCACGAACCGCCGGTTCCTCGTCGGCCGGCTGCAGGCCCTCGCCGCCCGCTCGGAGACGTTCCGGGGCGCGCTCGCCGCGGCCCTGACCGACCTCGCGGCGGACCTGCTGCGGGCCGAGCGGGTCGAGGAGGCGTACGACACCGCGGGCCAGGCGCAGACCGCGGCGGCCGACCGCGCGGTGGCGGTCGGGCCCCGGCTCCTCGCGGCCGCGGTGCTCGCGCGGACGTCGCTGGCCGTGGGCCGACCGGTCCCGGCCGGGCCGCTGCGGGGGCTGCTGGCCGGCGAGGGCGAGGCCGCCGGACCGGCGGTGCGCGCCGTCGTCCAGGCCGCGCTGGCCGAGACGCTGCGCGCCGAGGGCCTCGAGGAGGCCGCCTCCGCCGCCCAGGCCGAGGCGACCGGCGCGACCGGCCAGGTGCCGGAGGACCAGGCCCGCGGCGTGGTGGGCCGCGGCGACGCCGTGACCTGGTCACCGCTCGACCCGGAGCGTGCGTACGGGGCCCCGCTCGTCGCCGCCGGCGGACCGGCACCCGCCGTCCCCACCTGGCTCGAGCAGGAGCGCGCGGAGGCCCGTCGGCAGGAGTCCGAGCGTGCCGAGCAGGCGCGTCACGAGGCGGAGGAGCGCGCGGCCGAGGACGCTCGCGCCCAGCAGGCGGCCCTGGCGGAGGCGGCGGCCCGTGCCTCGGCGGAGGCCGCGGAGGCCGAGCGCGAGGAGGCCCGGCGCCACGAGGCCGAGGAGGCCGAGCAGGCGGAGCGCAAACGGCGCCGCGAAGAACGCCTCCGGGAGCACCAGGCGGAGGTCGACGCTCGCGAGCGCGAGGAACGTGCCGTGCGGCGCGCCGAGATCGACGCCCGACTGGACGAGCTCGACGCGGCCGAGGAACCGGAACGCGACCGCCTCCTGGCCGAGCGCGCTCTCCTCGACGAGGCCGACGCGCCGACGTCCCCCGAGCCCGCATCCTCCGGGGCGCCGGAGCCCACCGGCAGGCCCGAGGCCGCGACCGAGCCGGCACCGGTCGCCGAGCCCGAGCCGGCACCCGAGCCCGAGCCGACCCCTGAGCCCGAGCCGGCGCCCGAGCCCGAGCCGACCCCGGAACCCCAGCCAACCCCGGAACCCGAACCCGAACCCGAGCCCCAACCCACCGCTCCCGACGACCTCGAGCGCGCGGAACAGGCCCTGCGCGACGCCCGCGCGAACGGTGGTCGTCGTGAGGTGCGCGCGGCGGCCGAGGCGCTCGTCGTCGTGCTCCGCGGTCGCCACGCGACGGACCCGGGCGCGTACGGGGCCCGGCTCCGCACGGCGCTGGAGGACCTGTCGGGCGCCCGCCTCCGCGGCGGCGACATCTTCGGGGCCCGGGCGGCCTCGCGGGAGGCCCGGGGCCTGCGCTGACGCGTCCCCCGGACGCACACCGAGCCACCCCTGCGGTGGACGGCATGATGGTCGCCCATGAGCGAGTCCGACACCCTCGACCCGGCCCTCAAGGCGTTGGCGGACGCGTACGGGATCGCCACCGACTACTGGGACTGGCAGGGCCGCCACGTGGTGGTCCCGGCCAGCACGGTGCGAGCGGTCCTCGCGGCGCTCGACGTCGACGCGAGCACGCCCGAGGCCGCGTACGAGGCGCTCGGGGTCAAGGAGCAGGAGCCGTGGACGCGCATGCTCCCGCCCTGCCTCGCGCTGCGCTCGGGCCGGACCGCCTACCTGAACGTGCACGTCCGGCACGGTGACGGGCTGGAGGTCTGGATCGACCTCGAGACCGGCGGCGTGTGGGAGCACCTGCGCCAGCTCGAGAACTGGAGCCCGCCGCGCGACGTGGACGGCCCGTACCCCGGCGGCGGCCCGGTGGGGGAGGCGACCTTCGAGGTCCCGGACGCGCTGCCGCTCGGCTATCACACGCTGCGCGCGCGGAGCACGGACGGGGCCGGGGTGGTGCACGAGGACGCCATGGAACTGATTGTCACGCCGGCGTGGCTCGGGATGCCGGCCTCGCTCGGCGACCACCGCGGCTGGGGCGTCGCGACGCAGCTCTACAGCGTCCGCTCCGAGCACTCGTGGGGCGTCGGCGACCTCGTCGACCTCGAGGACCTGGCCGTCTGGTCGGCCGCGGAGACCGGCGCCGACTACGTCCTGGTGAACCCGCTGCACGCCGCGGAGCCCGTGCCGCCGCTCGAGCCGTCGCCCTACCTCCCGACGTCGCGCCGCTTCGCGAACCCGATCTACCTGCGCGTCGAGCGCATCCCCGAGCACGCGACCGCGCCGGACGCCGTCCGGGCGACCATCGCCGGGCTCGGGCGGGACCTCGGCAAGGCGCTCGCCGGGCGGGACGTCATCGACCGCGACACCACCTGGACCGCCAAGCGGGCGGCGCTGCAGGCGCTCTTCGCCGTGCCCCGGACGGCCGGGCGGCAGGCGGCCTTCGACGCCTACCGCGAGCGCGAGGGCGAGGGTCTTGCGAACTTCGCCACCTGGTCGGCCGTCGCCACCGAGCTCGGCCCCGACTACCTGACCTGGCCCGCGGGGCTGCGGCACCCGACGTCGCCCGAGGTGCAGGCGTGGGTCGACGCGCACCCCGACGAGGTGGCCTTCGAGTGCTGGCTGCAGTGGGCGCTCGACGAGCAGCTCGACGCCACCCAGTCGGCCGCGCTGCGCGCCGGGATGCGCCTCGGGGTCCTCCACGACCTGGCCGTGGGCGTGAACCCGCGCGGCGCCGACGCCTGGAGCCTGCAGGACACGTACGCCCAGGGCATCACGGTCGGCGCGCCGCCGGACCCCTACAACCAGAACGGCCAGGACTGGAGCCAGCCGCCGTGGCGCCCGGACCGGCTCGCCGAGACCGCGTACGCCCCCTACCGGGCGATGGTGTCGACGATCCTGCGGCACGCGGGCGGCATCCGGGTCGACCACGTCATCGGGCTGTTCCGGCTGTGGTGGATCCCCAAGGGCGCGGGTCCGCTGGCGGGCACCTACCTGCGCTACGACCACGAGGCGATGGTCGGCATCCTCGCGCTCGAGGCGCACCGGGCCGGCGCGCTCGTGGTCGGCGAGGACCTGGGGACGGTGGAGCCGTGGGTGCGCCACGACCTCGCCGAGCGGGGGATCCTCGGCACCTCGATCCTGTGGTTCGAGTACGACCTCGACGCCGACCGCGCGCCGCTCGCGCCCGAGCTCTGGCGTGAGTACTGCCTGGCCTCGGTCACCACCCATGACCTGCCGCCGACGACGGCCTACCTCGTGGGCGACCACGTCCGGCTGCGGGAGCGGCTGGGCGTGCTGACCCGGCCCTTCGAGGAGGAGCTCGCGCTCGACGAGGCCGAGCGCGACGCCTGGCTCGACCGCCTCCGGGCGTCCGGCGTGCTGGCTCCGGGGGCCGGCGTGCAGGAGACGGTCGAGGCGCTGCACCGCTACCTGACGCTGACCCCCGCCCGCCTGCTGAACGTCGCGCTCACCGATGCGGTGGGGGACCGGCGCGCCCAGAACCAGCCGGGGACCACGAACGAGTACCCGAACTGGCGGGTTCCGCTGACCGACGCCGACGGCCGCCCCGTGCTGCTCGAGGACGTGTTCACGAGCCCCCGCGTACGGTCCCTGCTCGCCGTCCTCGAGGGCTGAGTGCCTCCCGAGCCTCGTGCCGAGCCGTCGGGCGACGCACGCGACGACGGGCCGACGGTCGACCTGGAGCCGTCCGCCGCGGACCTGGCGAGCCTGGTCGTGAGGATGACCGAGCTCGCGTGGCCCACGACCGAGGAGGAGCGGCTCGTCTTCTTCGACGAGCTCGGCCTGCACGACGTCGAGAGCCCGCGGTCCGACGACAGCGTCCCCGGGGCGGAGCGGCGCTGGTTCGCCTCGGACCTGGCGGAGGGGCTGGGCGGGACCGCGACGACATTCCGGGGCGAGTTCCTCGGCCTGACGCTCTTCGCGTACGACGAGCCGGTCGAGAACGGCGAGCGGGCGCGCGCTGGCTACGCGGCGGTGCGTGACTACGTCAGCCGGCGGCTCGGGCCTCCGCTGGAGGAGTGGGGGACGGCCACCGAACCCGCCTGCCTGTGGCACCCGGGGCCCCTGATGATCGACCTGTACTGCTTCCAGCGGCAGCAGAGCGGGATCATGATCGGCCCCGACCACGCGGACCGGTCCGCCGCCTACGACGAGGCGTCGGACGCGGCGAACGCGGCGGACGGTGAGGGCGGTCCCCCGGAACCCGACGACCGAGCGTGACGGGGTCTTCGACGCACCCGCGCTGCCGGCGACGTGCGACGTCGCGTCGGCTCGTGGCTGCACGCCGACACTGCTAGCGTCCGAGACCTCGGGCCGCACCGTCCCGTCGAGGAGCGTCGGATGTCTCTGGGTCGCCGTGCCGTGGGTCTCCTCTTCGCGGTCGCCCTGCTCGTCGCCGTACCGGCCGCCACGGCCGGCACCGCCACCGCCGCGGCACCGACGACCCGCGCGTCGTTGATCCTCGACGACGGCCGCATCCTCGACGACAAGCAGGTCGTCCACGACATCAACGCGCTGCGCAACGGGGCCGGGGTCCACGTCGCGGTCCTCACCACCGGCGACGACGCGGACGTGTCCAAGGACGGCTACGACGACGACGTGCTGACCTACCTGGAGGACCACGACGACGCGGCCGTCCTCGACCCCGACGGCGGCGGGCTGCGCGACGGCCTGATCCTGATCGCCGTCTCGCCGGACGTGCGCCAGGTCGGGGTGTACGCCGGCGACGACGTCGACCTCGACGCCGACGGGGTCGAGGACGTCGTGAACGCCGTCCGCCCGGACGCCCGGGCCGGACGCTGGGACGCCGTGGTGGTCCGCGGCGCCAAGAAGGCGCTGGCCGTCACGGCGGCCGGCGGGGGCACGGGCAGCAGCGACCCCGACGAGCAGGACCCCGAACCCGCCTATCCCGACGACGAGCCGACCTCCACCGGCACGGGTTCGTCGGTGCAGGCAGGGCCGATCCTCGGCGGCCTCGCGGTGCTGGGCGCCCTGATCGGCGTCCCGGCCGCGGCGGTTGCCGTGGTCCGGCGGCGTCGGCGGCGTGCGGCGTTGCTGGCGTGGACCCCGGAGCCGGCCGCGGTCGCCGACGCGCTGCGGCAGTGGCGCGACGCCACCGAGCAGGTCCAGATGACCGGCTACCCCGAGCAGCCCCGGGACCGGACGGGCCGGGCGGCGTGGACGTACGACCCGGCCGAGGCGGTCACCACGCTCGAGGCGCTCGCCGCCGACGGACCGACCCGGGCGCAGCGGGTCGACCCGGGGACGCGCACCCGGCTGGCGGCGCTGCTCGAGCCCGGGCGGACGCTGACGGCGTGGGTGGACGACGCGCGGTTCTGGGCGCGCGAGCCCGGGTGGGAGCAGCGCTGGGGCGCCGAGCTCGACCGCCTCGTCGTGGCCCCGCTCGCCGCGTTCGTGAGCAGCGTCGACGCCCTGGCCGGGGACCGGCCGGAACGACGGCTGACCGAGGTCCGGACGGAGGCCGGCGCGCTGGAGTCCAGCGCCTCCGCGCTCGACCAGGCGGTGCGCGCCGGGGTGGTCCGTCCGACGGACGGCGTGGTCGAGGCGCGGGCGTTGAACCGTCGGATCCGGACCTTCGCCGAGGAGGCGGCCCGTACGGTCGGGCGCGGCATGTCCGACCGGTCGAAGCGGTCGCTGCTGGGCGGGTCCGCGGGCTACGACCCCACCCTGTCGCCGTACGTGCTGGGCAACCTGATCGCCGCGACGGCGGCGCCGAACCCGTCCGCCCAGCCCGCCACGGACCCCTTCGGCGCCGGTGGGTTCGGCGGGGGCGGGTCCGCCGCGACGACGACGTTCACCGACTCGTCGGGCAGCGGCGGCGGGATGACGGGCGGGTCCGGGAGCTTCTGACCCTGGCGGCGGGAACGACGTCCAGCCCTCGCGTCCACCGCCGTCCTCGACCGTGGCTGGGCCGGAAAGCCGACCAGCGAGGCGGCGAGAACGCTTGACATGCTTAGGCGGGCAATGGAATGTCGTCACCTGGCGTCGACGGAGCGCCAGGACCTGGAGGCGAACATGACCGACGACCGCATCACCCGACGCGCCGCCCTCGCCGGGGGAGGAGCGCTGGCGGCCGGCGCGGTGCTCGCCGGCGTGGCGACGGCTCCCGCCTCCGCCGCGTCCCGCTTCGCGTCACCGGCGTTCCCGGGGATGGTGCTCGACCAGCTCGTCGGGCAGCTCGTCGTCTACTCGTACCCCGGCCTCACGCCCCCGGCGTCGCTGCTCCGGCTGATCCGTGCCGGGCGCGTCGGCGGGATCATCTTCTTCGGCGAGAACATCACCTCCACGACGCAGATCGCCGGCGTCGTCGCCCAGCTCCGGCACGCGCACGCCCAGAGCCGGGTGCGGTCGCCCCTGCTGCTGATGACCGACCAGGAGGGCGGCGTGGTGCGCCGCCTCAAGGACCAGGAGCCGTTCCTCACCGCGAAGGAGATCGGCCAGCAGCCGGACGCGAAGGCCGCCGCCACCGCGGCCGGGGTCGGCGCCGCCGCCGGGCTCAAGGCCGCCGGGATGAACCTCAACCTCGCCCCCGTGGTCGACGTCTACCGGGAGGAGGGCAACTTCGACGACCAGTTCGGCCGGTCGTTCTCCTCGGACCCGACGGTCGCCGGCGACCTCGGGATGCGCTTCGCCACCGCGCAGCAGGCCGCGGGGATCGCCGCGACGGCCAAGCACTTCCCCGGGCTGGGAGCGGCACCCGCCGGCGCGAACACCGACCTCACCGCGGTGACGCTCTCGCAGAGTCTCAAGGAGCTGCGGACCGTCGACGAGGCGGCCTTCGTCCCGTCGATCCGCGCGGGCATCGACCTCGTGATGGCGTCGTGGGCGATCTACCCCGCGCTCGACGCGAAGCGCCCCGCGGGGCTGTCCCGCCGGGTGATCAAGGACGAGCTCCGCGGACGGCTGGGGTTCCGCGGGGTGACCATCACCGACGCGCTCGAGGCGGGGTCCCTCGACGCGTTCGGCTCGGACGCGGAGGTCGCGGTCCTCGCCGCGAAGGCCGGCATGGACGTCCTGCTGTGCTCCTCCCGCGACGTCGCCCAGGGCGACGCGGTGGCGGCGGCCCTCAAGGACGCTCTGCTGCACCGCCGGCTCGACGCGCGGGCGTTCCTCGAGGCGCTCCTCCGCGTACGGCGGCTCCGCAGCCGCCTCGACTGACGGTCAGGGTCCGGCTCCCGCCGGCAGCCCTGGCGCTCAGCCCGCGCGCAGCGAGCCGAGCGAGCGTGAGCGCTGCTCGAGGAGGTCGGCGTACGTGCCGTCGCGCTCGGCCCACCGCAGCCGCTGGGCGGCCCGGACCACGACCTCGTCCGGCGTCGGGTCGGCGCTGATGAGGTCGACGACCTCGTCGAGGTAGCCCTCGAGCGGCAGCGCCGCCGGGTTCAGGAGCTCCTGCCCGGCGGTGGCGACCGCGGGCGGGACGAGCTCGGTGACGCCGACGCCGGTGCCACGGAGGTGCTCCCGGAGCGCCACGGTGTAGGCGTGCACCCCGGCCTTCGAGGCGCCGTACGTGGGCATCAGGGGGAAGGGCAGGAACGCGATGCCGGAGGTGACCGTGATGATGTCGCCGCCGCCCCGGGCGAGGAGGTGCGGCGTGAAGGCGTCGACGACCCGGATGGTGCCCAGCAGGTTGACCTCGATCGTGGTCTGCGCCTGCGCGAAGTGCACGGGGTCGCGGAGGTCCTCCGGGAGCATGACGCCCGACATCGTCACCACGACGTCGAGGTCGGGGTGCTTCGCGAGCACCTCGTCGCGGGCGCGCAGGACGGAGCCCGCGTCGGTGACGTCGACCTCGAGCGAGTCGAGGCCCTCGAGAGTCACCGACCGGCGGCCCCCCACGACGACCGTGCTCCCCGCGGCCGCGAAGCGTCGGGCCAGCCCGAGCCCGATCCCCGACGTCCCGCCGACGACCAGGACGGTGCGTCCTTCGATGTTCATGCGTCTTCTCTCCTCGTGCTGATGGGTACCTGACCAGCGTCGGTCCGGGCACCCGCAGCAGGAAGGCCCCTCGTCTTCCTAGGAGTGGCAGACCCCCTGTTGCCCGGCGGGGCTGCGAGCGTGCCGAGCGTCCACCGGGACGACCGGTCGTCAGGCCGCTCCCTCCCCGAGCCGCCGAGGCGCGGTGCTCGTGGCGGTGCGTTGGGGATCGGGCGGCAGCTGCCAGGCGCCGCCGCGGTCCTCGGTGGCCCTGCGGGCGACGAGGTCGGGGATGTGCAGCGCGGCGGCGACGGCCGCGACCGACCTCAGGGCGGTGACGGCTCCCCGGCTCTTCGGCATGGAGAGTCGGAGCAGGCCTGTCGCCGGTCGGCGTAACCGCGGGGTACCTTCCCGCCGTGGGACTCGAGCGATGGCCGCAAGAGCGAGACCCAACGGTTCTAGGAGCAGTCGTTCACGGTCCAGCAGTCGTCGCTCGCTCGCCCGGCAGTGCGGTCGCGGTGCGCTGCATCTTCGCTCGCCCTGGCGGGCTGGAGCTGGACCTGGTCCTTCGCGCCGTCGGCGTTCAGGCTGAGGCCGCAGGGCGCCAGTCTCTTGAAGAGCCGGACGATCGGGGCACGCGTCGGTGTGAGGGTTCGTGGCTCGGTAGGGGTGGTTCTGAGCTTGACCTGACCATCGAGATCGACGGACGAAAAGCCGTCGTCTACCCCTTCGAGCAGTCAGCCAGCGGTGGGGAGGACGAGTACACCAGCGAGTTCCGCGTTGCGGTCGATGTATTGCCCTCTGACGGGCGCGTCACGCTTATCACTTCGTGGCCGCGGGCCGGTCTGGCGAAGGGCGGGGTGACTCTCACGCTGGCGACGCTCGACGGGCTGGAGGACCGCGTGGTGCAGCTGCCGAAGGAGGACTGAAGGGTGGTGCTCCCAATCCGCTCGACCCCAGATGAGCCGGCGTCGTACCGCACGTAGCCCGACCGTCGTGCGGAGTACGCATGCCGACCCTCGTGCGAAGCACCTTTGAGGCGCTCTTGACGCGCCTGACTGTTAGGCAGACTATTCAAGACATCGCCTGGGCAACAGACGAACTGGTCCTCGTCAGGAGGTGTCCTGATGGTGCAGTTCTTCCTGCTGGTCGACGGCGGCTGCGGCGCGTGCGTCGAGATAGGCGCCGACCTGAGTAGCCTCCCTCAGCTTCAGGTGGTCTCCGGGTCCGACGCAGCCCGATGGGGTCTGGCCGACTACTGGGACGGATCGGCACCGACGCTCGTACGGCGACAGCCCAACGGCCCTGACCGAACATGGCAGGGTTGGGGTCTGCGGTGGCAGATGGCTCAGATGCTCGGAGTCCGCCGCTGGCGGGAGTGGCCGTCCATGCTGCAGCGCGAGACCTCGGCACGTCGCGACCGTGGATTGCACATCTCGCGTAGGGACGCTCTGCTGGGGTTGGCTGCTGGCGCGGTCGCTGCAGTGGTGGGTTCTCAGCCCGCGCTCGCTTCTTCGCCGCGTCAGCGTCCGACCGTGCTTGGTCGCGCAGACCTCGACGCTGTCATCCGGCGGTCTGCCTCAGCTCGCGCAGCTGTTACCTCGTTCGGCAGGGTCGACAAGGCCTACCGGATCACGCTTGCTGACGAGTCGATGACGGGGCTGGTGCACGGCGGACCGGACGGGTCGGCGACCCTTACCCTCGTGCCGGACGACAGCGCGTCCGACCAGGCAGCGATGTCGCTGGTCTTCAGCCGACGCAACCCCGTCTTCCACTATTCCCGTCCCAACGGCGAGGTCGTTGCCGCCAACAACTTCCGCTCCGGGGCCATCACCGCCGCCTCTCCCACGCTCGAACGACACGCCAACCTGGTGCACCCCGACAGCGCAAGCAGCAGGGTCAAGTGCTTCGTCGCCACCGTGGGGGCACGGACCACCAAATGCAAGGACCACTGCAGCAACTGCGGCTACGACATTGTGGTCAACGACCCGCTCGACTTCTTGACGACGCTGGCCATCGACAGCGAGTGCTGGGCGTGCATCGCCTGCGCCGGCGGGTCCGCCGTGGCGGCAGCTAAGACTTGCTTCTTCTGATGAGTCAAGTTCTCCTAGTCGACCCCGTCTTGGGCGATCCAGCGTGGCACCTCCTTCGCGCCGCACTAGCCGAACGCGGGATCTCCACGACGATCTTCGAACCGGTACCCGTTCACAGCTACGACCAAGACGTCGAAGCCGCAGCCTTGTACGAGCAGCTCGGCCGACTCGACACCGGCGACACGGACCTTGCCCTTGCCGTGGGCGGTGCCTGCGGCCCAGCCGTCCACGCCTTCACAGATCACGGCTGGTTCGCCAGAACTGGACTGGTCATGCTCGACCCAAATATCGGGCCCCTCGTCAAGGAACTGCCCGATCTGAAGAAGTTCCTGCTCGCCAACCCTGGCTCCTCGACAGCCTCGGTCGCCTCAGCAGCGCGAGCGAGTGGGCGACTAGCACTCGCCTTCGCCAAGCGACTCCCCCAGTTCGCCTCAGGCCGATCAGTCGACGCAACCGAAGGCTTGTTCCGCGACCTAGCGTCGAACGACCAGCAGCGACGGTGGACGACCGCGATGGCGGAGGCCACCCGGAGAAAAGAGCCGATCGACTCCGACCTGCATGACAGTTCGGGACTCGGTAGCCGGGTCCTCGACTGGTACCAGCCGTGGCTCAATGGGGGCGACGACGTAGAAGTCTGGTTCCGAAAGTCGACCGGGCTCGCACGGTTCGCAGAGCAGCAACCGACCCGGCAGGGCCGGTTTCGTCTGATCGATGCGCCGTCAGCCGCCTGGATCAATGCACCCGAAGTCCTGGCCGCGCAGATCGAGGCCAGTCTGTCCTAGCCGTCAGGCGTCGCGCCCGGCTTGGTCCGGTGATGCGTGTTCTTGATTTCGGGCACAGGACAGTCCTCGTTTCCGGCTGGCCCACGAAACTGTGGGAGTGACCTCGAGCGACATCGTCGACGCGGCGGCTGGCGGCTGGCGGCTGAATGAGCCGCGGAGCCGCCGCTCGCCCGCTTGGCGCGCCGTCATCTCGCGGCGCCCGAGTCGTCGTTAGCCCGACCGTCGTTTGGAGCACGCAAGGCGACCGTCGTGCGGAGCACGCAAGGCGACCGTCGTGCGGAGCACGCAAGCCGACCGTCGTGCGGAGCACGCAAGCCGACCGTCGTGCGGAGCACGCAAGCCGACCGTGTTCCGAGAGCCCCCAGACCGGAGCGATGAATCAACTCCTGGTGGGCTATGCGCGGGTATCCACAGCAGCAGAATCTGACCGCTGCCGGTTCGTTCAGCTCGTCGCGGCTTGTCGGACTAGTTGGACCATGTCGGTGGTGTCGAGGCCGAGGGCTCGCATGTGGCGGACGAAGGCTTCGGCCGCGTGGTGGGCGTCGATACGGGTCTGGCCAAGGGGGGCGGCGACGATGGTGCCGCGGCGCCGGGCGGTCTGGACGAGGCCGGCTTGTTCGAGTTCGCGGTAGGTCCGGGCGACAGTGTTGGGTGCGAGTCCGAGGTCAGCGGCCAGGCGGCGGACGGTGGGGAGCTGGGTACCGGGCGCCAGATCGCCTGACGCGATCTGCTCGAGGAGTTGGACCCGAAGTTGTTCGAACGGGGGAACCGCGGAAGAGGTGTCGACGCGCAGCATCAGGAACGCACGCCCTCGTTCGCCGCAGGACCCGTGCCCGACCGGCCAGCATTCGACGGGGTGATCGAGGCCAGGGTCGCCTTCGTGCCTGCCATCCCAAGTTGGGCGTCCCGCAGAAGGGTGGCGCGGCGCTTCGTCCTCGGGGTCACGTTAAGCAGGACCAGGGCGAGCAGGGAGAAGACGAGGAAGGTCAGGCTGATCCAAAAGACGACATCGGGTCCGATGCCTTGGGCCGGAGTGCCGTACGAGCGGGGAAGGGTCTCCGAGATCAGGGGCGGCACCAGGAAGCCGAGGGCGGCGGGCAGACGCCAGAGCTGGCGGAGCAGGTCGCCTCGGACGGCATCACGCCAGAAGAAGCTGATCGCGTCTGGACTCGGTTGCGGGGCGGCGACCAGGCGGCGGGCGACGACCTCGACGACGACCCACACGGCGGGGAGGCCCATGATCGCGCCCACCAGCAGGGCGTGTTGAACCGGGCCGAAGCTGTTCCCAGTCCAGGTGTCGTACCGGGTGGCGGCGAGAGCGGCGGCAATCAGCAGGGCCATCTGCACACGTATCACGAGGAGCGCGGACCAATGGACGGAGTCGGCGAGCCGGGGCGCATGGGTGGACGCGACCCGTACCGGTCCGCGAACGTCCGGCGCCGCGGCCAGGAATCCGCCGATCCCGGCGCCGACGCACATCAACGCGAACGGCAGGATGCCGGTGGCCGAAGTCACTGCCAGGCTCGCATCGTCGGACGGTTCGAACCACACGCTGCTCGGGATGCTGGCCAGCATGCCGACCATCCCCCCGGCCAGCGTTCCGGCGAAGGTACGCCACTGGACCGCGGTCACCTCGTCCGCCACTTCCGGCGTGATAGGTGCGTCCTGCTGGCTGATCCACCGCCGCGCGTACCACGCCCGCGCGCTCGGTCTCCGACCGATCAACAACGCGACCGCGCAGGCGGCCGCCACGGTCGAGGTCATGACGACGATCGGAGTGTCCATTCCAGCCTCCTGCTTTGCACCACTTTTGTCTCAATGTAGCAAGACAATAACTGCACCGGAAGACGCACACGAGGCTACGGTTGACACCAAGGTTGGGTGCTGGGCAGCTGGCGGACGCAGGGCAAGGAAACCCGTCTCGAGCGGAACACGACCAGGGAGCATCCTGCATGTGCCGACCACGCCGTAAGCCGTCCGTGATGCGCGGCAGAAGCGATCGGATCGAGCGATGTGCACCACGGTCGGCGCACGTCTCGTTAGACCCGCCCGCAGAGCATTCGCAGTGAAGGGCCTTCTTGCGGCACGGACCGCTTCTCGAGCCGGAGCGCGGACTGACGCCGTGAGCGAGCGCGCTCCTCGCCCTCAGCCCAGGCGCCGAACGTCGAGGGCGGTCTCGACCGCGCCCCCGGAACCGTCGCTCTCGATCCTGTACGCGCCCACGCCGTCGCGCTCGGTGAGGGCTTCGACGAGCGTCGTGCCGCGGTAGAGGAGGCCGGCACCGTCGTCGGTCGCGTAGCCAGCGGGCAGGGTCCCGTCGCCGACGAGCCGCTGGAACAGGGGGCGCCGGCCCGGCTCGCTGTCGTAGTGGACGCCGTTGGAGAAGGGGAGCAGGGCCAGACCGTTGGTCACCGGGCGGAGGGGCGGGCCGAACGAGTCCGTGGTCCCGCCGACGTGCCAGCAGATCGACCCGGCCGAGACGCCGGTGAGGACGACGCCGCCCTGCCAGGCCTCGCGCAGGATCGTGTCCAGGCCGTGCAGCCGCCACATGGCGAGCAGGCCGGCGACGCTGCCGCCCCACACCCAGACGACGTCCTGGGCCAGCAGGTGCGCGCGGACGTCGTCCACGTTCGGCATCGACGTGAGCGCCAGGTGGCTCCCGACCCAGCCCTGGCGCCACGCGTTGTCGTAGAACGTCGTGATCAGGGCCGGGTCCTCGGCGGCGGCGGTGGCGAGGAAGCAGACGCGCGGGGCGCGGCCGCTCACCCCGGCCAGCTCGACCGCGTGGCGGGTCAGCGGACCGACCTCCCAGGCCAGGCGGGTGGACTCGACGAAACCACCCGAGGTGGCGAGGACCGTGGGGGCGTCGGCGGGCACGGCCGGGACGCTACCGGGGGGCCGGCGCGGGACCTCGCGGCGGGTCGTACGCGTGCGGGCCCGGGTCAGGCCCGGAGGGCGACCAGCTCGATCTCCACCCGTGCGCCGAGCGGCAGCCCGGCGACGGCGACGGTCGTCCGCGCGGGGTAGGGGGCGTCGAACACCGACGCGTAGACCGCGTTCATCGCGGTGAAGTCGGCCATGTCGACGAGGAACACGTTGACCTTGACCACGTCGGCGAAGGTCAGGTCGCCGGCCGCCAGCACCCGTTCGAGGTTGGTGAAGACCTGCTGGACCTGCGCCGTGAGGTCGCCGTCGACGAGCCGGCCCGTCGTCGGGTCGATGGGGGTCTGCCCGGACAGGTAGACCGGCCCGCCCTCGACGACGACGGCCTGGGAGTAGGGGCCGACGGGCTCGGGGGCGTCGGCGGCGTGCAGCGGCGTACGGGTCACGGCGCCATCCTCGCAGCGCGCCCGTTCTGCACGAGGCCGCCTTGAGTACCTTGACGGTTACATAACTGACCGGCTACGTTCAAGCCATGGACGCGGTGCTGCAGGCCCTGGCCGATCTCAGCCGGCGCACCGTGCTGGAGATCCTGCGGGAAGGTCCGGCCACGGCGGGGGAGCTGGCCGACGCCCTCCCCATCGCCCGGCCCGGCGTCTCGCGGCACCTGCGGGTCCTGCGCGAGGCGGGGCTCGTGGAGGCCCGGCAGGAGGCCCAGCGGCGGATCTACACCCTCCGCCCGGAGGCGCTGGTCGAGGTCGACACCTGGCTGGCCGGCTACCGCGCCCTGTGGGAGCACCGGCTCGATGCCCTGCACACGGAGATCGCCCGAGGCAAGAAGGAGCAGAGATGACCACCACCGGAACCATGCGCGCGCTCGACGACGAGCGCGGCGCGGTGCGCGTCGAGGACGTGTACGACACCGACGTCGACGACCTCTGGGAGGCGTGCACCCGGCCGGAGCGGCTGGCCCGGTGGATGGCGCAGCTCCAGGGTGAACCGCAGCTGGGCGCGACGGTCCAGGCCGTCTTCACCAGCACGTGGTCGGGGCCGCTGCGGATCGACGTCTGCGACGCCCCCCACCACCTCCTCGTCACCGGTCACCCCGGCACCGACGAGGAGACGCAGATCGAGGCGTGGCTGACCGCGGAGGGCTCGCGTACGCGGCTCGTCGTCGAGGAGCGCGGCCTGCCGGGGGACGAGCTGCACTACTACGGGGCCGGGTGGCAGGCGCACCTGGAGGACCTCGGCCGGTCCGTGTCCGGCGCCGGTCCGGTGCACCCGGAGGGCTGGTCGTCGGAGGCGGCCGCGCCGGCGTGGCGCGAGCGCTGGACCGCGCTCGTCCCCGCGTACCGGTAGCCGGCGGTTCAGGAGACGACGTTGATGGCGACCATGCCGACGACGATGAGCGCGGCGAAGGGGACCACCAGCAGGAGGTGCAGCGTGCGGTGCTCGACGACGACGGCCACGAACTCGCGCAGGAAGGCGCTGGGGACGTAGTAGCGCGCGGTCGGCGAGCCGACGACCTGGGTGTCGCTGCCGATCTCCCGGGCGAGGATCGCCGTCCGCAGCACGTGGTAGTTGTTCGTGACCGCGAGCGCCGGGCCCGGTCGCCCGGCGTCCCGCTGCACGGCGGCGGAGAGCAGCAGGTTCTCGCGCGTGTTGCGTGCCTCCACCTCGGGCCGGACGTCGGCCGGGTCGACGCCCTGCGCGAGCAGGTACTCGGCCATCGCCGCGCCCTCCGACCGGGACTCGTCGTCGCCCTGCCCGCCGGAGGGGATGAGCAGCGGCGGCCGGCCCTCGGCAGCGGCGCGGCGGTAGAGGTCCAGGGCCCGGTCGAGCCGGCTCCGGAGCAGCGGCGGGACCCGCCCGTCGATGATGCGGGAGCCCAGGACGACCAGGGCGGCCGGCCGGACCCGCTCGGCGGTCCGGCCGTAGACCACGGAGTAGACGAGGAACACGACGAACACCACGCCCGCGTACGCGCTCAGCAGGAAGAGCAGGGCGGCGGCGCCGATGCCGAACGGGTTCCGGGTGAGGAACAGGAGGGCCCCGACCACGGGCAGGACCAGGAGCGCGAGACCGGCGAGCAGCGACAGGCTCGTCGCGAGCGACAGCCCCTCCGCGCGGATGACCTTCACCCCGTTGGCGATGGCGAAGCCCGCGAGGACCACGACGGCGAGCGGGGCGAGGCCGACCAGGAGCACCACCCCCAGCCCGAAGGCGGGGGAGACGCCGGCCAGCAGCGTGAACGCCCCCGAGAGGAGGAACCACGCGGCGGCCACCAGGAACACGCCGTTGCGCAGCAGCCGGCGGTCGCGTCGGCGGTAGACGGCGTACAGCACCACGAAGACCGCACCGATCGCCAGGCTCACCACCCCGTCACGGTAACGGCGCAGCGCCCGGAACCCTCATGATCAGCAGGTGAGCCGGTGGAGCCTGCCCTTCGACGTCGCCGTCCTGGGCGGGCTCGCGCTGTTCGCGGTGCTGCTCGTGCCCGTCCTGGTCGTGCAGTACCGACGGTTCGGGCGGCTGAGCGCGCGCCGGGTCCTCGCGGTCTCCGCGGTCTGCGTGTACGCCGTCGCGCTCGTCGCCTACACGACGCTCCCGCTGCCCCCGACCACCGAGAACTGCGGCCCCCGCGGGGGCACCCGGGTGCAGCTCGTGCCGTTCACGTTCGTCCACGACATCGCCCGCCAGACCGCGGGGCTCGGGGTCGTGGCCACCCTGACCAGCGCGGTCACGCTGCAGGTCGTGTTCAACGTGGCGCTGTTCGTCCCGTTCGGGCTGCTCGTGCGACGGTTCGCCGGGCGGCGGCTGGGCACCACGGTCCTGCTCGGCCTGCTCACCTCGCTCGTCGTCGAGGTCAGCCAGGGCACCGCGCTCTGGGGCCTCTACGCCTGCTCCTACCGCGTCGCCGACGTCGACGACCTGATCGCGAACACGACGGGAGCGCTGGTCGGTGCGCTGCTCGCGCCCCGCTTCCTCGCCTGGCTCCCGATGCCGGCCCAGCTCGTGCCCCGCCGGCTGGAGCCGCGGCGGGTCACCGTCGTCCGGCGTTGGACCGGCATGGTCGTCGACGCGGCCGTCTTCGCCGTCTCCTCCGCGGTGGTCGCCTTCGTCGGCCGGGTCCTCGCCGAGCTGCTGGAGCTGCCCGACGCCTCGCTGCTCGGCGGGCTCGCGCCGGCCGTGCCCACGCTCCTGGCGGGGGTGGCCACCTTCGTCGTGCCGGTGCTCACCCGTCGCGGGGCCTCGCTGGGGCAGCGGCTGGTCTGGCTCCGGCCCCGGTGGGGGAGCCCGCCCTCCCTCGTCCGCCGCCTGCTGCTCGCAGCCGTCGGCACCGGCTGGGCGCTGTCCTTCGCGCTCGGCGCGGTCGTCGACGGCGAGAGTCCCTGGCAGCTCGTCGCGCTCGTCCTGTCGGTCCCGGCCGTGCTCGCGGTGCTCTCGGTGCCCTTCACCCGCGGGTCCCGGGGGCTGAGCCTGGTGCTGGCCCGCGCCGACCTCGTCGACTCGCGGTCCCCGGCGGTGCCCACCCTGACCCGGACCAGCGGCTGACGCCCGCGCCCGTGCGGACACGGGGGTCCGTCCCGGGCGGGGAGGGTCACCCGGGACGGAGGTGGTCCGGCGCGGGGGGGCCACGCCGGGAACCACACCTTCTCAGCGGGCCCGGTGCGCGGGTGGGAAGAGTGGGGAACTTCCCTGACGTCCGTCGCCGGGGTGAGTCCCAGCCCGGAAAAACCCCTCCTGGTCAGGTGTCCTGGGCCACGTGGTCGACCGTGACGAAGTCGATCAGCTCCTCGACCGTGGTCAGCAGCGGGCGCTCGATGTCGTTCCAGGACCGCACCCGGCCGAGGATCGCCTGCCAGGCGCGGGCGATGTCGGCCTGGTCCGCGTGCGGCAGCTTGAGCACCTCGCAGATGCCGGCCTTCCACTCGACGTCGCGGGGGATGTCGGGCCAGCGCTTGAGCCCGACGCGCTCCGGCTTCACGGCCTGCCAGACGTCGACGTACGGGTGGCCGAGCACGCGGACCCACTGGCCGTACCGGCCGCGCTCCACGGCCTGCGCGATGCGCGTCTCCTTGCTGCCCGGCACCAGGTGGTCGGCGAGCACCCCGAGCCGACGCCCCGGCCCCGGTGCGAACTCCTCGACCACGCCGGCGAGGTCGTCGATGCCGCCGAGGTACTCGACGACCACGCCCACGTGGCGCAGGTCGTCGCCCCAGATGCGTTCCACGAGCTCGGCGTCGTGGCGGCCCTCGACGTAGATCCGGCTCGGCAGGGCCACCTTGGCCTTGTCGCCGCCGGGCGTGGCCACCGAACCGCTCGCCGTCCGCTTCCCGCCGCGGGCCGAGGCCGCCCGCACGGGAGCCTGCAGCGTCACCGGGCGGCCGTCGACCAGGAAGCCGGCGCCGAGCGGGAAGCTCCGGACCTTGCCGCGGCGGTCCTCGAGCTGGACGATGCCGTTCTCCCAGCGCAGCACCGCGCCGCAGAAGCCGGTGGTGGCGTCCTCGACGACGAGGTCGCGCTCGAGGGTCAGCGGTTCGCTGACGGGCTTGCGGGGCGCGTTCCAGCCGGCGCTGAGGACGTCGCCGTTGTAGCGGTCGAGGGGGCTCACCGCGGCAGGCTAGGCGGCGGTCCACCCCGTGCCGCGGAGGCGGCGCCGCGCGTCGGATCCGTCGGACGACATTCGCCTGGCCGCCGCGCGCCGTTCATGCGGGAGGAGCAGGCTCACCCCTCGTGACCAACCCCCCCAAACCGGCCAGCCCGACGAACGAGCCCACCGGCCTGACCACCCCCGTCCCGAGCACCACCCCGACCCGCCGCACCGTGCTGAAGGGCGCGGCGCTCGCGGCCGCCGTCGCGGCCGGTTCCGGGGGCCTGGGCAGCCTGCGCACCTTCGACCTCGAGGCCGCGGCGGCGCCCGCGCACCACGGGGTCTTCGGCTACGGCGTGGCCAGCGGCGACCCGACCGGCGACGCGATCGTGCTGTGGACGCGCGCGACCCCGCCGCCGGAGACGCCGGACGGGCCGGTCGCGACGCCGGGTTCCGGGATCGGGAAGCCGCTGCGCGTGCGCTGGGAGCTGGCGTACGACAAGCACTTCCGCCACGTGGCCAAGCGCGGGACCGCCTCGGCCCGCGCCGAGTCCGACCACACGGTCAAGGTCGACGTCCACGGCCTGCGGCCCTACACGCGCTACTGGTACCGCTTCCGCGCCGCCGGCGAGTGGAGCCCGGTCGGGCGTACGCAGACCGCGCCCGACGAGCCGCGCCGCGAGCACGCGCTGCGCTTCGCGCTGGTCTCGTGCAGCAACTACACCGGCGGCTACTTCACGGCCTACCGGGCGCTGGGGGAGCGTGACGACCTCGACTTCGTCCTGCACGTCGGCGACTACGTCTACGAGTACGGCAACGGACCCGACCGCTACGGGCCCGCGGACCTCGTCGGCAAGCGCGACGGCATCCCGGCCACGGAGACCGTCGACCTGGAGGGCTACCGGCTGCGGCACGCGCTCCACAAGGCCGACCCCGACCTGCAGCTCGCGCACCGCCGCCACCCGTGGATCACGATCTTCGACGACCACGAGGTCGCCAACAACGCGTGGAGCGACGGCGCCGAGAACCACACCCCCGGGGCCGAGGGCGACTTCCTCACGCGCCGGCGCCAGGCGTACGAGGCCTACCTCGAGTGGATGCCGTTCCGCCTGCCGAACCAGCACACGGTCGACCACCAGGGCACCCGCTTCTTCAAGCGGTTCACCTTCGGCAAGCTGGCCGACCTGTCCGTGCTGGAGACCCGCCAGAACCGCAGCGCGCAGGTGGACGTCGCCGGGTTCACGAAGACGGGCGGCGGGTTTATCCCCAGCAGCGCGCCGGCCGTCGCCGCCGAGCTCGCCGACGCCGACCGGCACCTGCCGGAGCCGGAGCAGCTGCGCTGGCTCGAGAAGGCCGTCGCGAAGAAGGGCCGCTCCTGGCACCTCGTCGGCAACCAGGTGATCTTCACCCCGATCCGCTTCCCGGGGGCCGCGCTCGGGCTGCCGGCCGGGGACTACCTGAACTCCGACCAGTGGGACGGCTACCAGGCCGACCAGACGAGGCTGATCGACCACCTCGACGAGCACGACAGCCGCCACGGCGACGCCGTGTTCCTGACGGGCGACATCCACTCGTCGTGGGCGATGGACGTGCCCGTGGAGCGCAAGGCGGGCTACCGGTCGGCCGGGGTCGAGTTCGTGTGCCCGTCGGTGACGAGCGACGGCTTCTACGAGCTCGTCCGGGCGTCCGCGAAGACCGCTCCCGTGCCGACGGCCGTCCAGACGACCCGCGGCCTGACCACGGCGGTGGCCGCGACGAACCCGTGGGTCCGCTACCTCGACGGCATCGGGCACGGCTTCGTGGTCCTCGACGTCACGCGCAAGCGCGTGCAGGCCGACTACTACCTGACGCCGGTCCCGACCTCGGGCCTGCCCGACCCGCGCGTCGACCCGGACGTGGAGCCGGCGTACGCGACGAGCTGGCGGACCCCGCACGGCACGCGCCGCGTCGCCCCCGCCGACGGGCCGGTGGGGCGCCGCCACGACGAGCCGCACCACCGCAAGCACTAGGCGGGTCTAGGCGCCGGGGCAGCCGCAGGACGTGCGGACCACGAGGTCCAGGGCGAACAGCCGGTGCGACTCCCCGGCCGGCTGACGGAGGGCGTCGAGCGCGGCCTCGGCCATGGCGGCGACGGGCTGCCGGGCCGAGGTGAGCGGCGGGACCGCGTACGCGCCGTCGTCGGTCCCGTCGAAGCCGACGACGGCGACGTCCTCGGGGACGCGGACGCCGGCGGACCAGAGGCCGTGCAGGAGGCCGAAGGCCTGCGCGTCGGACGTGGCGAAGACCGCGGTCGGGCGGTTCGGCAGCGCGAGGAGCTCGGCGGCGGCGTCCTGCCCGCCGGAGCGCTCGAACGGGACCCGGACGACCGGCCCCGGCTCGGCGCCGGCCGCCGCGAGGGCCTGCTGCCACCCCAGCTCGCGGGCGACGGGTCGCTCGGCGGCGACCTCGCCGCTGACCATCGCGACCGAGCGGTGCCCGTGCACGGTGAGCAGGTGCTCGACGGCCAGCTCGGCGCCCTGGCGGGTGTCCGGGCCGAGCGCGTGGACGCCGGGCACGGGAAAGGGCGCGTTCACGACGACCGTGGGCACCCCGGGAGCCACGGCGGGCGGGCGACCGGTGAGGTGCATGACCGTGGCGACGACGACGCCGTCGATGCCGTGCCGCGGCAGGCTCTCGACCAGCTCCTGCTCCCGGTCCGGCACCGCGTCCGAGCTCGCCGTGATCACGGCCAGCCCCTCGTCGTGGGCGGCCGCCTGGAAGGCCTCCGAGAAGGCCGCGAAGAAGGGGTTCGTGACGCTGGGCAGGACCAGGCCGACCATTCCGGTCGAACCGACCCGCAACGCCCGCGCTGCCCGGTTGGGCCGGTAGTCGAGCTGCCGGACGGCCTCCCGCACCCGTTCCGCGGTGGCCGGCGCCACCGGGCGGGGGCCCTCGTTGAGCACGTAGCTGACCACCGCCGGGCTCACCCCGGCCAGCCGCGCGACCTCGGCCGCCGTCGCGCGGCGTGCGGGTTCGGGGGGCTGCGGCACGCCCCCACCTTCTCTCAGGCCGGTGGGTCGGGGCCACCGCCACCGCGGTCGCTCGAGGCGATCGAGGAGGAGAGCCGCTCACGACCGTTAGGCCTACGTGTCCCCGTGGCGTGAGAAAACCGCCGCCCCGGGGCGGCGGCGACTTAGGTTCTCCGCGTGAGCAGAGGCGTACGGGGGCAGTGGTGGAGCTGAGCCGGAGCCGCCTCGCCGACCGGCCGGTGGTGCGGAGCCTGCGTCTGCTGGTTGGGCTCGTCCTCTTCGGCCTGGCGCTCGCGCTGCTCGTCCACGGCGGGCTGGGGCTCGACCCGTGGACGGTCTTCAGCTTCGGCGTCAGCCGGCACGTCACGCTCACGCTGGGCGAGGTGACCGTGATCAGCTCGGTCGTCGTGCTGCTGCTGTGGATCCCGCTCCGGCAGCGGCCGGGCCTCGGGACCGTCGCCAACGCGCTCGTGGTCGGGCCCGTCCTCGACCTCGGGGTGGCGTGGCTGCCGACGCCGGACGCGCTCGCCCTGCAGGTGCTGTTCGTGGTCCTGGCCGTCGCCTTCGTCGCCGTCGGCACCGGGCTCTACGTCGGCGTCGGCTGGGGGCCGGGTCCCCGCGACGGGCTGATGACCGGGCTGGTCCGGCTCGGCCTGCCCCTCTACCTCGCGCGGACGCTGATCGAGGGCACCGTGCTGCTCATCGGCTGGCTGCTCGGCGGCACGGTCGGGCTCGCGACCGTCGTCTACGCCCTGGCCGTGGGCCCGCTGGTGGGACGCGTCCTGCCCCGGCTGACGCTCGGGCCGACGCGCCGGGACCGCCCCGCCTGAGCGGTGGGCCCGGACCCGGGCTCAGGCGGTCTCGTCCGCGGCCAGCTGGTCGAGCTGGGCGTCGAGGGCCTCGTCGACGACCTGCTGGTCGGGGTGCGCGTCGTACCAGTCGACGATCTCCTGCGCGCCCTGCACCCAGGTCGTCGTCGCGACGAAGTCGGGCACGAGCGTCTTGATCTTGCTGTTGTCGAAGATCAACGAGTGGGCCTTGTCGCCGACGATGCCGTCCTTCCACGCCGGGATCGCCCGACCGAGCCGCTCGGACCCGACGTGCACGATGTCGGCCTCCGCACCGGCCGCCCGCGCGAGGCCGCGCGCGACGTCGTCCCAGGTCAGGTGCTCGTCGGTGGTGATGTGCACGTCGTCGCCGACCACGCGCGGGTCGCCCAGGAGCGGGACGAAGCCCTTCGCGAAGTCGCGGGAGTGCGTCAGCGTCCAGAAGGACGTGCCGTCGCCGTGCACGACCGTGGGCCGCCCGCGCCGCATCCGGTCGATGACCGTCCAGCCGCCCTCGAGCGGGATCAGGGTCGGGTCGTACGTGTGCGACGGCCGCACGACCGTCATCGGGAAGTCGTCCTCCCGATACGCGGCGACGAGCAGGTCCTCGCAGGCGATCTTGTCGCGGGAGTAGCGCCAGAACGGGTTGCGCAGCGGCGTGGACTCGGAGATCGGGAGCCGCACCACCGGCTTGCGGTAGGCCGACGCCGAGCTGATGAAGACGTACTGGCCGGTGCGTCCCGCGAACAGGTCGACGTCGGCCTGCACCTGGTCGGGGGTGAAGGCGCGGAAGTTCACGACGACGTCGAACGTCCGCGACCCGACCGCCTCGCGCACCGACGCCGGGTCGGTGGCGTCGCCGACGATGCTCGTCGCGCCCTCGATCGGCGGGCGGGTGCCGTCGACCCCGCGGTTCAGCAGCGTGAGGTCCCAGCCGCGCGCGATCGCGAGCCGGCTGCTCTCGGAGCTGATGATGCCGTTGCCGCCGATGAACAGTGCCTTCACGTATGTGCCTCTCGTGGTGCGGGATGGTGCAGGGAGGTCGGGATCGACCGGCGTCAGAGGGGGTCGAGCCGGGCCCGGAGCAGGCAGAACACGTTGCCCTCGGGGTCGGCGAGGACGTGCCAGGACTCCTCGCCGGTCTGACCGACGTCGGCCGTCCGGGCCCCGAGCGCGAGGAGCCGCTCGAGCTCGGCCTCCTGGTCGCGGTCGGTCGTGTTCAGGTCGATGTGCAGGCGGGACCGCGCCGGTGCCGGCTCGGCCTCGCGGCTCAGGATGATCGTCGCCTGCGCGCCGCCCCAGCCCGAGCGCGGACCGATCTCGAGCATGCTGCCGTCGTCCTCACGGTCGAGGACGACGAAGTCGAGGACCTCGCACCAGAAGCGCGCCAACGCCTCCGGGTCGCGGCACGCGAGCACGAGCTCGCCGATCCGACTGGCCATCCGAGCAAACTAGCCGCGCCCGCCCGGGCTCTCGGCACCGCCCTCGTACGCTCCGGGTCCCGTGGTGCGGGTCAGGGCACGTGCGGTGCGGCGAGCGCCGCCGCGGCCCGGCGCCGGGAGGTCTTCGTGCCGTCGACGACGGGGACGTCGGTGATCTCCCGCAGCTGTGCGCAGAGCCGGTCGACCGTCCATGTCCCGCCCACCGGGAGGGTGTGCAGCGGCTTCGGCGCGGTGCCGGCTCGGCGCGCGAAGTCGACACCGCCGCCCGTGAACACGCTGACGGTGGGGGAGACGACGACCGGGAGCCGCAGCCCGGTGGACGACCCGACCCACACCATCACCACGCCGGCCCAGCCCCGGTCGTACGCGCCCTCGTCCGACCGGAACCCCTCGCGGTCGACGCGCAGCAGGGTTCGCGTGACCTGGTGGCGGGCCTGGACGGCGCACCAGATTCCGTAGCCGATGACGGCCACGCCGAGGAACGGGTTCGGCCCGGAGCCGGCGTCCTGGGCCTCGAGCACGACCGCGACGAGGGTCCAGACCGCCCCGGCGACGAGGGCGGCGACGCTGCGGACCCGGTAGCTCCGCGGGGTGATCTGGACGAGCACGACGGGTCCCTCGTCGGCACCGCCCGGTGGGGTCTGCGACACGGGGCCAATCTCGCACGCGCGGGGTGGACAGGAGAGCGGTCTAATCGTTTAGATTGTGCGGGCGGCCGACGTTCGGCCCACTACGACCCGGCAACGGGGAAGGACGGGCACGACGTGAAGATCGGTGTCATCGGGACGGGACAGTTCGCCGGGAGCTTCATCCACCTCTGGCAGCTGCACCCCGACGTGGAGGCGGTCTACGTCACGGACCTCGTCGCGGAGCGCGCCGCCGAGCACGTCGAGCGCTACGGCCTCGCCGGCTCGTACGCCGACGTGGACGAGCTGCTGGCCTCCGACTGCGACGCGGTCGGTGTCTTCACCCAGCGCTGGACCCACGCCGAGCTGGTCCTGCGGGCGCTCGACGCCGGCAAGCACGTCTACTCCGCGGTGCCGATGGCCCTGACGGTGGACGAGATCGCGGCCATCGTCGCCAAGGTCGAGCAGACCGGGCTCGTCTACATGATGGGCGAGACCAGCTACTACAACCCGGCCGTCGTGTGGGCGCGGGCGCAGCGGGCCGACGGGGCGTTCGGGCGCGTCTTCTACGCCGAGGGTGACTACGTGCACGACATGGACAACGGCTTCTACGCCGCCTACCAGTTCAGCGGGGGCGACGCCTGGAAGTCGACGGCCTCGTACCCGCCCATGCTCTACCCGACCCACGCCGTCGGCGGCGTGCTCGGCGTCCTCCCGACGCACGCGACCTCGGTGTCCTGCCTCGGGATCCGCGACGACCGCGGCGACGGGGTCTTCGACGCGGGCGTCTCGCTGTGGGGCAACGAGTTCTCGAACATGACGGCCCTCTTCGGGCTCGCCGACGGCGGCACGATGCGGACGAACGAGTTCCGTCGGGTGGGGCACCCCGCGCGGGTGCACGAGTCCCGGTTCCGCTTCTACGGGACCGACGGCGTGATGGAGCAGACCTCGACCGGCGCCTCCTGGAGCACCCGCGACGAGATCTCCGACATCGGCGACCTGTTCCGGACCTACACGCACCAGGGCGTCGTCACCGACCCCCGGGTGCTGGAGGGGATCGACCCGGCCCTGCGGCACAGCTTCGAGTCCGGCATGGCGCAGGTGCACGACCGGACCCGCCTCCCGGCCGCGTTCGAGGGCGCCCCGAACGGGCACGAGGGCAGCCACCACTTCCTGGCCGACGACTTCGTCCGCGGGGTCGCCACGCACACCCAGCCGCCGGTGAACGCCTGGCGCGCCGCCCGGTTCACGCTGCCGGGGATCGTGGCCTGGGACTCCGCGAACAAGGACGGCGAGCGCCTCGACGTGCCCGACTTCGGCGACGGCCCGGCCGACCCCGGCTGGGGCTGACCCGCCTCTCTCCTGAGCCTGTCGAAGGGCCCGGAACGGGTTGGCGTCCGGGCGGGCTCGACAGACGCCGACCTCGTCGAGGCCCTTCGACAAGCTCAGGGGGCGTGCGCCGGGCAGGGTCGCCTTCCGCGCAGCCGTGAAGACGCTCCCTGAGCCTGTCGAAGGGCCCGGAACGGGTCGGCGTCCTTTCGGGCACGACAGACGCCGACCTCTTCGAGGCCCTTCGACAAGCTCAGGGGGCGTGCGCCGGGCAGGGTCGCCTTCCGCGCAGCCGTGAAGACGTTCCCTGAGCCTGTCGAAGGGCCCGGAACGGGTCGGCGTCCTTTCGGGCACGACAGACGCCGACCTCTTCGAGGCCCTTCGACAAGCTCAGGGGGCGTGCGCGGGGCAGGGTCGCCTTCGCGCAGCCGCAAGAACGTTCCCTGAGCCTGTCGAAGGGCCCGGAACGGGTCGGCGTCCTTACGGGCACAGAGGACACCGACCTCTTCGAGGCCCTTCGACAAGCTCAGGGAGTGCGCGCCGAGGCAGGGTCGCCTTCGCGCAGCCGCAAGGACGTCCCCTGAGCCTGTCGAAGGGCCCGGAACGGGTCGGCGCTTCTTCCGTCGGACGAGCTCAGGGGGCGTGACGGGTCCCGCGTCCGGCCCGTTGGGTCCGCCCTGCCACCCTGGGGCGGTGGCTGAGATGGCGATGTTCCCGCTCGGCTCGGTGCTGCTCCCGGCGATGCCGCTGCAGCTCCGGGTCTTCGAGGAGCGCTACCTGCTGATGCTCTCCGAGCTCGTGGCGGCGAAGGACGCACGCTTCGGCGTGGTCCTGATCGAGCGGGGCTTCGAGGTCGGCGGCGGCGACCACCGCTTCGGCATGGGGACGGTGGCCGACATCCTGCAGGTCGTGGCCGAGGACGGGGTCGTGGGCCTCGCGGCTCAGGGCTCGACCCGCTTCGAGATCGTGGAGTGGCTGGACGACGCCCCGCACCCGCGCGCGGAGGTACGGGTGCTGCCCGACCTGGTCTGGGACGAGGCTCTCGAACCGCTGCTCGTCGAGACCGAGCAGCTCGTCCGGCGCACGTTGGCCGAGGCCTCGGAGTTCGCCGAGACGGGCTGGTCGCCGGACGTGGAGCTCGCCGAGGACCCGATGGACCGCTGCTGGCAGCTCGCGGGCATCACGCCGCTGGGCGACCTGGACCGCCAGAGCCTGCTGCGGGTCGCGTCGACCGAGGAGCTGCTCCACCGGACCGCCGAGCTCACCCGCGACGCCCGCGTGCCCTTCTCGATGCCCTGGCCAGAGGACGAGTCCTAGCCCGGAGACCGGACGCGCTCAGGCGGGTCTCGCCGGCCCCGAGGTCCGGCGCTCGACGAGCTCGATCGGCATCATCACCTGGCGCGGTCCCTGGTCGGGGTCGAGGAGCATCCGGCCGATCTCGTGGCCGCGCTCGGTGATCGGCTGCCGGACGGTCGTGAGGCCGCGGGGCGCGGCGGCCGGGATGTCGTCGAAGCCGCAGACCGAGACCTGGCCGGGGACGTCCACGCCGGCGGCGAGCAGGCCCTCGAGCACGCCGAGCGCCAGCACGTCGCTCAGCCCGACGACGGCGGTCGGGAGGACCTCGCGCTCCAGCACCCACTCCGCGACGCGCTGGCCCGAGGCGAAGTCGTTCTGCCCGGCCGTGACCATCGTGATCCGGCCGCCCAGGGTGTCGGACAGCCCGGAGAGCCGGGAGGAGTAGTCGACGATCGCGATCCGCGGCGGGTCGACCACCTGGACCGCCGAACCCGCCGGCGCGTCCTCGGCGGGAGCGACCACGAGCACGTCGCCGTGGCCCAGCGCGGCCAGGTGCTCGCCGACGAGGACCCCCGTACGCCGGTCGTCGATCGCCACCCAGCTCGCGTCCGGGTCGTCGAGGGGGTCGGTCGTGACGACGCTGATGCCGCGGGCGCGGGCGAGGTCGGCGACGGGGTGGGTGGCCGGCAGGGAGAGCAGCGCCAGGGCGTCGATGTTGGCCCGCCGGACGACGGACAGGTCGGGCTCGCCGTGCTCGTCGAGGGGCAGCGGGAGCAGGACGATCGAGGTCGTGCGCTCGACCGCGGAGGCCAGCCCGGCGAAGAGGCCGACGGCGTACGGGTCGGAGAAGGCGTACGAGAGGTGTCCGGTCAGCAGGACGCCGACCGCGCCCGAGCGGCCCGTGCGGAGGGCTCGCCCGGCGGCGTCCGGCCCCGTGAACCCGAGCTCCGCCGCCACGGCGAGGATCCGGCTGCGTAGCTCGGCCGAGAGCTGGTCGGGGCGGTTGTAGGCGTTGGAGACCGTGGCCGGGGAGACCCCGACCTCGGCCGCCACCGTCTTGAGCGTGACCCGCGGCATCCGTCGACCCTACCGACGGACGCCGCGGGACGCTCGTCGCGACGGCGGCAGGGTCAGCGCTTGCGGCCGCGGGGGACCGGCAGCGGCTCGACCCCGGGCGTCCAGTTCAGGACGCTGGCGCGCTCGAGGAACTCGTCGCTGGAGATGTCGCCGCTCGCGAAGCGGGTGGCCAGGATCTCCCGGGCCTCGTGCTCCGGGCTGACCCGGCGGGCCCAGGGCGGGGCGCCGAGCTGACCGGTCTTGCGCAGGTAGAGCAGCGTGCCGGCGACCAGCAGCAGGAAGAGCAGGAACATGAGACCTCCGAGGAACGGGAAGAAGGGTCCGCCGTGGGCGGCCCACTGGGCGTGCTGGGCGGCGGCGTCGAGTCCGGGCCCGCCGGGTCCGTGTGGTGGCATGCCTCAACGATGTCCCGGTCGGGCCTCCCGCACATCGGGCGGCAGGCGACACCTCGCGTACGCCTCCTGACGTACGCCGGCTACGCGCCGGGACGGATGTGGGCCGGGCGTCGCGGCGCTAGGTTCGACGTCCAGGCCTGACGCACCCGAGGAGGAGCGACGTGACCCGATCGCGCCGGGTGCTACTGCTGAACGCCGCTCTCGGGCTGCTGGTCGCGTGGTTCGCCTGGGTCGGGGCGCACGTGGTCTGGCAGGACCGCGAGACCGGCCGCGCCCCGTACGGGGGTCCGCGCTACGGGGGCCCGGGTGGCGGCGGGGGGCCCGGGCGGCGCGGCGACGAGGTCCTCTGGGTCAGCGACGTGTCCTGGCTCGCGGTGCCGTTCCTCCTGCTGCTGGCGGCCGGGGTCGCGCTGCGCTGGCGCTGGCCGCGGGCCGCGTTCGTGGCCTGCGCGGTCGGCGTCGGCGGCTTCTTCGGCGTCACGAGCTTCTTCGGCCCGGTGCTGGTCGCGCTGGCGCTCACCGTCTACCCGATGGCCGTGACGCTTCCGCTGCGCCGCTGGGTGGGCCTGCTCGGCCTGCTCGTGCCGGTGGTGCTCGCCGCGCACGTCGGCGAGACCTACCTCGGCGCGCTGGACCCGCTCCTCTACGCCGAGCTCGTGATGGCCGTCGCCTTCGCCGTGCTGCCCGTCCTCGTCGCGCTGCTGCGCCGCGGGCGGCGCGAGGCCGTGCACCGCGAGCGCGAGGAGGACCGGCGCCGGACGGCGTACGAGGAGCGGCTGCGGATCGCCCGCGAGGTCCACGACGTCGTCGGCCACAGCCTTTCGGTCGTGACGATGCAGGCCGGCGTCGCGCTGCACGTGCTCGACAAGCAGCGGGCCGCGGGCGAGCCGGTCTCGCCCGAGGTGAGCGCCTCCCTGGAGGCGATCCGCCGCTCGAGCCGCGACGCCCTGGCCGAGCTGCGGACCACGCTGGGCATGTTCCGGGAGCCGGCCGGCGAGCCGCGGGCGCCGACGGCCGGGCTCGACCGGCTGGACGACCTCGTCGGGGCCCTGCGGGCGGCCGGTCGACGGATCGACGTCGTCCGCACGCCCGAGGACCTGGGCGAGCTGCCGGCGGCGGTGGACCAGGCGGCGTTCCGGATCGTGCAGGAGGCGCTCACCAACGTGGTGCGGCACGCGGGCGAGGCCCGGGCGACGGTCCGGGTCCTGCGCCGACCGGACGCGCTGGTCGTCGAGGTCGCCGACGACGGTCCGGGCGCGCCGCGGCTCGAGGAGGGCAACGGCATCCGCGGCATGCGGGAGCGGGCGGCGTCCCTCGGCGGACGCGTGGACGTGGGGCCGGGCGCCGGCGGCGGGCTCGTCCTCCACGCCGAGCTGCCGGTCGTGGCCGCCGCGCAGGTTATGCCGACGTGAGCGAGTCGACGGCCGCAGCCGGCCGCATCCGCGTCGTCGTCGTGGACGACCAGCCGCTGGTCCGGATGGGTCTGCGCACGTTGATCAACTCCGAGGACGACCTGGAGCTGGTGGGCGAGGGCGAGGACGGCCGCGCCGGCCTGGAGGTCGTCCGGCGGGTGCGCCCCGACGTCGTGCTGATGGACATCCGGATGCCCCGGCTGGACGGGATCGCCGCGCTGCGGGCCGTGGTCGCCGACCCCGCGCTCGCGGGCGTGCGGGTGATCGTGCTGACCACGTTCGAGACCGACGAGCACGTGTTCGACGCGCTGCAGGCGGGTGCCGCCGGCTTCCTGATCAAGGACTCGGAACCGGCCGACATGCTGCGGGCGATCCGGCTGGTCGCGGCGGGGGAGTCCCTGCTGTCGCCGTCGGTGACGCGGCGGGTGATCGCGTCGTTCACGGCGCGGGGCCCCGTGAACCGTGGCGGTCGCGACCGTCTCGGCGACCTCACCGAGCGGGAGCGCGAGGTGCTCGCCCTGATCGGCGAGGGCCTGAGCAACCACGAGATCGGCGCCCGGCTCGTGGTCAGCCCGGCGACCGCCCGTACGCACGTCAGCCGGGTGATGACCAAGCTGGGCGCGCGGGACCGCGCCCAGCTCGTGGTGATCGCCTACCAGTCGGGGCTGGTCCGCTGATCATGGTCTTAGGACCGTGATCAACGCGTCGGGGTCGTGACCAGCGGACGTTCCTCGTGCACGGGCCCGGCGGTGTCGATCAAGGACGTCGTGGAGAGCCCGAGCTTCCCGCGGGTGACGATGATCAGCACCAGGGCGATCACGCTCGTGGCGACCAGCTGCACGTGCAGCGGGTCGCGCATCACGTCCAGGGTGGGGAAGATCGTGGTCCACACCGAGCTGTAGGTGCTGTTGATGCCGGCGTGCAGCATCATCACGATCGGCAGGCTCTGGCCGGTGCGGTTGAAGACCCAGGTCATGACGAGGCTGAGCGGGACGCAGGCCGCCACGAACTCGATCGGCGCCCACGGCGAGACGTCCGGCCAGCCGCCCCAGTCGGTCATGAAGAGCGGCAGGTGCCAGCAGCCCCAGAGGGTGCCGAGCAGCACGGTGCCGCGGACGGCGCCGAAGCGCTCCTGCAGGCGGGGGAGGGCGAAGTCGCGCCAGCCCGGCTCCTCCGCCATCGCGGTGGTGAAGAACTGCAGCACGAGCATCGGCAGGTAGAGGGCGAGCAGGCTCAGGCCGGGGTTCGCGACGTGGCCCCACGAGGCGGGCAGCAGCATCGTCGTCGCGACCAGGATGGTCGGCACGCCGACCAGGACGCCGACGTACCAGCGCCAGCCGACCCGGAACCGCACGAGCCGGGCTCCCCAGTGCCGCAGGCCGGCGCGGCCGTCGACGAGCGCGGTCACGACGAACGCGGCCGTCAGCGGTCCGAGGAACGCGCCGGGAAGCACGCCCAGCAGCTGGCCGCCGGGCACGCTGAACCCCAGCACCCCCAGCCCGGTCCCGCCGAGCACGTACGGCGCCCAGGCCAGCCAGCTGAGACCGAAGGCGAGCAGGAAGAAGGCGGCGGTCGGGTGGCGACGGACGAGCGTCGTCACGCGGGGCTCCGCTGGGGAGGAGAGGTGGTTGATCAAGGGTTCCGAGGGCATCGGAGCGCTCCTGGTGGTGAAGGGATCGGACTCCGTCAACGCTAGAAATCCGGGGCCCGCCGCACGATCCCGCTGGCTGCCCGAACCGTGGTGCAGCAGGCTCTACTCTTCGGCCCGGACGGCCGGTCCGGCGCTCGTGCTGGCCTAGGGTCGGCGACGTGCAGGGTCACCGGGCGGGTGTGCTGCCGCGGTCCGCGGATCGCGGCGGTCCCGTCGTGGCGTCCGCCGGCTGGGGCGTACGGCTACGGGCGGCGGTCGACGCGCTGGAGCAGATCCTGGCGGGGCTGGCCACCGGCGTGCTCGCGCTGCTCGTCCTGGTCGTCGTCCTCGCGGTCGCCGCCCTCTGCCTCGTCGGGGTCGGGCTGCTCGCCGTGCCGGTCACGCTCCGGCTGCTGCGGGCCGTCGCCGACCGCGAGCGGGCCCGCCTCTCGCGCCCGGACTGGCCGCTCCCGCCCGCCGGTGCGGCGCCGGCCACGGCCCGCCTGGCCGCCCAGGACCCCGTGGTCCGCCGGGAGCTCGGCTGGCTCGTGCTGCACGCGACGTTCGGCGTGGCCGTCGGCCTGCTCGGGCTGACGATGCCGCTGTGGGTCGTGCAGGACGTGACGTTCCCGCTCTGGTACCGCCTGGTCGACCACGCGCCGAGCGTCGTCTTCGCCCGCGTCGACGGGCTCGGCGACGCCCTGCTCGTCGCGCTCCTCGGCCTCGTCTTCGCCGTCGCGTTCGTGGTCCTCGGGCCCCTGGTCGCCCGCCTGCAGGGCTGGCCGGGCGTCGCGCTGCTCGCTCCGCTCGGGGGTGACCTGTCCCGGCGCGTCGCCGAGCTCGTCAGCACGCGCGCCGCCGCGCTCGACGCGCACGCCGCCGAGCTCCGGCGCATCGAGCGCTCGCTCCACGACGGTTCCCAGAACCGGCTCGTCGCGGCCAACGTGCTCATCGGCGCCGCCCGTCGCGCGGTGGTCCGGGACCCGGCGGCCGCGGACGCGCTGCTCGAGAAGGCCCAGGCGGCGACCGAGCAGGCGCTCGCCGAGCTCCGCGGCGTCGTCCGCAGCATCCTGCCGCCGGTCCTGGACCGCGGCCTCGCCGAGGCGGTCGACGGGCTCGCGGCGGGCGCGCCAGTGCCGTGCGTCGTCGAGGTCGACCTCCGGGAGCGGTGCGCGGCCTCGGTCGAGGCGACCGCCTACTTCGCCGTGGCCGAGGCCGTGACGAACACCCGGCACAGCGGCGCGGCGCTCGTCCGGGTCGACCTCCGTACGGAGGCGGGCGAGCTCCTGCTCCGGGTGGCCGACGACGGCCACGGGGGTGCCGACGAGCGTCGCGGCTCCGGGCTGGCCGGCATCCGGCGGCGGGTGGAGGCGCACGACGGCACCTTCCGCCTGGACAGCCCGGCCTTCGGACCGACGGTCCTGGAGGTGCGGCTGCCGTGCGGGTCGTGATCGCGGAGGACGACCCGCTGCTGCGGGAGGGGCTCAGCCTGCTGCTGCGCGCCGAGGGGATCGAGGTCGTCGCCACCGCCGAGGACGCGACGTCGCTGCTCGCCGCCGTGGAGGAGCACGACCCCGACGTCGCCATCGTCGACGTCCGGATGCCGCCCACGCACACCGACGAGGGCATCGTCGCCGCGGTCGAGGCCCGGCGACGCCAGCCGGGGCTCGCGGTGCTGGTGCTGTCGGCGTACGTGGAGCAGAGCTTTGCCACTGACCTGCTCGCCACCGGCGCGGCCGGGCTCGGCTACCTGCTCAAGGAGCGGGTCGGCCGGGTCGAGGCGTTCCTCGTCGCGCTGCGCCGGATCGCGGACGGCGGGACGGCCATCGACCCCGAGGTCGTCGAGCAGCTGCTCACCCGCCGGACGGCCCGCAGCGCCCTGTCCCGGCTCAGCCCGCGCGAGCTCGAGGTCCTCGCCCTGATGGCCGAGGGCCTCGGGAACACGGCCATCGGCCGCACGCTCGTCATCACCGACGGGGCGGTCCACAAGCACATCCGAAGCATCTTCGCCAAGCTCGACCTGGCCCCCGACGACCAGGCCGACCGCCGGGTCGTGGCCGTCCTGCGCTACCTGCACGAGCCTCCCGGCCGCTGAGCCCCGCGTTTTCGGGCTCGGCGGTCCCGGGTATGTCGGTCTGGTGAGCGCCGCGACCACGACCGAGCCGAAGCCGGGCTTCCTCCGACGACTGACCCTGGCCTGCGCGTGGGGCGAGGGGGTCGACGGCTACGACCTCGGCGTGGTCAGCGTGACGCTGCCCTTCATCGCCACCGCGCTGGGCGCCGGCCCGGTCGAGGCCGGCCTGATCGGCGCGTCCTCCCTGATCGGCATCTTCGTCGGTGGCCCGCTGGCCGGCTTCCTGACCGACCGCTACGGCCGCCGGCTGATGTTCAGCGTCGACCTGCTGCTGTTCGTCGTGCTCGGCGCGCTGCAGGGCGTGGTCACCGAACCCTGGCAGCTGTTCGTCGTCCGGGTGCTGCTGGGCATGACGATCGGCGCCGAGTACGCCATCGGTGCCGCGATGCTGGCCGAGTTCGCCCCGGCCAAGGGCAGGGGCCGGCGCCTGTCCGGGCTGCTGGTCAGCTGGTACGTGGGCTACCTGCTCGCGGTCGTCGTCTCGTACGTGCTGCTCGACGCCGTCGGCCTGTCCTGGCGCTGGGTCCTCGTCACCAGCGCCGTCCCCGCCCTCGTGACGATGCTGCTGCGCCGCGGGCTGCCGGAGTCGCCGCGCTGGCTGATCAGCCGCGGGCGCGCCGACGAGGCCGAGCGCATCGTGGACTCCCGGCTCGGCGCGGGCTACTTCGCCCGGGAGGACTTCGGGGCCGAGGGGGAGGAGCAGGGCGGGCTGAAGGCGCTGCTCCGCAGGGGCAACCGCCGGCGCCTCGCCTTCATCTGCGTGTTCTGGGGGTGCAACGTCGCGCCGTACTTCGCGATCTTCACCTTCGCCCCGACCGTCCTGGAGTCCCTGCGGCTGGCGAACCCGGCCGCCGGGACCATCACCCTGAACGCCGTCGCCGCCCTCGGCGCCCTGGTCGGGATGCTGACCATCGAGCGGGTCGGGCGGCGGGTGCAGCTCATCCCGACCTTCTGGGTGATGGCCGCCGCGCTCACCGCCATCGGCCTGTGGGGAGGCGCCCCGGGCCTGGTCGTCGTGGCCCTCTTCGCGGTCTTCTCCTTCTGCAACGCGCTCCAGGCCAACCTCACCGCGGTCTACCCGATCGAGATGCTGCCGACGGAGGTCCGCAGCACCGGGGTCGGCATCGCCGCCGCGTGCAGCCGGGTGGCCGCCGCGGTCGGGACCTTCCTGCTCCCCGTCGGCATCACGACGCTGGGCACGGGCGCGTGCATGCTGATCGCGGCGGGCGTGTGCGTCGCCGGTGCCGTCGTCTCCCACGTGATGGCGCCCGAGACCACTGGCCGCGGGCTGCACGAGACGAGCCGCGCGCCGCTCGTCCCGGCCGCGGGGTGATCGACAGGGCGGCGCCGGAGCGGCACGATCGTGCCGTGGGTGGCGCGGTGATCCTCGTGACCGGGGTGATGGCCGCCGGCAAGTCGACGGTGGCCCAGCTGCTCGCCGAACGGTTCGACCGGTCGGTGCACGTGCGCGGCGACGTGTTCCGCCGGTTCGTCGTCTCCGGCGCGGTCGAGCCGTCCCCGGAGATGCCGCCCGAGGCGTACGCCCAGCTCCTGCTCCGCTACCGGATCGCCACGGCGGCGGCCGACGCGTACGCGGACGCGGGCTTCACCGCGGTGGTGCAGGACGTCGTCGTCGGTCCCGTCCTCGCGGACGTCGTCGCCATGATCCGCACCCGGCCGCGGTACGTGGTCGTGCTCGACCCCGACCCGGCCGTCGTCGCCGAGCGCGAGGCGGCGCGGCCGAAGACGGGCTACGGGCCGGCCTGGCGCCCCGAGGACTTCGTGGCGGACCTGCGATCGGCCACGCCCAGGATCGGGCTCTGGCTGGACACCTCGGACCAGGACCCGTCGACGACCGCGGCCGTCGTCCACGGTCGACTGGCCGAGGCCCTGGTCGACGACACGGTCGCGCCGGGGGACACCTCGCCGAACGCGGCGACTGCCTCCTAGGCTCGCGGGGTGGAGACGGGGACGCGCGCGATCGTCGAGCTGGCGTGGGCACGGCGGCTGGGGCTGCCCGACGACGCCCTCGAGCCGGGCACGTCGTGGCGGGTGACGCGGGTCGACGACGCGGTGGCCATGTTCGTGAGCCTGTGGGAGCACCGGGTGCTGGTCGGGCCGGACTGGCTGCTCGACCGGGCCGACGGCGTGGACGACAGCGTGCTGGCGTCGGGCTCGGGCCTGCTGGCGCTGACGGCCCCGACCCCCGGCGGCCGGGCCCGCGGGCGGCTGGTCGGGGAGGCGGTGCTGGGGTTCACGGACGTCTACCTCGAGCACGACGCCCTGGAGACGGTCGTGGTCGCCGACGACCCGCAGTCCGCCCACGACCTCGAGCGGCAGTGCCCGCCGGACGACGTGACCGAGGTCGGGCTCAGCGCGCGCTCCGACCGGTTCGTGCTGTTGGACGACCGCGAGGCCCCGGACGCCGGTTCCGGCTACGACGAGTGGGAGGGGATCCTCGCCCACCTCGGCGTGCTGGTCCCGCCGGCCGTGCGCCGCAGCGGCCTGGGCACGCTCGCCGGGGCGATGGCGACGAACGACGCGCTCGACTCCGGCCTCGTCCCCCAGTGGCGGTGCCGGCCGGAGAACGTGGCCGCGCTCGCCCTCGCCCGCCGCCTCGGCTTCGAGACGGTCGGGACGCAGACGACGGTGGCGCTCACCACCGCCGCGGACCTGGCCTGAGAGGGAGCGGTCGTGGAGCGGGTCACCGGCCTGGGCGATGTGTTCTTCCGGGCGGCGGACCCCGAGGGCCTCGCCCGCTGGTACGCCACCCACCTCGGCGTCGACCCGGCGCCCGCGTCGTACGGGGACACCTCGTGGTGGCAGCAGGCCGGCCCGACCGTGTTCACGCCGATGCCCGCCGACGCCCCGCACGTGGGCGGGCCCGGCCACCCGTGGGCGGTCAACTTCCGCGTCGCGGACCTCGGGGCGATGGTCGCGCAGCTCCGCGCAGCCGGGGTGGAGGTTGTCGTCGACCCGGAGACCTACCCGAACGGCACCTTCGCCGACCTGCACGACCCGGAGGGCAACCCCGTCCAGCTCTGGCAGCCCGCCGGCGTCGACGCGGTCTGAGCTCGTCCGCCGGTTTCCCGGCACCCGTCGCGGCGGACCGGCTTCTCGGAGGCGTATCGGGCGACGAGGGTCGAAAAACCGGCGGGACGCCGCTCAGGCGACCCGGGCGTCGTACGTCGCGCGCTCGGCGAGCACCTGGTCCATGTGGTCCTCGGCCCAGTCCTTCACCGCGCGCATGGTCTCGTGCAGGGACAACCCGAGCGCCGTGAGCTCGTAGGAGACGGTGACCGGCACGCTGGCGACCACGGTCCGGGTCACGAGGCCGTCGCGCTCGAGCGAGCGCAGGGTCTGGGTGAGCATCTTCTGGCTCACCCCCCCGAGCTGGCGGGCCAGCTCGGAGTAGCGCATCACCCGGGGCTCACCGCCACAGCGCTCGCCCGGGGCGTTCGTGCCGTCGGTGCCCAGCGCCGACAGGACGAGGGTGACCCACTTGTCGGACACCCGGTCGAGGAGCTGGCGGCTGGGGCAGGCCGCGAGGAACGCGTCGTACTCCACCCGGGCCTGCTCGCGCTGCTGCGCCGCGGTCGTCGTCGCCATGGTCGTCCTCCCAGGTGCCCTACGCACCTTCAGGTGCGTACTTCCGAATCGGATGGTACTTCCCACCATGGAGTTCGAGGAGCCGTCCGGGACCACCGCGCGGCCCGCCACGAGAGGCAGCCCATGACCACCACACCCGGCACCACCACGACCCCCGTCCCCGTCGCGGGCGCGCTCCCGGGCGGCACCTGGACGATGGGGGACCTCGAGGTCACCCGCTTCGGCTACGGCGCCATGCAGCTCGCCGGGCCGTGGGTGATGGGTCCGCCCGCCGACCACGACGGGGCGCTCGCCGTCCTGCGCGCGGCGGCCGACCTCGGCATCACCCACGTCGACACCAGCGTGGCGTACGGGCCACGGATCACGAACGAGCTGGTCCGCGAGGCGCTGCACCCCTACCCGGAGGGGCTGCACGTCGTGACGAAGGTGGGGTCGACCCGGGACGCCCAGGGCGGCTGGCCGCCGGCGCGTCGCCCCGACGAGCTGCGGCGCGCGGTGCAGAAGAACCTCGACACCCTCGGGCTGGACGTCCTCGACCTCGTCAACCTGCGGCTGGGCGACGCCGCGGGCCCGCAGCCGGGCTCGCTCGCCGAGGCGTTCACGACCCTCGTCGAGCTGCAGGAGGAGGGGCTGGTCCGGTACCTCGGCGTCAGCAACGCGACGCCCGACCAGGTGGCGGAGGCCCGGTCGATCGGGCCGGTCGTCTGCGTCCAGAACCTCTACAACCTCGCGCACCGCGACGACGACGCGCTGGTCGACGCGCTCGCCGCGGACGGGATCGCCTACGTGCCGTTCTTCCCGCTCGGCGGCTTCAGCCCGCTCCAGTCCGAGGCGCTGGCGGCGGTCGCCGTCGACCACGGGACGACCCCGATGGCGGTGGCCCTGGCCTGGCTGCTGCAGCGCTCGCCGAACGTGCTGCTGATCCCGGGCACCTCGTCGGTCGCGCACCTGCACGAGAACGTGGCCGGTGCGGCGCTCCGGCTCACCGACGAGGACCTGGTCGCGCTGGACCGGATCGGTCGGCCGGGGCCGGCCGGGGCCTGAGCCCCGCCGACCCTCGGGGTCAGTCCTTCGTCGTGGGGTGCACGACGTCGGCGTCGATGACCGAGGACGCGCCCGCGGCGCGCGCGTTCACGTTGGTCGTGCGCTCGTTCAGCCGGCTGATCGACTCGGTGTCGCCCAGCGGCACGACCACGTGGACGCTGTCGCCGGCGGCCACGTCCGGGTGCTCGAGCACCTGGTCCACGAGCTCGCCGCGGGCGCCGGGCGGGGTGACGCCGCGGCGGGCGCTGAGGGCGACCTTGGCGGGGTCCGCCGGCTCCGGGGTGGTCGAGATGTCGGCGGAGGCCACGACCTGGCCGTCGCGGCTGACCTGGACGGAGTCGTGGGTCTGGGGGGCGTCGTGCCCGTCGGTGCGGCCGGTCATGGTTCTCCTCGTGCGTTTCGTCGGAGCCGCAGAGGGGAAGGCATCGACCTGGGCCACGGCTGGCGCAACCATCGCACCGCAGCGCGGCCGTTGTCCACGCGCGTCGGCGCGCCCCTCCGCCACCTTTTGGAGGGCGCCCGACGGGACCCGCGGGCGCCCCCGGTCCGGGCTCAGTTCAGGGCGCGGGTCCCGGCCGGCAGGGTGCCGCCCCCGACGACCGCGGCGGCGGCGTCCTGGAGCGCGGTGAGGGCGACGCGCTGGGTGAAGGGGCCCGTCGAGACGCGGGCGACGCCGAGCTCCTGCAGCTCGCGGGTCGGCAGCGAGACGCCGGGAACGCTGATCACGGTCAGGCGCTGCGGCCCGAAGGCGGCGGCCACCGTACGGATCTCCTCGCGGTCCACCAGCCCCGGCACGAAGACGACGGGGGCGCCGGCGGCGAGGAAGGCCCGACCACGCCGGACGACCTCGTCGAGCACCTGCGCCCGCGGGGTGTCGCCGGCCCGGACGACGGCGTCGGTCCGCGCGTTGAGCACGAAGTCGATGCCGGCCTCGCGACCGGCCGCCAGGACCGCCTCGACGGCGGCGACGGCCTCGTCCAGCGGCTTCATCTGGTCCTCGAGGTTGCCGCCGACGACGCCCGCCTCGATGGCGCGGCGCGCGGTCGCGCCGGCGTCGCCGTAGCCGGCCTCGAGGTCCATGCTCACCGGCAGGTCCACGGCGGCCACGATGCGGGCGACCATGTCGAGGTGCAGGTCGAGCGGGATGTTCTCCCCGTCCGGGTAGCCGAACGTCGCCGCGATCGAGTGGCTGGCGGTGGCGAGGGCGGCGACCCCGGGGGTCGCCGCCACGGTCGTCGCGGACACGACGTCCCAGACGTTGGCCAGGACGAGGACGTCCGGGGAGGTGTGGAGGTCCAGCAGGGTGCGCGCGCGGGCGGCGAGGTCGGTCACGGCGGGGCCAACCTCCCCGACGGGGCCGGCATTCCCCGCCCCGGCCGTACGGGTCCGCCGTACGCCCCCGGCCGTCCCGAGGCTCAGGAGCCGGTCGCCTCCTCCGCGCTCTCGCCGGTCACGTCCTGCGCGGCCACGTCGAGCAGGTCGTGCCCGCCCAGGGGGTCCGCGTGCCAGCGCTCGAGGTGCCACCCCGACTCCCGGTCGCCCTCGAGCGTGGCCATCCCGGTGTTGGCGATGCTGAGCTCCGCCGCGCGCTCCACGGACAGGTGCGCGGCCAGCGCGCTCCAGACGCGGATCGCCGCGCCGTGGCTGAACACGGCCACCGTCTCGCCGGGGTGCCGCTCGGCCAGGGCGGCGATCGCGTCGTCGTAGCGGCGCCAGAAGGCGTGCCCGTCGGGCCCGCCCGGCATCGCGTGGTCGAGGTCGCCGGCCATCCAGGCGGCGAGCGCGTCGACGTAGCCCTGGATGCCCTCCGGGTCCTCGCGCATCTCGAGCGCACCGGCCGAGACCTCCTCCAACCCGGGCCGCACCTCGGCGGTCACCCCGCGCGCGGCGGCCAGCGGGGCCGCGGTCAGCTGGGTGCGGACGAGCGGGCTCGCGTACACGGCGACCACCTGCTCGTCGGCCAGCGCGGCGGGCACGGCGGCCGCCTGGGCCTGGCCCAGGTCGGTCAGCCCGAGGCCGGGGAACGCGGTGTCGAGCGCGCCCCGGACGTTCGCGGGCGTCTGCCCGTGGCGGATCAGCAGCAGCCGCACGGGCCGCTCCCTTCGGTCGAGGTGGTCGGGTCGGGGGGTGTGTCAGGGGGTGGGGAGCGGACGGCGTCAGGCCGGCGGCGTCGTCCGCAGCCGGCGCCGCAGCCCCAGCCACACGCGGGCGTCGTCCAGCAGGTAGCGCCGCCAGAGCCGCCGCGGTTCGCGGGCCAGCCGGACCGCCCACTCGAGGCCGTGCCGGCGGGCCCAGTCGGGAGCACGGTAGGCGGTGCCGGCGACGTACTCCGGTGCCGACCCGACGGCGAGCAGCAGCCGCCCGCCCGTCCGTGCGCCGTGGTCGCGGAGCCACCGCTCCTGGCGGGGCTTGCCGAGGCTGACGACGACGACGTCGGCCCGTCGGTCGGCGACCCAGCGGGCCAGCTGCTCCCCGGAACCCGCGCGGTCGAGCCACGCCCAGGCGACCTCGCGCGTGCCGGCGTCGACGAGGCCCGGGTACTGCTCGGCGAGCGCCGCCGGCCACCGCTCGCGCAGCACCGGCCCACCGCCGACGAGCACCACGCGCGCGCCGACCTCGGCGCCCAGCCGCAGCGCCTCGGGCAGCAGCTCGCTGCCCGTGTGCAGCTCGACGGGTCGCCGCGCGGTGCGCTCGACGGCCCGCAGCAGCGGGACGCCGTCGAGCAGCGTCCGCCAGCGCACGCCGTCGACCGTCTGGTCGGGCGGGAGGTCGAGGCCGCCGGCCGCGAAGTGGTGCAGGTGGTCGAGGTTGGCCGAGGCGATCGCCAGCGGGACCCCGCCGCCGAGCGCGGACGCCATCTCGTCCAGAATCTCCTCGCGCGAGCACAGGTCGATGTGCACGTCGTCGACGCGGGCCCCGGTGGGCGCCCCGGACGAGGGGTGGTGCTGCTCGATGGTCGTCGACCCGCTCTCTGCGTGGCTGTCGTCGGACGAACTTATCGGCGAGGGCGGTCACTGCCTGAGCTGGGTGAACCCCGCCCACCCCGGCTACGCCTACCCCGAGCTCAGCGGGCTGCTGCTCAGCCTGCTGGTCCGGTCCGGCTCGGCGCCCGCCCGCGCCCGGCAGCTGCACGACGCGCTGTGCGTCGGCGCCTCGCCGGACGGCGTACGACGCGGGGCGACGACGTACGCCTTCGACACCGCGATGGCGCTGCGCGGGGTCCTCGAGCACCGCGGCGAGCAGGGGGCCGGCGACTTCCCGGCGCGGGAGTGGACGGCCACGCTGGTGGAGGCGGTCGGGAGCGGCCGCGGGTGCGCGCCGGCGCCGCCGTGGCGTGCGGACACGCGCTGGAGCCTCGCCTTCGGGGCCCACGAGGCCAAGCTGGCGGGCGCGCTCGTGCCGGCGGACCGGCTGGGCCTGCCCGGCGCCGCTGACGCCGTCGACCGGCTGCGGGACGGGACGGTCGCGCTGCAGGAGCCGGACGGGCGGTTTCGGGTGCACGCCCTGTCGCCGCTGACCTACCTGCACGCGCACTGCTACGCCGTCGAGGGCCTGCTCATGGCCGGCGGCGCGGACGAGGCCGTCCGGGCCGGCGTCGCCTGGCTGGCGCAGGTCCAGCGGCCCGACGGCGGGTTCCCGGCGTGGGCCGGCCCGTACGAGGGCGACAACCCGCTGCGCACCGACGTCACGGCGCAGGCCGTCCGGCTCTTCCGCCTGGTCGACCCCACCGGCTACGCGTCCGAGGTCGCCGCCGGCTCCGCGTTCCTGCTCTCCTGCGTCCACCCCGACGGCGGCGTCCGCTACGAGCCCGGCTCCGAGGACCGGACGGCCTGGCCGACGATCTTCGCCGCGCAGGCCCTCGCGCCCGACGGCCACGTGCTGCGGGCCGTCCGGGGGAGCGACCTCGTATGAGCCTCCGCAGCCGCGTCGGCACGCTCGTCGTCGGCCTCGGCCCGGCGGGGCTCGCCCTGCTGTCCGCCGCCGAGCAGGGTGGCGTGCTCGATGCGCTCCTCGACGGCGGGCTGCGCGTGGTGGACCCGGTCCTCGCCCGCGCCGGGTCGGGGCGGCTCGGGGACTACGCCGTCCGGTCCGACACCGCGGGGCGGGTGTTCGTCGAGGCCGCGTACGCCGGCGCGCCACCCCGCAAGGGCCCGGGCGCCGACCTCTGCGACCGCTGCGGGACCGACGACCCGGTGCCGCTCGGCACGGCGGCCGCGCTGCTGGCCGCCGCCGCGCGCCCGGTCCTGGACCGGGTCGGGGCCGCCGACCCGGACGCGACCGTGGCCGGGCGGGTCGTCGCGCTGCAGCCCGGGCCGGACGGCACGCGGGTCGTCGTCGAGACGGCGACCGGACGGTCCGCGTCCGTGGCCGAGCACGTGGCCGAGCGGGTCGTCGTCGCGAACGGGGGCCGGCCGCACGTCGCGTCGGAGGTTGCGCGCCTCGCGCCGGGAGCGGTCCACAGCGACGCCGTCATCGGGCGCCGGGTGCCCGTGCCCGACGGCCCGGTCACCGTCGTCGGCGGCTCGCACAGCGCCTTCTCGGCGGCCCGGGTGCTGCTCGACGCCGACCCCGGGCGCCGCCGGCCGGAGGGGTGGCTCACGCTCGTGCACCGCTCGCCGGTCCGCGTGACCTACCCGGACGCCGCCGCGGCGACCCGGGACGGGTGCGCCTTCGGGCCCGAGGACGTCTGCCCGCAGACCGGCCGGGTCTTCCGCCTCGGCGGCCTGCGCGGCGACTCCGCCGCCCTCTACCGCTCGGTGCGCGACGGCGAGGAGCCCCGCGTACGGCTGCACCACGGCCCGCTCGCGCCCGCGCACGTCCGGGGCGCGGGACTCGTGGTGGCCGCGACCGGCTACCGCGAGGCCGTGTCCCCGCTGCTGCCGGGGCGCCCGGGCCGGACGTCCTTCGACCCGTCGGGCGCGCTGGTCGTCGACGGCGCGCCGGTCCCGGGGATCGTCGGGATGGGGCTGGGCGCGGGCCGCCACCGGGACGCGGGCACGGGCGGCGAGGCGTCGTTCTCGGGGCGGATCGACGGCGTCTGGTTCTACCGCAACGTGGTGGCGCCGGCGCTGCTGGCGCGGCTGGGCTGAGGGTCCGCGACGCCGAGCAGCCCGGCGATCGCGTCGACGCAGCGCTGGGCGGCGTGACCGTCCCCGTACGGGTTGGGCCCCGTGGTGCGCCGCGGCCGGTCGAGCGCGGCCTCGAGCGCGGCGGCCACCTCGCCCGGGTCGGTCCCGACCACGGTCGCGGCACCGCTGCGGACGCCCTCGGGCCGTTCGGTGACGGCCCGCAGCACGAGCACCGGCACGCCCAGGGTCGGCGCCTCCTCCTGCACGCCGCCGGAGTCGGTCAGCACGACGGTGGCCGCGGCGAGCAGCCGGAGGAACGGCCCGTGCGGGAGCGGCTCGACGACCAGCGCGTGCGGCGAGGCGACGAGCGGGGCCAGCGCCTCGAGCACCACCGGGTTGGGGTGGGCCGGCACGACCACCGTGCTGTCCCCGCGGCGCTCGAGCACCTTCGCCACGACCTCGGCCACGGCCCGCATCGGCTCGCCCCAGCTCTCGCGCCGGTGCATGGTCAGCACGACGACCTTGCGGTCGCCCGCGACCACGCGGGCGAGCCGGGGGTCCGCCAGCGGTCCGGACGCCCGGCCCAGGAGCGCGTCGACCACGGTGTTCCCGGTGACCCGGACGGTCGTGGGGTCGTGGCCCTCGGCGAGCAGGTTCGCGCGGGCGTCCTCGGTCGGCGCCAGGTGCAGGGCGGCGAGGACCGCGATCATCCGCCGGTTGGCCTCCTCGGGGAAGGGTTCGCGGGGCGAGCCGGTGCGCAGCCCGGCCTCCACGTGGACCACGGGGACCCGGCGGTAGAAGGCGGCCTGCGCGGCGGCCAGGCTCGTGGCGGTGTCGCCCTGCACCACGACGGCGGCGAGCTCGAGGGTGGCCAGCAGGTCCGCGGTCGCCTGCAGCATCGCGGCGACCCGGTCGGCCAGGTGCTCCGTACGCCGCACCGGAAGCGTGACGTCCACCTCCACGCCGAGCTCGGCCAGCGCGCCGGGCAGCAGGTCGAGCTGCTGGCCGGTGCTGATGACGACGGGACGCAACGTCGGTGAGCGTCGCAGCGCGGCGACCACGGGCGCGAGCTTGACCACCTCGGGCCGCGTGCCCAGCACCACCCCGACGGGCAGGCGCGTCGCGGGACCCCCCGGTTCCATAGCCCGAGAACCTACGGCCCCGGGGCGCCCGCGTCAGCCCACGACATCGAGCCGTAACGAGAAGTTCTCGTCGGCTGCGCCCGGCGGCGCTCGCGGCTCCCGCGTCCGAGGCGTCAGGCGGTCGCGGTGAACGCCGCCCGGTGCTCGTCGACCCACGTCGCGAAGTCCAGCGGCGCGCGCCCCAGCACGTCCCGCACGCCCGGCAGCACGGCGCCCTCGCGGACGCCGCTCGACGCGGCCAGCATGTCGAGCAGGGAGTCGGCGAGGCGCTCGTTCATCCAGGGGTTCGTGAGCAGGGCCGCGCGCGCCTGCTCGCGGCTCCGCTCCTCGAACCGCACGGGCCGGCCGAGCACCTCCGCCAGGACCCGGACCCGGTCGCGCTGGCTGAGGGCCTCCGGGCCGGTGAGCGCGTACGCCCGCCCGGCGTGCCGGTCGGGCTCGAGCAGGGCGGCGACCGCCACGGCGGCGATGTCCGCCTCGTGCACCGGCGCCGCGGTGGCGTCGGGGTAGGGATCGCGCACGACGTCGGCGGTGCGCACCGACTCCGCCCACCCGAGCGTGTTCGTCATGAACATGCCCGGGCGCACGTGGGTCCAGGTCAGGGGAGACGCCTCGACCGCCCGTTCGACGTCCAGGTGGCGGCGCTGCAGGACCTCGAGGCCCTCGTCCGACGCGCCGGCGGCCATCGACGAGAGGACCACCGCGTGCCGGACGCCGGCGGCCGCCGCGTCCGCGACGACCTCGTCGACGCGGGAGGGTTCCGGGAACAGGTAGAGGGCGTCCACGCCGGCGAAGAGGCCGGCCGGCAGCTCCTGCGTGAGGTCGCCCGCCACCCGTTCGACGCCGTCCGGCCAGCCCGCCCGCTCGGGGTGGCGGCTGAGCGCGCGGACGGGCTCGCCGGCCGCCACCAGCTGCGCCACGACCTGACGCCCCACGTTCCCCGTCGCACCCGTCACCAGGATCATGGGGCCGACGCTAGCCCCGGCCGTTCAGGCGGGCAGACGGCCCCGGACCAGGCTGTGCTGGGAGTGCGCGGCGTCCCCGTCCTCGGGCTCGAGCGAGATGTCGACCGTCTCGTAGCCGTCCAGCCGCGCGCCCAGCGGGGCCGGCAGCCAGTAGCTGGCGTCGCCGGAGGAGGGCAGGACGCCGAGCGCGTACATGCGGCGCCCGTCGCCGTTGATCAGCCACACCTCGTGGTAGTCGCCCGACGGCGACGACCCGAGCGTGGCGTGCACCCGCAGCCGGACCGTGTCGTCCTCGCGGACCAGCTCGGCCGTGCCCTCGCCGGTCTCGCCGGGCAGCGGGGCCAGGACGGTGCTGGCGACCAGGGCCGGACCCTCCGCCGAGCGGGCGGCGAGCACGCCGAGGGTGCCGCCGACGCCCACGACGAGCCCGACGGCCGCCGCGACGGCGAGCCGGGCGGGTCGGCGACGGCGCCTCGCGGCGGGCAGGTGGACGGGCGCGTCGGGTCCGGTGGTCGCGTCGGCGTCGAGCTCGCGCTCGATCGCGGCCCACACCTGCGGTCGTGGCTCGCGGACCTCGGTGGGGCGAGCGGCGCGGACCTCGCCGACGAGCTCACCGAGCTCGGCGAGACCGGCGCTGCAGGAGGGGCACGAGGCGAGGTGCTCGCGCTCCTCGGGCGACGGCACGAGGGTGGGCTCCGAGGCGAGCGCCGCGAGCTGCTCAGGACTCAGGTGGGCCACGCCGCCACCTCCTTCAGCCGGTCGCGCAGGTGCAGCAGGGCCCGGCGCGCGTGGCTCTTGACCGTGCCCAGCGGGAGCCCGAGCCGTTCCGCGATCTGGGCGTGGGTGTAGCCCTCCCAGAACGCCATCCGCACGATCGTCCCACGCGGGTCGGGCAGCCGGGCGATCTCCGCGGCGAGCACGAGGCGTTCCAGGTCACGTTCGGGTGGGGCGGCCGGCGGGCCGGTGACGGCCTCGGACTCCAGCGTCGTGGCCAGCCGCAGCTGGCGCTGCTGGCGGCGGTGGTGGTCGACGAGGCGGTGGCGGGTGATGCCGACGAGCCAGCCGGGGAGGCTGCCGCGGTCGGGGGAGTAGTCGGCCCGGCTGCGCCAGGCGCTGACGAAGACCTGCTGCGTGACGTCCTCCGCGTCGGCGGTGCGGCCGAGCTCGCGGTGCGCCAGCGTGTGCACGAGCGGGGACCAGCGGCGGTAGGCCTCCTCGAGGCAGGCCCGGTCGCCCGCGGCGAAGCCGTGCGCGAGACGGTCGTCGTCCATCGGCTCCTCGCCCCCGGCCCTGACGTCCACGTCGACGTCGGCCGGACGGGTCCGGCTGGCCACCGGCACCCATGGTGACGGACGACCGGCGACGTCGGCGCTCACCGGGGCACCGCGGTCACGACGAGGTTGTCCTGGTAGCCCCCGCGGTCGGCGTCGTACGCGCCCCCGCAGGTGATCAGACGGAGCACCGCGGGGCCGGAGCGGTCGAACACGTCGGCCGGGGAGAAGTCGGCCTTGCGGATGCGCTGGACCTTGCGCACCTCGTACGTCACCGTCCCGCCGTCCGCGTCGCGCAGCTCCACGCGGTCGCCGCGCTCGAGCCCCGCCGCGCGGGTCAGCGGTCCGGCGCCGTAGCGGTCGCTGTCCACGTGGCCGGCCACGACGACGGCGCCGCGGCGGTCGCCGGGGGCGGCGCCGAAGCGGTACCAGCCGAGCTCGGTGGGCTTGTCCGGCAGCGCCATCTGGCCGTCGCGGGCGACGCCGGTCGGGACCACGCGCAGGTCCAGGCCGACCGCCTTCGCGACCACGCGCTCGGGCGCGACGGGGGCGTCGGGCTTGCGCGGGGCGGCCGACCGGGTCGACCAGGCACGGACCGGCACGTCACGGGCCGTCGGGGTCGGCGACGGGACCGCCGGGGGGAGCGCCAGCACCGGTCCACCCGACGCGGCCGGCTCGGGCGTCCCGACCTGCTCGAGCGTCTCGACGGGGACGTTCGCAGCCACGGTGGGCGTGGCGACGACCTGCTGGCCCGCGAGCAGGACCAGCAGGGCGGACGCGGCCAGGACGGCTGGCCAGAGCCAGCCGTCCCGCCGCGAGGGTCGTACGGTCAACGCGAGGTCACCGGAGCGAGGTGGCCTTCGCCGCCCGGCCGGACCGGCCGACCAGCCGCGTGCTCGCCAGGGCCAGGCCGGCGAGGCCGAGACCCAGGAGCCCGAGGGTCGCGGGTGACGCCGCGCCCGCCTGGCCACCCGTGCCGCCGGGGACGCCGCCCGGGCTGCCGCCCATGCCGTCGATCGTCTGGACCGCCAGCTTCAGGTTGTCGTCCTCGGCCGAGCCCCACGCGTAGACGATCGTGGTCGTGCCCTCGGCCAGGTCGACGTCGGCCGGGCCGATGACGCTGTCGTCCTTGCCCGCCAGCGTCACGTCGGCGCTGATCGTGCCGGCCGGCAGCTCGGCGCTGGCCTCCTTCGGGTTCTCCAGGTCGGAGAAGGCGACGTCGCCGTCCGCCCGGACGTCGACGGCCGGGGCCGCCGCGTCGTGGCGCACGATCAGCCGCGCCTGGCCGGCGTCGAGGTCGGAGACGTCGTTGGCGTACGCGGTCAGCTCGGGGTCGCCGCCGTCGTCGAGGTGCGCGACGACGGTGACGTTCGCGCCGGCCGGGACCTCGGCGTCGTCGAGCTCGGCGACGGCGTCGCCGTCGGCGCCGTCACCCGCGGCGACGACCTTGAGGTCGTACGTGCCGGCCGGCAGCATCTGCGGGTCGGTGAGGGTGCCGGGCTCGAAGTCGGTCAGCAGGGCCTTGCCGTTGGCGTAGACGTCGACGGTGGCGCCGGGGACCGCGTGCAGGATCGACACGGTGGCCGTGTCGGCCGCGGACGCGGTGGTGGCCGGGAGCAGCAGGGCTCCCGAGGCGACGGCCAGGGCGATCGCTCCGATGACGGGGCGGGTGGGGACGGACGTTCTCATGCGACCTCCAGGTGGCGTGGATACCTGGACTGCGCACGGGACGGCGATCGGGATGCGGCGCCGCCGAGAAAACTTCCGGCGGGCTCCTAGGCCATCGGGAGCGTGCGTCGCGGCGTGACCGGGCCGAGCTGGGCGAACGCCGCCGCCAGCCCCGGCTCGAGCGTCGCGACCGGCAGGGCCCACTCGCCCTGCTCCACCGCGTCCGCCGCGCTCACGCCGGCCTCCGCCAGGCGGCGCACCTCGCCCGCGACCGCGGCCAGGCGGCCGCGCTGCTCGTAGACGTACGGGCGGTCGACGGGGTCGCCGTGCCCGGGGACGGCGCGGGTGGCGCCGGTCATGAGCCCGATGACACCGTCCAGCGTCACCGGCCACTCCTGCAGGAAGGAGTCCGGACCGAGCGACGGCGGCGCCGCGGACTCGGCCAGGTCGCCGACGACCACCAGGTCGGCCCCGGGCAGCACGACGACCAGGTCCGCGCCGGTGTGGCCGCGCCCCAGGTGGGCCACCTCGGCGCGACGACCGCCGAGGTCGAAGGCGGCCGCCAGCACGATCGGACGGTTGGGGCCCGGAACGTCCTCGTGGCCGACGGTGACGAGGTCGGCGAAGGCCGGCAGCCCGAGCAGGTGGTCGCGGTGGGCGTGCGTGACGACCACGACCTCCAGCGGGACGTCGGTCACCTCGGCGACGGCGGCCCGCACGGCCCGGCCCTGCTCGGGGCTCGAGCCGGTGTCGACGAGCAGCGCGCGCCCGGTGCCGGCGACCAGCACGAGGTTCACCGCGTCCGGCTCGGCGACCGCCCGCCACACGGACGGGGCGAGCTCCTCCCACGGGCCGAGGCGGAAGGCCCCGGTGTCGGGGGCCCCCTCCCCGGGACCTGGGCCTGTCGAGGGGTCCGCGGGGTCGGTCACGGCACTACACTGGCACTCACCCCACGCGAGTGCCAAGAGCCACGGCGGCGTGGGGTCGGGTGTTGCGAAGTCAGGCGAAGGGGGTGACCGGTATGGACGACCGCAAGCTGCAGGTGCTCCGCGCCATCGTCACCGACTACGTCTCCAGCCAGGAGCCGGTCGGGTCCAAGGCGCTGGTCGACAAGCACGACCTCGGGGTCTCCCCGGCGACGGTGCGGAACGACATGGCGGCGCTGGAGGAGGAGGGCTACATCACGCAGCCCCATACCAGCGCGGGCCGCATCCCGACCGACAAGGGCTACCGGCTGTTCGTGGACCGGATGGGCCAGGTCAAGCCGCTGTCGGCCGCCGAGCAGCGGGCGATCCAGACCTTCCTGTCCGGGGCGCTCGACCTCGACGACATCCTGCTCCGCACGGTCCGGCTGCTCGCGCAGGCGACCCAGCAGGTGGCGATCGTGCAGTACCCGACGCTCAGCCACTCCACGGTCCGTCACGTCGAGCTGGTGTCGCTGTCGACGACCCGCGTGCTGCTGGTGCTCATCACCTCCAGCGGCCGGGTCGAGCAGCGCTCGCTCGAGGTGCCCGAGCTCGACGAGACGACGCTGGGCGACCTGCGGACGCACCTGAACGCCGCGGCCGCGGGCCGGACGCCCGAGGAGGCCGCCGTCGGGCTGACCGGGCTGCTCACCTCGCTGGCCCCGCAGACCCTCACGCTCGGCCAGTCCGTGATCACCTCGCTGCTGGAGATGCTGGGCAGCGAGACCTCGAGCCGGATGGTCATCGGCGGGATGCCGTACCTCACCCGCTACGCCACCGACCCGGGCAGCATGAAGCCGGTGCTGGAGGCGCTCGAGGAGCAGGTCGTGCTGCTCACCCTGCTGGGCGAGGCGAGCGCCGACGTCGTCACCGTGCGGATCGGGCAGGAGAACCCGTTCAAAGAGCTCCAGACGACCTCGGTCGTCGCCAGCGGCTACGGCAGCCGCGCCACCCTCGGGGTGGTCGGTCCGACCCGGATGGACTACCCCTCCACGATGGCCTCCGTCCGCGCGGTCGCGCGGTACGTGGGCCGGTTCCTCGCCCAGTGATGTTCACGAGATCGATGACCGAGGACCTGAGCACGAAGGATGAGCGCCGCACCCATGGCTGCTGACTACTACGAGACGCTCGGCGTCTCCCGTGACGCCACGCCCGAGCAGATCAAGAAGGCGTACCGGCAGCTCGCGATGAAGCTGCACCCGGACGTGGCCACCGAGGCCGACGCGGGGGAGCGCTTCAAGGCCGTCGCCGAGGCGTACGAGGTCCTCGCCGACCCCAAGAAGAAGGACCTCTACGACCGGGGTGCCGACCCGCTGGGCGGCGGCCTGGGCGGGGGCTTCTCCGGCGGGTTCGGCGCGCAGGGCGGCTTCGACTTCGGCAACCTCGTCGACGCGATGTTCGGTGGGCAGACCAGCCGCGGCCCGCGCTCGCGCGTGCGCCGCGGCCAGGACGCCCTCGTGCGGCTCGACCTCGAGCTGGCCGAGGCCGCCTTCGGTATCACCAAACCGCTGCGCGTCGACACCGCCGTGCTCTGCCCGCTCTGCCAGGGCAGCGGTGCGCAGGAGGGCTCCGAGCCCGTCACCTGCCGCACCTGCCACGGCCAGGGGGACGTGACGCACGTGCAGCGCTCGTTCCTCGGGGACATCCGCACGACGCAGCCCTGCCCGACCTGCGGCGGCTACGGCACCGTCATCCCCAACCCGTGCCCGGAGTGCTCCGGCGACGGGCGGGTCCGCTCGGCCCGCACGATCAACGTCAAGATCCCCGCGGGCGTCAGCACCGGCAACCGGATCCACCTGGCCGCGCACGGCGAGGTCGGGGCGGGTGGCGGCCCCGCCGGCGACCTGTACGTCGAGCTCGTCGTCGCCCCCCACGAGATCTTCCGCCGCGAGGGCGACGAGCTCGAGGTCACCGTCCGGATCCCCATGACGGCCGCCGCGCTCGGCACCGAGGTCACGGTCCAGACCCTCGAGGCCGACCTGCCCGACACCGACGACGAGGACCGTGAGGTCCACGTGACCGTGCCGGCCGGCACCCAGTCCGGGACGCGCGTGGCGCTGGACGGCTGGGGCGTGCCCCGGCTCCGCTCGAACGGGCGTGGCGACCTGGGCGTGACCCTGCTCGTGCAGACCCCGACCCGGCTCGACGACGAGCAGCGCGAGCTGCTGCGCCAGCTCGCCGAGCTGCGCGAGGAGACCGCCCCCGAGGTGACCGTGCAGAAGCAGGGTCGCGGGGTCTTCGGTCGCCTCCGGGACGCCTTCGCGGGTCAGTGACCGACCCGCTCTTCCTGCTCGAGCGCCTGGCGGGCACGCAGCCGGCGCTCGGCGGGGAGGTCCTCGTCGACGGGCCGGAGGGCCACCACGCGGTGGCCGTGCGGCGGCTGCGCGCGGGTGAGCGCGTGGTCGTGGCGGACGGCACCGGCGGCGGGGTGCGCGGCGAGGTGCTCGACGCGACGAAGGCCGGGCTGCGGGTCCGCGTCGACGAGCTGCTCGACGAGCGCGAGCCGGCCGTGCGCCTGGTGGTCGCGCAGGCCCTCGCCAAGGGGGACCGGGCCGAGCTGGCCGTCGAGATGCTGACCGAGGTCGGGGTGGCCGAGCTGGTCCCCTGGCAGGCGTCGCGCTCGGTCGCCCGATGGTCGGCCGACCGCGTGGACCGCGGGCTCTCCCGCTGGCGCAGCACCGCCCGGGAGGCGGCCAAGCAGTCCCGCCGCCTCCGCGTCCCGGTGGTCAGCGACCCGCTCGTGACGAAGGCGCTGGTCCAGCGGCTCGAGGCCGCCGACCTGGCCCTGGTGCTGCACGAGGACGCGACGGTGCCGATCGCGGCCGTCGACCTGCCCGTCGGCGGAGAGGTCGTGGTCGTGGTGGGGCCCGAGGGCGGCATCAGCCCCGAGGAGCTCGCGGCCTTCGATGCCGTCGGCGCCCGTACGGTCCGGGTCGGCGACCACGTGCTGCGCACGTCGACGGCCGGCGTCGTCGCGCTCGCCGCCCTGATCAACCGCTGACGGGTTGATCAACCGCTGACCGGGCTGATCAACCGCTGCCCGGCTGATCGACCGCTGAGCTCGCCGACGGTCGCGGGCTCTCGCCCCGGACGTGCGACGGGGCGCGACCGGCTCTCGCCCGTCGCGCCCCGCGCCGTCTAGCCCGTCGTGATCAGGCGACCACCCGGATCTTGATCGTGTACCTGCTGGTCGTCTTGATGCCGAGGTTGTAGGTCGTGCCGGGCTTCAGGTTCGTGGGGATGGTGTAACCCAGCGCCCACTCGTCGTCGACGTCGGTGGCCTTGAACTTGTCGCCGCTCTTGCTCGGCTTCTTGGGCACCTCGACCGGCTTGTAGACCTGCGGCCGCTTGCTGCTCTTCGCGACCAGGGTGACCGACTGACCCGGCGTGACGGTGTACGCCCCGTCCTCGTAGGGGACGTCGACGATGCCGCGGTTATAGGTCGTCGCGTGCACGACCTCGGTCGTGACGTTGCCCGCCTGGTCGACCGCGGCCACCGAGTAGGTCACCGCCTTGTCCTTCACCTTGCGGGTGGCGGCGCAGAGCCCGACGCCCGAGAGCTCGTCCTGGGCCACGCAGCCGGCCTCGGGAGCCGTGGAGAAGAACCGGGCACCCTCCTCGACGCCGAACGCCATGACCTCGGGCCTGGTGCGGTCGATGTTGATGCCCGTGACGCTGGCGGTGGCGATGCCGCCGTCTGCGGCGACCACCGTCTTCGTCACGCCCTGCGACGCCCCGTCGTCCGAGAGCGTGACGTCCGCGGGGCACCCGCCGACGAGGGGCGCGCTGCCCTCGTCGCAGGTGAAGCTGACCTTCACCGCGCTCCGGTACCAGCCGGCCGGCGACTTCGGGAACTCGCTCGAGACGCTCGCCTCGATGGTCGGGTTCTTCCGCAACGTCGAGTCGGAGGAGGCGGCGAAGTCGTCGTCCCCGCTGTAGGCGACGCGGACGTCCGTGTCCGCGGGGACCGAGCCCGAGAACGTGGCCTTGCCGCGAACCAGGGTGACGGGTGCAGACGGCGTGCCGTCACCGACGGTGAAGCGGACCGTGCCCTCCGGCGTGCCCGCTCCCGGTTCGACCGCGGAGACGACGACCGAGGCCTCGTCGGCGCGGACGGTGAGCGCGCTGCGGGTCATGGCCTTGCCCACGGCCAGCGTGGCCGTGCCGGTCGAGGACCCGTACGTCGCGGCGTCGGCCGGCGTGAAGACGGCCTCGATCGGGTGACCGCCGGCGGTGAGGCCGGCGGGGAGCGTGAAGCCCGCCTTGCCGTCCACGAGGACGACCGGTTCGCCGACCGGCTGGCCGTCGACCGACAGCTGGACCGTCCCGGCCTCGGCGCCGGTCACGGTCGCGGTGGCGTTCACCGGCTGGCCGAACACCGGGGTCTCCAGGTCGAAGGCGAGGGTGGTGGACGTGGCGACCAGCGTCACGGCGATCCGGTGGTCGACGCTGATGGCGGCCTTGTAGTCGACCGTCGCCGCCTGCGAGGCCAGCACGGAGCAGGTCCCCACGCCGGTCAGCGTGAGCTTGGTTCCGTTGATGGTGCAGGCGCCCTCGGTGTTCGCGGCGCCGAGGCTGAGCTCGACCGGCGACCCGCTGGCGGCGTCGCTCGTGGCCACCAGGTCCACCGTGTCGCCGATGGAGCCGGTCGGGGGGAGCGGGTTGAAGGTGAGGGTCTGGTTGCCCTGGCCGATGGCGAAGCTCAGCTGGTTGGACCCGGCGCTGTGGAACTCGTCCGCGGCCTGGTCGGCCCGCACGACGCACGTGCCGACGTGGGCGAACGTGACCGACGCCCCGTCGACCGTGCACGCGCCGTTGGTGGTGGTCGGGTCCGCGCTGAACACGACGCGCGCGCTCCCGCTGCCCTCGGCCGAGACGTTGCGCTTCTTGCCGACGACGGCGCCGTCGAGGCTGCTGGTGAAGGTGATGCTCGCGGGCGGCAGGCCCGCCGTGTAGCTCAGGGTGATGACCCCGGCGCCCGACTGCACGCCGGCCGCGCCGACGACGTCCGTCACGGCCTCTTCGGCGAAGCCGGCACCGCCACCACCGCCGCCACCGGGCAGCGCGGTCCCGCTCGCGGTCGGGATCGAGCCGCCGGTGCCGCCGCCACCGCCCGCGTGGAACCCGCCACCCCCGCCGGCTCCGGGCTGCAGGGCATCGAGGACCTCGGGCTCCGAGCCGTCGGCGCCCTGGCCGCCGACCGGCAGCTCCGTGGCCGAGGTCGCCTCGCCGTCGCCGCCGTCGCCGCCGACGAAGCCGCCGGCGCCGTTCATGTCCAGCGTCCCCGGCTCGCCGCCGTCGCCGCCGTCGCCGATCGAGCTCGCCCCCGCACCCGCCGCCTCGCCGGCCGCGCCACCGGCACCGCCCTTCGAGCCGGCGGTGCCGCCACCGCCTCCGCCGGCCGCCAGCAGCAGCGTGTCGTCGTCGAAGAGGAACGAACCGCCGCCTCCGCCGGCGCCGCCGCTGGGCTCGGTGAAGCTGCCTCCGGCCCCGCCGCCGCCGAACCCGCCGGCGCCCCCGGCTCCGGAGTCGGCGTCGTACGTGCCGGCTCCGCCGACGACGAGGCTCAGCTCGTCACCCGCGTCGACGGCGAGAGTGCCCGACGTGCGGCCGCCCAGGCCGCCGGGGGTGGTGGTCGAGCCGCCACCCGCAGCGCCAGCGACCGCGGCGGTGAGGGCGGTGACCCCGGTCGGGACCGTGAAGGTCTGCACGGCGCCCGTCGACGTGAACGTCACGGTGCAGGTGCCGTCAGCGCAGACGGGGTCGGGGGCGCTCGGGGCGGCGGAGGCCGTGCCCGACGAGGCCGACCAGAGCAGGGAGGAGCTGGTCGCCAGGACCAGCAGAGAGAGCCCGCCGTGGCCGAGTCGTCGGCGCAGGCGGGTGGGGGTTGAGCTCAACTGAACCGTCCTTGGTGCGAAGGTGGCCCCCGAGCCGCGAGTACCGTAACCGCCGGAGCCTCGCGGTGGCCAGTTTCCTGCGGCTCACACATCAATCGGCCTCGGAACGCGCTTGATAGGTTCCACGCGATGTCCGCCTCGCAGCCCGTCCCGCCCGGTGTCCTGGTCGGCGTGGACTGGGGCGGGACCAAGATCGAGGCCGCCGCGCTGGCGCCGGACGGCAGCGAGCTCGTCCGGCTCCGCACGGACACCCCGCGCTCGGACTACGCCGCCTGCCTGAACACCGTGGTCCGCCTCGTCGAGGAGGTCGAGTCCGTCGTGGGCGCGACCCCCGCGGTCGGCGTCGGGCTGCCGGGTTCGCTGGACCCGCGTACGGGGGTCGCCAAGGGCTGCAGCTCGACCTGGCTGATCGGCCGGCGTCCCGAGGACGACCTGCGCGCCGCCCTCGGCGGGCGCGAGGTGCGGACCGCGAACGACGCCGACTGCTTCGCCCACTCCGAGGCCCTGGACGGCGCGGGGACGGGCTACCGCACCGTCTTCGCCGTCATCCTCGGGACCGGTGCCGGCGCGGGCATCGCCGTCGACGGCCGCGTGCACGCCGGGCCGAACCACTCGGGAGGGGAGTGGGGCCACAACGCCCTGCCCTACCCGAACCTCTCCGAGGTGCCCGGCCCCGCCTGCTACTGCGGCCGGCACGGCTGCCTGGAGCGCTGGGTCTCCGGTCGCGGCCTCGCCCGCGACTACCGCCAGCACGCCGAGATCGACCTCGTCGACGTCGCTCCCGTGACCGCGGTCGACGTCGTGCGCCGCATGCGCGAGGGCGAGCGGCTCGCCCGCCTCGTCTTCGAGCGCTACCTCGACCGGCTGGCCCGCGGGCTCTCGCAGGTCGTGAACGCGCTCGACCCCGACGTCCTCGTGCTCGGCGGCGGCATGTCCAACGTCGACGAGCTGTACGACGAGCTGCCGCCGCGGCTGGCCTCGTACACGTTCTCGCCCTGCTTCTACACACCGGTCGTGCGCGCCGCGCACGGCGACTCGAGCGGCGTACGAGGGGCGGCATGGCTGTGGCGTTGAGCGACCGGCAGGACGACGGGGGTTCCGGGGACGGGGACGGGCTGGACGAGCGGTACGCGTTCGGGCTCGACCTGGTCCGCGAGGCCGGTGCGCTGGCGCTCGAGCACTTCCGGAGCCTGGCGACGCTCGTCGTGCACCGCAAGGGCCCGCGCGACGTGGTCAGCGAGGCCGACACCGAGGTCGAGGACCTGATCCGCGCGCGGCTGCGCGAGGCCTTCCCGTCCGACGGCTTCCTGGGCGAGGAGACGGGTTCGCTCGAGGTGGACGGCTCGGCCGGCACCTGGGTCGTCGACCCGATCGACGGGACCCAGCCCTTCGTCAGCGGGCTGCGCTCGTGGTGCGTCTCGATCGCCTACGTCCGCCAGGGCCGCGTCGAGCTCGGCTTCGTGAACAGCCCCGCGGCGGAGGAGCTCTTCGTCGGGCGCCGGGGCGGGGAGGCCACCCTCAACGGGGCCGCGATCACCCCGCACGCCGGGACCTCGCTCACCGACGGGCTCGTCTACGTCGGCGCCTCGCCCCGGGTGACCGCCGAGCAGGTCGTCCCGATGGTGGACCGGCTGCTGCGGGCCGGAGGCATGTTCGTCCGAAGCGGGTCGGGTGCGCTCGGCCTCTGCGACGTCGCCTGCGGACGGCTGCTCGGCTACGTCGAGCCGCACATCAACACCTGGGACTGCCTCGGCGCGATCGCCGTGCTCGAGGCCGCCGGCTGCCGGGTCGACTACGGCGACGCCGCCGCCGAGCTGCTGCACGGCGGACCCATCGTGGCCGGGCCGCCGGCCGTGTTCGACCAGCTCGTCTCGCTCACCGGCTGAGCCCTGCCGGTGCATGGCAGGCTGGCCCCATGAGCGACGCGAACCCCGATCCGATGGACGACCCGGCCGACGTCCAGCCGTACGAGCAGACGCCCGACGAGATCGACCAGATGGACCAGGACCTGATCCAGCCGGAGGAGACCCTGAACGACCGGGGCGTCTCCGACGCGCTCGACGAGGGCTACTCCCCGCCGGAGCGCCCGTCGGCCCTGATCCGCGAGGGCACGCACGAGACCCTCGACCAGCGGCTCTCGGAGGAGATCCCCGAGCCCGACCCGTACTCCGACGACGACGTCGACGAGGAGGACAACCTCACCGTCCGCGCGGACGAGGAGCGCCTCGACGACGGCGAGGTCGGTGACGCGCGCGCCGGTCGGCTGATGGACCCCAACCAGGGCATCGGTGACGACGAGGACGGCGACCTGATCGGCGAGGACGTCGGCATCGACGGCGGTGCGGCGAGCGCCGAAGAGGCCGCGATGCACATCGTCGAAGAGTGAGCCTGTACCCACCCCTCGAGCCGTACGCGGAGGGTCTGCTGGACGTCGGTGACGGCCAGCAGATCCACTGGGAGGAGTGCGGGAACCCGGCCGGCAAACCCGTCGTGTTCCTGCACGGCGGGCCCGGCGGGGGCGTCTCGCCCGGGGTCCGCCGGCTGTTCGACCCCGAGCGCTACCGCGTGGTCCTCTTCGACCAGCGCGGGTGCGGGCGCAGCCTGCCGCACGCGAGCACGCCCGAGGCCGACCCGGCGCTGAACACGACGTGGCACCTCGTGGCCGACATCGAGCGGCTGCGCGAGGACCGCGGGGTCGACCGCTGGCAGGTGCTCGGCGGTTCGTGGGGCAGCGCCCTGGCCCTCGCGTACGCCGAGACGCACCCGGACCGGGTGACCGAGCTCGTCCTGCGCGGCATCTTCACGTTGCGCCGCAGCGAGCTGGACTTCTTCTACGGCGGTCCGGCCGGGCAGCTGGTGCCCGAGCGCTACGCGGGCTACCTCGCGCCTCTGCTCGAGCGCGGGCTCGTCTCGGTGACCCCCGGCGGGACCGTGGTCGGGGACGTCATCGCGGCGTACCACGACCTGCTCTTCGACCCGGACCCCGCGGTGCACGGCCCGGCCGCCGTCGCCTGGGCGTCGTACGAGGCCTCGGCCATCACGCTCGTCCCCGACGAGTCGCTGATCGCCGAGTTCGCGGACCCCGCGTACGCGCTGGCGTTCGCGCGGATCGAGAACGACTACTTCGTGCACGCCGGCTGGTTCTCGACCACGCCCGAGGGCGAGGGCCAGCTGATCGCCGACGCCGGTCGCCTCGCCGACATCCCCGGCGTGATCGTGCAGGGCCGCTACGACCTGTGCACGCCCGCCGTCACTGCCTGGGACCTGCACCGCGCCTGGCCCGAGGCTGAGCTGGTCATGTGCCCGACCTCCGGGCACGCCTGGACCGAACCGGAGATCAGCGCGGCCCTCGTCGCGGCCACCGACCGGTTCGCGGAGCGCTGGCCGCTGCCCTGAGCCTGGCTCGGGTGCCGCCCACTAGGCACTGACCACGGAAGACCGGTACTCACCACGGCAGATCTGCCGCCGTCAGTACCGGTCTTTCACGTAAACGTGAAAGTCCTGAGGCGCGAGGGGCGTCGGCTCTTCGCCGGGAGCCCGGACGCCACTGACCACGGAACTCTCGTACTCACCACGGCAGATCTGCCACGGTCAGTACCGGTCTTTCACGTAAACGTGAAAGACCTGAGGCGTGCGGGGCGTCGGCTCGCGGCCGGCAGCCCGGACGCCACTGACCACGGAACTCCTGTACTCACCACGGCAGATCTGCCGTGGTCAGTACCGGTCTTTCACGTAAACGTGAAAGTCCTGGGACCGCTGGGACGAGCAGGACCCCGCACCTCCGCGGGACCCGGGGGTGGCGCGTCTTCACAGACTGACTCCCTTTCTCCCTGTGCCGTAGGGCGATGGCTCACTAGAATGGCCAGGTCATGTGCCCGACGGGCACGCAGCACCAGGTGAGGACCCTTCTGAGCAGGTCAGAGACCAGCAGGCCGGAGCGAGCAGCGCGGCCCGCGAGCACGACCGACATCCGCGGCGAGCGCGTCCCGCGCGCCGTGGACCCGGGCCAGGCGGACAGCGGTTTCGAGGAGGAACGGCGGATCACGGTCCCCGTCTCGGTCGAGATGGTCAACCTCCTCGGTCCCCGCGACGAGTTCCTGCGGATCCTGGAGCGCGACCTGAGCGCCGCCGTGCACGTGCGCGGCAACGAGATCACGCTCACCGGGCCGCCCGTCGCCGTCGACCTCGGTGTCGACGTCGTCACCGAGCTGGTCACGGTGCTCCGCACCGGCCAGGGCCTCACCGCCGACGCGGTGGAGCGGATCGTGTCGATGCTCGCCGAGCGGTCGGACACCCGGCCGGCCGACGTGCTGACGCACAACATCCTGTCCACCCGCGGCAAGACGATCCGGCCCAAGACGCTCAACCAGAAGCGCTACGTCGACGCGATCGACAAGCACACGGTGGTCTTCGGGATCGGCCCCGCCGGCACCGGCAAGACCTACCTCGCGGTGGCCAAGGCCGTCCAGGCGCTGCAGGCCAAGGAGGTCAACCGGATCATCCTGACCCGGCCGGCCGTCGAGGCCGGCGAGCACCTGGGCTTCCTGCCCGGAACGCTGAACGACAAGATCGACCCGTACGTGCGCCCGCTCTACGACGCGCTGCACGACATGCTCGACCCCGACACGATCCCGCGCCTGCTGACGGCCGGGACGATCGAGGTCGCGCCCCTGGCGTACATGCGCGGCCGCACGCTGAACGACGCGTTCATCATCCTCGACGAGGCGCAGAACACCTCGATGGAGCAGATGAAGATGTTCCTCACCCGGCTGGGCTTCGGCTCCCGGATGGTCGTCACGGGCGACGTCACGCAGGTCGACCTGCCGAACGGCACGACCAGCGGCCTGCGCCAGGCCGAGAAGATCCTCGGCGAGGTCGACGACCTCGCCTTCTGCCACCTCACCGCCCACGACGTGGTGCGCCACAAGCTGGTGGGCCGCATCGTCGCGGCGTACGAGGTCCACGACGCTGCTCAGCCGCCGCCGCCCGGCGCGCGCCGCTGAGCCGCCGCACACCCGAGATCGAGAAGACGTGACTGTCGACATCAACAACGAGTCCGGTCTGGAGGCCGACAGTACGGGCCTGGTCCGGCTCGCCACCTTCGCGCTGGACCAGCTCCGGATCCACCCGCAGGCCGAGCTCTCCATCCTGCTGGTGGACGAGGCGACCATGAGCGCCTACCACGAGAAGTACATGGGGGAGCCCGGGCCGACCGACGTGCTCAGCTTTCCCATGGACGAGCTCCGGCCGCCGGACGACGACGAGGACGAGCCGCCCGCGGGCATGCTCGGCGACGTCGTGCTCTGCCCCGCGGTGACCGACGCGCAGGCGCGCGAGCACGGCCGTACGTCGCAGGCCGAGGCGGAGTACCTGCTCGTCCACGGCATCCTGCACCTGCTCGGCTACGACCACGCCGACGAGGCGGAGCACGCCGAGATGTTCGGGCTGAAGGACAAGGTCCTGGCCGCCTGGGACGCGGTCCGCCCCGACCGCCCCGAACCGGTCGCCCGATGAACGGCGGTGACTGGGGCCAGCTCGTCGTCGCCCTGGTGCTCGTCGTCCTCGCCGGCATGCTGGCCGCGGCCGAGGCGGCGCTGAGCTCGATCTCCAAGGCGCGCGCCGACCGGCTCTGCGAGGAGGGCCGCCCCGGCGCGGCGCGACTGCGCAAGCTGGCCGACGACCCGCCCGCCTACCTGAACACCGCGCTGTTCGTCCGCACCCTGCTCGAGATCTCGGCCATCGTCATCGTGGCCAAGGTCGTCTTCACCAACGTGAACGTGACGTGGGAGGCCGGGGCCCTGGCCGCCGGCGCCATGATCGTCGTGTCGTTCGTCTTCTGGGGCGTCGCGCCGCGCACGCTCGGCCGGCAGAACGCCGACGCGGTGTCGCTGGCCGCCGCCGGTCCGCTCGGCCTGCTGACCACGGTCCTCGGCCCGCTGCCCCGGCTGCTGATCATGGTCGGCAACGCCGTGACCCCGGGCAAGGGTTTCGTCGACGGGCCGTTCTCGACCGAGGCCGAGCTGCGCGAGCTGGTCGACCTGGCCGAGACGAGCTCGGTGATCGACTCCGGCGAGCGCCGGATGATCCACTCCGTCTTCGACCTCGGCAACACCATCGTCCGCGAGGTCATGGTGCCGCGCACGGACATGGTGTTCGTCGAGGAGCACAAGACGCTGCGGCAGGCCGTGTCGCTGTGCCTGCGGTCCGGCTTCAGCCGGATCCCGGTGATCCGCGACGGGCTGGACGACGTCGTCGGCATCCTCTACCTCAAGGACGTCATCAAGCGCACGTACGACGCCCCGGAGGCGCAGTCCGTCGAGCGCGTCGGCTCGATGATGCGCCCCGTGTCCTGGTGCCCCGACTCCAAGCCGGTGGACGAGCTGCTGCAGGAGATGCAGCTCAAGCGCGTGCACCTGGTCGTGGTCGTCGACGAGTTCGGCGGCACGGCCGGCATGGCCACCATCGAGGACATCCTCGAGGAGATCGTCGGCGAGATCACCGACGAGTACGACGTGGAGCCGACCGACGTCACCCCGCTGGGCGAGGACCGCTACCGGATCTCGTCGCGGCTCCCGCTCGACGAGCTCGGCGACCTCTACGGCCTCGAGCTGGACGACGAGGACGTCGAGACCGTCGGGGGCCTGATGGCCAAGCAGCTCAACAAGGTGCCGATCCCGGGGTCGGTCGTGGTCTACGCGGGCCTCGAGCTCGTCGCCGAGCGTTCGACCGGTCGGCGCAACCGCATCGGGACCGTCCTGGTCACGCGGCAGCAGGACCCTGACGCCGAGCCCTCGGCCGAGCAGGCGCCCGCGCACGAGGAGTCCATGGCATGAGCACCGAGACCACCAGCACGCCCTCCGACCCGGAGGACGTCAAGATCATCACGCTCGCCCGCAGCGCCCTGGCGCGCACGGGCGCACCGCAGGGCGCCTGCGTCCGCGACACCGACGGCCGCACGTACGCGGCCACGAGCGTCGCGCTCGAGCACCTCACCCTCTCGGCCGTCGCCGTGGCCGTCGCGATGGCCGTGTCGTCCGGCGCCGGGGGGCTCGAGGCCGTCGCGGTGGCGACCGACGACGAGCCCGACCCGTACGCCCTGGACGGCGACCTCGACGTGGTCCGCGACCTGGGCGGCGAGGGCGTGGCCGTCTGGGCCGTCGACCCCCGCGGCGTCGTGCGCGGCCGGGTGCTGACGTGAGCACCGAGGTCCCCGAGGGCTACCGGTCCGGGTTCGCCTGCTTCGTCGGCCGCCCGAACGCGGGCAAGTCGACGCTGACGAACGCCCTGGTCGGCACCAAGATCGCCATCGCCTCGGCCAAGCCGCAGACGACCCGGCACGCCATCCGCGGCATCGTCACGCGCCCGGACGCGCAGCTGGTCCTCATCGACACCCCCGGGCTGCACCGGCCCCGGACGCTGCTCGGCGAACGCCTGAACGACGTCGTCCGCGCCACCTGGAGCGAGGTCGACACGGTGGGCGTGTGCCTGCCGGCCGACCAGAAGATCGGGCCGGGGGACACCTACCTCGTGGGCGAGCTGGCCAAGCTGCCGCGCGTCCCGGCGCTGGTCGCCGTGGCCACCAAGTCCGACCTCGTCGGACCGACCCGGATGGCCCAGCACCTCATGGCGATCCAGGCCCTGGAGGAGAAGCTCGGCATCACCTGGGCGCACATCGTCCCGGTCTCGTCCGTCACCGACAACCAGCTCGACGTCCTCGCCGACACCCTCGTGTCGATGCTGCCGGAGGGCCCGCCGCTCTACCCGGGCGGCGAGATCACCGACGAGCCCGAGGAGACCCTGGTCGCCGAGCTCATCCGCGAGGCCGTGCTGGAGGACGTGCGCGACGAGCTGCCGCACTCCATCACCGTCGCCATCGAGGAGATGGGCCTGCGCGAGGGTCGCTCGGAGGAGCGGCCGCTCCTCGACGTGTTCGCGTCGTTGATCGTCGAGCGCGACTCGCAGAAGGGCATCATCATCGGTCACCGCGGGGAGCGCCTGCGGGCGCTCGGCGAGAAGTCCCGCCGCCAGATCGAGACGCTGCTCGGCACCCCCGTCTACCTCGACCTCCGCGTCAAGGTCCTCAAGGAGTGGCAGCGCAACCCCAAGCACCTGAACCGCCTCGGCTTCTAGGCGTGGCAGGGTTGCGCTCGTGACCTTCCCCCGGGGTCGCGTACCGACCTCGAGGAGCCTCGACGCCCCGTGAGCACGCTCAAGAAGACCCTGGCCGTGACCGCCTGCACGGCGGTGCTGCTCAGCGGTTGCGGAGGGGGCGCCGACTCCTCCGGAGCCCCAGCGGCGTCCGGGGCGGCGCCCACCAGCGCGGCGGCTCCGGCCGCGGCCCCCTCGACCGCGGCTCCCTCGACCCCGGCCGCGACGCCGAGCGCGGACCCGTCGGCGGCGGCGCCGCAGGTGAAGGCCGCGGCGGAGAAGTTCGTGTCGACGGCTCTCACCTTCGGCTACCCCGACAAGTCGGCGGACGCCTACTTCGACCGGGTCGAGCCGCTGATGACGAAGAGCGGCTTCGCGCGGCAGAAGAAGGACCTGCGCAGGGTGAACGACAAGGCGTTCCAGCAGGTGTACGCCCAGCGGGTCCGGGTGACGATCAGGACGACCTCCCCGATCAAGGTCACCGCCGGCGACGAGACCCGGGCGACCGCGCAGGGCAGCTACCGGCTGCTCCGTCAGCAGCGGGCCGGGGGGAAGTGGAAGACCCTCGACACCGACGACGACAAGACGGCCGTCAAGCTGACGCTCGTCCTCGACGACGGCGCCTGGCTCGTCGACACCGCGACGTGAGGCTGGTCAGCGCCTGACCCGGCCCGGCACCATGGCCCGATGGACCGTGGACGGGTGCAGGCCTGGGTCGACGCGTACGTGCGCTGGTGGCGGACGTCCGACCCGGCCGGGGTGGCGGAGCTGTTCACGCCCGACGTCGCCTACCTGCGGTCGCCGTACGAGGACCCGCTGGTCGGGCACGTCGACCTGGAGGCGTTCTGGGTCGCCGACGAGGACGCGACGTTCGACGTGACCTCGGAGGTCGTCGCGGTCGACGGGACGGACGCAGTCGTGCGGCTGCAGGTCGACTACCGGGCGCCGGAGGAGCAGCAGTACCGCGACCTGTGGGTCCTGCGGTTCGCCCCCGACGGTCGCGTCGCGCGGTTCGAGGAGTGGGCGTACTTCCCCGGGCAGCCGTACACGGTCTCGTCGGAGTAGCGGCGCCGCTCGGCCGACGGTGGTCTACGCGGGCCGCCCTCCGGCCTGCAGCTGCCGCTCGACGGGGACGGTGCCGGGCACGACGACGTCGCCGGTGTGGGCGGTCGTGACCGTCTCGACGAGGACGATGTGCACCTCATCCTCGGCCACCGGGTTGTGCCGCACGCCGCGCGGCACGACGAAGAGCTCGCCCGGGCCGAGCAGCACGTCGTCCCGGTCCTCGAGCTGGATCCGGAGCCGTCCCTTCACGACGAGGAACATCTCGTCCTCGTCGGGGTGGGCGTGCCACACCAGCTCTCCGAGCAGCTTGGCGACCTTCACGTACTGGTCGTTCACCCTGGCAACCACCCGGGGGCTCCAGTGGTCGGACACCTGGCTGAGCTCGTCGGCGATCGACGTGGCGGTAGCGGTCACGGCACCAGCATCGCGCCCGGCCGGACCGCCGGCGTCAGGCGTCCAGCACCTTCTGGTGGGTCGCGAACGTGCGGGAGAGGCGGTAGCCGAGCGCCTCGTTGACGTTGATCATCGGGACGTTGTCGGCGTTGTTCCAGGTCTCGACCACCTCGAGCTGCGGCTCGGTCTCCGCGAGCCAGCGCATCATCTCGATCTTGAGCGCGAGGCCCAGCCGGTGGCCGCGGTCCACCCGCGCCACGCTCGTGTCCCACTGGTAGGCCTCGGTCGGCGCCCACGGACGGACGGTCAGGTACGTGTGTCCCGCGACCGCGCCGGTCCCGCGGTGACGGGCCAGCACCCGCCGGGCCCGCTCTCCGCGCAGCGCCCGGGCCTGCTCGATCTCCCGCATCCGGTCGAGGTCGAAGACCTCGTCCTCGAAGGTCAGCGCGCCCGTGGGGGCGTCGTTGATCGCCGCCATCGCCGGGATCAGCGCCGTCAGGTGGGCGTCGTCGTACGGCGGGTCCACGCGCTCGAGCACGTAGTCCCGGGCGTGCGCGGCCGCGTCCCGCTCGACCGCGGCGATCGTCTCCGGGTCGACCTGCGCCAGGCGCTGGTGGCGGCGGGCGTCGCGGCTGCCGGGGGAGAACCCGTGCTGGGCGAGGAAGCGGGTGGAGCTCGCGTCGTCGGCCGCGACCCCGATCCAGAGGGTCGTCCGGCCCAGCGCGAGGGTCCGCCGCTGCAGCTCCTCGAGGAGCAGGGTGCCGAAGCCCTGGCCCCGCCGGTCCGGGACGACGGAGAACCGGGCGTCGACCAGGTGCCGGTTGTCGTGCTGCGGGACCCACAGCCCGAGGTGGCCGACCGCCGCGCCCGTGTCGTCGAGGAGGAGGACCACCTGCGTCGGCTCCAGGTCACCGCCGTACCGGACCTCGTTGCGCACGTCCTCGACCGTCTGCACGAACGCGTCCGGGTCGTCGTGCGCCCGCGCGACCTCTATCAGCCGGGTCAGCGTCCCGACGTGACCCTCGTCGTCGGGGTCGACCTCCACCAGGCGCATCCCGTCAGGTTCCCGCGTACCCGCTCACCTGTCGACGGGTTTCCGCACACCCCGCCAAACCCCCACGCTGCGAGCAACCGCTGGCTCCCCGACCGCTTCTGACGCCCTCCGGATGTCGTCGTACGGCGTTCCCTGGGGAGGGGGCTGGCACGGAGGGGCGGGATCTCGGGAGAGGGGCGGGGGTGGTTGGCCTCACGGAGGGCGTGGGTTACTGTGACGACGTGGCAACCGCGCTGGGCAGCGCTCTCACGAGCAGCGCCCTGATTCTCCTTCGTCGCCGCAGCGAGGCCTCTTAACGGCCGGCCTCCTCGCTGCGGGGTTTCTGCCTGTGTCCGGCCGACCCCCACCCAGCAGCGAGGACCCCGATGAGCAGCACCCCGTTCGGAACCCGGCCACAAGCCGTCCCGACGCAGACGTCCAGCCCGATGCCGTACGGGCGCTACCGCGCCTTCCCGCCCATCGACCTGCCGGACCGCACCTGGCCGTCGGCGCGCATCACCCAGGCGCCCCGCTGGCTGTCCACCGACCTGCGTGACGGCAACCAGGCGCTCATCGACCCGATGACCCCGGCCCGCAAGCACAAGATGTTCGCGCTGCTGGTGAAGATGGGCTACAAGGAGATCGAGGTCGGCTTCCCGTCCGCGAGCCAGACGGATTTCGACTTCGTCCGGCAGCTGATCGAGCGGGACCTGATCCCCGACGACGTGACGATCTCGGTGCTGACCCAGGCCCGCGAGGACCTGATCGAGCGCACGGCCGAGTCGCTGGCCGGGGCCCGTACGGGCACCATCCACCTGTACAACGCCATCGCCCCGCTGTTCCGTCGGGTCGTGTTCAAGGTCGACCGCGACGAGTGCGTGAACATCGCCACCCGGGGCACCGAGCTGGTCATGAAGTACGCCGAGCAGCACCTGGGCGACGTCGAGTTCGGCTACGAGTACAGCCCGGAGATCTTCACCTCCGCCGAGCTCGACTTCTCCGTCGAGGTCTGCAACGCCGTGATGGACGTCTGGCAGCCGGCACCCGGCCGCGAGATCGTCCTGAACCTGCCCGCCACGGTCGAGGTCGCCACGCCGAACGTCTACGCCGACCAGATCGAGTGGTTCAGCCGCAACGTCAACCACCGCGAGCACGTCGCCATCTCCCTGCACCCGCACAACGACCGCGGGACGGCGACGGCGGCCACCGAGCTGGGCCTGATGGCCGGCGCCGACCGCGTCGAGGGCTGCCTCTTCGGCCACGGCGAGCGCACCGGCAACGTCGACCTGGTGACGCTGGGCATGAACCTCTTCAGCCAGGGCATCGACCCCAAGATCGACTTCTCCGACATCGACGAGATCCGTCGCACCGTGGAGTACTGCACGGGCCTGCCGGTCCACCCGCGCCACCCGTACGCGGGGGACCTGGTCTACACCGCCTTCTCCGGCTCCCACCAGGACGCCATCAAGAAGGGCCTGGAGGACCTCGACCGCAAGGCCGAGGCCGCCGGGGTGCCCGTCGCCGAGCTGGACTGGGAGGCCCCGTACCTGCCGATCGACCCGCACGACGTCGGCCGCAGCTACGAGGCCGTCATCCGCGTGAACAGCCAGTCCGGCAAGGGCGGCGTCGCCTACATCATGAAGTCGGAGCACCAGCTGGAGCTGCCGCGCCGGCTGCAGATCGAGTTCTCGCGGACCGTCCAGACCCACACCGACGGCGAGGGCGGCGAGATCGGCCCCGAGCGCCTGTGGGAGATCTTCTCGGCCGAGTACCTCGGTCGGACCACGCCGCTCGAGCTGAGCGAGGTCGTCTCCGCCACCAGCGGCGGCGGCCGCGACGCCATCACCGCGCGCGTGCAGGACCAGGGCACCGAGCGGCAGGTGAGCGGCGAGGGCAACGGGCCCGTCTCGTCGTTCGTCGACGCGCTGTCGGGCATCGGCTACCACGTCCGGGTGCTCGACTACGCGGAGCACGCGCTCTCGGCCGGCGGCGACGCCCTCGCCGCCGCGTACGTCGAGTGCGAGGTCGGCCAGGGCGAGAACAGCGTGGTCGCGTGGGGGGTGGCCACCGACGCGAACATCGTCACCGCCTCCCTCCGCGCCGTCACCTCCGCCGTCGACCGCGCCGTCGGCTGACCCCAGCCGCAGACGTCTCCTGAGCTCGTCGGAGGGCTGGCGCGCGGCCACCACCGTGCTCCCGCGTGCACGCCCTCCGGCGGACACCGCGGACGTTCCCTGAGCGTGTCGAAGGGTCGCGGGCCCGACCACTACCGTGCTCTCGTGCCCCAGGTGCCCCCTTCGACAGGCTCAGGACGACGCTTCAACAAGCTCAGGGAGCGTCCGACCGTCCGGACGACCGACTACCACACCGGGGGTGAACCCTTCCGGATCGTGGTCGAGCCGCCCGTGGAGATCCCCGGCACCGACGTCGCCGACCGGCGTGCGCGGGCGATCGGGGACACCGACGCCGACGCGCTGAGGCGCTTCCTCGGGTTCGAGCCGCGTGGGCACGCCGACATGTACGGCGGGTTCCTCGTGCCGCCGGACGACGACCGGGCCCACCTCGGGGTGCTGTTCTGGCACAAGGACGGCTTCTCCACCGCCTGCGGGCACGGGACGATCGCCCTCGGCGCCTGGGCGGTCGAGTCGGGCCGCGTGCCGGCGCCGGACGACGGCGTCACCGACGTGGTCGTCGACGTGCCCTCCGGCCGCGTCACCGCACGGGTCCGGACCGTCGGCGGACGGGTCGCCGACGTCGAGTTCGTGAACGTGGCCAGCTACGTCGTCGAGACGGGCATCGAGGTCGCGACCGCGTACGGGCCGGTGCAGGTCGACGTCGCGTACGGCGGCGCGCTCTACGCCAGCCTCGACGTCGCGCGGGTCGGGCTCCGCGTGGAGCCGGCGAGCATCACCGAGCTCATCGCCCTCGGCCGCGAGGTCAAGCGCGCCCTCGTCGACCACCCCGCGGCCCGGCACGCGAGCGACGAACGCCTGAGCGGCATCTACGGGACGATCCTGTTCGAGGACCTGGGCACGCTCGCGGAGGGGCCGCACCAGCGCAACGTGACGATCTTCGCCGACGGCGAGGTCGACCGTTCGCCCTGCGGCTCGGGCACGGCCTCGCGGGTGGCCTCGCTCGTCGCGTCGGGTGCACTGGGCCGTGACCAGGTGCTCACGCACGACTCGATCGTCGGCTCGCGCTTCGTCGCCCGCGTGCTGGGGGAGACGACCGCCGACGGCTACGCCGCCGTCCTGCCCTCGATCACCGGCACCGCGCACCGGACCGGCGAGCACGTGTTCGTGACGGACCCGGACGACACCCTCCCGGGCTTCGTCCTGCGCTGACCACTGGTCACTTCGCGCCTTCGCCGGGTGCCGGTCCGGGTCCCCAGCGACCACTGGTCACTTCGGGGTTCGGGGTTCGGGCTCGGGGTGACCAGTGGTCAGTTCGGGCGCACGCAGGCTCGATGGTCACGCTCCAAGTGACCAGTGGTCAGTACGGGGTGGGGCCGTCAGGCGAGGCCGTTGGCCGCGGTCTGGGCGGGGGCGGTGGTGCCGTAGATCCAGGCCTGGAAGAAGGGCTGGAGGTCCGTGGGAGTGAGGGACTGGGCCTTGGCCATCCAGTCCTCGAGGCTGCGCAAACCCGGGTCCTGCGCCCACTCCGTGTTGAGCCGGGTGAAGGCCTCGTCGCCCATCACGTTGCGCAGCGCCTGCAGGGTCATCGGGCCGCGGACGTAGACGGTGGTGAAGAGGTTCCGCCGGCCGGGGTCGATCATCGTCACGCGCCAGAAGTCCCGCGCGTCGCGGGCCCGGCCGAAGATCCGCAGCAGCTCGCTCTGCGCGGTCGGCCCGCCGTTGCGCTCCGCCCACGCCCAGGCCGCCCAGGAGGCGTACGCCTCGGAGTCGAAGATGTCGTCCCACTGCCGCACGGTGACGTTGTCGCCGAACCACATGTGGGCGAGCTCGTGAGTGACGAGCTCGTCGGCGTAGTCGGGGTTGATCAACGAGCGCGCCTTGTAGACCGGGCGGGTCTGCGCCTCCAGCCCGTCGAACGGCAGCTCGGGGTCCGCGACGGCGATGCCGCCGAGCTCGGTGAAGGGGTAGGGGCCGAAGAGCCCGGCCAGCACGCGCACCTTGGCCGCGGAGGTCTCCAGGTTGGTGAACGCCGTACGCCGGTCGTCGGCCGACAGCTGGTCGGTCACCGCGTAGACGTAGGGGAGGCCGTCGACGACGCCCTGGCGCAGGGTGAAGCTGCCGATCGCGGCGAACGTCAGGTAGGTCGCCATCGGCTGCCGCGACACCCAGTGCCAGGTGTCCCAGTCGGCCTCGGACGCGCTGTCGGCGCTCTCGAGCCGCCCGACGCTGACCGCCTGCAGGCCGCGCGGGACCCGGATCGAGATGTCCATCAGCGCCGGGTCGGAGGGGTGGTCGTTCGACGGGAACCACCAGGCCGCGCTCTCCGGCTCGCCCGAGACCAGCCACTCCTCGCCGCTGCGCGACCAGGGGTGCCCGCCGTCGGCGTCGGTCAGGTCGCCGGGCTGCCCGTCGTAGGCGACCTCCACCGTGAAGTCGCTGCCGGCCTCGACCGGCGTCGCGGGCGTGATCCGCCAGTTCGCGTCGCCGTCCTTGGCCAGGCCGGCGTCCTGGCCGTCGACGGTGACCTCGGTGATGTTCAGGCGCAGGTCGAGGAAGAAGCTGTGCAGGCTCTGCAGCGAGCGTGCCGAGATCGTCGTCGTGCCGCTCAGCACCTCCGTGCGGGGGTCGAAGCTGACGCCGATCCGGTAGCGCGTGACGTCGTAGCCGCCGTTGCCGGCGTCGGGGTAGTAGCGGTCGCCGACGCCCCGCGACCCGTCGACGGCCGAGCGGTCGGACGGGGCGGTCCCCGGGAGGACGCCGCCGTCGAGGCCGGGCGCGACCCGCCGCCACACAGCGGCCAGGCCGAGCGGCAGCAGCAGCGTCGCGACGAGGGTCAGCGCGACGGCGACGACGACGAGGTAGACCCAGGCGGGGCGGCGCGGCCGGGCGGACAGCTGCTCGGGTCCGGAGCCGGGCGGCGGCCAGCGCGGGTCAACGTTCGACATGCGCCATCGAGCGGAGCGAGCGTTCGAGGTGCCAGGCCGTGAAGGCCGACGTCAGGCCGCTGGCCTCGCGGGCGGCGCGCGGGGCGACCTCCCGGGTGGCCTGCCACCGGCCCTCGAGCAGCGCACCGAGCAGCTCCAGGGTGTCGGTCGACGGCCGGGCCGAGCCGGCGGGCCGGCAGCGTTCGCACACGGCACCGCCCGAGGCGGGGGAGAAGGCGGCGTGCGGGCCCTCGAGCCCGCAGAGCGCGCAGTCCCGGAACGACGGCGCGTAGCCGGACACGGCCAGCGCGCGCAGGAGGTAGGAGTCCAGCACCAGCGTGGGCGGGCGCGGCCCGTCCGCGGTGCCCGCGGTGAGGGCGCGGAGCGCACCGACGAGCAGCCGGTAGTGCTGGATGGCGGGCTCGCCCTCCTCGACCACCAGCCGGTCGGCGGTCTCGAGCATGACCTGCCCGGCCGTGTACGAGGGGTAGTCGGCGCTCAGCGGACCGCCGAAGGCGTCCAGCGACTCGACCTGCGCGACGACGTCGAGCGAGTGCCCGGTCGCGAGCTGCACGTCGACGTGGCTGAACGGCTCGAGCCGGGCGCCGAACTTCGACGAGGTCCGCCGGACCCCGCGGGCCACCGCCCGCACCTTGCCGCGGCTCCGGCTGAGCATCGTGATGATGCGGTCGGCCTCACCGAGCTTGTGCGTCCGCAGCACCACGGCGTGGTCGCGGTAGGTGGGCACACCGTCATTGTCCTGCCGTCGACAAGGACGGGGCTCAGGCCGCGCCGCCCGTGCTGCCCGTCGTAGAGGCGGCGCTGCTTCGGGTGACCGTGCCGACCGCGCACCAGGCGACGGCCTCCAGGGTGAAGGGGTCCCGCGGGTGCCCCAGCAGCCGGTCGGCCTCCTCGCGCACCCGGTCGGCCGCCCCGGGGTCGAGGGAGCGCGCGAAGGCGCCGACCGGTCCCGCCCCACCGGTGAACGACGACCACCAGTTGTCGAGGTCGGCGTACGTGGCGGTGCAGGTCAGCCGGCTGTCCATGACGTCGGTGATCCCCGCATGCTCGAGCACCCGCCGGAGGTCGCCCTCGCGCCGTCCGACCCGCTCGTCCTCCCCGCCGGCCCCCGGCCCCAGCGCGGTGGCGACCGCCCGCCAGAACGTGGCGAGCAGCGGCATGGCCTCCAGGTCCCAGAAGGACAGGGCCACCCTCCCGCCGGGCCGGGTCACCCGCCCCATCTCGCCGGCGCCGGCGACCGGGTCGCTCATGAACCCGACGACGAGCGAGGCGAGGCTGACGTCGAAGGTCGCGTCCGCGTACGGGAGCTCCTCGGCCACGCCCCGGCGCACGTCCACCCCGGGGTGCCGTTCCCGGCAGGCCGCCACGAAGGGCGCCGACGGGTCGACGGCCGCGACGTGCGGAGCACCCACGCGCTCGACGAGGACGCTGGTCAGGCCGCCGGGACCGCAGCCGACGTCGAGCACGTGCTGACCCGCCGCGACCCCGGCCGCGTCCGCGAACGCCGGGCCGAGCGTGGGTAGGTAGCGCCCGATCAGACGGTCGTACGCGCCCGCGGCGACGTCGAACAGCTCCTGTCCCGTCCCCATGGCCCGACCCCCTCGCCGGTGATTCTGCTCCCTCCGGCGCCGCAGCACTAGAGTCCGTCGGGTGCCACGACTGAGCCGCAGGAACCCGGAGGTGCCGCGCCGCACGGGACCGCCCGGTCCGCCCGCGCCGCACCGCGAGGGTGCCCTGCCGCCGGCGATCTCCACCGACAAGGTGCCGCAGCACGTCGCCATCGTCATGGACGGCAACGGGCGCTGGGCCAAGCAGCGGGGGCTCTCGCGCACGGAGGGCCACGCGCGGGGCGAGGACGCGCTGTTCGACGTGATCTCCGGCGCGATCCAGATCGGCGTGAAGTACCTGTCGGCGTACGCCTTCTCCACCGAGAACTGGCGACGCTCGCCCGACGAGGTGCGCTGGTTGATGGGCTTCAACCGCGACGTGATCCACCGCCGGCGCGACCAGCTCGACGCCATGGGCGTGCGGGTGCGCTGGGCCGGCCGCCGCCCCCGCCTGTGGCGGAGCGTCATCTCCGAGCTCGAGAGCGCGGAGGCGCAGACGGTCGACAACGACGTGCTGACCCTGCAGTTCTGCGTGAACTACGGCGGCCGCGCCGAGATCGTCGACGCGGTGCGCGCGGTCGCGGCCGAGGCCGCCGCCGGCCGGCTCGACCCGTCGAAGCTCACGGAGGAGCGGTTCCGGCGCTTCCTCGACGAGCCCGAGATCCCCGACGTCGACCTCTTCGTCCGCTCGTCCGGCGAGCAGCGCACGTCGAACTTCCTGCTCTGGCAGAGCGCGTACGCCGAGCTCGTCTTCCTCGACCGGCTCTGGCCCGACTTCGACCGGCGCGACCTGTGGCACGCCATCGAGCTCTACGCCGACCGCGACCGGCGCTACGGCGGCGCCGTCCCGAACGAGGTCCAGCGCTAGCTGCTGCCCGGAGCGGCAGCGCGCGCGTCGGTCTTCGTATACATTCCCGCGATGGGTACCTCGACGTCGGCGCCGAAGAGCGAGACACCAGTGCGCCTGCGCGAGGTGGTGGCGGCCGAGCTGCGGCGCCTGATCCTCGCGGGTCGGCTGGTCCCGGGGGAGCGGCTCGTCGAGGACCGTCTGGCCGAGCTGCTCGGGGTCTCCCGCAACCCGGTGCGCGAGGCGATCCGGGTGCTCGAGGCCGAGGGGTTCGTCGAGACGGCCGCGCGTCGCGGAGCGCTCGTCGCCACCCTCGACGAGGACCAGGCGGACGACATCTTCGAGGTCCGGCTGGCCCTGGAGCCGCTCGGTGCCAGGCTCGCCGCCCGCCGCGAGAACCCGGCGCTGGTCGCGCGGATGAAGGAGGTCCTGAGCGAGGCGCAGGACCCGACGGCCGACCGCGACCTCGACCACCTCGCCGACCTGCACAGCGACCTGCACTCGTTGGTCTTCGAGATGACGGGCAACGCCTACCTGGTCGCCATCGCCATCCCGATGGTGAAGCGGGGGCAGTGGCTGCTCCGGCAGCGCTCGCCCCTGCGCGACCCCCGCGCCTGGGAGCAGCACCACGGGCTGATCGCGGCCATCGAGGCCGGCGACCCCGAGCTGGCCGAGGCCGAGGCCCGCCGGCACGTCCTGACCATGCGTCACGAGTCCCGGCAGGAGCCCGGCGCCCGCTGAGCGGGCACCTCGGGAAGAGCCGCGCAGGTCTGGTCTGAGGTCCATACCTTTACGCAGGTGAAACGTGCTCGTGATCCACCCTTCGTATACGAACGCGAGACTGAGGGCACCTCAGCGGACGTCAGTCCGCTCTCGCCCCTCGAACCGTCGGGGTTCGTGTCCGGACAAGGAGCGCACGATGCAGGTGCCACCAGCTGCCCCTCAGCCCGCCCTTCAGACCGCGGGAGACTCCGCCCTCGTGCCGGGTGGCCACCGCCTCGCCCTCTCGCGCCGCAACCTGCTCGGCCTCGCCGCCGCGATGGGTGGCGGCCTCGCCGTCGGTCCGCTGCTGACGGCGTGCTCCTCTGACGCCGAGCCGACGTCGTCGGCCCCGGGCGCGGTCACCCCGACCGGCGGCACCCTCACGGTCGGCATCGCCTCCACGCCCGACACGCTCGACCCCGGGGCGACAGGGCTGGCGCTGACGCTGCTCATCTCGATGGCCGTCTTCGACCCGCTGGTCTGGTGGCTGCCCACCGCGGACGGCAAGGGCGAGTTCGTGCCGGGCCTCGCGAAGAGCTACACGGTCTCCGACGACGCGTCGGTCTACACCTTCGTCCTGCGCGACGACGTCGTCTTCCACGACGGCACCACGTTCGACGCCAAGGCGGTCAAGGCCACGTACGACCACGTCGTCGACCCCGCGACCAAGTCGAAGAGCGGGCTCGGCGCCCTCGGCCCGTACAAGCAGACCAAGATCATCGACGACCACACCGTCGAGATCAGCTTCAAGGAGCCGAACGCGGGCTTCCTGCACCAGCAGGCGGCGGGCAACTTCGGCATCGCCTCGCCGACCGCGCTCGAGAAGTACGGGCCGACCGGCTTCGGCAACAACCCGGTCGGCAGCGGGCCCTTCAAGTTCGACAGCTACGCCACCGGCGACCGCCTGACGCTCGTCAAGAACCCGGACTACGCGTGGGGACCCGCCGCGCTGGGCAGCGGCCCGGCCAAGCTCGACCAGCTGGTGTTCCGGATCGTGGCCGACGACAGCGGGCGCTACAACGCGCTCCAGTCGGGCCAGCTGCAGGTCGCCATGAACCTGCCGCCCAACAGCATCGCCGCGGCGCAGAAGACGCAGAAGTTCACGCAGGTGACGATCCCCGCCATCGGCACGCCGTCGGGGATGCCGATCAACGTGACCAAGCCGCCGACCGACGACCCGCTGGTCCGCCAGGCGATCATGTTCGCCGTCGACCAGGAGAAGCTCGTCACGGCCGTGCAGTTCGGCGTGAACAAGGCGGCGCACAACGTCCTCACCCCGATCACCCCGGGCTACAACGAGGCCGCGAGCGCGACGTACGCGTACGACCCGGTCAAGGCCGGGCAGCTGCTCGACCAGGCGGGCTGGGTGATGGGCCCGGACAAGGTCCGCGCCAAGAACGGCGAGAAGCTCGAGCTCAAGATCATCCTGTTCTCGGGTGGCGGGTTCGAGCTGCCGACCCAGTTCGTGGTCTCGCAGCTGGCGGCCGTCGGCTTCGCCGCGTCGACCACCGTGCAGCCGTTCACGGCGGCCCAGGTCTCGTACAACTCGGGCGAGCACAACCTGGGCTCGTTCGGCTACTACGGCGCCGACCCGTACCTGCTGAACATCTGGGTCAACTCCGCTGCGATCGAGTCCGGCTTCAACTGGTCGCACTACGACAACCCGGCGGTCGACAAGATGATCGCCGAGGCGAACGCGACCGCCGACGAGGCCGCCCGGAACGCGCTGTACGAGAAGGTCGGGCAGACGCTGATGACCGACGCGATCTACCTGCCGCTGTGGGACGTCAACGGGGCGTTCACGACGCCGACGGACGTCCAGGGCCTGCACCCGACGTTCAACGGCTACGTCACCTTCCACTCGGCCACCGCGGGCAGCTGACGTGGGGTTCGTGCTCCGACGCCTCGGCTCGGCGGTGCCGGTGGTCCTCGGCATCACGCTGGTCGCGTTCCTGCTGATCCACGCCATCCCGGGCGACCCGGCGTCGGTGATCCTCTTCGGCGCCAACGCGAGCCCCGCCCAGATCGCGGCGCTGCGCACTCAGCTCGGGCTGGACCGGCCGCTGCCGACCCAGTACCTGGACTTCCTGGGCCAGCTCGTCCACGGCGACCTGGGGACGTCGTACCTGACGTCGAACTCGGTGGCCCACGAGCTGCTCAGCCGTGCGCCGAGCACGATCGTGCTGGCCGTGGCGGCGATCGCGGTCGCCGTCGTCGTCGGCGTGCCCCTCGGGCTGGCCGCCGGCGCGCGGCCCGGGACGGTCGTGGACCAGGTGGCCCGCGGGATCTCCTTCCTCGGGGTGGCGATCCCGTACTTCTTCCTGGCCCTGCTGCTGGTGCTGCTGCTCAGCGTCCGGCTCGACTGGCTGCCGGCGATCGACGACGGCACGCCGAAGGGCCTGATCCTCCCCGCGGTCTCGCTGGGCTGGGGCTACGCCGCGATCCTGACGCGCCTCGTGCGTGGACGGATCATCGAGGAGTACCGCAGCGAGTACGTCCGCTCGGCCCGCGCCCGCGGGTGCGGCGAGTGGCGGGTGCTGCTCGGGCACGCGCTGCGGAACTCGTCGATCCCGGCGATCACGACCATCGGGCTGCAGTTCGGGAACATCCTGACCGGCGCCGCGATCACCGAGGTGATCTTCGGGCGGGCGGGGCTCGGCAGCTTCCTGGCCACCTCGATCAGCAACAAGAACATCCCGGTCGTGCAGGGGGCCATCGTCGTGATCGGGATCGGCTACGTGCTGATCAACCTGGCCGTCGACCTCGTGGTCGGCGCCGTCGACCCGCGGACGCGGCTGGCGGGTGCCCGGTGACCGTCCCGCTGCTCGCCACCGCCCGTCCGACCGCCCGTGCGCACGGGGGCCTCGCCCGCGTCGTCCCGCTGGTCACCGTGGTCTTCATCCTCGTGCTGCTGGCCCCCGGGCTGCTCAGCGGCATCGGCCCCATCGACACCACCGACGCGTTCCTCTCGCCGCCCAGCGCCGCGCACTGGTTCGGCACCGACCAGCTGGGGCGCGACGTCTTCAGCCGCACGGTCTTCGGCGCCCGCCCGGTGCTGGCGGCCAGCCTCCTCGGCGTGGTCGTCGCCGTCGTCGCGGGCGTGGCCCTCGGGGTCGCGGCCGGTGTGGCGCCGCGGTGGCTGAACGCCGTGCTGATGCGGGTCGTCGACGTGCTGCTGGCCCTGCCCGTCCTGCTCATCGCCCTGATCCTGATCGCGACCGCCGGCTCGGGGATCCGCAGCATCGTCATCGCCCTCGGCGTCGCCTTCACCCCCGGCTTCGCCCGCGTGGTCGAGTCGTCGGTGCGCAAGCTCCGCAACGCCGAGTACGTCCAGGCGGCGCAGGTCTTCGGCTCCACGACGCTGCGGACGTCGGTCCGCCACCTGCTGCCGAACCTCATGACCGAGGTCGTGGTGCTCGCCAGCAGCGCCGTCGGCTGGGCCGTCCTCACCGCGTCGACGCTCAGCTTCCTCGGGCTCGGCGTGCAGCTGCCGCAGCCCGACTGGGGCAGCGACCTGGCCGCAGGGGCCACCAGCCTGGCCACGTCCTGGTGGCTGGCGACCTTCCCCGGTGCCGCCATCACGGTCACGATCCTGCTGGCGAACTTCACCGGCGACCAGCTGATGACCCTGCTCGACCCGCGCGAGGGGGTGCGGCTGAGGCAGAACCTGCCCCGGTTCCTGGGCGGCCGCCGCGCGCGCCCGGCCCACGCGGTGGTCACGGAGGTCCGGGTCCCGGACGCGGAGAGGGAGGCGGCCTGATGAGCCTGCTCGAGGTCAACGGCATGCGGACCGAGATCGTGACCCGTACGGGGACGGTCCGGCCGGTCGACGACGTGACCTTCCGCGTCGAGGCGGGGGAGACGCTGGGGCTGGTCGGGGAGTCGGGTTCCGGCAAGACGATGACCGGGATGTCGATCATCCGGCTGCTGCCCCCGGGCGGGGCCGTGGTCGGTGGTTCGGTGACCTTCGACGGCGTCGACCTGACGACCCTCGACGACGCCGGCGTGCGGCGGCTGCGGGGCAACGAGATCGCGATGATCTCGCAGGACCCGATGACGTCGCTGAACCCCACCCGCACGATCGGCAGCCAGCTGCGCGAGGCGTACCGGATCCACCGGGCGGGCTCCCGCCGGGAGGCGGACGAGCGCGCGGTCGAGGTGCTCGACCTGGTCGGCATGCCCCGTCCGCGCGAGCGGCTCTCGGCCTTCCCGCACGAGCTGTCCGGCGGCATGCGCCAGCGCGTGATGATCGCGATCGGGCTGGTCTGCGAGCCCAAGCTGCTGATCGCCGACGAGCCGACCACCGCGCTGGACGTGTCCATCCAGGCCCAGATCCTGCAGCTGCTCGACGAGCTCAAGCAGCGGCTGTCGATGGCCGTCGTGCTGATCACCCACGACATGGGCGTGATCGCCGGGCACGCCGACCGGGTCGCCGTGATGTACGGCGGCCGGATCGTCGAGCAGGCGCCCACGGCGACCCTGTTTGCCGACCCGCAGCACCGCTACACCGAGGCCCTCTTCGAGTCCATGCCCGACCTGGAGCTCGACCGCCAGGTCGACCTGGCGACGATCCCGGGGACCCCGCCGCGGCTGGTCGGGCTCGGCCCGATGTGCCGCTTCGCGCCCCGCTGCCGCTTCGCCGGCGAGGACTGCCGGACGCTCGACCCGCCCCTCGTCGCGGTCGGGCCCGGGCACGAGCACGCCTGCTTCCACCCCCGCGGCACGGACGCGGGTTCCGCGGACGATCTCGGTCGGCGGCGTCTTACGCCCGACCGGACCGCCGGCTCGGCCGGACCCGTCCTCGAGGTGCTCGACGTGCACAAGCGCTTCGGGCTGCGGGCCACGCGGCTGTTCGGGCCGAAGCGCGCCGTGCACGCCGTCTCCGGCGTCTCGCTGGACGTCCGCGCCGGGGAGACGCTGGGGATCGTGGGGGAGTCGGGCTGCGGCAAGACCACGATCGGCCGCATGCTCGTCGGCCTCGAGGACCCGACCGAGGGGGCCGTCGCGTTCGAGGGCCAGACGTTCCGCGGGATGGGCCGGCTGACGTTCCGTCGGCGGCGGCGCGACCTGCAGATGATGTTCCAGGACTCGGCCGCGGCCCTCGACCCCCGGATGTCGGTGGCGGAGCTGGTCGCCGAGCCGCTGGTCGCCCAGCACGTCGGCACCCGCGCCGGACGGCGCGCGACGGTGACCGAGCTGCTGGAGGCCGTGGGTCTGCCGCCCGACGCGGCCGACCGCTACCCGCACGAGTTCTCCGGCGGCCAGCGCCAGCGCATCGCGATGGCCCGGGCCCTCGCGCTGCGCCCGAAGGTGGTGGTGGCCGACGAGCCCGTGTCCGCCCTCGACATCTCGGTCCAGGCGCAGATCCTGAACCTCATGCGCTCGCTGCAGGACCGCTTCGGGCTCACCTACGTGGTCATCTCCCACGACCTGTCCCTGCTGAAGTACCTGGCGGACCGGATCGGGGTGATGTACCTCGGCCGGCTCGTGGAGCTCGGCACCAGCGAGGAGGTGTACGGCGCGCCCCGCCACCCCTACACGGCCGGGCTGATCCAGTCGATCCCGCTGCCCGACCCGACGCTGCGGCGGAGCACCGCCGTGCTCGGCGGCGAGCTGCCGTCGGCGGTCGACCCGCCGAGCGGCTGCCGCTTCCGTACGCGGTGCCCGCTCGCCACCGACCGCTGCGCGGAGGAGGTGCCGCTGCTCCTGCCCGACGACGACGGCCACCACGCCGTCGCCTGCCACTACCCGCTGACCGGCGCCCGCCCGGTCGGAGAACACCTCGACCTGCAGCCGCAGGGGATGGAGCACCGGTGACCACCGCCCGCCTCGACCCGACCCCCGAGACCACCGCCGACGTCTTCTCGAGCGCGCACGCGCCCGTGCTGTCGATCGACCCCGGGGACACGGTGGTCGTCCGCTCCCTCGACGCCTCCGGCTACGTCGAGCGCCAGACCGTGCCCGGCGAGGACCGGCCGAAGCTGATCCCCGAGAGCCGCGGGCACTGCCTGACCGGCCCGATCGAGGTGCGCGGGGCCGAGCCGGGCCAGATGCTGGCGCTGCACCTGGAGGACCTGACGCCCGACCCCTGGGGCTGGACGGTCGCCGGCCTCCTCGACACCCCGGTCACGCAGCGGCTGGGCCTCCTCGACAGCCCGCCGGCCTGGCTGCTGTGGGACCTCGACGCCGAGAGCGGCCGCGGGACCGAGTCCCGGGGGTTCGTGCGGGGGCTCGCGCCCTTCCTCGGCGTCATGGGCGTGGCCCCGGCCGAGGCGGGGGAGCACTCCACGATCCCGCCCCGCGCCGGCTCGGGCGGCAACGTCGACTGCAAGGACCTCGTGGCCGGGGCGACGCTCTACCTCCCGGTCGCCGTCCCCGGCGCCCTGCTCTACCTCGGCGACGGCCACGCGGCGCAGGGCGACGGCGAGGTGGGGGGCACGGCGATCGAGTGCGGGATGACCACCGAGGTGACGGTGACCGTGGCGACCGACCGCCCGCTCACGACGATCCACGCGGAGGCGCCGGCCGGGCGGATCACGTTCGGCTTCGACGCCGACCTGAACGTCGCGACCGGCGACGCGCTCGACGCCATGGTGGTGTGGATGCAGCAGATCTACTCCCTCGACAAGGCCGAGGCGCTCGCGCTCGCCAGCACCTGCGTCGACCTCCGGGTCACGCAGGTGGCCAACCAGACCTGGGGCGTGCACGCGCTGCTGCCGACCGGGGCCCTCGCGTGAGCTGGCCCGTCGCGAGCGGGACCTTCGCGCTCGGGGACCTCGAGGTCGAGCGCGGCGGGACGATCCGCGACGCGCGGCTGGCCTGGCAGACGCACGGCACGCTCGCGCCGACGGGCGACAACGTCATCGTCTACCCCTGCAGCTACGGCGCGACGAGCGACGACCTCGCCTGGCTGATCGGGCCGGACGGCGTGCTCGACCCGACCCGCTGGTTCGTGGTCGTGCCGGACATGTTCTCCAACGGCCGGTCGTCCTCCGCGGCAGACGACGACGACTTCCCCGCCGTCGTGACCATGGCCGACAACGTGCGCGCGCAGCACCGGCTGCTGACCGAGCACCTCGGCGTCCGCGAAGTGGCGTGCGCGTACGGGTTCTCGATGGGGGCCGGGCAGGCCTACCACTGGGCCGCGCTCTACCCCGAGCTCGTGCGGCGGGCCGTCGTCGTGTGCGGGAGCGCGCGGACGTCGCTGCACAACCGGGTCTTCCTGTCCGGCCTGCTCCGCGTCCTCGAGGCGGCCCCGGAGCACCTCGGCGGCGGGCGGTTCTCGGCCGAGCCGACGGCGACGCTGCGCGCGTTCGCCCACGTGTACGCCGGCTGGGGGCTGAGCCAGGACTTCTACCGCGAGCGCCTCTTCGAGACCGTGCTCGGTGCTCCCGACCTCGACACGTTCCTGCAGACCGACTGGGTCGACTCCTTCAGCCGCAACCGCGCCGCGAACCTCTACGCGCAGGCGCTCACCTGGTCCGAGGCCGACATCAGCCGCGGCGCGTACGGCGGGGACCTGCCGACGGCGCTCGGGGCGATCGAGGCCGCCGTGCTGCTGCTGCCGGGCGAGACCGACCTCTACTTCCGGGTCGCGGACAACGAGGCCGAGCTGCCCTTCCTGCGGAACGGTCGCCTGGCACCGATCCCGAGCATCTGGGGCCACCGCGCCGGCAACCCGCGGACGATCCCGGAGGACCTGGACTTCCTCACCCGCGAGGTGCGCGCCTGGCTGGACGCCTGACCCGGAGCGGTCGAGGGCGGAAGCCGCGAAGGGCCATGGAGAGTTGAACCGTCTCCCTGGCCTCCCCTGAGGGGACCTCTCACCTCGCCCCTCGCCCGTCCTCACGTCCGACCGCTGCGTCGCGGCGCCGTCGTCGTGGCCGGCCTCGCCGCCTTCGCGCTCGCCTGAGAGGTTCGGGCCTGGTTCTCAGGTCAGCCTAGGGTCTCCGGGCCCTTCGCGGGGGGCCGGCCGGAACGGCACCAGGGCCGGCGAGCACGCTCGCCGACCCTGGTCCTGATGCTCGTGGTGCTCGCCGGGCTACCGGTCGATCACCACGACGATGCGCCGGTTGTCGACCCGCTTGGCGTAGGTCCCGCCGACGACGAGCGGGTGGTCGTCGCCGTACCCGACCTTCGCCTCCACGTCGACCTGCTTCGCGTAGCCGCGCAGGGTGGTGCAGACGGCCGTCGCTCGCTTCTTGGAGAGGCTCGTCAGGCCCTTCTTCTTGGGGTTGCCGTAGTTGACGTAGCCCTCGCAGCTGATCTCCTGGACGTAGGTGAGGCTGCGCGCCACCGACTTCAGCTGCTTCTTGCCGCTGCTCGTCAGCCTGGACGAGCTGTCGCCGAAGAGCTTCGCGGTGAGCTGGACCGCCTGACCGGACTGCAGCTGACGACCCTTCAGGCTGGCTCCCTCCATCGCCACCGTCCCGCCGTGCGAACGGTTGGTCGCGACGGTGTGCGTCAGGCCGCCCCGGTAGAAGGCCGGCTCCGTCGGCACCGGGATCTCGGCCGCCCGGTCGCCCACGCTCACCGGGTCGGCGAACCACGGCGTCAGGAAGGTGCTCGAGGCCGGGGTGGCCGCCCCCGCACCGTCGGCGTTGCGGGCACGCACCGCGATCGGGTAGGTGCTGCCGTTGTCCAGGCCACCGACGAAGGCGGTCCGCGCGGCGACGCCGCCACGGACGAGGGTCGTCGAGACGCCGCGCCAGGTGTCACCACCGTCGGTGCTCACCTCGTAGCCGGTGACCGCCCTGCCGCCGTCCGACACGGGGACCGTGAAGGTGAGCGTCGCCGTACGGTCGCCGGGCGTGACCGAGAGCTGCGCCGGTGCGCTCGGGGCGTCGGTCACGAGGACCTGCCCCGTCGTGGCGGCCTCGGACGTACCGGTCCCGATGCGGTGGTCGACCAGGTTGGTCGCCGTGACCGAGAACGCGTACGTGGCGCCCGGGACCAGACCGGTGAAGGTGCACGACCGCGCGGAGCCGCCGTCGGCCTCGCACAGCGCACCGCCCGGGGCGGCCACCACCGTGTAGCCGGTGACCGGCGACCCGCCGTCGGAGGTCGGCTCCTTCCAGGAGACCGTCGTGCGGCCCTTCGAGGAGCTGACCTCGACCGTCCGCGGCTTCGACGGGACGGTGGCGGGGGTCTCGGTCAGCGCGCCGGAGGCGGTGCCGCCGCCGACCCCGTTGACGGCCCGGACGCGCAGCGTCAGCGCGGTCCCGTTCTGGAGGTCGCCCACGGATCCGGCGAGGTCGTCGCCCGTTCCCCAGGGGTTCGTCGGCAGGGTGTGCCAGGTACGTCCGTCGAGGCTGTACTCGTAGCCGGTGACCGGGTCCCCGCCGTCGTCGGACGTGGCCACCGGCGTGAACCGGACGAGCAGCGCCCCGTCGCCGGAGTACAGGTCGACCAGGGCGGGTGCCTTCGGGGCCGCAGCGGGCACGACGCCGTCGGAGAGGTCGGACCAGACCGAGCGGCCGACGTCGTTCCGCGCACGCACGCGGACCTGGTAGCTCGTCCCGTTGGTGAGCCCGTCGACCACGCACGGCGAAGCGGCGCACGTCACGGTCTTGTCCAGCCCGGGGACGTCGACCTCGTAGCCCTCGATGGCGGAACCGTTGTCGTCCGGGCTGGTCCAGGACACCTTCACCTGGCCGTCCCCACGGGCGACCGTGACACCCGAGGGCGTCCCCGGGACACCGGCCGGGGTGACGTCGGAGAGCGACGTCGCCGCGCCGTGCCCCTCCGCGTTGACCGCGCGGACGGCGATCGCGTACCCGGTGCCGTTGGCGAGGCCGGTGATCGTCGCCGTCAGCGGGTCGGACCCGTCGGTCTCGAGCTCCTTCCAGCTCTTGCCACCGTCGACCGACACCTCGAAGCCCGAGAGCTCGGCACCGCCGTCGTGGTCAGGAGCGTCGAACGTCAGCACGGCCTGGCCGTCGCCGCGGTCCACCTTCAGCGAGCGCGGGGCGTCGGGCACGGTGGCCGGGGTGATCGCGTCGCTGGCCGCCGAGGGCTCCGAGCTGCCGGCGGCGTTGAGGGCCAGGACCTGCAGGGTGTAGCTCGTCCCGTTCTGCAGCCCGACCAGGGTGCACGGGCTCCCCGGGCACGCCGCGCTGGCACCGTCCGGCGAGGCCACCAGCGTGTAGCCGGTCACCGGCGCTCCGCCGTCCTCCGAGGGAGCGTCGAACGTGACCGTCGCCGCCCCGTTGCCGTGGGTGACCTTGGTGATCGTCGGCGCGCCGGGGACGGTGCGCACGCTCACGGGCGCCGAGGCGTCCGAGGGCGTGGAGCTGCCGATCGGGTTCGTGGCGACCACCGTGAACGTGTAGTCCTCGCCGTTGTCGAGGCCCATGACGCGGCAGGGGCTCGAGACGCAGGTCGCGTTCGCGCCGCCCGGGGAGGCCGTCACCGTGTAGCCGGTGACCGCGGAACCGCCGTCGGAGGCCGGGGCGGTCCAGGAGACGAGGGCCGAGCCGTCGGCGCCCGCCCCTTCGACCGCGGTCGGAGCGTCCGGGGCCAGGGCCGGGGTGACGGCGCTCGACGCCTGGGACGCCGATGAGCTGCCGTTGGCGTTGTCGGCGACGACGGTGAAGGTGTAGGCCGTGCCGTTCGTCAGCCCGGTCACCGTGCAGGGGCTGCCCTCGCAGGCGGCGGTCGCTCCGCCCGGGCTCGCGGTGACGGTGTAGCCGGTGACGGGCGAGCCGCCGTCGGAGGCCGGAGCGGTGAAGGAGACCGAGGCCTGGGTATCGCCCGCGGTGGCGGTCACGCCGGTCGGCGCCGCCGGCACGGCCGGGCCGTGGAAGGTCAGCGAGACCGAACCCGTGGCGCCGTCGCTGGCGACGAGCCCGGGCAGCTGGACGCCACCGGTCCCGCTGGCGATCGAGACGGACGCGCCCGCCAGGTACGCGGACGCGAGCGAGGAACCGCCGCCGCCACCGGCGACGTTGCTGCTGAGGATGCTTCCCCGGCTGCCGCCGCCACCGCCGCCGCCGGCGTAGCCCCCGCCACCTCCGCCGCCCGTGGCGCCGCCGGGCACGGCGCCGCCGTTGCCCCCCGGCGCTACGGAGAGGGCAGAGGGATCGTTGCTCTGGCCCGCCGTCCCGGGGGCGTAGTTCCCGGTTCCGCCGGCGCCCCCGGTCGAGCCGACGCCGGCCTGGCCGGGCCCGGAGACGGCCTGTGCGTTGTCGCTCGTGCCCGCGGAGCCGGCGTCGCCGCCGTCGCCGTTGTAGGCACCGCCGCCGCCGCCACCGGCGACCGCCAGCTTCGCCAGCAAGGTGTGGTCGAGGTCCTGGGCGAAGACCGCCGAGGCGCCTCCGCCGGTGCTCGTGCCGTGGTTGTCGCCGCTACCGGCAGCGCCGACGACGACGTACAGGTAGGCCGTGCCGGCCGGGAGGGCGAGCGTCCCGCTGACCTTGGCGCCGTTGCCGCCGATGTGCTGACGAGCCGGGTAGCCCGCGCCGCCGCCCCCGCCGAGCACCGAGACGTCGACCGAGGTCGTTCCCGAGGGCACGGTGAGGGTGGCTCTGCCGGCGACGCTGCAGCTCAGCGTGCTGTCCTGCGCGGGGGTCGACCCGTCCGCGCACGGGACGTCGGCGGAGGCCGGCACGGCGGCCACGGTGCCGAACACGCTGGCGAGGACCAGGGTGGCTGCGCTCACCGCCGCGACGCGCGGGAAGGTCGCGGAGGCGGAGAGGCGGGGGAGGAGGGGGCGGACTCTGGCGATCGTGGCGGGACGCCACGGCACAGCGAGGGGCATCGCAGCACCTTCTGTCGAGGGAGGGGCCCGGACGGCGGTGGCCGTGCAGGTCGAGCAATCCCCCGAGATCACTATTTTTTCAGGGCCGATCTAATCAGGCTCTCAGGTGATGTGCAGGAAAAGCACAAGAACCGGCGCGACCGCCGTGCTCCGCCTAGAAGCGGGTGACCCCCAGCACGACGACCAGCGCGACCATCGCCAGGCGCATCGCCCGGCCGCCGGCACCGACCGCGGGCCAGGCGAGGAACGTCAGCCAGACCAGGAACAGCCCGATCAGCACGAGAGCGACGAGCGCCACGGCCGGGGGTGCGAGGACGGCGACGGCGAAGAGCACCACCGTCACGAGCGGCACGACCGGCCTGGGCAGGGCCGTCAGGCGGACGAGCGCAGGCCGGCTCACGACCTCGAGGCGCCTGCGCAGGGTCGTCGGAGCGGGGTCGGTCACCCCGCCAGTGTGGCCGAACCCCTCCGGAAAGTGGTCGGTCCGGTGCCTCCCGGAGGGTTCCGGAGGCGCCGGAGCGACCACTTGCCGAGGTCGGGAGGGGCGTCAGTACGCGCCGAGCGAGGCCACCTGGTCGCTGGGGAGCCGGGCGAGGAGCCGGTCGAAGACCGCCAGCCGGTCGAACTGCCGGGCGTGCTCCCGGGCCGCGAGCTCCATCATCTCGCGCTCGATGTCGGGCAGCCCGAGGGCCTCGTCGAGGGCGTCGGCGATGGCCTGCGGGTCCTCGACCGGCACGATCAGGGCCGTCTCGCCCACGGCCTCGCCGATGCCGCCGGTGTCGCAGGTGATCACCGGCCCGCCACCGGCGAGCATCTTCTCGACCAGGGCGATGCCGAACGTCTCCACGAACTCGGGCATCGGCTTGCTCGGCAGCACGAACGTCGCGCAGCCGGCCATCAGGGCGGGCTTCTCGTCGTCGCCCACGTCGTCGAGGAAGCGGATCCGTTCCGCCGCGGTCGAGGCCGCTGCGAACGCGTGCAGCTCCGCGGCGTCGGGGCCGTTGCCGGCGATCACGAGCGTCTTGCCGGCGGCGGCCGGGCTGGCCGCGAACCCGGCGATGAGGTCGTCGACGCCCTTGGCCCGGGCGAGCCGGGACAGGTAGAGCACGTACGAGCCGGGCGTCAGGCCGCGGGCCGCGAGGACCCGCGCCGTCACCGCCGGGTCGAGGTCGAGGTAGTCCGCGGTGTTGATCGCGGGGTAGGAGATGGCGACGCGCTCGCGGCAGCGCTCGGCGAACCGCGTGCCGTGGCGGGCGTCGATCGCCTCCGCGGACGACACCACGAGGTCGCGGGTGTACTCCGACACCGCGACGGGGACGTCGCTGCCGAGGTAGGCGGTGAGCACCTGCGCGGCCGCGCCGAACTGCTGCTTCTCGACGCACGTCCGGACGACGTTGGTCACGTCCGACCCGACGGCCTCGGCGATCGTCGACACCCGGACCGGGAGCCCGGTCTCGCGCGCCACCCGCACCGCCTCGCTGACCGCGAGCGTGTGCGGGCTGAGGTAGAGCGACATGGCCACGGTCGGGACGCCGTCGGTGAAGAGCTCGACCAGCCGGCCGACGAGGCCGGACAGGTAGCGCCCGTCCGGGACGCGGTAGTCGCCGACCGGCTCCGGCCGCTCCACCTCGATGCCCTCGCTGTAGGGCTGGACGCTCTCCAGCGGCTTGAGCGGCAGGCCGGCGGCGACGAGGCGCTCGACCGGCCAGGTGACGATCTTGACCTCGCTGAACCCGCGTAGCAGCGCGGCCTCCGCGAGGTTGCGGGCCTCGCCGGAGTGGCCGCAGATCACCGGGTCGGCGCGCACGACGATCACGAGGCGGCGGCGCGTACGGGCCCGGGGTCGGCGACGTCGCGACGGGCGTGGGCCTTCGGGGGGCGGGGTCATGTCGGCTCCTCTCGTCCTGCTGCTAGCCGGTGGTGGTGAGGGGTACGGGAGCGCCCGACGGTGCGTCGTGGCCGGCTCCGGGTGGGGTGACGGACGGGGGTCGGGTCGTGGTGCCCCAGGCCGACGGGGTCGGGCCGAGGTCGATCAGCAGGGTGCCGCCGCGGTGCAGCTCCCGGGTCGTGATCCAGCTCTGCTCCCAGGGCTGGTCGTTGAACCACACCGCCTGGACGTACTGCGGCGGGCGGTCGGGGCCGGGTTCGACGAACCCGGTCGTGGTGATCTCGAGCGTCTCGCGCCCGAGCCGGAGCCGGGACCACGCGAACGAGGGGGCGTTGACGAGGTAGAGCCCCTGGCCGGCCACCGGGAACAGCCCGAGGCTGGCCCAGACGTACCAGGAGCTGAGGCCCCCGGAGTCGTCGTTGCCGGGCAGGCCGCCACGGCCCAGGCCGAACATGTTCTCGACGACCCCGTGCACGATCTCTGCGGTCCGGTCCGGGCGCCCGAGGTAGTGGTACGCCCACGGCGCTTCCATGTCGGGCTCGTTGTTCAGCCCCTCGAAGCGGTTCAGCGCGTAGCCGGCCGCGAGCTCGGCGACGCTCGGGCGCTCGCCGACCTGCGTCACCGGCTCGGCGCCGTAGCCGAAGAAGGAGTCCAGCAGCGCCAGGTAGGCGTCCTCGCCGCCCGCGAGGTCGATGCGGGCCGCCATGTCGTGCAGCACGCGGAACGAGTAGTTCCACCTCCCGCCCTCGTAGAAGGACGAGTCGATCAGCAGGCCGGTCTCGGCGTCGAACGCGTTGACCCACCGCGTGGCCAGGCCCTCGAGCTGCTCGGCGAGCGCGGTGTCGCCGACGTGGCGCGCGACCTTGGCCGTGCAGTGGTAGCCGAAGGCCAGGTCGAGCGTGTGGGTCACGGGGTGGGCCACGCCGCGCAGCAGGTACTCCTCGCCGTACGCGCGGCGCAGGTCGAGGTCCATGTGCACGAGCGCCCAGTCCCAGTCCAGGCCCGGCAGACCGAGCGTGCACAGGTCGGCCAGGAAGGTCTGCGCGAGCGCGCTGCCCTGGCGCGAGAAGCGGTCGACGCCCTTGGCCATCCGGTAGCCGATCGGGAGGTTGCCCTCCTCCTCGGCGATGTTGATCAAGGCGTTGGCGAGCTCGACCGCGCGGGCCGGGAAGAGCGCCGTGAGCAGCGGCAGCTGCGTGCGGTAGATGTCCCACATCGTGCAGATGTCGAAGGCGAACGCGCCGTCGGACGGCCAGAACGGGCTCTCGTCGACGGCGAAGCAGGGCTTGATCATCCCGTGGTAGAGCGCGCTGTAGAAGACGGTGCGCCGTGCGGACGAGGGCGTCTCGATCTTGATCCGGCCCAGGTGCTCGCGCCACGCCGCGGCGGTGCCGGCGCGCCGCTCGTCGAAGGCGACCGGGCCCGCGACAGCGGGCGTACGGTCCTCCGGCGGTTCCGGCCGGCGTACCTCGACCCGTTCGCGGGCGGCGCCGTCGCGGTGGAGGTTCGTCCGCGCCTGGTCCGCGCCGCGCAGCGAGAAGCCGAACCGGAGCTCGACGACCTGGCCGGGCTCGGCGCGGCCCCGCCACATGAGGCCGAACGGGCGCAGCGTGGTCGGGCGGATGCGGTCGAAGTCGAGCCGGGTGCCGCCCTGCATGAGGCGGCGGTCGTACCAGAGCAGCTGGGGCCAGTCCGCGCCGTCGAACTCCAGGTGCGTCGCGAGCGGCGTCCCCTCCACGACGATCTCGGCGTGCGCGACGCCCGGGGCGGTGGTCTCGAGGTGCGCGCGCAGCGGCACCGTGCGGCCGTACGGGATCACCAGGCCGCCCATCGAGAAGTCGACGACGAGGCGGGCGTCCGCGTGCGCGGGGAACGTGTAGCGGTGCACGGCGCTCTTGGGCCCGACGGTGAGCTCGCAGCGGATGCCCTGGCTGTTCCCGGCGCCCCCCGCGCCGTTCCCTGAGCCCCCCACGCCGTTCCCTGAGCCTGTCGAAGGGCCGAGCGTGCAGGCGTAGTAGCCGGGCTCGGCCTCCTCGTCGGCGACCGTCCAGGCCGTGCCGAGGGCGTCGAGCGGCTCGAGCATCGGGGTGACGCGGAAGTAGTTGTAGTACTTGCGGATCGCGCCCGTACCGGACTGCTGGAAGTGCGTGAAGCCCGAGGCGAGCTGTTCGGTGAAGAGCTGCGGCGGCACGCCCTCGGTGTTCAGCTCGTACTGGCCGTAGCCCGTCGGGTAGGCGCCGGAGTAGGCGCACGCCGAGACCATGCCGAACGGGTACGTCGCGCCCGGGTGCGTGTTGCCGACCTGCGGCTTGGGCCACCACCAGCTCGCCGCCAGGCCCACCGGCGCGGGCAGGTCGGTCGCGGAGGACCCGATGAAGGGGTCGACGTGCTCGATCATCGGTGCCTCCGTCGGTTCGTCGGGAAGGAGCGGTGCAGCGGCGGAGAGTCGGAGGCGGACGAGCGGTGGGGTTCCCGAGTCCGACGAACCTAGGGCCGTCCGGTGGCCGTTGGGTTGCGCTCAGATGACGCCTCGCCAACGATCCGGTCACGGCCCCGTGCTGACAACGTTTCCTCGCGGGCCGACAACGTTTCCCGCTGCGACCCGGCCTGCGAGCCGCCGTCCTGAGCCTGAGGATCGCGCCGCCTGAGCCCGCGGAACGCCCCCTGAGCCTGTCGGCGGGCCACGAGGTGATCGGTGTCCCGGGTGCCGCTGGCTCCCGACCTCAGGACTTTCACGTTTACGTGGGACCCGGGTACTCACCACGGCAGATCTGCCGTGCAAGGCGAGGTCTTTCACGTAAACGTGAAAGTCCTGAGGTCCCTGGGGCAGAGCCCGGTGCCGGGGCCGTGGGGAGGGCGCGGCGTCCGGGGATACTGCTCGCCATGATCGTCGTGACGCGCTTCCAGGTGCCGGAGCAGGACACGGAGGCGTTCGTCGCGCAGGCGGAGACGGCGATCGCGGTGCTGCGGCAGCGCGGCGGGCTGCGCTCGCTCGACTTCGCGCGGAACCTCGACGAGCCGGACCTGTGGACCATCACCGCCCGCTGGGACGACGTCGGGTCCTACCGCCGCGCGCTGTCCGGGATTGAGTCGCGCTCGGTCGTCGTCCCGCTGCTGTCCCGGGCGATCGACGAGCCGACCGCGTACGAGGACCCGGACCTCGTCGGCCCGAACGTGGCGCGAGGCTCGGTCCCGCCGCTCTGACGAGACGGTTCAGCCGACGGTGACCTGGAGATTGTCGAGGTCGACGTCGCCGTCCGTCGCGGCCGCCCAGTCGGCGGTGTCGCCGCCGCGGAAGACCGACCAGTCCAGGTGCGTGATGTGGACCTCGGGGTCGGTCCGGTAGACGACGTCGGAGCGGTCGAGGACGGGGAGGTCGTCGACCCAGGCCTGCAGGCGGCCGTCGGCCTGGCCGACCGTGTTCAGCGTGTAGCACTGACGCAGGCGGTGCCAGGAGCCGTCGACGATGCCGCGGCCCCAGCTCACGTCGTCGCCGAACGTCCCGGTCTGGCCCGGGTGGTAGAGGTACGTCACGGCGAGGTCCGGCTGCCCGGCCTCGCGCACCAGCCGCGACAGCTTGGGCCCGAGCCACATGACGCGCCCCGACCAGCCGTGCTCCGTCGAACCCCCGCCGGTCGGCGTCGCGGGGGAGGTTCCGGGGGCGACGCCGAGCAGGCCCGGGAGCTTGCCGCCGGCCGAGACCTCGAAGCCGGGGGAGAAGCGCACGTCGTAGGAGATGCACGCGCTGTCCCGGCTCTGGTCGCCCAGGGGCACGACGAGGACGTTGCCGTCGTCCGGCGCGTCGTTGCGGGCCAGGATCCGGTGGGCCGCCAGGTGCGTCCGGACGAACCGTCCGCTCCCGTCGTCGCCGCGGACGTAGGACATGCCGTCGTACGCGGCGTCCTCGCGGTTCGTCTTCCCGACCGCCTCGTTGAAGGACTCCGGCGTGACCGGGCCGACCTGGGCGTCGTCGAAGCCCGCGTCGACGACCGTGCCGGAGGTCGGCCCGTCCGCCGTGGGGCTCCTGCCCGGCCGCGTCCCGGGGGTCGCCGTGGTGGTCGCCCCGGCGGGCCGCGCCGCGTAGAAGGAGCCCTCGGGCGCCCAGCCGGCCCGGCGCAGCGCGTCGCGCTCACCGGTCGTCGTCGCGTAGCGGTGCACGCCGCGGGACTGGAACCGCTCGACCCCGAGCGTGCACGGCAGGGGTGCGGACGCGACGTAGGCGACGACGCCCTGGTCGACATAGCCCCAGGCCTGGACGGCTTCGCGGACCTCGTCGGCGTTCGTCGTCCAGATCTGGTCGCCGACGTCGCGGCGCAGCTGGTGCACGGCCACCAGGCCGTCGGCCGGCCTGGTCGCGACCCGGAACACCACGCCCTCGTCCCGGCTGTAGCCCGCGTCACGGGCTCCGGCGGCGGCCCCCGGGGTGGTCGTCAGGAGCCCGGTCTGCCGGCCGGGGTCGATCTGGTAGCGCACGTCGACGGTCAGCGCGGCGCAGCCGCCGGGGTCGGCGGGGGGCACGACGGAACCCGACCCGCGGTCGGCGAAGACGACCACGGCGGTGGCGACCAGCGCCATCACGACGAGAGCGGCGCTGGCGTAGAGCGCGACCCGCAGGCGACGGCCCCCCGGCCCCGCCTCCGGCGCCCGTCGGACCCCCGTCACGGGCCGATCATCGCTCACCAGCGGACCGCCGACCCCATCGGTGACAAACCTCCGCGCCGCGCGGTCGAGGAGCAGCGGTGCCGCGCCAGTAGGCTTGGACGTCGTGCCGTCCCAGCCGGGGACGGTGGCCGACCGTACGTCTGGAGCACCCTTCGTGGCCCCCACCACCCTCGACAACGTCATCAGCCTGTGCAAGCGCCGGGGCTTCGTCTTCCCCTCGGGCGAGATCTACGGCGGGACGCGGTCGGCCTGGGACTACGGGCCGCTCGGCACGGAGCTCAAGGAGAACATCAAGCGCCAGTGGTGGCGCACCGTCGTGCAGAGCCGTGACGACGTCGTCGGCCTCGACTCCTCGGTGATCCTGCCGCGCCAGGTCTGGGTCGCCTCCGGCCACGTCGGCGTGTTCACCGACCCGCTGGTCGAGTGCCTGCACTGCCACAAGCGGTTCCGCGCCGACCACCTGCAGGAGGGCTACGCGGAGAAGCACAAGGTCGACGACCCCGACACGGTCGAGCTGACCTCCGTGCCGTGCCCCAACTGCGGCACGCGCGGCCAGTGGACCGCGCCGCGCGACTTCAACATGATGCTCAAGACCTACCTCGGCCCGGTCGAGGACGAGTCCGGCCTGCACTACCTGCGCCCCGAGACCGCGCAGGGCATCTTCGTGAACTTCGCGAACGTCGTGCAGACCACGCGCAAGAAGCCGCCGTTCGGCATCGGCCAGGTCGGCAAGAGCTTCCGCAACGAGATCACCCCCGGCAACTTCATCTTCCGCACCCGCGAGTTCGAGCAGATGGAGATGGAGTTCTTCGTCGTGCCCGGCACGGACGAGGAGTGGCACCAGTACTGGATCGACGAGCGCACCCGCTGGTACACCGACCTGGGCGTCGACGCCGCCAACCTGCGGCACTTCGAGCACCCGGCCGAGAAGCTCTCGCACTACTCCAAGCGCACGGTCGACATCGAGTACCGCTTCGGCTTCGCGGGCAGCGAGTGGGGCGAGCTCGAGGGCATCGCCAACCGGACCGACTTCGACCTGAAGACGCACTCGGAGCACTCCGGCAACGACCTGTCCTACTTCGACCAGGCGAGCGGCGAGCGGTTCACCCCGTACGTCATCGAGCCGGCGGCCGGCCTGACGCGCTCGCTGATGGCCTTCCTCGTCGACGCGTACACCGAGGACGAGGCGCCCAACACCAAGGGCGGCGTCGACAAGCGCACGGTGCTCAAGCTCGACCCGCGGCTCGCGCCGGTCAAGGCCGCGGTGCTGCCGCTGTCGCGCAACGAGGCGCTCTCGCCCAAGGCGCGCGACCTCGCCGCCGAGCTGCGCAAGAGCTGGAACGTCGACTTCGACGACGCCCAGGCGATCGGTCGTCGCTACCGCCGCCAGGACGAGATCGGCACGCCGTTCTGCGTCACGGTCGACTTCGACACCCTCGAGGACGACGCCGTGACGATCCGCTCGCGCGACGAGATGACCCAGGAGCGCGTCGCGCTCTCCCAGGTCGTCGCCTACCTGGGCGCCCGCCTCCCGGGCTGCTGATGACCGGGCTCCCGATGAGAACCGGCCCCTGGACCGCGGCCGCCCCGGTCGTCGAGCTCGCGCCGATGGCCGGCGTGACGAACGCGGCGTACCGGCAGCTGTGCCGCGAGCAGCACGAGGCCGGCGGCGGCACCGACGGGCTGTTCGTCTGCGAGATGATCACCAGCCGCGGCATCGTGGCGGGAGACCGCAAGACGATGGAGATGCTGCAGTTCGACCCGGGGGAGACGACCCGGAGCGTGCAGCTCTACGGCGTCGACCCGGCGACGATGGCCGACGCGACGGCGATCCTGGCCGAGCGGTTCCGGGTGGACCACGTCGACCTCAACTTCGGCTGCCCGGTCCCCAAGGTGACCCGCAAGGGCGGGGGAGCGGCCCTGCCGTGGAAGCGCGACCGCCTCCGCGCGATCCTGCGCGCCGTGGTCGCGGCCGCCCGCCCGTACGGCGTCCCCGTCACGATGAAGACCCGGGTCGGTATCGACGACGCGCACCAGACCTACCTCGACGCGGGCGCGATCGCCGAGGAGGAGGGCTGCGCCTCGATCGCGCTGCACGGGCGTACGGCGCAGCAGTCCTACTCCGGGCACGCCGACTGGTCGACCATCGCCAAGCTCAAGGAGCACGTCTCCATCCCGGTGCTCGGCAACGGCGACGTCTGGGAGGCCGAGGACGCCCGCCGGATGCTCGACCAGACCGGCGCCGACGGCGTCGTCGTCGGCCGCGGCTGCCTGGGTCGGCCCTGGCTGTTCCACGACCTGGCGGTCGCGCTGCAGGCCCCCGAAGGGTCCTCCGCGGGATCGGCCCGGCGGGCCCTGCCGACGTCGGGCGAGGTGGCGGTGACGATCCGCCGGCACGCCGAGCTGCTCGCCGGCCTGCAGACCGACCCGGAGCACGGCGAGCGCCGCGCGCTGACGGACCTGCGCAAGCACATGGCCTGGTACCTCAAGGGCTACCCGGTCGGCGGCGACACCCGTCGCGCGCTGGCCATGGTGTCCTCGTTCGCCGAGCTCGACGCCGCGCTGGCCGGCCTCGACCCGGACCTGGCCTTCCCGGTCACCGAGCTGGGGACCCCGCGCGGTCGCCAGGGGGCGCCCAAGGCCAAGGTCGCGCTGCCCGAGCACTGGCTGGACGACGCGTCGGGCGCGGCGCTGGACCTCGAGGACGACGAGCACGTCTCGGGTGGCTGACCCGTTGTCTCCCGAGCCTGCCGACGGGCCCGAGCCGTCGGTCCGCGCCCAGCAGTGGGCGCGGACGATGCACGGGCACCCCGCCGAGGGCCTGGTGCGCGCGCACGCCACCTCGCACGCCCGCGTCGGACCGGGCCGGACGGTCGACCGGCTGGCGCGGGAGGCGTACGAGCGGGAGGTCCTGCGGGCCGGCGCGACCTTTGCGGAGGGCGCGGGCGACCGGGCCCGCCCCGAGGAGCCCGACCCCGAGCGGACCTGCTTCGAGCGCGACCGGGACCGGGTCGTGCACTCCACCGCGTTCCGCAGGCTGGCTGGCAAGACGCAGGTCGTCGTGCACCCCACCGACCACCAGCGCACCCGGCTCACCCACGCGCTCGAGGTGGCCCAGATCGCCACCTCCATCGCCCGCGGCGTCGGCGTGAACGTGTCCCTGGCCGACGCGATCGCGCTCGGGCACGACTGCGGCCACGGCCCGGGCGGGCACGCCAGCGAGGACGCGTTCGACGCGTACGTGCCCGGCGGCTTCGACCACGGCCCCTGGGGCGCGGACGTGTCGCTGGCGGACCTCAACCTCTGCGCGCAGACCCTCGACGGCATCCGGAACCACTCGTGGTCGCGGCCCGCGCCGAGCACCGTCGAGGGCGAGATCGTCAGCTGGGCCGACCGGATCGCCTACTGCGCCCACGACCTCGAGGACGCCGTCCACGCGCAGATCGTGCGTCCCGACGAGATCCCGGCGGAGGTCGCCGAGGTCGCCGGCCGCACCCGCCGCGAGCAGCTCGGGCACTTCGTCCGGGCGGTCGTGGCCAGCGTCGCCGAGCACGGCGAGATCGGCATGTCCGCCGACTCTGCGGGGGCGCTCGCCTCGCTGCGGGCGTTCAACTACGAGCGGATCTACGTCCGGCCGGAGTCGCTCGCGCAGTCACGCGCCGTGGTCGAGGTGCTGCAGGCCCTCGTCGAGCACTTCGTGGCGCACCCGGGCGCGCTGCCGGACACGGTGGTGCCCGACGACGACCCGGTCCGCACCGCCGTCACCTACGTCGCCGGGATGACCGACCGCTTCGCCTTCGACCTCGCCGTCCGGGACCTCGCGTGGGACCCGGAACGGCTGCCGCTGCGCCCCGGCGGGTAGGCGTTGCGCCCGGCCGGGTAAAGAAGGACGCATGAAACAACGCGCCATCCGTTCCCTGGGCACGCCCGTCTCGGCCGTCGGCCTCGGGGGCATGCCCATGTCCATCGAGGGCCGCCCCGACCGCGCCCGGTCCGTCGCCACCATCCACGCCGCGCTGGACGCGGGCATCACGCTCATCGACACGGCCGACGCCTACCACCTGCACGCCGACGACGTCGGCCACAACGAGACCCTCATCGCGGAGGCGCTGGCCTCGTACGGCGGCAGCACCGAGCACGTCCTCGTCGCCACCAAGGGCGGGCACCTCCGCCCCGGCGACGGCAGCTGGACCCAGGACGGCAGCCCCGGCCACCTCCGTGAGGCCGTGCAGGCGTCGCTCCAGCGGCTCGGCGTCGAGCAGATCGGGCTCTACCAGTTCCACCGCCCGGACCCGAAGGTCCCGTTCGCGGAGTCCGTCGGCACGCTCGTGGAGCTGCTCGACGAGGGCCTCATCGGCCTCGCCGGCATCTCGAACGCCGACGTCGACCAGATCCGGCAGGCGGACGAGATCCTCGGCGGCCGGCTCGCGTCGGTGCAGAACCAGTTCAGCCCGGCGTTCCGCACCAGCCAGAGCGAGCTCGAGCTCTGCGCCGAGCTCGACATCGCCTTCTTCCCGTGGAGCCCGCTCGGCGGCATCACGAACGCGGCCGACCTGGGCCACACGTTCGCCCCGTTCGCCGAGGTGGCGAAGGAGCGCGGCGTGAGCCCGCAGGTCGTCTGCCTCGCCTGGGAGCTCGCGCTGGCCGACGTGGTCGTCCCGATCCCGGGCGCCTCGCGCCCGGAGACGATCACCGACTCCGCCACGGCGCCCGACCTGGAGCTCAGCAGCGACGAGATGGACCGGCTGAACGCGGCCGGCTAGACCTCGTCCGACAACGAGGCAGGTTGTGCACCGAACTCGGTGCACAACCTGTCGCGTTCACGGGCTCGTAGCCCCACGCGTGCTTCAATCGCCGACGTGAGCGGGTCTGACGTGCGGCCGGTGAGCCGCGGGTCCCTGGCCTGGCGGGTGCTCGCGGCGGTGGCGCTGGTCGTGCTCCTGGTCAACGGGTCGCTGCGGATGGAGGACGACGCCTGGCCCTTCGGGCCGATGTCGCAGTACGCCTTCTCCCCGCCCGAGGACGACACCGTCGTGATCACCCGCGTCGACGGCCTGCTGACCGACGGGCACCGGGTGGAGCTGCCGCTCCGCGTCGAGACGGCGGGGATCAGCCGGGCCGAGATCGAGGCGAGGATCCCCGACATCGAGCGCGACCCGAGCCTGCTGCGCGCGGTCAGCGACGGCTGGACGGCCCGCAACCCGGCGTCGCCCCGCCCGGTCGAGCTCTACCTGGTCCAGGACGAGACCCGGCTGCACCGCGGGCAGCCCACCGGGACCTCCGAGGTCACCCTCGCGCAGTGGCGGGTGGTCCCGTGAGCGCGGACGCGACGCCGCGCCGGGGCTCCGTCGTCGGGTGGTTCGCCCCCGTCGTGCCCGAGGCGCGGGTGGCGGTCCTGCGCTCGGTGCTCTATCTCTTCGTGCTGCTCGACCTGCACCTGGTCGTCCGCGACCCGATCCCGCTCAGCCACCACCCCGACCTCTACCGCCCGCTGCTCCTGGCCCGCGTGCTGCACCTGCCGCCGCCGAGCCTGCCGCTCGCCTGGACCCTGTACGCCGTCCTCGTCGTCGGCTGCCTGGTCGGAGCCTTCGGACGCGCCCCGCGGCTGGCCGGCGTCGTGGTGGCCGCGGCCTTCACGTGGTGGGTGGCCATCGGCTTCAGCTACGGCAAGGTCGACCACGACCACCTGGCGCTCGTCGTCGCGCTCTGGGTGCTGCCCACGGTCGGGGCGGTGCCCGGCGGCTGGTCGGCGACCCGGCGTTCGGCGCAGGCCGGGTGGGCGCTCCGGTGCGTCCAGGTCGCCGTCATCGCGACCTACTTCCTCTCCGCGCTGGCCAAGATCCGCAGCGGCGGCTGGACGCTGACGAGCTGGCCCGAGAGCTACATCCTGACCTGGGCGATCGTCCGGCGCCCGCACGGCCTGGGGCAGTTCCTGCTGCCGTACCCGGGCGTCCTGCGCGTGATGCAGTGGGGCTCGATCCTCGCCGAGCTGTCGTCGGTCGTCGTCCTGTGGCTGCGCGGCCGGGCGCTGCTCGCGGCCGCGCTGTTCTGGATGGGGTTCCACGTCTTCACGGTCGCGCTGCTCTACATCCACTTCGCCCCGACCGTCGTGTGCTGGCTGGCCTTCGCGCCGCTGGAACGGCTGGTGCCCTGGTGGCGGGCCCGGCACCCGCCGCTCGAGCCGCCGGTGCCCGTGCCTCCCCGTGCCGTGCCCTCCCGCACCGCGCCCTCCCGGACCGACGGGCAGCCGGTCTCCCGCTAGCGCGTCGTCCGGGTGCCGCCGGCCAGGGCGAAGGCGAGCAGCGCGAAGCCGGCGACGACCCCCGACAGCGCGGCTCCGCGCGGGTCCACGAGCAGGGCCAGCGCCCCGCCGAGCACCCCGACGGCGACGAGGACCCACCCCAGCGTCGCGAAGAGCCGCACCCGGAACGCCCGCGCGAACGGCAGGAAGTGCACGCCGAGGACGACGACCACCCACGGCAGGACGAGCACGGGCCGGTCGAGCAGACGGGTCAGCACCTGCGCCCCGAGCGGGATCGCCACGACCTCCCCGACCACGCAGACGACGTACGTGCGCAGCGCGCGGGGCGACGGGGCCGGACCGGGCCGGCGGGCGGCGGGGCGGAGGACCGAGAACCAGAGCACGAGGGCGAACGCGAGGACCGCGAGGACCCGGAGCACGACGCCCGCCGGGCCGCCGACGACGCCGGCGTTCAGCACGACGAACAGCACGCCCCCGACCGCCCCGACCAGCGAACCCGTCCGTGGACCACCCATGCCCCAGTGTCGCCTCCCCGGGGTGCGGCGGGGGTCGCCGGAACGCCCTGTGCACAGCCGCGGCGGGAGTGCGTCGCCGCACTAGACTCCGGGCGTGGCTGGGCGGATCAACGACGAGGACGTCGTCGCCGTCCGCGAACGCGCCCGCATCGAGGACGTCGTCGGCTCGTACGTCGCCCTCCGCAACGCCGGCGGCGGGTCGATGAAGGGCCTGTGCCCCTTCCACGACGAGAAGACGCCGAGCTTCCAGGTGACCCCGGCCCGCGGGTTCTTCTACTGCTTCGGCTGCGGCGAGGGCGGCGACGTCATCACCTTCCAGATGAAGATCGACAGTCTCTCGTTCGGCGAGGCCGTGGAGCGCCTGGCCGACCGCGTCGGCATCGTGCTGCGCTACACCGAGCAGAGCGGCCCCCGCCAGGAGCCGGGCATCCGGCTGCGGCTGATGGAGGCCAACCAGGCGGCCGCGGAGTTCTACGCCGAGCAGATCTCGACCCCCGAGGCGCTGATCGGGCGGCAGTTCCTGGGGGAGCGTGGCTTCGACCGCGCGGCGGCCGAGAAGTTCGGCGTCGGCTACGCACCCTCGGACGGGCGCGCCCTGCTGAAGCACCTGCGCGGGCGCGGCTTCTCCGACACCGAGCTGGTGAAGGCCGGGCTGGCCCGCGAGTCCGGCTGGGACTTCTTCCAGGGACGGCTGCTCTGGCCGATCCGCGACTCGGGCCGCCAGGTGCTGGGGTTCGGCGCCCGGCGGCTGCGCGACGACGACCGGATGCCGGCGAAGTACCTCAACACCCCCGAGACCCCGCTCTACAAGAAGTCGCACGTGCTCTACGGGCTCGACCTGGCCCGCAAGGAGATCAGCAAGCGCAGCCAGGCGGTCGTCGTCGAGGGCTACACCGACGTGATGGCGGCCCACCTGTCCGGGGTGGAGACCGCGGTCGCCTCCTGCGGCACCGCCTTCGGCGACGACCACGCGCGGCTCCTGCGCCGCCTGATGGGCGACCACGACGCCTTCCACGGCGAGGTCATCTTCACCTTCGACGGCGACCAGGCCGGCCAGAACGCCGCGCTCAAGGTCTTCGCCGGCGACCAGAACTTCATCACCCAGACGTACGTGGCCGTCGAGCCCACCGGCCTGGACCCCTGCGACCTCCGGCTGCAGCACGGCGACGCGGCGGTGCGCGAGCTCGTGGCCCGCCGGATGCCGCTCTACCGCTTCGTGATGACCAACATCCTCGGCCAGCACGACCTCGAGCGCGCCGACGGCCGGCTCGCGGCCCTGCGGGCGGCGGCCCCGCTGGTCGGCAGCATCCGCGACTCCGGGCTCGTCAACGGCTACGCCCGCGAGCTGGCCGGGCTGCTCGGCATGGACCAGGACGAGGTCCGCGCCGAGGTCTCCCGCGCCGCCTCCCGGTCGTCGCGCCGGACCACGCAGGCCGAGCCCGAGCCGCAGCCCGAGGTCGTCGAGCCGGCCCGCGCCACGGGCGTCCCGATGCCCAACCCGCGGGACCGGATGCTCGCCATCGAGCGCGAGACGGCGCAGCTGCTCGTGCAGGCCCCCGAGCAGTTCCCCGAGCACTGGGACGGGCTCAGCCCCGCCGACTTCACCCACCCGGCGTACGCGGCCGTCTTCACCGCCGTGGAGAAGGCCGTGGCCGACGACGCCGACGGCGACTGGACCCACCGGGTCAGCGACGCGGTCGAGGACGAGCGCGTGCGCTCCCTCGTCGTCGCGCTCGCCGTCGAGCCGCTGCCGCTCCAGGGAGAGCCCGACGAGCGGTTCGTGGTCGCCCACACCGCCGGCCTCCAGCTGCTGACGGTGATGCGCAGCATCGCGACGCTCAAGTCCCGCCTGCAGCGCACGAACCCGGTGTCGGCCCAGCAGAAGTACAACGCGATGTTCTCCGAGCTCGTCGTCCTCGAGGCGCGCCGCAAGGCCCTGCAGACGCGGAGCATCGGCGCGCAGGACTGACGTCCGGACCGCCCCGGGGCGGTCGTGGAGGCGGCGCCGAGCGTGCCGGTCGTCCACAGGGCGGGCCGGGTGGGCGACGTTCTCCACAGCCGGTCGTCGGCGGGCGGCCCGTCGGGTCCTCGATCACCAGACTCCAGGCGTGACCGTCGTCCTCGCCGCTGCTCCTGCACCCCTGACCGCCGACTCCCCGACCGCCGATTCCCCGACCGCTGGATCCCAGGTCGGGGATGCGGACGCCCGCGACGCCCAGGCGGCGCACCAGACCGAGCAGGTGGCCCGGTGGGCGGCGGCGGTCGAGGCTGGCGTGCTGGCCCGGGCGGCCCGGCAGGACCCGGAGGTGCCGTGGCGCGGGGACGCGACGGAGGAGGAGCTGCGCGCGGTCGAGGAGGAGGGTGCCCGGGCCCAGCAGGCGTTCGTCGCGGCCAACCTCGGGCTCGTCGGCGCGGTCCTGTCGTCGTGGGCGCGCCGCGGGGCGCCGACCGCCGACCTGTTCCAGGAGGGCTGCCTCGGGCTGATCGCCGCGGTGGTGCGGTTCGACCACACGCGGGGGGTGCGGTTCTCGACCTACGCCACCTACTGGATCCGGACCTGCGTCGGCTCGGCCGCGTCGCGCCAGGCGTCGGGCGCGTCGGTCCCGGTCAGCCGGCACGACCAGCTCCGTGCCGCCCACGGCGTCGAGAGCCTGCTGATCCAGGACCTCGGCCGGCTGCCGTCCGTCGCCGAGGTGGCGGAGGCGATCGGCCGGGACCCGCGGTGGACGGCCGACCTCCTGGGGCACCGGCCGGCGCGGTCGCTGGACGACCTGGACGAACGGTCGCTGCACCGCCTCATCGGGACGGGGGACGAGCCGGACGGCGGGGCCGGGCGGGAGCCCGAGACGTGGGCCCGGCGGCTCCTGGCGACGCTCACCGGCTTCGACCGTCAGGTGCTGGAGCTCCGGCTGGGGTTCGGGGGCGGGACCCCGAGCAGCCTCGCCGGCGTGGCGCGTGAGCTCGGCGTCCCCGTCGGGCGGGTCCGGCGGGCGGAGGCCCGGGCGCTGGAGCAGCTGCGCGGCCGGTGCCCGCGCTCCTTCGCCGGCGCCGCCTCGTGAGGCCGGGCCCGCGGCAGGGCCGGACCGCGACCGCAGGGTCAGGGCTCGTCGACGATGAGCAGGTCCTGCCAGTCCTCCCCGACGAGCCCGTCGAGCAGGCCGCGGACCTCGGCGGTGCGGACGGTGGAGGCCCGGTCCTGGGTGCCGAGACGGCGATAGAGGTCGCGGACGTGCTTGTCCACCGTGCTCTGACTGATGCCCAGCCGGGAGCTGATGGCCCGCACCGTCCGGCCCTGGGCCAGCAGCCGCAGCACGGCGGCCTGGCGCGACGTGAGGGCCGGTTCGGGCGGGCGGAGGAAGCGGCCGTGGGACGCGACCACGACGGGCTGGGCGGAGCGGACGGCCGCGACCTCGTCCTCGTCGAAGGGCCCCTCGTAGCGCGTCATGAAGTAGGCCGCGATCGTCGCGCCCGTGACGGCGACCGGCATGACGAGCAGCTCGGCCAGGACCCGGCCCCGGTGCTCCAGGACCAGGCCGGGTGCGGTGCCCCAGCCCGGCAGGACGTCGTTCGCGCGCACGGCGGGCACGACGCCCACCTCGCGGCACCAGCGGGTGAGGGGGCCGGCTTCCCAGGAGGCTGCGAGGGCGTCGCGCAGGACCGCCGCCCAGACCAGGTCGGGCGGCCAGCACCTGACCCCGGCGGCGCGGGACCCGGCGACGCCGAAGACGGTCACCGTCGCGCCGCACAGGCCCGCCAGGTGAGGCAGCGTCGTGTCGACCTGGCGCGTCAGGGAGCCCGCGGTCGCCAGCTGCCCGGCCAGGTCCAGCAGGGGCTCGTACGGCTGCCCGTGGGGCGGCGCAGGAACGGGTGCCGCGCCGTCGTCCCCGGTGTCGACCGGAGCGTCGTCCCCCGGCCGCCCGCGACCGGCCGGGAGCTCCGGCTCGGGAGGTGTGCGGACGAGGGGCACAGGGGAGGACTAGTCCATCGCCGACGGCCTGTCAATGGCGAGATCCGGCACTGGGGCGCGTCACCGCCGTGCCGCAGCCTGGTCGAGCACCGGTACGGACGGTCCTCGGGGGGGAGATCCGACGGTCCGGGAAGCCCCGCCCCGGTCGGCCGCACGACGGCCGCCCGGGGCGGCTGGGCGACCGTTCCGGTGGGGTGGCGGGCAGAATGGACGCGTGCTCCCGACCCCCGCCCGCCGCCCGTGAGGACGCGTCTCGGCAGCCGGGGCATGCCCTCTGAGGCGTACGACGCGTGGCGGCGCTCGGCGGCGGCCCGCGTGGGTGGTCCCGGCCGGGTGCTGGCCTGGGCCCGGGCGGAGGACGGGTTCGTCGTGGGCGGCCCGGCCGCCCTCTCCTTCGGCGGCGGTGATCCGACGGGCGGCGGGGACGACTGGCAGCACGTCGGGTGGCACGAGATCGAGCACGGCGGCTGGAACGCGGAGTCGCGGGCGCTGTCGTGGACCCTCTACGGCGGCCGGCGGGGCCGGGTCGGGCTGGCGGAGCCGGGGCGGCTGCCGGAGCTGTTCCGGGAACGGGTGGCGGCCAGCATCGCGGTCGAGCGGTTCGTCGCCATCCGCGGGGAACGGGGCGTCACTGTCACCGCGCGGCGCGACCTGGGCGGCGACGGGACGCTCACCTGGCACTCGTCGCTGACCCGCGGGCTGAGCTGGAGCACGGAGGGTGTGGCCGAGGAGGCCGCCCGCGTCTCGTCCGAGCTGCAGTCGGAGTACGGATCCAGCTCGCCGGGCTGGTAACGTCTTCCAGGCCGATCCCCTGTAGCTCAATTGGCAGAGCAGCCGGCTGTTAACCGGCAGGTTACTGGTTCGAGTCCAGTCGGGGGAGCCACCGGCGGTCGTCACGACCGCTCCCCGGGGTCCGTCGCGACGGACCGTCCGCGGCTATGCTGCCCGGACGGCGGGGACTCCCGCCCCGGTCGGACCGATGGTCCGACCTCCACGGAGCCGCGGGGCGCTCACGGTCCAGGAGCACGGATGACGGCAGCCGCCGAGCACGACCTCCCCTCGCAGCCCGAGCAGAGCCCGACGTCCCTCGGCGGGGCGCTGCCGCGTCGTACGGTCCTCGTCGGCGCGCTGGGACTCACCGGGGCTGCTCTCGTCGGCGTTCCCGCCGCCCAGGCCGCGCCGCGGGTCAGCGGGCGCATCCTCGAGACCTACCTGGCCGCCGGAGGGGCCGACATGCTCGGTCGCGCGACCGGCCGCGAGGTGAAGCGCCGGATCTCACGACGCAACACGTACGGCCAGCAGTTCGCGCGCGGCACCGTCTGGTGGGGCTCCGGCGTCGGGCGGGTCGACCGGCCCGACGTGCGCGTCCGGCTCACCACGGCCCCGAACTTCCGCCCGGTCACGGGCGTCCGCGACCTGTGGCGCACCGGCGACCTCGACGGCTGCACCGCGCTGGAGAAGCGCGTGGTCGCGGACCTGGGGATCGAGACGATGATCGCCATGAACGAGGGCGGGGACCCCGCCATCCCCGGCGTGAAGAACCGCCGCTACGTCATCAGCAACGCCGGCGAGCGGCTGGAGTTCTACCGCGGCTACGTCACCCGCAGCGCCAACCGCGAGTCGGTCGGCCGGGTGCTGCGCCGCGTCGCGCGCTCGGACCACCCGGTCCTGGTGCACTGCCGCGCCGGCAAGGACCGTACGGGCTGGGTCTGCGACCTCATGCAGACCGTGGCGGGCGTCGACCGCCAGGTGCGCGACGTCGACTACCTGGCCACCCGCGCCTACTCCGGGGCCGAGGTCGACCTCGACTGGTTGAACGCGGCCCGCGGGCAGCTCGAGGCCGACTACGGCACGGTCCGGGACTACCTCGTCGACGGCTGCGGCCTCAGCCGCGCCGACCTGACCGCGCTGGCGGTGCGGCTGCGCTAGCCGCGCCGGCCGGACGAACCAGGTCGGAGGGCCCGTCCGAGCGGTCGGTCACGACCGCTCGACGGCCCGCCCGGTCAGTCCTGGCCGCTGCCGTGCTCGTGGCGGCTGGGTGCAGGACCGTGGAGCTCGCCCTGGTCGCCACCACCGCCGCCGCTGCCGACGACGGGCCGCGAGGGCCACTCGACCTTGCCCTGCACCACCCGGTTCAGGTCGTCCAGGAACGCGCGGGCCCAGTGCTCGATGTCGTGCTCGAACACCTGGCGCCGCAGCAGCCGCATCCGGCGGGACTTGATGCGGGCCGGGGCGTTCATCGCCTCGAGCATCGTCTCCTTGAGCCCGTCGATGTCGTGCGGGTTGATCAGGTAGGCCTGGCGCAGCTCGCGCGCCGCCCCGGCGAACTCGCTCAGCACGAGCGCCCCGTCGTCGGCCTGCCGGCAGGCCACGTACTCCTTGGCCACCAGGTTCATCCCGTCGCGCAGCGGCGTGACGATCATGACGTCGGCGGCGCGGTAGAGCGCCGCCATCTCCTCGCGCGGGTAGGACGCGTGCAGGTAGGTGATCGGCGGGCGGCCGATGCGGCCCACGTCGGAGTTGATCCGGCCGACCTGCCGGTCGATGTCGTCGCGCAGGTGGCGGTACTGCTCGACCCGCTCGCGCGACGGGGTCGCGACCTGCACCAGCGCCGCCTCGTCGGGGTCGATCCGGCCCTCGGCCACCAGCTCGCCGAAGGCCTGGATGCGCTCCGGGATCCCCTTGGTGTAGTCGAGCCGGTCCACCCCGAGGAACAGGGTCTTCGGCTCGCCGAGGTCGGCCCGGATCTCCGCGGCGCGGGCCGCGGTGGCGTCGCTCGACGCCAGCTCGTGCAGCGAGGCCGCGGCGATGGAGATCGGGTACGCCCGGGCCATGACGGTGCGGCCGTCCGCGGCGTGCACGTGCTCGCGGCGGGTCTCGAGGTGCAGCCGCTGCCGGACCAGGCGGAGGAAGTTCTGCGCGCCGCCGCCCAGCTGGAAGCCGACCAGGTCGGCGCCGAGGAGGCCGCGCAGGATCTGGTCGCGCCAGGGCAGCTGGATGTAGAGCTCGGTCGGGGGGAAGGGGATGTGCAGGAAGAACCCGATGTTCAGGTCGGGGCGTAGCTCGCGCAGCATCTGCGGCACGAGCTGGAGCTGGTAGTCCTGCACCCAGACCACGGCGCCCTGGTCGGCGACGTCGGCCGTCCGGTCCGCGAACCGCTGGTTGACCCGGACGTACGCGTCCCACCACTCCCGGCGGAACTCCGGGGGAGCGACCACGTCGTGGTAGAGCGGCCAGAGGGTCGCGTTGGAGAAGCCCTCGTAGTAGTCCTCGATCTCCTGCGCCGACAACGGCACCGGGACGAGCTCGAGCCCGTCGTTCTCGAAGGGGTCGAGCACCTCGTCGGGTGCACCGTGCCAGCCGACCCACGCGCCGTCGTGTGAGTGCATGACCGGCTCGAGCGCCGTGACGAGCCCGCCCGGCGACGTGCGCCAGGTGACGGTCCCGTCCGGGTTCTCGACGCGGTCCACCGGCAACCGGTTGGCCACCACCACGAAGTCCGCCTTGCGGGTCGGCCGTCCTCCCGTACGAGGCTCTGCGTCCCGCCCGGTGCCGTTTCCCGCGCCCTGCCCTGCTGTCCCGGACGTCACCGTCGCTGTTCCTCCACGACGCCGAGGGTACGGGGAGGAACGCCCGCCCAGCCGCGCGGGAGCGGTGGGCGAGGGGCCCCGGCGTCTGTCAGGCTTCGGCCATGACCTCCGATGCGCTGGCGCAGACCCGGCTGCAGGCGGTGCTCGAGCACCCCGGGGAGACCCTCGTCGGGATCGACTTCGACGGGACGCTCGCGCCGATCGTGGCCGACCCCGAGCAGGCGCACGCCGACCCCCGTGCGGTCGCCGCGCTGGCCCGGCTCGGCAACCTGCTGGGCACGGTCGCGATCGTCACCGGCCGTCCGGCGCGGACCGCCGTCCGGCTCGGCGGCTTCCGGGGCGTGCCCGGGCTCGGCCACCTCGTCGTCCTCGGCCAGTACGGCGTCGAGCGCTGGGACGCGGCGACGGACGAGTTCGTGATCCCGCCGGACCCGGGCCAGGTCGCGGCGCTGGAGCAGGAGATCCCGCCGCTGCTGGACCGTCTCGGCCAGGGCGCCGCGCACGTGGAGCACAAGGGCCGGGCGGTCGTCGTGCACACCCGGCAGCTGCCGGACCCGGACGCCTCGTACGCCGCCCTCTCCGGTCCCCTGAACGACCTCGCCGAGCGTCACGAGATGGTCGTCGAGCCCGGCAAGAACGTCCTCGAGATCCGTTCGCCGGGCATCGACAAGGGCGTGGCCCTGCGCGCCATCGTCGAGGAGACCGGCGCCCGTCAGGTCGTGTTCGTCGGCGACGACCTCGGCGACCTCCCGGCCTTCCGCCTCGTCGAGCAGCTGCGCCGCGAGGGCCGTGGCGGCCTGCTGGTGTGCTCGGCCTCCCACGAGGAGGACGCGCTGTCCGTCCTCGCCGACGTCGTGGTCGAGGGGCCCAGCGGCGTCGCGACCTGGCTCGAGCAGCTCGCGGACGCGCTCGAGACCCGCCGCGACGCCCGCTGAACCCCGCGGGGTCAGACGGCGCGCAGGGCCGCGAAGTCGACCTCGCGCCGCAGCACGAAGCCCATCGCCAGGTAGAGGTCGATCGCGCGGGTGTTCGCGGCCCCGGTGTGCAGGAACGGGGTCTCCCCACGCTCGCGGACCAGCTGCGCGACGCCGCGGACCAGCCGGGACGCGAGTCCCTGCCGCCGGTACGCCGGGTCCGTGCAGACCGCGCTGATCTCGGTCCAGCCGGCCGGGTGCAGCCGTTCGCCGGCCAGGGCGACCAGACGGCCGTCCCGGTGCAGCCCGAGGTAGGTGCCGAGCTCGTACGTGCGCGGGCGGAAGGGCCCCGGCTCGGTCCGGAGCACGAGGTCCACCGCCTCGGCCGCGTCGGCGGCGCCGACGACGAACGCGTCGTCCGCCGGCGCGGTCCGCAGGGCGTCGGTCGCGACGAGCTGGACGCCGGGGATGACGCCGTCCGGCACCCAGCCGGACGGGAGGTCGCCGACGAAGCCCGTCGGGCCGGACAGGACGGCCACCTCGTCGACCGCGTAGAGGCTCCGGAGGTCCCGCCACGACCGGGGGTCGGCCGGGTCGGCGACCGCGGCGAAGGGGGAGACGTCCGCGGGGTAACGGCGCGCCAGGCCCGAGCCGAGCGCGAAGTGGGCGTGCGGCCCGATGAGCGAGGCCCACGGCGCGGCGTCCAGAGGGTGCGGCGAGAAGGGGTTGGAGGAGGGTGCGGCAGGGCCGGACCCGGCCCGTACGGTCGCGGTCATGCGGCCCAGAACCTCGGGCCGGACCGGGCTATTCCGCTATTCCCTACAATTCCTGCAGGGTTTGACACGGACGCACGCCCGGCCCTAACGTTCTGCCCAGGTCACGAGAATCAGCGACAAGCCCTGGCTGGCTGATCGGCAACCCTCGCAGCGGCGGTGGGGTGCCCCAGGTGACGACCCGGCAGGGGGAGCACCCCCGGCAAGCGCCCGGCCTCGACCCCGAGGCCCCGTCGACAGGTCCTGATGATGATCGCGAGCCCCGACCGCCTCCGCGGCCGCACCACCCTGGCGTCCCGACGCCCCGGCGACGCGTGTCGCCGCGGGTGTCCGGGCGCGATGCCCGGGCGGCCCGGACCGACCCGCGGTCCGCGCCGCTGAGCCTCGCGCTCACCCCTGCGCCCCACCTCTTCTCCACCCCCTCCTCCCACCCTGCCGGCCCGTCCACGGGCTGCCGCACGCCTTCGAGGTCTTCGTGAGCCTGAGCACCGAACCCCGTCCACCCCAGGACCTGCGCCCTCCGGGCACCGGTCCGACGCCACCGCTCCAGCCCGTGCCGACGGCGCTCCAGGACCTGGCGACCGCGCGCGTCGTCCCGCTGCGCCGGCCCTGGCGCTGGGTCGCGAGCGCCGTCGTGGTCGTGCTGCTCGCGCAGGTCGTCCAGGGGCTGGTCGCCAACCCGGCCTACCAGTGGGACGCCTTCGGCTACTGGTTCTTCCAGCCGGTCATCCTCGAGGGCCTCGTCGTCACGCTGAAGCTCACCGCGTGGAGCGCCGTCATCGGCTTCGCCGCCGGCGTCGTGCTGGCGCTGATGCGGCTGTCGCGGAGCCCGGTGCTGGTGAGCGTGAGCTGGGTCTACGTCTGGATCTTCCGGTCGGTCCCCCTGATCGTGCTGCTGCTGTTCCTGGCCAACGCGACGGCGCTCTACCCGAGCCTCGGCCTGTCGGTGCCCTTCGGCCCGCAGCTGTTCAGCATCGACGCCACGCAGCTGCTCAGCTACGAGGCAGCGGCGATCATCGGGCTCAGCCTGAACGAGGCCGCGTACGCCTCCGAGATCGTCCGCTCCGGCATCATCTCCGTGGACCCGGGGCAGAAGGAGGCCGCCAGCGCCCTCGGCCTGCCGCGGCACCGGCGGTTCACGCGGATCGTCCTGCCGCAGGCGATGCGGGCGATCCTGCCGACCTACGCCAACCAGCTGATCGGGCTGCTCAAGGGCACCTCGGTCGTCTACATCACGTCGCTGCTCGACCTCTTCGGCCAGGTCGAGACCCAGGCCAGCACGAACAGCGGGGAGGTCATCCCGCTGCTGATGGTCGCCACCGTCTGGTACGTCGTCCTCACGACGGTGCTGTCGGTCTTCCAGTACCTCGTGGAGCGCCACTTCGCCAGGGGCGTCACCGGTCGCGACACCCGTACGAGGGCCGAGCGCATCGCCTCGGCCGTCCGCACCCGCCGGGGGGTCGCCCGATGAGCGCGGTCGCCGTGACGGAGACGGTCGCGCCGACCACGACGCCCGTGGTCGAGGTCCGCGGGGCCACGAAGTCCTTCGGCGCCAACCGCGTGCTCGACGGCGTCGACCTCGACGTCGAGGCCGGCAAGGTCACCGTCGTCCTGGGGCCGTCGGGCTCGGGCAAGTCGACCCTGCTCCGCTCGATCAACCACCTCGAGAAGCTCGACGCCGGGTTCGTCAGCGTCGACGGCGAGCCCGTCGGGGTCAAGGTCGTCCGCGGCCGGCTGCACGAGCTGAGCGAGCGCGCGATCCTGCGTCAGCGCGCCCGCATCGGCTTCGTCTTCCAGAGCTTCAACCTCTTCCCGCACCTCACGGTGCTGGAGAACCTCGTCGAGGCACCGGTGGCGGCGCTCCGCCGCGACCGGGCGGAGGTGCGGGCCGAGGCCCGGACGCTGCTCGAGCGGGTGGGGCTGGCCGACAAGGTGGACGCCTACCCGCGCCAGCTCAGCGGCGGGCAGCAGCAGCGCGTGGCGATCGCCCGCGCCCTCGCGCTGCGGCCCCGGCTGGTCCTCTTCGACGAGCCGACGTCCGCGCTCGACCCCGAGCTCGTGGGCGAGGTCCTCGCGGTGATCAAGGACCTGGCCGCAGCCGGTACGACGATGATCATCGTCACGCACGAGATCGCCTTCGCCCGCGAGGTCGCCGACACGGTCGTCTTCCTCGACGCCGGCCGGGTCCTCGAGCAGGGGCCGCCGGAGCAGGTCCTGAACCGGCCCCGGCACCCGCGCACCGCCGCGTTCCTCAGCCGCGTCGGCTGACCCGCGCGCCGGTCGCCCGGCCGGTCCGCGCACCTCTCGCACCACCCCTCTGTCGATCGTCACGCGCGCCCCTGCGCACCCGTCCCAAGGAGCACCCATGTCCCACGTCCCCACCAAGGCCCTCGGCGCCGGCCTCACGGCCGCTCTCGTCCTGGCCCTGGCGGGCTGCTCGTCCGCCGGGACGGCCGGCCCGCGCGCCGCGGTCGTCGGCGCCGACGGCAGCACGACCGTGGTCGTCGCCGACAACACGACGACCGCCACCCGCACGGAGATCACCGTGCAGGCCCAGCCCTCCCTGCGCGACGAGCTGCCCGCCGCCGTGCGCGACCGCGGCACCCTCGTCATCGGCGTCGGCGCCCTGCCGGCCGGCTTCCCGCCGCTCGCGTACGTCGGCGACGACCACAAGACGCTCACCGGCGCGGAGCCCGACCTCGGCCGGCTGGTCGCCGCGACCCTGGGCCTCGAGCCCGACCTGCAGAACAACGCGTGGGAGAACATGTTCGTCCGCCTCTCCAGCGGCCAGCTCGACGCGGGGTTCTCGAACATCACGGTCACCGAGGAGCGCAAGCAGAAGTACGACTTCGCCTCCTACCGCGACGACAACCTCGCCTTCGCGGTCCGCAAGGACGACCCGTGGACCTTCGACGGCGACCCGGGCGTCCTCGCCGGGACGACCGTGGCCGTCAGCTCCGGCACCAACCAGGAGAAGATCCTGCTGGCCTGGCAGAAGAAGCTGCGGGCGGAGGGCCAGGACTTCGAGGTGCGCTACTACAAGGACAACAACAGCGTCTACCTCGCGCTCGCGTCCGGCCGGATCGACTCCTACTTCGGCCCGAACCCGGGCATCGCCTACCAGGACCAGCAGTCCGCCGGCACGAGCACGCCGACCCGTACCGCCGGCACCTACTCCGGCGCCGGCGACACCCTGCAGGGCCTGATCGCGGCGACGACCAAGAAGGACAGCGGGCTCGCGAAGCCGGTGGCCGACGCGATCAACCACCTGATCGAGACCGGCCAGTACGACGCCTGGCTCAAGGCCTACAACCTCCAGAACGAGGCCGTGAAGTCCTCCGAGATCAACCCGCCCGGTCTTCCGCTGGATGACGCCTGAGCGAGCCCGCGCGGGCGCTCCCTGAGCCCTGTCGAAGGGCGAGAACGCTCCCTGAGCCTGTCGAAGGGCCCTCGAGGAGGTGGGGGTTCTTCCTGGGCCGAGACGCCGACCCGTTCCGGGCCCTTCGACAGGCTCAGGGAGCGTTCTGCGGCTCAGGGAGCGTCCGGTGGGTTCCCTGCGTTCTTCACGAGCAGAGCGCCAACCCGTTCCGGGCCCTTCGACAGGCTCAGGGGACGTTCCGGGAATGCGGACGGGCATCCGTCCGCTTCCCTTCCCGAGTAATCCTGTAGACATTGTGCTCAGCGTCCCCGCTGGGCCGACCACGAGGAGAGCTGATGGCGACGCCGGACGACCGTACGGGCCTGGTGCTCGTGCTCGTCGGCATGGGGCCCCGCGGGGCCGGCCTCCTGGAGCGGCTGGTCAGCAACGCCGCCGCCGAGGGGACCGGGCCGGTCGAGGTGCACCTGGTCGACCCCTACCCGGTGGGCGGGGGCCGGGTCTGGCGCTCGGCGCAGTCGGAGCTGCTCCGGCTGAACACGACGACCGAGGACCTCACGGCCTTCGTCGACCAGAGCGTCGCGATGGCCGGGCCGGTCACCCCGGGCCCGACCATGGCCGAGTGGTGCCTCACACACGGAGCGGACTTGGACGACCCGGTTTTCGCCGCCGAGGCCGCGACCGTCGGGCCCCTCGACTTCCCGACCCGGCGCCTGGCCAGCGCGTACTTCGACTTCGTCGTCCGGCGCACGCTCGCGCGGCTGCCGGAGGGGATGACCCTCGTCACCCACGCCCAGCGTGCCGTCGACCTGCGCTCGACCGGTCCCGGGGACGACGGGCGCGAGCGCGTCGTGCTCGAGGACGGCGAGGAGATCGTCGCCGACGCGGTGGTCCTGCTGAACAGCCACGTCGACGTCCGCCCGGCCCCGCGCTTCGCGGCCCTGGCGGCGTTCGCGGCGGAGCGGGGCCTGACCTACGTCCCGCCCGGCTACGCCGGCGACCTGGACCTCAGCGGTGTCCCGGCCGGCGAGGACGTCCTCGTCCGCGGCTTCGGCCTCGACTTCGTCGACCTGATGGTGCTGCTCACGGAGGGCCGCGGGGGCGGGTTCGTCGAGAACGGCGGACGACTGGTCTACGTGCCGTCCGGGGCGGAGCCGCACCTGCTCGTCGGCTCCCGTCGCGGGGTGCCGTACCACGCGAAGCCGATGTACCGGCTGCGCGCGGGCAAGCCGGAGGGCACCACGTTCTGCACCGTCGACGCCGTCGGGGCCGTGCTCCGCCGCGGCGGCCCGATCGACTTCCTCGCCGACCTGTGGCCGCTCGTCGGTCGCGAGGTCGCCTGGGGCTACTACCGCGAGCTCGCGCTCGGCCACCCCGAGCGGGTCGCCACGTCCTGGCCGGACTTCGCGGAGGGCTTCGCGGCGCTGGACTGGGGGAGCGAGGCGTACGCCCGCTGGATCGCCGACGTCGTGCCCGACCCGGCTGACCGCTTCGACCCGGTCACGCTCGACCGCCCGCTGCGCGGGCTGCGGGTGAGCGGACCGGCCGAGCTCGCGCAGGTGCTGCGCGCGTACGTGACCGACGACCTCGCCCGCCGGGCCGACGACCGGCACAGCGCCGACCTCGGCGCCTTCTTCGCCCTGCTCGCCGTCGTCCCGGTGGTCGCACCGGCCCTGGCGTCGCCGCGGATGGACCCGCGCTCGCTCGTCGAGGACTTCTACGGCTGGTTCATGGGCTTCTTCAGCTTCTGGGCGAGCGGGCCGCCGCACGACCGCCTCCACCAGCTGCTCGCCCTCGAGGAGGCCGGGGTCGTCACGTTCCTCGGGCCCGACCTCGAGATCGACGCGGACCCCGTGGGTGGTGCCTTCGTCGCGCGCTCGTCGGCCGTCCCCGGCGAGATCCGGACTCGGGCCCTGGTTGAGGCGACCCTGCCCGCCTTCGACCTGGCCCGCACCGAGGACCCGCTGCTGTCCGCGCTGGCCGCCCGCGGCGAGGCGGCGTCGCAGGTCCTCGTCGACGACGCCGGCCGCGCTCTCGATACCGGCCAGCTGCTCACCGGACCCGGGCACCACCTCGTCGAGGCCGACGGCACGGTCGCCCCGCGTCGGCTGGCGCTCGGGATGCACACGGCGCTCAAGGCGGCCGCCTTCGCCCGCCCGTGCACCAACGCCCCGGTCCATCGGCTGAACGACCAGGTGGCGCGGGCCCTGCTCGCGCTGCCGCGGCCCGCCGCCGATGAACCACGCGCCGGCGAGCCCGTCGGCGCCGGGTCGAGGGGCTGATGTGGTCACCCGACCGCGCGTGGACGAGGCGCGGCGCCCCACAGCGCCCGCTCCCTCGGGCACGGACCCGTCCCGTTCCACGGAAGGGCGAGGTCGCGACGACCGGACGTGCCCGACCGGCGCCGAGGAGATGAGCCGCGCGGAGTGCGAGGCCCGTCTCTCCGTGCTCCTGCGCTGCACCTGACCGAGGACCTGCGTCCGCCCGATGTACCCCTGCGCACCACTAGGAAATAGCGAGTTAGAGTGATCCCGTCACGAGTGCCAGCGTCAAGCCCCGGCTTGCTGGCCGGCAACCCTCCTCCGCGGTGGGGTGCCCCGGGTGACGACACGGTCGCTGCCACGCCGGCAGCGGCAAGCGCGGCCCCGCCCGGGGTCCCGACCCTGGAGGTCCTCCTGTGACCGTTCTGACCCGTCCGTCCCCCGACCTCGCCGACCGGGCGACCCAGACCCCCGACGTGCCCGCTCTGCTGCCCACCGTGGGTGCGGGGGAGTCGGTGCCGCTCGTCGGCGGCCGCCGCGCCGGCTACGTCCACCTCGACAACGCGGCGAGCGCACCGGCCCTCGCCCGCGTCGCGGCCCACGTCACCGAGGTGCTGCCCGCGTACGCGAGCGTGCACCGCGGCGCCGGCTACCTCTCCCAGCTGTGCACCGGGCTCTACGAGCAGGCCCGGGAGACCGTCGGCCGCTTCGTCCACGCGCGTCCCGACGACGTCGTCGTCCTCACCCGGAACACCACCGACGCCCTCAACCTCCTCGCCTCGGCGGTGCCCGGCGAGGTGGTCGTGCTGGACGTGGAGCACCACGCCAACCTGCTGCCGTGGACGTCCGCGTCCGGGCGCCCGGCCCGTGTCGTCCGCAGCGCGCCGACGCTGGCCGGGACGGAGGCGTCGCTGGCCGCCGAGCTCGCCCACCGGCCCGCGGCCCTCCTGGCGGTCACGGGGGCCTCCAACGTCACCGGCGAGGTGCCCGACCTGCGCCGGCTGGTCCGGCTCGCCCACGCGCACGGTGCCCGCGTCGTCGTCGACGCCGCCCAGCTGCTGCCGCACCGCGGCTTCGACCTCGCCGCGCTCGACGCGGACTACGTCGCCTTCTCGGGCCACAAGGCCTACGCCCCCTTCGGCGCGGGTGCGCTCGTCGGGCGGCGCGACTGGCTCGACGCGGCCGAGCCCCACCAGGCCGGCGGCGGCGCTGTCCGCCGCGTCGGCGTCAGCGACGGGACGACCGCGACCGACTGGGCGACCAGCCCCGAGCGGCACGAGGGCGGCACGCCGAACGTCCTCGGCGCGCTCGCGCTCGCCGAGGCCCTCCGGGTGCTCGAGGCGACCGGCCTGGACCGCGTGCGCCACCACGAGGCCGCCCTGCACCGGCGCCTCGTCGACGGACTCCGCGCCCGCGGGCTCGAGCCGCTGCGGCTCTGGGACGACCCCAGCGACGTCGTCGGGGTCGTCAGCTTCACCGTGCCGGGCTGGCGCGCGGCCCAGGTCGCCGCCTACCTGTCCGCCGAGCACGGCGTCGGCGTCCGGGACGGCCGGTTCTGCGCGCACCCGCTGCTCGCCCGGCTCGGCGTCGACGACGGGGCGGTCCGGGCCAGCCTCGGGGTCGGCAGCAGCTCCGCCGACGTCGACCGGCTCCTGGCCGCGCTCGACGCACTCCTCCGGGACGGGCCCCGGTGGACCTACGCGTCCGACGGCGCCACCTGTCGGCCGTCGCCCGACGACCGTGACCTTCCGACCTGGGCCGGCGCGACCGGCCTGCACACCCTCGCGCCGGCGACCACCCCCTGCGCCCCCACCATCCCGGCAGGAGCCGAACAGTGACCACCACGACCACGCGCCCCAACTTCGCCAGCCCGGTCGACACCGAGCGCCACGGGACCTACCGGATCACCCAGGCCCCGGACGACCCCCGCCCGCTCTACCGCTTCACCGGTCGCCTGACCGCCGACGGCTCCGGCCCGTACCCCGCCGTCCCCGGGCGCTACCACCTCTACGCCGGTTGGTTCTGCCCCTGGGCGCAGCGGGTCGTGCTCGAGATCGCCGTGAACGGGCTGCAGGACGTCATCGGGGTCTCCTACGTCGACGACGCCCGCGACGGCCGCGGCTGGGCGTTCCGCGAGACGCACGGGCCCGACCCGGTGAACGGCTTCACCCTGCTGCGCGACGCGTACGAGGCGACCGAGCCCGGCTTCGACGGCCACGTGAGCGTCCCGACGCTGTGGGACACGCAGACGAACCGGATCGTCAGCAACGACTACCGGACGCTCGGGCTCGACGTCGCGACCGCGTTCACCGGGTTCCGGCACCCAGGGGTCGACACCTACCCGGCCGAGCACCGGGCCGAGATCGAGGAGCTCGACGCCTGGGTCGGCCCGGCGGTGAACCAGGGCGTCGGTCGGGCGGGCGGGGACGGACCCGTGGCCGAGCAGGCCCGTGCGGACCTGCACGCCGCCTTCCGACGGCTGGACGAGCGCCTCGTCGACGGCGGCTTCCTCGTCGGCCACGGCGTCACCGAGGCCGACATCCGGCTCTGGGTGACGCTCGCCCGCTACGACGTGCAGGGCAACGCCTCGGGCCGGCTCGGCCCGCCGCTCAGCGCCTACCCGAACCTGGCCCGCTACGCCGCCTACCTGGCGGAGCTACCGGCGTTCCGCGCCACCACGCGCTGGTCCTCCTTCAGCGCCCCCGGCGCCCGGCCCTCGTTCCTCGCGCCCTCGTTCCTGGCCAACGAGCCGACCGATCCGACCGGAGACCCCCGATGACGCGCCCGCTGCACCTCGCCGTCGCTCTCGACGGGGCGGGCTGGCACCCCGCCGCCTGGCGGCTGCCGACCGCGCGGCCGCACGACCTGCTGACCGCCGGCTACTGGGTCGACCTCGTCCGCCGCGCGGAGGAGGGGCTGCTCGACCTCGTGACGTTCGAGGACGCCCTCGCGCTGCAGAGCTCGTCGCCCGAGGGGCCCGACCACCGGACCGACGAGGTCCGCGGCCGGCTCGACGCCGTGCTGGTGGCGGCCCGGGTCGCCCCGCTGACCGCCCACGTCGGGCTGGTCCCGACCGGCACCGTCACCCACACCGAGCCGTTCCACCTGTCCAAGGCCATCGCGACGCTCGACTACGTGTCCCAGGGGCGCGCGGGCTGGCGCCCGCAGGTCTCGGCCGGTGCCGCGGAGGTCGCGCACGTCGGGCGTCGTCCGGGCTGGACCGACCCGCGGGGCGACACCCCGGAGGCGCGGCAGGCGCTGCTCGACCTCTTCGAAGAGGCCGGCGACGCCGTCGAGGTCGTCCGTCGGCTGTGGGACAGCTGGGAGGACGACGCCGAGATCCGCGACGCGGCGACCGGCCGCTTCGTCGATCGCGACAAGCTGCACTACGTCGACTTCGAGGGCCGGTTCTTCTCCGTCCGTGGCCCGTCGATCACCCCGCGCCCGCCGCAGGGGCAGCCGGTCGTCGTCGCCCTGGCCCACGCCGAGGTGCCGCGCGCCTTCGCGGCCCGCTCGGCCGACGTCGTCCTGATCACGCCGGCCGACAACGCGGCCGCCGCCGCCCAGGTCGCCGAGATCACGGCCGCCCGGGCCGAGGCCGGCCGGACCGGTCCGGATCACGTGTTCGGCGAGCTCGTCGTGCTGCTCGAGGACGACGAGGCCCGCGCCGCCGAGCGCTGGGCGCAGCTCGAGGCCTGGTCGGGTCGTGAGGACGCGAGCGACGCCGAGGTCTTCGTCGGGACGCCGCAGGGCCTCGCCGACCTGCTGCTCGCCCGGGCCGAGGCCGGCCTGACCGGGTTCCGGCTGCGCCCGGCCGCCCTGCCGCAGGACCTCGACGCGATCGTCGCCGGCCTCGTGCCCGAGCTGCAGCGGCGCGGGGCCTTCCGGACCGCGTACGAGCCCGGCACGCTGCGGGACCGGCTCGGCCTCGAGCGTCCCGCCAACCGCTACGCCACGAGCTGAGGACGACCCCATGACCAGCACCACGAGCGCACCGCGCAAGCAGATCCACCTCGCCGCCCACTTCCCGGGCGTCAACAACACCACGGTGTGGAGCGACCCGGCCGCCGGGAGCCACATCGAGTTCAGCTCCTTCGTCCACCTCGCGCAGACGGCCGAGCGGGCCAAGTTCGACTTCTTCTTCCTCGCCGAGGGGCTGCGGCTGCGCGAGCAGAACGGCGAGATCTACGACCTCGACGTCGTCGGCCGGCCCGACACCTTCGCCGTGCTGTCCGCGCTCGCCGCGGTCACCGAACGGCTCGGGCTCGCGGGGACGGTCAGCTCGACGTTCAACGAGCCGTACGAGGTCGCCCGCCAGTTCGCGACCCTCGACCACCTGTCGGCCGGCCGTGCCGCGTGGAACGTCGTGACGTCGTGGGACGCCTTCACCGGCGAGAACTTCCGCCGCGGCGGCTACCTCCCGCAGGACGAGCGCTACTCCCGCGCCCAGCACTTCCTCGACGCCGCCTTCGCGCTGTTCGACGCCTGGGCGGGCGACGAGATCGTCGCCGACCGGGCGACGGGGGAGTTCCTGCGGCGCCCCGAGGTCGGGACGTTCTCCCACCACGACCAGCACTTCGCGATCGACGGCGCGTTCAGCACGCCGCGCAGCCCGCAGGGCCGACCGGTGATCTTCCAGGCCGGCGACTCGGAGGAGGGCCGGGAGTTCGCGGCGGCCACCGCCGACGCGATCTTCACCCGGCACGCGACCTGGGACGCCGGCCGCGCCTTCTACGCCGACGTCAAGGGGCGGCTGGCCGCGTACGGGCGACGTCCCGACCAGCTCGTCGTGCTCCCCGCCGCGACGTTCGTGCTCGGCGACACCGACGCCGAGGCGGCCGACATCGCGCAGGAGGTCCGCCTGCAGCAGGTCAGCGGGGCCACGGCGATCAAGCTCGCCGAGCAGCTCTGGAACACCGACCTGTCCGACCTCGACCCCGACGGCCCGCCGCCGGACTTCGACCCGGTGGTCGGCGAGAACACCATCGCGAAGGGCCGCGCCAGCGTCCGCATGCACCGCGACCCGGTGGCGACGGCGCGCGAGTGGCGGGAGAAGGCCGCGGCCGAGCACCTGTCGCTGCGCGAGCTGATCGTCGAGACGACGAACCGGCAGACCTTCGTCGGTTCCGCCGCGACCGTCGCGCAGGCCATCGACGACCACGTGCAGGGCGACGTCTGCGACGGCTACATCCTCGTCCCGCACATCACCCCGGGCGGGCTCGACCGCTTCGCCGACGAGGTCGTGCCGCTGCTGCAGGAGCGGGGCGTGTTCCGCACGGAGTACGAGGGCGAGACCCTGCGCGACCACCTCGGCCTCGACCCCGCCCCGCGGGTCCTCCGTCGCCCGTCCGCCGCCACCTCGGGAGCGGCCTCGTGAGCACCGACGTCGTCGCCGTCTCCGGGAACCCCCGCCCGGGCTCACGGACCTTGCTCGTCGCGCGGACGCTGGCCGGCGCGCTCGCCAAGCGGCTCGGCTCCGGCGAGGTCACCGCGCTCGACCTGGCCGAGGTCGCGCCGGAGCTGTTCGCCGAGGAGGCGCCGGACGCCGACCGGTTCGCGCGCGTGCTCGCGGACGCGGCGGTCGCCGTCGTCGCGACCCCCGTCTACAAGGCCAGCTACACCGGTCTGCTGAAGACGTTCCTCGACCGCTACCCGACGGGCGGCCTGCGTGGCGTGCTCGCCGTGCCCGTCGTGGTGTCGGCCAGCCCGGCACACTCCTTCGTGGCGGAGCACCTGCTGCGGCCGCTGCTCGTCGAGCTCGGGGCCTCGGCACCGACCCGGCCGTTCGCCGTCACCGAGTCCAGGCTCGGCGACCTGGACGAGCTCGCCGCGGCGTGGGCCGACGAGGCCGCGCCCGTGGTCGCCGCCCAGCTGGCCGCCCGGGACGTGGGGGAGGGCGCGTGACCGCCGAACCCTGCACCCGTGCGCCGCAGCAGACCGGCACCCCGGCCCCCGTGACCTCGGACGCGTTCCGGTCGATCTTCCGCCGGCACCCGGCGGGCGTGGCCGTCGTCGCGCTCCGCGACGGCGACCGGCCGGTGGGGTTCACGGCCACGTCGGTCGTCTCCGTGTCGGCCGACCCGGCGCTGGTGACCTTCTCGGTCGCGGGGACGTCGTCCTCCTGGTCGGCCCTCTCCCGTGCCCGCAGCCTGACGATCGGCTTCCTCGCCGCCGAGCAGGTGGACGTGTCGGCCCGCTTCGCCACGAGCGGCGTCGACCGCTTCGCCGGCGTCGACTGGCACTGGCTCCCCACCGGCGAGCCCGTGCTCGACGACGTGCCCGCCTGGATCCGGGGCGACGTCGTGGACCGGATCCCCGTCGGCGCCAGCCACCTGGTCGTCGTGCACGTCCGCGAGACCGCCCAGGGGCGCCCCGGCGCCCCGCTCGTCTACCACGACCGCGCGTACCACGCGCTGGACGAGGGTTCCGCGCTCTGAGCGCGGCACCTCCGGCCGCTCAGCCCTCCACCCCGTACGACCCACCCGAAGGAACACCGTGCCCCAGCAGACCGTCCCGTTCACCGTCGAAGGACGAGGGACGGGTGTCGCGCAGCAGCTGACCGTCGTCGGTGCGCACGCGCACACCTTCGCCTCGGACACCTACCCGGCCTTCGGCGGCGCCGACGCCGCCCCGAGCCCGCTGTCCTACACCCTCGGCGCCCTCACGTCCTGCAACCAGATCTCCGCCCAGCTGGTCGCCAAGGACCTCGGCGTGCGGCTCGGGGAGTTCCGCATCTCGGCGCGGGGCGACTTCGACCCGTCCGTCTTCGTCGGCGGCGCGGACGGGAACGCGAACTTCGACGCCGTGACCGTGACCGGGTCCGTGGAGACGGACGCCGACGACGACACCTTCGCCACGCTCGTGTCGGAGCTGGAGCGGCGCTGCCCGGTGACGCAGCTGTTCAAGCGGAGCGGTCTCCGCTACACGTCCACCTGGACCGCTCTGCCCCTGGCGGCGGACGCCGCCTGACCCTTGGGGACGCCCGGGTCCACCCGACCGGCGGTCGACCGACGGTTCAGCTGTCGAGGTCGGGGGACTGCGGCGAGTCCTGCTGGGTCCGCTCCGGGTGGTCCTCACGGAGGTCGGAGTCGGCGAGGATCGCCGCGGCCTGCGCCTCGGGGTCGTCGCTGCCGGCCGCGCGCTCCTCGGGGAGCAGCAGGGCCCGCTCGTCCACGCGGGAGTCGTGCTCGGTCGTGTGGTCCGGGTTCGTGTCGCCCGGGTTCGTGTCGTCGGGGGTCATGGGTCCTCCTGCCGATGGGCGGCGGGAGCCGTCCTGCCGACGACGGTAGCGGCCGCCCCGGCGACCCCCAGGACGCGGTGCGACAGTGGGACGAGGGGCGCGGAGCGGCGCCCACGAGCGTGGAGGAGCAGCCATGAGCGAGCGCAGCCCCGAGGCCGAGCGGGTCGACGAGAGCATCGTCGACGGGTCGGGTTCCTCGATCGAGTCCGACATCGCGGCGAGCGGGACCGACGGCGGCGACGCCGGGGTCGGTGACAACGGAGCGACGGGTGAGCCCGACTCGCACGCCGCCGACGTGGCGGCCGGTTACGACGACGCCGACGACGCCCCGGTCCAGCCGTCGTCCGAGGAGGACTCCAGCCTCTAGTGGACCTGGAGCGTGCGCTCGGCGCCGCCCGGGCCAACCGGCAGTCGGTCCTGGTGACCGTGCGCCGTGACGGGCGACCGCAGCTGTCGAACGTCGTCCACCTGGTCGGCGACGACGGCCTGGTCCGCGTGTCCACGACGGCCGACCGGGCGAAGTTCCACAACCTGCGCCGGACGCCGTGGGCGGCCCTCAAGGTCGACGGCGAGAGCTTCTGGTCGTACGCGGTGCTCGAGGGGGACGTCACGCTGTCCGAGGTCGCCGCGGACCCGGCGGACGCCGCGGTGGAGGAGCTCGTCGCCCTCTACCGCGGCATCTCCGGAGAGCACCCGGACTGGGACGCGTACCGCCGGGCCATGGTCGACGACCAGCGGGTCGTCGTCCGGCTCAGCCCGACGTACGCGTACGGGGCGCTCTAGGCCCTTCGGTCGCTCCCGGCCTCAGGCCAGCGTCCGGAGCGTCGTCACCAGCGGCGTCGTCGGTCGGCCGGTCAGGCGGCTGAGGTCGTGGGTCACCTCGGCGAGCGTGCCCTCGGCGATGTTCACGTCGAGGCCGACCAGGAAGCCGCGCGTGCCCGCGTCCAGCCCGGCCGCCGTCAGCTCCGCGTCCAGCTGCTCGGGGCTCACCGGGCGGTAGGTCAGCTCGCGGCCGAGCGCGGCGCTCGCGGCCTCGGTGAACTCCGCGAAGTCCCACGCCTCGTCCCCGCCCAGCTCGTAGACGGTGTTCTCGTGGCCCTCCGTCGTCGCGACGACGACGGTGGCGGCGGCGAAGTCCGGGCGCGACGCGCTGGCGACGCGGCCGTCACCCGCGGCGGAGACGACCTCGCCGGTCGCGGCCGCGGTCTTCAGGGTCTGGGCGTAGTTCTCGGAGTACCAGTTGTTGCGCAGGAAGGTCCAGGTCAGCCCGGACTCCCGCAACAGCTCCTCGGTCGCCTTGTGCTCCGGCGCGAGGATCAGCGTGGTGTCGGCGGCCTTGGGGGCGCTGGTGTAGACGACCCGGCCGACGCCGGCGGCCTGGGCGGCGCGGACCACGTTGGTGTGCTGGGGGACGCGCACGCCCGGGGTGTCACCGGACACGAAGACGAGCACGTCCACCCCGTCGAAGGCGGCGGTCAGCGCCTCGACGTCCTCGTACGGGGCGACCCGCACGGTCACCCCGAGGTCGGCGGCCTTCTGCGGGTCACGCACGACGGCGACGACCTGGTCGGCGGGCAGGTGGTCGGTGAGGCCGGCGACGATCAGTCGACCCAGCTGTCCGGTGGCTCCGGTGACGGCGATGCTCATGGCAGGGCCAACCCCGGGTCCCACGGAACTCTTCCCAGCCGCGAGGATGGGCACGTGATCGAGGCATGAGCAGCACGAGGACAGCGGTCGTCACGGGAGCGAGCAGCGGGATCGGGGCCGCCACGGCCCGGGCGCTGGCCGGGGACGGCTGGACCGTCGTCTGCGCCGCGCGGCGGCAGGACCGGGTGGAGGCCCTCGCGGCGGAGATCGGCGGGGTGCCGGCCGTGCTCGACGTGACCGACCGTGCGTCGGTCGAGGCGTTCGCCGCGGGCCTGGGCGAGGAGGTGTCGCTGCTGGTGAACAACGCCGGCATGGCCCTCGGTCAGGAGCCGGTCGCGGAGGCCGACCTCGACGCGTGGGAGCGGATGTACGCCACGAACGTCATCGGCACGACCCGCGTCACGCAGGCGCTGCTGCCGCGGCTGATCGCGAACCGGGGCAAGATCGTCTTCATCACCTCGACGGCGGCGGACACCGCGTACGAGGGCGGCGCCGGCTACTGCGGGGCCAAGGCCGCCGAGCGGATGGTCGCCGGGGCGCTGCGCCTCGAGCTGGTCGACCAGCCCGTCACGGTCCACGACGTCGCGCCGGGCATGGTGCGCACCGACGAGTTCGCGCTGACCCGCTACGCCGGCGATGCCGAGCGCGCGGCCGCCGTCTACGCCGGTGTTGCCGCACCGCTGGTCGCGGACGACGTCGCCGAGATCGTGCGTTGGATCGCCGCGCTCCCCGAGCACGTCGACGTCGACCGGCTCACGGTCCGCCCGCGAGCCCAGGCCGCCCAGCACAAGGTCCACCGCGTCCTCGACCAGAAGGAGCCCTCATGACCCTGCCCACCGGACCCGTCGAACCGGTCCCCGGCCCGCCCGACGGACCGTCGCCCATCCCGACGCCCGACCCCGGTCCCGACCTCGACCCGGCGGGCGACCCGCAGCCGGTCCCCGACCCCGGCCCGATCGAGTGAGCTGGCGCGTCTCGCGCGCCACCCGGCCGACCGACTCCTCGGAGCGGCTCGTCTTCTTCACCGACGCCGTGGTGGCGATCGCGCTGACGCTGCTCGTGCTGCCGCTCGTCGACCTGGTGCCGGAGGCGCGGTCCTCGGGGCTCGACCTCGAGGACCTGCTGCGGGAGAACCTCGGTGAGCTCGGGTCGTTCCTGCTCAGCTTCGCGGTCATCTCGCGGTTCTGGTGGGCGCACCACCAGCTCTTCCGGCACGTGTCCCGCCTGAGCGGGCCGCTCGTGGCCTGGAACCTGCTGTGGATGTTCTCGATCGTGTTCCTGCCCTGGCCGACCGCGATCATCACCGCGTACGAGCCGTCCACCGGCACCGTCCTGCTCTACGTCGGCACCCTGGTCGTGACCAGCGCGTCGCTGACGATGCTGGCGGTGACCGTCCACCGGGACGCGGCGCTGAGCGTCGGCCGCGACCGGGAGACGCGCGACGAGGTCCTCGGCAGCGCGACGTCGCTGGGCGCGCTGCTGGTCGCGCTGGTCCTGGGCAGCCTCTTCCCCGGACCGGTCAACTACAAGGCCCTGCTGCTGCTCTTCCTCAGCGGACCGGTCGAGCACCTGGTGAAGCGCAGCTGGTCGCGCCACCCCGGGCCCGTCGACGGGCCGGACAGGCCCCCGGAGACGGCCGCGGACGTACGCTGAGGTCGATGTCTGCGCAGTCGATCATGGTGCCGGCCGACCGGTGCGGCGGACCCGGCCGGGTCCGCTGATGGGGCACGACCACGCCCACGCGCACGGGACGCTGACCGCGACCGGACGGCACCGCAAGCGGCTGGTGATCGTCATGATCATCACGCTGGCGGTGTTCGTCGCCGAGGTGGTGGGCGGCCTGCTCTCGGGCTCCCTGGCGCTGCTCGCCGACGCGGGCCACATGCTCACCGACTCGGCCGGTCTGGTGATCGCCCTGATCGCCTCCGTGCTGGCCGCGCGCCCGGCGACGAGCGCGCGGACCTACGGGCTGCAGCGGACCGAGGTCCTGGCCGCGCTGGTGAACGGCGTGCTGCTGGTCGCCATCGCCGGCTGGGTGCTCGTCCAGGCGGTCGAGCGCTGGCGCGACCCGGCGGAGGTGTCCAGCGGGCTGATGCTCGGCGTCGCCCTCGTCGGCATCGCCGCCAACGTCGTCGGCCTGCTCGTGCTGCGTGGCGGCAAGGACGAGAGCCTCAACCTGCGCGGTGCCTACCTCGAGGTCCTGGGCGACCTGTTCGGCTCGGTCGCCGTCGTGGTCGCCGCCGTCGTCATCCTCACCACGGGCTGGACGCGCGCCGACGCCATCGCCTCGGTGCTGGTCGTCTGCCTGATCGTGCCGCGCGCCTGGGCCCTCATCCGCGACGTCGTGGACGTGCTGCTCGAGGCGACGCCGCGCGGCGTCGACCTGGCCACGGTCCGCACGCACATCGAGGAGACGCCGGGCGTGGTCGAGGTCCACGACCTGCACGTCTGGACCATCACCAGCGGCCTGCCCGTGCTCTCCGCCCACGTCGTCGTCGCGCACGAGCACCTCGCGCGCGGACGTTCCGGCGAGATCCTCGACAGCCTGGGCAGCTGCCTCGGCGAGCACTTCGACGTCGCCCACTGCACCTTCCAGCTCGAGCCCGAGGGCCACCGCGCCCACGAACCCGCCCACCACGCCTGACCCCTCACCCTTCTCTTCCGCCGCTGGGCCTGACCACTGGTCACGTCGGCGCTCTCCGGAGGCCTGCGGCGAGGTCGACGTGACCAGTGGTCGGCGGACGTGAGGTTCAGGCCAACGTCAGCAGCAGGGCCGACCACGCCTCCTCGGCGGCGCCGGCGACGGGGCCGTCGTCGCCCAGGGCCGCGGGCAGCACCGGGGGCGGGTCGTCGCGGCGGTAGGCCATCAGCCCGGCGCGGTAGGCGGCCTCGACCTCGGGGCCGGCGGCGGCGAGCAGGTCCACCCCGAGCCCGCCGAGCGTGACCAGGTCGGCGTCGACGCCGTTCACCAGGCCGGCGATCCCGCGCCCGAGCGCCGCCGCCACCGTCCGTACGGCCGCGCGCTCGTCCGCCTCGGTCGCCGTACGGATGAGCTGCCGGGCGTACGCGACGTGGTCGCGGGGGACCGGGCGCCCCAGGAGGCGGGCGAGGGCGGTCCCGTCCACCGCGGTGCCCCAGCAGCCCCGGGCCCCGCAGGGGCAGCGGACCGCGGGGTCGCCGAAGGGCATGTGGCCGAACTCGCCGGCCGTGCCGGTGGCACCGGCCAGCACGGTGCCGTGGTCGACGACGGCCCCGCCGAGGCCCGCCTCGACGTGCAGGTGCAGGGCGACCGCGGCGCCCACGGCCGCACCCCGCCGCGACTCCGCGGCGGCGGCCAGGCTGGCGTCGTTCCGGGCGACGAGCACGGGGGCGTCGGGCCAGAGCTCGCGCAGGTCGATGTCGTGCCACAGCAGGGTGGCCGCGTCCAGGCGGGCCGCGGCGGTGACGGTGCCGGGCACGGAGAGGCCGAGCGCCTGCGGCCGGCCGTCGTAGCGGTCCCGGAACGTGGCGACGGTCGCGGCGAGCGTGGTGGCGAGCGTGGCCCACTCCGCCCCGTGCCGGCCCTCCTCGGTGGCCAGCGCCGTCCCGCCCAGCTCGACCACGTCGACCCGCCAGGTCTCGTGCGTGATGGCCGCGGCCAGCACGAGCGGGCCCTGCGGGTGCGGCACCAGGGTGGTCGTCGGCCGGCCCCGGGCCCCGCTCGGCGCGGCGGGGACCTCGGCCAGCAGGCTCGCCCGCGACAGGCGGGCGACGATCTCCGTCGCCGCACCCGTCCCCACCCCGAGCAGCCGGGCGGCATCGGCGCGGGTGAGCCCGGGGTGCGCGTGCGCGGCCTGAAGCAGGGCGGTCGAGCGGCTGGGCACGGGGCTCCTTTCTTTTGCTCGTTCAAAGAGTTTAACCTGGGGACATGTCTGTTCTCCTCGCCATCATGATGGTCGTCGCGCTCGGGACGTGGATCCCGCTGGCCCAGCTGTGGCCGGCCACGCCGGAGCGCACGCGGATCTTCTACGTGGCCGTCGGCAACGTCGTGCTGGCGGGCGCCGCCCTGCTCGTGGGTGGCGGGGGGCTGCAGCCGGGCTGGCGCACCTTCTGGCTCCCGCTGCTCGGCGGCGTGGTCTGGGCGGCCGGCAACTACTGCGTCCTGCGGGCGGCCCGGCTGATCGGGCTCGCCCGTGCCGCCGGTACCTGGACCCCGCTCAACATCGTCGTGGCCTTTCTCGGGGGCGCGCTGCTCTTCGGCGAGCTCGACGGCTTCTCCGTCCTCGGGATCGTCGTGCTCGTCGCGGGCTTCCTGGCCGTCGTGGCCGGGGTGCTGCTCATCGCCGGCGCGCGCGAGGAGCCGGCCGCGCCCGGGACGCAGCCCCACGAGACCTCGGCCACGACCCGGCCGGCGTCCAAGCGCGCGGGCTTCCTCTGGGCCGGAGCGGCCGGGGTCCTGTGGGGCAGCTACTTCATCCCGGCCCAGTGGGCGGGCGTGCCGGCCTCGGTCAGCAACGTCCCGCTCGCCCTCGGGATCCTGGTCGGCGCCCTGGTGCTCTGCCTCCCCGCGCGCGAGCCCGTCCGGCTCGCGCTGCGGCCCACGCTCGGGCTGCTGGGCGCCGGGCTCCTCTTCGGGCTCGGCAACCTCGCCCTACTCGGCCTCGTGTCCCGGGTGGGGACCGGGACCGGCTTCACCATCGCCCAGCTCAGCCTGGCCGTGAACGCCGGCATCGGCATCTGGTTCTTCCACGTCCCGCGGCCCGGCACGAGGCAGGCCCGCACGGTCCTGACCGGCATCGTCATCGCCGGGATCGGCGGGGGCGCCATCGCGGCGCTGCGGTGAGCCTCCCTCGCGACGATCAGGCGGGCGCGGGTGCGAGCGCCCCGGTCTCCTGCCGCGCGATCCAGCCCAGGGTGGTCTCGGCCACGTCGCGCCAGCCCGCGTCGATGGTCAGCGAGTGCCCGCGGCCCTCGACCACCTCGTAGTCCGTCGTCGAGGGGTTGTCGGCGTAGAGCTTCACGACGGCTTCGGTGACGGACCGCGGGACCGTGTGGTCCTCGGTGCCGCTGAGCAGCAGCAGCGGTCCCCGGACGGCGTGGTGGGAGTCGACGGCGGCGGCCGAGTGGCGGCTGAAGTTCGCCGTCGCGTCCTCGAAGAGGGGCCGGCCCGGGCCCGGGATCGTCCACCGCGCGTGCAGCGCGTCGGACTCGGCCTCCGTCAGGGCGTTGCCGAAGCTGTAGCGGAACTGCTCGGCCGTCAGCGAGACGGTCCGCTTCCGGTTCGCCGGGTTGCCGAGGACCGGCAGGCCCGAGCGGAGCTGGGCGAAGGGCAGGACCTTCACGCCCTTGATCGGGGCCGGGTCGATGGCGACGGCGGCGACGGCGTAGCCGTTCGCGAGGAGCTCCTGGGCGATCAGCCCGCCGAACGAGTGCCCGACGACCACCGGGCGTGCGGGCATGGCCTCGATGATCTCGGCGTAGTGCCGGCAGATGTCCAGGATCCCGACGCCGTCCAGGGCGTGCGGGTCGTCACGGGTCGCCTGCACGGTGTCTCCGTCGCCCGGCCAGCCCGGCGCCGAGGTGACGTACCCCTGCGCCTCGAAGAGGTCCTGCCAGTCGCGCCAGGCGCTGCTGTGGATCCAGAGCCCGTGGACGAACAGCACCGGGTGCGGACGGGTGACGGTGGGCTGGGTCATGCGGGCTCCTCGGGTTCGGCGGGACGGTGCGGGGCTGGGCGTTTAGAGCGTGGGGACGAGGCCGCCGTCGATGCCGACGTCGGTACCCGTGACGTTCGCCGTCCGGCTGCTGGCCAGCAGCAGCACGAGGTCGGCCACCTCGTCCGGCCGCGTGAACCGGCCCGTGACCGCCCCGCTGGCGGCCTGGGCGGCCACGACGGCGGCGTCGCCGGCGCCGGAACGGGCGAGGGCCGCGGCCACGCCGTGCTCACCGAGCCACAGCCCGGTCTCCACGGGCCCGGGGCTCACCGTGTTTACGCGGATGCCGAGCGGACCCAGCTCCTTCGACAACGCCTTGCAGACGTTGGTGACGGCGGCCTTGGCGGCGGAGTAGTCGAGGACGAGCGGGTCGGGCAGGTAGGCGTTGACCGAGCTGACCGTGACGATGCTCCCGCCGCCGCGCCGCACCATCTCGGGCACCGCCGCCCGGGTCGTCCGGACCGTGGCCATCAGGGTGAGGGCGAAGGAGGCCTCCCAGTCGGCGTCGGTGATGCTCAGGAAGCCGCCCGTGCGTGGGGTGACGGCGCCCGCGTTGTTCACGAGGACGTCGACGCCGCCCAGCTCCGCCGCACGGGCGACGAGCGCCTGCGGGCCGGCCGCGGTGCTGAGGTCGACCGGGACGAAGTGCACCCGACCTGTGTCCTGCAGCCGCGGCAGGTCGCTCCCGGGCGAGCGGGCGCCGGCGACGACCACGGCGCCCTCCGCCACCAGCGCGGTCGTGACGGCGAGCCCGATGCCCTTGCTGGCCCCCGTGACGACGGCGATCTTCCCGCTGAGCTCGAGGTCCATGGCGGCCTGTCTGTGCGTCGGTCTCAGGTAGACGGATCCGTCTATCTACTACTTTTGGTGAGTATGGAGCAGGTTCTCGGGACCTGGCAAGAGGGAAGGACGGACGTGACCGGCGCGACCAGCAAGGCGGGCCCCCGGGTGGGCTCGAAGCCCTCCGTGGCCCGCGAGCGGATCCTCGCCACCGCGAGCCGGCTCTTCTACGCCGTCGGGATCCGCGCCGTCGGGGTCGACCGGGTGATCGCCGAGTCCCAGGTCGCGCGGATGACCTTCTTCCGCCACTTTCCGACGAAGGACGACCTCGTGGTGGCCTTCCTCGCCCGGCGGGTGGAGCTCGCGGAGGCCGAGCTCGCGCAGCTGCGGGCCGACGCCGGGGACGACTGGCCGCGCGCGCTGCTCGGCTGGGTGGCCGACGGCGTCACGACCGCGCGCGGCACCGAGGGCTTCCGTGGGTGCGAGTTCATCAACACCGCGGCGGAGTTCAGCGACCCGAGCCACCCCGTCCGGGCCATCGCCGCGCGGCACCGCGCCTGGATCCGGGACCAGATGCAGGAGGCGCTGGTCGCCCTCGGTCACCCGGCCCCCGCGCTCACGGCCCAGCACCTGCTGATGCTGCGCACGGCGGCCGTGGTGGCCGCGTCCCTCGAGGGGTTCGACGACGACGAGGGCACCTTCGCCCGCACCTGGTGGTCGTTGATCGCCTGAGGCCCGTGGTCCTCCGGCGCCGGGCGCCATCGCCGCGCTGCGCTGACCTCGCCTGATCTTCGGCGGACCGACCGGCCTTAGCCGTAGCGTGCCGTCCATGACCGGTCGGGCGCGGGACGCGTGGTTCGTGGCGGGGCTGCTCCTCGCCGCCGCCGGGGTGCTGACCGCCGTCTCGTACGCGGCCCACTGGTCGCCCTGCGCCGGGGACGCGTTCCGGTCGGAGCTCTGCTCGCGACGGCGCGACACCTGGCTGGTCCCGCCGTTCATGGCCGACCCTGGCGACCGGGTGCCGTGGGTGACCGGGCCGGTCGCCGTGGCCTCCCTCCTGGCCGGCCTGTCGTGGCCGGCCGTCCTCCGGGCCCTCCCGCTGCGCCGTCCGACCCGCGTGGTCGGTCTGCTGCTGGCCCTGCAGACCGTCTCGATCGGCGTCTGGTCGGTCGTGTCGGCCTTCACCCCGCTGATCGACCCCGAGGCACCGATCCAGCCGCTGTGGTGGGTCGGCGGGGAGGTGCTGGCGGTCGTCTTCGTGCTGCTCCTGGTCCTCGAGTCCGACCACGAGCCGCGGCTGCCCGGGTCCGTGGTCTGGGCGGTCGTCGCCGTCGTCGGGGCGACGACGTTCGGGCTCGTCCGGTTCTCGGTCGAGCTGATGGCGTTCGGCGGTCACCTCGGCGACGGCTACCCGCGCCGTGGTGCCGGCTTCGGCCTCGCGGCCACGCTGCTGCTCTGCGGTGCGGCCCTGGTCGTCCGCTCGCGCCTGGCGGCGCGCGTCGCCCGCCCGGCCCGGTCGGAGGCCGTCGGGCTAGTTTGAGCGTCGGAGGCGCCACCACCCGAGACCGGCGCCACCGGGGCGGGCAACGGCGTCGCCCGGACGTGGGTGGGGGAGTGCAGCGCGTGAGCATCACGAACGTGGCCGTCGTCGGAGCCGGGTACATGGGGGGCGGGATCGCCCAGGTCCTGGCCATCGCGGGCTTCCAGGTCGTCATCAGCGACGCGGACGCCGAGACCACCCGGAACCACCTCGAGCGGCTGCGCCAGGAGGCGCGGACGTTCGAGGACCAGGGGCTCTTCGACCCGGGGTCGACCGCCCTCGTCGAGGCGAACCTCCGCGCCGCGGACAGCCTCGAGGCCGCCGTGGCCGACGCCGACTTCATCGAGGAGGCCGTCTCGGAGAACCCGGCGGTCAAGGGCCCGGTGCTCGCCGCCATCGAGGCCGCCGCCCGCCCGGACGCCGTGATCGGGAGCAACACCTCGACCCTGCCGATCAGCGGGCTGGCCGTGAACCTGACGCACGCCGAGCGGTTCCTGGGCGTGCACTTCTCCAACCCGGCCCCCTTCATCCCTGGCGTCGAGCTGATCGCGCACGCGGGGACGAACGAGGCGGCCGTCGTCGCGGCGGAGGAGCTGGTGGCCCGGACGGGCAAGCTCACCGCCCGCGTGACCGACCGGGCGGGCTTCGTGCTGAACCGCCTCCAGTACGCGCTGCTGAAGGAGGCCGCGACCCTCGTCGAGGACGGCGTCGCGACCGCGGAGGACGTCGACATCGTCGTGCGGACCACGTTCGGCTACCGGCTGCCCTTCTTCGGGCCGTTCGCCATCGCCGACATGGCGGGCCTCGACATCTACGAGGCCGGCTTCGGCACCCTGTCCGAGCACTACGGCGAGCGCTTCGCGACCCCGGCCGTGCTCACCGAGCTCGTCGCGAGCGGCCACCTGGGCGTGAAGCAGGACGGCGGGTTCGTCATCCCGGCCGGCGACTCGGCCCCGCTCGTCGCCTACCGCAACCGCGCGTACGCCCGGCTCGGTCAGCTCCTGCGCGAGCTCGGCCCGGCCCCGACCGTCGGCGGGAGCGGGACGCCCCCGGAGGCCCTGGCGAACCCGGAGACGCCCGACACCATCGAGGAGCAGCAGCGATGACCGTCACCACGAACACCCCCGGCTCGCCCGTCCCGTACACGGCCGAGAACTGGCCGATCGCCGCGGCCATGCTCGCCTTCGGCGGCACGGACTCCAAGGGCGGCCCGATCCAGGACGCCGACCCGGAGGAGTGGGCCCGGCAGCTGCGACTGGTGTCGCGGGTGGGGTTCACCGAGGTCGACCTCACCGACACCTGGGTGCGTGTCGCCGACCTCGACGCCGCCCGGCTCGCCGACTTCCGCGGCGCGCTCGGCGACGCCGGGCTGACCGTCCCGGCGATCTCGACCTCGCGCCGCAGCGTCATGGACCCCGAGCGCGCGGACGAGTACCTCGACTACAGCCACCGGCTGATCGACGTCGCCGCCGGGCTCGGGGTGCCGATCGTCAGCTTCGGCTTCTTCCAGGCCTTCACGCCCGCCCAGGCGAAGGCGCTCTGGTTCTGGCTGGAGCAGGGCTGGCAGGACGACGAGTCGGCGGAGGCGCGTGCCCTCGCGGCGTCGCGGATCCGCGAGCTCGCCGAGCACGCCGCGGGCAACGGTCAGCAGATCAGCCTGGAGATGTACGAGGACACGTACGTCGGCACCTGCGACTCGGCCGTCGCCTTCCTGAAGGAGGTCGACCACCCGGCGTGCGGGCTCAACCCCGACATCGGCAACTTCATCCGGCTGCACCGCCCGATGGACCCGATCCCGGAGATGTTCGAGAAGGTGCTCCCGTACGCCAACTTCTGGCACGTGAAGAACTACTCGCGCGACGAGGACCCGGCGACCGGCACGGTGGCCACGTTCCCGCTGCCGATGGAGTTCGGGCTGATCAACTACCGGTCGATCATCGGCCGGGCGCTGGAGCTGGGGTTCCGCGGGCCGTTCCTCTGCGAGCACTACGGCAGCGACAGCCTCGGCGTGATCGCGCGGAACCGCCGCTACATCCGCGAGCTCCTGGACACGATGCTGGACTGAGGGCGCGGGTTCGCGAGGCGGGGTCAGGCGTCGAGGAGGCGCCGGCCCAGCCTCTGGAGCCGTCCCCGCAGCTCGTCGGGACGTTCGACGACCAGGTCGGCGTCGAGCGCGGCGAGCGTGGCGGGCACCCAGTCGAGCCGCTCGGCGCGCAGCTCGACCCGGGTCCAGCCCTCGTCGTCGGCCACCGGCGTCAGCGTCGCCAGGCCCGCGGGCAGGCGTCGCCTCACCGTGGCCTCGTCGGCGTGCACCCGCACCGACACCTCGTGGCGCCAAGGCGTCCCCGCGAGCGCCTGCAGCACCGCGTCCTGCGGCGAGAAGTCGACCGGGACCTCGAACCGTTCGGCGCGCGGCCGGACCGTGGTGATCCGGTCGAGGCGGAACGTCCGGACCTGGTCGCGCGCGACGTCGAGGCCGGTGAGGTACCAGTGCCCGCCGTGCGCGACGATCCCGTACGGCTGCACCACCCGCTCGGTGACCCGGTCCTCCCGGCTGGTGTGGACGACGTCGACGGCGGTCCCGGCACGGGCGGCCTCGGCGGCGGCGAGCAGCACGTCCGCCCCGGCGGGGAGGCCGACCGAGGTCGTCCCGCTGACCTCGACGACGCCGAGCAGCGCGTCGAGCCGCGACGCCAGACGTCGGGGCAGGGCGCGGCGCACCTTGGCCGCCGCGCTCTCCGCGGCGAGCCGGGCCGCGCCGGCGCTCGTCCGCGCGCTCGCGAGCAGCCCGACGAGCACGGCGGTCGCCTCCTCGTCGGTGAACATCAACGGCGGCAGCTTGAAGGTCGGGGCCAGGCGGTAGCCGCCGTAGCGGCCGCGCACCGACTCCACGGGCACGTCGAGGTCGAGCAGGTGCACGACGTAGCGGCGCACGGTCCGCTCGTCGACCCCGAGGCGACCGGCGAGCTCCGCGAGGGTGTGCGTCCCGCCGGCCTGCAGGATCTCCAGCAGGCCGAGGACGCGGGCGGTCGGTCGGGCCACGTCGAGAATCTAGCCGGATACCGGCCGGATCCTGTCCGGTAACGGTCCTACCGTCGGCGGCATGAACCTCGTCTCCGTCCGCATCATCACCGCCGACGTCGACCGGATGGTCGACTTCTACGCCCGGCTCACGGGCGCGCCGGTCGACCGGCCGGTCCCCGACTTCGCCGAGCTCCGCACCCCCGACGGCACCCTGGCCATCGGCAGCACCCGGACCGTCGGGCTGTTCGGACCCGGCAGCGCCGAGGCCGCCGCGAACCGGTCGCTGATCATCGAGCTCCTGGTCGACGACGTCGACGACACGTACGCCTCGCTCCAGGGGTGGGTCACGACCTTCGTCAACGTGCCCACCACGATGCCCTGGGGCAACCGGTCGCTGCTGCTGCGCGACCCCGACGGCAACCTCGTGAACCTGTTCAGCCCGGCGACGCCGGCGGCGCGCGAGAAGTTCAGCCGCTACGCGCGGTGAGCCGGACCGGTCAGCGCGAGATCGGGGGCACGTCCACGGTGGTGCCGGTCGCGGCGCTGCGGCGGGCGGCGTCGATGACGGTGGCCGTCGCGACCGCGTCCCAGGGGTCGACGGGGATGGAGCCCTCGCCGCGGACCGCCGCCGCGAACTCGGCGTAGAACGCGTCCCAGCGGCCGCGCTCGCTCGGCACGACCTCGCTCTCGGTCCCCAGGGTCAGGGTGCCCCAGGCCGACTCCGGCTCCGTGCCCCACGCGTCGCCCTCGCTCGCGGGCGAGCGCCCGGCGATCAGCGCCTCCTCCTGCCCGTCCATCGGGCTGGTCACGACGTAGCTGCCCTCGCTGCCGCTCACCCGGAACCGGGGCCGCGGCGCCGCCTGGCGCCAGGCCCCCGTGAGCTCGGAGCGCATCCCGCTCGCGTGCTGCAGGTGCACCAGGACGTCGTCCTCGTTCTCCGGCCCGACCTCGTGCGTCTCGGCGTACACCCGGTCCACCGGACCGAAGAGGTGCAGGGCCTGGTCGACGAGGTGGCTGCCGAAGTCGCGCAGCAGCCCGCCGCCCGCGGCCGGCGGGGTGAGGTCCGCGGCCCAGCGCTCGAAGGCCGACTCGAAGCGGCGCACCTCGCCGAGGCGGCCCGAGGCCAGCACACGGCGGAGCGTCAGCAGGTCGGAGTCCCAGCGGCGGTTCTGGTACGGGGTGACGAGCACGCCCTCCCGCTCGGCCAGCTCGACCGTACGGCGGGCGGCGTCCGCGTCCAGGGCGAAGGGCTTGTCGCAGACCACCGGCAGGCCGCGGCGCAGGAGGTCGTCGGTCAGCGTGGAGTGCGTGGCGGCCGGGGTGCACACCGTGACGGCGTCCACCCCGGCCGCGAGCAGGTCGTCGACGGTGTCGTGGAGGGCGACCCCGGGGTGCTCCGCGGCGACCTCGGCCCGCCGCTCGGGCGAGCGGGTCACCACGCCCACCAGCGTGCACCCCGCGGCGCCGGCGATCAGCGGGGCGTGGAAGTAACGCCCCCCGAAGCCGTAGCCGACCAGCCCGATCCTCACCTCTGCGTCCGACACCGGGGGATCGTACCGACCGGGGCTGGTCGGCCGGCGCGTCAGCCCTTGCTGACGCGGACGACGCGGGGGCCGCTCCGGGCGCCGTCCAGGGTGGCGGTGTCGGCCAGGACGACGGTCAGCGTGGTGGTCTGCTGCAGCCGGACGTGGCCGGAGAAGGTTCCGTCGGCCCGCGTCCTCAACGTCGTGAAGGTCCGGCCGTCCCCGGCCAGGGTGACGACCCGGCCGGCGCCGCCCGGGGTGACCTTGCCGCTGACGGCGAACGTCGTCCCGCGGCGGGCGGTGACGGGAGCCTGCAAGGTGAGGTGCGCGGTGGCGTGGACCGCGAGGTTCCGGCTCACGGAACGCCTGGCGGCCGAGGAGAGGCTCGCGCTGCGTGAACCGGCGTAGCGCAGCTGGTAGGTCGTGTGGGCGGTCGGGGTGACGCGCAGCTCGACGTCCCCGGAACGGTCCGTCTGGGCCTTCTTCACGAGCGCCCAGCGCGTCCCGGTCCTCGCCCACAGCTCGACCTGCTGCCGGTGACCGAGGCTCTTCCCGCCGGCCCAGCGCAGCGACCCGGACAGGTGGATCGCACCGTACGGATCGCTGTCGCCGTACGCGGTCAGCGTGAGCGCGGTCGCGCGGACCGACGCCCGGGCGCTGGCGACCGGGTGGCCGACGGGCGGGGCGGCGAAGGCGGTGAGGGCCGGCTGGACGGGGGCGAGCAGGGCCGCCCCGAGGACGAGGGCGGTCAGCGGGCGGTGCAGGCGGGACTGGCTGGGCACGGGGAGCTCCTGGTCGTTCTGAGGTCTGCGGGGGAAGCGGCAGTCATCGTGCCTGGAGGTACTCACTCGTCGCAGGAGAAACATGAGTCACAACCGTCACACCAGGAACCTGACCGGATCGGCTTCGCGCGCGGGACCGATCGGCTAGGGGGGAGCGGTGGCATCCCGCGGCACCAGCCGGCGTCCGGCGGCGGTCGCGGCGGAGGCTGATACTGGCGACGTGACGGGTCCGGAGCAGCTCGTCGACGACGGCCCCCGGCTCGGCCGACGGCGGACGTGGGTGGTCCTCGCCGTCGTGCTGGTCGTGCTCGTCGGTCTGGGGGTGCTCCGCTTCGGCGGGTCGCAGCCGGACACCGCCCCGGCGCCCGCGCCCGCGCCCACGCTCCCGGGAGAGTCGTCGACGGACCCACGGGCCTGGCCGGACGACCTCCCGCCGGGCACGCTGCTGGTGGGCGGCGGAGGTCAGGTCGTCGGCCTCGACGCGAGCACCGGTGCCCTGGCGATCGCCCCGGTCGGGCTCGAGCCCGCGGGCACGGTCCTGACCGTCCTGGCCGACGGCGTCCTCGTCTGGCGTCCGGGCGGCCGGGGGACCCGGCTGCTCGCGGTGGACGGTCTGGCCCCGCGGACGGTCAGGGGCGGGCTCCGCTCGGCCACGTCGTTCCTTCCCGGCCCGGACGGCCGGGTCTGGGCGACGGACACCTCCCGGGAGCGGGCGACCACGTGGCGCCTGATCGACTGGCGGGGCCGGACGGCCCGCACCGTCGACGTGCCGCGGCCGGTCGTGGGCGACGGGGCCGGCGGGTTCCTGGAGGTCGGCCGGCGCGAGGTCCGGCCGGTCTTCCCGCTCGTGGAGCGGCGCGCGGAGCCGGGCGACCTGGTGGCGACCGGGCCCGACGGCCACGTGGTGCGCTCGTGCGCCGAGGGGGAGTGCCGCTTCACGCTCGTCCGCCGGGACGGGACCACGGAGGACCTCGACACGGCGGTCGGCGACGACACCAGCGCGGGCACGCTCTCGCCGGGCAACGGTCTCCTCGCGGTGACGGAGAAGGTCGGGGGCAGGAGCACGATCCGCGTCAGCGTCGTCGCCACCGGCGAGGTGAAGGAGATCTTCCCCTCGACCCGGCAGACGGCGGACGACGCGGTCTGGCTCGACGACCGGTGGCTCGCGCTGCTCAGCGAGGAGCGCCTCGTGCTCTACGACACGACCGAGGAGCGAGTCGTGACGCCTCGGGTCTCGATCGACGGCCCGGGGCCGCTGGCCTGGCGACCCGCCTGACCCGGTCCCGTACGCCGGGCCGGGCGGGTCGGGTCTCAGGCGCCGAGCGCGTCGATCTCGGCGACCTCGTCGTCGCTCAGCCGGATCCGGGCGCCCGCGGCGTTGGCCTCGATCCGCTCGCGGCGAGCGGACTTGGGGATCACGACGAAGCCGTGCGCGACGTGCCACGCGACGATCACCTGGGCGCTGGTCGCGTCGTGGGCCTCGGCGATCCGGACGAGCGTGGGGTCGTCGAGGTTGCTCGCCTTGAACGGGCTGTAGCCCTCGAGGACCACACCGCGCTCGGCGAGGCCGGTGGCGAGCGAGGCGTCATAGATGCCGGGGCTCCAGCGGATCTGGTTCACGGCGGGCGTCACGCCGGTCGCGGCCACGAGCTCGTCGATCTGCTCCAGCGAGTAGTTGCTGACGCCGATGCTGGTGGCGAGCCCGTCCTGCTGCGCCTGGACGACCTGCGACCAGACCTCGGGGGAGGCCTGCCCGTTCGGCGGCCAGTGCACCAGCCACAGGTCGACGCGCTCCACGCCGAGCTTGGTCAGGCTCTCCTCGATGGTCTGGCGCTCGTGGCCCACGTTCTCCGGCGGGAGCTTGGTGGTGATGAAGACGGACTCGCGGTCCAGCCCGGAGGAGGCCAGCGCCTTGCCGATGCCGGCCTCGTTGCGGTAGCCGGTGGCCGTGTCGATGTGGCGGTAGCCCAGCTCGAGCGCGGTCGTCGTCGCCTGCGGCGCGTCCGCGTCGTCGATCTGCCACGTGCCGAAGCCCAGTAGCGGCATCCGGTGCTGACCGAGGGGGACCGCGGGTTCGGTGAAGTCGGAGGTGGTCATGGCCCCATCCAACTCGATGCCCCCGGGAGGGTGCGGCGGGGTCGCGGGCCGTACGCGTGCCGACAGAGGACGGCTGCGTCGGGCCTCGTTCAGGACTGCAGGAGCAGGAACGCGGCCAGCCCCAGCCCGGCCACGGCGACGACGACCCGGACGACGAGGTCGGGCAGCCGGCGCAGGAGACGCGGGGCGATCGCCGCGCCGACGATCATCCCGGCCGCGAGGGGCAGCGCCGACGTCCACACGACGAGGTCGCGCGCCACGAAGATCACGGTCGCGGCCAGGTTGGCGAGCCCCAGGACGACGGCCCGGAGCGCGGTGACCTTGAACAGCGGTTCCGTGAGCACGAGCCCCAGGACGGCGACGACGAGCGTGCCGGCGGCGGCGCCGAAGTAGCCGCCGTAGACGGCGACCAGGCCGACGACCGCCACGGTGAGCGGGTGGTGCTCGGACCAACGACCCCGGTGGAGCCGTTGCAGCCAGGGCCGGAGCAGCAGGACGAGCGACGCGGCGGCCACCAGCCAGGGCACGACCGCCGCGAAGGTCGACTCGGGCAGCACCACGAGCAGCCCCGCCCCGACCACGCCGCCGACGAGCCCGGCCGCGCCGAACCGCAGGATGCGGGACCGCATGCCCGTCAGCTCGCGACGGGCGGAACCGACCCCGCCGAGCGCGATCCCGGTGAGCGCGGCCGTGTTCGTCGCGTTGGCGGCGAGCGGCGAGAGCCCGACCGCGAGGAGGGCGGGGTAGGACACGACGGACGCCAGACCGGCGCCGTAGCCGGTGAGGCCCGCACCGACCCCGGCCAGGACGAGGAGGAGGACGTGGGTCATGTCCGCGGACGACTTCGCCTCAGGGCAGGACCTCTCGAATGTCTCGTGCGTCGGGGCCGACCCGTCCGGCCGGACCTCGTGCAGGAACCGTAGGCGTTGCGCGTACGGCCCGGATCCTCGTGCACCGCCTCGGACGGGGTCGACCACGGGTTCGTGTCGTCGGCGGTTCATCTGATCGAGGCCCGCCGGACCCTCGCCACCCGTCGGCCGCCGCCCTACGGTGAGCTGTGACCACTCCCCGGAACCGCCGCAGCCTTCGCATCGGCGGCCTGCTCGCCGTCGGCGCGGTCCTCGCCTCGCCCGTCGTCCCGCTCCCGGCGGTCGCGGCGCCGCCGCCGTCGACCTCCTCCGTCGGGCTCCCGCTCGGCCCGTCGGGGCTGACGGAGCAGCGCACGACGACGACCCTGCAGTGGGGCGTCACGCTGACCACGATCGTCCGGGGTGCGGTCGACCCCACGGTGCCGTGGACGGTCGAGGTCGCCGTCCCGTCCGGGCCGGCCTCGCCCGACCCGGACGCGCCGGCCGCGGCGATCGCCGACCGGGCGAGCGCGGACACCCTCGCCGGCCGGCTCCGGACCGCCGGTTTCGAGGCACGCGTCGAGGAGGTCGACACCCCGGCGACGTCCGACTACGCCGGCGGGCGCCTGGGCTGGCGGGTCCGGGTGGGCCTGCTCGCGACACAGGCGGACGGGGACGCCCTCCTCGCGCGGCTGGTGGCGGACGGCTTCGCCGGCAGCACCCGCTACACCGGCTGGGACGGTGGGTCCAGCGCACGCGGACCGTGGCGCGTGCGGCTGCTGACGGTGGACCCGCGCCGCTTCTCGGGGTCCCTGGTCGCGTCGTACGGGCCCGACCTGGAGCGCCGTGAGACCACCAGCGCGCTCGCGCTCGCCGCGGGGGCCACGGCGGCGACGAACGCCGGCTACTTCGTGCTCGATCCCGGGTCGGGGGCCCCGGGCGACCCGGCGGGCGTCGGCGTCTACGACGGCAGGCTGCTGAGCGAGACGGTGGGGAACCGGCCCGGGCTCGTGCTCCGGTCCGACGCGCGGCGCACGGCGGTCGAGCGGCTCCGCTGGTCGGGCTCGGTCCGGGGCAGCCGCGGGCGCACGCTGGCTCTCGACGGCGTCGACCGGGTGCCCGGCCTCGTCCGCAACTGCGGGGGGACGGCCGACGACCTGCCGACGCCGCTGCCGCGGCACGACGTGACCTGCACGGACGACGACGAGGTGGTCGCCTTCACGCCCCAGTTCGGCGGGCGCACCCCGACGGGTCCGGGGGTCGAGGCGGTCCTCGGGCGCGGGTCGCGGGTGGTCGCTGTGCGTCCCGTGCGCGGGGTGGTGCTCGAGCAGGGGCAGCGGTCCGTGCAGGCGACCGGAGACCTGGCCGACGACCTCGCCTCGGTCGCGGTGGTCGGTCGTCGGCTGACCGTGAGGACGGGCCTGGAGGGGCGCGGACGCCGGCTGCTGCGGCCGGGTTCCGGGGCCTTCGTCGTCAACGGCGGGCCGGAGCTGGTCCGTGACGGCCGGGTGCACGTGACCCCGCGTCGCGACGGCTTCGTCCAGCCCTCCCCGAGCGTCTACTACGGCTTCAGCAACCAGCGGAACCCGCGCACCTTCGCCGGGAACGACGCCGCTGGTCGCACGCTGATCGCCACGGTGGACGGGCGCAGCACGACGAGCCTGGGCACGAGCATCGTGGAGACGGCCGCGCTCGCGCGGGCGCTCGGGATGCGTGACGCGCTGAACCTCGACGGCGGCGGTTCGACGACGATGGTCGTCGGCGGCCGGGTGGTGAACGACCCCTCCGACCTGACGGGCGAGCGCCCGGTCGGCGACGCGCTGCTGGTGCTGCCCCGCTGACCGTCCCGGCTCACCGAGCGGGGGGCCGCCAGGGCTCGTGCGTGTGCGCGAGCCAGACCTGCTCGGGGTCGAGCGAGCGGACGAGGAGCTGGCCCTCGGTGGTCGGTTCGTCGAGCTCGCCGGCCCAGACCGCCACGTCGCCGCAGATCACCACCGGACGCCCACCGGTCTCGACGACGACGACCTGGGTGCCGCGGGTGTGGCCCGGTGCGGGGAGGAGCCGGATCCCGGGCAGCACCTCGTGCTCGCCGTCGACCGGCACGTACGTCACGCCGGGGGAGTCGACCCACTCCCGGATCGTGTAGCCCTCCAGCCGGCGCGCGTCCTCGAGCTCCTGACGCTGGACGTAGACCGGGACGCCCGGGAACAGCACGTTCCCGCCGCAGTGGTCGAAGTGCAGGTGCGTGTTCACGACGGCGTCGATCGAGGCGAGGTCGAAGCCCTGCTCGTCCAGCGGCCGCAGGCGGGGGTCCATGTCGGCGACCGCGGGGTGCAGCTCCGTCATGCCGGTGTCGACCAGGACGCGCCCGTCGGGGTGCTCGACCACGTGCACGTAGACCGGCATCAGCTCGCCCTCGGCGACCAGGTCGGCGACGTGGACCGGGGTGATCGTGACGGGGGCGGGGCGGCTCATCGGGCGCCGGCCCGCGCCGCGGTGGTCGACATGGTGGCCATGATCGCGCTCAGGCGGGGGTCGCGGGCCCCGGGGGGTGCGCGAGCGCGGGCAGGACGACCTGGTCGACGACCGAGACGAAGAACTCCCGACCCGCCGGCTCGCCGGTCGCGCCCAGCCGGTGGCCCGACATCGCCGGGATCACCTGCGCGAGCAACGGCACCCTCGGGGCGAGCTCCGCCGCGACCTGACCCCGGTCGACCGCCCGCTGCAGGAGGGCCCGGTAGACCGCCACGTACGGCTCGGTCACCGTCGTCCGGACGGCGTCGGCGAGCCGGTCCGAGCTCCGCGCCGCCGAGGTCAGGCCGGTGAAGATCGCCAGCCGGCGCTCCGGCCCGCCGAGCCAGGGGGAGTCGACCACCGCCAGCAGGTCCGCGCGCAGGGTGCCCTCGTCGGGCAGCTCGTCGGCCTCGGGCGGGCGGCCGGCCGCCTCGACGGCCGCGAGGACGAGGTCGACCTTGGTCGGCCACCGGCGGTAGAGGGTCGTCTTCGCCCGCCCGGCGCGCTGCGCCACGGCGTCGATGGTCACGTGCTCGTACTCCCGCTCGGCCAGCGCGTCGAGCGTCACGGCCAGGATCTGCGCGTCCCGCGACCGGTCGTACGGCCGCCCCGGCCGAGCGACCGGGGTCACGTCGTCCTCGGTGCCCACGGCGTCTCCTCTCGTCCCGAGCGCTTACGCTACTCATCAGTATCGTAATCCGGGGTCCAACGGTCCCGGTCGAGGAGCAGGGGGAGTCGTGGTCGACATCGAGGACGCCGTGGTGCTGGTGACGGGCGCGTCGTCGGGCATCGGGGAGGCGACGGCGCGGGCCGCGGCCGCGCGGGGTGCCCGGCTCGTGCTCGCCGCGCGGCGGGAGGACCGCGTCGCCGCCCTGGCCGACGAGCTCGGGCGGGCGGTGGCCGTCCGGTGCGACGTCACGGACGACGAGCAGGTCGACGCGCTCGTGCGCGCCGCCGTCGACGCCTTCGGTCGCGTGGACGTCGTCGTGAACAACGCGGGCCAGGGCCTGCACGCGAGCGTCGAGGAGACGTCGCTCGACGACTTGCGCGCCCTGCTCGCGCTCAACCTCGTCGCGCCGCTCGCGGTGATGCAGGCCGTGCTCCCGGTGATGCGGGCGCAGGGTTCCGGGACGATCGTCAACGTCAGCTCCGGGACGACCTTCGCGGACGCTCCCGGGACCGGTGCGTACGTCGCGTCCAAGATCGCCCTCGAACGGCTCACCGCCATCGCGCGCGAGGAGCTGCGGGGCACCGGCGTCACCGTGTCGACGATCATCCCGTTCGCGACGGGGACGGAGTTCCTGGCGTCTCTCCGCGACGGTCGGAGCGACGCGGCGGCCGGGCTGGCGGGCGTCGAGCTCGACCGGCCGGAGCAGGTGGCCGAGGCGATCCTCGACCTGGTCGCCAGCGGCGCGGCCCAGGCCGACCTGGTGCCGGTGGCGTACGGAGGCACGCGGTCCTAGCCGCCGCCTCGCCGGGCACCTCCGGGTGACCCGTCGGTCGCGCGGAACGGGGCGGACCAGGATGGGGGCGTGGAGGACCAGACGCTCGAGCCCCATCCGGACCGCCTGCTGCCCGCCGACCCGGGGGTCCGGGCGATCGCCCGTCGGCTGCACGACGCGGTGGCCGGGCTGCCGATCATCTCCCCGCACGGGCACGTGCCGGCGCGCTGGCTGGCGGACGACGTGCCGTTCGCGGACCCCACCGCGCTGCTGATCACGCCGGACCACTACGTCACGCGGCTGCTGCACGCGACGGGTGCCGAGCTGTCGACCTTCGGCGTGGGGGAGGGCCCGCTGGACGAGGCCCGGTCGCGGGCTGCCTTCCGCGCGGTCTGCGAGCGGTGGGGCGTCTTCCGCGGCACGCCCGTGCGCTACTGGTTCGAGAACCAGCTGGCCGACATCTTCGGCGTGGGGCTGCGGCCCGCCGCGGCCACGGCCGACCGGATCTACGACGCGGTCGCGGCGGCGCTGGCCACCGAACCGTTCCGGCCCCGGGCGCTCTACGAGCGGTTCGGCATCGAGGTGCTGGCCACCACCGACGACCCCTGCGACGACCTCTCCGCCCACGCCCTGCTCCGCGACGACCCCACCTGGTCCGGCCGGGTCGTCCCGACCTTCCGCCCCGACCGCTACCTCGAGGCCGCGCTGCCGACCTGGAACGACGACGTCGACCGGCTCGCCGAGGTGAGCGGGACCGAGACCGGCGACTACGCCGGCTTCGTCGCGGCGCTGGAGGCCCGGCGGGCCTTCTTCGTCGAGCACGGCGCCGTGTCGACTGACCACGCCCACACCGACACGCGCACCGACCCCCTCGAGCCTCACGAGGCGGAGCGCGTGTTCACCGCCGCGCGTCGCGGCGAGGTCTCGGCCGCCGACGCCACCGCGCTGCGCCGCCACCTGGTCGCAGAGATGGCCCGGATGTCCTGCGACGACGGTCTGGTGATGACCCTGCACCCCGCCGTCCGCCGCAACCATCACCTGCCCACGTACGAGCGCTACGGGCCCGACGTCGGCACCGACATCCCGGTCGCGGTCGAGCACACGGACGGGCTGCGGCCGCTGCTCAACCGCTACGGCACCCACCCGGGCTTCCACCTCGTGCTGTTCACCCTGGACGAGACGCAGTTCTCGCGCGAGATCGGCCCGCTCGCCGGCTTCTACCCGTCGGTCTACGCAGGGGCTCCGTGGTGGTTCCTCGACGCGCCCGACGCGATCCGCCGCTACCGCGCCGCGGTCACCGAGAGCGCCGGCTTCGCCAAGACCTCCGGCTTCATCGACGACACCCGGGCCTTCTGCTCGATCCCCGCCCGGCACGACCTGTCGCGGCGCATCGACGCCGGCTACGTCGCGGGTCTCGTCGCCGAGCACCGGCTGGACGAGGACGAGGCGTACGAGGTCCTGCACGACCTCGTCGTGACCAACCCGCGGAAGGCCTTCAAGCTGTGAGCACCCGCGAGGTCGGCCCACCGGACCTTCCCGCCACGGGACCGTCGCCGCGCCTGACGCGCGGGCTCCCGGGGTCGCCGCCCGCTCCGCCGGTGCGGGTCGTGCACCTCGGCGTCGGGAACTTCCACCGCGCCCACCAGGCCTGGTACACCGCCCACGCGTCCGACGCCGGCGACTGGGGGATCGCCGCGTTCACCGGTCGGAGCTCCGGGGTCGCGGACGCGCTCGGCCCGCAGGACGGGCTCTACACGCTCGTCACGCGCAGCGCCGACGGCGACGCGTTCGAGGTCGTGGGATCCCTGTCCGAGGTGCGCGCGGCCGCCGAGCACGACCGGCTGCTCGAGCTCCTCGGCCGGCCCGAGGTCGTGCTGGTCACCATCACGGTCACCGAGCGGGGCTACGTGCTCGACGCGGACAACCACCTGGACGCTGCCGACGAAAGGGTGCAGGCCGACGCGGCTGCGCTCCGGGCCGACCCCCGCGCCGCGGTGACGTCGATGCCCGCCCGGCTCGTGGCGGGGCTGGGCGCCCGTCGCGACGCGGGGGCCGGGGCGATCACCGTGCTGTCCTGCGACAACCTGCCCGACAACGGTTCGCTGACGAGGGCGGTCGTGGTGGGGTTCGCGGAGCTGGTCGACGAGACGCTGGCCTCCTGGATCGACGAGCACGTCGAGTTCGCCACGTCGATGGTCGACCGGATCACCCCCGCGACGACCGACGGCGACCGACGACTCGTGGAGCACACGCAGGGCTACGTCGATGCCGACCCGGTGCCCACCGAACCGTTCTCCGAGTGGGTCGTCTCGGGGTCGTTCGCCGCCGGGAGACCGCGCTGGGAGAGCGCGGGGGCCACGCTCGTCGACGACGTCACGCCCTTCGAGCAGCGCAAGCTCTGGCTGCTCAACGGGTCGCACTCGCTGCTCGCGTACGCCGCCAGCGTCCGGGGGCACGCGACCGTCGACGAGGCCGTGGCCGACCCGACCTGCCGGGCATGGGTCGAGCAGCTCTGGGACGAGGCGTGCCGCCACCTGACGCTGCCGCCGACGGAGCTCGCGGCCTACCGGTCCGCGCTGCTGGAACGGTTCGGCAACGCGCGCGTCCAGCACCGGCTGGCGCAGATCGCCGCCGACGGCTCGAGCAAGCTCGGCGTCCGGGTGCTGGCGGTGCTGCGTGCGGAACGCGCCGCCGGACGCGTCCCGACCGGCTGCGCGACCGCGCTCGCCGGCTGGGTCCTGCACCTGCGCGGCGTTGGGGTTCCGGTCCGCGACGCCGGGGCCGACCGAGCCCGGGCAGCGGCTGCGGTCGAGGACCTGGAGGCGGCCGTGACCGGGGTGCTCGAGACCCTCGGGCCCGACCTGGGGTCGGACACCGCGCTCGTCGACGCCGTCACCGCGCAGGCGTACGCGCTCCGGTCCTGACCGCGGGGTTCAGGCGGTCCCGCCGGGCGGCCGGCGCGGGACGCCGCGGGGACGGGGTGCGTTCAGGTGGAAGCGGAGCCCGATCATCCGGACCGCGAAGCAGACGGAGGCCGCGGCCAGCGCGGCCGGTGCGCCGAGGACCCGGTCGACCCCGATGCCGCTGGTCAGCACGACCAGGGCTGCGGCCAGGAGGGCCGGGATCGCGTACAGGCCGGTGCGCAGCACGTCGGGGACCCGGCGGATCAGCACATCCCGGACGGTGCCGCCGCCCACCCCGGTCAGGGCGCCGAGCAGGATCGCCTGGGCCGGTCCGGCGCCGAGCTCGAGGGCCTTGCCGGCGCCGGTCACGGCGAACAGGCTGAGCCCGGCCGCGTCGAGCACGTGCATCGAGACCCGCAGCCGGCGCAGCTCGCGGCTGAAGAGGAAGGCGAGCAGGCCGCCGGCCCCGGCGACGGCGAGGTAGCGCCAGTCGACGAACGTCGCCGGCGGCAGCGCGCCCAGCAGGACGTCGCGCACGATGCCCCCGCCGACGGCCGTGATGATCCCGAGGGTCAGGACGCCGACGAGGTCGACGTCGACGACCCGGATGGCCGTGAGGGCACCGTTGAGCGCGAAGGCGAAGGTGCCGACCAGGTCGAGCACCAGCAACACCGAGAGGTCACCGGGCACCAGGACGGTCTACCGCACGACGGGCGGTTCCGTGGCGTCGCCGCTCGTTGCCGGTCGTTGCCGCTCGTTGCCCGGTCAGCGGTCCGTCGCTTGAACGGGGTCGCGGCCGCGGGCATCGTGGCGTCGTGGCCACCACGACTGCGGACCGCCCTGCCGGGGACGAGGCGTACGGGACCGACCCGGGCGATCCCGCCGCGGCCCGCACGATCGGCGGGCCGGGGGAGCGGCTCGGCGCCGAGCAGGTGCGCGGCTTCGTGCTGGACGCGCTCGCCGACGCGGACCTCGACGGCGCCCGGGTGTGCCTGGTCGTCCCCGACGCCACCCGCACCTGCCCGCTCCCGCTGCTGCTGGGTGCGGCGCGCGACGCGCTCGCCGGTCGGGCCGCCGAGGTGACCGTCGTCATCGCCCTCGGCACCCACCACGGCATGAGCGAGGAGCAGCTGGGCGCGCACCTCGGCTACGCGCCCGGCCGGTCCGAGGAGACCTATCCGGGCTGGCGGATCCTCAACCACGAGTCGCGGGTGCCCGAGACGTTCACGTCGCTCGGGACCATCGGCCCCGAGCGGCTCGCCGAGCTGACCGGCGGGCTTCTGGCCGACACGGGCGTCGAGGTCCAGGTCAACCGGCACGTCGCCGAGGCCGACGTCGCGATCGTCGTCGGTCCCGTCTTCCCGCACGAGGTGGTCGGCTTCTCGGGCGGCAACAAGTACTTCTTCCCCGGCGTCTCCGGCCAGGAGCTGATCGACCTCTCGCACTGGGTCGGAGCGTTGATCACCAGCGCGGAGATGATCGGGACGTCCGGCGTCACGCCCGTACGGGCCTTGATCAACGAAGCCGCGGCCATGATCGACGCCCGCCGCCTCGCCCTCTGCCTGGTCGTCGCCTCGGGCACGGACACGCTGCACGCGGCCGCCTTCGGCACCCCGGAGGACGCCTGGGCCGCCTGCGCCGAGGTGTCGGCGCAGACCCACGTCACCTACCTCGACGCCCCGGTGCGCCGGGTGCTGTCGATCATGCCCACGCGGTACGAGGACATCTGGACCGCGGCCAAGGGCTTCTACAAGCTGGAGCCGATCGTGGCCGACGGCGGCGAGGTGATCGTCTACGCGCCGCACATCACCGAGATCTCGGTGATGCACCCGCAGATCCGGGAGATCGGCTACCACAGCCGGGACTACTTCACGGGCCAGTGGGAGCGTTTCCGCGACCAGCCGTGGGGCGACCTCGCGCACTCCACCCACCTGCGCGGCCAGGGCACGTGGGACCCCGAGCACGGCGAGCGCAACCGCGTCACCGTGACGCTGGCGACCGGCATCCCGCGCGAGGTGGTCGAGTCCGTGAACCTGGCCTACCTGGACCCCGCCGAGGTGGACGTGGCCGCGTACGAGGCCGACCCCGACACGTTCGTCGAGCCGCACGCCGGCGAGGTCCTCTACCGGCTCCGTCCCCGGTGAGCGCACCGCCGCGTCGGCCGTCCGGGCGACGATGATGGGGTGGTGCCCGTGAACAGCAGCCTCGACGTCTCCCCGGAGACCTCCGCCGACCTCTCCGTCGAGGACCGGGCGCTGGCGGCGGTGAGTACCGCGCTGCAGGGCGTGAACCGGCTCGGCGTCGCCTTCTCCGGCGGCGTCGACTCCTCCGTGCTGCTCGCCGCCGCGGTCCGGGTGCTCGGGCCGAGCCGGGTCGTCGCGATCCTCGGGGTCTCCCCGAGCCTGGCCTCCGACGAGCGTGCCGCCGCGCACGAGGTCGCGCAGGTGATCGGTGCGGCCCTGGTCGAGGTGGCGACGGACGAGGGCAGCAACCCGGCCTACGTGGCCAACGGGCCGGACCGCTGCTTCCACTGCAAGAACGAGCTCTTCACCAAGATCTCCGACGAGGTGGTCGCCACGTACGCGCTCGACGCGGTCGCGTACGGGGAGAACCTCGACGACGCGCAGCGCCCGGACCGGCCCGGCAGCCGCGCCGCCGTGGAGCACCGCGTCCTGGCCCCGCTCCGCGACGCCGGGCTGGACAAGGCCGCCGTACGCGCGGTCGCCCGGGCCTGGGCGCTGCCGTGCGCGGAGAAGCCCGCGGCCCCGTGCCTGGCCTCGCGCATCCCGCACCACTCCGAGGTCAGCCCGGAGAAGCTGCGCCAGATCGACGTGGCCGAGAGCGGGCTGCGCCGTCTCGGCCTCGGCGACTTCCGGGTGCGCCACCACGACGACATCGCCCGCCTCGAGCTGCCGGGGGACGACCTGGCGCGCGCCGCCCAGGAACCCCTGCGCAGCGCCGTCCGCGAGGCGGTGCTCGCCGCCGGGTTCCGTTACGTCGTGCTGGACCTCGGCACGATGCAGCCGGGCGCCTTCACCCTGACCGTCCTGCAGGGTCACGCGTGAGCGCAGCCGATCCCGGCCCCTCGGAGCTGTCGGCGTTCGCCGAGCTCGACCTGGGCCGGCAGGACCGTCGCGGCTACCCCGAGGCCGTCTACTGCGCGGGCAAGACCCCCGAGCAGGTCCGGCAGATCGCGCTGGCCGTCGCCGAGCGGCCCGACGTCGTCACCCTCTTCACCCGGGCCAGCGAGGAGCACGCCGCCGCCGTCCACGCGGCGCTGCCCGACGCGGCCTGGGACCCGGACGCCCGCCTGCTCGCCTGGCCCCCGGAGATCCCCGGCGGCACCGGTGGGCTCGTCCTCGTGCTCGCCGCCGGCACGTCCGACCTGCCGGTCGCGAGGGAGGCCTGGCTGACCGCCCGCTACCTCGGGCGCCGAGCCGAGCTCGTCGTCGACGTCGGGGTCGCCGGGCTGCACCGGATCCTCGGCAAGCTCGACCTGCTCCGCTCCGCGCGCGTGGTCGTCGTCGCGGCGGGCATGGACGGCGCGCTCCCGAGCGTGGTCGCGGGCCTGGTGCGGGCGCCCGTCGTCGCGCTGCCGACGTCGGTCGGCTACGGGGCGTCGTTCGGGGGCGTGGCCGCGCTGCTGACCATGCTCAACAGCTGCGCGCCCGGCGTCAGCGTCGTGAACATCGACAACGGCTACGGCGCCGGCCACCTGGCCGCGCAGATCGCGGAACCGTCGCCCGACGAGGACCGGCAGCACGAGCAGGACCGCGCGTGAGGCACCTCTGGGTCGACGCCTCCGCCGGGGTGGCGGGGGACATGCTGCTCGGCGCGCTCCTCGACGCGGGCGCCTCGCTCGTCGCGGTGCAGCGCGCCGTGGATGCGGTGGTCGCGGGCTCGGTCACCGTCGAGGTCCAGCCGGTCACCCGCGCCGGGATGCGGGCGACCAAGGCGGACGTCGTCATGCGGGTCGACGACCCCCCGCACCGCGACTGGCGGACGATCCACCGGATGCTCGCCGAGGCCGACCTCGACGAGCGCGTCCGCCTCGACGCCACGCGCGTCTTCGCCGCGCTGGCCGACGCGGAGGCCCGGGCGCACGGCATCGACGCGGAAGACGTGCACTTCCACGAGGTCGGCGCGCTCGACTCGATCGCCGACGTGGTCGGGGTCTGCGCGGCGGTCGCGGACCTCGGCGTGCAGACGCTGAGCGCGGGCGAGGTCGCGGTGGGTTCGGGGACCGTCCGTATGGCGCACGGGCGGATCGCCGTGCCCGGGCCGGCGGTGGTCGAGCTCTCGCGCGGCTGGCGCGTCCGGGCCGGCGGCGAGGGCGAGCTGACGACGCCGACGGGGATGGCCCTCGTGACCACGCTCGGCGACGCCTGCGAGGACCTGCCGTCGATGACGGTCGAGGGGTCCGGGACCGGTGCCGGCACGCGCGACGTGGCCGGGCGGCCGAACGTCACCCGGGTGTTCCTGGGCGAGCGCGAGGCCGCGACCGCGACCGCGTCCGAGGGCACGCCCGCCGTCGTGGTCGAGGCGAACGTCGACGACCTCGATCCCCGGCTCTGGCCCGGCGTGCTGACGGCCCTGATGGCGGCCGGCGCCCAGGACGCCTGGCTGGTGCCGGTCCTGATGAAGAAGGGCCGCCCCGCGCACACGCTGCACGTCCTCTGCGCCCCCGACGACGCGGCGCGGCTCCGCGACGTGGTCTTCGCGCAGACGTCGACGATAGGCGTACGGCAAGCGCCGACGACGAAGTTCATGCTGCCGCGGGTCTGGGTCGACGTGCAGGTCGACGATCACGCGGTCCCGGTCAAGATCAGCCACGCGGGCGGCGTGATCATCACGGCGACGCCGGAGTTCGACGTTGTCGCCGCCCTGGCCCGGACGACCGACCGGCCCGAGGTGGCCGTGATGGCGGCGGCGGTGACGGCCGCCGCGGCGGCGGGCCTGGTTCCGGGGGCGCCGCTGCCCCCGGCCTAGCCCTCCGCGTCGTGGACCAGGAGCGAGCCCGTCGGCCGGAGCTCGTCCCCCTTCCCGTCCGTCCCGGCTCCGGCCACGCGCTCACGCTGCGGAAACGCCCCCTGAGCTCGTCGAAGGGCCACGACGTGGTCGGCGTCTTCGCTGGGCCGACCTCTGCGAGGCCCTTCGACAGGCTCAGGGGGCGTTCCGGGGGCGCGAGGAGGACCAGACGGGTCAGCGGGTGCCGGAAGCATCGCTGCCGGATTCTGCTCAGAATCGCCTCCTCGATCCCGCCGCCGGTCGCCGCTGAGCGTGCGCTCGGACGGTCGGGTGGATCGAGGGGGCGTTATCGAGCACGATCTCGTCAGAGGCCGAGGCCGCGCCGCCCGACCTCGTTGAGGTCGTCCGGCTGGAAGCGGTTCGCCCAGCTCGCCTCGTAGTTCTCCTCGGGGAAGTCGTGCGGGCTGTTGCCGGCCAGGAACGCCTCACGGACGAGGCCGGCGTACGCCTCGTTCTTGGTGCACTGCGGCGCAGCCGGGATGTAGATGACGTTGCCCCAGCCCTGCTGGTCGGTGACGGGTGCGACCGCGTGGATCATGTCGCAGTGCCACCAGACCGAGTCGCCCGGCGCGACGTCGGGGATGCCGGACAGGGCCCGGGTGAGGATCGCGTGGTAGCGCTCGTTGACCGGGAACGTGCGGTTCGGCTGGACGCCGCACATCTCCTCGTCGGGCACGTCGTCGAGGAGCGGGCGAAGCATCAGGTAGGCCATCGCCTTGGGGATCGGCACGGTGTGCAGCACGCCCTGGTCGCGGCGCATCTCGCTGAGCGCGGTCCAGCCCTGGAACGTGCGGAAGGCCGAGCACATCGTCGAGCCGGGGAACTGCGTGGCCTCCGTCCGGTAGGCCGCGTCCCACGGGTCGTACGCGGCCACGTCGCCGGAGAACAGGTGCCGGAAGTGCTGCTGGTAGCCCTCGGTCATCCAGAGGTCGAGGGTCCCGGGGTCCAGGTGGGTGCCGAGCCCGCCCGAGGTGGCGCCGGGCGGACGGCGGCGGATCCGGTCGGGGTAGAGGGTGTCGACCTCCGGGTCGAACCACCGCCGACCCTCGCTCTCCGACGTCCAGCGGCGGTTCAGGAACGCCTGCACCGTGGCCATCCGCGCGTCCTGCCGGGCCTCCATCTGCGCGCGCGACCAGTAGATCGGGTAGATCTCGGGCTTGCTCATCTCCGAGCCCAGCGAGCCGAAGAAGTCGTCGGCGGGACCGGCGTACGTCTTGAAGAAGTGGTTGGACTCGACGTAGTCGACGACGTCGGCGTCCCAGCGCTCGGCCTGCTCGCGGGGGAAGTGGCCGCGCACGACGGCGCAGCCGCGACGGCGGACGAGCGCCAGGGTCTCGTCGGACACCCGGTCGGCGGCGATGTCGGCGTAGTCGATCACGGGCCACACCTCCTCGCCGCGGGCCCGGGTGGCCTCGATGTCGGCGATCTCCTCCTCGAGGAACGCCTCGACCTCCGCGACGACCTGCGCGACCGTGCGTCCGGAGGCCTCGATGCGGGCGCGGATCGCGGCCTTCACCTCGGCGGTCGCGGCCGGGATGTCGTCGGGGATGCTCTCCCAGTGCGGCAGGCCCGTCAGCGGGCTGACGGGGGCTGACGGAGCGGCGGTGCTGGTCATGCGGGGCCTCCTGGGTCGAATAGTTAGGACTCTTTCTGGTTCCTGGTCCCGGACTCTAGAGGAGCACCCGCTAATCTGCAAGGACTCCTGACAGATCCGACCCCGAAGGTGCCGATGACCGACGTGCAGGACGCTCCCCGGGCGTCCCTCGCCCTGCTGCGCCGCATCACGGACCGGCACGTGGTCGAGCAGCTGCTCCAGACCGAGGCGCTGACCCGCGCCGACATCGCCGCGGCCACGCAGATCTCCAAGCCCACCGTCTCGGAGAGCGTGCGCCGCCTCGAGCGGGACGGGGTCGTCACCGAGGCGGGAGCCGCGCCGTCGGGGCGGCGCGGGCCGGCCGGGGTCCGCTACCGCCTCCGCTCCGACCTGGGGGTGGCCCTGGCGCTCGAGGGGGGGCCGGACGGGCTCGTCGCCGAGCTCCTCGACGTCCGGGGCGAGGTGCTCCGCCGGGTCGAGCGGGAGACGCCGAGCCCCGTGGCCGCCGCCGCCCTCGAACCGCTGCTCCTCGCTCTCGTCGACGACGCGACGGCCGGGTCGCCCGGCCCCGTGCGCGCCTGCTCGATCTCGCTCGCCGGGCCGGTCGACCGTGCGTCGGGACGGCTCGTGCACCTGCCGCACTCGCCGTTCCTGGTCGACGAGCTGGACCCGCGGGCGCTGCTCGCGCCGCTGCTCGACGCCCTGGCCGGCGCGGACGTCGACGTCGACAACGACGTGAACTGGGCGGCGCTGGCCGAGCACGACGCGGGTGTTGCGGCGGGGCTGGACGACTTCTGCTACCTGCACCTCGGCCACGGCCTCGGCGGCGCGGTCGTCCAGGGCGGGCGGCTGGTCCGCGGCCACAGCGGCCTGGCCGGCGAACCCGCGCACGTCCTGACCACGGGTCCGGACGGGCGGGCGATGCGGCTGGGGGAGTGCTTCGGGGCGCTCGGCCTGCTGCGTCCGGGCTCGGACACCATCGACGTACGTGCGGTCGTCGACGCCCTCGCGGCCCGGTCCGACGAGGACCGGCGCCGGGGCGACGCCGTGGTGGACGCCGTGGCCGGTGCCCTCGCCTCCGTGGCGGCGCTGCTCGACCCGGCCGCGGTCGTGGTCGGCGGACCCTGGGCGGGCGCGCCGGGCTTCCTCGACCGGCTCTCCGCCCGGACCGACGCGCTGCTCGTCCCGCCGACGCCGGTCGTCGCGGCCTCCCTGGGCCCCGCCGCTCCGCTGCTCGGCGCCCGGGTGGCGGCGCTGCGCGCGCTGCGGACGCGCCTGTTCGACCAGCCGGACCCGGCCTGAGCGGGGCCTGCCCCGGGCGCGGGAGGCGCACAGTCGACGTACAGGGAGGAGAGGCCGCGCGAACAGCCCGGTCGGGCTAGATGGGCGCAGCCACCCCAGCCCCAGGAGACTCCCGTGCCGGCCTTCACCCTCTACGTCGCCGACGTCGTCGCGATCTGCGTCCTCGTCTTCGTGTTCTTCCTGCCCCGCCACCGCAAGCCCGAGCTCGTGGTCGCGATCCTCACCGCGAACGTCGGCGTGCTCGCCGTGTCGGCGGCCCTGTCGACCTCGACGATCGGCGCCGGGCTCGGCCTCGGGCTGTTCGGGATCCTGTCGATCATCCGGCTGCGGTCCCAGGAGCTGACCCAGAGCGAGGTCGCCTACTACTTCGCCGCCCTCACCCTGGGCCTGCTCGGCGGGCTCGACCAGGCGCCGTCCTGGGTGGACCTCGCCCTGATGGCCGCCGTCCTGACCGCGATCGGCGTGGGCGACGCCTCGTGGGTGCGGGGCCGCGTGTCCACGAGCCAGGTGGTCGTGGACCGGGCGTTCACCCGGCCGGCTGATGCCGCCGCCTACCTGTCCGCCGTGCACGGCCTCTCGGTCGCGTCGGTCAAGATCCTCCGGACCGACCTGGTGAACGACACGACGGCCGTCGAGCTCCGCCACGCGCCGGCGACCACGGAACCGGACGACCTGCGCGAGCCGGCCACACCCGCTGACCGCGTCCTCGCCCGTCGATGAGCACCACGAGCCTCGGGGCCGTGACCGACCTCGACCTCGCACCGATCAGCCTCGACGAGCTCGTCGACCGGGCCGCGCTGCTGACCCGCGTGGACCGGAAGTACGTGCTGCCCGTGGACCGGGCGCGCGAGCTGCTGCGGGAGCTGCCGGACGGCACCCGGGTGCTGGAGATCGACCACCGTCGCGAGCTCGGCTACCGCTCGACCTACCTCGACACGGCCGAGCGGACCAGCTACACCGACGCCGGGCGCTCCCGCCGGCGGCGGTGGAAGGTGCGGACGCGCAGCTACCTGGAGACGCGGACGTCCTGGCTGGAGGTCAAGACCCGGGTGGCGCGGGACCAGAGCCACAAGCAGCGGGTCGAGCACGCCCCGCTGTCGTCGGGCTCATGGCTCGGCGTCGAGGGGGCGGGGTTCGTGGCCGCCGTCCTGGACCTGCCGACCGCGGCCGCGCTGCGGCCGGTCCTCACGACGCACTACCGGCGGTCCACCCTCTACCTGCCGGGCTCGGGCACCCGGGCGACCGTCGACGTCGACCTGGCCTGGGAGTCGCTGCCCGACCACCGCGTGCTCGAGCGGCCCGGCCTGGCCGTGGTCGAGACCAAGACCGGCGCGACGCCGTCGGAGGTGGACCGGCTGCTGTGGCGCCACGGCCACCGCCCGGTCCGGCTGTCCAAGTACGGCCTCGGCATGGCCGCCCTGCACCCCGAGCTCCCGCCCCTGAAGTGGTATCGCGCCCTGCACCGCCACCTCGCGCCCTGACCCGTACGCCGACCCGACCTGACCCGACCCGACCACCCGACCTGACCCGACCATCACCGATCGGAGCACCTCGTGCCCTCACCCTTCTCCCGACCCCGACGGGCCCTCGCGGCCCTCGCCCTCCTGCTGGCCGTCGCCACCGGCTGCAGCGCGACAGGCTCGACCACCGACGACACGACGACCACCGGCTCGAGCACCTCATCGACCGTCACGGCCGCGACGTTCACCACCCCCGCCGACACGCACGCGGACGCGGGCGACGGGGACTGGAGCGCCGACGGGGCGACGAAGGTCGTGCTGAAGGACGGCGGCACCACCGTCGACGGCGACGGGGCGACGGTCCAGGGCGACGTCGTCACGATCAGCCGGGCCGGGACGTACGTCGTCTCCGGAACCCTCTCCGACGGGCAGGTCCTCGTCGCCAGCCCGGGCGACGGGACGGTGCAGGTCGTGCTCGACGGCGCCTCGATCACCTCGACCAGCACCTCGCCGCTCGTCGTCTCCGAGGCCGACGAGGCCGTCGTCGTGCTCGCGGACGGGACCAACAGCACGCTCGCCGACGGCGCCGGGTCGGGGGCGGACGACGAGGAGACGGACGCCCCGACCGCCACCCTCTTCTCGATGGCGGACCTCACGGTCGCCGGCGGCGGGACGCTGAAGGTCACCGGAGCGAGCAACGACGGCATCGCCAGCAAGGACGGCCTGGTGATCCTGTCCGGGACCGTCGACGTCACGGCGGCCGACGACGGCGTCCGCGGCAAGGACTACCTCGTGGTCGAGGGCGGCTCGCTGACGGTCGACGCCGGCGGCGACGGGCTGAAGGCGGACAACGAGGACACGGCCGAGCCCGGCTGGTTCCAGCTGGACGCGGGGACGGTCACCCTGACCGCGAAGAGCGACGGCGTCGACGCGGTGGGGGCGATCAACGTCGCCGCGGGCACCCTGACGGTGACCGGCTCGGAGGAAGGCCTGGAGGCGGCGCGGATCACGGTCGCCGGCGGGACGGTGGACGTGACGGCCACCGACGACGGCCTGAACGCGACCGACGGGCTGGTCGAGGGCGGCGGCGAGGACGTGCAGGACGGCGTGCTGCTGACGATCAGCGGTGGAGACGTCCGTGTGGGCGTCGCGCAGGGCGACGGCATCGACTCCAACGGCTCCGCGATCATCACCGGCGGGACCACGGTCGTCGAGGCGGGCTCCGCCGGGGGCGGCGGCACCGGGTCGGTCGACGTGAACGGCGACTTCCCCGTGGACGGCGGGACGCTGGTGGCCCTCGGCGGCATCTCGACCTCGCCCGCGACGAGCTCCACCCGGGGCTGGGTGGCGGCGTCGTTGAGCACCCCGGCCACCGCTGGGCAGGTCGTCGTCGTCGCGTCCGAGGACGGGACCGTGCTCGCGCGCCAGGCGGTGGACCAGACGACCTCGGCGCTCGTCGTCGCCGCCGACGGCATCACCAGCGGGCAGACGTACGCGCTGTTCGTCGGCGACGCCGCCGGTGCGACCGGCTTCTCCACGGGCGGGACGACCGAAGGGCTGACGGCGGCGGGGACGGTCACGGCCGGCGTCGCCACGGCGGGCGGGGGACGTGGGGCGGGCGGCGGACCGCGCGGTGGCGCAGGCGGTGCACCGACGCCGCGCTGAGCGCCGTCCCGGTCTGGCCGGGTGCGCGCTCAGGCGCCGGTGTGCACCACGTTCGCCAGCGGCTCGCCGGCGGCGAAGCGCTCGAGCTGCGCCTTGACCAGCCGGTCGGCGCGCGGCGGGAAGGCGGAGCTGGCGCCCCCGACGTGCGGGGAGATCAGCACGCCCGGCGTGCGCCAGAGCGGGTGGTCCGGCGGGAGCGGCTCGGGGTCGGTCACGTCGAGCGCGGCGCGGAGCCGCCCCGAGCGGGTCTCGGCCAGCAGGGCGTCGGTGTCGACCAGCCGCCCACGGGCGACGTTGACCACGAGCGCCCCGTCCGGGAGCCGGGCCAGCGCGGTCGCGTCGACCAGACGCTCGGTCGCGGGCGTCAGCGGCGCGATCACGACCAGCACGTCGGCGTACGGCAGCAGCGCCGGAAGCTCGTCGACGCTGTGGACCTCGGGCTCGGACCGGGGGCGGCGCGCGACGCGGGTGACCGAGGCGACCTCGAACCCCCGGAGCCGGGCCTCGATCGCCTGCCCGATGTGCCCGTAGCCGAGGACCAGGACGCGCAGGTCGGCCAGCGCGGTGCCGGGCACCGGCCGCCAGGCGCCGTGCTCCTGCTGGCGGGCGTAGACGTCCAGCTGCCGCCCGCTCGCCAGGATCAGCGCCAACGCCAGCTCGGCGGTGCTCGCGTCGTGCACGCCGGCCGCGTTGCACAGGGTCACGCCCGGCGCCACGTACGGGAGCACGTCGTCCACCCCCGCCGTCAGCGTCTGCACGACGCGCAGGGACGGCAGGCCGCGCAGCACGTGCGGGCCCTCGGGGCGCATGTAGGGCAGGACGACGAGCTCCACCTCGTCGGCGGAGGAGGGCGGGTCGTCGCCGTCGGCCCGGAAGCAGTCGACCTCGAGCCCCGCAGGCAGGCCGCCGAGCCGTCGTCGTGCCTCGTCGAGGTCGGCGTAGGGGAGCCACACGCGTGCCACGGGCCGATCCTCTCCCAGCCCGCCCACGGCCGGGTCCCCGTCCCGTCGGGAGGTGTCGCCTTCGGGCTCAGCCCCGGTCGCGCCCGGCGGTGCCGCCCTCGAGGTGGAACACCTCGGGCAGGACCTCCCACGCCTGGTCCGGGGCGCCGTCGCTCGCGAACAGGGCCGCGACGGAACGCTGCCACCGGTCGTTCACCGGGGTGGCCTGGATCGCGCGCTGCACCGTGTCGAGGTCGTCCGCCTCGACGTAGCCGACCAGGGTGCCGTCCGGGGAGACGAAGAGCGAGTAGTGGCGCCAGCCGGCCTCGGTCAGCGCGTCGAGCATCTCGGGCCAGACCTCCTGGTGGACCCGCGTGTACTCGGCGACGTGCTCGGGCCTGACCCGTCCGCGGAGGCAGTAGCGGGGCACGTGGTCTCCCGTCCTCGTGTCCGGACCCACCGGAGCGGTTGAACCGTACCAGCGACGTCCCCGGCGAGCCCGTTACCCCGGTGCGACGGCTCGGGGAGCGCGATGGTTGACAGCCCGACGCGACGATGATTGCCTCGACTAGAACGTTTCATCTCGCGTTCTCACCCGCTGCCGTTCTCACCGAGGAGTGCCATGCCCGACTGGTCTGCCGTCCTGATCTCGCCCGACGAGGACTTCGACGGCGCCCCGCTGCTGCGCCGGGAGGTCGCGCTGGACGAGGGTCACGGGGCCGTCGTCCGGGCCACCCTGCTGATCACCGCGCAGGGGGTCTTCGAGGCCTTCCTGAACGGTCGCCCCGTCGCCGACGAGGTGCTCAGCCCGGGCTGGTCGAGCTACGAGTGGCGGCTGCGCTACCGCGAGCACGACGTGACCGCCCTGCTCGGCGACGACCCCACCGGACCCGTCGTCCTCGGGATCGCGCTCGGCAACGGCTGGTTCCGCGGGCGGCTGGGCTGGAACGGCGGCCGGGCCTACTACGGCGACGAGCTGGGCGCCTTCGCGCAGCTGGCCGTCGAGTTCGCGGACGGCCACGTGCAGACCGTGGTCACCGACCGCTCCTGGACCGCCGGGCCCTCCGCCGTCCTTGCGAACGACCTCTACGACGGCCAGACGATCGACGCCCGCCGCCGCGACGACGCGTGGCTGCGGCCCGGGCACGTCGACCCCGCGTGGGTCGGGGTCCACGAGGGCACGCTCGACCTCGGGACGCTCACCCCGTACGTCGGCCCGCCCGTGCGCCGCATCGCCGAGGTGGCCCCGGTCGAGGTGTGGACGTCGCCGGCCGGGCGCACGCTGGTGGACTTCGGCCAGAACCTCGTCGGCTGGCTGCGCGTCCACGTCCAGGGCCCCGCCGGCACGACGGTGACCCTGCGCCACGCCGAGGTGCTGGAGCACGACGAGCTGGGCACCCGTCCGCTGCGGAGCGCGCTGGCCACGGACACGTTCGTGCTGAGCGGCGCCGCCGACGTGTTCGAGCCCACCTTCACCTTCCACGGCTTCCGCTACGCCGAGGTGGAGGGCTGGCCGGGCGAGCTCGCGCCGGAGGACCTGACCGCGGTCGTGGTCTCCTCCGAGCTCGAGCGGACGGGGGAGTTCAGCTGCTCCGACGAGCTCGTCAACCAGCTGCACCGCAACGCGGTCTGGGGCACCGTCGGCAACTTCCTCGACGTGCCGACCGACTGCCCGCAGCGCGACGAGCGCCTGGGCTGGACGGGCGACATCGCCGCGTTCACCCCGTCCGCGGCCTACCTCTTCGACGTACGCGACTTCCTGCGCGACTGGCTGCGCGACGTGGAGGCCGAGCAGCGGGCCGCCGACGGCATGGTCGCCTTCGTCGTCCCCGACGTGCTCAAGCTCGTGCTGGCCCGCGACCCGGGGGCCAGCTCGTTCCCCGACCCCGACTCCACCGCGGTGTGGAGCGACGCCGCGGTCTGGGTGCCGTGGGCGCTGTGGCAGGCGTACGGCGACCGCCGGGTCCTCGAGGACCAGTTCGGCTCGATGACCGCGCACGTGCGCCGGGTCGAGTCGCTGCTGTCGCCGAGCGGGCTGTGGGACACCGGCTTCCAGTTCGGCGACTGGCTGGACCCGACGGCGCCGCCGGAGGACCCGCTGCTCGCCAAGGCGGACCCCGGCGTGGTGGCCACGGTCTGCCTGTTCCGCAGCGCGACCCTCGTCGCGGAGACCGCGGCCCTGCTCGGTCACGGGGACGAGGCGCACTTCCGCGAGGTCGCGGAGCGGACCCGGACCGCGTTCGTCGAGCACTACGTCGACGCCGACGGCCGCATCACCAGCGACGCCGTCACGGTCTACGCGCTCGCCATCGCCTTCGGCGTGCTCGACGCCGACCGGCAGGCGCAGGCGGGGGAGCGGCTGGCCGAGCTGGTCCGCGAGGGCGGCCACCACATCCAGACCGGCTTCGCGGGCACCCCGTTCGTCACCGACGCGCTGACCGTCACCGGGCACCTGGACGACGCGTACGCCCTGCTCCTGCAGCGGGAGTGCCCGTCCTGGCTCTACCCGGTGACGATGGGCGCGACGACGGTCTGGGAGCGCTGGGACTCGATGCTGCCCGACGGCACCATCAACCCGGGCGAGATGACCAGCTTCAACCACTACGCCCTGGGCGCGGTGGTCGACTGGCTGCACCGGACGGTCGCCGGTCTCGCCCCGCTGGAACCCGGCTACGCCCGGGTCCTGGTGGCGCCGCAGCCCGGGGGCGGGCTCACCTGGGCCAAGACCTCGCTGCGGTCCCCGCACGGCCCGGTCGCGGTCTCCTGGTCCGTCGCCGACGGGGGTGCGCTCGAGCTCGACGTCACCCTGCCCGAGGGCGTCAGCGGCGTCGTCCGGCTGCCCGGCGAGCAGGACCGGGAGATCGGCTCCGGAACGCACCACCTCACCGGCCAGGTGGCGGCGGCCCTGGTCTGAGTCGCCCGGCGCGCCGCTCAGCCGGACGCGGGAGCCTTCGCTCCGGCAGGTGCGGTGCTGCGCCGCACCACCAGCTCGGGGGTGAAGCGCACGCTCTGGTGCTCGTGGGCGAGGTCGTGGTCCACGGCGTCCATCTCTTCGAAGAGCAGCTCGGCGGCACGCCGGCCGAGGTCGGCCCGCGGCTGTCGGACCGAGGAGAGCGGGACCGCCGCCGAGGCGGCGAAGGAGATGTCGTCGTAGCCGATGAGGGCGACGTCGTCGGGCACCCGCAGCCCGTGGGTCACGAAGCCCTGGAGCAGCCCGATCGCGAGCAGGTCGTTCATCGCGAAGACCGCGGTCGGGCGTTCGGCGTCGGGCAGCGAGACGAGCTGGTCGGCGGCGGCGACCCCGGACGCGGCCTCCATGGAGGGCGTCGTGACGGTCAGCAACGACGCGGTGCCGCCGTGCTGCCCACGGGCGATCTCGGCACCCAGACGGCGGTCGCGCACCTGGTGCAGGGTGCCCGGGCCGCCGACCACCGCCACCGACGTGTGCCCGAGGCCGAGGAGATGATCCGTGGCCATTCGGCCACCCTCGACGTCATCGACCGACACGGAGCAGTAGCCGGTCTCGTCGCCGGCGCGGTCCACGATGACGACGGGGATCCCGCGCCGCCGCAGCGCGTCGGCCCGGCCGTTCGGGCCGCCCACGGGAGCCAGCAGCACGCCGCCGACCCGCTGCTGCTCGAGGACCCGCAGCTGCTCGCTCTCGCGCTCCGGCTGTGAGGCGCTGTTGCTGGCTTGGACGTGGTAACCGCGGTCGTGGACCTCGTCCTCGACGCCGCGCAGGACGTCGGTGAAGAACGGGTTGCTGATGTCCATGACGACCATGCTGATCACCCGGCTCCGACCGGCGCGCAGCTGACGCGCGGACTCGTTCGGCACCCACCCCAGCTTCTGGATCGCGACCTCGACCCGGTCGCGAGTGGCGGCGCTGACCAGTGCTGGGGAGTTGACGACGTTCGAGACCGTGCCGAGGGACACGCCGGCCAGAGCGGCGACGTCCTTCATGCTCGTCGAGGACCTGCGGGGCACGGGGCTCCTCCTCACAGGGCACGTCGTCCCGGAGGGCGAGAGCGTCATTGAACGGTTTCATTAGACCACCGCGTGCAGGATCGTCCGGGTCCTGCTCACCTCCGCGCCGCGTGCCGTCGCCGGTACTCGGCAGGGGAGACCTGGTGTATCGCCCGGAACCGCCGGCTGGCGTAGCTGGGGTCGGGCCACCCCACCAGTCGGCCGACGGCGGCGACGGTCAGGTCGGTCTGAACGAGCAGTGTGGCCGCCGCCTCGGCCCGGAGCAGGGTGAGCCGTTCCACCGGGCCGCTGCCGAGCTGTTCGCGGAACTGCCGGTGGAGGGCCGAGGTGCTGAGGCCGGCCCGGGCGGCCAGCTCGGTCACCGACCACGGCCGGGCGAGGTCCTCGGTCATCGCCAGGAGAACGTCGCGCACGGGGCCGCTGAGCGCTGGCGGTGCCACGGAACCGCACTGCGCCGTGGCCCGGGAGACCTCGACGAGCGCGCACTGCAGCAGCGCGGCGTTGAGCCGCCGGTCCGGAGCGGCCTGCTCCTGCGCCAGCTGGTGCAGCCAGCCCTCGACGCGACGGCGCGGCACCTCGGCCAGCGGCGGGTCGAGCCGGCCACCGACCAGCAGCAGCCGAGCGAGCCGCGGGTCGTCCAGGACCCACGCCAGGTCCGCGTGCAGGGTCTCCGGGCCGAGGTACACGTTTATGACCTCGCACGGCCCCTCCGGCCCGGGGAAGTACGCGTGCCAGGCGCCGGGGCGGACGACCACGACGTCGCCCGCCCCAAGTACCGAGGCGCCCGCGGCTGTGCTGTGGCGGGCCGTCCCCGTGGTCACCAGGGCGAGCTCGACGAAGTCGTGGACGTGCGGGGGGACGGGGTCGGCGACGACGACGGGCCAGGCGGCGACCGCCACGCCGGCGGTGAACACCTCGCTACGGGTCAGGCGTCGCACGTCCACGCCAGCATCGTGAGGCAGCGGGGGAGGATCGTGCTAGCCCCGCGCCCGGGTCGCGATCAGCCTGGAGCCATGAACAAGACACTCTTCCCGTCCGCACCGGTGCGGACCGCCCCCGACCGACCAGCACCGGCTGCCGGCGCCGGCCTGGACGCCGACCTCGTCGACAGCTACCGCCGCAACGGGTTCGTCCAGCTGCGCGGGGTGCTATGCGCCGACGAGGTCGAGCGCTTCGCCGCCGCCGCGCGCGAGGTGTACGACCGGGGGCGTGCGCTCAACCCGACGGACGACACGTTCAAGCAGGTCGTCAACGTATGGGGCGACGACCCGGTGCTGCGTGAGCTGACCTTCCACCCGCGGCTCGCCCAGGCCGCCACCGAGCTCGCCGGCGTGCCGCTCCGGCTCTGGCACGACCAGCTGCTGATGAAGAAGCCGCACAACCACGCCGCGACCGAGTACCACCAGGACGCGCCCTACTGGCCGCACGCCCGGTCGCGGCACAGCCTGTCGGCCTGGGTCGCGCTGGTCGACGTCCCGGTCGAGCGTGGATGCATGACCTTCCTGCCCGCCCAGCAGGACCGGCACGACATCCGCGCGGTCGACCTGACCGACCGGACGGACCTGTTCGAGGCGGCCCCCGAGCTCGCCTATGCGCCCCGGGTCACGCTCCCGCTGCGCGCCGGTGACGTGACGTTCCACAACGGGTACACCCCGCACACCGCCAACGCGAACGACACCGACGAGGTCCGGCTGGCGCACGTCGTCATCTACGTCGACCGCGACGTCGCGTACGACGGCCGCCCGCACGTGTGCACCGACCCCTTGGGTTTGAGGGTCGACGAGCCGCTGCCCGACGCGGAGTTCCCGCCGCTCCCCCGCTGAGCACAGGGCAACGTTTCAACGCAGCGCTCCGAGGGCGGTCGGATCGGTATCGCGGCGTGATTGACGTAGCGAGAAACGCACCCCTATGGTGTGACCACGGCTCATTGAACCGTATCAACGACAAGGGGGTCGGGTATGGCGTTAGGCGTTCCCACGCTCCGGCCGGCGGCGTCGGCGGGGGCGACGGCAGAGCCGGCGCGCCGTCCGCGCGGCCGTCGTCGGCCCACTCTGTGGGCGTTCCTGCTGCCAGCCGCCGTGCTCTACGCCTTCGTGGTCCTGTGGCCGAGCGTCCAGGGCGCCGGACTGGCGTTCACCGACTGGAACGGGCTCTCGGCCGACAAGGACTTCGTCGGCCTCGAGCAGTTCTCGCAGGTGTTCTCCGACGACAAGGCGCGCGCCGCGGTCGGCCGCACGCTGCTCATCGCCTTCACCATCACGATCGTGCAGAACCTGGTCGGGCTGCTCCTCGCGCTCGGCGTCAACAGCAGGATCAAGAGTCGCAACGTGCTGCGCGTGCTGCTCTTCGCGCCGGCGATCATCACACCCGTCGCGACTGCCTACCTCTGGCAGAACCTGCTCTCGCCCAACGGCGCCATCAACTCGGTGCTCGGCGTGGTCGGCCTCGGCTCGCTCCGGCGGAACTGGATCGGCGACAGCGACTACGCGCTGTGGAGCATCTGCCTCGTGATCGTCTGGCAGTTCGCCGGTTACTCGATGGTGATCTTCCTGGCGAACCTCCAAGGCATCTCGACCGAGGTGATCGAGGCGTCGTACGTGGACGGCGCGGGCCCGTTCCGACGCTTCTTCAGCATCATCAGGCCCGAGCTGGCCCCGGCGATCACGATCAACCTGATGCTCTCGATCATCGGGGGCCTGAAGCTGTTCGACCAGGTGTGGGTCATGACCGGGGGCGGACCGGGCGGCGCGACCGACACCATGTCGACGCTGATCTACAAGAACGCCTTCCAGTTCGGCGACTTCGGCTACGGCATCGCCATGGCGCTCGTCCTGACGGTGCTCGTCGCGGTCCTGTCGGCGGGCCAGTACGCCCTGCTGAACCGGCAGAACAGGGGCTGACCATGATCACGCGGTACACCTGGCGCACCGGGATCCTCGAAGCGGTCATGATCGTCGTCGCACTGCTGTTCTTCTTCCCGGCCTACATCCTGATCAACCAGTCGCTGCGGCGCTCGAACGACCCGGCTGAGCCGTACGCGCTCCCGTCGCAGGTCACCTTCGCCAACTACGGCGACGCCTGGACCCAGGGCTTCCTCGGCAACGCGCTGGTCAACAGCGGGCTCGTGACCGCGGTCTCCACGCTGGTGCTCGTCGTCTTCGGCGCGATGGCGGCCTATCCGCTGGCTCGGGTCACCCGGCTCTGGTCGCGGGTGGCCTTTGCGGTCTTCATGATCGGGCTCCTGCTGCCATTCCAGCTGGCGCTGATCCCGCTGTACGTCACCATGCGCGACCTCGGCCTGCTCGGCACCGTGTGGTCGCTCGTGCTCTTCTACGTGGGCCTGCAGATGCCGTTCACGGTGTTCCTGTACACGAGCTTCCTGCGGGCCCTGCCCGCCGAGTACGAGGAGGCGGCGTCGATCGACGGGGCCTCCCCGTCGCAGTCCTTCTGGACGGTGGTGTTCCCCCTGCTCCGGCCGGTGACCGGCACCGTGGTGATCCTCGACGTGATCTTCATCTGGAACGACTTCCTGACCCCGCTGCTCTACCTCAGCGGCAGCGGGCAGATGACCGTGCCCGTGACGCTCTACAGCTTCGTCGGCCAGTACGTCTCCCAGTGGAACCTCGTCTTCGCCGGCCTCGTGATCAGCATCGCCCCGATCCTGCTCGTCTACTTCCTGCTCCAGCGCACCGTCATCCAGGGGTTCGCCAGCGGCCTGAAGGGCTGACGCTCCGCACCACGCACGTCGCCGGTCGCCGGCGACGGTTCCTCCCAACGAAGGGCACGAAATGCGTACTCGACCACTCGCCGCGCTCGCGGCCACCAGCGCCCTGGTGCTCGCCGCAGGCGCCTGCTCCAACACCCCCGCGGCTCCAGCGGGACAAGGCGCGTCCGGCGGCGCCGGCACCATCACCTTCGCTTCCGTGGGCAGCGACAAGGCCGGGGCGGAGGCGGCGGCGAAGGCGTTCACCGCCAAGACGGGCACGCAGGTCACCGTCACGATCACCGACGTCGACAACTACCAGACGACGTTGCGTACCCAGCTCACGAGCGGGACCGCTCCCGACGTCTTCTTCACCTGGGGCGGTGACGGGAACCCGATGGCGATGAAGGTCGTGCAGAAGGCCGGTCTGATCGCGGACCTGTCCGGCTACTCCTTCGTGAAGGACGTTCCCGAGGCGTTCAAGAGCGTCACCCAGGTCGACGGCAAGACCTACGTCGCGCCGACGACGACCGCGTTCATCGGGGCTGCCTACAACACCGAGGCGATGGAGAAGGCGGGCTGGAAGGCACCGACCACCTGGAGCGACATGCTCAAGCTCTGCGGTACGGCGAAGTCTGCCGGGAAGTCGCTGTTCGCCTACGCCGGCGCGACGCCGTGGAACACGCAGCTGATCCCGTACGCGCTGACCCCCACGATCGTCTACGGGCCGAACCCGAACTTCGCCTCCGACATGTCCGAGGGGAAGGCGAAGTTCGCCGACTCGGGCTGGGTGACAGCGTTCGACAAGTACACCGAGATGTACAAGGCGGACTGCTTCCAGGACAACTCCCTCGGGACGACGTACGAGGACGCTCTCAAGCTCGTCGGTCAGGGCAAAGCGATGGCGTCGGTGCAGGTGAACGCATCGATGGTGGCGATCCTGCAGTCGGCCCCCGACGGCACGAAGCTGTCGTTCGAGCCGCTCCCCGCGAACGACGACGCCGCTTCGACCCGGATGGCTGCCGCGCTCGGCGCTGCGTACGGGCTGAACGCCAAGGCCAAGAACATGGACGGAGGCAAGGCGTTCATCGAGTTCCTGACGTCGCCCGAGGGCCAGGCCGTGTACGCCACGGGGACAGCAGCCGTACCGGTGCTGCCCGCGTCGAGCGACTACAAGCAGGACCCGGCGCTGGACACCGCGGTGGAGTACCTGAAGAACGGCAAGTCGGACCCGTTCATGGATCAGCTGTGGCCGAACGCAAAGGTTCAGCAGACCCACTTCGAGGTCCTGCAGCAGCTCCTCGCCGGCAAGACCAGCTCCGTCGACGCGGCCAAGGAGATGGACAAGGTCTACGCCGAGGGCGCCTGACCCACGCCGTCCGCCAGCGGCGGGGCGGGCATCAGCCGCCCCGCCGCCCGTCAACCCACGTCCAGACCGGGAAGTGCCGCCGTGACCAGCCCCGAGCTCCGCAAGCTCTTCTCCGACCCGCCGCCGACGTTCGGCCCCACCCCGCTGTGGTGGTGGAGCGGCGGCGAGGTGACCAGCGAGCGGATGCGCTGGCAGCTGCAGCGGTTCGCCGAGGGGGGCATCACGAACCTCGTGGTGATCAACCTGGCGCCGGCCGGGCCGATCTTCGCGGCCCGTGCCGACGTCCCCGCGTGGTTCAGCGAGCCGTGGTGGGACCGTTTCACCGAGACCTGCGAGATCGCCGCCGAGCTGGGGACGAAGATCTGGTTCTACGACCAGATCGGCTTCTCGGGCGCCAACCTGCAGGGCAGCATCACCCACGCTCATCCGGAGGCGAGCGGCTCGGGCCTGCGGCACCGCTTCGCGACGGTCGAGCGGGGTGTGGTCGCGTTGCAGGGGCAGGAGCGTCTGGTCGCGCTCTACGCGGCGACGCCCCCCGGCGGACGGGCCGAGCGCCTCGAACCGGGGCGGCTGCCTCCCGACGGCACGACGGTCGAGGTGGTGACCGCAGTCCCGACGGCCTTCGACTACCTCGAGCCGACGGCGGTCGAGCGGCTGGTCGACCTCGTGCACCACGAGTTCGACCGGCGGGTGCCGGAGCACCTCGGCACGGTCGTCGTCGGCAGCTTCCAGGACGAGCTCCCGGCGACGGGCACCTGGACCGGCCGGTTCGCCGACGAGTTCCGCGCTCGACGGGGCTACGACCTGCTCGACCATCTGCCGGCGTTGTGGTCGGGTGACGACGACGCCTCGGCCAAGGTCCGCGGCGACTACGGGTGGGTCCGGTCCGAGCTCGCCGAAGAGGCCTTCTTCCGGCCCTTGGCGGACTGGCACGCCGAGCGCGGCATGCTGCTCGGCTGCGACCAGTTCAACCCGGCGCGTGCGGGCTTCCCGACCCAGTCGACGCAGCTCTACGCCGACTACTTCCGCACCCACCGCTGGTACAGCGCGGCAGGCAGCGACCACGAGGGCGACGCCCGCGTGCACAGCTCCATGGCCCACCTCTACGGCCACCCGCGGGTGTGGATCGAGTCGTTCCACTCCAGCGGCTGGGGCGGCACCCTCGAGGACGTCTACGACTGGCTGCTGCCGTTCCTCCGCAGCGGAGCCAATCTCTACAACCCGCACGCGACATACTTCGGGACCGCGGGCGGCTGGTTCGAGTGGGCACCGCCGTCCACCGACTGGCGCCAGCCGTACTGGCGGCACTACCCCGAGTTCTCGCAGACCGTCGCCCGCCTCTGCTCGCTGCTCAGCTGGGGCTCGCACGAGGCCGACGTGGCGGTGCTGCACCCCACCGCGACCGTGCAGGCCTTGCTCCCGCTCGACGCCCCGGTCGAGCACTTCGGTGACGGGCAGGTCGGTGGACCCTACGCGGCGGTCGACGAGACCCAGGACCACTACCTGCAGCTCTGCGGCACCAACAACTGGTTCGACACCCGGGTGGGCCTGCTCGACGCGGCGGGTGTCTCCTTCGACGTCGTCGACGACGACTCCCTGCACCGCAGCACCCTCTCCACAGACACCATCGGAGCGGGCCTCGCCATTCGGGACCACTGCTTCCGCACGGTCGTGCTGCCGTCGACGGACGTGCTGGAGACGAGGACGGCGGAGCGGCTGTGCGAGCTGCTCGACGCTGGCGGTCGGGTGGTGGTCGTGGGCCGTCCGCCCCGGCTGGCCGCCGGCCGGGACGGTGACGACGGTGCGGTCCGCCGGCTGCGCGAGCACTCCGCGCTGCACCGAGTGCCCGACCCAGCGGGCGTCGTCGACGTCCTCGCGCATCGGGAGCCGCACGTTGCCGGCGACGTGCCCCTGCTCGTAAGACGCTCCGGTCGCGACGGACTCGCCCTCGTCACCGGGGCCTTCCCGAACGCCAGCGCGTACCCGCTGCGCCGCGAGACGTGGAAGTGGGACGACCATGACTTCGACCCTGCCCGCTACGCGGCGATTCAGACGGTCACGGTTCCCGCGCCGGTCGTGGTCGCCGAGGTGTGGAATCCGGCGACCGGGTCGCAGCGGCCGGTGCCCGTCGTCCGAACGGAGGCGGGCTCGCGCATCGACGTCCCGCTCGACGGGGCGCCGGCCGTGCTCCTGGTGTGGCGCGAGGGCGACCCCACGGGCACCTCGACGGATGCGGACGAGGACGCTGCCCCGGTAGCGGTCGGCCCGGGCGCGCTGGCGGGGAGCACGACCGATCTCGGAGCGGGTTGGACCGGCGAGCTCGTCCCGACGCTCGACAACACCTGGGGCGACCTGGCCCTGCCCGTCGGCGACGCGCTGACCGAGCTGCAGATGTGGACGCTCGACTGGACCGAGGACGCGTCGGCGGCGCCCGACGGCTCGGGCTGGACCCCGGTGACGGTCACCTCCGGGCAGGCGGCCGCAGTGCTGGCACCGGTCGCAGCCGCTGACCGACCTGCCCCGCTGAGCGTCGGAGCGGCGGCCGCGGTACGGAGGGGAGACCGGACGCTGCTCGAGCCGGGATTCGTCGTCCACACCTGGTCTGGTAGCCGGGGTCTGCCCAAGGACGGGGGCATCCTCGGCACGAAGGGCATGGTCGCCGAAGAGTTCCTGAGGGTGCCGGCCCCCGCCGTCGGGGAGATGGCTGTCCTTCGGAGCCTCGTCCGCACCAACTTCGAGGGGCCGACCGACCTGCTCGTGGGCGCCGCCGCCACGCGCCGTGTGTGGTGGAACGGCGTCGAGGTCCCGACCGGGTCGGGTTACCTCTCGACCATCTCCGTCGACGCCGCCGGCGTCAATCTCCTGGAGGTCGAGCTCGGCGCCGCCGAGACGCACCCGGGCTTCGACTTCTCCGGCGAGGGCGACCTGCTCGGCTGCTTCGTAGCGCTGGCCCGGCCCGGCTCCTTCGGGGCGCGACCGCAGTTCATGACGGTCGGCGACGGCGTCGTGCCCACGGGTCGGGTGTCGTATAGAAACCGTCTCGAGGTGCCGCCCGGTGCGGGTGAGGCCCGCCTCGTCGTCGGGGCGGCGACCGGGCTCTCGATCCTCGTCGACGGCACGGACGTCGCGCGCCAGGAGAAGGTCGAGTACTACGAGGCGTCCTGGGGTGCGACGCCCATGTACTTCAGCCACGACCTCACCGGCACCCTGACCCCGGGCGAGCACGTCGTCGAGATCGTCACCGAGAGCACCGACGCTCGGGACGTGGTCTTCGTCGACCTCGTCGTCACCGCCGGCGACCAGGTCGTGACCCTGGTCAGCGGCCCCGGTTGGGAAACCGGCGCCGACCGTGCCAGCGCCCCGTCGCAAGAGCACCGCGGCCGCTGGAGCAACCTGGCTGCGGCCCACGCTGCCGAACGCAGCCACCCGCTGCCAGAGGCGGCCTGGCTGCACGGGCCGCCCGTGGTGGGCGAACCCGTGGACGATGTCGCCTTCTCGGTCTCGGCGGCGCCGGCGGTGCAACGGTTCAGGGTCCGTCTGCCGGCCGGCACCACCGGTGTCACCCTTCCCCTGCGGGGGTCGGGGACGGTCGAGCTGCTCGGCCGGCCGCTCGAGGTGCGGGACGGCGCCGTCCGGCTGCCGGAGCCCGTCGCCGCGGTGACGGACCTGATCGTGGAGACGGGGCCGCGAGCATTCGACCGCGGCGGCGCGGCCTGGCACGGGCCCCTCCTGGTGTCGACCGCACGCGCCCCGATCGAGCTCGGCAGCTGGCGCGACGTCGGGCTGCGCGCTTGGAGCGGGGCGGTCCGTTACGCCCGTGAGGTGGACGTCCCCGCAGGCTCGGGCTCGGTCGTCCTCGACCTGGGCCGCGTGCGGGGGAGCGTGGACGTCCGCGTCGACGGCCGGCAGGTCGGCAGTGCCTTCTGCGCGCCGTACCGCTTCGAGCTCCCGGCCCTCGGCCGGACCGCGACCGTCGAGGTGACGGTCTACAACACGCTCGCGCCGTTCCTGGACGAGTCGACACCGACCGTGTGGGTGTTCCCCTCCCAGCTCCAGTCCGGGCTCCTCGGACCGGTCACCTTGACGAGCCCGGCGGCGAGCGGCTGATGTCGCCCGCCATCCCGCAGCAGACCCCGCCGGCGAACCTGCCGGCCACCAGTGAGTGAGGAAATGATGACGTCCTTCGCCGACATCGCCCCGCTGCTCGAGCAGCAGGAGATCGAGCTGCCCTCCTGGGCCTTCGGGAACTCGGGGACCCGGTTCCGAGTCTTTCCGCAGCGCGGCGTGCCCCGCGACCCGTTCGAGAAGGTGGCGGACGCCGCGAAGGTGCACGAGCTCACCGGGCTCGCGCCGCGGGTGGCCCTCCACATCCCGTGGGACGAGGTCGAGGACTTCGCCACCCTTCGCAAGCACGCCGAGGACCTCGGTGTCGCCCTGGGCACCATCAACTCGAACACGTTCCAGGACGAGGCGTACAAGCTCGGAAGCCTGGCCCACCGCGATGCGGCGGTGCGTCGCCAGGCGGTCGATCACCACCTGCGCTGTCTCGAGATCATGGGCGAGACAGGCTCGCGGGACCTGAAGATATGGCTCGCGGACGGGACGAACTATCCGGGCCAGGACGACATGCGTTCCCGGCAGGACCGGCTGGCGGAGTCGCTCGCGGAGATCTACGCCCACGTAGGCGAGGACCAGCGCCTGGTCCTGGAGTACAAGATCTTCGAACCGGCGTTCTACCACACCGACGTCCCCGACTGGGGCACCTCGTACGCGCAGGTGACGGCGCTGGGTGACCGCGCAACCGTCTGCCTCGACACAGGCCACCACGCTCCGGGGACCAACATCGAGTTCATCGTCATGCAGCTGCTGCGGCTCGGCCGGCTCGGGTCGTTCGACTTCAACTCGCGCTTCTACGCCGACGACGACCTCATCGTGGGGGCGGCCGACCCCTTCCAGCTGTTCCGGATCCTCGTCGAGGTCGTCCGCGGCGGCGGCTACGGCCGGGACAGCGGGGTGGCGTTCATGCTCGACCAGTGCCACAACGTGGAGCACAAGATCCCCGGCCAGATCCGCAGCGTGCTGAACGTGCAGGAGATGACCGCTCGCGCGCTGCTGCTCGACGCGGACGCCCTCGAGGTCGCGCAGCGGGCGGGGGACGTGATCGCTGCGAACAGCGTCTTCATGGACGCTTTCTCCACCGACGTCCGGCCGGACCTGGCGCGGTGGCGGGAGTCGCGCGGCTTGTCGGCCGACCCGATGCGGGCGTACGCCGAGAGCGGCTACCAGGAGCGCATCGAGGCCGGGCGCACGGGCGGGCACCAGGCGGGGTGGGGCGCATGAGCACGGTCGGCGACCCGGCGGCTCTGCTGCCGCCCAAGGTCCGACGCCGACCCCGGATCGGCCTGGTCGCCGGTGGGCTCGGAACCTACTGGCCCCAGTTCCCGAACCTGCTGCCCCAGCTGCAGGAGTCGTCACGCTACGTCTCGTCCCGCTTCGAGGCGATGGACGCCGAGGTGGTCGACGTCGGGTTCATCTCCGACGCGCAGGAGGGCGCGACCGCGGCCGAGCAGCTCCGCCGCGCCGACTGCGACCTGATCGTGCTGTTCCTCGCGACCTACCTGACCGCCTCGATGGTCCTGCCCGTGGCCCAGCGCGCCGGGGCGCCGGTCCTGGTCATCGACCTCCAGCCGACCGAGAAGATGGACCACGCCAGCTTCGACACCGGCGCCTGGCTGGCCTACTGCGGGCAGTGCCCCGTGCCGGAGGTGGGCAACGTCTTCCGTCGGGCCGGGATCGACTTCCGGTCGGTCTCCGGCTACCTCCGCCAGGAGGCCGCCTGGACCCGGATCGAGCGGTGGATCCGCGCGGCCCACGTGCGCGCCGCGCTACGCACCGCCCGCCACGGCCTGATGGGGCACCTCTACCCCGGGATGCTCGACGTCTCGACCGACCTCACGCTGCTGCCGACGACGTTCGGGTCACACGTCGAGGTGCTGGAGCTCGACGACCTGCGGACCCGGGTCGACAAGGTCACCGACGCCGAGGTGGTGGAACGCCTCGCTCTCGCCCGCGAGCTGTTCACCGTCGACGACTCGGTTGTCGAGGAGGACTTCGTCTGGGGCGCCCGGGTGTCGGTCGGGCTCGACCGACTCGTCGACGACTTCGCCCTCGACACGTTGGCCTACTACCACCGCGGCCTGGACGGCGAGCAGCACGAGCGACTCGGCGCTGGCCTGATTCTGGGTGCCTCTCTGCTTACCGCTCGCGGCATACCGACGACCGGTGAGTACGAGCTCCGGACGACGGTCGCGCAGCTTGCCACCCACGTGAGCGGCGCCGGCGGCTCCTTCTGCGAGATCCAGGCCCTCAACTTCGAGGACGGCGTCGTCGAGATGGGCCACGACGGGCCGGCCCACCTGGCCGTCAGTGCGCGCAACCCGCTGCTGAGGGGGCTCGGCGTGTTCCACGGCAAGCGCGGTTGGGGGGTCTCCGTCGAGTTCGACGTGCAGCCTGGACCGGTGACCCTGCTTGGGCTGGGTCAGGACCGCGACGGGTCGCTGTCCTTCGTCGCGTCCCAGGGCACCGTCGTGCCCGGACCGCTGCTGGCCATCGGCAACACCACTTCCCGGGTCGACTTCGGCCGTGACCCAGGAGAGTGGGTGGACGCCTGGAGCGCCACGGGAACCGGGCACCACTGGTCCCTGTCGGTCGGCGCTCGCGCCGCCGACTACCGGGCGGCGGCGTCGCTGCTCGGCATCGACTTCCGAGAGGTGTGAGATGACGAATCCCGCTGTCGCCGAGCTGCTCGACCGGTCGAACCGCCTCGGCGCCGACCCGCGGAACACCAACTACGCCGGCGGCAACACGTCGGCCAAGGGCCTCGAGGTCGACCCTGTCACCGGCGAGGAGGTCGAGCTGCTCTGGGTCAAGGGCTCTGGCGGCGACCTCGGGACGCTCACCGAGAGCGGGCTCGCCGTGCTGCGCCTGGACCGCGTCCGCGCCCTGGTCGGCACCTACCCGGGCGTCGAGCGCGAGGACGAGATGGTCGCGGCCTTCGACTACTGCCTGCACGGGCGTGGCGGGGCGGCCCCGTCGATCGACACGGCGATGCACGGCCTGGTGGACGCGCCGCACGTCGACCACCTGCACCCCGACTCCGGCATCGCCATCGCCACGGCCGCCGACGGCGAGGAGCTGACCACCAAGATCTTCGGCGACCGGGTCGTGTGGGTCCCGTGGCGCCGGCCCGGCTTCCAGCTCGGCCTGGACATCGCGCGGATCCGCTCCGAGCACCCGGAGGCCGTCGGCTGCATCCTCGGCGGCCACGGCATCACCGCCTGGGGCGAGACCTCGGCCGAGGCGGAGGAGAGCTCGCGCTGGATCATCGACACGGCGTCGCGCTACCTCGAGGACAGCTCGAGGCCGGAGCCGTTCGGGCCGGTCCTGCCCGGCTACGCGGCGCTGCCCGAGGCGGAGCGGCGCGCGAAGGCGGTCGCGCTGGCCCCCGTCCTGCGGTCGATCGCCTCGCACGACCGGCCGATGGTCGGCCACTTCACCGACGCGCCCGTGGTGCTCGACTTCCTCGCCGCCACCGAGCACCCGCGGCTCGCCGCGCTGGGCACGAGCTGCCCCGACCACTTCCTGCGCACCAAGATCAAGCCGCTGGTCCTCGACCTGCCGGCCGACGCGTCCCTGGAGGCGGCGAAGGCCCGGCTCGCCGAGCTGCACGAGGCCTACCGCGCCGACTACCAGGCCTACTACGACCGCCACGCGGGGCCGGACTCGCCGCCGATCCGCGGCGCCGACCCGCTCGTGATCCTGGTCCCGGGCGTCGGGATGTTCTCGTACGGCAAGGACAAGCAGACCGCCCGCGTCGCCGGCGAGTTCTACGTCAACGCCATCAACGTCATGCGCGGCGCCGAGGGCGTGTCCTCGTACGCGCCGATCGACGAGAGCGAGAAGTTCCGCATCGAGTACTGGGCGCTGGAGGAGGCCAAGCTCGCGCGGATGCCGAGGCCGAAGCCGCTGGCGACCCGCATCGCGCTGGTGACGGGAGCCGCGTCGGGCATCGGCAAGGCCATCGCCCACCGGCTCGCCGCCGAGGGCGCCTGCGTGGTGATCGCCGACCTCGACGCGGACAAGGCGGCGGCCGCCGCGGCGGAGATCGGCGGTCCGGACGTCGCGCTCGGGGTGGTCGCGAACGTGACCGACGAGGCCGCCGTGCAGGCGATGGTCGACGCGACCGTGCTCGCCTTCGGGGGGCTCGACCTGGTGGTCAACAACGCCGGCCTGTCGCTGTCGAAGTCGCTGCTCGAAACCACCGTCGCGGACTGGGACCTGCAGCACGACGTCATGGCCAAGGGCTCGTTCCTGGTCTCGCGGGCGGCCGCGAAGGTGCTCATCGACCAGGAGCTCGGCGGCGACATCGTCTACATCTCCAGCAAGAACTCCGTCTTCGCCGGGCCCAACAACATCGCCTACTCCGCGACCAAGGCCGACCAGGCGCACCAGGTGCGGCTGCTGGCGGCCGAGCTCGGCGAGCACGGCGTCAAGGTCAACGGCATCAACCCCGACGGGGTGGTCCGCGGCTCGGGCATCTTCGCCGGCGGCTGGGGCGCCAAGCGGGCCGCCGTCTACGGGGTCGAGGAGTCCGAGCTCGGCGCCTACTACGCCCAGCGGACGCTGCTCAAGTGCGAGGTGCTGCCCGAGAACGTGGCGAACGCGGTCTTCGTGCTCTGCTCGGCCGACCTGAGCCACACCACGGGCCTGCACGTCCCGGTCGACGCGGGCGTCGCGGCCGCCTTCCTCCGGTGAGCGGGACCCGGTGAGCGGTGGGCGGACGGTCCACGCCGCGATCGACATCGGCGCGTCCAGCGGGCGCGTGGTGGCGGGCGTCGTCGACGACGGCCGGGTGGAGCTGCACACGGTGCACCGCTTCGCGAACGGGGCGGTCCGCGCGAAGGGGCGGCTCCGCTGGGACCTGAGCGGGCTGTTCGCGGAGGTGCTCGTCGGGCTGACGCGGCTGGGGGAGCGGTTCGACGACGTCACGAGCGTCGGCGTGGACACCTGGGCCGTCGACTACGGGCTGCTGGACGCCGACGGCCGGCTGCTGGCCGAACCGACCGCCTACCGCGACGACCGTACGAGCCCCGCGGTGCTCGCCGGCGTGCACGAGCACGTGCCCGCGGACGAGCTCTACGCGGTGAACGGGCTGCAGTCGCTGCCCTTCACCACGCTCTACCAGCTCGCGGCCGAGCAGCAGGACGTCCTCTGGCCCCGTGTCCGGCACGCCGTGCTGCTGCCCGACCTGATCGGCTACTGGCTCACCGGCGCGCTGCGCACGGAGGTCACGAACGCCTCCACGACCGGGCTGCTCGACGCGCGCACCCGGACCTTCTCGGCCGACCTGCTCCGTCGCCTCGACCTGCCCGAGGACCTGTTCCCGCCGCTGGTGCAGCCGGGGGAGCGGCTCGGCGGGCTGCTGCCCGAGGTCGTCGCCGCCACGGGCCTGCCCGCGTCAGTGTCGGTGGTGGCCGTCGGCTCCCACGACACCGCCTCCGCCGTCGTCGGGGTCCCGGCCACCGACCCGCGCTGGGCGTACGTCTCCTCGGGCACCTGGTCGCTGGTCGGGCTGGAGCTCGACGCCCCCGTGCTCACCGCGGGCAGCCGGGAGGCGAACTTCACCAACGAGGGCGGCGTCGACGGCCGCACCCGCTTCCTGCGCAACGTCGGCGGCCTGTGGCTGCTGTCGGAGTCGCTGCGCTCCTGGTCCGACGAGGGCGAGCCGGCCGACCTGGCCGACCTGCTCGAGCAGGCCGGGCGGCTGCCGGACGACGGGCCGGTCATCGACGTCGACGACGAGCGGTTCATCGCCCCCGACGACATGCCCGAGCGGATCCGCCGGGCCTGCCGCGAGGCCGGGCAGGCCGTCCCCGGGACCCGCGCCGAGGTGGTGCGCTGCGTGCTCGCGTCGCTGGCCGCCGCGTACGCGCGCACCCTCGACCAGGCCGAGCGGCTGACCGGGCGGCGGGTCGAGGTCGTGCACGTGGTCGGCGGCGGCGCGCAGAACGCGCTGCTCTGCCAGCTGGCCGCCGACGCCACCGGGCGGACCGTGCTGGCCGGTCCCGTGGAGGCCACGGCGCTCGGCAACGTGATGGTCCAGGCCCGGACGGCGGGTTCGTCGACGGGGACGCTGGAGGAGATGCGGGCGCGGACGGCCGACCGGCTCGACCTGCGGCGCTACGCTCCCGTGGGCGTGCACGGTCCCGACGACGTCGGCACCGCGACCCAGACCACCGCGACGAAGGCGAGGCCGTGAAGATCGGGCTGCTGATCACCTGCCTGGCGGACGCCATGTTCCCGGACGTGGGCCGGGCGACCGTCGACGTGCTCGAACGGCTCGGCCACACCGTGGACTTCCCGGCGGAGCAGTCCTGCTGCGGGCAGATGCACGTCAACACCGGCTACCAGAAGGCCGCGCTGCCGCTGGTCGAGCGGTTCGCGGACGTCTTCGCCCCGTACGACGCCGTCGTCGCCCCGTCCGGCTCCTGCGTCGGGTCGGTGCGGCACCAGCACGGCATGGTCGCGCGGCGGTTCGGCAGCGCCGGGCTGCAGGACGCCGTGGGTCACGTGGCGGGCAAGACGTACGAGCTGTCCGAGCTGCTCGTCGACGTCCTCGGCGTCACCGACGTCGGCGCCTACTTCCCGCACCGGGTCACCTACCACCCGACCTGCCACTCGCTGCGGATGCTGCGGGTCGGCGACAAGCCGCTGCGGCTGCTGCAGGCCGTCGACGGGATCCAGCTGGTCGACCTGCCCGACGCGGACCAGTGCTGCGGCTTCGGCGGGACCTTCGCGGTGAAGAACGCGGACACCTCGACCGCGATGCTCACCGACAAGATGCGCCACGTCCTCGACACCGGCGCCCAGCTCTGCAGCGCCGGCGACAGCTCCTGCCTCATGCACATCGGCGGCGGGCTCTCGCGGATCCGTTCCGGGGTCGGCACCGTCCACCTGGCGCAGATCCTCGCGGCGACCCGCGCCCGCCCGTACGTCCTCGACCAGGCCGGCCGCGACCGCGCGACCTCCGGCGTGCTGGACGGCCGGGCATGAGCGCCGTGATGCTCGGCATGCCGACGCTGCCGCCGTCCGCGCCCCGCGGGGTCGGGAACCTGCGCGGGGACGAGAGCTTCCCCGACGCGGCCCGGCACGCGCTCGCCGACACCCAGCTGCGGGCCAACCTCGGTCACGCGACCCGGACCATCCGCGCCAAGCGGGCGAGCGTCGTGGCGGAGCTGCCCGACTGGGAGGAGCTCCGCGGGGCCGGCCGGCAGCTCAAGGTCCACACGATGGCCCACCTGCCCGACTACCTCGAGCAGCTCGAGGCGGCCGTCACCGCCCGCGGCGGCGTCGTCCACTGGGCGCGCGACGCGGACGAGGCCAACCGGATCGTCACCGCCCTCGTGCAGGCCAAGGGCGTGGACGAGGTCGTCAAGGTCAAGTCGATGGCCACCCAGGAGATCGGGCTCAACGAGGCGCTCGAGGCCGCCGGCATCTCCGCGTGGGAGACCGACCTCGCCGAGCTCATCGTGCAGCTCGGGCACGACAAGCCGAGCCACATCCTCGTGCCGGCCATCCACCGGAACCGGTCCGAGATCCGACAGATCTTCCTCGACGAGATGGGCGACGTCGACCCCGACCTGACCGACGAGCCGTCCGTCCTCGCCGGCGCGGCCCGGCTGCACCTGCGCCGCAAGTTCCTGTCGGCGCAGGTGGCGATCAGCGGCGCCAACTTCGCGATCGCCGAGACCGGCACGATCGGCGTCGTCGAGTCGGAGGGCAACGGGCGGATGTGCCTGACCCTGCCGCAGACGCTGATAACGGTGATGGGCATCGAGAAGCTCGTCCCGCGCTACACCGACCTCGAGGTGTTCCTGCAGCTGCTGCCGCGGTCCAGCACCGGTGAGCGGATGAACCCGTACACGTCGATGTGGACCGGGCTCACGCCCGACGACGGGCCGCAGGAGTTCCACCTCGTGCTGCTCGACAACGGGCGTACGCAGGTCCTCGCCGACGCCGACGGCCGCGACGCCCTGAACTGCATCCGCTGCAGCGCCTGCCTCAACGTCTGCCCCGTCTACGAGCGGGCCGGGGGGCACGCGTACGGGTCGGTCTACCCGGGCCCGATCGGCGCGATCCTGTCGCCGCTGCTGACCGGGGTCGAGGACAACGCGTCCCTGCCGTTCGCGTCGTCGCTGTGCGGCGCCTGCTACGACGCCTGCCCGGTCAAGATCAACATCCCGGAGATCCTCGTCCACCTGCGTGCGCGGCACACGGAGGAGTACGCCGAGGAGCACACGGTGCCGAGCGCGGAGGCGGCGGCGATGCGCACGCTGTCCTTCGTCATGCGCGACCCGCGGCGCTGGCGGCTCGCGCTGCGCAGCGGCCGGCTCGGCCGGCTCCTCGGGCGCAAGCGCGGGGCGATCGGCGAGGTCCCGCTGCCCGTGGTCAAGCAGTGGACGGAGACGCGCGACCTCGCACGACCGCCGCAGCAGACGTTCCGGGACTGGTGGGCCGCGACGCACGACGGGGACCGGTCGTGACCGACCCTCAGGGTCGGACGGGTTCGGCGCGCGAGGCCGTGCTCGGCCGGATCCGGGACGCGCACCGCCTCGCCCCGCCGCCCGACCTGCCGTACGAGGCGATCGCCCGCGACTACCGCCGGGAACGTTCGTCGACGACCGAGGAGCTCGTCGAGCTCCTGGTCGACCGCCTCGTGGACTACAAGGCCCGCGTCCGGCGGAGCACCCCCGACGAGCTCGCCACGACGATCGCGGCCGCGCTCGCCGAGCAGGGCGCGCGCACGGTCGCGGTCCCGCCGGGGGTCGAGCAGGGCTGGTTCGAGCAGACCGACGTCGACGTACGGCGCGACCGCCCCGACGAGGGCGCCGGGCTGACCGTCGACACGCTCGACGGCCTCGACGGCGTCGTCACCGCCTGCGCGCTGGCCGTCGCCGAGACCGGCACGATCGTCCTCGACGCCTCGCTCGACCAGGGCCGCCGGCTGCTGACCCTCGTCCCGGACTACCACCTCTGCGTCGTCCGCGCCGACCAGGTCGTCCCCGACGTCCCCCAGGCCCTCGCGCTCCTCGACCCCGTCCGCCCGACGACGATGATCAGCGGCCCCAGCGCCACCAGCGACATCGAGCTCAACCGCGTCGAAGGCGTCCACGGCCCCCGCACCCTCGAGGTCGTCGTCGTCTCCTGACCCGCCCGCCTGACCCCTCTCGTACCGGCGAGTCCACGTCCCAGGCGTCCCAGGACTTTCACGTAAACGTGAAAGTCCCGTACTGGCCACGGCAGATCTGCCGTGGTGAGTACCGGGGTTTCACGTAAACGTGAAAGTCCTGAGGCGGCTGGGACGTGCGGCTGCGGGCCTACGGGAGCCGGCTCAGCCGGTCTTGGTGAACCCGTCGGGCATGCGGTCGAGCCAGGCGGCGGGGTGGGTGGCCGTGCTCGCGGCGCCGGGGCGCGTACGGGCGTCGGCGACGGCGGCCAGGAGGGTGACGGCGACGACGGCCGGGCTGTGACGGGCCTGGACCCAGGCGCGGTTGGCCTCGGAGAGGTGGCTCAGCTCCTCCTGGCGCGACTGCAGGTCCGCGACGCGGTCGGCGAGGAGCAGCGGCCGCTGCTCGGGGACGCGCCAGGCGCCGGGCGCGTCGAACAGGGCGATCCCGCCGCCGCCGTCGTAGCCCGCGACCAGGCAGCCCGACAGCATGGCCTCGGCGACCGGCAGCCCGAAGCTGTCGGTGTGCGACAGCGCGACGAACACGGCGGCCCCGGCCAGGACGCGGACGACCTCCGAGCGGGGCACGTCGGCGAGGACGTGGACGGCACCGGCGGGGACGCGGGGGTCCTGCTCGAGCAGCCGGCGGAGCAGGACGGCCTCGTGCGGTCGCTTCTTGGGCAGGAGCGCGATCCCGGAGCGCGTGGCGGCGGGGGTGAAGAGGTCGGGGTCGACCGGCGGCGGCACCACGGTCACCGGGAGCGACGGGTTCAGCGCGCGGAGGACCTGCGCGGACTCCTCGGACACCGCCCACACCGCGGGCGCCGGGTCCCAGCCGGGGTAGCCGTCGAGCGGGCCGTCCCAGGTGGCGTACGTGTAGAAGTGGTTCTGGTTGAAGATGATCTTGCGCGCGCCAGGGGCGGGGTCTGTGCCGGGCACGACGGGTGCCTCCGGGAAGATCACGACGTCGTCGGCGCCGACCTCGACGGTGGGACCCGTCACGACCGGCACGTCGCCCATCCAGGCGGGGGTCCCGGGCTGCGGCAGCCACAGCGAGGCCTCGATGCCCGCCGCGCGCAGCAGGGCGATGTGGTGCAGGTGCACGTCCACGCCGCCGCTCAGGTTCTTGGTCGCGAAGCTCGCGTAGAGCACTCGGCGGGTCACCCGGTCACGGTAGACCCCGGGCCGGCCCCCGACCCCCGTCGTGGACGAGGGACGGCGGACCGGGATCATCGCCGGAGCAGGCGTCGCCGCGGGCGGCTCCGCAGGAGACCGGAGCGGGCATGACGGAACGGTTGCGCTGGGGCCACGAGGCGCTGACGGTCGAGATCGCCTGGTCGGACGACGCCGCCCCTTACCTGGCGGGCGTCCGCGTCGGCGCGACCGACCTCGAGCTCCCGGCCGGGCGGCCGCTGGTCGAGGTGCTGACGGTCCGCGACGGCCACGCGCCCGCGACCGACCGGCTGGTGCAGACGGTGGTCGGACGTCGGGCCCGCTACGTGGACCACCGCGACGCCGTCGTGCGGGGCGGGCGGGAGCTCGTCCTCACCGTGGCCGACCCCGTCAGCGGGCTGCGGGCCGAGCTCCTGCTCGAGCTGGCCGACGACGTCCCGGTGCTGCGCTCGCGGGTCCGGGTCGTGAACGACGGCGCGGAGCCGGCGGTCCTGCGCTCGGTCGTCTCGTTCGCCACCCATTTCGGCCGTCCGGCCGGCTCCACGGAACCCTGCGGCGTACGGCGCTGGACCCTGCACCGGGCGTTCAGCGAGTGGCTGGGCGAGGGGCGGTGGTTCACCGAACCCGGCGACGCGATCCGCTTCCCCGCGCTGGGCCAGGAGCTGACGGGCCAGGACCCGCGCAGCGCCCGCCGGGTCGTGTCCACCGGGACCTGGTCGAGCGGCACGCACCTCCCGGTCGCGGCCGCCGTCGCCCCCGACGGCGGCGTGGCCTGGGCCTGGCAGGTCGAGCACAACGGGCCGTGGCGCTACGACCTGGGCGAGGACACGGTCGACGGCCACCTCGCCGTCGGCGGGCCGACCGACGCCGACCACCAGTGGCTGACGGTCCTCGCGCCGGGCGACGCGTTCACGTCCGTCCCCGTGGCCGTCACGGTCGCGCCGGACCTCACCACGGCCGTCGGCCACCTCACGCGCCACCGCCGCTCCCGCCGGCGGCCGCACCCGGTCGACACCCCGCCCCGCATCGTCTTCAACGACTACATGAACACCCTCGAGGGCGACCCGACCACCGCGCGTCTGCTCCCGCTGGTCGACGCCGCCGCGGCCGTCGGGGCGGAGGTCTTCTGCATCGACGCCGGCTGGTACGACGAGACCGGCCACTGGTGGGACAGCGTGGGGGAGTGGCTGCCCTCGCGCACCCGCTTCCCCGGCGGCATCGGGGAGGTCCTCGAGCGGATCCGCGGCCACGGCATGACAGCCGGGCTCTGGCTGGAGCCGGAGGTCGTCGGGGTCCGCAGCCCGCTGGCCGACCGGCTGCCGGACGACGCCTTCCTGCAACGCGCCGGGCAGCGGCTGGTCGAGCACGACCGCCACCACCTCGACCTGCGCCACCCCGCCGCCCGGGCCCACCTCGACGCGGTCGTCGACCGGCTGGTGGCCGACCTCGGCGTCGGCTACCTGAAGCTGGACTACAACGTGGACCCGGGGCCCGGCACCGACCACGACGCGGACAGCGTCGGCGACGGCCTGCTGCGGCACAACCGCGCGCACCTGGCCTGGCTCGACGGTGTCCTCGACCGGCACCCCGCGCTCGTCCTGGAGAACTGCGGTTCCGGGGCGATGCGCTCCGACCCGGCGATGCTGTCCCGGCTGCAGCTGCAGTCGACCTCCGACCAGCAGGACCCGCTGCGCTACCCGCCGGTCGCGGCCTCCGCCCCGATGCTCGTGCTGCCCGAGCAGGCCGCCAGCTGGGCCTACCCCCAGCCGGGGATGACGCCGGAGGAGGCGGCGTTCACCCTGGTCACCGGGCTCTCGGGCCGCCTCTACCTGTCCGGCCACCTCGACGCGATGACGCCCGACGAGCGCGCCCTGGTCGCCGAGGCGGTCCGGCTGGGCCGCGACCTGCGCGAGGACCTCGCCTCGACCGTGCCCTTCTGGCCGCTCGGGCTGCCGGGCTGGGACGACGCCTGGGTGGCGCTGGGCCTGGCCGGGGACGCCGGCTGCCACCTCTTCGTCTGGTCGCGCGACCCGGGGCAGCCCGAGGTCACGCTCGACCTGTCCGGGGTCCCCGGCCTCGAACCCGGCACCGCGATCTCGGTGGAGCAGGTCTTCCCGGCCGCGCTCCCCGTGTGGACCACGGGCGGGAGCCCCGACGGCCGGGCCCTGAGGCTCACGAGCACCTCCGGAACCCCCGCCGCCCGCGTCCTGCGCCTGTCCGTCGCGTCCGTCCCGGCCGTCAGCTGACGGGAGGTTCGGGGACGAAACCGTCGTCCCAACGGGGAGGTTCCGCCCCGGCCCGCGTGCAGGTGTCGGCGGCGACGCGGGCGGCGTACGCGAGCAGCGCCTCCAGGTCGGCTCGGTCGAGCGAGCCGGCACCCGCGCGGTCGAGGCGGCCGGTACGCCACAGGAAGGCGAGGGTGGCCGACATGAAGGCGTCGCCCGCCCCGACGGTGTCGGCGACGACGACCCGCGGCGTCGGCACCCGCGCCTCGGCGGCGGCAGTCGCGGCCCACGCCCCCGCCGCGCCGGAGGTCACCAGGACCAGGGCCGGACCGGCCTCGAGCCACCGTCGCGCGACGGTCTCGACGTCCTCCCCGGGGTGCAGCCAGGCCAGGTCCTCGTCGCTGACCTTGACCACGTCGCTCAGCGCGACCCAGTCGTCGAGCTGGGCGAGGTAGCGGTCGCGGTCCGCGATGACCGACGGGCGGACGTTCGGGTCGAGGGAGATCAGCCGCCGCCCCGCCTCGGCCCGCAGCAGGCCGGTCAGCGTGCCGGCCTGCGGTTCGTACGCGAGGGCGACCGAGCCGACGTGTAGCGCCGCGCCCGCCGGCAGCGCGAGCCCGGCCAGGTGCTCCGGCCGGAGACCGCGGTCGGCGGTGCCCTCGTTGTAGAAGCGGTAGCCGGCCACGCCGTCGACCACGTCGGCCACCGACAGCCCGGTGGGGTCGGTGCTCGGCAGCAGGAACGTCCCGGCGACGCCCGACCCGGTCAGGTGGCGCCGCACCAGCCCGCCGAACCCGTCGTCGGACACCCGGGCCAGCAGCCCCGTCAGGACGCCGAGCCGGCCGAGGCCGACCGCGACGTTCAGGCAGGAGCCACCGGGGTGCGGCGCGTACGCGGGTCCGCCGTCCGCGGCCGTGGTCGAGGTGAGGTCGACGAACGCGTCGCCGGCGACGACGACCGCCGGCCCGGCCTCCGGTGCCCCCAGGAGCGAGGGGTCGGTCGCGCTCATCGGTTGGTCGCCGTGACCGCTTCCTCGAACGCCCGCGAGGCGGCGGCGGTGAGCTCGTCGGTGAAGAACGCCTCGGCTACGGTCGGCGCGAAGGTGAAGTGCTGCACGCCGGACCGGGCCAGGGTGACCATCGAGTCGACGTCGCGGATGCTCGCGAGCAGGACCCGGGTGCTGCTGCCGGTCGCGGTGAGGAGCTGGTGCATGGCGAGCACGTCGCCCATCGCGTCCCGGCCGGCGTCGGCGAGCCGACCGAGGTAGGGCGCGATGTAGGTCGCCCCGGCCGCGGCGGCGACCATCGCCTGGCCCGGGTGGTAGACCGCCGTCAGCAGGGTGGGGATGCCGCGACCGGCCAGCTCGACGCAGGCCGCTGCGCCGGCCTTGGAGGCGACGAGCTTGACGACCACGTCGGGCCCGAGCGCGCTCAGCCGCAGGCCCCGCTCGACCAGCGTGGCGGTGTCCTCGCCCCAGGCCTGGAAGAAGATCTCCTTCGCCCCGGCCGCCCGCGCCCACGCGTAGATGTCCTCGATGTCGGCGACCCCGCGCGACGCGCGCTGCAGGATCGTCGGGTTCGTGGTCAGGCCGGCGAACAGCCCGGTCGCCAGCAGCGGTTCCGCCGCGGCGCGGTCGGCGGTGTCGAGGTAGAGGTGCATGCGTACGGGTCGCTCTCGTCGGGGTGGTCCGGCGTGGCCGGGGCGGGCTCCGGAAAGCCTCCCACCGAACGCGTCTCCCGGCGTCTCCGGCTCAGCGCGTGGGGTCGAGCCGCAGCGTGGTAGCCACAGCCTCCGGCGTGACCATCGACGCGGCACCCTGCCTGCCGTACTTCGCCCGGTACGCCGCGTCGACCCGCTCCGGCAGGTCGCCGGTGGCCGGCCCGCCGCCCGCACCCCCGACGTCGACCACGTCGACGTCGGCCTCGAGCCCGGGGACGCGCACCCGGGCCAGGCGGTCGGTGACGGCGTGCCCGAACCAGCCCGTGCCACGCCGGTACCAGCTCCGGACGTGCACGTGGCCGTCCATGACGACCACCCAGACCGGCGTCCAGCGCCGCAGCGTGCCGTCCGGCCGGCGTACGGCGATCTCCAGCTCGTGCGCCCGCTCGACGAGGTCGAGCTCGTCGGGCCGCCAGCTGCTGCTCACGTCCCCATCGTCCGGCGCGCGACCTCCGCCGACCAGGACCGTCCGGGCACCGGCCGATGCCCGCCCGGCATCACGTCATCGTCATCACGTCAGGAGAACCACATGCCCCCGTCGACGACGATCGACTGCCCGGTCACGTACGCGGAGTCGGGGGAGGCGAGGAAGGAGACGACGCCGGCCACGTCGGCCGGGACCTCCAGGCGCCCCAGCGGGATGCCCGCGACCATCGCCTGCATCTCGGAGCCGACCGCGGTGCCGTTCCGGCCGGCCAGGGCGACGTCGATCGATTCCCACATGGGGGTCTGGACGACGCCGGGGCTGTAGACGTTCACGGTGATCTGGTGCTCGGCCAGCTCCTGCGCGAGGGACTGGCTCATCCCGCGCACGGCGAACTTGGTCGCCGAGTAGGCCGACTGCCACTTGCCACCGCGGTGGGCGGCGACCGAGGCGGCGCCGATGATCCGCCCGCCCCGGCCCTGGGCGACGAGCTGCCGGGCGGCCGCGGCGTAGCAGTGGAAGACTCCGGTCAGGTTCACGTCGAGCGTCGTCCGCCACTGCTCCGGCGTCGTGTCGACCAGCGCGGCCGTGACCGCGATCCCGGCGTTCGCGACCATGACGTCGAGGCCGCCGAACCGCTCCACGTGCGCCGCGACCGCCGCGTCCACGGAACCCGCGTCCGTCACGTCGCAGGCCAGCGCCAGACCGGTCCGCCCGTCGGCCGCCAGCTCGGCGACGAGCGTGTCCAGCCCGGCCCGCGCGGACGGGAGGTCGAGCACGGAGACCGCCAGCCCGTCCGCCGCCAGCCGCCGGGCGATCGCGCCGCCGATCCCGCCGGCCGCGCCCGTGACGACCGCGGACCGGACGGGGCCCGTGGAGCCGGGGCCCGCGGGCTCAGGACTCACGGGACGATGACGATCTTGTGCGCGGTCCCGTCGTGCTGGGCCGCCTCGATCGCGTGCCCGTAGTCGGCGAGGCCGAAGCGGTGGGTGATCAGGCCGTCGGTCCGGACCCGCCGGCTCCGCAGCGCGTTCAGCGCCGCCTCGAAGGACGTCATCTCCGCGAACGAGCCGAGCACGGTCAGCTCGCGACGGAACATCTCGTACGGCGACAGGGCGAGCCGGGCCTCCTCGCGGGCCACGCCGTAGACCAGCAGGGTGCCGCCGTTGCGGAGCAGCGGGAGGCCGAGGTCGCCCACGACCGACGAGCCGGTGGCCTCGACGACGATGTCGTAGCCCGTGCCGGTCGGCGAGGCGGCGCGCAGCTGGTCGGTGACCTGCGCGGTGGTCTCCTCGGTGATCCGGCCGATCGTGACGGTCTGGTCGATGCCGAGCCCGCTCACCGTGGCGAGCTTGGCCTCGGACGGGTCGGCGACGGTCACGTGGGAGACGCCGCCGGAGGCCATCATCTGGGCCAGCAGGGTGCCGGTCGGCCCGGCCCCGAACACGAGGGCGCTGGTCCCCGGACGGGGGCGGAGGCGCTCGAGGCCGTGCATCGCGCACGAGGCCGGCTCGGTCAGCACGGCCGTGTCGGGCTCGAGGCCGTCGGCGACGAACACCTGCCCGGCCGGGACCGAGACGTACTCGGCGAACATGCCGTCGCGGTTCACGCCGACGGCCAGGAGGTTCTCGCAGCGCACCAGGTCGCCGGCGCGGCAGTAGGCGCAGAGGCCGCAGTAGGCGTTGGGGTTGACGACGACCTGCTGGCCGACCTCGAAACCGGTGACGCCGTCGCCGAGGGCCGTGACGACGCCGACGCCCTCGTGCCCCGGGATCAGCGGGAACCTCGCGCCGAAGCCGCCGTGGTGCAGGTGCAGGTCGGTGCCGCAGAAGCCCGCCTGCGTCACCTTGATCTTGACCTCGCCTGGGCCCGCCTCGGGCTCGGGGATCTCGCGCACCTCGAACTTCAGCGCCTGGTCGTAGACGACGGCCTGCATCAACGCACCTCTTCTTCTGCTCGGACGGGTTCTTCTGCCCGGACGGGCCGCCAGCGTCTCATCCGGGTCCGACGCTCCTGTCGACCCACCTCTCACCGCCCCGGGGCTCCGCTCGACCCGGTCGCGCGCGGTGTGGGATGCCTCACGGAATCAAGCCGCGCCCCGATCTGCTTGAGGTGAGGGAGCACGCTGTCCCCGCGACTCCGTCCGTACGGCCAAGGAAGCACCGATGACCTCCTCTGCCCAGCTGAACGACCCGTCCCTGGACCGGTCGCCCCTCGGGGCCGACGCGTTCAAGGGGGTGTTCCGGAACCACCCGGCGGGTGTCGTCGTCATCACGACCACCGTCGACGGCCAGCCGGTCGGCTTCACCGCCACCTCGCTGATCTCGGTCTCCGCGGACCCGCCGCTGCTCGCCTTCTCCGTCGACTCGGCCTCGTCGGCGTGGCGCCTGCTGTCCGTCGCCCCGACCCTCGTCGTGAACTTCCTGACGGCCGACCAGGTCGAGGTCTCCGCGCGGTTCGCCACCAGCGGCATCGACCGCTTCGCCACCACCGACTGGTGGTCGCTGCCGACGGGTGAGCCGGTCCTCACGGGTTCGGCGGCCTGGATCCGCGGCGAGATCGTGCAGCGCACGCCCGTGGGCCGCAGCGTGCTGGTCTCCGTGCTCGCCGTGGAGTCCGCCGTGGCGGACGAGCCCAGCGCCCCGCTCGTCTACCACGACCGCCGCTACCACGGCATCGGCGACCACTCGGTCCTCTAGCCCACCCGCACGTCCGCTAGGTGCCCTCGGCCAGCGCCAGCGCGTCCCGGACCCCGCGGACGAAGGCCTCGGGCCGCTCCCACGCGGCGAAGTGCCCGCCGGACGGTTCCTCGCGCCAGACGCGGACGTCGTAGAAGCGTTCCGCGAACGACCGGGGCGCGTTCACGAGGTCGTGCGGGAAGACCGTGAACGCGGTGGGCGGCCGCAGTCGCTCGGCCGGCTTCGGGCCGCCGTCGACGTACGCGGTGAACGACGTCCCGATCGCGCCAGAGAACCAGTAGGCGCTCACCCAGGTCAGCAGCTCGTCGGGCGTGAACACCGTCGCGACGTCGCCCTGGCTGTCGGTCCACGAGCGCAGCTTCTCCGCGATCCAGGCGGCCGTGCCGGCGGGGGAGTCGCCGAGCCCGATCGCGAGGGTGTGCGGCTTGGTCGCCTGCTCGTGGGAGTAGCCGCCCTCCGCCTCCTGCCACGCGTGGCCGCGGGCGACGTAGGCCCGCTCCTCCTCCGAGAGGTCCGTCGGCGGGTCGACCCGGTAGCGGTTCTGCGAGACGTCGGTCAGGTGCAGCGCCGACACGTGCGCGGCGTGGTCGGCCGCCACCCAGTCGGCGACCTCGCTGCCGACGTCGCCCGCCGAGACGACGTAGCGGTCGTGCCCGAGCTCGGCCATCAGCGCGGCGCACGCCGCCGCCATCTCCCGCGGCCGGACGCCCGGCTCGTCGAGCGGGACGGCGAACGGGAAGCCGGGCAGCGCCGGGACCACGACGTCCACGTCACCCAGCAGCGGCAGCACCTTCGCGAACCGCAGCACCGAGTCGGGCCACCCGTGCAGGAGCAGCAGCGCGGGGCTCCCCGGCCGCCCGCTGCGCTGGTGCACCGCCCGGAGGGGGACCTCCCCGCCGCTGCTGCGGACCCAGGGCCAGGCGCGGACCTGCTCCTCGTGGGCACGCCAGTCGTACGTCTCCGCCCAGTGCCGCACCAGGTCGCGGAGGAAGGCCGCGTCCACGCCGCGCTCCCAGCCGTGGCCGCGGGGCAGCGGCACCTCACGGAACCGGCGCAGCCGCTCGTGCAGGTCGTCGAGCGCCGCCTGCCCGACCGGGGGCGGGGCTGCGTCGGACGCGGCGTGGGGCTCGGGCCGCGACTCGGCCTCGGCCGCGTCGGGTCCGTCGAGCCAGCCCGGGTCCCGCTCGGCACCCGTCGCGGCCTGCGCGCCGGCGGCGAAGAACAGGGCGACCGCGACGGCCCCCGGGTCGAGCACGCCGCGCGCGACCTCGCCGACGTAGCTGGCGCGGCCGCGGCCGGCCAGCAGGTCGCGGGTGGAGATCGCCCCGTCGCGGGCGGCCGTGGCCGCGGCCTCGAGAGCGTCGGCCACCGCGCTGCCGGCCTCGGCGGCACCCGCGAGGGCCTTGGCGGCCGGGTCGATCGCGTCGACCATCGTGGCGTCGCCGACCTCCGCACCGGCGAGCCGCTGGATCGTGGCGAGCCCGCCCGCCACGCCGGCCGCCAGCGTCGCGACGGTCGCCGAGTCGTCCGCGGCCCGGGCGAGGTCGCGGAACCACATCCCGAAGAGCGGCCCGCTGGTGCCGCCGGTGGCGAGGAAGCCCTTCGACACGGCCAGCAGCACGTCTGCGTACGTCCGCGGCTCGTCCCCGTCGACGAACCCCTGGGCGCGGGTCAGCGCCGACGTCAGGTTGGCGCCGAAGTCGCCGTCGCCGGCCTGCCGGTCCAGGTCGGCGAGCCGGTCGGCCTGGGTCGCGAAGGTGACGCGGAATGCGTCGAACCAGGAGCGCGCGAACGCGCCGTCGAGCACGGGGTCGGTCATGGCGGTCGGGCTCCTCACCAGGTCAGGGCGGGCGTACGGACGGGGGCGTCCCACAGGCGCAGCAGCTCGTCGTCGGCGCGGACGAGGGTGACCGAGACGCCCTCCATGTCCAGCGAGGTGACGTAGGAGCCGACGAGGCTGCGGGCGACGCCGACGCCGCAGGCGCGCAGGTGGTGGTGGACCCGGCGGGCGACGACGGAGAGCTGCAGCGGCCCGGTCCCGCCGAGGCCGTTGACGATCGCGACCACCGGGACGGACCCGTCCAGCGCCAGGTCCTCGACGAGCGGCGCGACGAGCCTGTCGACCAGCTCGTCGGCCGGGGCGAAGGGCACCCGGCCCGTCCCGCGCTCGCCGTGGATGCCGACACCCAGCTCGACCAGGTCGTCGGGCAGCGTGAAGGCCGGCCCGGCGTCGCCCGGGTGCGTCCCGGCGGCCAGCGCGAGGGCCATCGAGCGCGACGAGCCCACCACGCGTCGGCCGAGCGCGGCCAGGGTCGCGAGGTCCGCCCCCGCCTCGGCCGCGGCCCCGCAGACCTTCTCGACCGCGAGGACCGCCGCGGTGCCGCGGCGGCCGACCTTGCTGCCGGCGGTGGCCAGGTCGTCGTCGACCAGGACGGAGGCCACCTCGAGGCCCTCGTCCGCGGCGATCTCGGCGGCGATCCGGAAGTTCAGGACGTCGCCGGTGTAGTTCTTCACGACCTGCAGGACGCCGGCGCCCTGGTCGGCGGCCGTCGTCCCGGCGTGGACCTGCAGCGCGTTCGGGGAGGCGAAGACGGCCCCGGCGACCGCGACGTCGAGCATCCCGACGCCGACGAAGCCGGCGTGCAGGGGCTCGTGGCCGGAACCCCCGCCCGACACGAGGCCGACCTTGCCCGGCGTGAACGCGCGGCGCAGGACCAGGGCGGCCCCCGGCTCGTACGTGACCAGGTCCGGGTGCGTGAGGGCCAGGCCCTCGAGGGCCTCCGGGACCACGTCCTCGGGGGCGTTGAGCAGCTGTCGTCGGCTCACGCGGTCCTCTCGTCGTCGGGATGGGTGCGGTTCCGACGATCCTCCGCCAGGCCACCGACAGCTCGGCGGGGAGGTGCCGGTGGGAGTCCCGGGGGCGGCAGGATGACGGGGTGCCCGACCAGCCCGAGCTCGTGGCGGTCCCGGAGCCGACGCGCCGCCACCCGGGCCGCTGCCGGGTGCCGACGCGGTTCGGTTCCGTGCGGCCCTGCCGCCGCCCGGCCGAGGGCACGGTCGCCGAGTGGACCGCGCCGCTGGACCGCTCGCAGCGGCTCGGGTCCTGCCGGGAGTGCGCCGACGTCTTCTCGCTCGAGCTCACCCCCTTCTGAGGAAGGTCCGCTCAGCGTTGCCGGCGACCGACCTCCGTCGCGTAGTCGTCGAGCAGGTCGAGCACGGCCGGCGCCCGGTAGAGCTGCTTGTGCGACTTGAAGTGCTGGCTCGCGACCAGGATCCCGGCCTCGAGGAGCGGAGCCACCGAGCGCCGCACGCCGGCGGCGTGCACCCCGGTGCGGCGGGCGATGGTCTCGGCGTCCAGGACCGGGTGGCCGGGCAGCAGGTCGATGATCCGCCAGACCGTCGAGTCCGAACGGGCGCGCACCGTGGCTCGCCAGGTGTCCCGCAGCTGCGACATCCGGTCGATCAGTCGTCGTCCCTGGTGGACGGACCGCAGCGCCGCGTGGTTGAGCTCGTCGACGATGGGTGCCGCATCTCCCGCGCGGTAGGCGCCGAGCGCCTCGAAGTAGGTGTCCTTGCCCACCAGCAGACCGCCGGAGATCGGCACCGTCGCTGTCCGGACCAGCTGCTTGCTGCGCAGCATGAGGTGCACCAGTGCCCGGCCCGTCCGACCGTTGCCGTCCGCGAAGGGGTGGATCGTCTCGAACTGGGCGTGCGCCACGGCGATCTGGGGCAGCACCGGCAGGTCGTCGCGTCCGGCGAACGTCACGAGGTCCTCGAGGGCCGCGAGGATCCTGCGGTGGTCGGGGGCGACGAAGTCCGCGGTCACGGGCGTCGATCCGCGGCCCCCGACCCAGACCGGCTCCGCGCGCCAGCCGACCAGCCGGGGCGCGTGCCGGGCCAGCAGGGTCCGCTGGATCTCGGCGATGCCGTCCACCGTGAGGTGGTCCGTCCGCTGCAGCGCCTCGGCCATCGCGTGCATGTTGTCGACGATCCCGACGGCGTTGCCCGACCCGAGGCCGGTGAGCTCCGCCTCCGCGATGGCTCGGGCGCTGGCCGTGATCTGCTCGATCTGAGAGGAGGACGACGACTCGGAGCGCAGCAGGACGGCCGTCACGGCGCCGATCGTGTGCTGGCTCGACGCGTCGAACCGGGCGATCTCCGCCGCCGCGTCCTCCGAGTCGGCGACCAGCTCGGCGGGCAGCGCAAGGGTCAGGTCGGCGATCTCTGCGGGGACGGCGGAGCGGTAGGCGCCGGTCCCGCTGCGTTCGCGTCGCGTGTAGCCGACGGCGGCCGAAGGTGCCCAGTGCTGCCGCTCGAGACCGATCGGCGGCACGGGGACGCGGACCCGAGGAGCCCGCACGGGTTCCGACGCCCCGGCTCCGTCCGTCGGCTCGTCCGGCACGTCACCAACGCTATCGCTAAACACTTGAGTCCATAAGTGTTTAGCCAACTACCGCGCCAACGCCGTTTGCGCAGCAGGGCTGCGCTCCGAGGACGGCGTCCTCAGGGATCAGACCGCGGCTCGTCGCCGACCCGGGCGAGGCCGTTCCGGTAGGCCCAGACGACGGTCTGCAGCCGGTCCCGGGTCCCGATCTTGGCCATGGCCCGGGTGAGGTGGGACTTGACCGTGCTGGGCTCGATGAACAGCTCGCGGGCGATCTCCTCGTTGGAGCGGCCGAGCGCGAGGACGCGGACGATGTCGGCCTCCCGCGCGGTGAGCAGGGCCGCCGCACCGCCGGGGGCGGGGGCGGGCTGGCGACGGGCGAACTCCGCGATCACCCGCCGCGTCACGGCCTGGTCCAGCAGCCCGGACCCGTCGGCCAGGCGCCGGACGGCCGCGACCAGCTCCTCGGGCTCCGCGTCCTTGAGGAGGAAACCGCTGGCGCCCGCCTCGAGGGCCCCGAAGACGTACTCGTCGAGGTCGAACGTGGTGACGACCAGGACGGCCGGGGCGTCGGGGCCGGCGGCCAGGATCCGACGCGTGGCGGCGAGCCCGTCCCCGCCGGGCATCCGCACGTCCATGCAGACTACGTCGGGTGCCGTGCGCGCGACGACGGCGACCGCGTCGGGACCGGTGGAGGCCTCGCCGACGACCTCGAGGTCGTCCTCGCTCTCGAAGATCACCCGGAACCCGGCGCGGATCACCGCCTGGTCGTCGACGAGCACGAGCCGGGTCACGACGCAGCCCCTGCGAGGTCGTCGTCCGGCGCGGTCCCGGCCCCGGGGCGGGGGAGCGTGAGCCCGACCCGCCAGGTCCCGTCCGTCGCCGGTCCGGCCTCGAGCGCGGCGCCGACCAGCGCGGCCCGCTCGCGCATGCCGGCGAGGCCGAACCCGGCCCTCCGACCGCCGGCGGGCGTCGCCGCCCCGGCCCCGACCGGGTTCACCACGCTCAGCCGGACGGCGTCGTCGGCGTACGCCAGCGCGACCTCGACGGGCTGCCCCGGAGCGTGCTGGCGGGCGTTGCTCAGGGCCTCCTGCGCGACGCGGTAGGCGGTCACCTCGGCGACCGGCGCGAGCGCGTACGGCGCACCCGTCTCGTGCAGCACGACGGCGTCGCCGAGGCGCCGGGCCGCACCCACGAGGTCGGACAGCTCGGTCAGGCCGGGCACGGGCCCGAGGTCGGCCCCCGCGGCCGGACCGGGACCGGGCGCGCCGTCGTCCCGCAGCACGCCGACGACCGTCCGCAGGCTGTCGAGCGCCTGCCTGCCCTGCCGGCGCACCTCGAGGATCGCCTCCCGGGCGCCGGGCCGGTCGCGGTCGACCAGACGCTCGGCGGCGGACGCCTGGACCAGCAGACCGGTCAGGTGGTGGGCGGCGACGTCGTGCAGCTCGCGGGCCATCCGCAGCCGCTCGGCCTCGACGGCCCGGCGGGTGTCGGCCTCGCGCTCCGCCTCGGTCGCGGCCGCGCGGGCCTCGAGGAGGGCGACGTTGCGGCGTCGGGTCGCGACCGTCACCCCGACGGCGGCGGCCGCGCCGTAGACGACGACGATCGACGCGGCCCCGACCGCCCACGTCACGGCGCTCAGGCCCGGGCCGCCGCCAGCGCCGGCCCCGGGCGGCAGCAGCACCCGGAGCGCCGCGTCGGCGAGCGGGGTCAGGGCCACCTCGAGGGCGACGGCGAGGCCGCCCCAGCGCAGGAGCCGGCCGAACGGGAGCCACGCCCCCGCGGTGAAGAAGGCGAGCACGACCGGGACGCCCCGCACCGTGGCCTCGGAGGCGACGGTGGCCGTGACGAGGACCTGGAGGCCGGTCACCAGCAGCAGGCAGAGCGGTGGCCGGGTGCGGCGGACGGCGAGGGTCAGCGCCTGCGCCGCCGACAGCCCGACGAACAGGAGCCGGCGGGACAGGGTGAGGTCGACGCCGAAGTCGGTGGCCAACGGTCCGGTCAGCAGGCCGAGCCCCACCGCGGTGAGCACGGCGAGGGCGACGGCGAGGGCCCGGTCCCGGGCGGCCGCGGTGCGCAGGCCCAGCCGGTCCAGCCCCACGTCGAGCCGGCGCCGGCCCGAGCCCGCCCGGCCCGCGTCCGGGAGGACCCCCGGGGCGGACGTCGGCACCGGGATCACCCGCTCAGTATCCGTACGCGCGGCCGGCCCGGGCGTCAGGACGAGGCCGTGCCGGGACGGGCCCAGCGGAAGGCGCGGGTCGCGACGAGCCCGCCGATGACGACGGCGAGCAGCAGCCAGCCCACCCAGCCGAGCACCGAGGGGGCGACGCCGGCGGCGGGGGCGAAGGCCGCCAGCAGCGTCCCGCCGCTCGCGTTGAGGGCGCCGTGCGCGAAGGCGGACGGGTAGACCGACGCCGACCGCATCCGCAGCCAGCCGAAGAGCACGCCCATCAGGATCGTCGTGACCGTCATCATGATCAGCGCCGACGGGTCCATGGTGCCGTAGTTGTAGCCGAGCAGCACCAGCGGCGCGTGCCACGGACCCCACGCCAGCCCGGAGAGCACCAGCGCCTTCCCGGTGCCGAGCGGACGCAGCGCCCGCAGCAGGAACCCGCGCCAGCCGATCTCCTCGCCCAGCGCGGCCACGGTCACCACCAGGCCGAGCAGCTGCATCGACACGAGCGACGACCAGGCGCCCCCGGTGACCTGCAGCGGCGTCACGCCCAGCACCCAGGCGAGCACGATGGCCAGCGCGCCGAGCACCTGCACGCCGACGAAGCCGAGCAGCGCGTAGCCCAGCGTGCGGCGCCAGGGCCGCACCGGGGTGAGCCCGAGGAACCGGGCCGGGTGCGCCGGCCGGACGACGGCGAGCGTCGCCACCAGGGCGGCCAGCGTAGGCGTGGCCATGACGGCGAGGCCGAGGGGCAGGAAGAGCGGGTTCGCCAGGCCGCCGCTGCGCCACAACGGCAGGGCGATCAGCCAGCCGCCGCCGTACGCGACCACGAGGAAGGTGAGGACGGCGGCCCACGGGACGCGTCGCTCGGGCGGGGTCGCCTCGGGCGAGAGGGCGGTCGGGTCGTCCGTCCGGCCGGGGCCGGGCGGTGGTGTGGTTCCGGTGATGATCATGGGTCCACGCTAGGGAGCCGGAGGGGGTCCCGGCATCGCGCGCACGGGGGAGATCGGCCTCCCCCAAAGGTCGGAGGCGGGCCCCCGCGCGGGTCAGGCAGCGCGGACCGAGACCTCGATGCGGTTCGCCCACGGGTCCTCGAACGAGACGGTGCGGCCGTCGTCGGCCAGCGGCACGCGGTGGTGGCCGAGGCGCTCGCCGAGGGCCCCGAGGTCGTCGGCGTCGGGCAGCTCGATGCGCACCAGCCCGAGCCCGAGCGTCGCTCGACGCCGGCCTGCGCCCGCGCTGTTCCAGGTGTTCATGGCCATGTGGTGGTGGTAGCGCCCCGCGCTGACGAACAGCGCCTGGCCCCGCCACTCCGACGTCGTCTCGAAGCCCAGCTGGTCGACGTAGAAGCTGCGCGCCGTGTCGACGTCGCCGACGCAGAGGTGGACGTGCCCGACGCTGGCCGGACGCTGGTCGGCCGTGGCCACGGCCACCGGGTCGAGGTGCTCGCGCAGGTAGGTGTTCGGGTCGAGGAAGAGGCTGTCCATCTCGATCCGCCCGTGCGTCCAGCTCCACCGCGTACGGTCGCGGTCCCAGTAGAGCTCGACGCCGTTGCCCTCGGGGTCGGTGAAGTAGAAGGCCTTGCTGACCAGGTGGTCGGCGCTGCCGGTGAAGGACCCCGGGTGCCGCACGGCGACCTCGTGGACGGCGGCGGCCAGGTCCGCCTCCGTCTCGAAGAGCACGGCCGTGTGGAAGAGCCCGGCCTGCCGGGCGCCCGCCCGCCGCAGCTCGGGTGCGTGCTCGAGGACCACGAGCGGGGTCCCGCCGCGCCCGAGGACGACCGTCCCGTCGTGCGCGGACTGGACGGCGAGCCGGACGGCGTCGCGGTAGTAGGCCGTCATCGCGTCGAGGTCGGCGACCCGGAGCGTGACCGCCCCCATGCGGGTGTCCGGCGCGAGCAGGTCGGCGGGGGAGAGCGTCATGTCCGGTCCTTCGATAGTTGTACCTACAACCATCAGGCTACTCGAGATTGGTTGTGGCTACAACCAAGGCGCTACCCTCGCACCGTGGACGAGCAGTGGTTGTCGGAGGAGGAGCAGCAGGCGTGGCGCCGGCTGGCGGCCGTGCTCGAGCTCCTGCCCGGCGCGCTGGACGCCCAGCTGGTCCGCGACGCGGGGCTGACCCACTTCGACTACCTCGCGCTGGCGATGCTCTCCGAGGCGCCGGACCGCGCGCTGCGGATGTCGGCGCTGGCGGCCGGGACGAACGCGACCCTCGCGCGGCTGTCTAACGTGGTGCGCCGGTTGGAGGGCCGGGGGCTCGTGCGCCGGGTCCCGTCGCCCGACGACGGCCGCGCGACCGACGTGGTCCTGACCGCCGCGGGGTGGGACAAGGTCGTCGGGACCGCGCCCGGCCACGTGGCGACCGTCCGGCGCCTCGTCTTCGACGCGCTCGACCCGGCCCAGGTCGACCAGCTCCGCGTGATCGGCGAGCAGCTGCTCGCCCGCCTCGACCCCGACCACCGCATGCTGGCCCTGCAGCAGCCGGGTACCTGAAGCCTCGGCTCAGGCCTCGAAGCGCTTGCCCGCCTGCGGCGCCTCACCGGTGACGTGCACGATCAGGTCGATCGCGACCTCCCGCAGCCGCCGATGCGTCGACTGGGACTGACGGCGGAGCAGGTCGAACGCCACGGTCGACGTGCAGCGCTGCTGGGCCATGATGATGCCGAGCGCCTGGTCGATCACGCCCCGTGAGTCGAGGGCCTGCTCGAGGTGGCCGCGCACCTCGTCGTCGTGGAGGCGCTGGTCCGCGAGCCGGAGCGCACCGGCCGCCTGGGCCGCGACGAGCTCCAGCTCACGCCGGCGCTCGGGGGTGAAGCTGTGCGGCGCGGCGAACGAGTAGAGGTTCATCGCCCCGAACGGCCCCGCGCCGAGGGTCAGCGGGAGGCTCAGCGAGGACCGCAGCCCCTGCCGACGGGCGCGCTCGACGTAGCCCGGCCATCGGGTCTCCGTGTCGAGGTCGTCCATCGCCACGAGCTCGCCGGTGTGCAGGGAGTGCAGGCACGGTCCCTCGCTCATGGAGTACTGGGTCTCGTCGATGGAGCGGGCGCGGTCGTCGCTCGAGGCGACGGTCGTGGCCTCGCCCTCGCGCTGGACGGTGATCCCGCACGAGGTGTCCGGCACGACGCTCGCGGCGGTGTGTACCAGCTCGTTCAGCAAAGAGGTCAGACTTCCCACCGCCAACATCAACGACTGCACCCGCGCGAACACGTCCGCGAGGTGCGAACCCGGCATCTCGTCCTGCACTGCTCCTCCTGTCCGACCCCGTGCGCGACGGGGTCGTGGCCTCGGCCCCACGGGGGACGGCCGGCGGGGCAGGCGCACCCGGAAGACCGTCGGCGCGCCCTCTCTTAGCCGTCCGGCGTCCGGGCAAACGCCTGGGGCGGGCTCCCGGCGACAGGGCCGGACGGGCCGGGCCGCGCACGGGGCCCGGCCCGTCGCGTCCTCAGGCGCCCTGCGGGGACGTGTTGTCGGTGCCGCCGAGCCGGGCCAGGAAGTCGTGGCACTGCTGGGCCCGCTCGGAGTCCTGCGCCATGACCTTCTCGAAGAACGAGGCGATGTCGTCCTGGCCCGCGTTGCGCGCGTCGCGGACGTACTGGCCGTAGTCGTGCCCGGCCTTCAGCGAGTGGTACTGCAACGAGATCAGGTCGAACGTCACGTCGTCGAACCCGGTTTCGCCTGTCGCCATCGACGGTCTCCCTCCGTGGTCGCGCGTCCGGTCGACGCGCTGCTGGTGGGGCATACCCGACCGCCTCCCGATGACGCGGGCGTGTCGCACGTCGCACGGGCTTGAAGGGACCGTCGGCCTGCCTAGACTTTCCGGCGGCTGGGAGAAGCCGCAGGCGCAAGCCTGCCGTCCGTCCGCGCGAACCTTCGTGGAGCTCCTCTCGTGTCACCTCACCTCCCCCCGGTCGGTCCTGACGACCGGTCCGGCCCCGGCTCTGTCCCCGGCACCGCCCAGGGCCCGACCTCCTCCGCACCCGTCGACCGACCGCCCGCGGGTGCGGCGCCGGCTTCGCGCCTCTGGGACCGCCTCAGCGAGGCCGAGCGGCGCCGTCAGCTGGACGCCATGGACCCGGACCACGTCCGCTCGCTGGCGGCGACGATGCCCTTGATCGAGCAGGCCAAGGGCATCCTCATGGGCTGCTACGGCTGCGACCCGACGGCGGCCTTCGCCGTGCTCGACCGGGTCTCCTCGGCCCGCAACCTCAAGCTCCGCGACCTCGCAGGCCTGGTGGTCGCCGCGGCGAGCACCTCGGTGGGGGCGGCCCCGCCCGACGCCCCGTCGCCCTGCGACCAGGTCCGGCGGGTCCTGCAGGAGCCGCCTCCGGCGGTCGAGGTCTCGACCCCGCCCCGGTCGGGTAGGGGCACGGGCAGCGGACCGACCGACAGGAAGGGTGGCCGATGAGCACCTCCTCGCCCCCGACGGGCGACCGCTCCACCTCCGACGAGCAGCAGGGCGCGGGGTCCGGCGCGACCGCGCGGTTCCTGCTCGCCGTCGGGCAGGAGGTGGGCGCGGGCCGGGTGACGCCGGCCGCCCTCGCCCGGGCCGCCGTACGGGTCCTGCCCGTCGACGCCGCGGGGCTCTCGATGATGGTCAACGTGCTCCGGCTGCCCCTGGGGGCGAGCAGCGACGAGGCGGCCCAGGCCGAGGAGCTGCAGTCGACGCTCGGCGAGGGCCCGTGCCTCGACGCCGCAGAGGCGCAGGCCGAGCTCGTCGCGGACCGCGCGGACCTGGAGGTGCGCTGGCCGCTCTACGCCGAGGAGCTCGTGGGAACCACGCCCTACCGGGCCGTCGCCGCCATCCCGCTGCGGGCGCCGGGCGGCGGCATCTTCGCGGCGCTCGACCTCTACTCGGTCGGTGACCGGCTGCGCGAGCGGCTGGACCTGGCCGAGGTCGACCAGGTCCGCGACCCCGTCGCCGCCCTGCTCAGCGGCTGCGTGCAGGAGGTCGGCGAGGACGGGGAGAGCCAGCCCGCGTGGTACCGCGAGGCCGCGGGCCGGCGCCACGAGGTGTGGGTCGCGATCGGGATGGTCGTGGCGACCCGCGGGGGCCGCCGGCGCGACGCGCTCAGCCTGCTCCGCGCGTACGCCTACAGCCGGTCCCGCAGCCTCGACGACCTCGCCGCCGACATCGTCGACGGCCGCCTCTCCCTGACCGAGCTCACCGACTGAGGCCCGGTCCCGGGGACCGGCCCCGTCGTGGACCTGCGCGCTCCCGACCTAGGCGTCGTCGCCGGTCGCGTCGTGCGGTGCGCCGACGGGCTTGGACTCCGGCGACCCCCGCTGGCGCAGGAAGATCGAGAGCGCGGCCATCGCCGCCACCGCGAGGAACTCGGACTGCCAGTTCTGCAGCGTGCGGCTCCAGAAGTCGGCCGAGGTGACGTAGCCCGCCCAGCTCACCGGGTCCTCGTACGCGCTCAGCTGCTCGGCGTTGTAGGAGGCGCGGCCGGCGACGGACTGGGCGAGCCAGCAGAGCAGGAAGATCGTCCCCATCGTCAGGCCCAGCGAGCTCGAGCAGACCCGCAGGCGCCACCCACCCGCGCGAGCCCAGGCGGGGGAGCGGGGACCGGCGTGGACCCCGACCCGCTGCTCCTCGTCGGTCCCGCGCCCGCCGTGCCCCGGTTTCTTCGACTCGCTCGACCCCTTCTGCACGAACCAGACCGTGGCGAGGACGTAGAGGAAGAACTGCAGGAACTCCGACTGCCAGTTCTCGGCGACGTCGGTGGCGAAGTCGGACGACAGCAGGTACTGCGCGTAGCTGATCGCCTCCTGCCCGTCGGCGACCTGCTGGCCGTTGTGCTGCGCCAGTCCGGCGACCGACTGCCCGACGAGCGCGAGCAGCAGGAGCCCCCCGAAGAACAGGGTCAGCGCGTTCTCGCGCAGGAAGGTCCTCATCGCGTCACCGCTGCAGCAGCCCGATGGTGATCATGTACGCCAGACCGACCGCGATGAAGATCAACGTCCCCCAGAACACGGTGCGCACGGCTCACGCCCTGACCCGGCAGGCGTACGGCTGGTCCGGGCGGGGCGTGCATCCCGCGCCGGTGACGCGCCACCCGTCGCCGAGCTCGGCGAGGAAGATCACCTGGCTCGACAGCCGGACCTGCGCCTCCCCGCCCCAGACCTCGGTGGACCGGACGGCGTCGCCCGGCAGGTCGAGCGCGAGCAGCGCCTCGGCGCACGGGCGGGCGGCCGCCGCCTCCAGCCGCTCCCGCGCCTCGTCGGACAGCAGGGCGCAGGCCGCGGGGCTGTCCTGCGCGGCCACCGCCCGCTGGAACGCCGTCGCCGCGGACAGCACGGCGGGCTCCTCGCTCGACCCGCACCCGAGCAGCACCAGCACCGGGACGACGCCCGTCGCCGCCTTTGACCACCTGCCCATGCCGCCTCCTGCCTCCCCGTTTCGGGAGGTCCTACCCAGGTCGGGGCACGGCGAGTCAGGTCAACCGGCGGTGGTCACTTGACGGCGCCGAACAGCAGGCCGCGGACCAGGGACTTCTGCGCCGCCCAGCCCGCGATGATCACCGGCAGGCTGACGAGCGTCGCGATGGCGGCGACGTGCGCGGTGTAGAGCTCGCCGAAGCTGAGGAACTTCTGCAGGAAGAGCGGGAGGGTCGACTTCGACGTGGTCAGGTTCACGGCGAAGAAGTACTCGTTCCAGGAGAAGACCGCGCAGAGCAGGGCGGTCGAGGCGAGCCCAGGCCGGATCAGCGGCAGGATGATCGACCGCATCGTCCGCCACCCGGCCGACCCGTCGACCGACGCGGCCTCCAGGACCTCGCCCGGGATCTCCTGCATGAACGACCGGATCATCCAGATGCCCAGCGGCAGGTTCATCCCGATGTGCATGAGCACGAGGATGGTGATGGTGTTCAGGAGCCCGAGCGCGCTGGCCACGATGTAGATCGGGATGATGCCCGCGGCGATCGGCATCATCTTGGTCGAGATGAAGAAGAAGAGGACGTCCTGGGCCTTGGCGACGGGCCGGACCGACAGGGCGTACGCGGCGGGCACGGCGAGCGCGAGGACGACGAGCGTGGAGACCACGACGACGACCAGCGAGTTCACGACGTACGGGCCGATCCCCGCCTCGACCGCCTCGACGTAGTTGTCGAGGGTCGGGCGGAAGAAGAACGTCGGGGTCGGGCTGGCCGCCGTCGTCTCGTCCTGCAGGCTCTTGATCACCATGTAGAAGATCGGGAAGAAGAGCACGAGGCTGCCGACCCAGCCGCCGACGGCGATGCCGCCCTTCGTGAGCACGTTCGACCTCATCGGCGTCCCTCCGCCTGGAAGATGCCCGAGAGCAGCCGCAGCGCCGGGGAGACCAGGGCGATCGTCAGCACGAGGGCGACGACGCCCAGGGCCGAGGCGAAGCCGAAGTCGAAGGCGTTGAACGCTTTCAGGTAGATGTAGTAGGTGATGTTCGTGGTGGCGTAGGCCGGCCCACCCGCGCTGAGCAGGGCGATCTCGCCGAACGTCTGGATGAGGTTCATCGCCAGCAGCAGCGCCGCCAGCTCGATGAACGGGCGCAGGTGGGGCACCGTGATGAAGCGGAAGCGCCGCAGCGGCCCCGCGCCGTCGACCTGGGCGGCCTCGAGCTGGTCCTGCGGAGCGCCCTGCAGCCCGGCGAGCATGATCAGCAGACCGAACGGCGTGAAGCGCCAGGTCAGCAGGACGACCAGGGCGAGGAGCGGGTAGTCGCTCAGCCAGGAGACGGACGGCAGCCCGACCGAGCGGCTGAGGAAGCCGAAGAGGCCGAAGGTGGGGTCGAACATCGCGCTGCGCCAGAACAGGGTCACCGCGACGGGCATCGCGAAGAACGGCGTGATGGCCAACGTGCGGGCCAGCCCGCGTCCGGGGAAGCTGTGGTTGAGCGCGAGGGCCAGCAGCAGCCCCAGGCCGATGCAGAGGACCGTCGACACCCCGGTGATCAGGACCGTGTTGAGGATCGACTTCCAGAAGATCGGGTCGGTGAAGGTGTCGAGGTAGTTGCGTCCCCAGCTGAAGCCCTGGTCACCGCCGGACAGCAGGTTCCAGCGCCGGACGCTGAAGAACAGCGTCATCAGGAACGGGATCTGGGTCAGGGCGAGGGTGAAGACCAGGGCGGGCAGGAGCGGTCCGCGCAGGCGCCAGCGCTGGGCCGCGCTCGTGGCCGGCGGCGGCTTCGGAGGTGCGATGACCTGCCCGGGAGCGGTCTCGAGGGTGGCAGTCATGACGGTGGTGGTCCTTCAGGGTGAGGACGGGGGCGGAGCCGCCCGGGACGACCGGGCGGCTCCGCGGGGCCGGTGGGCTACTTGAGGAGGCCGGCGGTCTTGACCGCCTTGGTCGTGTAGTCCTGGCTCTTCTGGAGCGCTTCCTGCACGGTCTGGGTGCCGGCGATGGCGCCCGCGACCTGCTGGGAGGTGTAGTCGCCGATGTCCACGAACTCGGGGATCTGCACGTACTGCACGCCGGTGTAGGGGACCGGCTGGACCGTCGGCGCCTTGGGCGTCGCCTCGTTGATCGACCGCAGGGTCAGGTCGGCGTAGCTCGCGGCGGCCTTCTTGTACTCGGGGATCTCGTAGGTCGACTTCCGCGACCCCGGCGGGATGGAGTCCCAGCCCGCCTTCTCGCCGGCGAGCTTGATGTAGTCCTTGCTCGTCACCCAGGAGATGAACTTCCACGACGCGTCCGCGTTCTTGGACGACTTGGTGATGCCGAGGCCCCACGACCACAGCCAGCCGGACGGCTTGCCGCTCGGCCCGGTCGGCGCCATCGCGAAGCCGAGGTTGTCCTTCACCTCGGGCGTGGCCTGGTCGATGACCGAGCCCGCGAAGACGGTGTCGTCGTACCACATGGCGGTCTTGCCCTGACTCATCTGCTGCAGGCAGCCCTCCCAGCCGTCCTTCGCCGCGTCGGCCTGCCCGTACTTGCGCAGCGAGTCGACGTACATCTGCACGGCCCGCTCCGTCTCCGGGCTGGTCAGCTGCGGGTTCCAGCTCTCGTCGAACCAGCGGCCGCCGTAGGTGTTGATCACGGTCGTGACCGCGGCCAGGTTCTGGCCCCAGCCGGGCAGCCCGCGCAGGCACAGCCCGGAGACGCCGTCCGCCTTGTCGTCCATCTTCGCCGCGGCGGCCTGCACCTCGTCCCAGGTCGGGGTCTCCGGGATGGTCACGCCGGCCTTCTTGGCCAGGTCCTTGCGGTAGAAGAGGAAGGACGACGAGCCGTAGAACGGGGCTCCGTAGAGCTTGCCGTCCTGGCCCGACACCACGTCCTTGATCGGGGTCGTCAGGTCCGCGGCGTCCCAGGCGGTGTCCTTCGCGACGTAGTCGTCGAGCGGGACGAGCCACCCCTTCTGCGCCCAGATCGGCACCTCGTACGCGCCGACCATCGCGACGTCGAACTGCCCGGCGTTGGTCGCGACGTCCTTGGTGACGGCGGGGCGCAGGTCGTTCTCCGGCAGGGTCGTGAACTTGACCTTGATGCCCGGGTTCTTGGCCTCGAAGTCGCTGATCAGCGACTCGGCGGTCTTCATCTGCGGGTTCGCGGCGAGCGCGACGTTGATGGTCACGTCCCCGCCGCTGCCGGCCGGTCCGCCGCCGGTGCCCCCGCTGCCGTCTGTCGTGCAGGCGGCGAGCGGCACCACCGCGACCGCGGCCGCCGCGAGCGTCGCGGTCAGCCGGGTCGCCCGGCGTCGTGGAAGTGGAAAGCGCATCGTTGGACCCCTGTTCCCTGTGCCCGGAGGCAAACTGTACGTACAAGCCATACTGGTCGGACAGGTAGAAGTATCTGGACGGTCCGTGCGGCTGTCAACCACCAGCTCGTGACGCAGGAGGCGTACGCACGGTCGCCGCACGACCGCAGGGGTCGGGTCGTCCGGCGTGCGGTTGTCAGGGGCCCGATGTTCCAAGTACGGTCTGTCCGTACCAGCTAGGAGCGGGCATCGTCACACCGTGCGCCGAGCAGGCCCACCCGTGCGTCGCCGGCGGCGGGAGACGCGGACACTTCACCTCCTGGCGCTCGTCACGGGCGCCAGCGCCACCAGGCCCGGGACCGCCGGGGCCACGAAAGGACCGGCACATGCCACTGGTCAGCGGGCACGCCGTCATCGCCGAGTGCACCTCGCGCAACCTCGTCGCGGGCGCCTTCAACACCACGAACCTCGAGACGACGATGGGCATCGTCCGGGCGGTCGAGCGCGTCGGCGTCCCGACCTTCATCCAGTGCGCCCCGACCAACGCGGTGCTGTCCGGGTTCGAGTACATCCACGACCTCGTGTCGCGGCGCCTGGCCGACTGCGAGGTGCCCGTCGCCCTCCACCTCGACCACGGGAAGTCGATCCGGGCGGTGGAGGACGCGCTGGCGGCGCGCTTCACCTCGATCATGATCGACGCCTCCGAGGAGCCGTACGAGGAGAACGTCGCCACCTCGGCGCGGGCGCGGGAGCTGTGCGGCCCGGACATCGCCCTGGAGGCCGAGCTCGGCAGCATCGGCGGCAAGGAGGACGAGGTGGGTGCCGACCTGGCGGACGCCACGGACCCGGCCCAGGTGGCCGCCTTCGTCGACGCCGTCGGGTGCGACATGCTCGCCGTCTCCGTGGGCAACGTGCACGGCCACGCCCCGGACGCGCGGATCGACTTCGCCCGGCTCGAGGAGGTGCGGCGCGAGAGCCCCGTGCCGCTGGTGATCCACGGCGGGTCCGGCCTGCCGGCCGAGCAGCTCGCGCGGCTCCACGAGTTCGGCGTGGTCAAGGTCAACGTCGCGAGCGACCTGCGCAACGCCATGATCAGGACGTTCGGCGAGGCCTGGGTGGCCAACCCCGACGAGGTCTCGCTGATCCGCGTCTCCACGCACGCGGTGGCCGCGGTCGCCGACGTCGTCGAGCGGCGGATCCGGATGTTCAACCCGTCGGCGAAGTAGCGGGGGGAGTGGGCGCCGTGGTGCTCTCCACCATCACGGTCGACGTCGGGACGACGAGCGTCAAGCTGTGCCTCTTCGGCGCGGACGGGGAGCTGCTCGCCTCGGCCCGCCGACCGACGCCGACCGTGCCGGACGAGGTCGGGGAGGTGTACGACCTGCCCGAGGTCCTGGCGTGCGTCACGACCTTCGTGCAGGGCCTGCCGCCCGACCGGCGCGCCGAGGTCGCGCGGATCGCCCTGACCGGGGTTGGGGAGTCCGGCGGCCTGGTCCGCGCCGACACCAGCCTCGCGTCACCGATGATCCTGTGGCACGACCAGCGCGGCCTCGACCGCCTGGCCCGGCTGACCCCCGAGCAGCGCCGCCGCGTCTACCGGGTGACCGGTCTGCCGGTGAGCGGGAACTACGCGCTCTCGAAGGTGGCCTGGGCGGTCGAACGGGCCGTCGACGCCGACGGCGCGCTCTGGCTCAACGTGAGCGAGCACCTGGCCGCCCTGATGACCGGCGAGCGGTGGGCCGAGCCCTCCCTGGCGAGCCGCACGATGGCGCTCGACCTCTCGACGCGGACGTGGTCCCCGGAGGTCTGCGCGATGGTCGGGCTGGACGTCGGCGTCTTCCCCCCGCTTCGGGCGGCGTCCGAGGGCCGACCGGTCACCGCGGACTTCGCACAGGTCGTGGGGCTCGGTCCGGACGTGCTCGTCCACGTCGCGGGCCACGACCACATGGTCGGGGCGGCCGGTGCGGACCTCGGTCCCGGGGAGCTGCTCAACTCCACGGGGACCACGGAGGGCCTGCTGCTCCTGCAGGACGCGCCGAGCCTGGACGAGCGGACCGAACGCACCCGGCTCGCGAACGGGCTCGCGTGCGCAGGGCCGGGCTGGACGCTCTTCGCCTCCATCCCCACCGGCGGTTCCGCCTTCGCGACCCTGCAGGGGCTGCTGGGGCTCGACGCGGACCGGCTGTCGGCGTACGTCCTCGACCTGCACGCCCGCTACGTGCGTGACGAGCTCGACCTCGAGGCGGCTCCTCTGGTGCTGCCGCAGTTCCGCGGGAGCCCGCCCCCGCGCAAGGACCCGACGGCCCGCGGCCTCGTCTCCGGCCTGGGGTCGGGCACGACGGCCGAGGAGCTCGTGCTCGGCTGCTTCCTGGGCCTGGTGCTGCAGCAGAGCGACGTGCTGGAGCTCTTCCCGAGCGCTGCGCGGCGGGTCAAGGTCATCGGGCCGGCGAGCGGCAACCCGCTCTGGCTGCAGCTCAAGGCCGATCTGCTGGGCACCCCGCTGAGCGCCTCGCGGTTCCCCGAAGTCGTGTCCCGCGGCGCGCAGGCCCTGGCGAGCGGGACGACCGGGAGCTGGGAGCAGACGGAGCCCCGCGACGTCGACGTCGACCCCCGGCGCCACGCCCGGCTGGCCGAGTGGCGGGACGCGGTGCGGCCTCGTTGGGAGCACCTGAAGGCGACCCCCGCATGAGCGCCGGCGTGAGCACCCGTGCGCGCCGCGCCGCACGGGGAGGGCGGCGACCGTGACCCTCGTCGCCGGCATCGACTCCTCCACCCAGAGCTGCAAGGTGACCGTGCGCGACCTGGCCACCGGTGCGCAGGTCCGGCACGGCACGGCACCGCACCCGACGGAGACGGTGGTCGACCCGGAGGCGTGGTGGGACGCGCTGCTCACGGCCGTGCGCCGGGCCGGCGGGCTCGACGACGTGGCGGCGCTCTCCGTCAGCGGCCAGCAGCACACCCCGGTCTTCCTCGACGCGGACGGTGCCGTGGTGTGCCCGTCCCCGCTGTGGAACGACACCGGGTCCCACCCGCACATGGTGGCGCTCAACGCCGAGCTGGGCCGGTCGGAGTGGATCCTGCGGACCGGGCTGCCGCTCACGCTGTCCGACACGGCGGCGAAGGTGCGCTGGCTGCGCGACACCGATCCGGCCGCAGCGAGCCGGACCGCCGCCGTGGGCGTGGTCCACGACTGGTTGACCTGGCGGCTGCGGGGGCACGGCCCGGGTTCCGGCGGTGTCGGGCTGCTCACGACCGACCGGTCGGAGGCCAGCGGGACCGCGTACTGGTCGCCGGACACGGGCGAGTACTGCACCGACCTCTTCGTGCACGCCTTCGGCCGGTCCTGCCTGCTCCCCGCGGTGCTCGGTCCGCTCGACCGGGCCGGCGTCACCGGGTCGGGGATCCCTGGCGTCCCCGCCGGCCTCCCGATCGGCGTCGGGGGCGGGGACAACGCGGCCGCCGCTCTCGCGCTCGGGCTCGACGACGGGGACGCGGTGATGTCGCTCGGCACGTCCGGCGTGGTCTACACCCGCTCGGCCGCGCCGGTCCACGACCTCGGCGGTTACGTCTGCAGCTACGCCGACGCGACCGGGCACCACCTGCCGCTGGTCGCCACCCTCAACGCGGCGCGCAACTTCAACGCGGGGGCCACGCTGCTCGGGTGCAGCCACGAGGAGCTCTCCGAGCTCGCCCTGCAGGCCCGTCCGGGTGCCGACGGCCTCACGCTGCTGCCCTTCTTCGAGGGTGAGCGCACCCCCGACCTCCCGCACGCCCGGGCCTCGCTGCACAACGCCTCGCTCTCCAGCCTCACCCGGAGCAACTTCGCGCGGGCGGTCGTCGAGGGCACGGTCGCGAGCCAGGTGACCATGCTCGAGGCGCTGGACGCCTGCGGCCTTGCGCCCGTCCGGCTGCTCCTCATCGGTGGGGCGGCCGCGAGCCCGGCGGTGCGGACCGTCCTCACCCAGATGGTCGACCTGCCCGTCGCGGTGCCGCAGTCCGACGAGTACGTCACCCGCGGGGCGGCGATGCAGGCGGCCGGGGCGCTGGAGGGCGCGTTCCCCACCTGGCCCGTCGTCGTGGAGGATCTGCCCGTCGTGCCGCTCGAGAAGCAGATCGGCGAGCAGCACAAGGCCGCGATGGCGGCGTCCGGCTACGACGGCTGAGCACGGGAAGGGCGGGCACCGCTCTCCGGGAACGAGGAGGCTGGGCGGATGGCTGACGCTCGGCGAACTCCCGTGGCCTGCGGCGTCGACGTCGGCAGCACCAACGTCAAGGTCGTCGTCCTCGACCGGGACGGACGGGTCCTCGCCCGGGCGAGCAGCCCGACGCCGCGCGACACCTCGGGGCTCTCGGTCGAGTCCCTCGCGCTCGTCGACCTCGTCGAGCGTCTCGTGCTGAAGGTCTGCGGCGACGTCCACGAGGTCCACGCCGTCTGCACGGTCGGCATGGGGGAGGACGGGATGCTCCTCGACGCCGACCTGGTCCCGCTGTCGTCCGCCCTGTCGTGGTTCGACCCGCGCCGGCAGGGCGTCGTGCGCACGCTCCGCGCCCGGCTCGACGACGACCAGGCCTTCGACGCCGCGGACGACGCCGCCCGGACGATGGTGGGCTGGGCCTGGGCCCGCGAGCAGCCCGGTGCCGAGGCGGGGGTGGCCTGGGTCGCGGTCGCCGACCTGGTCGCCGTGCGCTGGACGGGGCGGCCGTTCCTGAGCGACACGCTCGCGTCCCGCACCGGCGCCTGGCGGGCGTCCAGCCGGACGTGGGCCCCCGGCCGGGTCGCGGCGTCCCTCGGTCCCGTGGACCTGCTGCCCGCGGTGCTGCCCGCGGGCGACGTCGTCGGGCGGCTCCGCTCGTCCCGGCTGCGGGCGGCCGGTGCGGTCGCCGACGGAGCGGTCGTCGTCGCCGGCGGGCACGACCACCCCGTGGGCGGGTGGGCGGTCGACCGGTTGCTGCCCGGGAGCGTGCTCGACTCGATGGGGACCGCGGAGGTCGTGGTCGCCCAGTCGCGGCTGCCGCCGCCGCTCGTCCACCCCGACGTGGACGTCGCGCCCGGGATCCGGTCGACGGGGACGACCGTGCTGCGCGTGGTCGAGCTCGCCCGGAACGCGGCGTGGGCGGCGCAGGACCCCGACGTCGCCCGCTGGATGACCGCCCTGGTGGAGGGGACCGCGCGTCCCGAGCCCGTGCTGGAGTCCGGCTACTTCCGCCCCGGCGGACGCGGTGGTCGGCCCCCGTCGTACCGGGTCGACGCGCCGCGGGCCCCGTACGCCCGGGCGTCCGCCGTGCTCGGCGCCCTCGCCTGCGCCGGTCGTACGGCGGTCGACGCCGTGTCGGGCGACGTCGGCGGGCCTCCCCGGGTGCGGGCGGCGGGCGGCTGGTCGCGCTCGCCGGGCTGGATGGAGATCAAGCAGGCCGTGAACCGCCACCGATCGGACGCGCTCGTCGAGCCGGAGGTCACCGCGGTGGGCGCGGCCTGCCTGGCCGCCCTCGCCGTCGGCTGGGACCCGGACCCGGCCGTCGCGCTCGGAGAGCCTGGGACCGCCTGAGCGGAGGCTGTCGCCCGGCCGGCGACGTCGATCAGCTGGCGACGATGTTGACCTCGAGCGGCACGGTGTCGGTCAGCACCCACGTCTGGTAGTAGTCGAAGCGCCGCTCGTTCTGGTCCCACGACAGCGACCGGATGCGGAGCACGGGCTCGCCCGGCTCGATGTCGAGGTGCCGGGCGACGTCCTGGGGAGCGTGCGTCGCGTGGATGACGCGGCGGGCGCCCTGGATCACGAAGCCGGCCGAACGCAGGGTGACGTTGACCGACCCGGTGCCGTCCAGCACGTCCTGGGCCGCGGCGATCACGGCGCCGCTGCCGCTCGGGAACCAGTTGGTGCTGAACAGGGCCGGCCGGCCCTCGAGCGAGCGGGCCCGGTCGAGGGTGAAGACCTTCTCGTCGGCCGCCAGCCCCAGCGCCTCGGAGACGTGCAGCGGCGGCACCCGGAAGCCGGCGTCCACGACGGTGGTCTGGATGCCGGTCCGTCCGTGCCGGATCTGCGACTCGAGGAAGCCCTCGGTGTCCTGCACCAGCCAGCCCGAGGGGGCGCCCGGCGTCGCGGCGAACACGCCGCGTCGGGGCACCCGCCGGGCGAACCCGTCGGACTCGAGCCGCGACATCGTCTGCCGCACCGTCGCGCGGGAGAGGCGGAAGTCCCGGCTCAGCTCCAGCTCGCTGGGCAGCCGCTCGTCGACGGGGATGTCGCCGCTGACGATGCGGCTCTTGAGGATGTCGAAGAGCTGCTCGTAGTAGGGGACCGGAGAGGTCCTGTCGATCGTCTCCGACACCGTCGCCTCCTGGGCCACCACGGACCGGAGACCGGTCGCCGTTCGTCTTGTCCGTACAGTCTAGACAGATCGGACCGCCCAAGACTAGGTTGGGCGGCCTCCCCACGGGTCCCGTGACCCCGCAGCGGGACCCGGCGACCGACAGGACGGTACCCGTACGTGCCCACCACCATGCGAGCTGTGCAGGCGGACGGCCGCGGCGGCGTCCACCTCCGCGAGCTGCCCGTGCCCCGCGCCGAGGAGGGGTGGGTCGTCATCGCGCCGGTCGGCACCGGCGTCTGCGGCACCGACCTCCACCTCGTGGCCGGCGACTACCCGCACGGCCGGTTCCCCGTCGTGCCGGGCCACGAGTTCGCGGGCCACGTCACCGAGGTCGGGCCGGGCGTCGTCGGGCTCGCCGAGGGTGACTACGTGGGCGTGAACCCGAACATCAGCTGCACCCGGTGCACGTGGTGCAGGCGCGGTGCCACCAACCTCTGCGTGGACCTGCGCCCCGTGGGCATCGCCGTCGACGGTTCCTGCGCGGAGCTCGTCGCCGTCCCGAGCCGCATCGTGACCGCGCTCTCGACGTCCGTCGCGCACCGCGCGGCGCCACTGATCGAGCCGTTCGCCTGCGTGCTGCACGCGCTCGAGCGGGCACCGGGCTGGACCGACGAGGAGGTCGTCGTCTTCGGCGCCGGGTCGATCGGGCTCATGGCCGTCGTCCTGGGCCGCGCCGAGGGGAGCGCCGGGATCCGGGTCGTCGAGCCCGACGCGGCCCGGCGCGCCGCGGCGCTCGACCTCGGGGCGGTCCAGGCGGTCGGCTCCGTCGAGGAGCTCGACCGCCAGGTGTACGACCTCGTTATCGACGCGAGCGGGCACCCCGCGGCGATCACGGCGGCCCTGGGGGCGCTGGGCCCGCGCGGTCGGCTCGTCCAGATGGGCGTCGCCTCGCCGACGGCCGCGGTCGCGCTCAGCCCGTACGAGGTGTTCGCGAAGGAGCTCAGCGTCATCGGCTCGAACTCGCTGGCGGAGAAGTACCCCGAGGCGGCCGAGCGCATGGTCGACCTCCAGGACGCGCTCGTCAGCCTGGTCACGGCCACCTTCACCCTCGAGGACTACGCGCAGGCGCTCGCGGCGGCGACCAGCCCCGGCCAGATCAAGGTCCAGGTCGTGGCCTGACCCTTGGACGAGCTCACACCTTCAAGGTGCGCGTCGGGCCGGGAGCTTTCTTCCCCACAACCGTTTCCGGACACGCCGACCTAGCCTGCGGAGAGTTCAGGTGTTCTCAGGAAAAATACGCTCATGTCGAGCGACCCCCTGGTCCTGCGGACCGAAGAGACGCCCTGCCTGCTGTTCCCTGAGCTGTTCGCCCAGGGCGGTGGTCTGCAGCGTTCGGTCCAGGAGCGCGCGACCCTCTACGCGAAGCGGTGGGACAGGGTCTTCCTGCTGACGACGGGCTTCACCCCGAACTGGTACTCGGTGCCGACGGAGCTCAAGGAGCGCGGCAGCCTGCACCCGCGGGTCAAGGTGCGCAACTTCTTCGCCCACAGCGCGTGGACCAAGCGGCTCGGCGTGCCGCCGCTGGAGGCGTACGCGGTCCCGGGCGAGGACGACGTCGTCACGCGGGCCCAGCGGCTGAAGGGACGTGAGCCCTTCCGGCTCGCCGACTTCCGCCCCGGCGAGCGGCTGCCGTTCCGGTTCCGCTACTTCGACGCCGCCGGCGCGCCGTTCCTCACCACGTTCCCCGGGCGCGGCACCAAGCAGGAGGAGCGCGCGGTGGATCCCGCGGGCAACCGGGTGGACTGGATCCGGATCGTCAGCGACTGGGTGGACGAGGAGATCGCGGACCTGCCCCGGCCGGTCCTGTTCTCGCTCAAGCGGGGGAGCAACGACCCGGTGCTGCTGGCCTCGCGCAAGGCCTACAAGAAGGTCGCGTCGCTGCACAACTGCCACTACCGCGACCCGGACGACCGCTCGAGCGGCATGCGGCCGAGCTTCCGTCCCCTGTTCGAGCACGCCGACCAGGTCGACCAGATCGTGTGCCAGACCCAGCAGCAGCTGACCGAGCTGCGCGAGGAGGTCCCGACGGCGCCGCTGAGCGCGATCCGCTACCCGGGCCGTGACCCGCGGCAGGAGGCGGTCGAGAAGGACCCCTCGCTGGTGGTGCTGGTCTCGCAGCTGATCGAGCGCAAGCGCATCGACCACGCGATCCGGGCCTTCGCGCTGGTGGTCCGGTCGGTGCCCCACGCCCGGCTGGAGATCTACGGCCAGGGCCCGCTGCAGGACCGCCTGCAGGGCCTGGTCGACGAGCTGGGGCTGGGCGGTTCGGTCCGGCTGATGGGCTACTCGCTGGCCGTGGGCCAGGCGCAGGCGCGGGCTGCGTGCGTGCTGCTGACCTCGACCTTCGAGGGGTCGCCCCGCGTGGTGACCGAGAGCATGAGCCGGGGCACGCCGGCGGTCGCGTACGACATCCGCTACGGGCCGCGGGACCTGATCGAGGACGGCGTGGACGGGCTCCTCGTCGCCCGGCACGAGCCGGCCGCGCTGGCGGACGCGATCGTCTCGCTCGTCTCCGACCCCGCTCGCGTGGTGGAGATGGGTCGCCGGGCCGGGGAGATCGTCGAGCGGCACCGGGCGGCCGACTTCGAGCAGGCCTGGTGCGACGTCCTGACGGCTCCCCCGCGCGCGAAGGCCACCCGGAAGCCCCGGCTGCGCGACCGCCTGCGGGCCCGGACCGTCCGGCGCCTGCGCCGGCTCGCCACCGCGCTGCCGCGCGGCTACCGCCCCGAGCCCGCTGGGTCCGGGCGTCGCCGGACCGCACCCGCGCAGGCGTCGAGCGAGACGTGATCCTCTCGCCGGTGCGTGACCCACGGCTGGTCACGCTCCGGCGGGGCGGCACCCTGACCGACGAGCACCATCACGCGCTCGCGCGCTGGGCGGCGACCTGCGCCGAGGACGTCCTGACGCTCTTCGAGGCCGTGCGGCCCGACGACGACCGTCCCCGTACGGCGCTCGTGCAGGTCCGGGCCTGGGCGGCGGGGGAGGTCTCGATGACCGTGTCCCGTTCCGCCGGCGGGCACGCGATGGCGGCCGCGCGCGACCTCCGCGGGGCCGCGCGCCACGCAGCCTTCGCGGCCGGTCAGGCGGGGGTCGTGGCCCACGTCGCCGCCCACGAGCTGGGCGCGGCGGCGTACGCGATCAAGGCCGTCCGTGCCGCCGCGCATGCGGAGGAGGCCGAGGCCGCGGGTCGGCTCGAGTGCACCTGGCAGCGCGACCGGCTGCCCGCGGAGGTCCGAGAGCTCGTGCTCGACGACCAGCGGCTGCGCAACGCGCTGTGCTGGTCGGTCTTCACCGACCCGTCGTCCTAGGCTCACGGGCATGAGCGATCAGCGTCCGGTCTGCCTCGTCAGCGGTGCGTCCCGAGGGCTGGGGGCGGCCGTCGCGCGCCGGCTCGGCGCCGGGGGGTGGGCGGTCGCGGTGAGCTACCGCTCGGACGCCGCGGGTGCCGCCGCCGTGGTCGACGAGATCCGGGCCGGCGGCGGGCAGGCGGCCGCGGTGGGCGGTGACGTCACCGACGAGGCGGAGGTGACGCGGCTCGTGGCGGCCGCGGGGGCGGAGCTCGGTTCGGTGACCGCCGTGGTGGCCAACGCGACCGGCCCGCAGCCGACGGCGCCCCTGGTCGAGCTGACGTGGCGCGACTACCTCGACCAGCTCGAGTTCTTCGTGCTCAGCCCGACCCTGCTGGTCCAGGCGACGCTGCCCGCGATGCGGGCCGCCGGCGGCGGACGCCTGGTGCTGATCGGCTCCGACACGGTCGACCGGAACCTGCCCGGCACGTCGGCCTACGTCGCGGCCAAGAGCGCGCAGCTCGGCCTCGTGAAGCTCTGGGCCAAGGAGCTCGGGCCCGACCGCGTGACGGTCAACGCGGTGAACCCCGGGTGGATCCCCGTCGAGCGGCACGCCGGGTCCGACACCAGCGCGTACGAGCAGCAGGTCCCGCTCGGCCGCATGGGCGTGCCGGCGGACGTCGCCGGGGCGGTGGCCTACCTGCTCTCCGACGAGGCCGCGTTCGTCACCGGCCAGACGCTGACCGTCAACGGCGGCCACGTCCTCTGAACCTGCTCGGCTCGCTGAGCCGGCTCGACCCGCTGGACCTCCGCACGCACCCGCCCGCTCGTACGGGCCGTGACGACGCCGCCGGACGGGCCGGCGACCTCACACGCTGAAGGACCTGAACCTTAATCACGGTGTGTTCTTAGGTCTGCCCTGATACGTGCCGCTGCGCCGCAGCGATGAACCCCTCGAACGGCTGCTCACGTCGAGCAGGCCCGACGGTCAGCGCAGACCCCCCGCTGCGCCCCCTCTCACCGCACACCGGTCGGCCCCGGGTCGCTCCGGCCTGCCCCGACCCGGACCCAGGAGGCGCTCGTGCCCCACCTCACCGCCCGTCCCGTCACCCGCAGCGCCACCACCTGGGCCCGCGTGGCCCTGGTCGTCGCCCTGCTCGCCGTGACGCTGCTCGGCGCGGCCCCGCTGCGGGCGGAGGCGTACGCGCTGCGCACGCCGTCCGCGCCGAAGGTCGGGACCGCGACCACGACGACGCTCGTCGTGAAGTGGAAGGCCGTGTCGGGGGCGACGAACTACCGGGTGCAGTACTCGACGTCGAAGAAGATGACGAAGGCCAAGTACGTGCGCGAGGAGGCCACCACCACCACGCTGACGAAGCTGACCAAGGGCAAGACCTACTACGTCAAGGTGCGGGTCATCGACGAGGACGGGCACAACCTGTCCAAGTACTCCTCGGCCCTCAAGATCAAGACCCCGAAGAAGGACCCGGTGTCCTCGTCGGAGCCGACGCCGGGCCCGAGCCCCACGCCGAGCGCGACGGCCAGCCCGAGCCCTACCGCGTCGCCGACCCCGACCCCGAGCCCGAGCCCGAGCCCGACGCCGTCCCCGGCCGTCGGCGAGCCGCTCCGGGTCGCCAGCTACAACATCAAGTGCGCGAACTGCTTCTCCGGGGTCCCGAACGAGGGCACGTGGGAGCAGCGCCGTGACGCCGTCGTGGCCACGATCAAGGGCCAGCACCTCGACGTCGTCGGCCTGCAGGAGGCGGGCCAGGGCTGGCTGAAGGACGCGAACGGCAAGAGCATCTCGCTCTCGCAGTTCGAGGACCTGACCAACCGGCTCGGCGGCTCGTGGAAGCTGACGAACGTCAACCGCAACAACTGCGTGAAGTCGACGACCCCGAGCAACTGCGTCTACAAGGACCAGGGCGCGTCCCAGGACACGAAGATCATCTTCGACGCGTCGCGGGTCGAGCTGCTCGACCAGGGGTCGAAGAAGCTCCCGTTCGTCGACCCGACCGACAACGCGCGGTACGTCGCCTGGGCCCAGCTGCGGCAGCGCTCGACGGGCAACCGCTTCATGTTCGCCTCGACCCACCTCGAGCCCACCAAGGACAAGGCCGGCGAGACCGCGTTCTACGACCTGCGCCGCGAGCAGACCGAGGTCGCCCTCGCCGCCGTCGCCGACCACAACCCCGGCCGGCTGCCCGTGATGTTCGTGGGCGACCTGAACTCGAGCCGCTTCGCCCACAGCTACAGCCCGACCAACGCCCCGTACGACGTCCTCGTCAAGGGTGGCCTGGTCGACCCGCTCGGCGGCGCGGCCGGGACGACGAAGACGACGCCCGGGGCCACGGTGGTCAAGCGGATCAACACCTGGGTCGACAGCTTCAACGACTTCAACCGGGTCGTGAACACGCACAAGACCTGGATCAACGGCTCCTACATCGACTACATCTTCGTCTCGCCGACGATCAAGGTGCCCGAGTGGGAGACGGTGGTCGACATGGACGAGACCGGCCAGTTCGTCGGGACCATCCCGTCCGACCACAACCTCATCCGCGCCTCGGTCGTGCTGCCGAAGACCAGCTGACCCTGAGGCCCGCTCCGTCGCCCGGGACCCCCGTCGAGCCGCTCGTCCGAGCGGTGGGGCGTCTCGGGCGACGGGTCGTCCGGGGGCCGGGTCGAGCGGGTCGCGGGCGAGCAGGCCCGGGCCCGCCGGGGCGTCGTAGGCTCCCCGGGTGAGCCGACGATGAGCAAGGTCGACGCCCAGCGGGCGATGCGCGAAGCCAAGTACGCCCGGAACAACGCGAGCGGGCCGACCCGCCGGGAGGCGGCTGCGGCCGCCGGGGGAGCGGAGGCACCGACGGCCTCTCAGCCGGCCACGAAGCCGGCGAAGGCCCGGGTCGCGAAGGCCCCGGTCGAGAAGGCCGAGGCCGCGCCGACGGAGGCCCGCTGCGGCCACAGGTCGATGAACGGCCGGGAGTGCACGCGCGAGGCGAACCATCCCGAGAAGAACCACCGCTACGGCTGAGGCCCTCCGCTCCGGGGGTCGACGCAGGACGCCGCGCGGCCGGGCTAGCGGATCACCACCGGGTTGACCGGGGACCCGCTCGCACCGACGACCACCAGCGGCGCGGCCGTGTAGAGGAACGTCCACCGCCCGTCCGCCGCGCAGGCGTCGGCCAGGTCGTCCAGCCAGCAGACCTCGGTGAACGCGACGCCCAGGTTCCGCATCAGGGCGCAGTGCAGGGGCAGCTCGAGCCGCGTCCCCGGGTGGTAGGTGGCCTCGTTGGCGATCAGGTCGGTGACGAGGTTGGGGATCTCCATCCGCTGGAACCACTCGACCAGCTCGCGGCTGTAGGTCAGCCCCGGCTCGTCGAAGTCGGCGTAGAAGTCCTCGAGGCTCGAGCGGTAGAACTCGCCCATCCGCCCGGTGCGGACGACCAGGACGTCGCGATCGCTGATCGTCGTGCCCTGCGCCGCGGCGGCCGCGAGCAGGTCGTGGTGGGTGAACGTGTCACCCGGCCGCAGGGTCGGGACCCCGCGGTGCCGGGCCATGTCGATCAGCACGCCGTGCCCGACCACCCCGCGCCGGCCGATGGCGGCGACCGAGGCCTTCTCCAGGCTGCCGATGGTGGTGGCCGCGTCGTAGCCGTTCCAGATCTTCCCGTCGTACCAGAGGTGGCCGAGCGCGTCGTACTGCGTCGAGCCCTGCAGGTACATCTCGATCGTGTCGTCGGCCCAGTGGTGGCCGTCGGCCGGCTCCTCGATCTCGCCGCGGAGGAAGTGCCCCTCGTCGGCCACGGACGTCCGGACGGCCGAGGACCGGCCCGGGAAGACCGGGTCGGCCGCCACGTCCGGGGAGCCGATGGGCACCTGCAGCGTGAAGCTCTGGCCCGTCCGGATCGCCGCCGCGCCGCGTAGCGCCTCGGCCGGGGTCAGGTAGTTGAGGCTGCCGACCTCGTCGTCGTCGCCCCAGCGGCCCCAGTTCGAGGGGGCGTCAGGGCCCAGCAGCTCCGAGATGGTCCGCGGTGGCGGCATGGTGCGCGACCCTTTCGTCGGTCGTGGTCCCGGTCCCGTCCCGGGTCCGGCGGTCCCAGATTCTCACCGGGGGCGTCCGGCGCCGGCGAGGGTGCCCTGCTCCGCGAGGAACCGCCGGGCGTCGTCGGCGTCGTCGAGCGTGACCTCGCCGCTCTGCGCGAGGGCCCCGGCCGTCAGGGCGGCGGCGACGGCACCCACCTCGTCGGCACCGACCCAGCCCGGCTCGCCCGCGACGTGCCGCGTACGGACGGGGCCGAGCACCAGGGCGTGCACGCGGACGCGCGCCCCGACCTCGGCGGCCAGCACTCGCTGCATCATCAGCACCGCGGCCTGCTCCATGCTGACCAGCCCGCTGCCGGGGACCGGCCAGCGCGCGGACTGCCCGACGACGACCGTGTAGGTCCCGTCGTCGCCGAGCCGGGGCAGGGCGGCGCGCGCGACGGCCAGGTGGGTCGTGGCGAGCCGGACGAAGGCCGCGTCCCAGTCGTCCTCGTCGACCTCGGTGAGCGCGCGACCGGCCCACCAGCCGCCGATCGGGGCGACGACGGCGTCGATGCCCCCGCGCATCTCGACCATCGTGGCGGCGAGCGCCTCCGCGCCCGCGAAGCTCGTGTAGTCGTGGTGCGGCAGGTGCAGGTGCTCCGTCGCGACCGGGCCGAGGAGGTTCCGGAACTCGGCCTGGCGCTCCGCCGACCGGGTCGGGACGACGACCTCCGCCCCGGCGGCGAGGTGGGCGCGGACGATCCCCTCGCCGACCGCGCCCGTCCCACCGGGACGAGGACGCGGCGTCCGGCGAGCGAGGTGGGCGAGAGGGGCCAGGATGTGTCGGGCATGAGGTGGACCTTCCGAAAGTCGTTGGTCCCGACAACGTAACACGAGATGTTGGTCATACCAACAGACTGGAAGACACGGTGGACGACGCAGGCGCTCCGACGAGGTTGAGGTCGCTGGCCAGCTGGCAGGCCGGCCGGGTGGCGACGATCGGCGCGCGGCTCACGGCGACCCGGATGCCCCTGGAGGCCCGGTCCGACTTCGCGATCCTGGCCGCGCTGACTGAGTTCGGTGCGCTGAGCCAGGCCGACCTCGGGCGGCGCCTCGGGCTCGACCGGGCGAACGTGAACGGGATCGTGACCCGGCTCGAGCGCGACGGCCTCGTGCACCGCTCGCCGGACGCCGGTGACCGGCGGCGGCTGCTGCTGACGCCGACGGACGCGGGTTCCGCGCGCCTCGCCGAGCTCGAGCACCTCGCCACCGAGGTGCAGGGCGAGCTGCTGGCCCCGCTCGAGGCCGACGAGCGCGAGCAGCTCCGGACGCTGCTCGACAAGGTCCTGGACGCGCACCCGGCCCAGCCCGCCTGAGGTCGGGTGGGGTGTCCCGCGGGTACACCCCTCCCCAGGGTCTTCCTCGACGCCGCCGGCTCCCGTTGGCTGGGTCTCCGGACCAGCCCCAGGAGACCGATGAACCTGATGCGCCGCGTCGCCGACCTCGCCCGTGCCCGCGCACTCCGGGTGCGGCGACCCAGCCTGCTCGTGGCCCTGGCTGCGCTCACGGCCGCGACCGCGTGCTCGACGGACGGCGGGGGCGGGGCGTCCTCCCCGGCCCCGAGCGCGTCGCCCTCCTCGTCCACGCCGCCCTCGTCGTCCACGCCGTCGTCCGCGTCGTCGTCCGCCGAGCCGCCGGCGGCCGGCGTCACGCCGATCCGCGTCGTGGTGGGGGACCGGGCGTACGCGGGCGAGCTCGACGACAACCCGACGGCCCGGGACCTGGTCGACCAGCTGCCGCTCACGGTCACCTTCGACGACCTGCACGGGATCGAGAAGACGGGTCCGCTGCCACGGGCCCTGACCATCGACGGTGCGCCGCGCGGCTCCGACCCGGAGGTCGGCGAGATCGGCTACTACGCCCCCGGCCGCGACCTCGTCCTCTACTACGGCGACATGGGCTACTACGCCGGCATCGTCCGGATCGGGCGGTTCAGCACGAGCATCGCCGACCTGGCCGACGAGGCCGACGGGTTCCAGGCCCGGGTCGAACTCGCCTGAGCGAGGGTGGACGCACTCGTGCACCCGGAGGAACGTGGGAGCCAGGCATGGTCTGGCAGAGGGAAAGGATCGGTTGATGCAGTACTCGCTCCTCGGCCCGACCGGCGTCCGGGTCTCCCGGATCTGTCTGGGGACCGCCACGTTCGGTGTCGCCCCGAGCGCGCAGGACGCCGACCGGCTGGTCGGGGCCGCCGTCGACCTCGGGATCAACTTCGTCGACACCGCGGACGTGTACGGCAACATGCCCGTCTTCGACCGGCCCGGTGCGCCGCCGGCGGCAGAGCGCGAGCCCGCCGAGCGCATCCTGGGGCGCGCCCTGCGCGGCCGTCGTGAGCAGATGGTGGTGGCGACCAAGGCCAACGGTGTCGTGGGGCTCGACGTGAACGACCGCGGGCTCTCTCGTCGGCACATCGTCCGGCAGGTGGAGGCCAGCCTGCGCCGGCTCGAGACCGACCACATCGACCTCCACTACGCCCACGACCCGGACCCCGACACCCCGATCGAGCAGACGCTGGCCGCGTACGACGACCTGGTCCGGCAGGGCAAGGTCCGTTACGTCGGCCTGTCCAACCACCCCGCGTGGCAGGTCGTCCAGGCGCTGTGGACCGCCGACGACCGCCGCCTCCAGGCGCCGGTCGCCGCACAGGTGAAGTACAACCTCGTCGACCGCGCCGCGGAGCGCGAGCTCGCGCCGGCCTGCACCCGGTTCGGGCTGTCGATCGTCCCGTACGCCCCGCTCCACGGCGGGTTGCTCGCGGACCTCGGCGTGCTCGACCGTGAGGTCTCGGGGGACCAGCGGTTCGGGGCCGCCGGCTTCGGCGCCGCCGAGATCGCCCTCGCCCGCGAGGTGGACCGGCTCAGCCGGGACTGGGGCCTCGCGCCCTACCAGGTCTCGCTGGCCTGGCTCCTGGCCCGCCCGGCGGTGGCGTCGGTGATCGTCGGCGCCGAGACGGTCGACGAGCTGACCGCGAACGCGACCGCCGCGGACGTCCGGCTCGAGCCGGAGCAGCTCGACGCCCTGACCGCCCTGGCCGACGAACCCCCCGCCTTCCACCACCGCGCCGGGGACGGTCCGGGGGAGACCGCGGTCGTTCCCGACCCCGCAGGCTGACGCGCTGCGCGCCCTCGCCCTGAGATCCGCTCACTCGATCGCGCAGAGGCGGGCGGTCGAGCGTGCCGGACGCTCGCTCGCGCCATCGAGTGGTCGGATCTCAGGGCGAGGGCCTGGCGAGGGGTGTACCGGCAGGGTCTCCCAGGTCGGGCGGGCCCGTCCTACGGTCGGAGCCATGGAGCTGCAGCACCCCCGACCCACCGTGCAGATGCCGTCCTCGATGTTCGTCGGTGACGTCTGGATGACCCCGGTCCTCAACGGCACCGCGCCGTCCCGGATGAACGCGGCCCTGGTCCGCTTCACCCCCGGCGCCCGGACGCACTGGCACCGGCACGACGTCGGCCAGACGCTGCACGTGAGCGAGGGTGTCGGCCTCGTGGGCACCCGGGACGGCTCGCTGGTCCGGGTGCGGGCCGGCGACACCGTCCTCTGCCCGCCCGGCGAGGAGCACTGGCACGGAGCCACCGCCGACACGTTCATGAGCCACCTCGCGCTCTACGAGACCAACCCCGACGGCTCCGACCCGACCACCTGGCTGGAGCCGCTCACCGACGCCGACTACGACGCCGCGCAGCAGCGTTGACCCCGACGACCCGAGGAGCGGAACCCGTGCCCGAGCAGCCGCACCAGGTCGGCGGCGGCCGCCGTGCGATCGGCGACGTCGCGCCCAAGCTGGCCGAGCTCACCGACGACGTCCTGTTCGAGGACGTCTGGAACCGGCCCGGGCTGGCCGCCCGGGACCGCAGCCTCGTCACCGTCGCGGCCCTCGTGACCGGGGGAGACGCCGACCAGCTCCGCTTCCACCTCGACCACGCCCGCAAGAACGGCGTCACCGAGACCGAGCTCGTCGAGGCGATCACCCACCTGGCGTTCTACGCCGGCTGGCCCAAGGCCATGACCGCGATCACCGTGGCCCGGCAGGTCTTCGCCGGCTGACGCCCGCCGTCCATACCCCCACCTGCACCGAGGAAGAACAGAGCTGATGAGAGCAACCGTGATGTACGGCGCCGGCGACGTCCGCGTCCAAGAGGTTCCCGACCCGACGATCACCGCACCGACCGACGCGCTGGTCCGGGTGACGTACGCCTGCGTGTGCGGCTCGGACCTGCACCCGTACCACGACCTCCCGGACACGCCCGAGGGCCGGCGGATGGGCCACGAGGCCATCGGAGTCGTCCAGGAGGTCGGCGCGGACGTGACCACGCTGAAGGCCGGCGACACCGTGATCGTGCCGTTCGCCTGGTCGGACGGCACCTGCGCCTTCTGCCGCGACGGGATCACCACCTCGTGCGTGCACGGCGGCTTCTTCGACGGCGCCCCGTCGGCGACGCAGGCCGAGCTGCTGGTCGTCCCCCAGGCGGACGGAACGGCGGTCGCGATCCCCGACGGGACCGACGAGGCGCTGATGCCCTCGCTGCTCACCCTGTCCGACGTTTACCTGACCGGCTACCACGCGGCACGGCAGGGCCGGGTCGGCCCCGGGAAGACCGTCACGGTGATCGGCGACGGGGCCGTGGGCCTCTCCGCCGTCCTCGCCAGCAGGGAGCTCGGCGCCGAGACGATCATCCTGATGGGCCGGCACGAGTCCCGTACCGAGCTCGGACGGGAGTTCGGTGCGACCCACGTGGTCGCCGAGCGCGGCGAGGAGGGGGTTGCGAAGGTCATGGAGCTCACCGGCGGCGAGGGTTCGCACGTCGTCCTCGAGGCGGTCGGCCACATGCCCGCGTACGAGCAGGCGTACGGGATCGTCCGCCCCGGCGGCGTCATCTCGCGCGTCGGCGTCCCGCAGTACGAGGAGGCGGCGGTCGGCTTCGCGTCGCTGTTCGGCAAGAACGCGACGCTCACCGGCGGTCCGGCGACCGTACGGGCCTACCTTGAGGCGGCGATCCCGCGGGTCCTCGACGGGAGCATCGACCCCGGCCGGGTCTTCGACCGCGAGCTCCCGCTCGACGACGTCGCCGAGGCCTACCGGCTGATGGACTCCCGCGAGGCCCTCAAGGTGCTCATCCGCCCCTGACCTCGGGCTCCTCCGCGTGGCTGGGCTGGGCTGGGCTGGGGGGCAGGAGCTCACTCGGCGCTGAGGACCGCGCGGACCGGGCGCCGGAGGTCGACCAGGGCGGGGACGGCGGTGGCGACGGCCATCAATGCGGCGACGAGGACGGCGGCGACGAGGAGCGCGGGCAGCCCGGCGTCGAACGGGACCCGGTGCCCGGTCGCCGCGAGCACGAGGAGCTCGAGGGCCGAGGTGAGCACCACCGCCACCCCGGCCAGCAGCAGTCCGGTGACGGCGACCAGCGTCGTCTCGAGCATGGCGATGCCGGCCGTCTGGGCGGGCCCGGCTCCGGCGGCGCGCAGCAGCGCCTGCTCGCGGGACCGGTCACGGGCGCTGATGAGGACCCCGGCGGCGGCGCCGATCGAGGCCAGCAGCACCGGTCCGCCGATCAGCAGGGCGATCGCCGCGCCGGCCGACCCCGATGAACCGCCGCCCGACAGCGCCGCGGACGTGTGCGCCCCGGCGAGCAGCGCGGCGGGCAGCCCGGCGGCGACGACCACGGCGCTGACCCCGGCCGCCGTACGACCCAGCCCCTGCAGCGCGGCCGCGCGGGCGAGGAAGAGCGACGGCCACCAGCGTGCGGGCAGGGCGGTCCACGCCCGCAGCACCGGCCGCGTGAGCTGGGGGGCGAGGGCCGCGGCGACCGCGACGACGACGACCCCGATCAGCAGCAGCTGGTTCGCACCGGTGTCCACCGTCGAGGACAGGGTGGAGAGCATCCCGACCGCGACCGCGGCGAGGCCGCCGGCCACGAGCAGCGGCAGCACCCGGCGGCGGTGGTCGACGACGTCCGGGTCGCGCAGCGCGGCGATCGGAGGCGTGCCCGCGACCCGGCGGGACGGTCCGACGGCGGCCAGCACAACGAGGGCCGATGTGACCACGGCGACCACGAGCAGGTCGGCACCGGCGAGCCGCGGCGTCAGCGCCTCGAGCCCCGAGGTGCCGCGCAGGCCGTACGCGACGAAGCCCGGGGCGACCGCGGCGCCGAGGAGCACGCCGAGGACCGCGCCGACGAACGCGACCAGCAGCACCTCCACCAGCACGATGCGCGCGGCCGTGCGGGGCAGCACCCCGACGACCTGCCACAGCGCGAACGTCCGCGTCCGCACGGTCACCGCCAGCCGGAGCGTGCTCGTCGTGACGACCAGGACCGCGACGAGGCTCAGCACGGCGGCCGTGCCGGCGAGCGACCAGGCGCCGAGGGCGGCGGTGCCGGAGGCGTCGAGCCCGGCCCGGACGAGCACGGCGGGGACGGTGCCGGCCAGTCCCGCCGCGACGAGCACCGCGGCGAGCACCGCGGCGAGCCCGGCCCAGATCCGGACGCCCGCGAGCAGGTCGGCCAGGACCAGACGGGTCATGCGCGGGTCACCGCGGCGGCCGCCACCGCGTCGAACACGGCCTGCGCCGTCGGCGCGACGAGCTCGGCGTGCAGGGCGCCGTCGCGCAGCACCAGCACCCGGTCGGCGCGCGTCGCGGCCTCCAGGTCGTGCGTCACCATCACGACGGTCCGCCCGCGGCCGGCGAGCGTCCGCAGCTCGGCGAGCACCCGGTCCCCGCTGACCGCGTCGAGCGCGCCGGTGGGTTCGTCCGCGAAGACGACCGGGGGTTCCGCGAGCAGCACGCGCGCGATCGCCACCCGCTGCTGCTGACCCCCGGAGAGCGTCGACGGCGAGGCGCCGCCCAGGCCGGCGAGCCCGACCAGCTCGAGGGCGTCGTCCACCGCGGACCGCGGCACGGGGTGACCGGCGAGGCGGGCGGGGAGGCCCACGTTCTCGCGGACCGACAGCGCCGGCAGCAGGTTGTACGACTGGAACACGAAGCCGATGTGCTCCCGGCGGAAGCGGGCGGCCCGGGTGCCGCGCAGCGACGCGAGGTCGGTGCCCGCGATCAGCACCCGCCCGGTGGTGGGGACCTCCAGCCCGGACAGGCAGTAGAGGAGCGTCGACTTGCCCGACCCGCTCGGGCCCACGACGGCCACGAACTCGCCCGCCGCCACCGCGAGCGACACCCCGGCGAGGGCCGGACGCCCGGTGCCGAAGTCCTTCCCGAGGTCGACCGCGACCACGGTCGGCTCCTCCTCGGGACGGACCCCGGTCCGTCCGGCGACGAGGGGCGCGGGGGTGCTGGGCGGCGGTTCGGCGGGCACGGGCCCTTTATCTCATGACACGTCAAGCATCGGACGTGCCAGGGGGTCCTGAGGGGCGCCCTCACATCCGACACGTCGACGCAGCGCCGGCCCGTCGGTCACGCTGGTCGGGCTAGGCCGAGCCCGACCCCTCGTGCCCGTTCCGCAGGACGCGTGCGGCTCGCGCGGGGAGCAGGATCGGGTCGCCGGCGGCGTACGCGGTCCGGCTGACCAGGTCGGTCACGTCGACGGGCGTGACGACGCTGGTCGGGGCGCCGGACCAGTTCGCGACGAAGGTCACCGTGCCCTGCGGGGTCTGACCGGTGGAGATCGTCACCTCGGCCGGGGCCTGCCAGACGGCCGACGTGCGTTCCGGCAGCAGCCAGCGCCCGACGCTGCGGCCGAGAGCGGGGTTCGGCAGGGTGCTCAGGTAGCTGACGCGGCCCCGGCCGTGCGCCCGGGTGGTCAGCGCGGCGCGCGCGCCGAGCTCGTTGTCCTCGAGCTCGAGCACCACCTCGGCCGAGTCCACCTGGAGCACGTCGACCCAGTCGGTGCCCGCCGCACCCACGTCGAGGTCGAACCCGTCGCCGGTCGTGGCGACGTGGAGCGGCCGCGACAGGTTGCTGTACTCGTCGTAGTGCACGCCGGCCGCCCCGGCCAGCCGGTTCGGCGCGACCGCGTGCCGGGCCCGGGCCAGCTCGTCGCCGTAGCCCGTCCTGATCCCGACCAGGAGGTGCCCGCCGGCCGCGGCGTACGCCTCGAGGTGGTCGAGCAGGGCGTCGTCGGCCACGTAGAGCGCCGGCGCGACCAGCACCGGGAACTCCCGCGCGAGGGTCGCGGGGTCCTGCTCGACGAACCGGCCCACGTGCTGCACGCGGACCTGGGCCCCCGCCTCGAAGAGCCCCCGGTAGAAGGCGCCGAAGATCCGGCCGTACGCCTCCGGGTCCGGCCCGCCGGTCGGCAGGGCCAGGGGCGGGTAGTCCTCGAACGACCACTTCGTGTCCGTCGACCAGAGCAGCAGGACCTCCCCGTCGGGGCGGTAGTCGTCGAGGGCGTCGCCGATCGCGGCGAGGTCGGCGCCGAGCGCGGCCACCTCGCGGTAGACGCGGCCGGGGACCTGGCTGTGCGGCAGGACGCCGCCCCAGTAGGTCTCCGCGCCGAAGTGGAGCGTGTGCCAGTGCCAGTACTCGACCATCCGGGAGCCCCGGGCGAGCAGCGCGAACGCCGCCTGCTTGAGCTGGCCGGGGTAGGGCGGGTGGTTCTGCCAGGGTCCGCCGATCGACTGCGCGTTCGTCTCGGTCACGAGGAACGGTGCGTCCGCCGACGACCAGGCCCGGTCGCCCCACTGGAACAGCGACGGGACGTCGGCGTGCCACCACGACTCGGCCTCGGCCGCGTCGGACGCTGCGGCGTCGGGCGCGATCGTCAGCCCGTCCTGCATCTTGTAGTACGGGTTGCCGGCCACGACGTCGAGCGAGCGCACCAGCTCGTCGTCGGCGACCTGGGGCCGGGAGTAGGCGATGCAGGTGGTGATGACCTGGTCGTCGCGGGCGTACGTCCGGACGAGGTCGGCCTGCCAGGCGATCAGCTCGGTGGCCAGGGTGGACTGGAACCGGCGCCACTCCAGCTGGTACTGCGGCATGAGGTTGCCGTCCGGCCGCCACAGCTCGGACCAGTCCGACAGCCGGTGCGACCAGTAGACGAGGCCCCAGGCGTCATTGAGCGCCTCGACGTCGGCGTACCGCCCGCGCAGCCAGGTCACGAACCGCCGGAACGTGTGCTCGTTGTGCGGGAGCTGCAGGCCGGGCTCGTTGTCGACCTGGTAGCCGATGACGGCCGGGTGGGCGGCGTAGCGCCCGACCACCGCACGCACGACGCGCTCGGCGTAGAAGCGGTAGGCCGGGTGGCTCTGGTCCATCTCCTGCCGGGCGCCCCAGCCGAGCCGGCGGCCGGTGCCGACCTCGGCCGCGATCTCGGGGTGCAGCCGCTGCAGCCACGGGGGCACGGCGTACGTGGGGGTGCCCAGCACGACGCCGGTGCCCCGGGCGTGGGCGCCGTCGAGCACCGGCTCGAGCCAGTCGAGCGCGAACACGCCCTCCTGCGGCTCCCAGGTCGACCAGACCGACTCGCCCACCCGGATGACCGTGAAGCCCGCGGCCTTCATCAGGTCGAGGTCCCGGTCGACCGAGCCGGCGGGCTGGTACTCCGCGTAGTAGGCGGCCCCGAAGAGCACCCCGGAGAAGGGAAGTGGGGCCATCGTGGTCCTCCGGTGACGTCGTAGCGGATTGCCGAGCGGTGTAACGCGGTGGCAGTCTGTCATATCGGACCACGTCCGAAATGACAGACAACTAGGAGACGACTCGTGCCGACGACCGACCTGGCCGACACCACCTTCGACGACCTCGACCGCGTGCTGGACGCCGCCACCGAGGCGGCGGGACCGTGGGGCTCGACCTCCCGTGCCGAGCGCGCCGTGGCACTCACCAGCATCGCCGACGCGCTGGACGCCGCCGCCGAGGGTCTGGTCGCGACCGCCCGGGAGGAGTCGCACCTGCTCGAGGGCCGGCTCCGGGGCGAGCTGACCAGGACCACCTTCCAGCTCCGCCTGTTCGCCGGCGTGCTGGACGAGGGCGCGTACGCCGACGTGCGGATCGACCACGCGGACCCCGGGTGGGGGATGGGCCCGCGACCCGACCTGCGCCGCCACCTCGAGCCCGTCGGCCCCGTCCTGGTCTTCGCCGCGAGCAACTTCCCCTTCGCCTTCAGCGTGGCGGGAGGGGACACGGCGTCGGCGCTCGCCGCCGGCTGCCCGGTGGTGGTGAAGGCGCACCCCGGTCACCCGCGGCTGTCGGTGCAGACGGCGGAGGTGGTGTCGGCGGCGCTCCGGGCCGGCGGCTGGCCGGCGGGCGTGTTCGCCCTGGTGCAGGGCCTCGAGGCCGGCCGTCGCGCCGTGGTCGACCCCCGGGTCCGGGCGGCGAGCTTCACCGGCTCGATCCCCGGCGGGCGGGCGCTGTTCGACCTGGCGGTCGGGCGGCCCGACCCGATCCCCTTCTTCGGCGAGCTCGGCAGCGTGAACCCGGTCGTCGTGACGCGGAGCGCCGCTGCGGCGGACGCCCCGGCGATCGCCCGCGGCCTGGTCGACTCGTTCACCCTCGGCGCGGGTCAGCTCTGCACCAAGCCCGGCCTGCTGCTGGCCCCGGCGGGGTCGCCGCTCGTCGAGGAGCTCCGTGCGTCGGTGCTGCCCCCGGCAGCGCCCATGCTGAACGACCGGATCGAGTCGGGGTACCGCACGTCGCTCGCCGAGCTGACCGCCGCGGACGCCGTGGGCACGCTGGCGACGGCGGAGGAGGGCGAGGACGGTCCGCCGGCCCCGCTGCTCCTGAGCGTCAGCGCCGCCGACCTCCTCGCCGACCTCGAGGCCCTGACCCAGGAGCGCTTCGGGCCGGTGTCGCTCGTGGTCGCGTACGACGACGACGCCCAGCTGCTCGAGGTCGTCGACCGCCTCGACGGCCAGCTCACGGCCACGGTCTTCGGCGAGCCGTCGGACGACGTCCTGCCCCGGCTCGTCCCGGCGCTGGCGAAGAAAGCGGGCCGCGTCCTGTGGAATCAGTGGCCCACGGGCGTCTCCGTCACCGACGCGCAGCAGCACGGCGGCCCGTACCCCGCCACGACCGCGCCCTCGTCGACGTCGGTGGGGACGGCGGCGATCGCCCGGTTCCTCCGACCGGTCGCCTACCAGAACTTCCCCGCCTCGCTGCTGCCGACGGACCTGACCGACAACCCCACGACGGCGCCCCGTCGCGTCGACGGTCGTCTGGTGCAGCCGTGACGGATGATCGGGCGGACGGCCCGCCGACGAGGTCGGGCGCACGGAGGACATCCTGAACGGCGGGGACACGATGGAGGACACGCGTGACGGGGTCGCCGCACCGCCCGGGCGGCTGACCGCTCCGGCGCTGCGACGGGCCCTCGACATCCTCGAGCTGTTCCTCGAGCCGAACGAGGGGCTGCGGGTCCCCGAGATCACCGAGCGGCTCCGGCTGCCGCGGGCCAGCGTGCACGAGCTCGTGCGGACCTTGGCCGAGCGCGGCTACCTCGAGCAGGAGGGCGGCGACCAGCACCGCTTCACCCTGGGGGTGAAGGCGTTCCAGCTCGGGGGCGCGTACGAGCGGGAGCTCGACCTGATGGAGCTCTCGCGCTCGGCGGCCCGGGCGGTGGCCGCGCAGTGCGGCGAGACGGTGCAGGTCGCCGTCCGCGACGACCGGTACGCGGTCTACATCGCCCGCGTGGACAGCACGCACCCCGTCCGGCTCGTGTCCGACGTCGGGCGCCGTCTACCGGCCCACTGCACGGCCGGCGGCAAGGCGCTGCTGTCCGACCTGTCGCCGGCCCAGCTCGGCGTCCTCTTCCCCGACGCGGCCTCGCTCGCCCCGATGACGCCCGCCAGCATCGACTCCCTGGACCGGCTGAACCAGGAGCTGGCGGTGGTCCGCGAGCGCGGCTGGGCGGACGAGTACTGCGAGTCCAACCCCGACGTCACCTGCGTCGCGGCCCCGATCTACAAGACCGGCGGGGCCTGCGTGGCCGCGATGAGCATCTCCGTGCCGGTCCTGCGCTGGGACGAGGCCCGCAAGGCCGAGCTCGTCGCGCTGGTCACGGCCGGGACGCGCGAGCTGTCGACCCGGCTGGGCGCCCCTCCGCGCTCCTAGGCCGCAGCCCGGTCCGGGCTAGCGGGACGGGTCCAGCGTCGCGCGACCGACCGCGCCGCCCGTGAGCGCGGCGTACGCCTCGTTGACCTCGCTCAGCCCGAAGGTCCGGCCCACCAGCCGGTCGAGCGGCAGCCGTCCCCGGCGGTACAGGTCGAGGATCAGCGGCACCTGCACGAGCGGGTTGGACGAGCCGTAGAGGCTGCCCAGGATGCGGCGCTCCTGCTGCACCAGCAGGTTCACCGGCACCCGGAACGTCGTGTCGACGTGGCCGAGCCCCAGGGCGACCAGCGTGCCGGTCGGGCCGAGGCTGCCGAGGGCCAGCTCGAGCGTGCCCGCGGCCCCCACCGCGTCGACGGCCCAGCGGGCCCCGCCCGGGAACATCCGCGCCAGCTCGGCCGCCGCGTCCACCGCGGAGGCGTCGACGACGTCGGTGGCGCCGAGCTCGGCGGCCAGCTCCAGCCGGGCGGCGACGGTGTCGACCACGACGACCCGGCCGGCGCTGACGAGCTGCAGCCCGAGCACCGCGCTGAGGCCGACCCCGCCGGCTCCGACGACCACGACGGGCTGACCGGTGGACTCCCGCATGAGGTTGAGGACGGCGCCCACGCCGGTCACCACCGCGCAGCCGACGATGGCCGCGACCTGGGCGGGCACGTCGTCGGGGATCTTGACCAGCGAGCGCGCCGAGACCACGCACGCCTCGGCGAAGCACGAGACGCCCATCAGGTGGTGCACGGTCTCCCCGCCCTGGCTCAGCCGGCTCGTGCCGTCCGGCAGCCCACCGGTCGTGCCCTGCACCCGCCCGACGACGCAGAGGGCCGGACGGCCGCTGCTGCAGAACTCGCAGTCCCCGCAGCGCGGGCGCCAGGTGAAGACGACCCGGTCGCCGGGCGCGACACGGGTGACCGACCGCCCGACACGCTCGACGACGCCCACCCCCTCGTGACCGATGACCGCGGGCAGCTTGCCCCTGAGGTCGCCGGTCACGTAGTGCAGGTCGCTGTGGCAGACGCCCGCCGCCTCGACGCGCACCCGCACCTCGTCGTCGCCGGGCTCCGCCAGGGTCACGTCCTCGACCTCCAGAGGCTGGCCCGGCCGGCGCAGGACGACGGCCCTCATCGACCGGCCCGGTCGACAGCGGCGGTGGTGCCGGTGCGGGGGCGCACGCCTCGGGTTGCCGGCGAGTGGGCGACACGCTGTCTGATATTTCGAGCAACGTCTGACATGTGCAGCAGACTGACATCCGCCCGGCTTCCGGGCAAGCGCTCACGACTCCCTGAGACGGACTTGACCGGTCAGGTTCGAGGAGGCAGCATCACGGTTGATATCTCGGAAAGCGTCTGAGATATCGGACACCTCCTTCAGAGGCGAGCGGAGAGGAACGGCGACATGACATCCACTGCGAGGCAGCCCAAGCCCGGACGACTGAGACGGACCGCCGTCGCCCTGATCGCGTCGACCGCGATGGGCGCCCTGCTGCTCACCGCGTGCGGGGGCGGCGCGTCGACCGGGGGGAGCGGTTCCGCTCCCGCCGTCCAGCCGCCGAGCCAGGCCGAGATCGACAAGGCGATGACCACGCCGACGACCCTGACGTTCTGGAACTGGGTGCCGGGGGTCGAGGACCAGGTCGCCCTGTTCGAGAAGAAGTACCCGGCCATCGACGTCAAGCTGGAGAACGTCGGCAACGGGGCCCCGCACTACGCCAAGATCCGCACCTCGGTGCAGGCCGGCGAGGGCGCGGCGGACGTGGCCCAGGTCGAGTACCAGTACATCAACTCGTTCGTGGTCACGAACACGCTGCTGGACCTGGCGCCGTACGGGGCGCGGGACCTCAAGCCGGACTACTCCGACTGGGTCTGGAACCAGGTGTCGCGGGGCGACGCCGTCTACGCCGTGCCGGGCGACGCGGGCCCGATGGGCAACCTCTACCGCGAGGACATCCTGACCAAGGCCGGCGTCACCGAGCCGCCGAAGACCTGGGCCGACTATGCCAAGGCCGCCGAGAAGGTCCGCGCGACCGGCAAGTACATCTCCGACTTCCCGTCCAACAACCCGGGCCAGCTGATCGGGCTGCTGTGGCAGTCGGGCGCCAAGCCGTTCAGCTACGACGGCGGCAAGAAGGTGGGGATCGACCTCACCGACCCCAAGACGACCGCCGTCCTCAAGTACTGGCAGGACCTCATCGACCGTGACCTCGTCTCGGTCGACGCCGACTTCAACGACCAGTGGTACCAGGGCCTGTCCACCGGCAAGTACGCCGGCTGGATCACCGCGGCCTGGGGCCCGGTGTACCTGCAGGGCACCGCGAAGAACACCTCCGGGAAGTGGCGCGCGGCCCCGCTGCCGCAGTGGACCGAGGGCGCGAACGTCTCCGGCAACTGGGGCGGCTCGACCGCCGCGGTGCTGAAGACCACGAAGAACCCGATCGTGGCGTACGAGTTCGCGAAGTTCATCAACCACGACCAGACGAGCGCCCTGGTCGCAGCGAACAAGCTGTTCCTCTTCCCGACGCTGAAGTCGGTCCTGACCGACCCCGCGTTCGTCGACGGCAAGTCCGAGTTCTATGGCGACCAGAAGGTCAACGCGCTGTTCGCCGACGTCACGAACACCGTCGACACCACCTTCGACTGGCTGCCCTACACCGACTACGCCTACTCCAGCTACAACGAGACGCTCGGCAAGGCGATCGGCGACAAGGGCGACCTGGTCGCGGCGGCCGCCGCGTGGCAGGAGCAGCTCGTCACCTACGGCAAAGACCAGGGGTTCGAGGTCAACTGACCCCCGGGGTGCCGGGCCCCTCCGGGCCCGGCACCCGCTCGCCCGAGACTCACAGACAGGAATCCCGATGTCGCAACCGCTGGACCTTCCCGTGCGGCGTCCGCCCGCGCGGGGACGGGGCGGCAGCCAACGACGCCGGCAGCAGGTCGCGGCCTACGTCCTCGTGACGCCGTTCCTGGTGGTTTTCGTGGCCATGCTGGTGGTGCCGCTGGCCTACTCGCTCTACCTCAGCCTGTTCCGCACGCAGCTGATCGGCGGCAGCACGTTCGTCGGGCTGGCCAACTACGCCCGCGCCTTCCTCGACCCCGCGTTCCTCGGCGGGCTGGGGCGGATGGCGGTGTTCCTGGTCGTCCAGGTCCCGATCATGCTGGCCCTGTCCCTGTTCTTCGCCCTCGCCCTCGACAGCGAGCGCGCCCGGGCGAGCAAGGTCATCCGGCTCCTGATCTTCATCCCGTACGCGGTCCCAGCCGTCGTCGGCACCCTGATGTGGGGCTACCTCTACGGGGACCAGTTCGGCCCGATCGCGCAGACCTTCGGCGCCCTCGGGCTGCCGGCGCCGGGTCTGCTGAGCGCCGAGCACATCCTCGGCTCGATGATGAACATCGTCACCTGGGAGTTCGCGGGCTACAACATGATCGTCATGTACTCGGCCCTCCGGTCGATCCCGGGCGAGCTCTACGAGGCGGCCGAGCTGGACGGCGCCGGGCAGTGGCGCATCGCCTGGAACATCAAGATCCCGGCGATCCGGCCGGCGATCATGCTCACGATCATCTTCTCGATCATCGGGATCTTCCAGCTCTTCAACGAGCCGAGCCTGCTCAAGACCGTCGCGCCGAACGTGATCACCAGCGCGTTCACCCCGAACTTCTACGCCTACAACGTCGCGTTCGTGCGGCAGGACGTGAACTACGCCGCCGCCATCGCCTTCGCCCTCGGACTGGTGATCCTCATCGTCTCGTACGTCTTCCAGCTCAGCAGCTCCCGCCTCGAGCGGAGCCGGGCATGACCGCCACCGACGTCCGGGTCGCCGACGCGGCCCCCGCCCCGGGTGCACCCCGGCCCCGAAGCCGGCGCACGTACGACCCGGCCAAGCGGCGCAGCACCCTGCTCACCGTCCTGCTCGCCCTGTGCGCGCTGTACTTCCTCTTCCCCTTCGTGTGGCTGGTGATCGCCTCCACCAAGGACAACGAGGACCTCTTCAGCACGTTCGGGCTGTGGTTCGGCCACCACTTCTCGCTGGTGGAGAACGTGCGGACCGTGTTCACGGCCCAGGGCGGGATCTTCCTCCGCTGGATGGGCAACACGATCCTGTACGCCGGCGTCAGCGCGCTCGGTGCCGCGGCGCTGGCGACGATGGCGGGGTACGCCTTCGCCCGCTACCAGTTCTTCGGCAGCAAGATCCTGTTCAGCACGGTCCTCGGGGCCGTCATGGTCCCGCTCACGGCGCTGGCGATCCCGACGTACCTGCTGTTCAGCAACGCGGGCCTGACGGACACGCCCCTGGCGATCATCCTGCCCTCGCTGGTCAGTCCGTTCGGCGTCTTCCTGATCCGCGTGTACGCCGCCGACGCCGTGCCCGAGAGCCTCATCGAGGCGGCCCGGGTGGACGGGGCGGGGGAGCTGCGGATCTTCTGGCAGGTCAGCCTGCGGCTGCTCGGACCCGCCGTCCTCACCGTGTTCCTGTTCGCCCTCGTCGCGACCTGGAACAACTACTTCCTGCCGCTGATCATGCTCAGCAGCTCCGAGCTCTACCCGATCACGGTCGGGCTGGCGCAGTGGCAGTCGACCAGCACCACGGGAGGCGGGGGTTCGCAGGCGCTCTTCTCCACGGTGATCACCGGAGCCCTGGTCTCCATCCTCCCGCTGGTCGTCGCGTTCCTCTACCTCCAGCGGTACTGGCAGACCGGCCTCGCGACAGGAAGCGTCAAGGAATGACCGAGCCCACCCGTACGAGCACGATCAGCGACAACACCGTCAGCCCCGGCCTCGACGCAGAGGGCGCGGACGGCGGGCCCCGTCCCGCGGGCGGCCCGCTGCGGAGCACCGAGTGGTACGGCGGCAACGACCGCAACGCCTACCTGCACCGGGCCTGGATGCGCCGGGGTCTGCCCGACCACGCGTTCGACGGCCGGCCCTGCATCGCCATCGCCAACACCGCGTCCGACCTGACCCCGTGCAACGCGCACCTCGACGAGGTGATGCAGAGCGTCAAGCAGGGCGTCTTCGAGGCCGGGGGCATCCCGTTCAACCTGCCCGTGGTCTCCCTCGGGGAGACGACCGTCCGGCCGACCGCGATGCTCTGGCGGAACATGGCCGCGATGGCCATCGAGGAGATGCTGCGCGCCAACCCGGTCGACGCGGTCGTCCTGCTGGGCGGCTGCGACAAGACCATCCCGTCGCTGCTCATGGCCGCCGCCTCGGCCGACCTCCCGGCCGTGGTCGTGCCCGGCGGACCCATGCTCAACGGGTCGTTCCGGGGCGAGCCGCTGGGCTGCGGCACCGACGTGTGGAAGCTGAGCGAGGAGGTCCGGGCCGGCGCGCTGCGCCAGAAGACCTTCCTCGCCTCGGAGTCCTCGATGATCCGCAGCCGCGGCCACTGCAACACCATGGGGACCGCGTCGACGATGGGGCTGCTCGCGGAGGCGCTGGGCATGAGCCTGCCCGGGCTCGCCGGCACCCCCGCCCCGGACAGCCGGCTGCTCCAGGGGGCGCACCTGTCGGGGACGCTGGCCGTCGAGCTCGCGACCGAGCGACGGACGCCGAAGCAGGTGATGACCGCGGGGTCGTTCCGCAACGCCATCGTGGCGCTCACGGCCATCGGCGGCTCCACCAACGCCGTCGTCCACCTCCTGGCGATCGCAGGCCGCCTCGGCCTCGACCTGACCCTGGACGACTTCGACCGGATCGGCGCCGACGTGCCGCTGCTGGTCAACCTGCAGCCCTCCGGGCGCTACCTCATGGAGGACCTCTTCCGGGCGGGCGGCTTCCTGGCCGTGCTCGACCAGGTGCGCGACCTGCTCGACCCGGAGGCGCTGACCGTGACGGGGGAGCCGCTGGTCGCCTACCTCGACGACCAGGAGATCTACGACCGCGAGGTGATCACCCTGCGGGAGAGCCCGCTTCAGGAGCGCGCCGGCATCGCGGTGCTCCGCGGCAACCTCGCCCCGACGGGCGCCATCATCAAGCCCGCGGCCGCCTCGCCGCACCTGCTGCAGCACCGCGGGACGGCGGTCGTCTTCGACTCCGTCGAGGACATGCGCGCCCGGATCGACGACCCCGACCTGGAGGTCGACGCGAGCTCGGTGCTGGTGCTCCGGGGCTGCGGCCCGCGGGGCTACCCGGGGATGCCCGAGGTGGCCAACCTGCCGCTGCCGCGCAAGCTGCTCGAGCAGGGCGTCCGCGACATGGTGCGGGTCTGCGACGGGCGGATGAGCGGGACCGCGTACGGGACCGTCGTCCTGCACGTCAGCCCGGAGGCGGGGGTCGGGGGGCTGCTCGCCCTCGTCCGCGACGGCGACCCGATTGACCTCGACGTCGAGCAGCGGCTGCTGCACCTCGACGTGCCCGACGACGAGCTCGCGCTCCGGTCGGCCCCGGCGGCGATGACCGACGCCCTGGCGGAGCCCGACCGCGGCTGGGAGCTGCTCTACGTCAACCACGTCACGCAGGCCGACCGGGGAGCCGACCTCGACTTCCTCGTCGGCTCCAGCGGCTCCGCCGTGCGCCGCGAGTCCCACTGACCCCACCCGCGTCGCACCCGGCCGCGCTCCCCGCGCCGGTCGAGGTGTGCCTGACGTCGTTCCACACCTGCGCACACCGGTGCCGGGTGCACCCACGAAAGGACCCCCTGTGACCCACCGCAACCTGTCCGCCCGCGGCAGCCAGTTCGTCGACGCCGACGGGCAGGACGTGCGGCTGCGCGGACCGAACATCGGCGGCTGGCTGCTCATGGAGAACTTCATCACCGGCTACGCCGCGAACGAGTCGTTCATGCGGGCCCAGGTCCGCCGGGTCCTCGGCGAGGACCGCGCCGCGCGCTTCTTCGAGCGGCTGCTGACCGCCTTCTACAACGAGGCCGACGTCGCGTTCCTGGCCGAGCAGGGCTTCAACGCGGTCCGGGTGAACGTCAACTACCGGCACCTGGAGAGCGACGCGAAGCCGTTCGAGGTCATCGAGTCGGGCTTCCGCCACCTCGACCGTGCGGTCGAGCTCGGTGCCAAGCACGGCATCTACACGATGATCGACCTGCACGCGCTGCCCGGCTACCAGAACCAGGACTGGCACTCCGACAACCCGACCCACGTCGACACCTTCTGGGACCACCCGCACTTCCAGGACCGGGTCGTGCACCTGTGGGAGGCGATCGCCGACCGCTACAAGGACCAGCACTGGGTCAGCGGCTACAACCTGATGAACGAGCCGGCGGACGCGACCCGCCAGCGCGTGGGGCCGTACTACGACCGGCTCGTGGCCGCCGTGAAGGCCGTCGACCCCGACCACCTGATCTTCCTCGACGGGAACACGTACTCCACGGAGTTCGAGTTCTTCGAGGAGCCGCAGGACGGCGTCGTCTACGCCCTCCACGACTACGTCGCCTCCGGCTTCGGGCGCGGCGGGCCCTACCCGGGCGTCACCGACGGCACCTACATCGACCGCGACGTGGTCGAGGAGAAGTTCCTCAAGCGCTCCGAGTACGCCCGGCGTACCGGCACGCCGATCGTGGTCAGCGAGTTCTCGCCCATCTACTTCAACGACGAGGCGAAGGACGTCCAGCGCCGCCAGATCCTGGCCGACCAGCTCGAGATCTACACCCGCTACGGCGTCAGCTGGCAGTCCTGGATGTACAAGGACCTGGGGCGTCAGGGCATGGTCGGCCTGCGGCCGGACACTCCCTACCGGCAGCGGTTCGACCCCTTCGTGGCCAAGAAGTTCCGGCTGGCCGCGGACGGCTGGGGCAGCGACGAGGTCGGGCCGGCCGAGATCACCCAGCCGGTGCAGGACCTGGTCGCGCGCGAGTTCCCGGACTTCGACCCTTACCCCTTCGGGCGCTTCCACTTCGTCCGCCGTCTGCTGCTCAACATCACGGTCGCGGAACCGCTCGCCGAGGAGTACGCCGAGCTCCTGCGAGGCTTGGACGACTCCGAGCTCGACGCCCTCGCGGACTCCTTCTCCTTTGAGAGCTGCCAGGTCCGCGAGTCGCTCGTGGACCAGTTCAAGGCGGGCTAGACGCGCCCGGCCGGTCAGCAGAGCCCGGCCGACCCGAAGACCGACAGAAGAGAAGGAGCACCGATGACCTCGGCGGTCTACCCCAGCCTGCGTGACCGGGTGGCGTTCGTCAGCGGCGGCGCCACCGGGCTGGGGGCCGAGTTCGTGGCGGCGCTCGCCGCGCAGGGGACGAGAGTCGCGTTCGTCGACATCGACGAGCCGGCCGCCCGGCGGCTGGTCGAGGACGTGGCGGCGGCCGGGCACCCCCGGCCGCTGTTCCTGCCCTGCGACGTCGCCGACATCCCCGCCCTGCAGCAGGCGATCGCGGCCACCCACGACGAGCTCGGCCCGATCTCGGTGCTGGTCAACAACGCCGCGAACGACCGCCGCCAACGGGTGGCCGACGTCGACGTGGCCGCGTGGGACGCGTCTTTCGCGGTCAACGTCCGCCACCACTTCTTCGCGGCCCAGGCCGTGGCGGCGCAGATGCGGGCGCTCGGCGGGGGTTCGGTGATCAACCTCGGGTCGATCAGCGCGCACATCGACCTCGTGGACCTGCCGTCCTACATCACGGCGAAGGCCGGGGTGGAGGGCCTCACGCGGACGCTGGCCCGCGAGCTGGGCCCGGACCGGATCCGGGTCAACTGCATCATCCCCGGCTGGGTCATGACCGAGCGCCAGCTCCGCGACTGGGTCACCCCGGAGGCCGAGGAGTCGATCCGGCGCAACCAGTGCCTGACCGAGCCCGTGATGCCCGTCGACGTCGCCCGGATGCTGCTCTGGCTCGCCGCGGACGACTCGCGGATGTGCACCGCCCAGACCTGGGTCGTCGACGGCGGTTGGATGTGAGCGCCGTGCCCGCCGCGACCTTTCCCCTCGGCCAGCCGAAGGGCCTCGCCCTCGGTGGCACCGGCGTACCGGAGCACCCGGGCGGCCAGGCCAACGCCGACGTGCTGGTCGCGGCCGCCTGGGAGGACGGGGTGCGCTACTTCGACACCGCACCCATGTACGGCGGTGGGGTGGCCGAGCGGCTCATGGGCCGCGCGCTCGCCGCGTACCCGCGGGCGGACCTCGTGCTCAGCTCCAAGGTGGGGCGGCTGGTCCGGGGAGACGAGCCGGTCCCGCCGGGGGAGGACCCGCTGTGGCGGTTCGACTTCAGCGCCGACGGCATCCGGCGCTCGGTCGAGGAGTCGCTCGAGCGGCTCGGGGTCGACCGGCTCGACGTCGCCTTCGTGCACGACCCGGACGCGTTCCTCGCGCTCGTCACGCGCGAGAGCTACCCCGCGCTCGAACGGCTCCGCGACGAGGGTCTCGTGGGCCGGATCGGCGTCGGCGTCTGCCAGGTGCCCACGCTGCTGCACCTGCTGCGCGAGACCCGGGTGGAGGTCGCCCTGCTCGCCGGCCGGCTGTCGCTCGTCGACGGTGAGGCCGTCGACGAGGTGCTGCCGCTCGTGGCCGAGCAGGGCGTGACGCTCGTGGTGGCGTCCGTGCTGCACGCCGGGCTGGTGGACGGCCGGGACTCCGGGCAGCTGCACTACGCGCCGACGCCGCCCGAGGTGGTCTTGCAGGTGGCCGCGATCAAGGAGGTCTGCGACCGCCACGGCACCCCGATCGGCGCCGCGGCCCTGCAGTTCGTGCTCGCCCGGCCCGAGGTCGCGATGGCGCTCACCGGCGCCGTGGACGTCGACCAGTGGCGCCAGAACCTCGCCTGGTCGCGCTGGCCCGTCCCCGCCAAGCTCTGGCGGGACCTGGCCGCGGCCGGCCTGCTGAGCTCCGACCTCCCGCCTGCGCTGGTCGAACGAGCGTCGACCGCGTGAGCGGCCGCCTCCAGCCCGTACGACCCCGACAGAACAGGACACAGCGATGAAGGTGACGATCCTCTCCGGCTCGGGCCGCTACCAGGACGAGTGGCACGACTTCACGGCCACCTCAATGGAGGTGGCCCGGGCGCTCGAGGCGATGGGCCTGCAGGTGGCGGTCCGCGCCTTCAAGCCCGCCGGCGTGGTGGCCGAGGTGCCGGACAGCGACCTTGTCGTGGTCAACGCGGGCGCGGGGGAGTTCCACGCGCGGTCCGACGGGCCCGAGGAGGCGTGGGTCGAGGCGTTCCAGGCGCTGCGCGACCACCGCGCCCGACGCCGCCCGCTGCTCGCCCTGCACGCCGCGACCATGACCCTCGACGGCCTCGACGAGTGGCCCGACTGGGTCGGGGGCCGGTGGGTTCAGGGCCGCTCGATGCACCCTCCGATCGGCGACGCCGCCGTGCAGGTCAGCGACGGCGACCACCCGATCACCGCGGGCCTCGCGCCCTTCACCCTGTTCGACGAGCGCTACTGCCTCCTGGACCGCAGCTCGGACGCCCACGTCCTGCTCCACCACAACCACGAGGGCGGGCAGCAGCCGCTGGTCTGGGTAACGGAGCAGGACGGCGCGCGCACCGTCTACGACGCCCTGGGCCACGACGTACGCGCCTTCGCCTCGCCCGGCCGGACCGACCTCCTGCAGCGCGAGGTTCGGTGGTTGCTCGAGAGCGTTTAGGACGAGTCGCGCGGTGGGGCCAGTGGGGCTTGAACCCACGACCGAGGGATTGTGAGAACCCCGCCTAACTCGCTCTTCGACACGGCTTCGCCTTGTCAGAGGCACACATCGAGTGACGTGTTGGCACAGGGATTGTTGTGCGGAACCTGCTCCATACCGCCTTCATGTGGCACTGTCTGCGGCCTTACGCGACGTGTGGCTCAGCGGCGTGTGCCCATGGCACAGCCCAACTCCGGGATGGGGAGCGGGGCTCGAGCAGTCTGTCCGTAGGTGGCGTCGGGCCGCACCCGGAACTCAATCGGCTCCGGTGTCTCTGGGTAGATGACTATCGGTTCCCGATCTCGTGCGGCCGGACCTTCGTCGGGTCGTCCCGAGTCTCGACGGCGGGCTCGTCTCTGTTCAACGACAGCTCGAGGGGGCGGCCCGCTAAGTGCGAGGGAGACGGGTGGTCCGCACGGAGTACGCGTCGGCTTTCGCGTGGCACGCACGCCGGGCGGCGGTCTGAGCCACTGGGACAGGGTGCTCGGCCGAACCCTTCGACAGCAGAGCACCCGACGCCTACAGTTGCGCCTTCAGCTGGTTGATGGTCTTGCCGCTCCGCTCGTGGACCCAGAAGTCCGGGCCGCTGATGGAGGTTCCGACCAGGTCGCCCAGAGCCGGAGACGGGCTCGCGTAGGAGTCCAGCTTCGTCGTGATCCAGCCGTCCGCATCGACAGTGCCGAGGTGCGTCTCGTTCTTGCGCTTCTGGTAGTGGGCGAGCCTGTCCCCGGGCTTAACCAATCCGGCGCTGATCAACTTCATCAGTCCACCAGGCCGGCGGACGGCTGCCGGAGGCTTCCGGCTCGTGCCGTCTTGCTCGCCAAAGAGCAGCCGACGGATAACCTCGTTGGGTGTCTCGAATCCCCGTACGTGCGTGGCGAGCTCGTCGTAGACGTCCTGGTCGAGGGTTACGTTGATCTTGGGCATGCCCTGCTCCTTGGTTCTAGATCTTAGATTCTCCGAGGCTTAGAGAATAGCAGATCCACAGAGGCTTTAGCCACAGGCGTGGCAGCTCGCAAGCCGAACTGACGCGAGAAGCTCAGTACAGTCGAGTGCCCAGGCCAGGTCAGCAGGCGCGTTGGCGATGAGGACGGCGTTTCGCAGTGGAAGCTTCCAGTCAGGCGCCGTGTCCAGTCCTTTGAGCCCGCGAACCACCAGCGGGCCGTAGGCGACGATGACGTCCTGGGGAAGACCGTGCTCGTGGTCGGTGTGCCAGGGAGTGCGGAGGTGCGGACAAGGCGACGCTGAATAACGTTGATGCGGGCGGTGGTGGTGTCGGTTATCGGGGCCTTTCGGGGGTGACGCACTCGTGGTGGCTGCGTCAGGGACCGTGTCGGCCTGTGCGCCCTTCTAGGCCCTTGAGCCCCCTCCCCCAGCCACGGCCGACCGGAGGTAGCAGGCAGCCGGCTGACAGTCAGGCACCCGCGAGTCGATTTCTGCGCCCGCCACACGAGCGGGCTATCCATAGATACGCTTCGCGTCCCGGTGAAACCCCCGAGCTCGAAGGAACCACCCTTCTCATGACCCTTCACGCGCGCCTCTTCGCGCCAGCTCTCGCGGCGGCAGCTTGCGCAGTCCTCCTGCTCAGCGGCTGCTCGTCCCCGCAGACCCTTAGCCAGAACACGGGCGAGGGCGAGCAGAAGTCGGACAACAGCACTCCGGGGGCCGCCGAGACGCCGGCCACGGAGGGCAAGGCGACTCTGGTCAAAACCGGCTTCGGCAAGGACGGCGACTATGGCTGGGCCAGCGCCATCGTCACCAATAGCTCAGCCGACAACGTCGGCATGTTCGTCACGGTCCAGTTCAACTTGCTCGACTCCAAGGGCGAACTCGTCGCATCGGAATCGCAGGTCGAGCAGTTCACCTCCGCCGATCAGACGCTAGCTCTCGGCACGCAGGTCGACGTGGCCGGCAAGGCGAAGGTTGCCAAGGTTGAGGCGACGCTTGGGCTCGACAACAAGACGAGCATGGAGGATGCGCCGAACCTGCCCGTCGGCAAGGTCAAGGTGAAGAAGGACGAGTACGGCACTAAGACGGCCGTCTTCGAGGTCAAGAACCCGGGTGTTGAAGCGCAGAAGTCGGCCCGCATCGGTGTCGTCTGCTTCGACAAGTCCGACAAGATAATTGGGGGCGGGACTGCGTACCCGGACCTCATCCCCGCGAAGGGACGCGTCCTCGTCGAGGCGAACGTGACGAGTGCTGGTACGCCGGACAGCTGCGACGCTTACGCGGCACCGGCAACTTTCTAACAGCAGCGAACCCCCACCCGGAAGGGCAAGTATTCGTGGTGTTGAAGTCAGAGCGTGGCCCCCACCAGTTGCGGAGAGCCAGTCTCCGCCGGAGTGGTCACCGCCTTGGCGCCGGTGACCAGGTTCAGGGCCGGCACCGCTGTTGGGTCCGCCTTGGGCTTGCGCGGCTTGCGCTTGTGGATGTTCGGTAGCTTCCCGTGGGCCGCAGCCATCAAGATGGCGTGGGCCGACGAAGGCGTCTGAAACCCGAGCGTCGTGGCGAGAGCTGACGGGCCGATGTCGAGAGCCAGGGCGGCCTCATGACGACGGTTCGCCGCAGCACGCAAAGCTTCCGTCGCCTCCTGGACGGCAGCGTGAGCAGCGTGGAGCTAGCCGTAAAGAGCCTGACGATCGGGGTAGAGCGTGGTCATGTGATGCGTCCTCCGGCGGATGAGGGCCTGCAGGAGTGCGGCCACTAGTGACCGTGCGTGCGCGCCCCACGAAGCCAATAGTCGAGTTCTCGTCAGCCCATGACAGAAGCCCCGACCACCCACCTCGTCGTGACGAGGACGCCCACGCCGGGGCTTCCACACTAGTGGTCAGCGTCCTCCGAGTCGCTTCGCGACGTCGGCTTTCGGCTAGCAGCGCACGCGTCCGGAAGAGTCGGGCAGCTGGCAGCTGGCAGCTGGCAGCTCGCGGGTGGCGGTCGGCTCGGTGATAACGCGGTTGCGCTGCTTCTCGGGTCGCTGTTCAGCACGGACAGGTCGACGGCCTGCTGCTGGAGGAGTTCGCGCAGGTTCGAGTGCATCTCGGCTCGGGTGCGCCTGTCCGATTTCGCGCTGCTTCGACCACAGGAACTCGCCAGTGGTGGCCGTCGCTCAGCCGAGCGGGTTGTCCCGGTAGACGCCGGCCCCGCAGCAGACATCGACGTACCGCAACTTCAGCGTCCAGGGCAGCAGCGCCTACGACGCAGCCCGTTCGACCTCGACTGACCGAGCGGTTCGAGCCCCCGCCCTGAGAGGGGCGGGGCTAGTTGCGTCTTACTTGTCTGTCTGTCGTGCCCGAGTGGGACAGCATCAGCGCACTTGCTGAACGACAGAGGTCGGGGAACCCATGGGGCTCGTGTCGTGGAGCCTCCGTGAAGCACCGCGTCGCTAAGTGGTCTGTGAGCGCCGACCAGTGGTTCATGAACACGGCGACCCAACACGGAGCGGACAGCGCTGTCGTCCAGTGTGACGAGCTCCGCCCTCTCACTACGCTACGCCGACGGCCGTTCCAGCAGGCCCAAGCCGCGGCACTACTCGGCACCTTCGCCGGCACGTGGCGTGAGTTCGAGTCGACAGTTCGCGCTGCGGCCGCATACTGCCCAGGCCCGCCGCGCTCCTAGGGAGAACCCGTGGAGTACTACGAGAACCTGACCGGACGCGTCCTGCTCCGGCTACCCACCCCGTCAGCACCATCGAGCGGTGGATTCCGCACCGCGACGCGTGGGTCAGAATCAACGGGCACGAGGACATCATCAGCCTGTTCACTTTCGAGGGGCGGATGATCACCGAGGAGCGAGCCGAGAAGCTGAAGGCGCTCGTGCCGGACATGTCCAAGGAGTTCCTCGACGAGTACGAGATCAAGCCCGTCGACTGAGTCAACTGGCTTCTCCCGAACAGTCACACAGCCGGTAAGCCGCTGCTAGCGTCACGACGTGCTGCGGAAGACGCTCATCCTCGACGACATCTTCGACCCCGCTCAGGGCTGGCCGTACCCCTTTCACCAGGTACCCGTCGAACGCGGGGCTGCCCATGACGGGAACCCGTACTACCAGGTGCGAGTCGACGGTGTGGAAGTCTTCGTGTTCGAGCAGACCGAGTGGGCGGACAGTGCCACACGCTCCGACAGCTCCCCGGCGCGGCTGTGTGTCACCGTCCCCACCGAGTTCGTCGGTGTGAACGCGTCCGGGCTGCTTGAGGACAACGCAGACACCCACGGGCTTCCCGGCTGGGGTCTCGACGAGGACGGAGACCTTGCCTTCCACCACGCTCTGCCATTCGCGGAAGGCTTCCCCGTTGAGTGGCTCCGCCGACAGATGCTCGTTTCTATCGGCCTGTCCGTCGAAGCCTTCCGGGATGCGAAGGCCCTAGTCGACGCTGAGGAGAGAGGACGCCCGGCTCGCCAGTGGGAGAGCGCCCGCCAGGTTGCCTCCGTCGCCGGAATCTTCGCCCGGGCGATGTGGCTCGGCGCCTGACCAGCGCGGGAAGACTGTCAAGACAGTCGTCTACGCCGTCAGAGGGACAGATAACTGGGGTCCTCAGAGACAGGTGGCCACTTTGGAGAACCTCGGTCAGGTCCTCAGTACAGAAGATGTTGGCAGCCTCCTCGGCGGCGATAGACAGCTTTTGCGAGTTTCGCTCAGCACCAAGAAAACGTCGCCTACCCAACCGCCTCCGGAAAGCCCTCACTGCACGTCCTCTCCCGTGCCGTCCGCGGGTGGCAGCCCCACTTGGCGGCCAGCTCCCGGGGGGGACACCATCGGTCGTGCAGTGGTGGTTTCGCCGGTCATGGGCGGGCACTGTGCGGACGCGCGGATCGCCGGCACCAGTCGTCGACTCGTCGACCTCCTGTGCCAATTGGTGTGCCAGAAACTCGAGTTCTTGGCTCACGACGAGAGTTCGAATGTACCTCTGACTAGCGGTGGGGCGAGTGGGGCTTGAACCCACGACCGAAGGATTATGAGTCCCTTGCTCTGACCGGCTGAGCTATCGCCCCTGGCCGGACGATGCTACCGAGGCGCGACTGTGCTCGTGGCCGTGCGTCGTGCCGTTGCCCGGGGAGCGGCGCGTCCGGTGGATCACGACGAGCAGGCCGGCGATGCTGACCAGGGCCACGAGGACGTGGACGATCAGGTTGTTCGAACCGTCCCAGGCCGCGTGCAGCAGGACGGCACCGATGAAGGTGGCCACGAAACGCAGCACGGCCCGACCGCGGCGCGTCGACGTCCCGATCGCGAACAGGGCCGCGGCGGTCATGCCGGTCCAGGCGACGTGGCCGGCGGGGGAGAGCAGGGCCCGCAGCAGGAGCGTGGAGTCGAGGGCCGCGATCGAGCCGCTCTTGAGCAGCGCGGTGAACCCGTAGCCCATCGTCTCCAGCGTCGCGAACCCCATCCCGCTGGCGACGCCGATGACGACACCGGCGGCGGCGCCGCGGTAGCGGCTGAACAGCAGCACGAGCAGCGGGACGACGAGCTTGGCCGACTCCTCGATGAGGCCGACGAAGATCATCGGCAGCGTCTTGAGCCGCACCAGGGCGTCGTACTCCAGCGTCCCGGCGGCGACGGTCCCGATGATGCCGCCGAGCACGGCGACGAGGGCGAGGAGACCCGAGCTGACGACGATCCGGCGCCCTCCGGTCGCGGCGAAGGTGAGCACGGTGAAGGGCACGACGGCGGAGCCGAGCAGCAGCAGCGACGGGATGAAGTTCACGTTCTGGGTCGCGACGGCGGTCCGGAGGACGACGAGGTACGCGACCACGCCGAGCACGAGCACGGCGACCCAGGAGAGGCGGTGCAGGCGGCTGCGGCCGGGCTCGGGTGCGTCGGCGGAGAGTGCGGTCACGGACGGACCTCTCGTACGGGGGCGGGCGGGGCGAGGTCAGGACGTCGCTGTTCTACCGGATCCGGTGTGACAGGCGTGTGACCAGGTTCGCGGCGCAGGCCGACGAGGACGGCGGCGACGAGGAACGCTCCGCCGAGCAGCAGGGTGACGGAGGCCAGCAGGTTCTGCCCGGCCGTCCAGGTCAGCTCCAAGTCGCCGCCGTTGGGCAGGTTCCGGAACGGCTCGATGGCGACCCAGCCGCAGAACACCAGCCCGAGCAGGCCGAACCACGCCGGCAGCCGGCGGGCCCCGCCGACGGGCAGCAGGTCGCGGACGAGGACGACAGCCAGCGGCACGACCCAGACGAAGTGGTGGAGCCAGGAGACGGGGGAGGCGAGCAGGGTGGCGACCCCGCCGAGCATGACGGCGAGGGGTACGTCGCCTCGCCGGTGCCACAGGACGGCGGCCCACGCGCCGAGCGCCGCCACCACCGCGCTCAGCGCCAGCCCGAGCAGCGCGGCGCCAGGCCCGAGCCCGAAGACCCGGACGACGTCGGCCATCACGGACTGGTTGGTGAAGTAGATGATGCTGCCGCCGAGCCCGGTGTCGCCGTGGGCGAGCCGGCCCCAGAACTCCACCGACCGCTGCGGCGCGACCACGGCGGCGGCGAGGGTGAGCGCGACGCCGGACACGACCGCGACCACGAACGCGCGGGTGCGGCGGACGAGCAGCAGATAGACCGCGAACAGCGCCGGCGTGAGCTTGATGCACGTGGCGACCGCCGTCCAGAACCCCTCGGGCAGAAGCCGGCGGGAGAGGACGCGTGGGCCGGGGACGAGGTCGAGCACGACGAGCGCAACGAGGAAGATGCCCAGCTGGCCGAAGCCGAGGGTCTGCCGGACGGGCTCGGCGAACACGATCGCGGCGGTCCCGACGAGGCTCAGGACCCAGCCCTGCAGCCCGACGCGGTGCAGGACGGCGAGCAGGGCGAGCACGCCGCCGACCGTCCAGCCGATCTGGACGAGCGTGGTGGGCAGGACCGCGAGCGGCACCGACAGGACGGCGGCGAGCGGTGGGTAGAGGAACTGCAGCTGCCCGGGCAGCGAGTAGAAGTCGCCACCGCTCATCAGCACGCGCGCGGCCTCGCGGTAGACCTCGAGGTCGACCATCACGGGCCGCCAGGGCACGAGGTGCCCACCGAACTCCGTGGCCGCGACCCACAGCCCGGCGAGCAGCGGCAGGAGGCAGATCCCGACGCCGCGGACCGTACGCCTCATGCGGGCGTCGCGGCCCCGACGTGGCCCTGCGGCCCGCTCGGGACACCCTCGGCCAGCCCGGACCCGGACGACGGACGCGTCAGCGACGCGACCCAGTCGAGGATCGTGGCGCCCACGCCGGACTCGTGGTTGGGCGGCACGACCGGGAAGCCGAGGGCCAGGAGAGCGGGGTGGGCGTTCGCGACGACGCGCGGCATCCCGACCCAGCTGAGCATGCTCACATCATTCGGCATGTCCCCGAAGGCGGCAACGCGACTGGCCGGTACGCCGAGCCGGTCGCAGGTCCGGGCCAGCATGCTCGCCTTGTCGACCCCGGAGGCGCTCAGCTCGACCAGCCCGTAGCCGCGCCCGACCGAGCAGGTCGCGGTGAGGGTGTCGCCGACGCACGTCCGCACCTCGGCGAGCAGCGCGTCGTCGCCGAGGGTGGCGCTCTGGACGAGCAGCTTCACCGCCGAGACCTCGTGCGCCAGCTCCTCGACGGGGCCGCGCCGCAACGTCGGGTCCTGGCCGGTGTCGGGGACCCAGGTCCGGTACGCGGGCTCGTAGCCGAAGTGGGTGCCCGACTCGAACGCGAAGGCCGCGTCGGGGACGTGCTCACGGATGCAGGCGACGGCCGTCAGTGCGACCGCGGGGTCCAGGCACAGGCGGTCGAGCGCCCGCCGGGTGCCCAGGTCGTAGAGGACGGCGCCGTTGCTGGCGATCACGGTCGGGTGCGCCCCGGGCAGGTCGGCGATGACGTCGAGCCAGCGGACCGGGCGGCCGGTGGCGAAGACGACCGGGATGCCGGCCTGCTGCGCGAGCAGGACGGCGCGCGCGTTGAGCGCGCTGACGGTCCCGTCGGGGGAGAGGAAGGTGCCGTCGAGGTCGCAGGCGACCAGCGCGGGGGCACCCGCGTCGGAGGGGGTCGTCACGGTCCGTCGCCTACAGCCGCGAGGGCGGGGTCGGGCTGCCCGGGGCGCCGCTGTCGTCGGGTGAGGGCCCGCCCGGCGAGGGCGAGCCGGACTCCGTGCCGGACTGCGACGGCGAGGGCGAGCCGGAACCGGACGGCGACGGCGACCCGGACGGGGAGCCCGACTGCGGCGACGGCGAGCCGGACTGCGGGCTCGGCGACGAGGACGCGGGCGGCGGGCTTCCGGTGCCGTCGGCGGGCGGCGGCGGGCTCTGCGGCGGCTGGTTCTGGAAGATCAGGATGGCGATGAGGACGGCCAGGGCGGCGAGCAGGAGCATCAGCAGCCAGGACACGAGGATCGTGCGCCAGCCGGCGCGGTCGTAGCGGCCGGGCCAGGGCAGCGGCCAGAGCCGGGCGACGCCGGGGCGTACGCGGTCGATCCAGGGCAGCTGGTAGTCGGGGCCGGTGGGCCGGCCGAGCGGCTCGAGGGCGGCCAGCTCGACCGAGTCGAGGACGCGCTGGGCCTCGGCCGCGGCCGCCGGGGACCCGTCGTACGCGAGCGCGACCCAGGGCGCGTCCGGACGGGCGTCGGGGGCGACCGGCACGTCCGGCGCGACGAACCGGCGCCCGAGCCGGCCCGTGTCCTGCCCCTGCCCGCCGCGGGCGAGCACGGTGTCGATGTGCATGTCGTTGACCTCGCCGGCCAACCGGTCCCGGGCGGCCGCGTCGGCGGCGGCGCCCTCGGACAGCAGCAGCACCATCGCGGGCGCACCGTCCGGGCCGTCCGCGGCGTGCGCGGTGAAGGCGGTGCCGGCGGCGCTCGCGTGCAGGCGGGCGTCGAGCCAGTAGCCGCCGACCTTGGGCGGGTCGTCGGGGAGCAGCGGGCTGACGGGGACGACGTCGGGCAGCGTGGCGGGGTCGACCGCGTCGAACTCGCGCATGGCCTCGGCGTTCGGCGGGGCGGCGGGTCCGGGCTGCGGGGCGCCCGAGGGGTCCCCGGGGGTCCAGGGGCCGTAGTACGGCGACGACACGGGCACCTCCTCGGCTGGGGTCGGGGACGGACGGCGGGGGACGGTCGTCGTGGCGGCGGCAGCCCGGGCGGCACGGCTGGCGGCGCGACCGGGCGAGTCTATTCGTCCCCGGGGGCGGCCCCGGGCCGTCGCGCGCACGACGGACCCCGGCGCCGGGCGCCACACGGAGCCCCGGCGGGCCGCTCGGCACCCGGTCCTATGCATCACCTGTGAACTCCTGGTGCTGCGCTCCTCGCCACCTACGCTGGACCCACCGGTCTGCGAGACTGTGCGGGCCTGCCGGACGGGCGTGACCGTGGGGTCCCCGACCGGAGCAGCACGCAGCGACACCCGAGCAGCACCCTGGTCCCGCCAGGTGCCCAGACCCCCCGTGCAACAGGAGTGAGTGAGTGAGCAGCCCCAGCTACGGCGCGCCGGACACCACCGGCGCGTCCGCGGCCTCGTCCTCGCCCTCGACGTCGGTAGCCACCGCGCCCCGCCCGGCCATGGACCCCGCCGAGGCCTCGCGCCTGCTCGGCGAGGCCATCAGCCAGGTGCAGCGCGTGATCGTCGGCCAGGAGCACATGGTCGAGCAGCTGATGGTCGGCCTGCTGGCCAAGGGCCACATCCTGCTCGAGGGCGTGCCCGGCGTCGCCAAGACGCTGGCCGTGCGCAGCTTCGCGACGGTGGTCGGCGGGACGTTCTCGCGCATCCAGTTCACGCCCGACCTGGTGCCCTCCGACATCGTCGGCACGCGCATCTACAAGGCGAGCCAGGAGACCTTCGACGTCGAGCTCGGCCCGATCTTCGTGAACTTCGTCCTCGCCGACGAGATCAACCGCGCGCCCGCCAAGGTGCAGGCGGCGATGCTCGAGCTGATGGCGGAGAAGCAGGTCTCGATCGCCGGCACGACCTACCAGACGCCCCGCCCGTTCATCGTCATCGCGACGCAGAACCCGGTGGAGTCCGAGGGCGTCTACCCGCTCCCCGAGGCGCAGCGCGACCGCTTCCTGCTCAAGGTCGACGTGCCCTACCCGCGCGGGAACGAGGAGTTCGAGATCCTGCGGCGGATGAGCGTCGACCCGCCGGAGTCGCGTCCCGTCTTCGACCCGGAGATCGTCCGGGCGCTGCAGCAGCAGGCCTCCGAGGTGTTCGTCCACAACCTCGTGGCCGAGTACATCGTCCGGCTGGTGCTGGCCACGCGTACGCCGGCCGAGTTCAACCTGCCCGACCTCACCTCCGTCATCCAGATCGGCTGCAGCCCGCGCGCGACGCTGGGCCTGGTCGCGGCGTCCCGGGCGCTCGCGCTGATCCACGGGCGCGACTACGTGCTGCCGACCGACGTCCAGGCCGTGGCCAAGGACGTCATGGCCCACCGCCTGACGCTCGGCTTCGACGCCATCGCCGACAACATCTCGCCGGCGCAGGTCGTCGAGCGGATCATCGCGATGGTGCCGCCGCCCACGCCCGTCTGGCAGGGCGGCCAGCAGCCCGCCGGCCAGCAGCCGGCGCCGCAGCCCGGCCAGCAGCCGGTGCCGCAGCCCGGCCAGCAGCCGGTGCCGCAGGGTGCGCCCAACGGCCAGCAGGGTCCGCCCCAGGGCCGCAACGGCCAGGGCCCGGGTGGCTTCCCGCCGCCGACCGGTCGTCCGGTCGCGCCGTACCCGCCGACGCGGGACTTCTAGGCCGTCCATGGCGGCACTCTCTTCTTCTCCTCCGGGGTACGGGCCCCCGTCGGGTCCGCCCGTGCAGTTCGCGGCCCCGCCGCGCGACGTCGGCGCGGTCTCGTCCGTGCTCGGCACGCCGACCCGGGCGACCATCCCGCTCAACAAGCTCGCGCCCGAGGCGGCGCTGCGCCGGCTCGAGCTGACGATCGTCCGGCGCCTGGAGGGCTACCTCCACGGCGACCACCTCGGCCTGCTGCCCGGCCCGGGCTCGGAGGCCAACGACGCCCGCCTGTACGTGGCGGGCGAGGACGACGTGCGCAAGATCGACTGGGCCGTCACGGCGCGGACGACCGTCCCGTACGTGCGCGACACCGTCTCCGACCGCGAGCTCGAGGTCTGGGCGCTGCTCGACGTCACGCCGTCGATGAACTGGGGGACCGAGGGCGTCACCAAGCGCGACCTCGGCATCGCCGCGATCGCGACGATCGGCTTCCTCAGCCAGAAGATGGGCGACCGCTTCGGCGGCTACATCATGAAGCCCGACAAGCTGCGCCGCCTGCAGGCGCGGTCGGGCCGTTCTGCGCTCTACGGCCTGCTGCGCACGATGCTCACCGAACCCTTCGTGCCCGACCACGCCACCGGCCCGATGACGCTGGCGAACGGCGTCGAGCAGATGTCGCGCGCCCAGCGGCGCCGCGGCCTGCGCGTCGTCGTCTCCGACTTCCTCACCCCGGGCGACCACGAGCTCGACCCCAACGTCCCGCCGGACTGGGAGCGGTCCATGCGCCGCCTCGCGGTGCGCAACCAGGTCCTCGCGATCGAGGTCGTCGACCGGCGCGAGATCGAGTTCCCGAACGTCGGCGACATGCTCATCCGTGACCCCGAGACCGACTTCGAGCGCTACGTGAACACCGGCGACCCGGACGCCCGGGCCCGGATGGACGCGGCGAGCGCGGCCCAGCGGGAACGGATCCGCATCTCCCTGCGTCGTGCAGGTGTGGGGCACATCCAGCTGCGCACCGACCGGGACTGGGTCGGCGACATCGCGCGCTTCGTCCTGGCCTACCGCCGGGTCGCGAGCATGCTGCACGCCCCGCCGCAGGGGGTCACCCGATGAGCACGCCCACCGTGGCCCTCGCGCCGCTGAACGTCTTCGGCGACCTCTGGTCGTTCTTCAGCCAGATCAGCTTCGCGTCCCCGGGCCGGATGGCGATCCTGGTCGTCATCCCGCTGCTCGTGGCGGCGTACGTGCTGGCGACGCGGCGCAAGAACCGTCGCGGCATGCGCTTCACCAACACCTCGATGCTCGACGTCGTGATCCCGCGGCAGTCGCAGTGGCGCCGCCACCTGGCCGTCGCGCTGTCGCTGCTGAGCCTGGTCACGCTGACCACGGCCTTCGCGCAGCCGACCACCGAGGTGAACGTGCCGCGCGAGCGCGCGACGATCGTCCTGGTCATCGACGCGTCGCTGTCGATGCAGGCGACCGACGTCCCGCCGAACCGTCTCGACGCCGCCAAGGCCGCCGCGATCGCGTTCGTCAACGCGCTGCCGGAGAAGTACAACGTCTCGGTCGTCTCGATGGCCGGCGCGACCTCGATCCTGGTGCCGCCGACGCTGCAGCACGGGACCGTGGCCAACGCGATCAACAGCATCAAGCTGCAGGACTCGACCGCGATCGGTGCCGGCATCGACACCGCGATGGCCGCGCTGCAGCAGGCCCCGAAGGACCCCGACCACCCCGACGAACCCGCGCCCGGCGCGATCGTCCTGCTCAGCGACGGGTCGAACACGACGGGCCGCGCTCCCCAGCAGGCGGCGGCCGACGCCAAGCTCGCCGGCGTGCCGGTCTACACGATCGCGTACGGCACCGAGAACGGCTACGTCGACCTCGACGGCAAGCGCAACCCGGTGCCGGTCGACAAGGAGCAGATGCAGGAGATCGCGCAGATCAGCGACGGCCAGTACTTCGCGGCCGCGACGCCGGAGCAGCTCCGGACGGTCTACGAGAACATCTCCTCCGAGGTCGGCTACGAGAAGGCCGACCGCGAGGTGACGTCGCAGTTCGCGGGCTTCGGGCTCGCGTTCGCGGTCCTCGCCGCGCTCGGCGCGATCTCGCTGGGGGCGAAGTGGCCGTGATCCTCGACCCCCTCGCCCTGACCCCGCTGCTGTCGTTCATGGAGCCGGTGCGGCTCTGGTGGCTGCTGCTGATCCCGGCGCTGGTGGCCTTCTACCTCTTCCTCGTCAACCGCAAGCGCAAGCGGAACGACCGGATCGCGCGCTCGATGTTCGACCTGGTGATCCCGCGCGACCGGACCTGGCTCCGGCACGTGGCCGTCGGGCTGTCGATCCTGAGCCTGCTCACGCTGACGGTCGCGTACGCCAAGCCCAAGGGCGAGGTGTCGGTGCCGCGCGAACGGGCCACGATCGTCGTGACCATCGACGTCTCGCTGTCCATGGAGGCCACCGACGTCCAGCCGAACCGCCTCGACGCCGCCAAGGCCGCGGCCGAGGACTTCGTGAACGCGCTGCCGCCCAAGTTCAACGTCGCGATCGTCTCCTTCGCGGGCACGGCGACGACGCTCGTGCCGCCGACGCAGGACCGGGGCGCCGCGACCGCGGCGATCCAGAGCCTGCAGCCCAAGGCGTCGACCGCGATCGGCGAGGGCATCTACACCTCGCTCGCCGCGCTCGCCCAGGTCCCGCCCGACCCGGGGGACCCGAACTCGGTCGCGCCCGCCCGCATCGTGCTGCTGAGCGACGGGAAGACCCAGATCGGTCGCCCGTCCGACGAGGCCGCGCAGACCGCCTCCGCCCAGAAGGTGCCGATCTACACGATCGCGTACGGCACGCCGGACGGCTACATCGACATCGGCGGCCGCCGGGAGCCCGTCCCGGTCGACCGGGCCGAGCTGGCCCGCGTCTCGCGGATCAGCGGGGGCACGGCCTACACGGCCACCTCCGCCGGCCAGCTGAAGGACGTCTACCGCGACATCGGCAGCTCGGTCGGCACCGAGAAGGTCGACAAGGAGGTCACGTCCCGCTACGCCGGCTTCGGCCTCGCGTTCGCGATCCTCGCGGCCTTCGGGATGATCTCGCTCGGCGCCCGCTGGCCGTAGGGGTCACCGCCCCGGGACACCGGCCCCGGGGCGACGGTCCGCTACTCGCTGACCTGCACCTCTTTCCAGAAGGCCACGTAGTTCGTGAAGTCCTGGCCGACCCGCTGGACGGCCCCGTCGTACAGGTTCCGGTAGGTCCACGCCCGGTCGGGCAGGGACTTCCCGTCGACGTTCACGGTGAAGTACTGGCACGGGCCCTTCCACGGGCACGTGTACGGCGTCGGGCTCTCCTCCAGCAGGCTGGTCACGACGCTCTCCGGGGGGAAGTACCAGTTCCCCTCGATCTTGATCAGGTCCTCCTGCGGCGCCTCGGCGATCACGGTGCCGGCGACGGTTGCCTTCATGGGTCCTCCTGGGTCGGTGGGGACGTCCGCGTCCCGTCCCGATGATGCCCCTCGGGGTCAGGGCTCGCAGGAGGAGAGGTCGTCGAACCTCGCGCACTCGGCACGGACGACGCCGAAGGTCTCCTTCTCCCAGGTGCCGGCGCGGACGAGGAACGAGATCGGCAGCCCGTCGACGTAGCCCTCGCCACCCGGTGCGTCGGCCGAGGCCGCGAGCCAGGCGCGCAGCTCGCGGGTCTGCCCGGTGTCCACCCAGCCGAGCACCTCGGTCATCTCGGCGAGCCAGCGGCTGCGCGTGTCCCGGTGGTAGAGCGACGTGACGCTCAGGTAGACCTCGACCGTGGCCGTCCCCGTGCCCTGGAACGACAGCTCCTGGCCGTAGCCGTCGTCGGCGTCAGGCCGGTCGCAGCCCCGGATGGTCCGGACCTCGGGCGTCGTGCAGGTGTAGCCGTGGGCCTCGGCGGCGGCCGCCAGCGCGTCGACCGGCACCCGGAGGGTGGCGCGGGAGCGCCGCAGCCCCGGACCGGTGTCCCCGGCCACGCGCAGGGTGGCGCCGGGCTGGTCGTCGACGCGCTCGGAGGCGTGGACGACGGCGCTGCCCCAGCCGAGCGTGAGCGTCGTGTCCACGTCGGCGGCGACCGCGTCGTCGAGCCGCGCCTGGTCCTTGGGCGGGAGCCCGATCGCGGGGCCGACAGCGTCGAGCACCGCCCGGTGCTGCTTCGTGCTGGTCGGCGACCGGTCCGTGCCCGTCTGGACGAGCCGCACCGCGCCCGTGCCCCGGTCGGCCAGGAGCTGGACGCTGCTCGTGCTCGGGCCGGAGACCGTGCCGCACGACCGCTGGACGGTCGCGTCCGCGACCACGGCGTCCGAGCAGGTGTAGCCGAGCCCGCGCAGGGCGTCGGTCGCGGCGCCGGCGCGGCCGGGCAGCGGCATCGCGGTGTCGGGGACGGCTCCCGTGCTGCCGCGCTCGCGCAGCGCGAAGGGCGCGACGGCCGCCAGGACCAGCACCACGACCACGGCGAGCACCAGCGCCCCGGCCGCGAGCAGGACCCGGCGCAGCGTCACCCTCCGCGAGCCGGTACGCGCCGCCGCCATCCCCGCTTCCACCGTCCGGCGCGGAATGCCCACCGGGACCGACCGGTTGCGCCTGGGGTGACCGTACGTGACCTGAACGCTCCTGACCCGACGTCCGCCGACCCGGCCCGCCGCACGGCCCTGGTCGTGGGGGCCAGCGGCATCACCGGCTCGGCCCTGGTGGACCAGCTCCTCGACGAGGGCTGGGAGGTGCTGGCGCTGTCGCGCGGCGGTTCGTCGCGGGCCGGCGTGCGCAGCGTCCCCGCGGACCTGCGTGACCCGGAGAGCCTGGCGACGGCGCTGGCCGACGTCGCACCGACCCACGTCTTCTTCACCGCCTGGCAGCGCCAGGCGACCGAGGCCGAGAACATCGCCGTGAACGGCGCGATGGTCCGCGACCTGCTGGCCGCGCTGGCCCAAGCCCCGCTGCGGCACGTCGCCCTCGTGACCGGCCTGAAGCACTACCTCGGCCCGTTCGAGGCGTACGCCGCGGGCGTCGTCCCCGACACCCCGTTCCACGAGGACGAGCCGCGCCTGGACACGCCGAACTTCTACTACGCGCAGGAGGACGAGCTCTTCGCCGCCGCCGAGCGGCAGGGGTTCACGTGGTCGGTGCACCGCTCGCACACCGTGATCGGCTACGCGGTCGGCAACGCCATGAACATGGGGCTGACCGTCGCCGTCGCCGCGACGCTGGCCAACGAGCTCGACCTGCCGTTCCGCTTCCCCGGCAGCGAGGCGCAGTGGAACGGCCTCACCGACATGACCGACGCCGGCCTGCTGGCCGAGCAGATGGTGTGGGCCTCGACCGACCCGGCGGGCGCGGACGAGCCCTTCAACATCGTCAACGGCGACGTCTTCCGGTGGCGCTGGATGTGGCCGCGCCTGGCCGCCCACCTGGGCGTCGACCCGGCGCGCGTCGAGGGTCCGCAGGGCGACCCGCAGCCGTTCGAGGAGCAGCTCACCCCGCACGAGGGCGCGTGGCCCGCGATCGCGGAACGCCTCGGGCTGGCCGAGGCCGACATCACCCGGCTGGCGTCCTGGTGGCACACGGACGCCGACCTCGGCCGGCCGATGGAGGTCGTCACGGACATGAGCAAGAGCCGCGAGGCCGGGTTCCTCGGCTACCGCCGGACCGAGCGCGCGTTCACCGAACTCTTCGACCGCTACCGCGCGGAGCGGCTCATCCCCGAGGTGGCCCGCTGAGCCTCGCCTAGCCTGGCGTGGTGAGCGAGACGGCGGTCGGGGTCGAGGTGGACGTCGCGGCCAACCTGGCGCGGGTGCGCGCGGAGGTCGACGCCGCGTGCGTCGCCGCCGGGCGGGACCCGGGCGAGGTGCGGCTGCTGCCGGTGAGCAAGACGCACCCGCCGGCCGTGCTGGAGGCGGCGTACGCGGCCGGGGCGCGGCTGTTCGGGGAGAACAAGGTGCAGGAGGCGGCCGAGAAGGCCGACCACTTCGCCGACCACCCCGACGTGCGCTGGGCCATGATCGGCCACCTGCAGAGCAACAAGACCCGGCAGGTGGCGGCGTTCGCGGACGAGCTCCACGCGCTCGACTCGCTCAAGGTCGCCCGCGGGCTGCACCGTGCGCTGCACGAGCTGGACCGGACGCTCGACGTGTTCGTCCAGGTCAACTCCTCGGCGGAGCCGCAGAAGTCCGGGCTCGCGCCCGAGGACGTCGAGGCGCTGCTCGTCGAGCTGCCGGCCCTGCCCACGCTGAGGGTCCGCGGCCTCATGACCCTGGCCCTGAACAGCGACGACGAGGGCGCGGTGGCGGCCTGCTTCCAGCGCACGGCCGCCCTGCGCGACTCCCTGCCGCCCGAGCTGCTCGGGCGCGAGCTGTCCATGGGGATGTCGGGCGACTTCGCCCTCGCCATAGCCCACGGCGCGACCACCGTCCGCGTCGGCCAGGCCATCTTCGGCGCCCGCGAGACCCGCTGAACCTGCCTGGCCGGGTCCCTCCGACACCGCCCGCGACCACTGGTCACTTCGGGAGGCCGGAAAGTCCTCTGACACCCCCCAAGTGACCAGTGGTCACCCGAGGGGTGCGCGGCAGGAGGGTCGGGTCAGGCCAGGTTCTCGACCGCCAGCACGGGGACGTCGTCGGCCGGGGCGAACCCGAAGACCTGGGCGAGGAAGCTGACCTGGGCCTCGTACGAGGCGACGATCGTCTCGGAGCGACGGAAGCCGTGCCCCTCGCCCGCGAACATCAGCAGCGCGACCGGGAGCCCCTTGGCGCGGGCGGCGTCGGCCATCTCCTCGGCCTGGTTCGGCGGGACGACCTTGTCCTCGAGGCCCTGCAGCAGCAGGATCGGCGCGGACAGCTCGTCGACGTGGTGGATGGGGGAGCGGTCGACGTAGATCTCGCGGTCCTGCGGGTAGGGCCCGACGAGGCCGTCGAGGTAGCGCGACTCGAACTTGTGGGTGTCGCGCGCCAGGATCTCGAGGTCGCCGACGCCGTACGAGCTGACGCCGGCGGTGAAGACGTCGGTCGCGGTCAGCGCGCGCAGGGTCGTGTAGCCGCCCGCGCTGCCGCCCTTGACGACGAGCCGCCGCCGGTCCGCGAGGCCCTGCTCGACCATGGCCAGCGCGCCGTTGGCGCAGTCGTCCACGTCGACGATGCCCCAGCGGCCCTTGAGACGCTCGCGGTAGGGGCGGCCGTAGCCCGTGCTGCCGCCGTAGTTGACGTCCAGCACGGCGTAGCCGCGGCTCGTCCAGAACTGCGTGGACAGCGAGAAGACCGCACGGGACTGCGAGGTCGGTCCACCGTGGGACAGCGTGATCAGCGGGGGGGCGTCGCCCTCGGGCGCCGCGAAGTCCGGGTTCACCGGCGGGTGGTACCAGCCGTGCACCACGCCGCCCTCACCCGGCCAGGTGACGTCGCGGGCGACCGAGACGAGCGCCGGGTCCGGGGCCTGCCGGGTGCTGGTCCGCACCGTGGTCCAGGTGCCGTCGGTGCCGAGGGTGGCCAGCTCGGCCGGACGGTCGGGGTGGGTGAGCACGGCCGCCGAGCCCGCCGCGCCGGCCGCCAGACCGTCCGCGCCGGTCCCGGGCTCGGCGACCGGGGTTAGCTCCCCGCTCTCGACGTCGAGCAGGACCAGGCTCGGGAACCCGTCGGTGACGACCAGGCACAGGAGGCTGCCGTCGGGACGGACGGCGTACGGGTTCATGCCGAGGACCCACTGCGGTTCCGCGAACTCGGCCTCGGCCTCGTGCAGCGCGCGGACGGAGTCGCCGTCGAAGAGGTGGAGGTTCCACCAGCCGGTGCGGTCCGAGGCGAAGACGAGGTCGGACCCGCGCCAGCGCGGCTGCACGGCCGACTCCTCCGGACCGCCCGCGACGGCCTCCACCGACCCGAGCCCGTCGGCCTCGAGCGGGGCGACGTGCAGGGCCGTCGAGTCCCAGGGCATGTTCGGGTGGAACCACTCGGTCCAGGCCAGCCGGCCGTCGTCGGACAGCTGCGGGGTGGAGTAGAAGTCCGCGCCCGCGGCGAGGACGGTGACGGCGTCGAGGTCGTCGGCGGCGGAGCCGTCGAGGGGGACCGACACCAGGGTGGTGACGGCCTCGCCGTGCTCGGCGACGGCGGCGTCGCGGTGGTCCTCGCGGACGGCGACCACGAGCCGGCGGCCGGCGTCGACGAAGGGGTCGCCGTACCAGGCATCGCCCTCGCCCGTCAGCACGGTGACCGTGCCGTCGCGGTCCAGTCGGCGTAGCCGGCCGTCGCCCAGGTCGGAGTAGACGACCACCCCGTCGCGGACGCCGTACTCCCCGCCGCCGTACTCGTTGACCCGCGTGCGGACGTTCGCGGAGCCCGGGGTCAGCTCTCGGGGCTCGCCGCCGGCGAAGGGCCGCGTCCACAGGCTGACCCGCCCAGCCTGGTCGGGCCGGGACTCGAGCCAGTAGAGGTCGTCGCCGTCCACCTGGACGGCGTCGAGACCGGTCGAGCCGGCGGTGAGGTCCTCGACGCCGATGGGGGAGCGCCAGGAGCCGTACGGAGCGGTGGTGACCATGCGGCCCACCCTACGAACGTCCCGGTTCGACGTCAGGGTGGCCACTTGTGCACCGACTTCGGTGCACAACCGTCAACCCTGAACCGACCCCCGAACGCCTGGTGCGGCTGAGACTTCTGGGGCAGAATGTGAGGCGCAAGAACAGCAGAACCGCCACGCGGGACCCGGTGCGAAGGATGTCGGGGAAGGCAGCCCTGAGCTGCCGAGGTCCCACCCGTGGAGGTTCGGATGAGCACGACCCGTGGCGTCCTGTACGTCCACTCGTCGCCGTCGGCGCTGTGCCCGCACGTGGAGTGGGCGGTCGGCGGTGAGTTCGGCATGCCCGTACGGCTGGACTGGATCCCCCAGCCGGCCGAGCGTGCCGCGTACCGCGCCGAGTACTCCTGGCTCGGGCCCGTCGGCACCGCCGCGCGCCTGGCCAGCGCCCTGCGCGGGTGGCAGCGCCTGCGTTTCGAGGTGACCGAGGAGGCCCGCTCGGCGTCCGAGGGCGAGCGCTACTCCTACACGCCCAGCCTCGGCGTCTTCCACGCCGTCACCGGCCTGCACGGCGACATCATGATCCCCGAGGACCGCGTCCGCGCGGCGATGCTGACGGCCGCGACCGGCGGCCGGGACCTGGCCGACTCGCTCGACGAGCTGCTCGGCCGGCCCTGGGACGCCGAGCTCGAACCGTTCCGGCACGCGGGCGAGGGCGCTCCCGTCCGCTGGCTGCACGAGGTCGTCTGAGCCTCGTCTCGACGGCGACGGCGGCCCGGCAGGCGCTCGTCTGAACTCGCGAAGAATCTTCGCGGACAATCTTTCGCGGGTCGGACTCATGCCTACGATGCGGTCGTCGGCCCTACGGCAGCAGGCCGCGGGCCCCATCCGAGGAGCTCCCCCGTGCTCTTGACCCCCCTCCGACGACCAGCAGTGACGCTGGCGTCCGCCGCTCTGCTGTGCACGATCGCCCTGCCCGGCCTCAGCACGACCGCCGTGGCCGCCCCGACCCGGCCCGCCCTGCCGCTGCCCGCCGTGGCCCCGCTGCAGACGGTCCGGATCGAGGTGCCCTCGGCGCTCGACGCGGCACCGTTCAACAAGGCGCGCTCGGTGACCGTGCCCGAGGGCTGGTCCGTCAAGGTCGTGGCCCGGCCGAAGAAGCCGCGCCTCGAGGTCCCGACCCCCGACGGCCGGCTGCTCGTCTCCCGGCCCGAGTACGGCCTCATCACGCGGCTCACCCCCAACAAGCGCGGCTACCCGACGTCGTCGACCCTGGTCAGGGGGCTGCGCAAGCCGCACGGCATGGTGTTCGACGGGAACACGCTCTACGTCGCCGAGAGCAACCGGATCGACCGGTACACCTACAAGGACGGCAAGGTCGGCAAGCGCACGACCGTGCTCTCCGGGCTCCCCGACAGCAAGAGCAAGGACCTCAAGGGCGCGTACGCCCACGCGCTCAAGAGCCTGGCGCTCGGCCCGGACCACGAGCTGTACATCTCCGTGGGCTCGACCGAGAACGCGTCGGCCTACGACCGGGACAAGAAGCCGCAGCGCGCGTCGGTCCTCAAGGTCGAGAAGGGGAAGTCGGGCTACACCGTGTTCGCGCGCGGCGTGCGCAACGGCACCGGGCTCGCGGTCGCCCCGGACGGAGAGCTGTGGACCGCGGTGAACAACCGCGACAACACCACCTACCCGTACCACCAGGACTACGACGGCAACGGGAGCGACGACTACAACAAGAAGATCACCGCCTACGTCAACGACCACCCGATCGAGCCGCTCGCCCGGCTCACGCAGGGTCGCGATCTCGGCTGGCCCTACTGCAACCCGAACCCGGACGTCGACCCGGGCGTCAAGGGCACGGCCTTCGACTACTCCGACCGGCCCTTCGTGCGGGACGCCCAGCTCAACGGCAACGGTTCCCAGCTCGACTGCGGTGCGCTCCCGGCCCTCGAGCAGGGGCTGCCGGCGCACTCCGCGCCGCTCGGCCTCGCCTTCACCCGTACCGAGCTCCCCGGGATCGGCAGCGGCGCGCTCGTGGGCGTCCACGGTTCCTGGAACCGGAACCCCCCGCGCGAGCCGGAGGTCGCGTTCTTCAGCTACTCCCGCGGCGAGATGGGCGGGCAGCGCACGATCATGAGCGGCTTCCAGAACAGCAAGGGTGACCGTTGGGGCCGGCCCGTCGCCGCCGTCCAGGGTGCCGATGGCAACGTCTACGTCACGGACGACTACGCGAACGCGGTCTACCGGCTGACCCCGCCGGCGTAGTCGAACCAGGACCGGGCCTCGGGGGGGGAGGGGGGGGGCCGCGTCCGTCACGCAGCGCACGCACCGGGGGGCGTTCCTCCGGGACCCCGACCCGAAGGAACGCCCGTGCCCCCGACCTCCCGCCCCCGTGCCCTGCTCGTGCCCGCCGCCGCGCTGCTGGCCCTGTGCGCGCTGCCCGGCGCAGCCTCGACCGCCTCCGCCGCGCCCGGTGCGCCGGCTCTGGCTCCCGCCCCGACCACGAGCCGGGTCGCGCTCGGCGCCGTCCCGGTCACAGTGCCGAGCGACCTGGCCTGGGCGCCCTTCGACCGGCCGCGGTCCGTGGACGTGCCGGCCGGCTGGACCGCCAGCGTGTGGGCGCGTCCGACCAAGCCCCGGCTCGAGGCCTGGACCCCCGACGGCCGGCTGCTGGTGTCCCGTCCGGCCGACGGCGTGGTCACGCGGCTCACGCCCGGACCGGGTGACCGTGCGACCTCGACCCCGCTCCTCACCGGGCTGCGCAAGCCGCACGGCCTGGCCTTCGACGGGAGCTCGCTCTACGTCGCGCAGAGCAACCAGATCGAGCGCTACGCCTACGCGGACGGTTCCGTCGGTGGGCCCACGACGGTGCTCACCGGCCTGCCCGACACCGAGAGCCCGGACCTCAAGGGCGCGTACGCCCACGCGCTGAAGAGCGTCGCCGTCGGGCCCGACCACACCCTCTACGTCTCGGTCGGCTCGACGGAGAACGCCTCGGCGAGCGACCGCACCCTGGACCCGGAGCGGGCGTCGGTGCTGCAGGTCGACCCGGCGGACGGGGACTACACGACCTACGCCCACGGCGTCCGCAACGGCACCGGTCTCGCCGTCGCCCCCGACGGCGCCGTCTGGACCGCCGTGAACAACCGCGACAACCTCCCGTACGCCTACCACCGCGACTACGACGGCGACGGTTCCGACGACTACGGCAAGGTGCTGCCCGCGTACGTCAACGACCATCCCGTCGAGCCGCTCGCCCGGATCACCCCCGGGCGCGACCTCGGCTGGCCCTACTGCAACCCCGACCCCGACGAGGTGCGGGGCGTGAAGGGAGCGGCGCTGCGCTACACGGACCGGGCCTTCGTCCGGGACGTCCAGCTCAACGCCGGGTCGAAAAAGCTGGACTGCACGACGCTCCCGCCGGTCGAGCAGTCGCTGCCCGCGCACTCCGCGCCGCTCGGGCTCGCCTTCACCCGTACGCCGCTCCCGGGCCTCGGCGACGGTGCGCTCGTCGGCGTCCACGGTTCCTGGAACCGGACGCCGCCCCGTGCCCCGGAGGTCGCCTTCTTCGCCTACGCGGACGGGGACCTCGGCGGTCAGCAGACGATCATGTCCGGGTTCCAGGACGCGGCCGGCGACCGCTGGGGCCGGCCGGTGGCCGCGGTGCAGGGCCCGGACGGCGCTCTCTACGTCAGCGACGACCTCGCTAACGCGGTGTACCGGCTGGCACCGCCCGCCTGACGGCCCCGCCGCGGCTTGCCCCGGGTGGGCACGCTGGGAGGCATGAGCACCCGGAGGCCGTCGCGACACCTCAGCGCCCTCGCCGCCGCGGGGCTGCTGCTGGCGGTCTCCGCCGGCTGCAGCAGCAGCCCCGCCGCGACGCCCTCGAGCGCGCCGTCGAGCGCCCCGACCGCCGCGGCGTCCGCCTCGTCCCCGCTCCAGACCGTCGACCTCGCCGTCCCCGCCGGGCTGGACGCCTCGCCGCTCGACGAGCCGCGCACGGTCCAGGCCCCCACGGGCTGGTCGGTCAGCGTCTTCGCGCGGACGGACGGGGCGCGGCTGCTGGCCTGGGCGCCGGACGGGTCGCTGCTGATCTCCCGCCCGAAGGCGGGCGAGGTCGACGTCGTCACGCCGGCACCGGCCGCCGGGACCGGCGCGCCCACGACCGCGACCCTGCTGAGCGGGCTGAACCAGCCGCACGGGCTCGCCTTCCACGACGGCAGGCTCTACGTCGCGCAGAGCGACCGCGTCGACGCGTACGCGTACGCCGACGGCCGGGCGACCGACCCGCAGCCCGTCGTGACCGGGCTGCCGGACGCGAAGAGCGACGACCTGCGCGGGGCGTACGCGCACGCGCTCAAGAGCGTCGCCGTCGCCGAGGACGGCGCGGTCTACGTCTCCGTCGGCTCGACCGGCAACATCTCCGAGGAGGACCGCGACGCCGACCCGCAGCGCGCGACGATCCTCCGCGTCCCGCCGGGCGGCGGCACGGCGGAGGTCTTCGCCCGCGGCGTGCGGAACGGCACCGGCCTGGCGATCGCGCCCGACGGCGCGGTCTGGACCGCGGTGAACAACCGCGACAACATCGAGTACCCGTACGACCGGGACTACGACGGCGACGGGCGTTCCGACCAGGGCGAGGTGCTGCCCGCGTACGTGGGCGACCACCCGCTGGAGCCCTTCGCCAAGCTCACGCGGGGGCGCGACCTCGGCTGGCCCTACTGCAACCCGGACCCCGACGTGGACCCCGGCGTGCCGGGGACGGCGCTCGACTACTCCGACCGCCCCTTCGTGCGCGACGTGGAGACCAACGCGGACGGCTCCAAGCTCGACTGCTCCACGCTCCCGCCGGTCGAGCAGGGGATGGGGGCGCACTCGGCGCCGCTCGGCCTCAGCTTCACCTCGGGCGCCGGGCTGCCCGCCCCGTACGGCGCGGGCGCCCTCGTCGGCATCCACGGTTCCTGGAACCGCACCCCGCCCCGCGCGCCCGAGGTCTCCTTCTTCTCCTACGAGGACGGTCGCCTCGGCGACCAGCAGACCCTGCTGACCGGGTTCCAGAGCCCGGACGGCGACCGCTGGGGTCGTCCCGTCTCCGCCGTCCAGGGCCCCGACGGCGCCGTCTACGTCAGCGACGACTCCGCCGGGGCGGTCTACCGGATGCAGCCGCCCGCCTGACCGACACCCTCCGGGCCGCTCAGCACCCCTGAGCCCGACAAAGCCCCTGAGCCCGACAAGGCCCTTGAGCCCGAACGCCCCCTGAGCTTGTCGAAGGGCCCCGGAGGGGTTGGCAGTCCCTGAGCTCAGAAGAAGCCGACCTCTTCGAGGCCCTTCGACAAGCTCAGGGGGCGTATCAGAAGAAGCGACCCCTTTCGAGGCCCTTCGACGAGCTCAGGGGCGTATCAGCGGTTCACCAGCCGACGACGCCGTGGCGGTCGGTGAAGGTCCCGGTCGGGCCGTCGGAGCCGATGGTCGCCATGGCCACGACCGCGTCGGTGCCCTCGGTCACCGTCTGCGGCCCGGAGTTCCCGTTGAACTCGGTCGCGGTGTACCCCGGGTCGACGACGTTGATCCGGATCTCGGGCAGGAACTGCGCGTAGACGGTGGTCAGCATGTCGAGCGCCGCCTTGCTCGCGGAGTAGGCGAGCGTCGGGAGCGAGTGCTCGATGCGCGACTCGTCGGCGCGGACGGCGAATGACCCGAGCCCGCTCGAGACGTTCACGACGACCGGGGCGGAGGAGCGGCGCAGCTGCGGCAGGAACGCGTGGATCGTCCGGACGGCGGCCACCGTATTGGTGTCGAGGACGGAGGTCATGATCGCGGCGTCCATCTCCTCGACCCCGACGAAGGGGCCGGAGATGCCGGCGTTGTTGACGAGGACGTCGACGCCGCCGAAGCGCTGCTCGAGCTCCCGGGCGGCGGCCGCGACCGAGTCGTCCGAGGTCACGTCGAGCTGCACCCACTCGACGCCGAGCTCCTCGGCGGCCTGCTGCCCGCGCCCCGCGTCGCGGGCGCCGATGACGACGCGGTGGCCGTGCTCCTTCAGGCGGCGTGCGGTCTCGAAGCCCAGGCCCTTGTTGCCGCCGGTGATCAGGGTGGTGGTGGTGTTCTCGTGGGTGTTGGTGGTCATGGGCACCAGCGTGCGTGCCGTTCGAGGGGTGCGGGTAGGAGCGTTCGACCCTGGGACTCGCGGTACCACCCAGGCCGGGCCCCGCCCGCGCACACTGGTGAGGTGATCGAGACGACCGGCCGCGGCGACCTCGCCGGCCTCCTCCGCGCCTGGCGCGACCGGCTCCAGCCCGAGGCGGTCGGCTTCCCGGTGGGGCAGCGGCGTACGCGCGGGCTGCGGCGCGAGGAGGTCGCGCTGCTGGCGGGCCTGTCGGTCGACTACCTGGTCCGCCTCGAGCAGGGGCGTGCCGCCCGGCCGTCGGCGCAGGTCGTCGCCTCGCTGGCCCGCGTGCTCCAGCTGTCCGACCCCGAGCGCGACGAGCTGTACGCGGCGGCCGGGCTGGCCGCGCCGACGTCCGGCCTGGTGCCCACCCACATCCCGGGCAGCGTGCAGCGGCTGCTGGCCCGGCTCCCCGACGTCGCGATCGGCGTCTACAGCGCGACCTGGACCCTGCTGACCGCGAACGAGGCCTGGTCCGCGCTGCTCGGCGTGATCGCGCCGGGCCGCAACCTCGTCGTCCAGCAGTTCACGCGCTCCGGCGTCACCGTCCTGCGGGGGCACGACGACGAGATGCGGTTCCAGTGCGCCCTCGTGTCCGACCTCCGGCGCGCGCTCATCCGCTACCCCCAGGACCCGGCCGTCGCGGCGCTGGTGGAGCAGCTGCGGAGCGTGAGCGAGACGTTCCGGGAGCTGTGGGCCGACGCGACGATCGTGGAGCACCGGTCCGAGCCGAAGACGTTCGTGCACCCGGTCGTCGGCCACATCACGCTCGACTGCGACGTCTTCACCGCCGCCGGGACGGACCTGCGGATCGTCGCGTACACCGCCGTGCCGGGCAGCGAGGACGCCTCCCGCTTCGACCTGCTGCGCACGCTCGGGGCGACGTCCGACCCGTCGTGGGCGGGTGCCGAGCCGCCCGCGTGCGTCCCGGTGCAGGATGGCGCGCGGACGAGAGGCGTCCACTCCGAGAGCGAGGGCTGATGGCCGACGAGCAGGGGTCCGGCGAGGGGTTCAGCGACGCCGAGCGTGCCGCGATGCAGCAGCGCAAGGCCGAGCTGCGCGAGCAGGCGAAGGGCGGCAAGGGTTCGGCGAAGAAGGAGCGCGAGGCGCAGGCCTGCCTCGACGCCATCGCCGCGCTCGAGGGCACCGACCGGACCATCGCGGAACGGCTGCACGCCATCGTGACCGAGGAGGCGCCGCAGCTCGAGCACAAGACCTGGTACGGCTTCCCGTCCTACGCCCGCGACGGCAAGGTCGTGGTTTTCTACCAGCCGGCCTCGAAGTTCGGCACCCGCTACGGCACGGTCGGCTTCAGCGAGGACGCGAACCTCGACGACGGGGTCTTCTGGCCCGCCGCCTACGCGGTCCTCGCCGTGGACGACGAGGTCGAGCGCCGCCTCCGCGAGCTGGTCCGCCGCGCTGCCGGCTGACCCCACCACGCTGGACGCCCCTGAGCCCGAGAACGCCCCCTGAGCCCGCGAACGCCCCCTGAGCCCGAGAACGCTCCCTGAGGCTGTCGAAGGGCCACGCAGTGGTCGGCGTTCTCGGTGCCAACCTCTTCGAGGCCCCCTTCGACAGGCTCAGGGCACCGCTTCGACAAGCTCAGGGAGCGTTCTTATCGCGCCCCGGCAACCCGGCCAGCCCCACCCCGTGCTGACCACTGGTCACTTGGGGCGTGACCAACACACCTGAGTGCGCCCGACGTGACCAGTGGTCACTCCACGCCGACCCCGAAGTGACCAGTGGTAACCCCACGCCGACCCGGACCCCCGACGGCCGGGCGCGAGGAGGACTAGAGCGGGATGTTGGTGTGGTCTCCTCGCGCGCCGACGTCGGCGTCGCGGATGGCGGTGGCCAGCGCCGAACGGCTCGTCTGCGGCGTGACGATCTCGTCGACCACGCCGATCTCGACGGCCTTCTCGACGCCGCCGGCGATGCGCTCGTGCTCGGCGGCCAGCTCGGCCTCGAGCTGCGGGCGGACGTCGTCGGCCACGGCGGCGAGCTTGCGGCGGTGCAGGATGCGGACGGCGGCGACCGGGCCCATGACGGCGACCTCGGCCCCCGGCCAGGCGAACACCTTCGTGGCGCCGAGCGAGCGGGCGTTCATGGCGATGTACGCGCCGCCGTACGCCTTGCGGGTGACGAGCGTGACGCGGGGGACCGTGGCCTCGGCGAACGCGTGCAGCAGCTTGGCGCCGCGGCGCACGACGCCGTCCCACTCCTGGCCGACGCCCGGCAGGTAGCCGGGGACGTCGACGAGGACGACCAGCGGGACGCCGAAGGTGTCGCACATCCGCACGAACCGGGCCGCCTTCTCCGCGCTGAGCGAGTCGAGGCAGCCGCCAAGGCGGAGCGGGTTGTTGGCGATGACGCCGACCGTGCGGCCGCCGAGACGGCCGAGGGCGATGGTGACGTTCGGGGCCCAGCGGGCGTGCAGCTCGACCGTCGAACCCTCGTCCAGCACGCCGTTGATCAGCGGGTGCACGTCGTAGGCGCGCTTCGGCGACTCGGGCAGCAGCGCGGCGAGGTCGGTGTCGGCCACCTCGGGCGTCATCGAGCCCTGGTCGGCGAGCAGCGTCGTCAGCGCGCGGCCCCGGTTCAGCGCGTCGGCCTCGTCGTCGGCGACCACGTGCACGACCCCGGAACGACGCCCGTGCGTGTCGGGCCCGCCGAGGCGGAGCATGTCGACGTCCTCGCCGGTCACCGAGCGCACGACGTCCGGCCCGGTCACGAAGATCCGGCCCTCGGGGGCGAGGATCACCAGGTCGGTGAGCGCCGGCCCGTACGCGGCACCGCCGGCCGCGAAGCCGAGCACGATCGAGATCTGCGGGATCTTGCCCGACGCCTGCGTCATCGCGTGGAAGATCCGCCCGACGGCGTGCAGCGAGAGCACGCCCTCCGCCAGCCGGGCGCCGCCGGAGTGCCAGATGCCGAGCACCGGGACGCGGTCGCGCATCGCCCGCTCGTACGCCTGCACGACCACGTCGCAGCCCTGCACGCCCATCGCGCCGCCCATGACGGTGGCGTCGGAGCAGAAGGCGACGACGCGCGAGCCGTTGATCGTGCCGACGGCGGCGAGCATGCCCGAGTCGTCGTCGGGCGTGATCAGCTCGACCGAACCCTCGTCGAGCAGCGCGGCGAGGCGGTGGTTCGGGTTGCGCGGGTCGAGCTCGCGGGGGAGCTTCTCCTTCTTCGCGGGTGCGGCGGCAGCGGGTGCGACGGTGGCGGTCATGCGGGCCCTCCTGAGGGTGCGGCGGTGAGAGGGACTAGCTCGCGGGGTGGGTCGCGAAGGCGTTGCTGAGGACGACCGCCACGTTGTGACCGCCGAAGCCGAACGAGTTGTTGATCGCGGCCAGGTCGCCCGCGGGCAGGTCGCGGACCTTGGTGGCGACGTCGACGTCGAGCGTGGGCTCGGGGTTGTCGAGGTTGATCGTCGGCGGGACCTGGCGGTGGTAGAGCGCCAGCAGCGTCGCCATGGTCTCCAGCGCACCGGCCCCTCCGAGCAGGTGCCCGGTCATGGACTTGGTGCCGGTGACGATCGCCTCGGTCCCCGTGCCCAGGGCCTGGTGGATCGAGCTGATCTCGGTCATGTCGCCGGTCGGCGTGGAGGTCGCGTGGGCGTTGACGTGCACGATGTCGGCCGCGGACAGCTCGGCCTCGCGCAGCGCGTACGTGATCGCCCGGGCCTGGGTGTCGCCGGCCGGGTTCGGCTGGACCATGTCGTGCGCGTCCGCGGTGATGCCGGCGCCGGCGAGCTCGCCGTAGATCCGGGCGCCGCGGGCCTGCGCGTGCTCGAGGGTCTCGATGACGAGCATCGCGGCCCCCTCGCCGAGGACGAAGCCGTCGCGGTCGACGTCCCAGGGGCGCGACGCGCGCTCGGGCTCGTCGTTGCGGCGGCTCATGGCCTGCATCTGCGAGAAGGACGCCATCGGCATCGGGTGGATGCACGCCTCGGTGCCGCCCACCATGACGACGTCGGCGCGACCCAGCCGGATCAGGTCCAGCCCGAGCGCGATGGACTCGTTGCTCGAGGCGCAGGCCGACACCGCCGTGCTGACGGGAGCCTGCGCGCCGAGCCGCAGCCCGATGTTGGCCGCGGTGGCGTTGGCCATGAGCATGGGGATGGCCAGCGGGCTGACCCGGCGGGCGCCCTTCTCCTTCTGGATGTCCCACTGCCCGAGCAGCGTGTGCAGCCCCCCGATCCCGGTACCGATCGCGACGGCGAGCCGTTCGCGGTCGACGGGGTTGTCGTCCTTGAGCCCGTAGCCGGCGTCGGCCCAGGCCTCCATCGCCGCGACCACGCCGAGCTGGGCCGAGCGGTCGAGACGGCGGGCCTCGACCCGCTCCAGCACCTGCGACGGGTCGACAGCGACCGGCGCGGCGATCTTGGTCGGGATGTCCTCGGGGAAGTCGGACGCGAGGTGCCGGACGCCGGAACGTCCCTCGAGCAGCGCGGCCCACGTCTCGGGAGCCGTCCCACCGAGCGGGGTGGTGGCGCCGATGCCGGTGACGACGACACGGGTGCGGGACATCAATGAACTCCTGGGTCAGACGAGTCGTACGGAGTGGTGCGGGCGCGAGACCCGGGACCGCGTCGGCGATCCCGGGTCACGCTCACGTTTCGCGAGCGCTAGCGAGTGGAACGTAGGCGGGGGGCGAGGGGGGTCGCCCCCCACACCGATTCAGCTCAGCTGGCTGCGCGCTCGATGTAGGCGACGGCGTCGCCCACGGTCTTCAGGTTCTTGGACTCCTCGTCGGGGATCGACACGCCGAACTTCTCCTCGCAGGCGTAGATGATCTCGACCATCGAGAGCGAGTCCACGTCGAGGTCGTCGGTGAACGACTTGTCGAGCTGGACGTCGTCGACCGGCACGCCAGCGACCTCGTTGACGATCTCGGCCAGGTCCGAACGGACCTCTTCGGTGGTGGGCATCGCGGTGGGAACTCCTTCGTGTGGGTTGTGCTGATCTTGCGGGCAGAGGGAGATGATCACGCTCAGGGGAGCGTGATCACCTGACCGGCGAAGACGAGGCCGGCGCCGAAACCGATGATCAACGCGGTCTGGCCGGACTTGGCCTCGCCACTCTCGAGCAGCGTCTCGATCGCCAGGGGGATCGAGGCGGCCGACGTGTTGCCGTGGTTGACGATGTCGCGGGCGATCACGACGTCGCTCGGCAGCTTGAGCGCCTTGAACATCGCGTCGGTGATGCGGTTGTTCGCCTGGTGGGGGACGAAGACGTCGAGCTCGTCGGGCTGCACGCCGGCGGCGTCGAGCGCCTCGGCCGCGGTCTTGGCCATCGCGTACGAGGCCCACTTGAAGACCGGGTTGCCGGTCATCGCGATCGTCGGCCAGGTGGCCGCCTCGGCGGTCCCGTCCTCGGGGCGTACGCGGTCCTGGCGCGGGATCGCCTTGTCCCAGGGCTGGGTCTGGGTGATCAGGTCGGACTGCTCGCCGTCGGAACCCCAGACGACCGGGCCGATGGAGGGCTCGTCGCTCGGGCCCATGATCGCCGCGCCGGCGCCGTCGGCGAAGATGAACGCCGTCGACCGGTCATGGATGTCGGTCAGGTCGGTGAGCCGCTCGACGCCGATGATCGCGACGTACTTCGAGGCCCCGGAGCGGATCAGCGCGTCGGCCATCGCGACCATGTAGCAGAAGCCGGCGCAGGCCGCGTTGATGTCGAAGGCGGCCGCGTTCTTGGCCCCGAGCTCGGACGCGATGGTGGTCGCGATCGCCGGCGTCTGCAGCAGGTGGGTGACCGTCGCGACGATCACCGTGTCGACCTGGCCGGGCTCGAGGCCCGCGCGCTCGATGGCCGTCCGGGCGGCCGCGACCGACATCATCTGGACCGTCTCGTCCGGCGAGGCCCAGCGGCGTTCCGTGATGCCGGAGCGCGTACGGATCCACTCGTCGGAGCTGTCGATGTAGGTGACGATCTCCGCGTTGTCGACCACGCGCCGCGGGCGGTAGCCGCCGATGCCCATGATCTTCGAGAACGCCGCGCCCTGGCTCGCCTTCACCCCGCTCATCGGGACACCTCCGTCGCCTCGTCGGACTCCACCGTCGGGTGCAGCCGCAGCAGCGGCTGACCGGGCGACACGGGGTCGCCGTCCTCGACGAGCCACTCCACGACGATGCCGCCGTACGGGGCGCTGATCGCGACCTCGTCGCGGCGGTTCTTCACCAGGCCGATGGTGCTGGCCACCGGCAGGAGCATGCCGGCCTCGATGTCCTCGGTCCGGGTGAACTGGCCCTTGCCCGGGGAGACGACGAGGCGCCACGTCGGGTTCGCGGTGATCGGGGTCGAGGACGCCGGCTGTCCGCCGTGACGCGCGATGAAGTCGAGCGCGTCCTGGGTCTGGTCGGGCGTGTTCAGCGCGAACAGCTCGACGCCCTTGAGGTTGCGCTTGGCGATCCCGGTCAGCGTGCCGGCCGGCGGGAGCTCGAGCAGGCCCGTGACCCCGAGGTCGGCCATGGCCGCCATGCAGAGGTCCCAGCGCACCGGGGAAGCCACCTGGCCGACCAGGCGACGCAGGACGTCGCGGCCGTCGTGGACGACCTGTCCGTCGAGGTTCGACAAGAGGCGGGTCCGCGGGTCGTGCGTCGAGATCGCCCGCGAGAGGCGGCTCAGCCGGTCGACGGCGGACGCCATGTGGACGGTGTGGAAGGCCCCGGCGACGCTGAGCGGGATCAGCCGGGCCCGCGTCGGCGGGTGCTCGGCGAGGGCAGCGAGCTGCTCGACCGTGCCCGCGGCGACGACCTGGCCGGTGCCGTTGTTGTTCGCGGCGGTGAGCCCCTGCGCCTCGAGGGCGGCGGCGACCTCGTCCGGCTGGCCGCCGACGACCGCGGTCATCGACGTCGGCCGGACCGCGCTGGCGGCGGCCATCGCGCGGCCGCGCTCGGCGACGAGGACCATCGCCGACTCCGCGGAGAAGACGCCGACGCCTGCGGCAGCGGTGATCTCACCCACCGAGTGCCCGGCGGCGACCCCGATGAGGGGGTACGCGTCGGCCGGGTGCGGGAACAGCTCCAGCGCCGCGAGCAGACCCGCCGCGACGAGCAGGGGCTGCGCGACCGCCGTGTCCCGGATGGTCTCGGCGTCGGCGTGCACCCCGTAGTGCTCGAGGTCCAGACCGCTCACCGCGCTCAGCCAGTTCAGGCGGTCGGAGAAGGAGGACTCTTTGACCCAGGGGCCGAGGAACCCCGGAGCTTGGGCGCCCTGACCGGGCGCGACGATCGCCAACACCCCTTTACTCTTTCGTGACCTTGGCCCAGAAGTCGCGCAGGGACACCACGAATCTTCGGACATCCGATTGTTCGGTTCTGACAAGAGTGTGGCGTTCATCTCGGTTTCGTACGCCGTGTCGTACGACGCCCGATCCGCCTTCGCGTGCGGCCCGCCCGACATCTGCTCGCCTTCGTGTCGTCTGCGCGTGTTCAAACCCGCGCAGATGACACGAGGTCGAGCAGACGGTAGGCCCCGCGCCTGTCTGCTCGGGTCGGGCGAGTCTGAGCGCTGACGAACGCGCGCAGACTTCCCGGACGCGAGCAGACCTGCTCGCCGAGGCCCGGCAGGGACCCGACTCAGCCGCTCAGACCGGCCCGGCGTGCGTCTGCTCGCCTTTGGTGCGTCTGCGCGTGTTCAAACCCGCGCGGACGACACGAACCCGAGCAGACACGGGCCCGCGTACGTCTGCTCGCGCACCCCCGGAGGGCCCCAACTCAGCCGCTCAGACCGGCCCGGCGTACGTCTGCTCGCCGTTGGTGCGTCTGTCGGCTTGTCGTGCAGGCGGCGCCCTGGGCCAGGTGCCGAACCCGGCCTCGTACGTCTGCTCGCCTTCGGTGCGTCTGCGCGTGTTCGAGCCCGCGCAGACGACACGAACCCGAGCAGACGTGGCTCCCAGCCGAGCAGGGGCAGGAGACCAACCGACCCCTCAGTGCCGCAGGCGCCCCAGCGTGAGGGCGAGGCGGAGGGCGTAGCCGTCGCGGGGGTCGGTGGGGGAGTAGCCGGTGACCTCGTGGATGCGCCGGAGGCGGTAGCGGACGGTGTTCGCGTGCACGAAGAGCGCGCGGGCGGCGGCCTCGACCTGGAGGCCCTGGTCGAGGAACGTCACGAGGGTGTCGAGCAGGCCGCCGCCGGCGCCGACGAGGGGGTCGTAGAGGTCGCGGGCGAGGGCGCGGCGGGCGTGGCCGTCGCCGGAGAGGGCGCGTTCGGGCAGCAGGTCGGAGGACTCGACGGGGCGCGGGGCCTCGGGCCAGGCGGGGGCGGCGCGGAAGCCGGAGAACGCCTCGCGGGTGGAGGCGGCGGCGTCCATCAGGTGCTCGACGGGAGGGCCGATGACGACGGGGCCGTCGCCGAAGCAGTCCACGAACCGCGAGACGACCTGCCGCGCGAAGTCGGGCGTCGTGAGCGCGGCCCCGCCCAGCACGACCACGAGGCGGTCGCCCTGCACGGCGCCGAGCATGTCCAGGCCGGCGGTGGCGGCGGTGCGGCGTACGGAGTCCACCGCCTGCCCGGCCTCGCTCTCGGGGGCCGGGCCGACCACGACGACCACGCCGCCGGACGCGCGCCAGCCGAGGGTCGAGGCGCGCGAGAGCACGGTCTCGTCGGTCTCCCCGCGCAGCACCGCGTCGACGACGAGGGCCTCGAGCCGGGCGTCCCAGGCGCCGCGCAGCTCGGCGGCCCGGGCGTAGATCTCGGCGGCGGCGAAGGCGACCTCGCGGCTGTAGCCGACGATCGCCGCGTGCAGGACGGGCCGGTCGCCGCGGGGGGCGACCTCGTCGATCTGGGCCTCGACGACGTCGATGGTCGTGCGGACGAGCTCGACGGTCTGGGACAGCGTGATCTTGCGGGTCAGCGCGCGCGGTGCCGCGCCGAAGATGTCCGTCGTCGTGGGCGACTGGGGGTCGGGGTCCGCGAACCACGTCACGAACCCGTCGATGCCGGCCCGCGCGACGACGCCGACCCAGGAGCGGTGCTCCGCGTCCAGCTCACGGAACCAGGGGTGCCGCTCCTCCATCTCGCTCACGGTCGCGGTCGTCATCGCGGCGGTGGCCCCGGCGAGGCGCTTGGCCATCGCCGCCCGCGTCTTCGGGGCAGGGAGCAGGGACTTGGTGATGCCCCTCGTGCTCGCCGCCATAGGGTCGAGCGTAGGGGTCGGGCAGGACCCCGGCACCGGCAGGAAGGAGCACGGACGTGGGCGAGGACGCCGAGCAGGTCGACCCGGTCGCCGCGCTGCGCGAGATCGGCTTCCTGCTGGAACGCTCGCGCTCCGACACCTACCGGGTGAAGGCGTACCGGGGGGCGGCCGACGCGCTCGAGGCGATGCCGGCCGAGGAACGGTCGAAGCGGCAGGCCGAGGGTTCGTGGGCGAAGGCCACCGGCGTGGGCCCGAAGACGGCGACCGTGATCACCCAGGCCCTCGCCGGCCGCGTCCCCGACTACCTCCAACAGCTGCGCGACGACCGCGAACCCCTCGTCGAGGGCGGCGCCGCCCTGCGGGCCGCGATCCGCGGCGACCTGCACACCCACTCCCTGTGGTCCGACGGCGGCAGCCCGGTCGAGGAGATGATGGCGACGGCACGGACGCTCGGGCACGAGTACTGCGTCATCACCGACCACTCGCCGCGCCTCACCGTGGCCCGCGGGCTGAGCCCCGAGCGCCTGCAGGAGCAGATGGCGCTGACCGCGCGGCTGGGAGAGGAGATGGCCCCGTTCCGGGTGCTGCAGGGCATCGAGGTCGACATCCTGGAGGACGGCGGGCTCGACCAGACCGACGCGCTGCTCGCGCGCCTCGACGTCGTCGTCGCGAGCGTCCACTCCAAGCTGCGCTCGGACTCCGAGACGATGACGCACCGCATGGTGGGCGCCATCGCGAACCGCCGGACCAACGTCCTCGGCCACGTCACGGGCCGCCTGATCGAGGGTTCGCGGGGCACCCGGCCGCAGTCGGTGTTCGACGCCGAGGTCGTCTTCGAGGCCTGCCGGACCTTCGACGTCGCCGTCGAGATCAACTCGCGCCCGGAGCGCCGCGACCCTCCGACGGACCTGCTGCGGCAGGCGATCGACATGGGCTGCCTCTTCAGCATCGACACCGACGCCCACGCGCCCGGGCAGCTGGAGTTCCTCGCGTACGGGTGCGAGCGGGCCGAGGCGCTCGGGCTCGACCCCGACCGGGTCGTGAACACCTGGCCGGTCGACCGGCTGCTGGCCTGGGCCGACAAGGGCTGACGCTCCGACCCCTCCCACCCCTCCCTCCGTGCCCCGGCCGACCATGTCGGCAGAAAGGTGCCGCGCTGTAGATTTTCGGCGTGCAGCCCCCTCCGACGGCCGGCGGGCCCGCCGCCGCGACGTACGGCGGCGCGGGCGGCACCCTCCTGCGGACCGGCGGCTGGGCCGTCCTGCTCGACGTCGACCCCGGGCACCCGCTGGTGACGCGGTGCTGGGAGCGGCTGCCGACGACGGCGGACGTCGACGCGCTGCTCGAGACCGTCCTGGCGGAGGGCCCGGAGGCGCTGCCGGCCTTCGCCCTCGTGCGCGAGGCGGGCGTACGCCGGCTCGTCGCGCGCGGCGCCGTCCGTCTTCTCGTGGACGGCACCGAGGTCCAGCCCGACCGGCCCGCGGCCGCGTGGCTCGACCTGCCGCTCGGCGGGGCGTCGACGCTGGGGGCGGCCCTCGCCGACGGGTCCGCCGAACCCCACCTCCCGCTGCGCGACGGCGTCGCGGCGGCGGGCGCGTTCCACCTCGTCCTCGTCGACACCCGGCCGGCTGAGTCCGAGGTGCACCGGGCCGACGACACCCAGTCGTTCGTCGGGACGACCACCCTGGCGGGCTCCGGGACCTCCGCCCGCCCCACCGGCACCGTCACCCGGGCTCGCGACGCCGCGACGACCACGGTCCGGGTGCGCCGCCAGGCGCCCACCCCGGTCGCGGGCGCGCCCGGAGCGGTCGACGCGCCCCGGGTGCTGGCCGCGGTCTGCCCGGCCGGCCACCTCACGCCGGCCTGGTCCGGCCTCTGCCGCGTCTGCCGCAGGCCGGTGCCGCCGCAGGAGGCGTTCGAGACGGCCCGGCCGGCGCTCGGCCGGCTGGTGCTGCCGCAGGGCGTGACGCTGCTGCTCGACCGGGGCGCGGTGCTCGGCCGTGCGCCGCACGTGCCCGCGGACTGGGTGGGCGCGCAGCCCCACCTCGTCGCGCTACCCGACCCGGACCAGGACGTGTCCGCGCAGCACGTGGCGGTCGTGCTCGACCTCTGGAACGTCCTCGTCTGCGACCTCGGCTCCACGAACGGCACCGCGGTCGTGGACCACGCCGGGCGGGTGACGCCGCTGCGGGCGTACGAGCCGACCCCGCTCGGGCCCGGCGGCGCGATCGTGCTCGCCGACGTCGTCACGCTGCCGTTCGAGGTCCAGCCGTGAGCGATCCGCGCGAGGGGCGCGCGGCCGAGGTCGAGGAGGTCGGGCCGCACATCGCGGGGCTGGAGTTCCGGAGACGGATCGGGACGGGCGGCTACGCCGACGTCTTCCTCTACCGCGAGACCAGCCTCAACCGGGACGTCGCGGTCAAGGTCGTGCGCGAGACCGGGCTGTCGGAGGACGAGGCGACGGGCTTCGTCGCGGAGGCGCACGCGATGGCCCGCCTGGCCCACCCGCACATCGTCCCGGTGTTCGCCGTCGGCCGGGCCGCGCACGGACGGCCCTACCTGACCATGCCCTTCTACCCGGACGGCACGCTCTTCGACCGGGCGAGGACGCCGCTCGGGGTGGCCGAGGTCCTCAAGACCGGCGTGCAGATCGGCAGCGCGGTCGCGTACGCGCACGGCGCCGGGATCCTGCACCGCGACATCAAGCCGCACAACATCCTGCGCAACCCCTTCGGGCCGGCACTCAGCGACTTCGGCATCGCCGGGACGATCGCCGACGTCGGTGACCGGATCATCGGCATGTCGATCCCGTGGTCGCCGCCGGAGGTGCTCGCCGACAGCGCCGCGCCGGGCGTCGCCTCCGACGTCTACTCGCTGGCGGCCACGCTGTGGCACCTGCTGACCACGCGGTCGCCCTTCTTCCGGGAGGGCGACAGCGAGGCGGCCCTCGTCCGCCGGATCCGGCTCGAACCGCTCCCGGCGCTCGGGCGTCCCGACGTGCCCGCGACGCTCGAGGGCCTGCTGCGCCAGTCCCTGGCCAAGGACCCGGGCGACCGCTTCTCCTCCATGACCAGCTTCGTGCACGCGCTGCAGGACGTGCAGCGCCAGCTCCACCTCGAGCCCACCGACGTCGTGCTCGTCCCCGGACGCCCGCCGGAACCCCGGGGCGACCGGGGCGACCGGGACCGGGCCGCCCTCGCGGGCGTGACGCGGCGCCGTGCCGACCGTGAGCCCGCACCGGCGACGCCGGACGACACGGCGGCGCCCGACCCCGAGCCCGTCGCGACCGCCGCGTCGGGCACGGCAGCGGGCCCCCGAACCCCGGCCGTGCTGGTGGTCCTGGTCCTGGTGATGGCGGCGGTCCTGCTGCTCGGGCTGCTGATGCTCTACCTGCGCTCCGGGGGTGCCGGGTGACGGCGACGCACGCGTCCACGCTGCCCGGCCTGACCGTGGACTACTGCGGCGAGGTCTACCCGGTGCGGCCCGGGCACCCCCTGGTCATCGGGCGCGACGCGGACGTCGCCGTGGACGACAACCCCTTCCTGCACCGGCAGTTCCTCGAGGTGGCCGACCGCGGCGACCTGTGGTGGCTCTCGAACGTCGGGACCGTGCTGAGCGCGACCGTCGCCGACGAGTTCGGCGGGCTGCAGGCGTGGCTGGCGCCGGGCGGGCGGCTGCCGCTCGTGTTCCCGCGCACGGTGGTCTGGTTCACGGCCGGACCCACGACGTACGAGCTCGACGTCCACCTCGAGGGGTCGCTGTTCGAGCCGGTCCGGCAGCGCTCCGAGCTCGCCGGCTCGGTGACCGTCGGGCGCGTCTCGCTGACGCCCGACCAGCACCTGCTGCTCGTCGGCCTCTGCGAGCCCGTGCTGCACCGGCAGAATCGCGGGGGAGCGGTGACGCCCGCCTCCAGCGCGGTCGCGGAACGCCTGGGCTGGACCCCGACCAAGCTCAATCGCAAGCTCGACAACGTCTGCGAGAAGCTGACCAAGCTCGGCGTCCGCGGCCTGCACGGGGACGCCTCCCGGCTCGCGACCAGCCGCAAGGCCCGGCTCGTCGAGTACGCCCTGGCGACCCAGCTCGTCACCGCCGCGGACCTGGCGCTCCTGCCCGACCCGGCCGGCGGCCCGCGCCGGACCTGACCCGCCGGTCGGCGCCCGCACGACCGCGGGCATGGGGAGTGCTCCCCATTCCGCTGCCGCCCAGACCTCCCTAGGGTCGTTCTCGACGGCGGCGCGCAGCTGCCCGGGAGGAGCGGACATGCCCCGGCGACGGTGTGCCGCGCGTCGATGAGCTGTCCGGTCTGTGGCCACGCCCCGTGGGGGGCGGGACGTGGTCGCGGCGCGCGGGGCACCGGGGGGTCGGTGCCCCGCGCGGCAGCAGCGCCCTGGGCGCGGCTCGGCTCCGCCGCGATCGACGAGACCGTGCTCGCCGTCCCCCTCGTCGCGGTCCTGCTGCTCGGGCTGCGTTCGACCCGGAGCCCGGACGGCGGCTGGCACCTGGCGTCGACCCTCGCCCTCGTCGGCTGGGTCGTGGCCGCGCTGCTCTACGCCGTCGTCGGCGTCGGCGAGGGCCAGACGCCGGGCCAGCGGGTCCTGGGGATCGTGGTCGTCGACGCGAGGCGGGGGACCCCGATCGGCTACGAGCGCGCGCTGCTGCGGACCGTCGTCCTGCTCCTGGCGGTCGCCCCCTGCGGGCTCGGTCTGCTGCCGCTCCTGGCCCGCGCGCCGGGGTCCCGGCGGGGCTGGCACGACCGGGCCGCGGGGTCCGTCGTCGTGCGAGGATCTCTCGCGTGACCGCCCCCGACGAGGCGACGGTGCGACCCGGCACCAGCCGGCTGACCGTCGTGCTGGTCGCCGTCCTGGTCCTCCTGACGGCAGCCTCCGGGGTGGTCTGGTGGAACGTCGTGGCGCCTCCACGCACCGCCTCCGCGCCCGCCGGGCCGGGCAGCGCGTCCGCGCCCGCCGCCTCCAGCCCCGCGTCCGCAACTGCGTCCTCGCCGGCGTCCGCCACGCCGTCGCCCGGGAGCGGGGACGACCTGCCCCGGTCGGCCCGCCCGCTCGCCGACGACCAGATCGTCGTCCGCTACAACGTCGGCGACGACTGGACCATGTCGACGATCAGCTCCGCCGGGTCGCGCGGCGCGGTCGTGCTGGCGTCGGGGGAGCAGGAGATCGCCCCGGTCGTGTCGCACGACCGCCGTACGGTGCTCTACCTGCGCCGCGAACGCCCGGGCCTGCGGACCTCGCTGCACGCCGTGGCCGCCGACGGCAGCGTGCAGCGGCTGCTGTTCCGGGACGGGTCGCCGGGCTGCCCGTTCCTGCGCCAGGTCGTCTGGAGCGGCGACGGGACGCTGGGCGTCGTCTGCAAGATCGACGAGCGCGGCAGCACCTTCACCCTCGGCACGGCCACGACCGACGGGACCTTCGTCCGGACGCTCGACGTCGGGCTGATCGGGAGCCCCACCTTCAGCCCGGACGGGCGGCAGGTCCTCTACCCCAAGGCGGAGTCCGGCTCCTGGAGCCGCGGCGGGCCGCTCTACCTCACCGCCGTGGACGGCTCCACCGAACCCGCGCGGGTCGTCGGCGGCCGCAACGTCAGCCCGGCCTGGGCGCCGACCGGCACGACCGTCGCCTTCTCGCGCTACGTGAGCGTCGACGACCGGGACGACCCCGCCCACGTCGTGACGATGCCCGTCGACGGGTCCGAGAGCGACATCGACGAGCTGACCACGGGCGAGGAGATCGACACCGACCCCTCGTGGTCGCCCGACGGGCGGTCCCTGGTGTTCCGGCGCGCGTCGGACGACGACGACGAGCACCTCCGGCTCGTGGTCGTCGACCGCGACGGCGGGCAGGAGCGCGAGCTCTCCCAGGACGGGACGGTCGGCACGCCGAGCTGGACGCCCCGCTGACGGCTGCCCCCGCGCTCCGGCTCGGCGGCTCACCGCGGTGCGCCGGGGGCGGGTCGGGGCGCAGCGCATAGGGTCGGGGCCGTGGAAGACGACGCGCTGGCGGCCGACCTCGTACGCGAAGCCGGTGGGCTGGCGGACCGGATGCTCGCGGCAGGCCTGGACACCCACTACAAGACCTCGATCTCCGACGTGGTGTCGGCGGCCGACCACGCCGCCGAGGCGCTGGTCTCCGGCCGGCTCGCGGCCGAGCGTCCCGACGACGGCCAGGTCGGCGAGGAGGGTGCGCGCAGCACCGCCGCCGACGGCACCGGCGGCCGCACCTGGTACATCGACCCGGTCGACGGCACGTACAACTTCCTGTCCGGCATCCCGTACTGGTGCTCCGCCGTCGGGCTCGTCGACGACGAGGGCCCGCTGCTCGGGGCCGTGTTCTACCCGGCGCGCGACGAGCTGTGGGTCGGCGGCCGGGGCCGGCCGACGACGCTGAACGGCCGGGACGTGACCCCGCTGGCGGACCGCCCGCTCGCCGAGGTGTCCGTCGCCACCTACTCCAACGCCTCGCACCTGCGCGACCGCGTCAAGGCCGGTTCGTGGAACGCGGCGACGGGAACGGCCGCGACCACCCGGATGTTCGGCTCGGCCTCGGTCGACCTCGCCGGGGTCGCGTCGGGGCGCATCGGCGTGTTCCTCCAGGCGAACCTGCACCCGTGGGACTGGTACCCGGGCGCGGCCCTGGTGCTAGGCGCGGGCGGTGCCGCCGAGGAGGTCCTCATCGAGGGGCAGCGCTGGCTCGTCGCCGGCAACGCGCAGGCGGTGGCCGAGACCCGGCAGGCGCTGCTCGACGGCGCCGCCGCCGCTGCGGCCTGACGGTCCGCCCATGAGCGCGTCGGGTCCCGAGGACGTCTTCCCCGCGGGCTTCTTCGCCCGCGAGGACGAGAGCTCGGACGCGGCGTTCTACGGTCCACCGCGCCTGGTCACGCACATCGACGACGGCGCGATCGCGGCCGTCTCCGACCTCTACGCCGAGCTGGGCGTCGACGGCTCGGCCACCGCGCCGCGCCGCGTGCTCGACCTCATGTCGTCCTGGGTCTCGCACCTGCGCACGCCGCCGGCCGAGCTCGTCGTCCTCGGGATGAACGCGAGCGAGCTGCGGGCCAACCCGGTGGCGACCGAGCGCGTCGTGCAGGACCTCAACACCGACCCGGTGCTGCCCTTCGCCGACGCGTCCTTCGACGCGGTGCTCTGCTGCGTCTCGGTCGACTACCTCGTCCGGCCCGTCGAGGTGCTGCGCGAGGCCGCCCGGGTGCTGCGGCCGGGGGCTCCCGTCGTGCTCACGTTCTCCAACCGCCTCTTCCCCTCCAAGGCGGTCGCGGGCTGGCTCTACGCCGACGAGGACACGCGCTGCGCCATCGCCGCGACGTACGTCCGCCTCGCCGGCGGGTTCGACGAGCCCGAGGTCTCGCTCCGCACGCCCTCCGGCCGCTACCGCGGCGACCCCCTCTACGCGGTGGTCGCCCGCCGCCAGGGCTGATGCCCGGGCGCTAGTGCCAGGTGCCGTACTCGCCGGCGACCCAGCCGGCGAGCGCCCGGGCCTTCGCGAGCGCAGGCCCGGGGACCGGGACCAGCTGCAACAGCGCGCTCGAGGAGGCCGCGCTCGCGACCACGTCGGGCGCCCAGGCGACCAGGCCGAGGCAGACGAGCCAGCAGCCGACCGCGGTGCCCGCGCCCGAGAGCAGCGCGCCGAACAGGCCCCGCCGCCCAAGAAGCGCTCCGACGACGGAGGAGGCCACGAGGACCAGGGTGACGAGGTCGACCAGCCCGAGGTGCGTCATGGACCCAGCGTGCGGGGCCAGGCTGAAGAACACCTCAAGCCGGCCGGATCTTCAGGTTCGGGGGTCAGCCGACCCGCGCCCCGGTGATCCCGCCGTCGACGTCGATCGAGCTGCCCTGGACGAAGCGGCCCTCGTCGGACACGACGAACCGCACCGCGTACGCGACGTCGACCGGCCGCACGGGGACGCCGGCGACGGTCTGCTTGGCCAGGTGCTCCATCGCCTCGGGGTAGTCGGCGTTGCCGCGGGTGCTCGTCGCGCCGGGTGCGACGCCGACGACGCGCACGCCGCGCTGGCCGTACTCGGCCGCCCAGCCGCGCGTCAGCTGCTCGAGCGCGGCCTTGGTCGCGGGGTACATCGCCATGGCCGGCGTGCCGACCCGGGCCATCCAGGACCCGATGTTGACGATCACGCCGTCGCCGCGCTCGGCCATGGCCGGCGCGACGGCGCCGACGAGGACGTGGGGGGCGCGGACGTTCACCGCGAGCAGCGCGTCGAGGTCGGCGTCGGGCAGCGTCTCCGTGGGCCCGACGGGGTAGATGCCGGCGTTGTTCACGAGCACGTCGACGCGCCCGCCGAGCACGTCCGTCGCCTCCGCGGCGAAGGCCCGGAGGTCGGCGTACGAGCCGGCGAGGTCGAGGGTCAGGGCGTGGGCGGTGCCGCCGGCCGCGGTGATCGCCTCCACGACGGGCGTGGCCCGGGCGAGGTCGCGCGCGGTGACGACCACGGTCGCACCGGAGCTGGCGAGCACGCGGGCGACCGCTTCGCCGATCCCGGCGCTGGAGCCGGTGACGATCGCGGTGCGACCGGCGAGCCGGTCGTCGGTGGGAAGGGCGGACAGGAGGTCGCTGTTGGACTGCATGGTCCAGTTCTAGCACAGGTTCTGGACCGTAGGGTCCAGAGCGTAACCTCGGGTGCGTGGACGGAACCCTCACCAAGCGCGGTCAGCAGACCCGCCAGCGGATCATCGAGGCGACCGGGCAGCAGATCCTCGCGAGCGGCATCGGGGGCACGACGCTCGACGGCGTCCGCGCGGCCACGCTGACCAGCAAGAGCCAGCTCTTCCACTACTTCCCGGGCGGCAAGTCCGAGCTGGTCCGCGAGGTCGCGAACTGGGAGGGGCAGCAGCTCCTGGAGGCGCAGCTGCCGTGGCTGGACGACCTGGCCACGTGGGAGTCCTGGCACGCCTGGCGCGACGCGCTCGTCGCGTACTACCTCGGGCTCGGCCGGTGGGCGTGCCCGATCGGTTCGCTGGCCTGGGAGGCCGCGGCGACGGACCCCGAGCTCGCCGGGTTCGTGGCGCAGTCCATGACGCTGTGGCGCGGCAAGCTCGCCGACGGCATCCGCCGGATGCGCGCCGCCGGGCACGTCGATGGTTCGGTCGACCCGGACCGCCTCGCCGCCGCCATCCTCGCCGCCGTGCAGGGTGGGCTGATGCTCAGCCAGCCCGAACGCAGCAGCTGGCCCCTCGAGGCCGCCCTGGACTCCCTGCTCGACGTCCTGCGCTCAGGTTCCCGCACGCCGGCCTGACGCCCCACGACGACAACGAGCCATGTTGTGCACCAACAACGGTGCACAACATGGCTCGGTGTGGGCGACTACGCGCCAGCGCCCTCTTGTGCCACGCCCGCGACGGCGGTGGGGTCGCCGACGGCGTACGTGTCGTACGCCTGCTTGGCCGCACCGGCGTCGTACTGACCCTCACGGCCCAGGCTCTCGAGGGTGGCGACGACGATCGACTCGGCGTCCACCTCGAAGAACCGCCGGGCGGCGGCGCGGGTGTCGGCGAACCCGAACCCGTCCGTGCCGAGCGAGGTCCACGGCTGGTAGACGTACGGCGCGATCTGGTCCTGCACGGCGCGCATGTAGTCGCTGACGGCGACGACCGAACCCTCGGCCCCGTGCAGCATCTGCGTGACGTGCGGGTACCGCTTGTCCTCGCCCGGGTGGTTGAGGTTCCACTTCGCCGTCTCCACGGCGTCGCGGCGCAGCTCGTTCCACGAGGTCACCGACCACACGTCGGCGGCCACGCCCCACTCGTCGGCCAGCATCTTCTGGGCCTTGAGCGCGGCAGCCATCCCCACGCCCGAGGCGAGGAGCTGGGCGCGCGGCTTGCCGGCCGGGTCGATGGGCGCGGTGTTGAAGCGGTAGAGGCCGCGCAGCAGCGCGTCGACGTCGAGCCCCTCCGGCGCGCCCGGCTGGTCGACCGGCTCGTTGTACACGGTCATGTAGTAGATGACGTTCTCGCCCTCGGGGTGGTCCGGGTCCTCGTGCCCGTACATCCGACGCAGGCCGTCCTTGACGATGTGCCCGATCTCGTACGCGAACGCGGGGTCGTAGTGCACGACCGCCGGGTTGGTGCTGGCGAGCAGCGGCGAGTGCCCGTCGGCGTGCTGCAGGCCCTCGCCGGTGAGCGTCGTGCGACCCGCGGTGGCGCCGATCAGGAAGCCGCGCGACATCTGGTCGGCCATGGCCCAGATGGAGTCGCCGGTCCGCTGGAACCCGAACATCGAGTAGAAGATGTAGACGGGGATCATCGGCTCGCCGTGCATCGAGTAGGCGGAGCCCGCGGCGATCGTGGAGCCCATGGCCCCGGCCTCGGAGATGCCCTCGTGGAGGAGCTGGCCGTTCTTGGCCTCCTTCCACGACAGCAGCAGCTTGCGGTCGACCGACTCGTACGTCTGCCCGTGCGGGTTGTAGATCTTCGCCGTCGGGAACATCGAGTCCATGCCGAACGTCCGGAACTCGTCCGGCGCGATCGGGACGATCCGCTGGCCGATCTCCTTGTCGCGCATCAGGTCGCGCAGCAGGCGCACGAACGCCTGCGTCGTCGCCACCTTGGCGCCGCCGGCCGGCTCCATCAGCGGGGCGTACATCTCGTCGCCCGGCAGCTTGACGATCGTCGGCTTCACGCGCCGCTCGGGCACGTAGCCGCCGAGCGCACGACGACGCTCCTGCAGGTAGGCGATCTCGTCGGAGTCGTTGCCCGGGTGGAAGTAGGGCGGGTTGTACGGGTCCTCGAGCTTGCTGTCCGGGATGTCCAGGTAGAGCCGGTCGCGGAAGGCCTTGAGGTCCTTGCTCGTCAGCTTCTTCATCTGGTGGGTGGCGTTCTTGCCCTCCAGCGCGTCGATCGTCCAGCCCTTGACGGTCTGGGCCAGGATCACGGTCGGCTGCCCGACGTGCTCGGTCGCCGCCTTGAACGCCGAGTAGACCTTGCGGTAGTCGTGGCCGCCGCGGGAGAGCACCTTCAGCTGCTCGTCGGAGAAGTTCGCGACCATCTTGGCCAGACGCGGGTCGCCGCCGAAGAAGTTCTGGCGGATGTAGGCGCCGTCCTCGACCAGGTAGGTCTGGAACTGCCCGTCCGGCGTGGTGTTCATCTTGTTGACCAGCGCGCCCGAGGCGTCCGCGGCGAGCAGCGGGTCCCAGTCGCGGCCCCACAGGACCTTGATCACGTGCCAGCCGGCCCCGAGGAAGTACGACTCGAGCTCCTGCACGACCTTGCCGTTGCCGACGACCGGGCCGTCGAGCTGCTGGAGGTTGCAGTTGATGACCCAGGTCAGGTTGTCCAGGCCCTCGCGGGACGCGACGCGGATGGCGCCGAGCGACTCGGGCTCGCCCATCTCGCCGTCGCCGAGGAAGGCCCAGACGCGCTGGTCGGAGGTGTCCTTGACGCCGCGGTTGGCCAGGTAGCGGTTGAACCGCGCCTGGTAGATCGAGTTGATGCCCGTCAGGCCCATCGAGACCGTCGGGAACTCCCAGAACTCGGGCATGAGCCGCGGGTGCGGGTAGGACGACAGGCCACGACCCGGTCCGCGCGAGACCTCCTGGCGGAAGCCGTCGAGCTGGTCGCTCGACAGCCGGCCCTCGAGGTAGGCGCGGGCGTAGATGCCGGGGGAGGCGTGACCCTGGATGAAGACGTGGTCACCGCCGCCGGGGGCGTCCTTGCCGCGGAAGAAGTGGTTGAAGCCGACCTCGTAGAGGCTCGCGGCGCTCTGGTAGGTCGCGATGTGGCCACCGACCTCGAGGCCCTTGCGGTTGGCCTTGCTCACCATGATCGCCGCGTTCCAGCGGATGTACGCACGCAGGCGCCGCTCGACGTGCTCGTCGCCCGGGAACCACGGCTCCGCCTCCGGCGGGATCGTGTTGACGTAGTCGCTGCTGCGCAGTGCCGGCAGGCCGACCTGCTTCTCGCGCGCCCGGGCCAGCAGCTGCAGCATCACGAACCGCGCGCGTGCCTTGCCCTTCTCGTCCAGCAGGTCGTCCAGGGACTCGAGCCAGTCCTGGGTCTCCTGGGGGTCGATGTCGGGGACCTGGTGGACCAGGCCTTCCGCCGTCAGGGTCGGGCGGGGGCCGCCGCTGTTCGCGCCGGTCGTACCGGTCTGCCCGCTCTGGCTCGCCATCGGATGCTCCTCACCTCGGGCCAGCGGCTGGGGTGGTGCCGCTCGCGCCCCTCGTCTTCGTGGGCCCCATCCTGTCACCGGGTCCCAGCGCTTCGCACCGTGCGGTTCCCGACCGGGGCCGCAACACCTGGTTCCCCCTTCCTGGAGGGGCCCGCCTGTGGGAGGCTGTGCGCCATCAGGGTGGGCGCGTGGACGCGTCCCACGGGGACGGGCCGTCCATCAGCGAGGCGGTCACACGAGAGGAGCGCGCCGTGAGTGCGGCGGCAGGTGCCACGGGCGACAACCCGGCGGCCAGCAAGCTGGGACTCACCAGCGGTCAGATCGTCCAGGAGCTCGGCTGGGACGACGACGTCGACGAGGGGCTGCGGCTCTCGGTCGAGGACGCCATCGACGGCGAGCTCGTCGAGGAGGCGGTCGAGGCGGTCGACGTCGTCCTGCTGTGGTGGCGCGAGGGGGACGGCGACCTGGTCGACGGCCTCGTCGACTCGCTCACCGACCTCACCGACACCGGCTACATCTGGTTGATGACGCCCAAGGTCGGCCGGGACGGCTACGTCGACGCGAGCGACCTGTCGGAGTCCGCGATCACCGCCGGCCTCGCGCAGACCGTCAGCGCCACCGTGTCCACGGACTGGTCCGCCACCAAGCTCGTACGCCCGCGCGGCACGCGCCGGTGACCCTGGCGGTGGGCGACCGGGCCCCCGACTTCCGCACGCGGAACCACCACGGCGAGACGGTGCTGCTCTCCGGGCTCGTCGCGCAGGACGAGGCCCCGCTGCTGCTCGTCTTCTACCCCTGGGCCTTCTCGGGCATCTGCACCGGGGAGCTGGGCGCGCTGCGGGCGGGTCACGCCGACCTCGCGGCCGCCGGCGTACGGGTGGCCGCCGTGTCCTGCGACGCGATGTTCACGCTGCGCGCGTTCGCGGAGGCGGAGGACCTGCCGTTCGACCTGCTGAGCGACCACTGGCCGCACGGGGCGATCGCGCGGGAGTACGGCGTGTTCGACGACGAGGCCGGGTGCGCCCTCCGCGGCTCCTTCCTGCTGGACGCGTCCGGCACGATCACCTGGCGGGTCCTGAACGGCATCGGCGAGCCGCGCGACATCGTCGAGCACGTCCGGACGGCGCTCCAGGTCTCCTGAGCCCCGGGCACCCCCGGCGTCCCGGTCGCCGCGCCGTGCCTACGCTCGGACCATGCCCCTCGAAGGTGAGTACGAGCCCAGCCCCGAGAAGTGGGTCCGCGACCAGGTCGCGACCTACGAGGCGACCGACGGTCGCGAGGCGAACACGCTGATGGACACCGGCCTGCCGGTCGTGATCTTCACGACCCGCGGCCGCAAGTCCGGCAAGCTCCGCAAGATGGCCCTGATGAAGGTCGAGCACGACGGCGCGTACGCGCTCGTGGCCTCGAAGGGCGGCGCGCCGGAGCACCCCGTCTGGTACCACAACCTCACGGCGGACCCCGATGCGCTGATGGTGCAGGACGGTGCCGACCGCTGGGACGCGCACGTGCGCGAGCTGTCCGGCGACGAGCGCCAGGAGTGGTGGGACCGGGCGGTCGCCGCCTACCCGCCGTACGCGGAGTACCAGACGAAGACCGACCGCCTCATCCCGGTCCTGCTCGCCGAGCGTCGCGACTGAGGCTCGCCGCGCGGTCGGGTGCCGGCGCGGGACGCCTGTTCCACGTGTCGCACCCGGCGCAGCCGGTGATGTCGCCGTTCGGGGACACCCCGTCCGGGCACAGCCGCCAGACCGGGCCGGTCCAGACCGAGGACACCTGGCACGTGGGGCACCAGCCGTCCTGCACACGGACGAGCGTCCCGGGGACGAGGTAGACGTGCACGACGGCCATGGGTCCTCCTTGCTGCTGCACACCTGGTCGTCGTCCTCATCGCTGCGGGTGCCTCCCGTGTGACAGGTCCGGCGCCACGAATTCCGCGAGGGTGTCTCCGTCGCGGTCGGACGACGTCGCTGCGGAGGGTTCCGGGGGCCGGAGCCCGTCCTCGTCTCCGGTGCGTCGTGCGCCACCCACACCCTTCGGGGTGAGACCTTCTTCCCTGCGGGTACAGCAGCGCCGTGACCCCGAGCGTGCGCAGACGCCCCGCCGAAGGAGGGCGGCCCGTGCCGCATCGGTCACCCGCGCGCCGGCACGCCCGGACGTCCTTCGTCGCCTGCCTCCTGCTGGCCCTCGTGCTGGGCCTGGTGCCCCTCGCCGGCCGACCGACGCCGGCGGCGGCTGCACCGGTAGCCGAACCGCCGGTGCCCTCGTCGTCGGAGTACCTCTACTCGACACCGTCGACGTCCGTCATCGCTCCCTGGTGCCGCCCCGGGGACCTGACCCCCTGCACCCTCGGCAACGACCTGGTCCGGCGGCTCGACGCCGTGCCGCCCGGCGGCCGCGTCGACGTCGTCATGTACTCGACGACCCGCGACGACCTGGCGGCGGCGCTGATCCGGGCGGCGGCCCGCGGGGTGTCCGTGCGGATGCTCACGAGCCACCCGAAGCCGGACGGGGAGAAGAGCGGGGACGTCGCCGACAAGGTCCAGGTGCTCGTCGACACGCTCCGGCTCCTGGGGCAGCCGGTGAAGGTCGGCTGGGGCTCGCTGTCCCGGTCGGGCAAGGCCGGCATCGAGCACCGCAAGCTCGTCCTCATCGACCCCGACCCCGCTCTCGACGGGGACGAGCAGACGATCTCGGACTCGGGCAACTGGACCTACTCGCTCGACACCGCCTACAACGACCGGACCGTGGTGACCGATCGTTGCCTCTACGTGCAGGTTCGTGCGCACCTCACCCTCCTGTGGAGGGACCGGACCGCGAAGAAGATCGGGGCGCTGAAGACGTGCGACGGGCGTCGCCGGCTGTGGATGATGCCCGAGGTCCGCACCGACCCCGTCCTCAGGTGGGCGAAGAAGGCCGACTGCGGACCGGGCTCCCGGGTCACGTTCGCCAACTTCTACCTGAGCCCCTCCAAGAGCGAGCTCGTCGACCAGCTGATCCGGTTCCGCAAGGCCGGGGCGTACGTCCAGGTCGCGGCGAACGACGAGCTGACCGGGCACTACTCGACGACCCAGAAGCAGCGGATGGTGGCGGCCGGCATCCCGGTCTACGACGTGTCGGTCCTGCTCGACCCGGTCACCGGCCGCAAGGTCTACGACCACCAGAAGAGCCTGGCCGCGACGGGCTGCGGGCGACCGTTCTCCGCGCAGGGCTCGACCACGCAGAACACGACGGCCTACACCAGGAACGGCAACGCGGTCGTCACGTCGTCGGTCTGGACCGACGCCGCGGCCATGCAGGACGGCTTCGCGGTGATGGTCGGGGGCGCCCACCGGCTGACCTCCGACGACCTGCGCTGAGGGACGCCGCGCCCCCCGTGGTGCCGTGCGGGTGGGAGCAGAGGGGCTCGAACCCCCGACCCCCTGCTTGTAAGGCAGGTGCTCTGACCAGCTGAGCTATGCTCCCGCGTCCCGCGGCCGACCAAGGTAGCGGTCGCCCGTCGGGCCGCGCCATTCTCGCACCGGTCGGCGGACCCCGGACCCCGCCAGGTGAGGATGACCTAACCTGGACGCGTGACGGACGAGGTGGCGGTGCTCCGCACGACGCTGTCGGACCACAGGTCGATGCTCATGGGTGCCCTCACCAGCAACCACGACCTCGACATCGACCGCGCGTTCGCCGCGCACGCGGGGCTGGCCCGGATCCTCACCCGCTGGGACGACCTCACCGCGCAGCAGCAGCGCGCGGTGATGGAGACCGTCGAGTACGTGGTGAACAGCGACGACGATGAGCCCGACCTCACCTCGCCCGACGGGTTCGCCGACGACCTCGCGCGTGTCCGCGCGCTCCAGGCCGCTCTCGGCCAGGGCTGACCACCAGCCCGTACGCTGGCCGCCCATGACCACCCTGGCGGCCCGCACCGCGCTCGGCGTGCTCACCGGCGCGATCGCCCTGGTGGCGATGCTCCGGCTGGTCGCCGGTGCGTTCACCGGCGGCATGTCCGGCTTCGCGCTCGTCGTGACGCTCGTGGCGATGGTTCCGTGGGTGGGTTACGTGACCTGGCGCGCCCGCCGCAGCCGCCTCGCCCCGCGCACGGCGCTCCTCGCCCTCGGCCTCGACGTGCTCGGCCTGGTCCTCGTCTGGGTGCTCGTCTTCGGACCGGTCCTCGCCCTGGCGCTCTCCTTCGCCGCCTTCGTCCTCGTCTGGCTGGGCGACCGCCCGCTGCGCACCGGCAACCGCGTCGACACCTACGTCCGCGTCGAGGAGCTGCGCGTTCCCGAGCCGGACGAGCTCGAGGACGCCGACACGACCGGCGAGGAGCCGGGCGACGAGGGCAGCCCCGCCTCTCGCCGCGCGTGATCGCCGGACCGCACGCCCCCTGAGCTTGTCGAAGGGCCTCGAAGAGGTTGGCGGCTTCTCCACGACCAGCACCGACCCGTTCCGGGCCCTTCGACGAGCTCAGGGGGCGGATGTGCAGGTGTGCGCTCGCGCACCCCGACACGTCGTCGGCGGGTGCGGTAGCGCGCAGTCAAGCCGTGAACGCCCCCTGAGCCTGTCGAAGGGCCTCGAAGAGGTCGGCCGCAGCACGCCCCCTGAGCCTGTCGAAGGGCCTCGAAGAGGTTGGCGGTTTCTCCACGACCAGCGTCGACCCGTTCCGGGCCCTTCGACGAGCTCAGGGGGCGTATGCGCAGGTGTGCGCTCGCGCACCGCGACACTCCATCGGCGGTGCGGCAGCGCACAGTCGCGCCACGAACGCTCGGAGGTGGGCTCAGGCCTCGAGGCGGAGCGCGAGGGCGGCGGCGCCGAGGAGGCCGGCGTTCTCGAGCACGGCGGGGCGGACCTCGAGCGCGCGGACGTACGGGAGGGCGGCGAAGGCGGCGACGTGCCGGCGCAGCGGCCCGAAGATCACCTCGCCGGCCCGGGACACCCCGCCCCCGAGGACGAACGTCGTCACGTCGAGCTGGGTCGCCGTCGCGGCGATGCCGGCCGCCAGCGCGCGCATCCCCTCGTCGATGACGCCGGTTGCGACGGGGTCACCGGCCCGCGCGTCGGCCGTCAGGGCCTTCGCGTCGTCGCCGCCGGTCCAGCCGAGCCGTCGGGCCGCCGCGACCAGGGCCGGGCCGCGGGCGTACATCTCCACGCAGCCGTGCCCGCCGCACACGCACAGCTCGCCCCAGGCGTTGACGCTGGTGTGCCCGAGGTGGACGGCGTTGCCGGTCGTCCCGCCGAACAGCCGGTCCTCGAGCACCGCACCGGCGCCGACCCCGGTCGACAGCACCATCCCGACCATCGAGGCCACGTCCCGCCCGGCCCCGAGCCAGTGCTCGCCGAGGGCGAAGCAGTGCCCGTCGCCCGCCAGCCCGACCAGCGCCGTACGCCCGCCGGCCGCTTCCGCGGCCCCGCGCACGTGGGCGACGAGCGGGAAGTCCCGCCAGGCGGGGATGTTCACGGGGGAGACGGTGCCGGTCGGCCCGTCCAACGGTCCGGCGGAGGCGATCCCGACCCGGAGCGGTCCGTCGGCCGGGGGCAGCCGGGCGCAGATGGCCGCGACGCCGTCGAGCAGCGGGCCGACCACCGCGAGCGGGTCCGGGTCCGGCCGCGTCGGGCGCAGCTCCTCGGCGAGGACGGTGCCCTCGTCGTCCACGAGGGCGAGGGCCATCTTGGTCCCGCCGACGTCGATGGCCAGGACGACCTCGCGCACGTTCTCCTCCTGGACCCGTCTCCTGGCGAGCCCGCCGGGTCGAGCCGGGAGCAACCTGTGCGGGGTCACCTAGACTCGCATGTCGTGGCTGGTACCGACTTCTCCGTGGCGATCCCCGAGCTCGAGCGGGCCCTGGCCTCGATCGAGGCGGTGGTGGACCCCGCGAGCAAGCAGGTGGAGATCGCCGCCCTCGAGCAGGAGGTCTCTGCGCCCGACCTGTGGGACGACGTCGACCACGCGCAGCAGGTCACCTCGCGGCTCTCGTCGCTGCAGTCCGACGTCGACCGGCTGAGCAACCTCCGTCAGCGCCTCGACGACCTGGCGGTGCTCGTCGAGCTCGGCCAGGAGGAGGACGACGACGCCAGCATGGTCGAGGCCGACAGCGAGCTGACCGCGCTGCGCAAGACGATCGACGCCCTCGAGGTCCGCACGCTGATGTCGGGGGAGTACGACGAGCGCGACGCGCTGGTCACGATCCGCTCGGAGGCCGGCGGCATCGACGCGGCCGACTTCGCCGAGATGCTGCAGCGGATGTACCTGCGCTGGGCCGAGCGGCACAAGTACGGCACCGAGGTCTTCGACACCTCCTACGCCGAGGAGGCGGGCATCAAGTCCACGACCTTCCAGGTGCGGGCGCCGTACGCGTACGGGACGCTGTCCGTCGAGCAGGGTACCCACCGCCTCGTCCGGATCTCGCCCTTCGACAACCAGGGGCGCCGCCAGACCTCGTTCGCCGGGGTCGAGGTGCTGCCGGTGACCGAGTCGACCGACCACATCGACATCCCCGAGGCGGACATCCGCGTCGACGTGTTCCGGTCCTCCGGGCCCGGCGGGCAGAGCGTGAACACCACCGACTCCGCGGTCCGGCTCACCCACCTGCCGACCGGCATCGTCGTGTCCTGCCAGAACGAGAAGTCGCAGCTGCAGAACAAGGCGGCCGCGCTCCGCGTGCTGCAGTCGCGGCTGCTGGAGAAGGCGCGCCGCGACCGCGAGGCCGAGATGAACGCGCTCAAGGGCGACGGCGGCAACAGCTGGGGCTCGCAGATGCGCTCGTACGTGCTGCACCCCTACCAGATGGTCAAGGACCTCCGCACGGACTTCGAGGTCTCCTCGCCCGACGCGGTCTTCGACGGCGACATCGACGGGTTCATCGAGTCCGGCATCCGCTGGCGGATGCAGGAGCACGCGGGCTGAGCCGTCCTCCGGCGAGGCCGTCGGGCCCGTGCCGGGGCCTGCTGTCGCGGCGCGCCCGGTCGCTCGGGTCAGCCGGTGGGGTGGTGCGCTCACCTACAGTGGTCGAGGCCGTCCGGCCCGGCCGTGCGCCGGGGACGGAGCAACCTAGCCGGCCAGGACCAGCTTGTGATCCGATTCGAGAGCGTCTCCAAGACCTATGACGGTCAGCGCCGTGCGGCGCTCGACCGTGTGAACGTCGACATCGACAAGGGGGAGTTCGTCTTCCTGGTCGGTGCCTCCGGCTCCGGGAAGTCGACCTTCCTCCGCCTCATCCTGCGCGAGCAGCGCGCCACTCGCGGCAAGGTGTTCGTCGCCGGCCGCGACCTCGGCAAGCTGCACAGCTGGAAGATCCCGGCGATGCGCCGCCAGATCGGCACGGTGTTCCAGGACTTCCGGCTGCTGCCGAACAAGACCGTCACCGAGAACGTCGCCTTCGCGCTCCAGGTCATCGGCAAGCCGCCGTCGACCATCAAGCGCGTCGTGCCCGAGGTCCTCGAGCTCGTCGGCCTCGACGGCAAGGGCGGACGGCTCCCCGAGGAGCTGTCCGGCGGCGAGCAGCAGCGCGTCGCCATCGCCCGCGCCTTCGTCAACCGCCCGATGATCCTCATCGCCGACGAGCCGACGGGAAACCTCGACCCGGCGACGAGCATCGGCATCATGAAGCTGCTCGACCGGATCAACCGCGCCAGCACCACCGTGCTGATGGCCACCCACGACTCGACGATCGTGGACCAGATGCGCAAGCGCGTGATCGAGCTCGACGACGGCGAGGTCGTCCGCGACCAGAGCCGCGGCGTCTACGGGTACCAGTGAGCAGCAGTAAGGACCGTTGATGCGTTTCCGCCACATCTTCTCCGAGACCGGCGCCGGTCTCCGCCAGAACCTGACGATGACCCTCGCGGTCATCATGACCATGTGGGTCTCGCTGTCCCTCTTCGGGGCGGGCCTGCTGGCCAACCAGCAGGTGGACCTCATGAAGGGCCGCTGGTACGACAAGATCGAGATCTCGATCTTCCTGTGCACGACCGACGTCTCGGGCGACAACTGCGACCCCGGCCAGGACGCCACGGACGCGCAGAAGCAGGTCATCCAGCAGACGCTGCTCTCCAACCCCGAGGTCGCCGCCGACGGCGTGTTCTTCGAGAACAAGCAGCAGGCGTACGACGAGTTCCAGCGCGCGTACGCCGGCAGCCCCATCCGTGACTCGCTCACGGTGGACCAGATGCAGGAGTCCTTCCGGGTCAAGCTGAAGAACCCCGAGGAGTACGAGGGCGTCGTCAGCTCGGTCCAGGGGCTGCGCGGGGTGCAGAAGGTGCAGGACCTGCGCCAGTACCTCGACCCCTTCTTCAACGCCCTGAACTTCGTCCAGTGGGGGACCATCGTCGCCTCGGGCCTGCTGCTCGTCGCCGCGGCCCTGCAGATCGGCAACACGATCCGGCTCGCCGCCTTCGCCCGACGGCGCGAGATCGGCATCATGCGGCTGGTCGGCGCGAGCAACCTCTACATCACGCTGCCGTTCCTCTTCGAGGCCGTGTTCTCGGCGCTGATCGGCGCCGCCCTGGCCTGCGCGACGCTGGGGGCGGGCGTCTACTTCATCGTCATGCAGCGTGCCGAGCCGGCGATCCGTTCGATCCCCTGGATCGGGTGGAGCCAGACCGGCCTGGCGATGCTCGGCGTGGCTATCGTCGGCCTCGTTCTGGCGGTCGTCCCGACCCTCGTGACCACGCGGAAGTACCTCCGGGTCTGACCCGCTGACGGGGCCCTGGGCCCGCAGCACGTCGCAGCCGCGCACCGGCTCCCGCACCCGCGGGGACCCGGTGCGCGGCTGTCGTCGTTCCGGGGGACGAAGGCCCCTTCGACCATCCCTGTTCCACCCGAGGTGCAGGACACCGAGTGACCAGTGGTCGGTTCGTCGCCTCAGGCGCGCGCCGTTACAGCCGAGGTGACCAGTGGTCGGCAAGGGCGGTCCGACGGGCGTCAGGGGCGCTTCCGGGGCTCCGAGGACGTGAGGTCTTGACGATCCGGGCGCCGATGTGCTGCCTCGAGGTGCCTGCTTAAGTCTCGATGAAGCCTTCACCCCGGGTTACGCCTGAGCCCCCTGTGACTCGAGTGCAAAGGCTTGCGGGGCTCCGCGACGTTCTGCCTAACATCCGGGCTGCCGGTCACCCCCGACCGACACACCGGGATTCACCCCAGAATCTCGATCTCTAGTCGAGAGTTACCGCCGAGGCCGCCGCGAACGGTCGAGGTAGGGGCTCCGACGGACCTCGATTGGAAGAACGCTGTGCCGGACCTTCCCCGCGTCCTCACCGACGCTCCGGTCGCCGACGACCTGCCTTCGGGCGAGCACCGTGGTCAGCGCCCCAGCCGCCTCGGCGGCCGCCTGCACGCCCTCGGCGTCCGGGTGCCGTCCGCGGTCCTGACGGGTGCGCTCGTCGTCGCCCTGACCGCGGGCCTGCTCGTCTCGACGGCCCAGGCCGACGACCTGACCGACCAGCGCAACGCGCTCAAGCAGCAGATCAGCCGTTCCAAGTCCGACCTCACCGAGTCGAGCGCCGCGCTCAGCAACGCGGGGGTCCAGGTCGACCAGGCCGCGAGCCGCCTCGCCTCGGCGCAGGCCGAGCTGTCCCGCGCCCAGGGCGCCCTGACGGCGGCCAAGGCCGAGGACGTCCGCCTGGCGGCCAAGCTGAAGCGGGCCCAGACCGACCTGGCCAAGGCCAAGGCGGCGGTCCTGGACTGCCAGGAGCGCCTCGACGCCAAGAAGCAGATGGTCGGCGTCATCGTGCGGAACCAGTACCAGCAGCAGACGAACCTCATGCCGATCGCGGTGCTCACCAGCTCCAGCACGGCCAACCTGGCGACGCGCATGCAGTGGGCGACCACCATGCTCGACACCACGCAGTCCAAGATCGACGAGCTGCTCGCGCTCGAGGCGCAGCTCAAGGCCAAGCGGTCCGAGATGGCCAAGGCCGAGCAGAAGGTCGCGAAGGACCGGGAGGAGGCCGCGGACTCGCTGGCCGAGACCCGTCGCCTCGAGGCCCAGGCCAGCGCGGCGGCCACCGCGGTCGCCGGCCAGCTCGTGCAGCAGCAGGCCGTCGAGCGGGCCGCCGCCCAGGACGTCGCCCAGGACAAGCAGGAGTACGAGAAGCTCACCGCCGAGCGGGCGACCGTGGAGCACCGGATCGCGGTGCGCGTGGCCAAGGAGAAGGCGGCCGCGAAGGCCGCCGAGGCCAAGGCCGCCGCCGAGCGCCGCGAGGCCCAGGCCAAGGCCGAGCGCCGGGCCAGGGCCGAGGCGAAGGCCGCCGCCAAGGACAGGGCCAAGGCGCCGAAGCGCACGTCGCGTTCGAGCACCGCCCGCGTGGCGGCGCCCAAGCCGGCGTCGCGCCCGTCGAGCACCCGCAGCACGTCCTCCTCGGGCGCGCACCACGGCTTCATCTACCCGGTCACCGCACCGATCACGTCCCCGTACGGGATGCGGCTGCACCCGGTCACCCACATCTGGAAGCTGCACGACGGCACCGACTTCGGCGCCGGCTGCGGCACCGCGATCAAGGCCGCCTACAGCGGGGTCGTGGCCGAGAAGTACTACAACGCCGGCTACGGCAACCGGCTGATGATCGACCACGGCAAGGTCGACGGGAAGTACGTCACCACCGGCTACAACCACGCCATCCGCTACGTCGTCGGTGTCGGGGACCACGTCCGGCAGGGCCAGACCATCGGCTACGTCGGCACCACGGGCTACTCCACCGGCTGCCACCTGCACCTCATGGTGTGGCTGAACGGCGGCATGGTGAACCCGATGACCTGGTACTGACCCACCGGTCGTACCGCTGGACCGGCCGGGCGCGAGCCCGGCCCGCAGATCACCCCCCGGTGCGAAACGCCGGGGCAGGACCGCTGGG
>NZ_BAAAYR010000001.1:1224923-1231680 GCF_039536445.1 Microlunatus spumicola | reverse complement strand
GTCTCGGGTTTCCGGGGCCGAGAGCAGCCGCAGGGGAGTGCCGCCCGGGGGTTCGACCCGGGACGACCCCGCGAGCAGGGACAATGGGGGACATGCCGAAGGAGAAGGGTCGCAGTCTCGTCGCCTCGAACCGCAAGGCGAGGCACGACTACACCATCCATGACACGTGGGAGGCGGGCATCGTGCTGAGCGGGACCGAGGTCAAGTCGCTGCGCGCGGGCCACGCCAACCTGACCGACGCCTTCGCGACCGTCGACGACGGCGAGGTGTGGCTGCGCGGGGCGCACATCCCGGAGTACAGCCACGGGACCTGGACCAACCACACCGCCCGCCGCACCCGCAAGCTCCTGCTGAACCGCCGCGAGATCGTCAAGATCGAGCGCGAGATGGGCCCGGGCGGCACGACGCTGATCCCGCTGTCCCTCTACTTCAACGACGGCTACGCCAAGGTCGAGCTGGGGCTCGGCACCGGCAAGCGCGAGTACGACAAGCGCCACACCCTCGCCGAGCGGGAGGGCCGCCGCGAGGCCGAGCGGGCGCTCGCGGCGCGCAACCGGCGGGCACGATGACCACCCGGGCGGGCACCGTGCTCCGGCCGGCCCTCCTCGGCCGGGCCTCGCGGCTCCTGCTCGCCCTGTTCCTCGCCTGCGGCGTGGTCATCACCTCCGCCCTGCTCGGCGTCCGGCCCGCGTACGCGGCGACGGCGGACGTGGTCCGCTCGCTCGACGTGAAGTACACGGTCAACGCCAGCGGCACCCTGAGCGTGCAGGAGACCTGGGTCTGGCAGTTCGGCAGCGACTCCGGCCGCCACGGGATCAAGCGCACCCTGGTCGTCCGCGAGCCGTGGGCCGAGCAGGGCAAGGACACCGACCAGGACGCGGTCTACACGCTCAGCAACCTCAAGGTCACGAGCCCGGACGGGGTCAGCACCGAGGTCAGCCGCAGCGACGACTCGACCCGCAAGGGCCGGGAGGTCGAGACCACCCTCCAGATCGGCAGCGCCAGCCGGACGATCAGCGCGCCGACGGCCACCTACGTCATCTCGTACGACGTCCGGGGCGCCCTGCGGAGCTCCCCGGACGCGAACCCGCCCTACGACGAGCTCTTCTGGGACGTCACCGGAACCGGCAACCCGGCGTTCGAGCGGGTCAGCGTCACGGCCGCCGTGCCGGACGGTCCGTACGAGGGAGCGCTCCGGTGCTTCGCCGGCCCGGTGCAGTCGACGAACACGTGCACGCAGGCCCCGAAGGTCCAGGGTGACGCGGGCGTCTTCCGGACCGACGACCTGCCCGCCGGCGAGAACATGAGCATCGGCGTCAAGATCCAGCCCGGCGCGGTCGCGGTCGCCACGCCCGACCTGCAGCCGCGGGCCGACGCCCGGACGCCGGCGGAGCAGGCCGCGATCGTCGGAGCCGGCGTAGCGGTCGGGGGAGCGGCGATCGCGTCGCCGATCCTCGGCGTGGCCTACTACCGCAAGCGCGGGCGCGACCAGCGCTACGCCGGCCTGCCGCCGGGCACGTTCCCGGCCGGCGGCCAGCAGGTCGAGGCCGTCCCGAACGACCCGGACCTGCCGATCCCCGTCGCCTTCGTCCCGCCGAAGATCCCGGTCGCCGAGGCGGGCCTGCTCGTCGACGGGGTGCTGGACACCAAGGAGACGGCCGCGACGCTGGTCGACCTCGCGGTGCGGGGCGGCGTCCGCATCATCAGCGAGAACAAGAACGACATGCGCGTCGACCTGCTCGACCCGAGCGTGGCGACGGCTCCCCACGAGATGGCCCTGCTGAACGGCATCTTCCACGGCGACCCGCCGGGCACGGTCGTCGACCTGGGCTCGCAGGGCAGTCTGCTGCCGGCGCACCAGGCCCTGGACGCGTCCGTCCGCGAGCAGGTGACCGCGCGGGGGTGGTTCACGAAGGTCCCCGGCGGCCGCTCGACCACGGGCCTCGGGTTCGGGGTGGTGGCGCTCGTCTTCTTCGGCCTGGTCCAGGCCGGGCTGTGGGCCCTGCTCCTCGCCGCGGCACTCCTCCCGGTGCTCATCACCGTCCTGATCGTGCGGGCCAAGATGCGCCGCGGCCAGCGGACCCCCGAGGGCCGGGCCTGGTCCGACCAGGTCGAGGGCTTCAAGACCTACATCGCGACCGCGGAGGCCGACCAGCTCCGCTTCGAGGAGGGCGAGGACATCTTCTCGCGCTACCTCCCCTGGGCGATCGTCTTCGGCCTGGCCGAGCGCTGGTCGAAGGTGTGCGGGGACCTCGTGGCGATGGGTCGGCTGCCCGACACGACCCCGTACTGGTACTACGGCACCATGAACCTGAGCTCGTTCAACACGGGCTTCCTGACCGGCACCCTGCTGTCCTCGGCCACCCCGGTCCCGGTCAGCAGCGGAAGCAGCGGCACCGGCTTCGGTGGCGGCAGCTCGTTCGGCGGCGGTGGGTTCTCCGGCGGCGGTGGCGGCGGAGGCGGCAGCAGCAGCTGGTGACCTGAGCCTGGGCGGCCTCAGCCGAGGCGTCGGCCCAGGTGCAGGGCGGTGGGGCCTGCCCCACGCTGCACGACCTCGGCAGGCGGCCCGGCGTCGACGACGCGACCGCCGGCGTCGCCACCACCCGGTCCCAGGTCGACGAGCCAGTCGGCTGCGAGGGCGACGGCGGCGTCGTGCTCGACCACCACGACCGTGCTGCCCGCGTCGACCAGGTCCTGGAGCAGCCGCAGCAGCCGCTCCACGTCGGCCGGGTGCAGCCCGGTCGTCGGCTCGTCGAGCAGGTAGAGCGTGCCGGCCAGCCGGGTGCGCTGCAGCTCGGTCGCCAGCTTGATCCGCTGCGCCTCCCCGCCCGACAGCTCGGTCGCCGGCTGGCCCAGGCGCAGGTAGCCGAGCCCGACGTCGCGCAGCGCGGTGAGGCCGCGGACGGCGGCGGGGATGTCGTCCAGCGCCACCAGCGCGGCGTCGACGTCGAGGTCCAGGACGTCGGCGATCGTCCGGCCGCGGTGCGTGACCTCGAGGGTCTCCGCGGCGTAGCGAGAGCCGTGGCAGGTGGGGCACACCGAGTACGAACCCGGCAGGAAGAGCATCCGGACGGCCAGGAAGCCCTCGCCCTTGCAGGTCGGGCAGCGTCCCGCCGCCACGTTGAACGAGAACCGGCTGGCGCTCCAGCGTCGGCGCCGCGCCTCGGGGGTCTTGGCGAAGGTCGACCGCACCGCGTCGAACAGGCCGGTGTAGGTGGCCAGGTTGGACCGCGGCGTCCGCCCGATCGGACGCTGGTCGACGAGCACCAGCCGGCGTACGGCGTCGAGCCCGTCCACCCGGCCGACGCGGCTCGTCGGGGTCGAGGGGAGGTCCTCGGAACCGTCCGGCGCGTCCTCGTCGGGTGCCGTCTCGGCCGCCTCCGGGTCGTCCTCGGTCTCCTCCTCGACGGGGTCGGGCAGCCCGAGGTGCGCGCGGACCGCGTCGGCCAGCACCCCGAGCAGCGTGGACTTGCCCGCGCCGGAGACGCCGGTGACGACGGTGAACGTGCCCAGCGGCAGCGCGACGTCGAGGTCGTGGAGGTTGTGGGCCGAGACCCCCTGCAGCTTTAGCCAGCCGGTCGGGGTCCGCGGCTCCGCGCGCACCGCCGGGCGGTGGTCCACCGCGAGGTAGGGCCGGGTCACCGAGGCGGTCACGTCCTGCAGGCCCGCCACCGGTCCGCTGTGCAGCACCCGGCCGCCGCCGGTGCCCGCGCCCGGACCGACGTCGACCAGCCAGTCGGCCGACCGTACGAGGTCGAGGTCGTGCTCGACCAGCAGCACGCTGTTGCCGGCGTCGCGCAGCCCCAGCAGCACGCGCTGCAGCGCCTCGGTGTCGGCCGGGTGGAGACCGGCGGAGGGTTCGTCCAGGACGTACACGACGCCGAACAGCCCGGAGCGCAGCTGGGTCGCGAGCCGCAGCCGCTGCAGCTCCCCGGCCGAGAGCGTCGGGACGGCGCGGTCGAGGGCCAGGTAGCCGAGGCCGAGGTCGACGACGAGCTCGCTGCGACCCAGCAGGTCGCCGAGCAGCGTGGCCGAGGCGCTGTCCGGCTCCTGCTCGGCCGCGGCGGTACGCAGCAGCTCGACGAGACGCTCGACGGGTAGCGCGCCGAGGGCGGCGATGTCGTGCCCGGCGAACGTGACCGCCAGGGCCTCGGGCCGCAGCCGGCGCCCGCCGCAGAGCGGGCAGGGCGTGGCGTCGAGGTAGCCGCGCAGGCGGCGGCGGATCGGCGCGGAGCGGGTGGTCGCGAAGGTTTCGAGCACGTACGCCCGGACGCCGGTCCACTTCCCCTGGTACGGCCGCTGGATCCGCCCGGCCTCGCGCTCGGAGTGCACGGTGACGACGGGTTGCTCGTCGGTGAAGAGGATCCAGTGGCGGTCGGCCTGGTCGAGGTCGCGCCAGGGGCGGTCGACGTCGTAGCCGAGCGTCGCGAGGATGTCACGGAAGTTCTTGCCCAGCCACGCGCCCGGCCAGGCGGCCACCGCACCCTGCCGGATGCTGAGCGAGGGGTCGGGCACGACGGACGACTCGCTGACCGCGAAGACCAGCCCGACGCCGTGGCACTGCGGGCAGGCGCCGGCCGGGGTGTTCGCGGAGAAGGCGTCCGAGTCGAGCCGCTCGGCCCCGGCGGGATAGGTGCCCGTGCGGGAGAACAGCATCCGCAACGAGTTGGACAGCGTCGTGACGGTGCCGACCGACGAGCGCGACGAACCGCCGGTGCGCGTCTGCTGCAGCGCGACCGCGGGCGGCAGCCCGGTCACGGCGTCCACGCGGGGGACGCCCGCCTGCTGGATCAGCCGGCGCGCGTACGGGGCGACCGACTCGAGGTAGCGCCGCTGGGACTCGGCGAAGATCGTGCCGAAGGCCAGGGAGGACTTCCCCGAGCCGGAGATGCCCGTGAAGGCGACGACGGCGTCGCGGGGGAGCGAGACGTCGACGTCACGCAGGTTGTGCTCGCGGGCGCCCCGGACCTCGATCGAACCGTGAGGCCCGGGCGCCCGCGACGGGTCGTCCGGGGTCAGCGCACGCCGACGAGATCGACGACGAAGATCAGCGTCTCGCCCGGGCCGATGACGCCACCGGCGCCGCGGTCGCCGTACGCGAGCTGCGGCGGGATGACCAGCCGGCGACGTCCGCCGACCTTCATCCCCGCCACGCCCTCGTCCCAGCCGCGGATGACGCGGCCGGCGCCGAGCGGGAAGTCGAGCGGGGCGCCGCGGTTGTACGACGCGTCGAACTCCTCGCCGGTGCTGTGGGCGACACCCACGTAGTGGACGCTGACCTGGTCGCCGGGACCGGCCTCCTGGCCGTCGCCGACGGTCAGGTCGGTGATCTCCAGCTCGGTGGGCGGCGGACCTTCGGGGGCATCGACTTCGGGCTTCTCAGGCATGGTCCCAACCTAACGGGCGCCTCCGACACGTCCCGGCGACGCCCCCCGATCCTGACGAACCACGCCCCCTGAGCCTGTCGAAGGGCCTCGCAGAGGTTGGTGTCGTCGAGGTCAGCCAACGCCGACCACTTCGTGGCCCTTCGACAAGCTCAGGGGGCGCTTCTCAGGGGACACACGGGTGGCTCCGGGTCGGATCGGGGTCCCGCCTGATGGTGGCGAGGACCTGTACGGAGCGATCCTTGACGACATGAGCGCGACCCAGCCGAATTCGTACCCGCACCCGACCCTGCAGATGAGCGTGACCCCGGAGCAGCGGGACCGGGCGGTGTCGTGGCTGCAGCAGGCGTACGCCGAGGACCGGATCGGGGAGAGCGAGCTCGACTGGCGCCTCGGCCAGGTCCTGGAGGCGTCGAACCGGCGCGAGCTGAACCAGGCCTTCTACGGCATCGTCGAGGTCCCCGTCGCGGCCCGTGCGATGAACCTGCACCCGGCCTACCAGCCGCTGGTGCGGCCCGAGACCCGTGAGCAGGCCGGTCGGGGTGCCGCGGGGTTTGCCCACTTCTCGTTCTTCCTGCTCTGGCTGGCCGGTCCGCTGATCGTCTTCGCGCTGTCGGCCCCCGGCTCGTACGCGCGGCGCGAGGCGGCGAAAGCCTTCAACTTCCAGCTGCTGTCCTTCCTCGGACTGGTCGCCGCCGGCGTCGGGTCCGCGATCGTCCCCGGGGACACGTTCGGTCCGCTCCTGGGTCTCGTCGCCGTCGCGTGGTTCGTCCTGACGATCGTCGGCGGGGCCAAGGCCCTGCAGGGCGAGGACTGGCGCAACCCGGTCACGCGGGCGCTCAAGCTCCAGGTGCTGAACGAGAAGTAACGGGGTAACACCCTCGTCCGTGGGCCGCGGGCCGACCGGGAATGTTCCCGGCCGGTCCGCGTTACGGATGGCAGGTCCCGCGCTGCGCGAGTAGGGTGGGGCCTCGCTCCAGGTGCTGGCGACAGCACCGGGGGTGGACAACTCAACAGGGGGTGATCGGTTTCGACTTGGGTCGGTAGTCCCAGGAGAAGCGGGCCGAGAATCCAAGGTCAACTCGTTAATGTCCCTTGGAAACCAATAAGTGCCAACTCTAAGCGCACTGACTTCGCTCTCGCTGTCTAAACAGTGATCGAAGGGTCAGACCGAGGACGTCTCCGCCCCGGAACCTGGCCTCATCTAGGAGACTTGCTGGCCGCACCGTGTCTCAGGGTGCGTCCGGGACTTTTCTGAGACTGGGTCTGTCTGCGATGTGCTGGTGCAAGCGCAGGGACCGAGAAAACGTCTAGCCAGCTGCGCCCGGAGAAGACCTGGTTCGCTGTCCAAGGACGCGGGTTCGATTCCCGCC